>JAQVVH010000009.1 GCA_028699065.1 Gallionella sp.
TACTAGGCAATGCCAAACATCTGCACTGCGGAGTTTCAATTCCAGTGTGGTGCGATTAAAAGTGCCATCACAGTACCGTGCTCGGAAAACTTATGAGTTTCAATTCCAGTGTGGTGCGATTAAAAGGTTACACCGAGACCGATCCGGTATGGTTGTCAGACAGTTTCAATTCCAGTGTGGTGCGATTAAAAGGGCATCTCCATTACTTTTAACAGGTCTTTCAATGACGTTTCAATTCCAGTGTGGTGCGATTAAAAGTAACAGCGATATAAGTGCATTTTAAGCATACCATAGAAGTTTCAATTCCAGTGTGGTGCGATTAAAAGCCATATAATAAGATACAAATTGCGTTACCACCACGTCAGTTTCAATTCCAGTGTGGTGCGATTAAAAGCAACGCTTTTATTACTCCTATTTATAGTTACATTAGTTTCAATTCCAGTGTGGTGCGATTAAAAGTTTTAAAAATTATGCCTACTAAAGAAATTGATATGTTTCAATTCCAGTGTGGTGCGATTAAAAGCGAAAATTAAATCAGAACATTACAAGGCTCAACAAAGTTTCAATTCCAGTGTGGTGCGATTAAAAGTTATAAGCTCCCTCCCTCCCCGGGTTCCTCTCCAGTTTCAATTCCAGTGTGGTGCGATTAAAAGGCTAAACAAGTGAATAATAGCCACTTACAATAAATTGTTTCAATTCCAGTGTGGTGCGATTAAAAGTTTGAAATTAGAAACTAATGAAGCAATTTTACTTACGTTTCAATTCCAGTGTGGTGCGATTAAAAGCATAGAGTTTGTCCCCAAACGAAGCTGTAACTCCGCTGTTTCAATTCCAGTGTGGTGCGATTAAAAGTAAATAGCATATTAATAAAATAGCTGAATAGCACGGTTTCAATTCCAGTGTGGTGCGATTAAAAGATGTATCACATAATATCCTTAAATGTTCCCTCTCGTTTCAATTCCAGTGTGGTGCGATTAAAAGTTTTCAAGAATTGTGGGATTCGGAATTAAACTCTGTTTCAATTCCAGTGTGGTGCGATTAAAAGAATTATTGTAGTAGGTATCGTAGTAGCAGCAGCGTTGTTTCAATTCCAGTGTGGTGCGATTAAAAGCTCAACGAGCGGAGAGGTTCGCCGGCGGGGTTTTTGTTTCAATTCCAGTGTGGTGCGATTAAAAGGATGATCTCGAAGACAATTATTGTCACGGGTGGTATGTTTCAATTCCAGTGTGGTGCGATTAAAAGTCCTGACCCACCGCCACCGCTTTCGAGCGATAACGTTTCAATTCCAGTGTGGTGCGATTAAAAGTTGCCTTGTAGTTACGTTTCACTATATAGATGCAGTTTCGTTTCAATTCCAGTGTGGTGCGATTAAAAGACATTTGTAAACAAAATAAAAAATCAGTTGATAAAGTTTCAATTCCAGTGTGGTGCGATTAAAAGAGGTAGCTGAATCACTCAACCATACCGGGTCTGTTTGTTTCAATTCCAGTGTGGTGCGATTAAAAGTTTTTAAGTTCATTCTGTATAAAACTGGTTGTGTTTCGTTTCAATTCCAGTGTGGTGCGATTAAAAGTTTTTAAAGCAATGAAATACGAAAAAGTAAATTTATTGTTTCAATTCCAGTGTGGTGCGATTAAAAGTCCAATATTCTCCACTGTAGTATAATTCGATGCCTCGGTTTCAATTCCAGTGTGGTGCGATTAAAAGTGCATAAAGTTGATATTTATATACACGCAACAGAACGTTTCAATTCCAGTGTGGTGCGATTAAAAGGGATGCTGGGTAACTATTAAAAGAGGTCAAGTTGGTTTCAATTCCAGTGTGGTGCGATTAAAAGTTCAGCACGGTTAACGCTGCCCGCGTGCTATTCAGCAGTTTCAATTCCAGTGTGGTGCGATTAAAAGCCTGATCCGTAAATATAAATTTTACCGTTCCAACCGTTTCAATTCCAGTGTGGTGCGATTAAAAGAATAGTAGTGCTTATGCTGATAACAACAGGATGCATAAGTTTCAATTCCAGTGTGGTGCGATTAAAAGCCAGGTTGAAACGCTTGCTGCCGGTACCCGATTTTATGTTTCAATTCCAGTGTGGTGCGATTAAAAGTTATGAATATTTGAAACATTTAAAACAGGAGGTAAAAAGTTTCAATTCCAGTGTGGTGCGATTAAAAGGGACAAGTGATGCGCCTGCTTATGCTCTTGTTGTAGGTTTCAATTCCAGTGTGGTGCGATTAAAAGCTTATCATCGTCGAAAAACGAAACAATGGTATCAGGTTTCAATTCCAGTGTGGTGCGATTAAAAGTATATGAGCCGTTTTAATGGCTTATATACATTGTTGTTTCAATTCCAGTGTGGTGCGATTAAAAGTTTGCACGTAACACTGTTACAATAGATTTTTGTGGCGGGTTTCAATTCCAGTGTGGTGCGATTAAAAGATTATATGACCGACTTTCTAAAGCCAAGTAGATGCGTTTCAATTCCAGTGTGGTGCGATTAAAAGTGCCAGTGGGATAACATCTACCAATATTACCAACGTTTCAATTCCAGTGTGGTGCGATTAAAAGCGGCTTGTCTGCGAGTCATTACGTATGCCCCTCTGTTTCAATTCCAGTGTGGTGCGATTAAAAGTCGACATACTTAATATTTCTTGTTTAGTTTTTTTCGTTTCAATTCCAGTGTGGTGCGATTAAAAGTTGGTTATCAGATAGTGCAACCTATGCAGCTAAAAGCGTTTCAATTCCAGTGTGGTGCGATTAAAAGGTTTGATGGTTTAGTGGTTTTCGTTTTTTTGTTCCCCGTTTCAATTCCAGTGTGGTGCGATTAAAAGTTGCTAAAGACAAGGCATTAGAGGAAGCATTTCAATAGTTTCAATTCCAGTGTGGTGCGATTAAAAGCAGATACAGATAAGGAAACACTTGTATCTTCAACTTAGTTTCAATTCCAGTGTGGTGCGATTAAAAGTTGTTATGCCCCGTATTTCTCACTTTATTGATGAAAAGTTTCAATTCCAGTGTGGTGCGATTAAAAGTAACGTTCAGTACAGGTGTTGCTGCTGTTGCCACAAGTTTCAATTCCAGTGTGGTGCGATTAAAAGCTTTTGATATTTGTCAGTACACGAAATCCCAATGTCCGGTTTCAATTCCAGTGTGGTGCGATTAAAAGAAGGTATGCAATAACAAGCGTTGTAAAGCCAAATCGGTTTCAATTCCAGTGTGGTGCGATTAAAAGCAAAAACTACAAATATTGAGGTAAAAGATAAAGCAGTTTCAATTCCAGTGTGGTGCGATTAAAAGCTTAAATAAAACATGTTTTTGCCCAGAATCAGTAGTTTCAATTCCAGTGTGGTGCGATTAAAAGTTGATATTTGTCAGTACACGAAATCCCAATGTCCGGTTTCAATTCCAGTGTGGTGCGATTAAAAGGGCATAGAGCATTGATTGAAAGGAATTGGAAAAGAAGTTTCAATTCCAGTGTGGTGCGATTAAAAGAAGTATTATTCTGGATTATTATAGTTTTGGTAATGCGGTTTCAATTCCAGTGTGGTGCGATTAAAAGCCCGCGTATCATACAAAAGCAATTCTTACAATACCGTTTCAATTCCAGTGTGGTGCGATTAAAAGTGAGGTGTAATAGTTTGATTTATCAGCCGTCCATATGTTTCAATTCCAGTGTGGTGCGATTAAAAGCACAAGTGCAAACGTTGACGGTAAGCCTCTCATCTGGGTTTCAATTCCAGTGTGGTGCGATTAAAAGGAATCATTCCTGCGTGATTATGCTGAAGATACCAACGTTTCAATTCCAGTGTGGTGCGATTAAAAGCCGTTGCGACGACCTTATAAATACTCTAACCTTCAAAATGTTAACGTATGCAAATATAGTACTTTTCACGAGAAATATTGTCGATCGCCTTAACTGA
>JAQVVH010000010.1 GCA_028699065.1 Gallionella sp.
AAACGCCAGAGAATACCGAGTTTATAGTATGTAGTGACAATAAGTGATAGGCGGCGGTGCTGTGCTATCTGAAATCGAACAATAGGAATTGAAATGGCAGATGAGAATGGCGGCGGAGTCGTCGAAGGTGCAGAGCAGGAACTTGATATTGATCAGATCTTGGCCGAAAACCAAAAGCTGAAAAGCAAAGTCAACGAGTTCCGAAATACGAATATATCGCTTAAAAAGCAGATGGAGGAATTCTCCTCCAAAATTCCAGAGTTCGAATCGATGCGTGAATCGCTTGAAGAAAAAGAGCGCGAACTTTTGAAGGCTAAGGGCAAGACGGAAGAGGCACTGCAAAGCCAAATTGAGCAGATGCGCAAGAAATTCGAGGACG
This sequence comes from Gallionella sp., assembly GCA_028699065.1. Classification (GTDB taxonomy): domain Bacteria; phylum Pseudomonadota; class Gammaproteobacteria; order Burkholderiales; family Gallionellaceae; genus Gallionella. The sequence continues at coordinate 380 of JAQVVH010000010.1, forward strand.
AGAAAAATTCATGGGAATCTCGGCAGCGCCAAATTGAAGAGCAGGCCAGGGCCTATGAGGATCGGTATAAAAATCTGCAAATGGATCAGCGAAACGGTGAGGTTGCGCTTAAATCCGGCGTGCAAAAGGGCGCGCTCCCATACGTCCTCAATGATATTCGGCAGTTTTTTGAGATGGATGACGACGGTAAAATGGTGCCGCGAGAAGAGAATCGATTTGATACTTCGACCGGCAAAGAATGGACGCTCGAAACCTGGATTGAAAAATATAGAGACGAAAAGCCGTTTCTGTTTGAAGGCTCTACCGGCAGCGGTGCTGTAGGTGGCAGAAGCGCAAGCAGAACTCCAAGGCGTATCACTAGACAGCAATTCCAACGCGAAGCCGGGCGCGACCCTGAAATGCTAAAGGGTATCGCTGAAGGCAAAATTCTAGTCGATGACTAATTAAAATCAACCACTAACCAGACGTTGCCGGGGGCAACTCGCAAGCGATCTGCCGGGGGCAGAATCAATAAATCAAATTGTTAATTCTACTCTTGAAGGATGTGAAGTTGCCCAATGGCTACCACTGCCAATACTGACACTTATCTTATTCGTACCATTCTTGCGAGGTCTCTCCCGATCCTGCGCGAAACTTGTATCATGCCTCGGCTCGTAAAGACCGATTTCGGGCCTCAGGCTTCCGCTAAGGGCGACACAATTAATATTCCCGTCGCTCCGACTCGTACCGCCGCTGAGGTTACCCCGGCCGAGACGCCGCTTGCGCCTAGCACGACCGCGTTTACTCGCAAGCAAATCAAGCTCGATAAATGGTGGTCTACCAATTTCCATTTGTCCGATCAGGATCGTGACCAGTTCGATGTTAGCGAACATTTCATCCCGGACATGGCGAAACAAGCCGTGCGCGCCTTGGCAAACAAGGTCAACGAGACTATTCTCGACTCCTACGAGGGTGCAGTTTGGAACTGGGTTGGCACCGCGGCCACCACGCCGTTCGGCACTCCCGGTGTCGGCGATGCGATTGATGTTGCTCGGCTTTTGAACGAAAATAACGCGCCTAAGGAGGAGCGTTACGCGGCTCTGAATTGGGATGCCTGGTCCGCAGCGATGAAGCTTGACGAGTTCCACCAGGCGCATATTCGTGGGTCTGATGCGACTATCACCAATGGCGACGTTGGGCGCGCGTTCGGCATTGAGTGGTACGGCGAAAATGATATTCAGACTCACACGAAGGGGACGCTGGTTGACGCGGCGGGCGACATGAAGGCTTGCATCAATGACGCCGCGGTTGCCGTTGGCGATACGAGCGTTGCTATGGACGAGGGCACGCTGACCACGATTGACGGCACTGTTACTGCTGGCGACATTTTTACGGTAGCCGGTGACACTCAAACGTATACCGTTACCGCGCTTGCTACCGTTGATGCGAGCGATGACATTACTGTTAGTTTCTCGCCGCCCGCTAAGGTTGCGTGGACCAACAACGCAGTAGTGACCTTCAAGGGCAGCTATGACGCAAACCTGGTTTGGAACCGCAGCGCATTCGGTCTTGCGTCGCGTCCGCTCGATAGTGACAATCCGTTGAGTGAATTTATCATGGATCCTGTCACCGGGCTTGTCCTTCGGCTGACCAAGGATTATCAGTTCATGCAGACCGCCTGGTATTTTGACATCCTTTGGGGTGTCAGTTGTATCCAGCCAGAGGCGGCCGTTATCCTCGCTGGCTAATTCTCCACTCGACCTCCGCCGCAAAGGGGCGGCGTTTTCCTCCGTTGCGCTGCCCCGCCCTTTAACAATTAGGAGATGAGTATATATGGCATTAGCTGGCGCATCATTTATCCATAGAAATTCGGCAGGCGCAATTTATTGCGACTCTGTTGTCACTGTCTCGACAAGCGGCACGGCTTCGATTTCGACCGATGTTCCAATTGGTGCCAATGTGATAGAAGTCGTTTCCGATCAACCGTGCTACATTGGTTTTAATTCTGAACGATTTATTGAAGCCGACCTGCTCAATTTGTCACCGCTCCTGCTGCTTGACGCACGCGACCTGGCGGGAGTCTATACAGACGCCGATCCTATCACATCATGGGCCGACGCGAGCGGGAACGGTTATGACGCTGAAGAGGCTACGACGCCGCCGGTGTACGATGCCGATGGCCTTGACGGAACCTATCCGAGCGCGCATTTTGACGGCGCTACATTCCTTAATAGTGCGATCACCGACGCGGTCGCCAAGGCGTACACAGTGATGGTTGTCGGCAGGCTCGATAATGCAGCAGGGACCGCTTCCATGCTTGGTTTTACCGCCGCGCTCTCGCTCGAATACGACGCGGATAATGACAAATTCGACTATACAACCGGCACCACGAATGCGACAGCAGAGGGAGTTTTGCAAGACGCGCCTTTTCTGCTCACGGCGTCCGAGGCTGGCATCTGGCAAAATGGCGCATTGCTCAAATCCGGGCTTACGCTCACTGATAGAGCATTAACCGCTGTTGCAATTGGATCTAATGCGGCCAATGCTGCTAATTTCGTTGATGGCGAGATCAGTGCGGTTGTAGTGTTTGCCGGTGAACTTAGCGATATTGATAGGCAAGCGGCCGAATCATATATCGCTAAATCATTTGGAATTTCGCTTGTTGCTGCGCATCCTTACGCTTCTACGCTGTCCGAGCGTGGGCATGTATCATCTACTAGCGGAATTTATCTCCCTGCGAATACAGTTCGCAGACTGGTTGTCAATCCTAATCATTACCTTGCCGTCATTCGTGCTGGTAGTGCGGACGCTAAGGTTAATGTCGCAAAAGCGTTAGAGGTGTAATATATGGCAAGAATTCCGACGCAAGAATTTATTGATCCGAAGACCGGCAAAAGGTCGACCGTAACGTATAACGACAAAGAAGGAATTGCGGCATTTCGTCGTCGAGGTTTTGATAAAATTGGCGGAGTCCGCGAAGACGGATGCGTCAAGTATAACATTAACACGAAGGGTTGAAAATTATGAGGAAAATTAGCGATACGATTCGCGTATATAATGCGGCCGGTGAATACGCGATCATTGAAAAGAGCGATCTTGAAGAGTTTATCACTGTTTATGGATTTTCAACCGATAAGCCAGATCCGGCAAAGAGAGAGACTATTTCAGAACCCGAGCCAGAGTCCGAAGAGGTTGAAGAAACCGAAGATGAAGAAAAGCCGCGACGGGGACGACCTGCACAAAAAAAGCGGTAAATTATGGCATTGACACTCATAGTCGAGGACGGTTCCGGCGTTGAAAATGCCAATACATATATCAGTTTGGC
>JAQVVH010000006.1 GCA_028699065.1 Gallionella sp.
AAACCGGCAAAGACACATCAATGCCGAATTTGAAAGCCAATCTGCTAACGATAGCTACGCAGATGTGAATCTTAAATTATATTTACAGATAAGTAAAATATATTTTTAGGCGTCAAGCAGGGGGCTGATTGCACAGGCTCTATGCCATCTCTTATGAAACTTCCCCACCAGCACTGAGAAGTCGGATATTTTTAAGTTTCCTGTGGCGTAAATTGAAAGCCCAATTGGTGAGCACGACGACTGAGATTTTGCACGCAACTCTTTGGCGGTAGCGTTCCTCGTAATGATCCTGTCCGGCTTCAACAAAGGCTTGCCCCTTGGTCAGCATGAAATAGACCAGTCGTACCAGCTTGTGCGCGCTGGCCGTGAGCCTTGGGTTTATCCATGCGCGAACACAATCGACAGTGGTGGGCGACATCCGCGACATTCTGCTCAACCGGCGCGACCTGTTGCAAGCCAGCGCCACCCCGGAGTGGACATCTCCCGCACACGCCCATGTGCGTGGCGCGAACTATTACCAATGACACCCATGAAACCCAACACAGACAACATACCCCAAGGCCACCTGGCCTACTTCATCAGCGACACCGTTGACAGCCTGAACCTAAGCGCATTTCACGCACGCTACGCTATGGGTGGTCCACGCAACCAGCCCTTTCACCCAGCCATTATGGTCAAGGTTCTGGTCTATGCGTACGCGACCGGGGTCTTCAGCTCCAGCAAGATCGCTAGGAAACTGCATGAAGACGTCGCCTTTCGGGTGCTGGGAGCAGACAACTTCCCCGCGCACCGAACGGGAAACGCGAATCCGGCGGTTTGGGGCAAGCCAAATTGGCCATCACGGCACTATCGCCATGGGCGTTGGTAGACGCGCTCACGCTCACCAACGCAGAGGCGGTTTCTGGGGGCTTATGCCCAATCTCAGAATGCAAGAATCCTTCTGCCGCCCAGACTCCTAGTACCGAACCGATCTGGAGCATTTCGGCGGCTTTGCAATGGAAACTGGTGCCCGCAATATACGTTGAGTATCGCTGTCGAGCGAAGATGTATTGGACGGTTGAATGATAAGACGCTATTCTTCAACGACATGTTTTTAATTTATCAGCAATTTTTTAGCCATGACTAATTTGGTCAATACTTTTCGCTTTGCGCGCTTACCAGTTGCCACTGATACCTTCCGAACTGAAGTCAAGGCGTTCCTGAACTCGTATGCCGACACTACTCCTGCTGATGTACGGGCGCGTTCGTGGACAGGATTTAATGCCGATTTCAGTCGAAAACTCGCCGCTCGTGGGTGGGTAGGCATAGCACTGCCATCCGAATACGGTGGTGCGAACTTGGATGCATTTTCGCGGTTTGTCTTGGTGGAGGAGCTTCTGGCAGTGGGGGCACCAGTATCGGCACACTGGATTGCCGACCGTCAAAGTGGACAATTAATTCTGAAGTACGGAACCGAGGCCCAACGACGGTTTTATTTGCCAAAAATTTGCGCCGCAGAAGCTTTTTTTTGCATTGGTATGAGCGAACCCAATGCAGGCTCTGACTTGGGGAGCGTAAGTACACGAGCTATTCGCAAGGAGCATGGTTGGCAGCTCAATGGTCGAAAGATATGGACCACCAATGCAGGAAATTGCCAATACATGATCGCTTTGGTTCGGACTTCCGGTACTCCAGACGATCGCCACCGTGGTTTGTCGCAACTGATCGTTGATCTTTCATTGCCCGGCGTAACTGTGCAACCGATCAAGGATCTAAGTGGTGATGCTCATTTCTCCGAAGTATTCTTTGATGATGTGGTGCTAGGCGATGATGCCATGATTGGAGCTGAGGGTAACGGGTGGGAGCAAGTTACCGCCGAACTGGCGTTTGAACGTAGCGGACCGGAACGTCTCTATTCAAGCATCGTACTGCTCGATTGCTGGATCGAATATCTGCGCCTCAGTGGAACTGGTGCAGCACATGTTGCGCAGATCGGTCGGTTTGCTACGCATCTAGCAACCCTACGGAATATGTCTGTGGCTGTCACTAGCCAACTGGCCCGAGGTGCCAGTCCGGTTGTGGCTGCGGCGCTGGTTAAGGATCTTGGAACTGAATTTGAGCAAAGTATTCCCGCAGTGATTGAAGCTGCTATTTGCGCGAATCCGAGCGACGCCATCGACGCTGAACTGTATCGCACCGTTGTCTATCTGAGTCAGATCGCTCCCACGTTCTCATTGCGCGGCGGTACCCGAGAAATTCTTCGCGGCATGATCGCACGCGGTCTTGGTTTACGATAGGAGCAAACATGTTTGTAGAGGCAATTGAGAGAATTTTGAAGGATCAGTGCAGCCCGGCTGTGATTCGATCTATCGAAGGCGGGGGGGGATCATCGTCCGTGTTGTGGAATTCGATTGCAGACGCTGGTTTTCTTGACCTCTTGATGCCGGATGAAATGGGCGGGGCGGGGCTCGACCTTGCCGACTTGTATCCTGTTCTTGCCGTGCTTGGCCGCTATGCCATTCCGCTGCCAATCGCACAAAGCATTGCTGCACGCGCGCTGCTGGCGCCGCATACAGTTGTGCCGACTGGCCTGTTTACGCTGGCGCCAAGTTGCCATCGAATTGGTGAGCGTATTGTCTGCTCCCTAACACCATTTGGTATGCTGGCCGATCATGTGCTTGTCGACGATGATGGATGTTTGCTCATGCTGGCATGCGCCAACGCGGAGCGAACACATACAGGGGTGCCCCGCAGTCAGGTCGCCACGTTGAGTTGGCCAAAAGACGCACCAGCGTTAAGCATTGTTGGGCAGGGTGCGGCGGTACAGACTTTTGCTGCGGCAATCTACGCGGGACTTATTAGTGGCGCACTTTTCCGAGTATTTGAAATGACACTGCAATATGCGAACGACCGTTCCCAGTTCGGGAAATCAATTGGTAAGTTTCAGGCTATTCAGCATCAGATCAGTGTGATGGCCGAGCATGTAGCGGCAGCCAGCATAGCTGCTGAAGCTGCTTTCCAGGGGGGGGGGGGCCTGCCACAGTTGCTGCCAAGTGCGATGGCCAAAGCGCGAACTGGGGAGGCGGCCATTTTGGTGGCATCCATCGCGCACGCCGTGCATGGCGCCATCGGCGTGACCGAGGAGTACGATTTGCAATTGCTGACACGTCGTTTGCATGAGTGGCGCATGGCGCATGGATCCGAGGATTACTGGAATGCGGTGGTCGGACGCCATGTGTTGGCAAGCCAGCTGCCAACAGTTACCGATTTTGTGCGCTTGGCCAATCAGGAGGCACTCAATGTAAAGGAGGCCGCATTGTTGGCAACCAGTAGCCCAATATCACGGCTTAAAGGATTAGCATGACACTACGCGGTAAGACAGCCATCATTGGCGCGGCCGACACCGAGGTCGGCGTTATCAAGCACATGGGGGCGACACAACTCTGTGTCGATGCGATTCTTCGCGCTTTGGCGGATGCAGGCATTGACAAGGGCTCGGTCGACGGCTTGGTGACGTGCAATTCCATGGCTGAACCTTATATGTACCATGCGGAAGCGATCGCCGAGTACCTGCAGATATTTCCCCGATACTGTGTCAGCGTTGGCGCGGGCGGAGGAACCACCTTCACCGCATTGCATCAGGCTGCGTCCGCCATTGCCAGCGGCATCTGTCACACTGTCGTCATAGCGATGGCGGACAGCCTGCGTTCCGGGTTGTCGCGTGAGCGTGCCCTGGCCATGCAGTCTTCGACAGGACACGCGCAGTTTGAGCGTCCTTATGGAGCGACAGTACCTGCTTACTATGCCCTGATCGCGCAGGCGCACATGCATCAATTTGGCACGACCTCCGAACAGCTCGCGGCAGTCGCGGTCAGCGCGCGGAAACATGCGGAGCGTAACCCGGCGGCCCAAATGAGGACTCCGATCACCATTGAGGATGTTCTGAATTCTCGTCTGATTGCCGATCCGCTGCATCTACTTGATTGCTCCCTGGTGTCTGACGGTGGTGCCGCAGTCATCATGACCTCCTCCGAGCGTGCCAGAGACTTCAGGCAACCCCCGGTTTATCTCTTGGGTGTCGGTGAGGGTCATAACCACGAACACATTAGCCAGGCCCAGAACCTGACTACTTCTGCAGCGGTTGAATCTGGACAGCGTGCCTATAAAATGGCGGGCGTCGGACCTCGGGATATTGACTTTGCAGGAATATATGACTGCTTCACGCCAGTCGTTCTTATCGAGCTTGAGGATCTTGGCTTTTGCCTGAAAGGCGAAGGTGGCGCGTTTGTCGCGGCTGGCAACATCGAACCAGGCGGCTTGCTGCCAGTCAACACTCATGGCGGACTGTTATCGCACTGTCATTCAGGAAACCCGGGATCTATGTTCGCGCTAACCGAGGCGATCTTCCAGTTAAGAGGACAAGCGAATACTCGCCAAGTGACCAAAGCGGATATTGCCCTGGTGCATGGCCAGGGTGGAATCATGTCAAGTCACTGTACGATCATACTTGGACGGGAGTCGGGACAATGAACGAAATGTTGACAAGAAATATTCCTCCCATAACGGCTGAAACGGCGGAATACTGGGCCAGTTGTGCCCGTCACGAACTACAGATCCAACGTTGCTTGGAGTGCGGTACCTGTCAATTCTTTCCCCGTATCATGTGTACAGCTTGTTCTGGTAAGTCCTTGCGGTGGGTGCGCGCTAGCGGCCGTGGTCAGGTGAAAAGCTTTACGATCGTGCGCCGAGCAGTTTCCGAGGCTTACGCTGCGGAAGTGCCCTATGTCGTGGCGCTTGTCGAACTTGAAGAGGGGCCGACGATGATGAGCAATGTTGTCGTCGGCAACGTAGATGAGATTCGCATTGGAATGCCTCTTGAGGTTGTGTTCGACGATTGGCCGGAGGGTGTCAGCATTCCGAAATTTAAACCAAGAATGGTTTAAGGTAATGACGATTAAGTTCCAAGCTGGCCCGTGATTTGCATGTGAGTGGGCAACTTGCCGAGGATGCACCAATGAAACAACAGACCCTTGCCATGGCGGTTGACCAATCTTTCCAGAATTACCCGGCGTGATGAGTTTCTGAAGACGATGCAGGCCATCGTTCTATGGCAGGCACTGTGCGAAGTCATTGAGCCACACTACCCCAAAGCAGGCAATGGGCGTCCACCCATCGGTCTTGAACGCATGTTGCGCATTCATTTTGTCAAACACTGGTTCAACCTGGCTGACTTGGCCTGTGAGGAGGCGCTCTACGACAGCGCGAGCCTGCGCAGCTTTGTGGGTATTGACTTGGGGCGTGAGCCGGTGCCCGACTCCACAATCATTACCAAGTTTCGCAAACTGCTCAATGACAACAAACTGGACGAAGAACTGTTTGCCCAGGTCGGCAAGGAGTTGCAAGCGCGAGGCTTCAAGGTCAATACCGGCATCATCGTGGACGCCACCATCATTGGTGCACCGAGTTCGACCAAGAACAAAGACAAGACCCGTGACCCCGAGATGCACCAGACCCGCAAGGGCCAGCAATGGTATTTCGGCATGAAACTTCATATCGGTGTGGATAGTCAAACCGGGCTGACCCACAGCGCCGTGGTGACAGCAGTCAATGTGCATGATAAGCACGCGCTGACGGATCTGCTCCACGGCAACGAGCAGCGTGTCTATGGTGACTCGGCTTATGCCAGCCAGAAAGATCTGATTGCCAGCAAGGCACCCAACGCAAAAGACTTCACCAACCAGCGCACCCGCTACGCCGGAATCGTTGATGAGGCCGTGCGTGCCAAGAACCGCAACAAGTCAAAAATTCGCTCACGCGTGGAGCATGTCTTTGGCGTGGTGAAACGGCTCTGGGGATTTGGCAAGGTGCGCTACCGGGGTCTGCAAAAGAACGCCACACGGGCGTTCACTGCACTGGCGCTGGCCAACATTTACCTCGGTCGACAAAAGCTGATGGCACAGGTGCGCCTATGAGACGAGAAATCGGGGCGATAACCCCGAAAAACCGGCCCGAGGGGGTCGCAAACGGCACAAGTTGCAATTCGATTTCGCAAGAATTCGTTGTCGTCCGCCTGTACCGACGTTCTGCAACCACTTATTCACCATAGCCTTAACGGGGGGATTACCCCGCCAAAGGGCGCTGAAGAAAAACGGCGGGGCGGCGCGATGCCTGTACCGCTACCCCGCTGGAAGCGCCAAAGTAGCAATTGCATGGTATGTGGCGTCAGCGTCGGATTTTTTTCCCAAGCGACGGAGTCGTCAATTGGCCTAGCAGGCGAGAAATCCACCGTCGACTGGTAGCACGATACCGGTGATGTAAGAAGCATGTTCTGAACACAGAAACAGCGCGGCCCCATTTAACTCTTCCGGCTGAGCCATTCGTTTCATGGGTACGTGTGCCAGTAGCTTTTCCAACTTGGCTGGGTCGGATCTGGTTGCCTCAGTCATGGGCGTGACGATAACACCAGGTGCAATCGCGTTTACCCGAATGCCGTGCGGGGCAAATTCACAGGCGAGTCCCTTTGTCAGTTGGCCAAGACCTCCTTTGGACGAGGTGTACGCAACAGAATTGGGGGTGGTAACGAAGGTCTGGACAGAGGCAATGTTGAGCACAGATCCTTTTGTAGTCTTGAGTTGATTCATGAAGGCCAGTGTCATGAAAAATGGACCATTCAGATTGACACCCATTGTGGAGTGCCAGGCCTGAATGGCATCGCTGTCACTCAGTGACGAGCGGATGATGATTCCCGCATTGTTGACCAATGCATAGGCTGCACCAAAATCATGGAGCACCTGATGTGCCAGCCTTTGACAGGCCTGTGCATCAGAAACATCCACCTCGTATGCTTCAGCCTTGCCACCTGATGCCAGGATTTGAGCGACCGTTTCTTGTGCTTGTGCTATCTTTCGATCGACTACTGCGACTTGCGCCCCTGCCGCCGCAAAGCCGCGTGCCATGGCAGCTCCGTTGCCTTGTGCCGCTCCGGTTATCACCACAATTTTGCCGTTAAAGTCAAGTTTCATAATCGTTGTCTTTCGTATACTGAATGTTAAACGGGGGGGAACACGTCAGGATACGCCGCCTACCTTCAGTGGTCGATCTTGGCCCCCCCGCAAGCGATGAGGTGTGATTTAGTCGTGAACGCCAGCGATGTGCCTGCCAGCGATGTAACCAAAGGTCATACCTGGGCCAAGCATTGAGCCAGGGCCGGGATACCCACCACCGAAAACACTGACTTGGTCGTTGCCCACCGCATAAAGCCCCGGGATCGGCTGGTTGGCCTCGTTCAGTACGCGCGCCGTTACGTCTACCTTGAGTCCTGCAAAGGTGCCGATCTCGCCGACATGCAGACGCACTGCGTAGAACGGACCATGTTCAATCGGCGCCAAGCATCTGTTTGGCGTCACTTCTTCGTCCCCTTGGTACATATCGTAGGCCCGGGTACCTCGATTGAAATCAGGATCGACGCCCTTGCGCGCGTTTTCATTGAATGTTTTGACTGTGGCCTCCAACCCTGACGGGTCGATGCCGGCAATTTGGGCAAGTTCGGCAAGCGTGTCGGCCCGCAGCAGATAGCCATTGCGGAGGTGCCGGCCCTTCGGGACGGGGAACGGTCGCACAAAACCCATCCCCCAGCGCTTCACGGTCCGATGATCGGCCACGAGCCACGCCGCTGCTTCGGTCTGTCCTTCTTCTTCGTTCGCGCGAATCATGCCCGGCGTGAAGTGGTGGTACGAACACGACTCATTGGTAAAGCGGCGCCCCTTTCGGGTCACTGCGATGAAGCCAGGTTTCATCCGGTCCACCAGATGCGGCCAAACACCTTCCACACCAGTGGCACCCGGAAGTTGGGATACTGGCATCCAGGAGCCGACCTGATCCACTTGGGCATCAAACTTGCCACCCGCCTGCTCGGCTGCGCGCACGCCGTCGCCGGTGTCGCCCGCGACCACAACAGTGACGTGTTTTCCTGCCGCAGCCACACGGGGATACGTCGCGCGGCGCCGTTTCTCGTCGCGTGCGTAGCCGCCACATGCGAGGATCACACCTCGACTGGCGTTGATGCGAACCGACCCATCTTGGGTGCCGACGATCGCGCCGCGGACGTGCCCATCTTCGACAATCAACTCCTTCATAGGCGAGGACAGCCACATCGGTATTCCGAGGTCAAACACCGAACGTCCCAGACGTCCGACGAGGGCGCGTCCGAGCGCCAAGTTCCGGCTGTGGCCATGCAGGGCCATGTCGACAAAATGTCTGGCGAGCTTTTTGAAGACGAAGCCGAAGGATTTCAGGGAGCGTCCAGCACGCATGAACTCCTTCATTTCGACGCTGGAGCCGATCGCCAGCCCCAGGAATAGCGTTTGTGGCAACTGATTTCGGAGATATTTCAGATGTGGCCCCATCTTGCTGGCCGGGTAGACCTCGGTGCAAAGGCCGCGCTGTGCTCGAGACGTCTGGAATTCGGACACGTAGTCGGGGTAATCCATCGAATAGAACTTGACCTCGGTTTCTCGCTCCAGATAATCCACCATTTCTTTGCCGTATTTCAGGTAGACATCGACCTTTTCAGGGTCCGCAAAGCCATGGCCTTCATCAAGGATGTAGTTACGGGCCGTAGCGATCGAATCTGTTTTGCCGGTTTTAGCGTTGATAGCCACCGAATGCCGGTTGCCCGGGATCCAGATCATTCCGCCCGAATAGGCGGTGGTGCCTCCGAAAAGCGCCTCCTTTTCGATGATGATGACATTCATACCCGCTTTTTTGGCGGTTATGGCAGCGGTAAGTCCGGCGGCGCCGGTGCCTACAACCAAGACATCGCATGTTTCGGTCTTCATAGTCTTTTGTTCCAGTATTGAACGTGTGACGGTGCACTGATGATCGTGGGACTCAAGTCATTCAAAGTGCGGTGGTTCTCGACAAACGACGCAAAGCATGCTTTTCATAAGCCTTGCCGTTAGGAATGCTGGCCAGTTTGCACTGCATAGCGCAAGGGGCCAGAAAATGCCCCCAGGCTTGTCCAGCGCTAGGCTCGGCGTTGCTCTACTTCGGTTCGCGTAATACATGAACGTCCCTTAACCTGAAGCAAGCATCCCCGGCAATCAACCTGTTCCATCAAGATAGCAAAAACTATCCACCAAAACGGGTCAAATCCAGGGACCACTTTTCTATGACGGCATCAGAACATGGTGTTCATGCCAACCTGAAATACATTCTTCTCCTGAATGTATTCTTTCAGGTCGCGACTGGATAGTGTCAGCGCGGTGTACAGCTTGGTACTTTTCGATAATGCGTACGTGGCACCGAGGCCAACTTTGCCAAGCTCGGCGGTTCGGCCTTCTCCTGAATACTTGGATTGGTAGTAATTGGCCCCCGTCGTTAGTTGCGCAGTAATTGGAATGGCGAATCCGATGTTGTACGTTTCAATCCTTGTTGCTACAAAATTGGTGGGGCCAGTCACGGTCAAACTATTTATGGCACCCGCGTTACCAGGACTGAGCGTCAGATCATCCGCGCGCTGAATTCCGCCCGTTAACTTGAAAGATCCAAAGTTATAGGCTGCAGCCACAGAAGCTAGCTTATTCGTTGACTCGCCTGTTGATCTATCCTTGTTCCACTCGTAGGCCGCCCCCGTTGTCAAATTTCCTGCGACATAGCCGATCCGAACAGCCTGGTATCTATCGTTAACGCCTTCACCAGGCGCCGCCAACAATGAAAAGTCAAAACCCGAGAATTTCGGTGAAATATATTGAAGAATATTGTCCAGACGGCCTGGTGTTACCCATAGAGGCAAGATTCCTTTAGAGGTGGTAACAGGAAGCGATGGATTGTTGGCAAGGCCGTTCAGTGGGGCCGAAATCCCACCGTTGATAAAGTCAGTGGGCGTATATTGACGACCGAAACGTACCTCTCCAAGGTTGCTCGAACTTAGCGAAACATATGCTTGCCGTCCCATTAGGCGGCCGCCTTGAAACGAACTACCCGTATCCACACCAAACCCACTTTCCAAAACGGCTTGAGCCTTCAAACCGCCACCCAAATCTTCAGTTGACCTGATTCCCCAGCGGCTACCGTATAGGCCGTTGACGGTTCCATCAGTCATTCGCCACTGGGAAGTTCCCCCCAACTTTTCTCCATAGTTGAGGTGGGTCATATTGACGTCAATTAGACCATAGAGGACCACATTTGATTGGGCCTGAGCCGCGCCAAGGATGCCGCAAAAGCATGTCAACGCTGCCAGGTTTCTTTGATGTTTGTTCATTTCTTTTCTCAACTTTAAGAGGGGTTTCTATGAGGATCTGCTAACACCCTGACGAGTGATTACTTATTCAGAGATCGCATTTGCGATGTAATCGACAGGCAGATCGTTGTATTTAATTTCAGTGTGGAAACTCTTTCAGTGCCAACCCCAACATTGGGAGCTACTCATGCTCTAGCATCACCGGGCATGCTTCGCACAACCTTGTTTGAGTCTCGCTGATCGCGTCAGTCTGTCGATGGATTCAGCAATTTGATGTGGCACCGTTCTACCGATCAAGTGCATCATTCTTTGTCTTGATAGCCTTCAGTGGTTGTGGGGCGCGCGGGTTGGGTATATGTTTGCGTTACATGACATGTCTCCTTTTGCTCTCCGTTATTGAACATGGTTTGCTTAGAACGGCGCTGGCAACCACCTCGCCTCTAGCGCCCTTGGTGCTGGCTTCGTTTAGACCTTTTGTTATGCATTGATCGACTTAAAATAAAAAGTCGCGCCATACATATTTTTTTTATCACTTATAAATATATTTTAGATGCATTCGTAATGTTGAACATCAGGGTTTTCCCTCTACAGTGTTGACGAGCTTGAAATCGCTGTCGCATCGTTGCGGGCGCCGCGAACGGCGAGCGCTCTTCCAGGTGGGCGAGCGCCACTTGTGCGCCGACGGACCTTGTCTGGCTGTTTCGGCTTGGGTCTATACCTGTGAGATCGCGCGAGTGCATTGACTGCTGGCGGGGCTCGCATTGCGGCGACGTTGCGGTGTTCGTTGAACGTTGCATATTCCGTTTCATCGTGACCAGGGATTCCGATGATCGTGACCGTGGGGCAAATCACTGATTCCGGCATCGTGACCGCCGATTCCGGCGAGCGTGACCGATGCCCCCGCAGGCATGTTGTTGCGCATGTAAATCAACCCTGTGAGCCTGTAGCCTCTGACGGTTTGTCAGGAGCCACATGCTCACCCCCAGGATCAACATGCGTAAACTCAAAGACGCCCTGCGTCTCAAACTTCTCTGCAAACAAAGCCACCAACAAATAGCCAACGCTCTTGGTATCGCCAAAGGCAGCGTCACCAAATACTGCGCCCTGACAGCCACGGCAGGCCTTGACTGGCCCACCATAGACGCCCTGAGCGAGACCGATCTGGAGCGCCGACTGGTTGGCGATGTCAATACCCGCAGCATCGCCCGCCCGGACTACGCCCGCATACACCAAGAGCTGCGCCGCAAAGGCGTCACACTCATGCTGCTGTGGCAGGAATACAGCGCCCAGGTCGGCTGCGAACACAGTGCGCAGGCACCCCTCAAAGCCCTGCGCTACTCCCAGTTCAGCCAGAACTACCGCCAGTTTGCCAAACAGCTCAAGCGCTCCATGCGCCAAACCCATCGCGCCGGCGAGAAGGTGTTCATCGACTACGCCGGCCCCACCATTGCCCTGCTTGAGCACGGCGTGGAGGTCGGGCGCGCCAACATCTTCGTGGCCACCCTGGGTGCCTCGGGCTACAGCTTTTGCCTGGCCACCCCGCGCCAAACGGCGGCTGACTGGCTGCATGGCACGGCGTGTGCATTGGCCTTCTTTGGTGGTGTGCCCCAACTCATCATCCCCGACAACCCACGCGCCCTGGTCACCCAGGCCAACCGCTACGAACCACTGCTCACCGACAGCGTGCTGGACTTTGCCCGCCATTACGGCTGCTCGGTGCTGCCTGCACGCGCCTACCACCCGCAAGACAAAGCCAAAGTCGAATTGAGTGTCCTGTTGGTGCAGCGCTGGATACTGGCATGCCTGCGCCACCAGCGCTATGCCACGGTGCAAGAAGTTAACGACGTAATTGCGCCGCTGCTCACACGCCTGGACAACAAGTTGTTCCAAAAGCTGCCGGGCAGCCGCGCCAGCGCCTTTGCCCAGATCGATGCCCCGGCACTCTCACCCCTGCCAACCCAGCCCTGGGAGTGGGCCAGCTTCAAGACGGTACGCATTCACATCGCCAGCCACATCGAGTTCGAGGGCCACCGCTACAGCGAGCCCCATGCCTTGGTGGGGCTGGCCCTGGAGCTGCGCATTACCGCTGCAGTCGTGGATGAGAGTGACCGCTCCAACGGGCGAACAGTTGCGTGTTTTGCCTGACCAGCGAGCCGGATTGAGCACACGGGGTTTGGTGAACAGCGCATGACGAGCCGCCAGGATTTGCTGATCTTGCCCATCATGGCGCTGCGCCGGACTGACGTACTGGATGCCACTGTGGCGATGCTCGACGTTGAGCCAATGCAAGAATCCGGCGACCCAGGCACGCGCTGCTTGCAGATCAGTAAAGCCCTTGGCCGGGAACTCGGGGCGGTACTTGGCGGTGCGAAACAATGACTCTGCGTAAGCGTTGCCGTCGCTTACGCGCGGTCGCGAGTACGAGGGCTTCACGCCTAGCCAGTTCAGCATGGCCAGCACCGTCGTCGCCATGCAATACAGGTTTGACAGGCAGGGATGCAATGCCCTCGGCCAGTGCCGTTCGCCACACCAAGTGAATGGCATGATCGGAATGGTCACTGTCGTGCACCTCCCAGCCCACGATCTTGCGGCTGTACAGATACAGGATCTGGTACAGGTGAAACCAGCGCCCCATCACCGTAGCGGGCAGGTAGGTCATGTCCCAGCACCAGACCTGGCGCGCAGTGGTGGCAATGTGTGTCGTAGGCGGACGCACTGCGTGGGGCGCCTTGGCACGTCCACGGTGTGCCGTCTGATGGTTGGCACGCAGCACGCGAGTGAAGGATGACTCGCTGGCCAGGGACACGCCTTCGTCGGCCAGCATGGGCACGATACGCGCTGGCGGGACGGTACAAAAGCGCTGTTCGTTGGCCACCTCCGGCAGTCGCGTGCGCTCTTGTTCGCTCAGCGCATGGCTGGGCACGGATCGCACCGCCTGCGGCCTGCCATCGCCCTCCACGAGACCCGCGTGTGCCTTCCAGCGTTGCAGGGTACGTTCGTCAATGCCTGCGATCTCACAGCCCAGGCGTAACCGGGCGCCTGCGCCGTGAGCAGTAGCGATATCAACTGCCAGGCTACGGCGATCTTCGATGAGGATAATGCGTCCTCGCTTCTGTTGAAGATCGCCGTGACTTTTTTTGACAGTACCAGCAGGGCTGCTGTTTCGGCCAGGGCGCGGTCTTTGCGCAGCAGTTCACGTTCGAGTTCCTTGATGCGCGTTCGGTCTTTGCGCGTGGCCTGTGGGGTGGCCCTGGCATCCTGCGGGTCGCACAGTGCAGATGCTGCGCTTGCGCACCATTTCTCCAACTCGCTAGGGTAGATGCCTTGCTCGCGGCACCAGGCGTTCTTGCCGGCCTCGGGCATAGCCGCCGTCGTGATCACAGCCTGCAAACGCGCCGCCGCAGTCCATGCCCGCCTTCGGGCGGGCATGGACTGAACATCATCACGCCAGCGCTGTAGTGTTCCTGTTCGCACGCCAACCTCCCTGGCCACCAACTCCAGCGCCGCGCTTTCAGGCGGCAACAACCGAACAACTGCCCGATCCTTGAATGTTTGTCCGTATCGTGCCAACTTCTGTCCTTCATCGCCGCCCCGGGTTCTTGATTCTATGGAGGCGACAACTATTGTGACGCGGGGCGCGCGCGCGGGTAACTGCCGGATTTGGGTTCATCGGCAAGCAGCCCCCTGCTTGACGCCTAAAAATATATTTTACTTATCTGTAAATATAATTTAAGATTCACATCTGCGTAGCTATCGTTAGCAGATTGGCTTTCAAATTCGGCATTGATG
>JAQVVH010000007.1 GCA_028699065.1 Gallionella sp.
GCTGAACGCTGGTCACCACTTCAACCCTGTTGGGCGTTGCTGAAGACATAGTCATATCCATGGTCGTATTCCTGTTTCTTAGTTTAAGGAATACCGACGGGACTGTATTTCAGGGGGCTAACTCAGCGACAGCCTAGTCACCCCAATCGCGGTAGAGAGAACTATTACTGAGCGCCCCGCACAGATTCCAGTGTGTGCAATTCACGCACTGGGCTCCTAACGGCAAATCGCTGCTGTGGTCATGAATGAAGAACCGGTGCGCGTCGAGGTAGTTGTCGCCTCATTCATGCAGCCAACTGCTGAATAGGTTTGTCGGCCAAATAGGCTCGGATGACGCAGTCACGCTCGGGATTGAGAGTGACCGCTCCAGCCCGTGCTTGCCGCCATCATGGTCGAGCGACCCAGTCCGCCTATCAGACGACACAAGCATTTGTGCGCTGACGCGGGCTACACCGGAGCGCCCGCGCTGAAAGTCATCGAGGAGCATGGCTACATCCCTCATGTCAAAGGCAGAGGGCAAGAAGCCAATGAACTCAAGCGTACCCCCGACAAGAAGGCACGGCGCTGGGTTGTTGAAGTGGCGCACAGTTGGTTCAACCGGTTTCGCAAACTGCTGGTGAGGTATGAAAAGCTCGATCGCAGCTTTCTGGCGCTCAACCACTTGGCAGCGTCGATCATTGCACTCCGGAAGGTCAAGTTGGACGTAAACATTATTTACGGATAAGTTATAAGTATCTGATTTATATGGCGGACGCCAATTGGCGCCCAAAGAGAAAACGTTGGATCGATGTGCCTACACAACATAATCTTTAACCTCATAACCCATTCAGAGTTTTTGTGTTGAATTGGTAGAGGTAAAGCTTTGAGGTAATCGGAATGTGCGCACCTACGTTCCCTGCAATGTGAATTCCAGCCGCCAGATGGTGTGGTAATCCCCCCGATTTCCACCGGACCTAAAAGTAGAACGGTTATGCAGCCATGGCCAGATGCTGCATTGGGGTGAAACCGCCCAAGGCCATATTCGGGCGGTCGTGATTGTAGGAATACATCCATTGCGTAGCGAAGTCCTGAACTTCTTCAATATTAGCCCAGTAATACTGGGATACCGGGGGTAAGACGCAACAACCGGGGATCTCCAAACGCGGAGATTCGTATTTGCGAACCCTGCTCATTGCCGGTGCCAGAGCAGTAATTGCCAAATCACAGAAAACAAGCTGGATGCAAGATTTACTGCAGCGACGTCACTGTAATGTGGTGGTCGTGGCGCTGGCAAACAAGATCGCCCGAACAGTCTGGGCGGTTCTTGCTAAGGGTGCTTCATTTGATCCGGTGAAATGGAACCCCACTGAACCAATTCCTGCCTGATATTCAGCACGCATCCGAGTCTTGCAAGAGAAGTCTAGAGTTCAACCCATTTGAAGGAGAGCATGCAAAAAGCGCAATGATGGAGCGAAGGTCAAACCGTGTCGGGGGAAATCCGATGAATCGCCAGCACCTCGAGTGCATCCCGGAGATAGGAACCTCGGCCGCGAATAGCCATTATGGGCAGCAGCATCAACTGCAAACATAGCCCGGATGTAAGGCAGCAAACCTTTCAAACCTTCAAAACGCCGAAAACTTGCTTTCCTAGGGCGGACCATGTAGGCGATTCATTTGCTCATTTCGGTCTCTCCAATGTCCGAAATTTTTCATCAGCTAAGGAGTCCGATTTTTGAGGACAAAATCACAGCTCGAATCGCACCAAAATTCAATCTCTTGGAATTTGTGAAAGTACACTGTGGGTCAATGCACCATCCACCACTAAGTTATGACCCGTGATGTAGGCCGCGGCAGAGGAGGCCAAAAACATCACCGCCTCGGCAATATCTTCTTCGCTGCCCAGCCTCCTAAGTGGTACCGCTTGGGTGCGAGAGGCTCGAGCTTTTGGGTTGGCGTAGATCGGTGTACTCATTCCACCGTCAATAAAGCCAGGTGACACGGCGTTCACTCGTATCCCCAACGGCCCTAGTTCAAGCGCCATTAATTCGGTGAGTTTGACTAAACCGGCCTTGCCTGCGGCGTAGGCATTGGTCCCCAAACTCGGCGTGATGCCACCAATAGAAGAAATATTGATTATGTTGCCAATCTTTCTTGAATCGCGCATGCGTTTGGCGACAGCTTGGGAAACAATAAATGCGCCGGTCAAATTCACATCCAATACGCGGCGGAAGTCTTCCAATGCGATCTCCAATATGGGATAGAACTTGACAATCCCGGCGTTGTTCACCAACAGATCAGGAACGCCACCGATTTGATTCAGTATCGTCTCGACAGCATCTTGATCTGAGATATCGCACCTAAACGCTTGCGCATTTTCGATTGCCAGGGCAGTCTTCTTGACTGCCTCCGCCTGGACGTCCAGCAGGGCAACCCTGTAGCCTTCTCTGCTGGCTGCCCGGGCAATGGCTGCACCAATACCTCCGCTAGCACCGGTAATCAAGGCAAGTTTTTTTGTCATATCATCTCCTAATTTGAGGATTTTTTCTTCTAAATGATCGGACTATTTCAATAATCAGGATCTGAGCAAGACCCTTAGAACTTATCCGTAAATAAAGGATAATGACTTCCCATGCGCGATACCGCGCGTGGAGTGAAGATGGCAAAGACAAAAGCATGGGAAGTCACCGATGAATTCTGGAGCCGTGTTGAAGCGCTGATTCCGGTGCGCCAGCGCATTGCAGACCAAACCTACGCCCGAAAGAGCGGCGGCGGACGCAAGCCCAAAGACCCTCGACTCGTATTTGAAGGCATCGTCTATGTGCTGAGAACAGGTTGCCAATGGAAAGCACTCCCCGCAGAGCGCTATGGCAGTGCCAGTGCCATACACGCCCGATTCCTTGAGTGGGAGAAAGCCGGTGTCTTTGAAGCCCTGTGGAGACTGGGGCTTGCCGAGTACGACGAGTTTGAAGGCATCGCCTGGCGGTGGCAAAGCATTGATGGGGCGATGATGAAAGCGCCAATGGCATTGCAAAGCGTTGGACCGAACCCAACGGATCGGGGAAAAAAATGGGAGCAAGCGCCATTTGCTGGTGGACGGGCGTGGCGTCCCGTTGTCGCGCGTCGTGACCGGAGCCAATCGACATGACGTCACCCAGTTGGAGCCCGTGCTTGCCGCCATCATGGTCGAGCGACCCAGTCCGCCTATCAGACGACACAAGCATTTGTGCGCTGACGCGGGCTACACCGGAGCGCCCGCGCTGAAAGTCATCGAGGAGCATGGCTACATCCCTCATGTCAAAGACAGAGGGCAAGAAGCCAATGAACTCAAGCGTACCCCCGACAAGAAGGCACGGCGCTGGGTTGTTGAAGTGGCGCACAGTTGGTTCAACCGGTTTCGCAAACTGCTGGTGAGGTACGAAAAGCTCGATCGCAGCTTTCTGGCGCTCAACCACTTGGCAGCGTCGATCATTGCACTCCGGAAGGTCAAGTTGGACGTAAACATTATTTACGGATAAGTTATAAGTATCTCGTTCTGCTGTCGCACAGTGTGTTGATTTACTTGCTGACAATCGTGACGGAACCCATGTGAAAAGTTCATTAGCTTGTGTACATCAGTCACCGATAACAATAATCTCGGTTCTCTCAGGGGCGTATTTTTTGTCCTTACCTCCGAGGCGACCGCAACAGGATCAAGGCATTTGAAACTCCCAGGATTCACTAAATTTAATGAACAGGTCCTGCTTTTTCTTGCTGCACCCGCGATACTGCGTTACCGCAGTTCGGCTGTGAACCTGGGAATGGTCATGCCGCCCCAATCATCGTCCCATATGACGCGTACTTTAAGGCCCACGCGCACCTGATCTACAGGGATGTCAACCACATTGCTGATCAGTCGCGTATCACCCGCTTCATCCAGGGCAATAACTGCAGTGACGTACGGCAAACAGTCATCCATGCCCGGCATGATCGCGCTGGCGACGATAGAGTAGGAGTAGACAACTCCCGTACCAGGCAGATCAACCCAATTCAGAAGTTGCGAATGACAATGAGGGCAGAACGGAGTCGGCGGCATTCGAAAGGCACCGCACTTAGCGCAACTGGCCCCGACCAGACGATGCTGCACGGCGGCATCCCAGAAGGGCTGCGTCCACTTGTCTGTGGCAGGGTTGAAAAATTTGACGGCAGGACGTTTGGCAATTAACGATGGCATCAGCTATTTTCCTAATATCAGGCCACTGACGGGCACGTTTGATGGTCCTCCGGTCACTAGTGCGAGTTCTGCGCCAACGACTTGATTGACCGCCACGCCGCGAATCTGCTCCACGGCTTCACGCACATGAGTCATTCCCCAGACATAGCCACATGACAACTGCCCTCCATCCGTATTGATTGGAATCTGACCGCCCTGAAAGGCGGTGGCGCCGCTTGATACGAAGGGACCGCCCTCGCCCCTCTCGCAGAAACCATAGTCTTCCAGTTGCATGATGACCTGCGAACTGAAATGATCATAAATTTGAGCCACATCAATATCACTGGGATTTACTTGCGCCATGGCGTAAAGGTTACGTGCAACAGCGCTGTGGCCGGATGAAGCAAATATTTCATCTGGCATGTTCATCCAGTAGATCGAACGACCCCAGTCTCGCGCTCCGCCGTGCGCACTAGCCAGCACACGAACCGGCGGTTGCCGTAAGTCCCTGGCACGTTCGGCGCTGGTCACAATCACTGCAATGGCTCCATCGGATTCCAGGCAGAAGTCGTAAAGGCAATGGGGGTCTGCCAACAAGGGCGCTTTGAAGTAATCCTCGCGCGTCAGTGGCTTGCGCATCAGCGCATTGGGATTGGAGAGGGCGTTGTTGCGGATGTTGATGGCGACATCCGCGTAATGGTCTCGGGTTGTGCCATAAAGATGCATATGGCGTCTCGCCAGCAGAGCAAACATGTGCCCTGGACCGACAAGTCCAGCGGCGGAGAAAAACACATTTCCCGGCGTGGCGTCGTAGCGTGAAGTAATTGACCCAAAACGCTGCGCTCCCTGCTGGTTGGCGCCAACGCAAACTACCACGTTGGCCATACCGGACACGATGGCGGCGGCGGCAAGTCCGACCGCCCCCGCCGATCCACCACCAGTACCGGTGAGGCTGGCTGAGAAGCGTACTTCAGGAATGCCAAGGGTTTCCATTAGCATCCCGGTATCAAAACCGCCAGCAAAATAGGCGAAGCCGTCGACATCTCCGACACCCAGCCCCGCATCATCCAGTGCTGCCAGAATTGACTTACCAACCAGTTCATCCAACGTCTGTGGCGCGGATTGCCCCCGCTTGTAATAAGGCGTCGCGCCGAGGCCGACAATGGCGGTTTTGTCGCGGATCGTCATTTCGGAGCGTACTCCGCCAATAGCGCTCTGGCGATGATCTGTTTTTGCACCTCCGATGCGCCTTCGTAAATCCGCATGGGTCGTGCTTCTCGGTATAGTTGTTCGACCAAATTACCCTTGGTCACGCCCATACCTCCGCTAAGCTGTACTGCCCGATCAACAACTCGACCGGCTGCCTCGCTGCCCACCAGTTTGGCCATAGAAGGGGCATAGGAGCCCTTTTTTTTCAGAACATCGTGTGACCAACCTGCACGATAAACTGTCAGGGCCGCCATATCGATGTCGGCAGCCATGTCGGCCAGCGTCATCTGAACACTTTGTAGTTCCGACATGGGTTTCCCGAACAATTGGCGCGTGGTAACCCGCTTCAGGGTTTCGTCCATCGCACGCAGTGACAACCCAACTGCTGCTGCTCCGACCGATGGGCGGAATATATCAAACGCGGCCATCGCCACAGAGAAGCCTTGCCCCGGCGCCCCGAGCATGGCGCTCGCTGGCACCCTGCAGTCGGTGAAATTGATTGGCCCACCGGGATGCTCGGCGATGAACTCCATCGGTTCTCCTGCGCTCAGGCCTGGAGTATCGGCATCGATAATAAAGGCAGATAGTCCACGCGAACGTGGCGCTTCACCGGTTCGCGCCACAACGATGTAATGGTCGGCAAAACCTGCATTTGTAATAAGCGTCTTGTTGCCATTGATCACATAGTCACCGCCATCCCGTATGGCCGTTGTCGCCATTGAGGCCACATCAGAGCCAGCTTCCGGCTCAGTCAAGGCAAAAGCAGCGATGTGCGTCCCTTGACGTGAAGGGGTCAGGTATTTAGCCTTCTGCTCCTCCGTACCAAATTGCTGAATACCTATCGTGCCAATTCCCTGCATGACGAAAAGCCCATCCAGCAAGGCATGTTCATAGGTCAGCGCCTCACGAATAATACAAATCGAACGCAGGTCGTAGCTGTCGGGCCCTTCCGGAACCACATAACGCAACAAACCGGCCGAACCCAGATCTCGAACAATCCGACGGCATTCGCCAATGGAGCAGCCCGCGTGCCCATGTGGGGAGCGAGCAAGCCAGTCCAAGACCTGTCCAGCGAGATCATTATGCGATTGATCGAAAAAAGGGAACTCCCACAGCTTCCAGCCATTACTCATATCGCGCCTGCCCTTCTGTAATTAACTTGATGCTTTAGCTGTTCATGCCTTTGGCGTCTTGGGAGCACCACCAAATTTCGGATCGTAGCGACTGCCAGCTGGGGCTCCCAAGGGGAGGATATGCTCCAGCCGATCAAGGTCGGACTGCGTCAGTTTGATCTCGGTGGCAGCCACATTTTCTTCAAGATATTTGATACGCTTGGTGCCCGGAATAGGAATGATGTCCTGATTACGGTAATACAACCAAGCAAGCGCGATCTGGCCCGGTGTGCAGCCTTTCTCGATGCCAAAGGCCTTCACCTGCTCCACCAGCGCTTGGTTGCGGTCGAAACTTTCTCCTTGAAAGCGTGGCAGTGAAAGTCGGAAATCATCTGGTTTCAGTGCGCTAGCCTGTTGAATCGAGCCAGTTAGGAAACCGCGACCCAGTGGTGAGTAGGCGATAAAGGTGATACCCAACTCTTTGCAGGCAGGTAGTACATCCAGTTCGGGCTCACGGTTCCAAAGGGAATATTCCGATTGCAGCGCAGTAACCGGGTGGACGGCATGTGCACGCCGGAGTTGCTCGGCCGTAACCTCAGACAATCCATAGCTCTTGATTTTCCCTTCGCGAATGAGATTGGCCAACGCTAGCGCCGTCTCCTCGATGGGAACAGCAGGATCCGTTCGGTGAACATAGTAGAGGTCAATTGCATCCACCTTAAGACGGGATAACGACTCCTCGCAACAACGCCGCATATATTCCGGCGAATTGTCAATGCCTCGATCATAGGTACTGCCACTCGGTCCATTGGGGTCACGGACAACGCCAAACTTGCTGCAGATCACGATGCGATCGCGCTTGTTTTGGGCAAATTGCGCTACCAGTGTTTCGTTATGACCACGTCCATAAACATTCGAGGTGTCATAAAGAGTAACACCTAATTCAAAGGCGCGTTCCAGGGTTTTTAGCGATTCCACATCGTCATGTTCTCCATAGAATTCAGACATGCCCATGCAGCCGAACCCCATTTCTGAGCTTTTAATGCCGGACTGACCAAGAGTCAAATGTTTCACAGTCATCTCCTAATTGTTAGTGGTAAACAAATTGTAAATTATATTTATGTATTAAATAAATATATTTTGACTTTTCAATCTTAAGAATCCGACCTTCCTGAGTGGATGGATTTTGGTTTTTCTGCTCTGTTGTGCGACTTGCTCACATCGAGGCCCACCAAAAGCACAGCAGCGCTTTTGGAACGCATGTGGGTGCCGCAGTTGAAGTGCAGGGGGTCGGGCCAAATGCCATGGCCTGCTCAGCCGCTGCTTTAGCGATCATCCATCCCTCAACGTGGAAGCCGAATGCTTCAGGATCCTCCGCATTGCTAGCGCAGTGTCGCGTTGATTTTTTCCAACGCTTTGGCGCCCGGATTGAGTTGCGCGGCGTTCAGGGTATTGAGCGGCACGGCGCAGGTGTTCATCGCGGTGTGCAGGTCCGTGGCCAGCGGGTCCAGGTACAGCAGACCGGTGACCACCTCGCCGCGCGCCTGATGCTGCTGCATGTAGCCCATGGCGGCATAGCGGTCGGTGGGGTCGTAGTCGGTGTTGAGTTTGCGCAGGCGCAACACCGAACCGTCGTGCTGTTCCACCTCGACAAGCTCGCCGGGGGCGTAGTCGGCGGTGATCTCGTGCCCTGGGGTGATGAAGTCGATGCGGCTCACGGCTTCGTTGTGCTGGCGCACATAGTCGTAGCTCTTGGTGCTGCCACCGTGGTTGTTGAAGGTCACGCAGGGGCTGATGACATCGATGAAGGCTGCGCCGCCATGCGCCATGGCCCCCTTGATGAGCGGCACCAGCTGGGCCTTGTCGCCCGAGAAACTGCGCGCCACAAAGGTAGCCCCCAGTTGCAGCGCAATGCCCACCAGATCAACCGGGCTGTCGCTGTTGATGACGCCTTTCTTGCTCTTGGAACCACGGTCTGCGGTGGCCGAGAACTGGCCCTTGGTCAGGCCGTAAACACCGTTGTTTTCCACGATGTAGGCCATGCGCACGCCGCGCCGCATGGCGTTGGCAAACTGGCCCAGGCCAATCGAGGCCGAGTCACCGTCGCCCGAAATGCCGAGGTACAAAAGTTCCCGATTGGCCATATTGGCGCCGGTCAGCACCGAAGGCATGCGCCCATGGACGGTGTTGAAGCCGTGCGAGGCACCCAGAAAGTAGTCCGGCGTTTTGGAACTGCAACCGATGCCCGAGAGCTTGGCCACGCGGTGCGGCTCGATGTCCAGGTCCCAGCAGGCCTGGACGATGGCGGCCGAAATGGAGTCATGACCACAGCCGGCACACAGGGTTGAAATGCGGCCTTCGTAGTCGCGCCGGGTGTAGCCCACCTTGTTGGTGTGCAAGGTGGGGTGATGCAGCCTGGGTTTGGCAATAAAAGTCATACCAGCTCCTTTTGCACATGTTCGTGAATATTTTTGATGATGAAGCGCGCGGTGATGGGCGTGCCGTCGTAATGCAGCACCCGCACCAGTTTGGCCGGGTTGACCTCCAGCTCATTGATGAGCATGGTGCGCATCTGGCCGTCACGGTTCTGTTCTGCGACAAACACCTTGTCGTGCGCGGCGATGAATTCCCGCACGGAATCTGGAAATGGAAACGCACACAGACGCATGGCATCGACATGATCGCCGTTGGCCTCAAGCACATCCAGCGCCTCACGCATGGCGGGGGTGGTGGAGCCGTAGTAAATGATGCCCAGTTTGGTGGGCTCGGCGGCCTTGCGGAACACCGGCTGGGGCACCAAGGTCTCGGCCGTTTTGAATTTATGCAAGAGCCGCTCCATGTTGTAAATGTAGTCGGCCCCAGCCTCGGAATACATGGCCTGCGGATTGCGCGAAGTGCCACGGGTGAAAAAAGCACCCTTGCTCGGGTGGGTGCCGGGCAAGGTGCGCCACGGAATGCCGTCACCGTCGACATCCTTGTAGCGACCAAAAGGCTTGCCGGCTTCGAGTTCTTCGGCGGTCATGATCTTGCCGCGGTCGTATTCCTTGGCGTCGTCCCAGACAAAGGGCTTGCACAGGCGCTGGTTCATGCCGATGTCGAGGTCGGTCATGACAAAAATGGGCGTCTGCAGGCGCTCGGCCAGATCCAGTGCGGCGGCCGAATGGGTAAAGCACTCGTGCGGATCCTGCGGAAACAGCAGCACGTGCTTGGTGTCACCATGCGAGGCGTAGGCGCAGGCCAGCAGGTCCGCCTGCTGGGTGCGTGTGGGCATGCCGGTGCTTGGGCCGCCGCGCTGCACGTTGATGATGGTCACCGGAATCTCGGCAAAATAGGCCAGGCCGATGAACTCGGTCATCAGCGACACACCGGGGCCCGACGTGGCCGTGAAAGCCCGCGCGCCGTTCCAGCCCGCGCCCACCACCATGCCGATGGAGGCCAGTTCGTCTTCGGCCTGCACGATGGCAAAGCGGTGCTGCCCGGTGGCCGGGTCAATGCGGAATTTCTCGCAGTATTTCTGGAACGCCTCGGGGATGGAGGTCGATGGCGTAATGGGATACCAGGCGGCCACGGTGGCACCCCCGTACACCAGGCCCAGGCCGGCGGCACTGTTGCCGTCGGTGAAGATCTGGTCACCCACGTTGTCGGCGCGCCGCACCCGAATGCCCAGCGGCGCCTGCATGTGCGTTTTGACGTAATCGCGCCCCATGTGCAGCGCCTTGATGTTGGATTCCAGCAGGCGCTCCTTGCCCTTGAACTGCTCGGCAAAGAGCTTCTCGAACACCTCGGCGTCCACATCCAGCAGCACCGACAGGGCGCCCACGTAAATGATGTTCTTGAACAACTGGCGCTGGCGCGGGTCGGTGTAGGCGTTGTTGGCAATCTCGGTCAGCGGCACGCCCATGGTGTGCACGTCGTCACGGAACTTGTTGGGCGGCATGGGGCGCGTGCTGTCGTAAAACAGGTAGCCGCCGGACTCGATCTCGGCAATGTCGGCGTCCCAAGTTTGCGGGTTCATGGCGACCATCATATCGACGCCGCCACGCCGGCCGTGGTAACCCTTCTCACACACGCGGGCCTCGTACCAGGTGGGCATGCCCTGGATGTTGCTGGGGAAAATATTGCGCGGGCTCACGGGCACGCCCATGCGCATCACCG
>JAQVVH010000001.1:0-351499 GCA_028699065.1 Gallionella sp.
GAAGAAATTATTGAGTGGACGAGCAAGCTGCGAGCCGCAGCTTGAATTTTTTAATCACAACAAAATCACAACATGACCTTTGAAACCGGCACCACTAAAGGCTTGATGAGTCCTCTCCTGGGCACCATCGAATTGACATTAACGCACCTTACGGTGCGTTTTTTGTTTGTGGCGGTGAATCCTCGAAATTGCTTCAACACGCCATCATACGATGGCGCGCATCATAGCACAGGGCATTTGCCCGCCACGGGTTTGTCGCGACTCCGAAGCACGTGATATTCTCCAACCCGCCCAGACCTTCAGGCCAACATTACACTCATGTCCGTTTCGATCAGAACTCACCAAGAAATTGAAAAGATGCGCATCGCCGGTCGTTTGACCAGCGAAGTCCTCGATTACATCACGCCGTTTGTCAAAGCGGGTGTCACGACCAACGCGCTCGACAAGTTGTGCCACGACTACATCGTCGATGTGCAGCAGGCAATCCCTGCGCCGCTCAACTATGCGCCCCACGGGCACACGCCCTACCCCAAGTCGATCTGCACCTCGATCAACCATCAGATATGTCACGGGGTTCCCTGCGACAAGGCGCTCAAAAATGGTGACATCGTTAACATTGATGTCACGGTCATCAAGGATGGCTGGCATGGCGACAGCAGCCGCATGTTCATTATCGGCGAGCCCTCGATTCAGGCCCGCAGACTGTGCGATACGACTTACGCGGCCCTGTGGCGTGGCATCCGGGCGGTTCAGCCAGGTGCCTATCTCGGAGATATCGGGCATGCTATTCAGAGTTTCGTCGAACCGCTGGGTTACAGTGTCGTGCGGGAATTCTGCGGCCATGGTATCGGGCGACGGTTTCATGAAGAACCGCAGGTACTGCATTACGGCAAACCGCGAACCGGTATTCGCCTCGAACCGGGCATGACCTTCACTATCGAACCGATGATCAACGCCGGCAAGGCGGCGATCAAACAATTGGGCGACGGCTGGACGGTCGTCACCAAAGATCACAGCCTTTCGGCGCAGTATGAGCATACGATCCTGGTCACTGAAAGCGGCTTTGAAGTACTGACTCTTTCCGATGGTTGCCCACCCCCGCCAAACTGAAATCGACATCTCCCGCTTGCGCGAGGAATTGCGCGAGGCTCGAGCAGTCCTTCAGGAACGTTTCCTGCACAATCCCCGGCCGGCGTATTTGCTGGCGAATCACAGTGCGCTGATTGACGGTTTTCTTGCTCGTATCTGGTCCGATCTGGAAATGCCGGCCGAATTTGTGCTGGCCGCTGTCGGTGGCTACGGTCGCGGCGAACTCTATCCAAAATCCGACATTGACCTGCTGGTCTTACTGCCCGAACAAGCCTCTGCCCCCTCGCAGGAAAAACTGCAACAGTTTGTCGGTGTGCTCTGGGACATCGGACTCGAAGTTGGCCATAGCGTCCGGACACTCGCCGAATGTCTGGAAGCGGCAGAAGACATCACGGTCGAAACCAACTTACTGGAATCCCGCCAGCTTTGCGGCGCCAAAATTTTGTTCGATTCTTTTGTAAATACATTCTTGCAACACCTAGATAAAAAAGAATTTTTTACTAAAAAATCTGCGGAACAACAGCGCAGGCATGAGCGTTTTGCCGAGGCCGACTACAACCTTGAACCCAATCTAAAGGAAAGTCCCGGTGGCCTGCGTGATTTGCAAACCATCGGCTGGATCGCACGCGCTAGCGGTCTGGGAACCTCTTGGAAGTCTCTTGCCGAGGCCCATCTCATCACGCCTGCCGAGGCCAGGCAAATCGCCCGCCAGGAAACCTGGCTGAAAAATCTGCGCATCCGTCTGCACTATCTCGCTGGGCGGCGTGAAGATCGCCTGCTCTTTGATTTTCAAACGGGGCTCGCCGGACAAATGGGATTGAATGACACGGCCCACCGCCGCGCCAGCGAGCATCTGATGCAGCACTACTATCGCACACGCCAAAGCGTGCGCCAGATAAATAGCATCCTGATTCAGAATCTTCGGGAACGAGTGTTTCCGGAACAACCCCTGCAGCACACGCTGAATGCGCGATTCCGTGCAATCGGTGATTTGCTGGATATCCGTGATGACGCCCTGTTCGAGCATACGCCGGGGGCGATGTTAGAACTGTTTCTGCTGTTGCAGCGCCATTCGGAGCTGCGTGATCCGAGTGCCCGCACCTTGCGGATGTTGTGGCGAAACCGCCAGCGCATTGATGCCGAATTCCGGCGCAACCCGGAAAATCGTGCCATGTTCATGGCGCTGCTGCGCGCCCCGTGTGGTCAAATCCACGCCTTGCGCCGAATGAATCAGTACGGTCTCCTCGGTCGTTACATTCCCGCCTTCGGTCGTATCGTAGGCCAGATGCAGCACGATCTTTTCCACGTGTACACCGTGGATGAACATATCCTCATGGTCATTCGAAATCTCCGGCGTTTTGCGCTCGACAAGCATGCCCACGAGATTCCGCACTGCAACCAGCTAATGAGCGAATTTGCCCGCCCCGAAGTGCTGTATCTGGCCGGACTATTCCATGATATTGCCAAGGGACGAGGCGGTGACCACTCCCGGCTTGGCAAGCAGGATGCCTTACGCTTTTGTCGCCAGCACGGGCTGGCGGAGGACGATACCCGTTTGGTGGCATGGCTGGTCGAGCATCACTTGGTACTATCGGCAACCGCCCAGAAACAGGACATTTCCGACCCCGAAGTGATACGGCAATTCGCAGAACAAATTCCCGGCGACCGCTATCTTGTCGCGCTTTATCTGCTGACCGTCGCGGACATTCGCGGCACCAGCCCCAAGGTTTGGAACGCGTGGAAAGCCAAGCTCATGGAAGATCTCTTCCGGGCAGCCCGGCGTTATCTTTCCGGAGGTCTGGCAATTGACCGTTTACGCGAGATTCGCACGGAAGCCGCGACGCAGTTGAATCTCTACGCGCTCGGACCGGATGCCTACCGTCTGCTTTGGGCGCAACTGGACGACAACTATTTCATGGATCACGAGGCGCACGAAATTGCCTGGCACACGCGCTTACTGGCGTTTCGCGCCAATACCGCAACACCCGTGGTGAAAGCCCGCCTCAGCCGAGCCGGGGAAGGTTTGCAAGTGCTGGTCTACTGTCAGGACCAGCGCGGCCTGTTTGCCCGCACCTGCGATTTTTTTGCGCGCATGAACTACACCATCGCCGAAGCAAAGATTCACACAACCCGCCACGGCTACGCGTTAAATAGCTTCCAAATCATGGAAGCGGTACGCAGTGACGCCGCGTATCGCGACATCATGACTTACATCGAGTTTGAACTGGCTCAGCAAATCACCCGGTCAGCGCCGGTCAGCCCGAGCAGCAGCGGCCGCATCAGCCGGCAGCTCAAACACTTTCCCATTCAGCCGGAGATTGAGCTTCGCCCGGACCACAAGGGGCTATACATGCTATCGCTGACAACGGGCGATCGGCCGGGACTGCTGGCCCGAATCGCGCTGATTCTGGACCGGCATGACATTCGCGTACACCGGGCGAAGATCAATACCCTGGGCGGACGTGCCGAGGATGTATTCTGGATCAGTGGAGACACGCTGGCCCAGCCGGCAAAGCGCCAATCGTTGGAAATTGCGCTGCAACAGGCTTAAAACCCGCTCAAGCGCTTTAGGTGTGCCAGTACGGAACGTGCCAAGGAGTTCAGCTCGTAGCCGCCTTCCAGCACGGACACAATCCGCCTTCCAGCATGGCGTTCGGCAACGGCCATCAGTTTTGCGGTGATCCAATCGTAATCGGCATCGCTCAGCCCCAGCATGGACATGTCGTCGTCACGATGCGCGTCAAAACCGGCCGAGATCAGCAGAAGCTCGGGGCGAAACTCCTCCAGTGCGGGCAGCCAGTGCTGTTCTATCGCCGCCCGAAAATCTTCGCCTGTTGTCCCTGCGGCAAGAGGCACGTTGATAATATGAGCATTGCCGCTATCCGCGCCCGAGTAAGGATAGAACGGGTGCTGAAACGTGGAACAGAGCATGACCCGATCGTCGTCCCGAAAAATATCTTCGGTGCCGTTGCCGTGGTGTACGTCAAAATCGGCAATCGCGACACGGCTCAGGCCATGTACCGCCAGTGCGTGGGCAGCGCCGACCGCCACATTGTTGAAAATGCAAAACCCCATTCCCTGCGCACGTTCAGCGTGATGTCCGGGCGGACGAATGCAACAGAACGCGTTTTCCACCTCGGCGCGCATCACCAGATCCACCGCCTCCACCACCGCGCCGGCTGCACGTAACGCTGCGGGATAGCTGAAAGGGTTCATTAATGTGTCACCATCCAGCGCTACCATGCCCTCGCTGGGTGCAATATCGGCAATACGCTGCAAATATTCGGGCGCGTGTACGCGCAGCAATTGTTCGTGCGTCGCTTCGGATGCCTCGTAACGTTGCAGCCAATCCATGAGACCGGCTGCAATCAAGCGGTCTTCAATAGCCTGAATGCGTGCAGGACACTCCGGATGATGACTCCCCATGTCGTGTTTCAGGCATAAAGCGTGAGAAATATAAGCGGTATGCATTCTGGAATATTAGCAAAGGGTTATAATTCGCGGCAATTATCCTTCGATCAAACTATTCAATCAAACCCACCACCATGAGCAAACATTACCTTAACGTTCTTTTCGCCCCCAAATCTGTCGCCGTTTTTGGCGCCACCGACCGCCCGGACGCCGTCGGTCAAATCGTGTTCCACAACATGCTGGAAAGCGGTTTCAGCGGTGGCCTCTATCCGATCAACCCGAAAAATGCCGAGGTCCAGGGGCAGAAAGCCTACAAAGAAATAAGCGAAATTGGCGAGCCCGTGGAGTTGGCCGTTATTGCCACCCCCCCGCAAACTGTGCCGGGCATTATCGAGCAATGCGGCATACACGGCGTTAAGGCTGCGGTCATTATCACCGCAGGTTTCGGCGAAGCCGGTCCGGAAGGCGTTGCCTTGGAGCGCGAACTCATCGAAGCCGCCCGGCGTTATGGTATTCGTCTGATCGGTCCTAATTGTCTCGGCATCATGCGTCCGGGCATCGGTTTGAATGCGACCTTCAATAAAGGCGGGGCCAATAGCGGCAACATTGCATTTATCTCGCAATCGGGCGCACTGTGTACCGCAATTCTGGATTGGGCGCACAGCAATGACGTCGGATTTTCCAGCGTGGTTTCCATGGGCTCCTCGACCGATGTGGATTTCGGCGAAATTCTCGACTTCCTAGTGTCTGATCCGGAAACCCACAGCATTCTGCTCTACATCGAGGGTATCCGTAATGCGCGCAGTTTTATGAGCGCCGTACGGGCGGCGGCGCGGTTCAAGCCGGTGATTCTGGTTAAGGTCGGACGTCATGCTGCGGGTTCCAAGGCAGCCATGTCGCATACGGCTTCGCTGGTTGGTGCCGATGACGTTTTCGACGCTGCCGTCAGCCGGGCCGGCGTTGTTCGCGTGCAGACCATCACGCAATTGTTTACGGCGGCCAAAGCCTTGTCCTGCGGTTTCCGTCCTGTCGGCAACCGGCTCGCTATTGTCACCAATGGTGGCGGACCGGGCGTGATGGCTACAGACCGCGCGGCCGATCTCGGGCTCGCGATGGCGGAATTATCGGAAGGTACCATTGAATATCTGAACCAGTATCTGCCGCCGAACTGGCCGCACAGCAATCCGGTGGACATTATTGGTGATGCGCAAGCGGACCGTTACCACCACGCCGTTAAAGCCTGTCTCGAGGACAGCAATGTGGATGGCGTCTTGGCCATTCTGACACCGCAGGCCATGACCAAACCGCTGGAATCAGCCCAGGCACTGGTCGAGTTGGCCAACACACACAGCAAGCCGCTGTTGACCTGTTGGATGGGCGAGGAGCAGGTCAACGAAGCCCGCGCCGCATTTGCCCAGGCACATCGTCCGCATTTTCGGACTCCGGAACCGGCCGTGGAAGTGTTCTCACACCTTTCGGATTATTACCGCAACCAAAAGTTGCTGATGCAGATGCCGGGACCGTTGTCGCACCATGTCGAACCGGATGTCGAAAGCGCGCGGCTAATCATCGAGGGTGCCATGCAGGAACATCGCAAGGTCCTCAGCGAGATGGAATCGAAAGCTCTGCTCTCCGCCTTTCACATCGATGTCGCACGTACGATGATCGCGCATTCCCCCAACGAAGCCCTGCTGATTGCCCAGCAGCTCGGTTTCCCGGTTGCCATGAAAATCAACTCGCCCGATATCAGCCACAAGAGTGATGCGGGGGGCGTCATGCTGAATCTGCGCAACGCACCGGAAGTTCGGGCCGCTTACCAGCACATCATCGACAATGTAAAACGCAATCGCCCCAACGCCACGATTGATGGGATTTCGATTGAGCCCATGATTGTTAAACCCAACGGACGCGAGCTAATGATCGGCGTGACCAGCGACCCCGTCTTTGGTCCGGTAATCACGTTTGGCGCGGGTGGCACCATGGTTGAAGTCATGGGCGATCGTTCGGTCACACTGCCTCCGCTGAACCGCTTCCTCGTCAAGGACCTGATTCAGGGCACCCGTGTTTCAAAAATGCTGGGGGCCTTCCGCAACATGCCACCGGCGAACATGGACGCGCTGGAGGATGTTTTGCTGCGTGTTTCTGAACTGGTCTGCGAGCTGCCGCTGGTCAAGGAAATGGACATCAACCCGCTGATTCTGGACGAGCATGGCGCACTGGCCGCAGATGCGCGGGTCGTGGTTGAATTCCGCCAACCGAGTGCGGATCGTTATGCCCACATGGCGATCTATCCCTACCCGACCCATCTGGTCAGCCAGTGGCAATTGGCCGATGGCACCAATATTACGATTCGTCCCATCCGTCCCGAGGATGCCGAGCTGGTGCAAAGTTTCGTGCGTAATCTTTCCGAGGAAGCCCGCTATTTCCGCTTCATGAACAGTATTCAGGAACTAACCGAAAGTATGCTGGTACGTTTCACTCAGATTGATTACAGCCGCGAAATGGCCCTGATTGCTGTTACCGCAGATCAGAGCGGTGAGCTCGAATTGGGCGTGGCACGCTATGCGATTAATCCGGATGGCGGTTCCTGCGAATTTGCACTCGTCGTTGCTGACAAAATGCAAGGGAAAGGTTTGGGGCAAAAACTGATGTCATCGCTGATGGAGGCCGCCCGCTCCAACGGACTATCAACCATCGAGGGTGAGGTACTCCGCAACAATCACAAGATGCTTAAATTGGTCGCCCGCCTTGGCTTCAATCTCAAACCAAGCACTGAAGATAGCGGCATTACCAAGGTTAGCAAGAAACTTTGAATGACAAGCTGGAAACTGCTCCGAATATGAAGGTTATAATTCGGACAGTTTTCAGCCCTGTCCGGCGCACATAAACGCAAACGAATGACGCCTATTTTATCCCGACTGTTTCTTGCCACCATGCTTTGGCTCTGCGCCAGCGGCGGTGCATGGGCGATGGAAACCGTCACGCTGAAGCTGAAGTGGTCGCATTCTTTCCAGTTTGCCGGCTATTACGCCGCTAAAGCCCAAGGCTACTACCGGGATGCCGGTCTGGATGTCCATTTCAGCGAAGGCAATCCTGGGGATGATGCCGTTGCCGATGTTATATCAGGCCGAGCGCAATTCGGTTCAGGCAGCAGCAGCTTGCTTCTGAATCGAACGGCTCATGCCCCCGTTGTTGTGCTGGCTGTGATTTTTCAGCACTCCCCTTATGTATTAATTGCCAATCCGGCCAATGGCATCAGAAACATCCATGACTTGGCAGGAAAACGCATCATGGTGGAACCCTTGGCGGAGGAACTGGAGGCCTACCTTCTGCGCGAGGGGATCTCCCCGAAAGACTATCGGCAAATTCCTTTGAGCCATGATATTCGTGATCTCACGGAAAACCGGACAGACGCGATCTTCGCCTACAACAGTGTCCAACCCTTTTATCTTGACCAAGCCGGATTTGAATACCGCATTTTTTCACCGCGTGCGGCCGGGATTGATTTTTACGGGGACAATCTGTTTACCTCGGAGTATTACCTGAACAGCCACCCCCAAGAGGCTAAGGCGTTTCGCGAAGCCAGCCTCAAGGGATGGGATTATGCGATGGCGCATCCGGATGAAATCATCGATCTGATTTTGCGCGAATATTCCCAACAGCAACCGCGCGAAAAGCTGCAATTTGAAGCCCGGGAAATGCGCAATCTGATCCAGCCCGAGCATGTGGATATCGGTTATATGTATCCGGGACGCTGGCAACATATCGCCAGCGTATATACTGAACTGGGTATGCTGTCGGATGATTTTTCAATCGAGGGTTTTCTCTATGACCCCAATCCAAAAGTTGATTTAACCTGGCTTTATTACAGCTTGCTGATCAGTCTGGGAGGCGTGATCGTTTTGGGCGGATTTGCCAGTTTTATCCACACTACCAACCGCCGACTCAAAATTAGTCTAGCCGAGCTTAACGAAGCCAAGATCCAACTGGATATCAGCCATCAAAAGTATCAGACGCTGACTGAAAGTATGCGGGATGTGGTTTGGATCATTGATGCCGAATCCCGGCGATTTACCTACATCAGCCCTTCCGTTCAGGGCTTGCGCGGTTACATGCCGGAAGAGGTCTTGGCGGCGTCTCTGGCGGATTCCCTGATGCCGGAAAGTTTCGCGCGTGTACAGGAAGGCATCGCCGAGCGTTTACCCAAGGCACGCTCGGGCGAGTTGAAAGAAGACCAATATTTCACGCACGAACTTGAGCAACGCTGCAAAAACGGTGGCAGTGTCTGGACCGAGGTTATCCTCCATTACTGCCGTAATCCGCAAAGCGGCAGAATCGAGATTCGCGGCGTAAGTCGTGATATTAGTGAGCGCCGTCTGGCCGAAGAAAAAATCCGGCACATGGCCCAGCATGACTCATTGACCAGCCTGCCCAATCGCATGCTATTTTCTGAATTGACCGAACGTGCTCTGGCTTCCGCGCGCCGGGAGCAGACCCGACTGGCCTTGGTCTTTGTTGATCTAGATAAATTTAAACCTGTTAATGACACTTATGGTCACGGCGTGGGCGATTTGCTCTTGAAGGAAGTGGCGATCCGCATCCGGCAATGTCTTCGTGATTCCGACACTGTGGGCCGGATTGGCGGTGATGAGTTTGTCATGTTGCTGCCACAGGTGGGTTCGGCAGAAAACGCGCTGGTCATTGCCAACAAAGTCCGCGAGACCCTGAATCGCCCCTTCCTCATCTCGGGTAAAACGCTGGCGATCTCTTCCAGCATGGGCGTGGCGCTGTATCCTGAGCATGGCGCCAATCAGATCGACCTGGAGGCCCATGCAGACTTTGCGATGTATCACGCCAAAGCCAGTGGCCGCAATCAGGTCAGCCTGTTTAGCCCGAATACACCACAGCAATAAAAAACCCGCCGAAGGACTTTCGGCGGGCACTCTGTTGCTCCAGAAAGATTAGATCAAAGTTTTCTGGGGTCGATTTTGGGCAAATGCCAGATTTCCCGGTTGTAATCTTCAATCGTTCGATCACTCGAAAATTTTCCGCTACCGGCAGTATTCAGAATGCTCATGCGTGTCCATTGCTCGCGATTTTTGTAAGCCACCGCCACGCGTTGCTGGGCATCCAGATAACTGCGGAAATCAGCCGCCGTCATCCAAGGATCATTCGGGCTGTAAATCGAACCGATGATAGGATCAAAAATACCGGGCTCAAACAAGTTGAAATGGCCACTCTTGAGTAACTCCATAACCCTGCGGAAATCCGGATCATTTTCGATGATGGCGCCGGGGTTGTAAGCGTCGCGTGCGGAATCAACCTCTTCGGCGGTGAGCCCAAACAGGAAGAAGTTCTCGGCGCCCGCCTCTTCGCGGATTTCGATATTGGCCCCGTCCAGCGTACCAATCGTCAACGCACCATTCATCATGAACTTCATGTTGCCGGTGCCCGAGGCCTCCTTGCCTGCCGTCGAAACCTGTTCTGATAAATCCGTACCTGCGCAAATGATTTCCATCGCACTCACGCGGTAGTCTGGCAGAAAAGCCAAGCGCAACTTGCCCTTGGTGGCAGGATCACCGTTAACGACACGGGCCACACCATTCACCAGTTTGATGATGCGCTTGGCCATCATGTAGCCGGGGGCCGCCTTGCCGCCGATCAATACACAGCGCGGCGTCCAGTCCGCCGTATCGCCCCGCTTGATCCGGTCATACAGGTGAATCACATGCAGGATATTCAGTAGCTGGCGCTTGTATTCATGGATACGTTTCACCTGCACATCAAAAATGGACGCCGGATCAAACGTCACGCCACAATCGTGTTTGACCATTTCGGACAGCCGCTCTTTGTTGGCCTGCTTAACCGCATACCAGCGATCCCGGAACTTGGCATCGTCCGCAAAACGAGTCAGATTTCTAAGTTCGGATAATTCTGTGCGCCAATCCTTGCCAATCTTTTCTTCAATAAGCGAACTCAGCGCGGGGTTGCTGGATGCGAGCCAACGACGTGGAGTAACACCGTTCGTCTTGTTGTTGAATTTTTCCGGCCACATTTCGTAGAAATCATGGAACAAATTCTGCTTCAGCAGTTGGGAATGTAGCTCCGCCACACCATTGACCGAACAACTGGCGACGACTGCCAGATAGGCCATACGGACCTGGCGGTCGTGACCTTCCTCAATGATCGACATGCGGCGCTGGCGTTCGATGTCGCCCGGATACCGCAGTGCCACTTCGGCCATAAAGCGGGCATTGATCTCACAAATGATTTCCAGCAGACGTGGCAGCAGGCGACCGTACATACTGACCGACCATCTCTCCAGCGCTTCCGGAAGCAAGGTATGGTTAGTGTAAGCCATCGTGCGGGTTGTAATGGCCCAAGCCTCATCCCAGCCCATACCATGCCCATCCATAAGCAACCGCATTAGCTCTGGAACCGCGCAGGTCGGATGCGTGTCATTCAGCTGGAAACAATTCTTTTCCGCAAATTGGCTGAAATCATTGCCGTGTGTGGCCACCCAGCCGCGCAGAACATCTTGCAGACTGGCCGAAGCCAAAAAATATTGCTGCCGAAGGCGCAGCTCTTTCCCGTTTTCACTCGTGTCATTCGGATAAAGCACCATGGTGATGTGCTCGGCGGCATTTTTTGAAGCGACCGCTTCGGTGTAACTACCCGCATTGAATTCGGACAGGTCGAATTCCTCGGTCGCCTCGGCACGCCACAAACGCAAAGTGTTAACCGTACCATTGCGATAGCCGGGAATCGGCATATCATGCGGCATCGCCATCACGTCGCGCGTATCCACCCAGCGCACCTGCATGCGTCCCGACTGGTCGGTGATGTATTCAGTATGGCCGCCAAATTTCACCCGGATAGCGCATTCCGGACGTTCGATTTCCCAGGGATTACCATCGCGCAGCCAATGATCCGGCTCTTCCAGCTGGTGACCGTTCTCAATTTTCTGTCTGAACATGCCGTACTCATAGCGGATGCCGTAGCCCATCACCGGCAATTGCAGCGTCGCGCAGCTGTCCAGAAAACAGGCCGCAAGCCGCCCAAGACCGCCATTACCCAAACCGGCATCATGTTCGCGCTCGACCAAAGCCTCCATCTCCACGCCCAGTTTGCCCAACGCTTTGGCAACATCCGGATCAACATCCAGATTCAGGATGGCGTTGTTCAGCGCACGTCCCATCAGAAATTCCAAAGACAGGTAATACGTACGTTTGCAATCGGCCTCGCGGTAGGCCACCCGGGTATTGCGCCAGCGTTCAACCAGGCGGTCACGCAGGGAGAGCACCAGCGAGGCGTACATCTGGTAAGTGGATTCTTCAGAAACCTCCCGACCCAGGGTATGGCTAAAATAGCGACGGAAGTCTTCCACGATGCTTTTGGCATCCATGCCCAACGGCGGCAAATCACCCAAAATCGGGTCTTGCCCATTTTTTTTGCTGACAGTATTAATGATGTTCTCCTGCATTTAAATCAAATAAAAAATCATAGCAAGTCTGCACTCGCAAAATTCGTGCCCATCAAGGGGAACGGCAACTAGTGCCGGAATTAACTACTCGAAGGGATGGCGCAATACAATTGTCTCATCGCGCTCCGGACCGGTAGAAACCATATCCACCGGGACACCGCACACCTCAGCGATACGCGCCAGATAATCGCGCGCCGCGACAGGAAGATCCTCATAGCGACGC
Organism: Gallionella sp.; assembly: GCA_028699065.1. Classification (GTDB taxonomy): domain Bacteria; phylum Pseudomonadota; class Gammaproteobacteria; order Burkholderiales; family Gallionellaceae; genus Gallionella. The sequence continues at coordinate 12,207 of JAQVVH010000001.1, forward strand.
ACACCAACGGTGCTTTCGTGCCAGCCCGGCATTTCTTCATAAACAGCTTCACAATTGGCCAGCGCATCGGCACCTGCCGGCAAAATGTCACTTTCCTGCCCATCGATGCGATAGCCCACGCCAAGTCGTACGGTTTCCATACCATCCATCACATCCAGCTTGGTGACACACAAACCGGAAACTCCGTTGATCTGGATAGAGCGTTTCAGCGCGGCTGCATCAAACCAGCCACAACGGCGCGCCCGGCCGGTGGTTGAGCCGAATTCGTGGCCACGCTTGGCCAACCCTTCACCGACAGGATCGCGCTTGTCGACAGCATCGTAAAGTTCAGTCGGGAACGGCCCGGAGCCGACCCGCGTAGTGTAGGCCTTTGTAATGCCAAGCACATAATTCAGCATTTGCGGCCCGACACCCGCACCCGCACTGGCCGCACCGGCAATACAATTGCTTGAAGTCACGAAGGGATAGGTACCGTGATCGATATCCAGCAAGGCCCCTTGTGCCCCTTCGAACAGCAGGTTGTCGCCGGACTGGTTGGCTTCATACAGCGCCCGTGGCACATCCATAATCAGCGGTTTGATACGTTCGCCCAGCGCCAGCGTGTCCTCCAGCGTTTTCTGGAAGTCTACTGTCGGCGCGTTGAAGTAATTCTTAAGGACAAAATTGTGATAATCGAGCACTTCGCCCAGTTTGGCGGCAAAACGCTCTCGATAGAAAATGTCCTGCAGACGGATCGCCCGGCGCGCTACCTTGTCCTCGTAAGCCGGTCCGATACCGCGACCAGTCGTACCGATCTTGGCATCGCCCTTGGCAGCTTCGCGCGCCTTATCCAGTGCTTCGTGATAGGGCAGAATCAGCGGGCAGGCTTCGGAAACCTTAAGTCGGCCGTAGACATCGATGCCCGCCTCCTGCAGTTGATCCATCTCTTTAAGCAAAGCCTGCGGCGACAGCACGACACCGTTGCCGATGTAACAAACCACGCCCTCACGCAAAATTCCGGATGGAATGAGATGTAACACGGTTTTCTTGCCGCCAATGACCAAGGTATGGCCGGCATTGTGCCCACCCTGAAATCGCACCACGCCCTTGGCGTGATCCGTCAGCCAGTCAACAATTTTCCCCTTGCCTTCATCACCCCACTGGGTGCCAATTACCACGACGTTTTTAGCCATTGCCTTATTTCCGTTTTCAGTCCAAGGGTACGACCTGCCAGCGCCCATCACGCCGGACCAGTTCGCGGTCACAATTCAGTTCAGTCTTCAGGACGGGATTACCCAGCAAATCGACCACGACCACTTCGCCGCGCTCGCGCAAGTCCGCGATTGCGGTTTGCAGGTCCGTATCTCCTTGCGCCGGTGCGCAAATACCCGGTTGCACGGACACGCCTGGAAGCAAGCTGTAAATCTGCCGCAAGTCCAGGCTGAAACCGGTTGCTTCGCGTTTACGTCCGAAACTCTTGCCCAGTTCGTCATAACGCCCGCCCAGCGCAATTGCATCGTGGCTACCGGGGTGATATGCCGCAAAGACCATTCCACTGTGATAGTGGTAGCCGCGCAAATCGGCCAGATCAATACCTACGCTTGCAACCAAAGATTGCGCATGCGCGCAGGCGACCTCAAGCGCATCAATGGCAGCGGTGATTTCCGGGTAGGCCGGCAAGGCTTCGCGCGCGCGCGCCAAGGCATCGCTGCATTCCCCATACAGTCCGGGCAAGGCGAGCATGGCGCTGCGGATTTCCGGTGCCAGAGTCTGTGCCAATACCTGCAGACCGGCAACATCCTTGTGCTGCAACGCCTGCAACAATCGGCCTTCCAGTGCCTTTTCCATGCCGGAGCGGCGCGCCAATGCCCGAAAAACCCCCACATGACCAAAATCAAGATGTACATCTGCAACACCAAACGACGCCAGCGTTTGAAGCATCATGCGCTGGATTTCGAGATCACTCTCAATCCCGCCATGGCCGTAAAGCTCGGCGCCTATCTGCAACAATTCGCGGGTACGTGTCAGTCCTGCGGGCTGGGTGTGCAGCACATTCCCGGCGTAACACAGGCGGGTGACGCCCTGACGATTCAGCAGATGGGCATCGATACGGGCCACTTGCGGCGTGATGTCAGCCCGCAGGGCAAGGGTTCGGCCACTGAGCTGATCGACCAATTTAAACGTGCGCAAATTCATGTCGGCGCTACCGTCGATCAACAGGGATTCGGCGTATTCCAACATGGGGGGAGCAACGAGTTGGTAACCCTGCACGCGCATCATCTCGAGGAAGCGCGCGCGCATGGCCTCGATGCGCCAAGCCTCGTCGGGCAGCACATCCTGTATGTATTCGGGCAACAACCAGTTCTGCATCACAAATTTCTAGCCAAATAAATCAACAAAAGTCCCATCAACATCAACGTCAACCCAAGAAAGCGCAACTGCCCATCCTGGAATTGCACCAGCCGCAAGAGCGTCTCGCGCCAAGCCGAGGGAAACAGAAAAGGCATCATGCCCTCCAGCACCAGCATCAAACCCAACGCCAACCATAGATAATCCAGCACGGCGAATTATTTGTTGCTGCGCGACGTCCCTTTCAGATACTTGAAAAAGGACGAGCTTGGATCCAACACCATCACATCGCTCTTATTCTTGAAGCTCTGCTTATAAGCGTCAAGGCTGCGATAGAAGGAATAAAACTCGGGGTCGCGGCCAAACGCTGCCGAATAAATAGCGGTCGCCTTGGCATCGCCCTGCCCCTTGATTTTCTGGGCTTCGCGATACGCCTCCGCCAGAATCACTTCGCGCTGCTTGTCGGCGTCCGCCTTGATTTTTTCACTCTCTGCGGCACCGGAAGCCCGCAACTCATTGGCAACCCGCTTGCGCTCGGCATCCATCCGCCGATAAACGGACTCACTGATTTCCAAAGGATAATCCACACGTTTCAACCGAACATCAAGAACTTCCACACCAATCTTGCGGGCGTCCACATCCGCCTTCTCCCGCAAAACGGTCATGATCTTGTCACGTTCACCGGAAACCACTTCATGAATGGTGCGTTTGCCAAACTCCTCACGCATGCTCGCATTCACGGTTTGCGTAAGACGCGTCTTGGCACGCACCTCGTCGCCACCCACGCTGATGTAGTACTGGCTAACGTCCACAATGCGCCATTTGATGAAAGAGTCCACCAGTACGTTTTTCTTCTCGGCAGTAATGAAACGCTCAGGCTCGCTTGATTCCAGCGTCAAAATTCGCGCATCGAAATAACGCACGTTCTGCATCAGAGGAATTTTAAAGTAGAGTCCGGGTTCCAGCTTCACGCCCACTACTTCACCCAGCTGAAAGACAATTGCCCTCTGACGCTGATCAACTACGAAAATGCTCATGCTGAGCAGCACCAGAACAGCGACCAGTCCGATCAAAATATTGCCGATTTTCTTGTCCATTATCTGGTCTCCCTGTCACGAGTCAGCCCGGATTCACGCGGGCGCGGTGTCGTGCCGTTCTCAGATGCTGTCGCGGCAGCTGAGGCGGCAGCTGTAGCCGCCGCTTCGGCAGTAGTCGAGGCGCGCGTGCTTTCAATAAGTTTATCGAGGGGAAGATACAGCAGGCTGTTTCCGTTTTTCTGGTCCACCAACACTTTACTGACGTTACTCAAAACCTGCTGCTGCATATCTAGGAACATACGCTCGCGAGTGACTGCCGGAGCCTTTTCATACTCCACCAGAATCTGCTTGAAGCGGCTGGCATCACCTTCAGCGTTGGCAATCACACTCTGTTTGTAGCCATCAGCTTCCTGCATCAGGCGCGCGGCAGTACCACTGGCACGTGGGATAACGTCATTGGCATAAGCCTGCCCCTCGTTCTTTTGGCGCTCGCGATCCTGACCCGCCTTGACCGCATCGTCAAAAGCTGCCTGCACCTGTTCCGGAGGCTGGGCGTTCTGCATGGTCAGCTTGCTGATGACGATACCGGATTTGTAGCGGTCCATAATATCCTGCATCAGTTTGGTTGCCGCGGCGGCAACTTGTTCGCGTCCTTCATAAAGCACGTAATCCATTTTGCTTTTGCCGACCACCTCCCGAATGGCAGTTTCTGCCGCCTGGCGTACGCTCTCGTCCGGCATGCGATTGTTAAACAGGTATTCTGCGGGATCTTTGAGGAAATATTGCACCGCAAACTGGATGTCGACGATGTTTTCGTCATCCGTAAGCATCAGCGATTCCTTCAGCATTTTGTTCCGGACGTTATCGCGATAACCGACTTCAACCGTACGCACCTGACTAAGATTCACCACCTCAACGGTTTCGATAGGAAACGGCAAATGCCAGCGCGGGCCAGGCTGGGTTGCCTCGAGATATTTGCCGAATCGCAACACCACGCCGCGCTGGCTTGCATCCACAATATAAAAACCACTGGCGAGCCAGATCAGCAAACCAATGATGACCAGCAATCCAAGACTCCCCCCCTTGAATTGCGGCGCTTGTCCGCCGCCACCGGCAGTCTTCTGGCGCCGTCCTATCCCGCCAAACAAGCTGGAAATGCGGGCATTTAGCTTCCGAAGTACTTCTTCCAGATCCGGCGGACCGCCGCCATTCCGGTTACCCCATTGCGGATCATTCAATCCCATGTCTTATCCTGTCTGATTATCAAGTGGATGCCAAGCCTGTGCAGTCGTCTGGACGGGTTCCGTATCACGCACTTCGCACAAGGCGGCACGCAGCACATCCATCCCGACACCGGTTTTGGCGCTTAATCGAATGGACGCGATTCTATCATATTCATCTCGGCTCACACCCGCCTGCAGACCGCTAATATCGATCTTGTTGAACACAATGATTTGCGGAATGTTTTCGGCCCCAATCTCGGCCAACACCTTGTTGACTTCCTCAATTTGCACATCGTGGTGCGGGTTTCCGCTGTCAACAACATGCAGCAGCAAATCGGCATGAATCGTTTCTTCCAGCGTGCTGCGGAAGGCGGCCACCAGCGAATGCGGCAAGTGGCGGATGAAACCAACGGTATCGGAAACCACCACGTTCGATTCCGTATATTCAGGCCGGTGTTCGCTCTCGGCATTTTCCCGCGCTTCAAGGAAAACACGCCGGGTTGTCGTGTCCAGCGTGGCGAACAGCTGGTTGGCCGCATACACCCCCGCGCCCGTCAACCGGTTGAACAAGGTTGATTTTCCGGCGTTGGTATAACCCACGATGGAAACCGAGAGCACATCGCCGCGCTGGCGGGATCTGCGTTGCAGCACACGCTGTTTCCGCAGCTTGTCCAGCCGCTGTTTAAGCAGGTGCACCCGTTTATCCAATTTGCGCCGGTCCAGCTCAAGCTTGGTCTCGCCGGGACCGCGCGCACCGACGGCGTGTTTCTGCTGGCCCATGTCGGTATTCATCCCGACAAGACGCGTTGACAGATAACGCAACTGGGCCAACTCGACTTGGACTTTGCCTTCATGGCTCTGCGCACGCTGGGCAAAAATATCCAGAATCAACATGGTGCGATCAATCACCCGGACACCCAAACGGCCGGTCAGATTACGCATTTGGGCGGGAGAAAGATCGTGATTGAAGATGACAAGATCGGCGGGCTGCGCCAACAGAGTATCGGCAACTTCCTGCACTTTTCCGGTGCCGGAAAACCAGGCGGCATCCGGCCGGCTGCGCTTACCCTCTACAACGCCCGTGACTGAAACGCCTGCAGATTCTGCCAGCAGGCGCAATTCATCCAGACTGTCGGCATAGTCAGACTCACCAAAGTCAAGACTGACCAGTAACGCCGCTTCGGCTGCGGCAACAGGCTGCGGCATTATTGATTGTCGTCGGCAGGAAGGCTGACTGCGCGTGCAGGAACAATGGTGGAAATGGCATGCTTGTAAACCATCTGTGTCACGGTATTTTTCAGCAAAACCACGTATTGATCGAATGAATCGATCTGTCCCTGAAGCTTGATCCCGTTAACAAGATAAATGGCGACCTGAACATGCTCCTTGCGCAACACATTCAGGAACGGATCTTGGAGCTGCTGTCCTTTGACGGTCATTTGAATTACTCGTTTGAATTTTGGATGGCTGTAACTCTACTGGATTCGCTGCCGTCTGTGAACAGGGAAAATTACAAATAAACAGAAACCAAGGACTGGCTGCAGTAGGTCACAAAGGTTGGTATGATTCCGAACACGCTTAAAGAACTGCAAAAAACACAGCATGAGTCAATCCTCTGAAATTCTTAATCTTCTTGAAACCTCCCCGCTTTTTCTGGGTGTTTCTCACCGTGACATTATCGCTGTGCTGCGCAAATCAAAACTGGTCACTCTTGGCAAGGGCGACATTCTGCTGAAGCGCGGCGAATACAACAACAACTTCTATCTCATATTATCCGGACGTCTGAACATTCAGATGACCGAGCGTAGCGCACCCTTCGCGCTGGCCGGCCAAAGTGAATGTGTCGGCGAGATGTCCACGCTCGGCGACGGATTTGCTTCGGCCTTTGTAGTTGCCGCAACGGAATGCAAACTTGTCGCGATTAGCCAGGCAGCCATCTGGGAGCTGATTGACACTTCACATCAGGCCGCACTGAACATCCTGCGCATCCTCAGTCACCGGTTCAGCTTCAATAGTCGCGCTCTAAGCGAACCCGCTGACCAGCAAGGCGGGTATATAGAGCCCAGCATGGTGGACGAGTTGACCGGCCTGTATAACCGAAAATGGATGAATGACAAGCTGGAACGCTATTTGCAACGGGGCATGACCCAAAATCAGCCGGGCTGCCTCGTCATGCTGGAAATGGATAAACATCAGCAATTTGCAGAAGAATTTGGCGCTTTAGGTGCGGATCTGGCGTTACGCTCCATTGCTCACACCACACTGACCTGCCTGCGTCCGGATGATCAGGCGGGCCATTACATGGGCCCCAAATTTAGCATCTTCCTGCCCAACACCCACTCGCTGCACGATGCAGGCATCGCGGCGGAGCGTCTGCGTATCGCCATCAATAACACGCCGATCGTCTTGCCCAGCGGCGATAGCCTGCCATCCATCAGTGTCTCGCTGGGCGTCAGCCAGGCACGCCCAAACGATCGGCTGGCAACGCTGTTGGAGCGCGCCATGAACGCGCTTCAACAAGCTCAAAGTGCCGGCGGCAACCGTGTAAAAATTGACGTCTGACAGAAAAGAAAAAAGCCGCGCTAGCGCGGCTTTTCATATTTGGCGTCCCCTACGAGATTCGAACTCGTGTTATCGCCGTGAAAGGGCGGTGTCCTAGGCCTCTAGACGAAGGGGACGTGGTTGCTACCTCTTCTTTTTGGTGGAGGTAAGCGGGATCGAACCGCTGACCTCTTGCATGCCATGCAAGCGCTCTCCCAGCTGAGCTATACCCCCGTACCTCGAAAGAGCGCGCATTATAGAGATGGCCTCTTGGCTTGTAAAGTCGAGTTTTGAAAAATTTCTCGCCTTGGATAATTAGCGGGTCAGCGTGACAAAGGTGAGCTTCGTAACACCCGAACGCTGAGCCAATGCCATCAGTTCAGCCACTCGCCCGTAAGCGACTTCCTGATCTGCCTCGATCTGTAATTGGAATTGAGGATCGGCAGCTCTTTGTTGCAATATCTCAGCCAGCACCTCATCACTTATATGAGCCTGATCCAAGGCAATATTGCCTTTGGCATCAACCTCCAGACTCACCTTTTGCAGTTTATCGATTTGCTGTACGGCGTCAGTCTTGGGGAGGCTGATCTTGAGCGACTGCGGAGAAAGCAAGGGCGCGGTAATAATAAACACCACCAACAAGACCAGCATCACGTCAACCAAAGGCGTGACGTTGATCTCACTCATCATGTCGCCTTCCGAATTATTCCCGATGGCCATCGCGGTTATCCTTTGAAATTATGCTTGAGTGCGAGACGTAAAAAATCATGTGCAAAATTATCCAGCTCAGTAATACGCACTTTCAGCCCGCGTAAAAAATAGTTATAGGCCAAAACGGCCGGGAGCGCCGTCGCAATCCCGATCGCGGTCGCGACCAGCGCCTCGCCAATCGGGCCAGCCACAACATCCAGCGAAGCCGAGCCACTTTGCCCAATGTTCTGCAGGGCATTCATAATGCCCCACACCGTACCAAACAACCCCACAAACGGCGCCGTCGAGCCTATGGTTGCCAGTTCCGCCAAGCCGCGCTCATGATAACGCTGGAGATTTTGAACCTGCTGTTGCAACTGACGTTGCAACACCTCTTGCGGTGCGCCGGTGTGCATCAAATCCTGACGATCCGAATCCAGCATTTTCAGCTCAGCGAAACCAGCTTGCGCCAGACGAGCAATATCCCCCTCACCTTGGCGAGCAATTGCAGCCGCAGCTTCCCAATCGCGCGCCGCCCAAAAATTCTTTAGAAAACCCCGGTTGCAATTGCGATCCAGGCGCTGTCGCCAAAGTTTATAAAAACCAATTGACCAAGTTACAACCGAGAGTGAAATCAGTATCAACAAAGCACCGGAAACTATTGGCGATTCGGCGAGAAAAAAGCCGCTCATGTTTTATCCTCGAGTGAAAAATGAATGGGCACCCTAAACCACTGCGTTACCGCTTGCCCGCCTTGTTGCGCCGGCACAAAACGCCAACGCCTGACTGTATTCAGCGCAACCCTGTCCAGCACGTCGTGCCCGCTGCTCTTAAAGACCTGAACTTCCCCGCAAGCACCATCTGATCGCACCTCCACATTCAGGATTACTTTTCCGCTCCATCCCATGCGACGCGCCATCATGGGATAGTGCGGGCGCGGGTTGTTTAAATAGCTCGCCTGATAATCCGGTGCGCTATCTACAATTGGCGCGGTTGATGCTGCAACTGGCACGACAGGTATCGTTTCCGGCTGCACGGCAATAACCGGTTCGGAGAGCTCAGGGACTTGAGGGGTTAATTGAACGCGCTCTATTCTGACAGGCATCTTCCGGAAAACTGGGGAAGCCGGTGCAATCGGCACTACCGTCTGCACAACAGCTGCCTGTTGCATGACCACTGAAACGGACAACTCCTGCACCACAATCGTCGGGGGCATTGGGCGCGACAACCACAGCATGACCACAGCGAAATGCATCACCACCACCACAGTGACGATAATAATCTGCTCCCGATTCGGGAAATTGTAAAAATGCAAACTTCGGGACGACATGAATTGGTTTAACAAGGAAAATTTGCGTGCCATCCTACCAGCGTCTTCCTAACTGCAACAGCATTTAGCGCCGCGCCCCACGTTCATACCCGTTAATGTAAGCCGATTCACAACACACCGCCCTGCGACATTTTGTCGCAGGGGAAGGCATCAAACACCTGGTTACAAATCAAACATGGGCACACCTGCAACTGAAGCTAGAATGTCGCCATGCAGAATCACGGCTTTATAATTTTCTCGATCTTTTTCGCAAGCGCGCTCCCCGCATTTGCTGCGGATCCTTTTAATACTGAGCTGATGACGGCACCCATCCGGCCCGCCACAAATACTTCGACCTGTCCTCCACCCGCCCCTCTGGAGCACCCCTTGGCCTTGGCTGATGTCGTAAATTTGACGCTCTGCAATAATCCGCAAACCCGTCAAGCGTGGGCAAACTCTCTCTCGCAAGCCGCCCAGCTTGGCGTAAGCAACTCAGCTTATCTGCCGACGGTTAGCGCCAATATCTCTGGGGATAGAAGCTCCAATTCAACAACTGCACGCAGCGCGGGATTAACGTTGTCCTACTTGCTGTTTGACTTCGGTGGTCGCGCGGCAGGACGTGAAAACGCGAAGCAACTCCTAGCGGCGGCCAAGGCATCGCGGGACAGCACTATTCAAAGTATTTTTCTGACTGCTGTTCAGAGCTATTACAACACATTGGCCACACAAGCCGCGCTTTTCGCCGCCAATAAATCCGAGCAAGCCGCAGCGCTTAGCTATGCTGCATCGTCTGCACGCTATCGGGCAGGCACGGCTACGCCTGCTGACAAGCTTTCAGCGCAAACTGCTTGGTCGCAGGCACGCCTTAACCGCATCAATGCCGAGGGTGTCTTACACAAAGCACGCGGCGCCTTGGCCAATACGCTCGGGCTGGATGCCAATCGGACGATTACGCTGGTTGAAGCCGTGGATCAACCGCCGGACATGTCTTTCGAACAAAACATTCAGACACTGATTGATGAGGCGAAGAGGCTGCGCCCCGATTTGCGTGCTGCCGAAGCGCAAATCCGCGCGGCAGAAGCGGGTGTTACCGCTGCCGAGGCGGCAGGTAAACCTTCGCTGTCACTCGTTGCCTCGGGCAATCGGCGGGACAGTGCCGGATTGACCTCCAATACCTCATCACTGGGCGTCAATTTGAGTGTGCCACTGTTTTCCGGATATGCCCCAACCTATCGCATTCGCGCGGCCGAAGCCCAAGTCGAATCCAGCAAGGCACGCGCAGAGCAGCTCAGCACACAGGTTGCCCTGGATGTCTGGAATGCCTACCACGCCTTGATGACTGCCACGGAGTCGGTTCGCACCAGTGATGACTTGCTCGCAAGCGCCGAGCAATCAGAACGCGTAGCCTTGGGGCGCTATCAGGCAGGTGTCGGAAGCATGCTGGATGTGCTTAATGCCCAATCCGCTTTGGCTTCCGCACGCCAGCAACACATTCAGGCGCGGCTCGATTGGAATGTCGGGCGGGTCGCCCTGGCGCAAGCGATGGGAACATTGGATGGCACCCTGCTCGATACTCCGGCATACACCAAGGAGAATAGTAAGCGATGAAATTTCCAATTCACTCACGCACGGCTTGGGGGTTGTTAATATTGGCCGGCTTGGTCGCGGTCGGCCTGCTCTATCGCACAGCCACACCATCCGTACAAACTTATCGCCTTGAAACCATCGAATCCGGAGAAATTCGCCAGAGCGTTTCGGCAAATGGCACGCTGAATCCCGTTTCGCTCATCAGTGTTGGAACGCAAGTCTCCGGCACGGTCCGCAAAATTCATGTGGATTTCAACAGTAAGGTCGAGAAAGGCCAGCTGTTGCTGGAACTGGACGATGCCATGCTCGCGGCGCAACAGCGGCAAAGTAACGCAAACGTCCTGAGCGCGGCAGCCAGTCTGGAACTGGCCACGGCCAACGAGGTACGCATGCGCGATTTATTTTCGCAGGAGTTTGTCTCGCGGCAGGAGCTGGATACCGCAGTACAGGCGAAAAAAACTGCGGCGGCCCAACTTCAGGCGGCCCGCGCCACCGCAGACAAAGACAAAGCCAATCTATCCTATTCGCTGATCCGTTCCCCGGTTTCCGGCATAGTCGTCGATCGCAGCGTGGATGTGGGCCAAACCGTGGCGGCCAGCCTGCAAACACCCACATTGTTCAAAATTGCACAGGATCTGTCGAAAATGCAGATCGACGCCAACTTTGCCGAAGCCGACATCGGCAACATTCGCGTCGGACAAACGGCACAATTCAACGTCGATGCCTTCCCCGATCGGGGTTTTCAGGGCATTGTGCGACAAATCCGCCTCAATCCGACAACGACGCAAAATGTCGTGACCTACGACGTCGTCATTGATGTTAATAATCCCGGACAAGTTCTCCTGCCGGGCATGACCGCCTACGTCAGTATTGTGGTAGCGGAACGCAGTGAAATTTTGTTGCTGCCAAATGCGGCTTTGCGCTTCAAGCCAACCACTTCAGCCGAAAAATCCGCGCCCAGAACCTACGGCGGCAAGGAGCCACAGAACGGCAAGAACACCGGTTTCCCCGGCAGAGTATTTGTATTGCGCGAGGGGAAACCGCAAGCCGTCAGTGTGACGCTGGGCATCACCGATAACCGACATACCGAACTGATCGACAGCCCGTTGAAGCCGGGCGATCAGGTCATTGTGGGTGAGGCGATGGAAAATAATTCCGGCACCAGTTCGCCGATGCGCATGAGAATGTTTTGATGGTTGATGCTGTTATTCGGATTGAGCATTTATATAAATCCTACGCCACCTCGGCGGGCGAATTTCCGGTGCTTAAAGACGTCAATCTGACGATAGCCTCTGGAGATTTCGTGGCCATCATGGGACCTTCCGGCTCAGGCAAATCGACCTTCATGAATATTTTGGGTTGTCTGGATAAACCCAGTGGCGGCACGTACCGGCTGGATGGGCGCAACGTTGGGGAGCTCGCTCGTGATGAACTCGCGAAACTCCGCAATCGCACCATAGGCTTCGTTTTTCAGGGATTCAATCTGCTGCCGCGCATGTCACTGCAGGACAACGTTGCCCTACCCCTGATTTATTGCGGCATCGAGCGCGAAACACGCCGTGAACGCGCCCGCGAACTTCTGGCACGCGTCGGCCTGGAACGTTACGTCGATGCCATGCCGAACAAGATATCCGGCGGACAGCAACAGCGCGTCGCCATTGCCCGTGCGCTGGTCAATCATCCGAGCCTGATTCTGGCCGATGAACCCACCGGCAATCTCGACAGCCACACCGGCGAGGAAATAATGGCACTGTTTGAATCACTGAATCGAGAAGGTATCACCATCGTGCTGGTGACGCATGAGGCAGATATCGCGCAACATGCCCAACGCCAGGTACATTTCCTGGATGGCCGTATCGTGCGTGACCATCCCACCCTGCAAGTCGGAGCATGCGTATGACGTTGGCTATGCTTGGTGAAGCCTGGCGTGCGATGGGCGCCAATCGGCTGCGCACCTTTCTGACCATGCTGGGCATGGTTATCGGCGTGGGCGCCGTCGTGTTGATGATGTCTATTGGTCAGGGCGCGCAGCATGCCATTAAGCAAAGCATCTCCGCGATGGGCAGCAATTTATTCATCCTGCTCTCGGGGAGCACATCTTCCGGCGGCGCTCGCTCGGGCAGCGGCGGCGGTTACACCCTAAAAGTCGAAGACGCCGAGGCTATCGCGGGACTATCTGGTGTGCAGGCCGTTGCGCCGATCCATTCCGGCAGTGCTCAAGTCGTTTACGGCCCCAACAACTGGAGTACGGCCATTATCGGCACGACACCCTCCTATCTGGATGCGCGCTCGTGGACCGTGATTGCTGGCAACGCCTTCACAGACTCGGATGTACGTTCCGCCACCCGCGTGGCATTGATTGGACAAACCTCCGCCGACAACCTGTTTGGCGATGAAAATCCTCTCGGTAAAACTCTTCGAATCCGGCAAAGTCCGTTTGTTATTGTTGGCATCCTAGCATCCAAGGGTCAGGGCATGGATGGACGCGACCAGGACGATACGCTCATCATTCCTCTCACCACCGCACAGCGCCAGGTCTTCGGTTCACAATTTCCCGGCTCGGTGCGGATGGTCATGGTGCAAACCACTACACAAGAAGTCATGCCTGCGGTGGAGAAAAGCATGACGGGTCTTCTGCGCCAGCGCCATCGAATCCGCGAGGGTTTCGATAACGATTTCTATTTGCGCAACCTGACGGCAGTTGCCGATTCGGCTGCGGAAAGTACCCGCATTATGTCCATGTTGTTGGGTGCGATCGCCTCGGTTTCACTGCTGGTCGGCGGGATCGGCATCATGAATATCATGCTGGTATCGGTGACAGAGCGCACCCGTGAAATTGGCATTCGTATGGCGATCGGCGCACGCGAGCGCGACATTCTGCTGCAATTTCTGTTTGAGGCCATCATCATCTCGGTGATCGGCTGCCTGATCGGGCTGGGGCTTGGGGTTGTCGCCGCGCTCTTGGTGGAATCGCTGACCGGCACCATCGTCATCATCTCTGCCGGAACAGGCGCTGTCGCTTTCGGAGTTGCGGCCTTTGTGGGTATCTTCTTCGGCTTTTATCCTGCCCGGAAAGCCGCGCGCCTCGATCCCATCGAGGCGCTGCGTTACCAATAAACGGAATTACTTAACGAGGCTATTGATCTGCAGATCAATATGTTTGGCGCCCGGTTTGAGATTTTCGACGCTGCCTTCCAGATCGCCGGGCTGTCCCATCGGCGAACCGGATTTCGACACACGTGCCACGACGACCACGCGATCAAATCCGGATAGTTTCAGCTGCGGCTGCATCGCCATACTGTCATCCAAGGTAAATTCCAGCGGCAGATCCTTCACCTGCTTGCGCAACACTGCCAGCGGCATTTTCGGGCCTTCCGCCGCGCGCGCCAGAATGAAGACAGTGTCGTCAGGCGACACACTGGCAGCCAACGCAGGCGCCAGCGTCACTTTGCCGCTAATCGCCATCGCCGGATCAGCAGACTGCGCTTGGGATGAACCACCGGCTTTGCGTTCGGCTTCGATACGTGCCAGTTTTTGTTTGCCACCGGGCTGCATGGATAAAAACTCCTTGGCCTGTGCCAACCCCTGCTGAATCATTTCCGCACCCGGATAATCGGGCGGCAATAACTCCAGTAATTTTTGCCAATGCGTAACGGCCGCAGCGTAATCGCCCCGCTCCATCGCGGCCGAACCCGACAATGCGCGCGCCGACGCATTATTGGCGTCAAGCGCAACCGCCTTATCGAGGAATTTTGTGGGCTCACCGAGCAGTGACTGGTTGTTCGTCATTGCTCTTGCATCCGCATAATCCGCCCAAAGCTGGGCTTCGTTGGGTACCAGTTTCACCAGGTTGGCATAGCAACGTACTGCATCATCGTAGCGCTCCAGTTCGACATAAGAGCGCGCCAAAAGCAACCAGCCATCCGGATTTTCCGGCAGGCGTTCCATCTTCTTTTCGAGCTCCTGGATTGCCACCTCGGAACGCAGCGTGCCAAAACCGGCGGCCAGGGCAGGCTCCTCTTGTGGCGACAAAGCCTGGGGTTTGCCTATCGTCAAATACAACGGAATGGCAAACACTGGCAACAGGATTGCCAGCACAACGGCCAGCTTCCTCGCGGGATGATGGGCAAGCGCGGATGCGCCGCCCTGAGCCTGCACTTCGTCCAGCAATCTGGCCTGTAGTTCACGTTTGCCCTGTTCGTAGGCTTCCTGTGTCAGAAGCCCATTGCGCAAATCGTTTTCCATCTCGACCGACTGATCGCGCAAAATTTCCAAATTGGCCGTATCGCGCAGCACGTCATTGCCGTTGGCACTCGCACGCCATAACGGCAGCACGAGGAAAAGTGCCGCCACAATCAGCAGCAGCGCACAAAGGATCCAGAACAATGTCATGCTTGTATATCTTTCGGTTGGGTTTGACTATCCTGCCGTTCGGACAGCAATGCCGCGGCACGTGCCGATTGCTCTTCTGTCAGCTGCGGCTCGGCAATTTCAGACTTGCGTTTTCGCAACTGCAAAAACAATACGCCAGCCCCTAACAGCAGCAGGGCAAACGGTCCATACCAAAGCACCAGCGTGGTTTTCTTCATGGGCGGATCGTACAGAACGAAATCGCCATAGCGGGAAACCAGATAGTCGAGAATTTCCTGATCGCTCATACCCTTCTGCATAAGCTCGCGTACTTCGCGGCGCAGATCTTCCGCCAATTCGGCGTGCGAGCTGGCCAGCGACTCATTCTGGCAAACCAGGCAGCGCAATTTCTCCGCCAGTCCGATCATGCGTTTTTCCAGCACCGGGTCGGCGGCCATATCCTGAGCCTCGCCTGCGAGGGCAAAAGTGGGCAACAGACAAAACAACAAAATCAGAAGGCGTTTCATTTGGCTTGCAACTCCGCAACCATGGGCAGGATTTTTTCACGAAGATTATCCGGTGTCACCGGGCCGATCTGTTTGTAGCGAATGACGCCCTGCTCGTCGATCACATAAGTTTCCGGCACACCATACACACCATAATCAATACCAATGCGGCCTTCGGTGTCCGTTACACTCAGCACATAAGGATCACCGCCCCTTTGCAGCCAGCGCTGGGCCTCCACAGGGTTATCCTTGTAATCGAGACCGTAGATCGGCACGATGTTTTGCTGCGCCAAATCCATCAGGACCGGGTGTTCTTCCCGGCAGGAAACGCACCACGAGGCCCAGACATTCAGCAGCCAGACCTTGCCTTTCATGTCGGCAGGCGAAAAGTTTTGTTGCGGTTCATGCAACTGCGGCAGAACGAATCCTGGTGCGGGCTTGCCGATCAATGGCGAGGGTACTTCGCGGGGATTCAGATTGAGACCTTTAAACAGGAAAACCGCCAACACCACAAAGACAACAAAGGGCAGAATAAAACGCATCATGCAGTTTTCTCCTCAAGAGCAGTGTCCAGTTGCGCGCCGCTGCGCTTGCTGTGAATACGATATCTGCGATCACTTATCGCAAGAATACCCCCCAGTGCCATCAGCACACAGCCGGCCCAAACCCAGTCTACAAAAGGCTTGATATAAATTCGCACGGCCCATGCACCGTTGCTTCCTGGAATCGGCTCGCCGAGCGAGACATACAAATCCCGTAGCAGGCCGGTACGGATAGCGGCTTCGGTCATCGGCATTCCGGAAACGTTGTACTGTCTTTTTTCCGGATAGAGCTCGGTCACGGCTTGTCCATTCCTAGTCACAGTCACGTGGCCTCGCCCACCGATGTAGTTGGGGCCTTCGATTTCCCGTACACCATCAAAACGGAATACATAACCGCCGGCGGAGACGGTGTCGCCAATATCCATGCGGACATCACGCTCAGTCTCGTAACCTTTGACCAATGTCACGCCGATGATGAATACAGCCACGCCAAGATGCGCCAGCTGCATGCCGTAATAACTCAATGACTGATTGCGGACACGCTGCAAGAAATCATTCCGGCCCAGCAGGCGCTCGCGCAAATTAAGCAACATGGTCGCGATGATCCAGAACGCCAGCAGCAATCCCAGCGCGATCATGGCGGTCCACATACCCATTGCGAATGGCAATAACAGCGCAATCAGCAAAGCACTCAGAAAAGCCCAACGCACGCGCTTGGCCAGCTCGAGCCCGCCGATTTTCTTCCAGCGGGCAAGCGGCCCCAGCCCCATCATCAGAATCATCGGCACCATCAGCGGTACAAATACCGCGTGAAAATACGGGGGACCGACGGACAGTTTGCCAAAACCCAGCGCATCCATGAACAAGGGATACAACGTACCGATGAATACCGAAGCCGCGGCAACCGAAAGCAGCACATTGTTTGAGAGCAGCAGGGATTCGCGCGACAGGATGTCGAACTTTCCACCCAGCCCGACTTTGGGTGCCCGCCATGCGAACAGAAGCAGGGAAACCCCAATGACAACCACCAGAAAAGACAGAATGAAAATACCGCGTTTCGGATCGGCCGCAAAGGAATGCACCGAGGTCAGAACACCAGAACGCACCAGAAAGGTTCCCAGCAAACTCAGGGAAAAAGCCGCGATAGCGAGCAGTACCGTCCAGCTCTTGAATGCGCCACGCTTTTCGGTGACCGCAAGCGAGTGTATCAACGCCGTCCCCAACAACCAGGGCATCAGGGACGCATTTTCTACCGGATCCCAGAACCACCAGCCACCCCAGCCCAGTTCGTAGTATGCCCACCAACTGCCGAGGGCAATTCCCAGCGTCATGAAAACCCAGGCTACCGTCGTCCACGGACGCGACCAGCGGGCCCAGGTAGTATCGAGCTTCCCTCCCAGCAGTGCCGCAAGCGCAAAAGCAAAGGCAACCGAAAATCCAACATATCCCATATAGAGCATCGGTGGGTGAATCACCAATCCCGGATCCTGCAACAAAGGATTCAGATCGCGCCCGTCCGCCGCGGCAGGCAGCAAACGATCAAACGGATTTGAGGTCAGCAGCATGAATAACAGAAACCCGATCGCAACAAACCCCATCACGCCAAGCACTCGCGCCACCATTTCGTCCGGCAGGTGGCGGCTGTAAATCGCGACTGCCAATGTCCATCCGCCCAGAATGAAGGCCCACAGCAACAATGATCCCTCATGGCCGCCCCAGACTGCCGAAATCCGGTAAATCACCGGAAGCTGCGAGTTGGAATGCTGCGCCACGTAAAGTACGGAAAAGTCATTGGCCACAAAGGCATAAGTCAAACAGCCCAGCGCAATAACGAGAAAAAGAAACTGGCCATATGCCAACGGGCGTGCAATCGCCATCAGGACGGCGTTATTTCTTGCCGCACCGATGATAGGCAACACCCCCAGACAAACAGCGATAAACAGGGCGACAATCAGGGAGAAATGTCCGATTTCAGGAATCATGCGGCAGCTTTCAGGAATTATTTGGATTCAACAGCAGCATTGGCCGCCGCGGCTTTTTCGAGCGCGTCTTTAGCTTCAGGCGGCATGTAATTTTCATCGTGCTTGGCGAGCACTTCATCCGCATGCATGATGCCATCCGGGCCCACCGTTCCCTGGGCGACGACGCCCTTTCCTTCTTTGAATAAATCGGGAAGGATTCCCTTGTACACCACAGGAATCCGCTTGCTGGTATCGGTAATAGCAAAGTTGACGGTAAGCCCGTCGGCTTCGCGTTGTACGCTGCCCTCTTCCACCAGACCGCCAATACGAAAACTCCGGCCATGCGGTGCTTCATCGTTAAAAACTTGTGTCGGCGTAAAGTACAGGCTCACATTCTTGTCGAGCGCATTCAGCACCAGCCCGACTGCCAAACCAACGGCGGCAATCCCCACAAGGATAAACATCACTCTTTTTTGACGAGGTTTCATTAGTCTTCTTCTCCAGCTTCCCGCAACAAGCGGATTTGTTCCAAGGTCAATTTACGCTTATGGCGGACCAGCACAATTTCAACCGCAAATATCAGCAGAGCAACGACATAAGAGCCCAACCAGACGTAAGTGAGCGGATTTTCCCGCATCCAGATATCCAATCCGGTCATGTTCGCACCTCCGATAGTTCAGCAACCCATTTAGTCTGATGCTCACGCTCCAAAATAATACTGCGCACCCGTGCCAGGACAACCGCAATCGCATACAACCAGCAAGCTGCAAGGGTAATGAACATGGCCTGCTGCATCGCCACGTGCATACTTGTCCCGCTGAATTTGATCGTAGAGCCCTGATGCAGGGTATTCCACCACTTCACCGAAAAATAAATGATGGGCACATTGACCGAACCCACAATCGCCAACAACGCACTGGCGCGATCGGCGCGGCGCGGATCGTCAATCGATGAATGCAGCGCCATATAACCCAGATAGAGAAACAGCAAAATAAGTTCCGAAGTCAGGCGCGCATCCCACACCCACCAGGCGCCCCACATCGGTTTACCCCAAAGTGCCCCGGTCCACAGGGAAATGAAGGCAAACAGTGCTCCCGTCGGTGCAATGGCGGTCGCCATCATCGCGGACAGGCGGGTGTTGAAAATCAGTCCCAGCGCAGCATAAGCAGCCATCACAAGATAGAGAAACATCGAGAGAATTGATGCCGGAACATGGATAAAAATGATGCGGTAAAACTCGCCCTGCTGATAATCCACCGGCGCCACGAAAAATCCGATGTACAGACCAACCGCAAACAGCATAGCGGCAGAAACTGCAAACCACGGAATCAGTTTTCCCGCCAATGCGTAAAAAGTACTGGGGGCCGAATATTTGAACCAGTTAATCGCCAAAATTGATTACTCCATCGAAATACGTAATGCTTGCGCCGCTACCCAAGGCGCAAAGGTCAGTGCAAGAACCAGTAGCGCCCCCAGCAGAGACAAATGCGATACCGGGCTCAAACCGGTAGCAACCGCATCAACAGCGGCCGTCCCGAAGATCAAGATCGGAATACACAGCGGCAACACCAGCAATGACAACAGAACACCGCCACCGCGCAAACCCAATGTCAGTGCCGCACCGATCCCACCGATCATGCTCAACACCGGTGTTCCCAACAACAACCCCAGAATCAAAATCCCCAACGTTTCTGCCTGCATGTCGAACTGTATGCCAAGCACCGGCGCTATCAGTACGAGCGGCAAGCCGGAAACCATCCAGTGCGCAACGATTTTTCCCAACACAATAACTGCCAGCGGTTGTGGCGTCAGCATCATCTGTTCTAGCGTGCCATCCTGATGATCGGCAGAAAACAGCCGCCCCAGCGACAACATGGACGCAAGCAACGCAGCCACCCACAAAACCCCCGGCGCGATTTTACGCAACATTTCCATTTCAGGCCCGACACCGAGTGGAAACAGGCTGACCACCATGACGAAAAAAATCAGGGTTGTCAGTACATCGGCCCGGCGACGCATCGCCAGTATCATGTCGCGCCGAATGACGAGCTTAAGCATGCTGAACAAAGTAAGCTCTTTCATGACAAGGCCAGCGTCCGCACGGTCATACCGTCAATCTGCAAGGGCTGGTGAGTCGTAAATATCGCCATCCCACCGCGGGACAAGTGATCCGCGATCAATTCCTGAATCAGTGCCACGGCTCGGACATCCAATGCCGCCAATGGTTCATCCAGTATCCATAATCGCGCTTCACTCACCAGCAAACGCGCCAAAGCAACCCGCCTGCGTTGCCCCTGAGAGAGCACTTTGCATGGCAGCAACTCCCGGCCCTTCAGTCCCAACCGACGCAACGCCGATTTGACGGCCGCATCTTGCAGCGTGATCCCGGAGAACGCAGCCGAAATTTTCAAATTCTCAAGCGCACTCAGGTCATCCTTGATGGCATTCAGGTGGCCGAGATAAAGAATCTCCGCATGAAATGCGTCCCCAAGACTGGCAACCTGCGCCCCATTCCAGACAACGCGCCCCTCGTCGGCGGACACAAACCCGCACAGCGTCCGTAACAACGTCGTTTTCCCGCTGCCGTTTTCTCCTTGCACTTGCATGATCTGCCCGGGATGCAGCACAAAGCTCAATCCGGAAAACAGACGCTGATCACCTCGACTGCAGGCAAGATTGCTGACTTCCAGCATGTATGAGAAACCTGTTGTTTGAATGGCCGGGCATTATATACGATGGCCGCCCGAAACGCCGTACTGCCCCCGTACTCACAAGCCCCTACTCCCTGAATATTCCGATTTGGCAATCAGCTACACACGCTTCCGGTTTGGATAAAGACCAATTCAGGCTATCATTAGCGCCGAAATTTTTACTGTTCGTTAGCTGGAAGGTAGATTCTATGAGTGCGCGCGTATCGCTGAGGGAAATTCCGTCGAAAAACATTTTCCGCAAGAATGATGTTTTTGTGCTGTTTGGAGAGCTGTTTGGTCGAGGTTACGCCAATGGTCTTGTCGAGGAGGCTCGCAAAAATGGCATGACCATTCTGGGAATTACGGTGGGCCGGCGTGACGAAAACAATCTTCTGCGACCTCTGACGGAAGAAGAACTGGCAGTCGCCGAAAGTAATTTGGGCGGACGTATCATCAACATTCCGATGATGGCCGGATTTGATCTGGATGCGCCTCCGGGAGAGCCCACACCGACCGATTTGCTAGCTAACATGACTCTGAAGAGCTGGCAAACGGATACTCTCAACTGGGAACATATCGAAAAATGCCGCACAGCCGGCATTAAACGTTTCCGTGATTCTCTTGACCAAGTGATGCAATCGCTTGATGGCATGATTCCGGATGGAAGTAATGTATTTTTCGCCCACACCATGGCCGGCGGCATTCCCAAGGTTAAAGTTTTTCTGGCCATTGCAAATCGCATTTACAAGGGGCAGGGCGATCGATTCATGTCTTCACGCGCCCTGCTCAACAGCGACTTGGGCAAACTCATTCTGATGAACTTCGACGAAGTCACGGCAAACACATTCCAGTATCTGATCGAAGGCAGCGCACGCCTCCGCACCCGGCTTGAAGGCAGTGGGGGGCAGGCGCGTTATACGGCCTACGGTTATCACGGCACCGAAATTCTGATTGGTGAGACCTATCAGTGGCAAACCTATACCAACTACACTCAGGGCTACGCCAAAATGCGTCTCGAGCGGGTTGCTGAAACGGCTTGGGATAGCGGCATCAAGGCCACCGTATACAACTGCCCCGAAATCCGCACCAACTCCTCCGATATTTTCGTGGGTGTCGAGCTTTCGCTTTTTCCGCTGCTGCGCGCCCTCAATCAGGAAAATGGCGGCGACTGGACCGAAGCGCAGTGGAAAGCTTGCCGTGATTTATTGCAGGAAGGCGCCACGCTGGAAGAGCTGCTGGGGAAAATCGATCATTACAACGCCAGCGAAACCATGCAGAAATTCCGCAACTTCGAAGCCTGGCCAATGGATAACAGCCTAGAGTTGGCTGATCTGATGATAGGCACCTCGGACAGCATCACGCAGATGCATAAAGACCGTAAGGCGCTGGTCACCGACCATCTGAGCGCGCTGGTGCTTGAAGGGACAGGACCGCTCATGTTCTATGAAACTTCAGCCCCTGCCGGTCCGGTTATCTGGCTAAATCATGACATCATTGCCAAACAGCTGGTTGCGCTCCACTGCAAGTAGCACCAAACGAATCACATAAAAAAGCCACTCTTTCGAGTGGCTTTTTTATGATCGCAGCGCGGAGTCTACTGCGCTGTCGTTTCCGCCGTCACATTTATCTTGATTTCGGCGTTTGCCTTTGCATCCTCCAGAAAGGCCCGAAATAATTCCTCGCCCACGACACGGCGCAGCTGTTGCTGATAGCGCGTGAGATTGGCATCCTCCACTCCAGAAACGTCTGTCACCTTATCTACTCGGACCAGGAGATAGCCGCGACCTTCAACCTTTCCGCCTAGGTAGACCGGCGAACTGCTTGCTACGTCGGCCTGAAAGACCTTTCGCGCCAAAGCCTCGTCCAGCGGCTGAATCCGATTGCGGCTGATTGTTAGCGCCTGACTCCAGGTTGCCTGCGAAACCCTGCCAGCTTGAAATTCCGCAAGCATTTTTTCACCTTGTTTAATTGCCAAATCGCTTGCCTGCATTTTTTTCAGACGAACGAGGATGTCCGCTTCAACTTGTCCCAAGGGACGCACGCTGGCCGGCTGATGCGCCAGCACTCGCGCTGCAACCAGCATGTTCGGTGCCACCTCGATGGCTGCGGTATTGCGCTGGTTTTTAACGGCATCTTCAGAGAAGATCGCCGCCAGCAATTTGGCATTCCAAATCCCACCCGGCACGGAACCCTTATTGATCCAGTCGCTCTGCTGAATCTTGAGATCGGCAAGTTTTGCAGCTGGTTCCAGCGTGTCACTTTGCTCATAGGCGGTGTTACTAAAATTCTCGGCCAGCTCGGCAAATGCGTCGTTAGCCTTCTGCTGGCGCAGTTTCGTTTCGATGTCACCACGCACAATCTCCAGCGGCAACGCCTCGGAAGACTTAATTGCAAGCAATTTGATGATGTGATAACCAAAATCCGTTTTGATTGGTTCGCTGATTTCACCAGTTTTCATTGAAAACACGGCATCCTCGAAGGGTTTCACCATCATACCGCGACCAAAACTATCCAACGCCCCGCCGTTCGCGGCTGACCCCGTATCTTGGGAGTGTTTTTTTGCAAGCTCGGCAAATTTTCCTGGATTTTGTTTGATCTGTCGCAACAAATCCGTCGCCTGTTTTCTGGCTGCATCCTGTTCTGTCTGGGGTGCAGTAGATGTGATCGCGATCAAAATATGTGCAGCTTGGCGCTGTTCCGGGATACCGTATTCGCTTTCATGCGCCTCATAATACTGCCTGATTTCGGCCGCAGAAATTGACTGGCGGGCCTGCAATTCCGCAGCAGACAGCACAACGTACTCCGCGCGAACCTTCTCCGGCAGCTCAAAATCTTTTTTATGGCTGTCGTAGTAACTACTGACCTCCGAAGCATCAACGGTCGTTTTGGCCATAAAAGCCTGCGGTGACAATTCAACTATCGCGACCGTGCGCAATTGCTCATTTAGGCGCAAAACATTCTCGGCAACAGCACGCGAGGCATATCCGTTTTGCAAGAAGTCCTGCTGTACCTGCTGCCCCAACAAATCATCACGCAAACGCATTTCAAACATTGCCGGGGATAAATCTTTACTCGCCAACGCTTCCTCATAACGCTGCTTATCGAACACGCCATTTACCTTAAATGCATCAACGCCGCTGATAATGCGCGCCAGATCATCGTCGCCAATGCGGAGACCAGCACTTTGTGCAGACTGCACCAGCAGTCGTGCTTCAACCAAGCGATCAAGCACCGCGCGCTTCATCTCCGGGGTATCGAACATCTCGGAATCGAAATTTTCCCCAAACATCTGCCGGAACTGGTTTTGCTGATTACGCATGGCCTCGTCCAGCTCCTGCGCCGAGACCTTGACATCATTTACAGTCGCCGGCGCTTCCATCTCACCCGAACGCTGATAGGAGTCCAAACCCCAGAATGCAAAAGGCAGAATAATCAGTGCCAAAACAATCTGAACAAGGCGTTTTCTTTCATGCACAAAATCAAACATAGCGGCACCAACGCTTCCTAGAGAAATGCTGAAAAAGAAAAAGGCGAACCTAAGTTCGCCTTTTTTGGTTTTGGCGGAGCGGACGGGACTCGAACCCGCGACCCCCGGCGTGACAGGCCGGTATTCTAACCAACTGAACTACCGCTCCAATTTTTGGTGGGTGCTGACGGGGTCGAACCGCCGACATTCGCCTTGTAAGGGCGACGCTCTACCAGCTGAGCTAAGCACCCTGGCGAATCACCAACAGCGCGCTAGTTTACAGCATCCTTCAGGTTTTTGCCAACACTAAATTTCGGTGTTTTACTCGCCGGGATGTGAATTTTTTCACCATTACTCGGATTGCGGCCTTCGCGTGCAGCGCGCTCAACAACCTTGAAGGTACCAAATCCGGCGAGACTTACAACGTCCCCCTGTTTCAGGGCGCCCGCGATGCTGTTGATTACGGCATCAAGCGCCCTGCCTGCCGAGGCTTTTGAAATATCTGCCGATGTTGCAATTGCGTCTATCAAATCCGCCTTATTCATGCCCTATTTCCTTGTATTAACTAGTGTTTGATAAGTGCCGAGGCCTCGACGGAAATCTCGGCAGATGCAAGGCTCGCAGGTTGCGCGGACTCAACCACCTCCGCCAGAGGCTCCGGCTGACGCTCAAGAGCCACCTCAAGCACACGATCGATCCAACGCACCGGCAATATTTCCAGCTTGTTTTTGATGTTGTCCGGAATTTCCGCCAAATCCTTGGTGTTTTCTTCCGGGATCAGCACCGTTTTAATTCCACCGCGTTGAGCAGCAAGCAGCTTTTCACGCAAACCACCGATTGGCAGCACTTCACCGCGCAGGGTGATTTCGCCTGTCATGGCAACATCCGCACGCACCGGGATGCCCGTCAAAGCAGAAACGATGGAGGTGCAAATACCGATGCCGGCACTCGGACCATCTTTCGGTGTTGCGCCTTCGGGTAGGTGAATGTGCAATTCGGTTTTCTGATAAAAATCTTCCTTGATACCCAAACGGCGGGCACGTCCCCGGACAACACTGATCGCCGCTTGGATGGATTCTTGCATAACATCGCCCAATTGCCCGGTCGTGGTTGTCTTACCCGATCCCGGCAGCACAGCGGTTTCGATGGTCAACAATTCGCCGCCAACCTCAGTCCAAGCCAAACCGGTTACCTGTCCCACTTGATTGGTTTTTTCTGCCACCCCATAGCTGTAGCGACGCACGCCCAAGTATTTATCAAGATTACGCGCCGTTATGGTGACTCGTTCCTTGCGTTCCTTGAGTGCGAGTGACTTCACCACCTTCCGGCAGATTTTTGAAATCTCGCGTTCCAATCCGCGCACGCCGGCTTCACGCACGTAATAGCGGATAACATCGCGCAAGGCACTTTCAGTGATCGCAATTTCCTCCGGCTTCAGCCCGTTATTCTTAATCGCCTTTGGCACCAGATAACGGATTGCAATGTTGACTTTCTCCTCTTCCATATAACTGGAGACATGGATGATTTCCATGCGGTCCAGCAAGGGCTCGGGAATATTCAACGTATTCGCCGTGGCGACAAACATCACATCTGAAAGATCGTATTCCACCTCGACATAATGGTCGACGAATGTACTGTTTTGCTCGGGATCCAGCACCTCCAGCAAAGCGGATGAAGGATCCCCGCGCATATCCATGCCCATCTTGTCGACTTCATCGAGCAGAAACAGCGGGTTCTTCACCCCAACCTTGTTCATGTTTTGCAAAATCTTGCCGGGCATTGAGCCAATATAAGTGCGACGATGGCCGCGAATCTCCGATTCGTCACGCACACCACCTAGGGACATGCGCACGAATTTGCGGTTGGTTGCGCGGGCAATTGACTGCCCCAGGGAAGTCTTGCCGACTCCCGGAGGCCCCACGAGACAAAGAATCGGCGCTTTCAATTTATCCACGCGCTGCTGCACCGCAAGATATTCGAGGATGCGCTCCTTGACCTTGTCCAACCCATAGTGATCCGTTTCCAGCACTTCTTCAGCTTGCTTCAGATCGGCACTGATCTTGGTCTTCTTTTTCCACGGGAGCCCGACCAGAACGTCAATATAATTGCGCACCACAGTGGCTTCGGCCGACATCGGAGACATCAGACGCAATTTTTTCAGCTCGGATTCAGCCTTGGTGCGCGCCTCCTTGGGCATGTGCGCAGCCTTGATCTTCTTTTCCAGCTCGTCGAAATCCGCGCCTTCTTCGCCCTCGCCCAGCTCTTTCTGAATCGCCTTGACCTGTTCGTTCAGGTAATACTCGCGCTGACTCTTCTCCATCTGGCGTTTGACACGGCCACGGATGCGTTTTTCCACTTGCAGAATATCAATTTCGGCTTCGAGCAAGCCCAGCAAATGCTCAAGCCGCTGACGCAAGCCAAAGACTTCGAGAACCTCCTGCTTCTGTTCCAGTTTGAGCGGCAAATGTGCCGCGATGGTATCCGCCAGACGGCCGGCGTCCTCGATACCCGCCAGCGAGGTCAAAATTTCCGGGGGGATTTTTTTGTTTAGTTTAACGTACTGGTCAAACTGGGCGATCAACGTGCGGCGCATCGCCTCGACCTCGCTGTTTATCCCATCTTCGGCGGGAACAACTTCGACTTCTGCTTCAAAATGATTGTCCGTGTCACTCACCCGCAACACACGAACGCGCTCTGTACCCTCGACCAGCACCTTGACGGTACCGTCCGGCAACTTGAGCATCTGCAGCACATTAGCCATGCTGCCAATTTCATACAGATCATCTTTACCGGGTTCATCCTTGGCGGCGGATTTCTGCGCCACAAGCACAATCCCCTTGCCAGCTTCCATGGCATTTTCCAATGCCTTGATCGACTTGGCACGCCCGACGAACAGGGGAATAACCATGTGCGGAAACACCACCACATCGCGCAATGGCAATAGGGGGTACATGCTTGATGCTGGCAAATATTCGTTTGACATGGCGGTATCTCTGAGTTGACTGTGAGTCGTTAGATGGAGACAGCAGAAAAAAATTCAAGCGGCCCCGGCACATCAAGTTTTGAAGCTAGGCTACTTTGTGGGCATCCGTATAAATAAGAAGCGGCTTGATGTCTCCGGATGAAGCCGCCTCGTCGAGCACCACTTGGCTGACATTTTCCATGGACGGCAGGTCGAACATGACGTCCAACAGGACATTCTCCAGAATGGAACGCAGCCCCCGCGCGCCGGTTTTTCGCGCCAATGCCTTGCGGGCAATCGCGGAAAGCACATGCTCCCGAAATTCCAGCTCTACACCCTCCATGGCAAAAAGCTTTTGATACTGCTTGGTCAGCGCATTCTTAGGCTCGGTCAGTATCTTGATCAGCGCCGCTTCATCTAGCTCTTCCAGGGTAGCCACCACCGGCAGACGTCCGACAAATTCAGGAATCAGTCCAAATTTGACCAGATCTTCCGGTTCCACATCTTTCAGCGTTTCGCCGGTTTTGCGTTCAACCTTGCTGCTGACAGTTGCACCGAAACCGATGCCCGCCTTCTCCGAGCGATTGCGAATAACCTTTTCCAGCCCATCGAAGGCCCCGCCACAGATGAACAGGATATTGGTCGTATCCACCTGCAGAAATTCGGTATTCGGGTGCTTGCGCCCCCCTTGCGGCGGAATGGACGCCTTGGTGCCCTCAATGAGTTTCAGCAATGCCTGTTGTACGCCCTCGCCGGACACATCGCGGGTAATGGATGGATTGTCGGATTTGCGCGAAATCTTGTCGATTTCATCCACATAGACAATGCCGCGCTGTGCCTTATTTACATCATAATCACAGGCTTGCAGCAACTTCTGAATAATATTCTCAACATCTTCACCAACATAACCAGCTTCGGTCAAAGTCGTTGCATCCGCCATCACAAACGGCACGTCCAACAATCGTGCCAGCGTTTGCGCCAACAGGGTTTTCCCGGAACCGGTCGGGCCAACTAGGAGAATGTTACTTTTTGCGAGTTCAACTCCGTCGTCGGTGTCACTGCGCAGACGCTTGTAGTGGTTGTAAACCGCTACCGACAAAATACGCTTGGCGCGTTCCTGCCCAATGACATACTCGTCCAGCGAGGCGGAAATTTCTCTGGGAGACGGTAATGGCGGCTGATCACTCGCCGCACGCTCTCCCTTGGCTTCTTCGCGCATGATGTCATTGCACAAGCTGACACACTCGTCACAGACAAACACCGAAGGACCGGCAATGAGCTTTTTCACCTCATGCTGGCTCTTGCCGCAAAAGGAACAGTACAAAATTTTATCGCCGGATTTTTTATCGTCAGCCATGTTTCTTATCCTTCAATGGGAAGACTTCAGGCGCGTTTTTCCAACACCTGATCGACGAGACCATAAGCCACTGCATCCAGCGCGCTCAGAAAATTATCGCGGTCGGTATCGCGGTCGATGGTTTCCTCGGATTGACCGGAGTGCTGCGCCAACAGCTGGTTCAGGCGCTTTTTGAGATACAGAATCTCCTTGGCATGAATCTCGATGTCAGATGCCTGACCACGGAAGCCGCCCAGCGGCTGGTGAATCATCACACGGGAGTTGGGCAGAACAAAACGCTTACCCTTCTCACCCGCCGCCAACAGAAACGCGCCCATACTCGCCGCCTGACCGATACACAAGGTGCTCACATTAGGCTTGATGAACTGCATGGTGTCGTAGATCGCCATGCCCGCCGTGACCGATCCGCCCGGCGAATTGATATAGAAGTGAATATCCTTGTCCGGATTCTCTGATTCAAGGAAGAGCATCTGAGCCACAATCAGGTTGGCAGTATGGTCATTGACCTCACCGACCAGAAACACCACACGCTCCTTGAGCAGGCGCGAATAAATATCGTACGCTCGCTCGCCCCGCCCACTGGTTTCGACCACCATGGGCACCATCCCGATATTTTGCGGCTCCTGATAGCTCATCCGATCAATTCCCCATCAATTCCTGGAAAGTCAGCGATTTTTCGCCGGCCTTGCACTGGCCCAGCACCCAGGCCATGAGGTTTTCTTCGATCACCAGATTTTCGATTTCCTGCAAACGCGCCGGATCGGCGTAATACCAATTCACCATTTGCTCGGGCTCGTCATAACTTTCCGCCAGATCTTCAATCAGGGTGCGAATCTGCTCCGGCTTGGCTTTCATGTCATGCTTGTCGGCTAGATCGGCCAGAATCAATCCCAGCTTGACGCGGCGCTCGGCGCGGTCGCGAAACAGCTCCGGCGGCAGAGAAACACCTTGCATCTTCATGCCACGCGCTTCCATATCCTGCACGGTCTGCTGCATCAAACTTTGCATTTCCCAGTCAATCAGAGCTTTGGGCAAATCGAATGCGGCAACCTTGAGCAGCGCGTCCATGGCGGCCTCTTTGTTGCGCCCCTTCAATCGGCGTGCCACTTCACGACCCAGATTGCTGCGGATTTCCGATTCCAGTTTTTTAACATCGCCATCCTCGATACCGACCGATTTGGCAAATTCCGCATCCAGCTCGGGCAATTTCGGGGCCTCAACGCTATTCAGCGTCACGCTGAAAGTCACCTGTTTGCCGGCCACATCCTTGCCGTGATAATCCTCGGGGAATGTCATATCAAAAGATTTGGTTTCACCTGACTTCATGCCGGTAATTGCCGCTTCAAACTCGGGCAACATACGACCGACGCCCAGCACGAAAGGATAATCTTTTGCCTCGCCCCCCTGGAAAACCTCGCCATCAAGGGTACCGGTGAAATCGATTCGAACCTGATCTTCAGCCCGGGCTGCACGATCAGCCTGTTCGTACGTGACACGTTGCTTGCGCAAGGTTGCGACCGTGTTGTCGATGTCTTCCTGACTCAACTCGAATACGCTGCGCTCCAGAGTTTCAGCTGTCAGGTCGCCCAGTGCAATTTCCGGATAGACTTCAAATGTCGCGCTATATTCGACTTCAGGCGCGTTCAGGTCTGCAGTTTTTACCTCAAATTGCGGATAACCGGCCACTTTCAGCGCATGCGTTTCCACCGCGGCGGCAAAGGATGCCTGCAGTGCATCGCCCAGCGCTTCCTGGTGGGCTTGTGCACCATAATGCTGTTCCAACACCTTGGTCGGCACTTTCCCGGGCCGGAAGCCGGCGATCTTGGCCGTGCGGCCAATATTTTTGAGTTTACCCGTGACTTGGCTACGGATGGCTTGTTGATCGACGACAGCATTCAGGCGGCGTTCGAGTGCGCTCAGGGTTTCTACGCTGGACATACTAAATATTTCCTTGAATTAAATTGATTTTTTAGGCTAGTGGTGCGAAAGAAGAGACTCGAACTCTTACGCCTTGCGGCGCTGGAACCTAAATCCAGTGCGTCTACCAATTCCGCCACTTTCGCTTTGCCATGCCCGACAGGCGGCGGATTATAGCATCACTCGCGCCGCTGTCGCGGCCCGCAGAGTCAGTCTGCGGCAGGCAATCGGATAACGGTTCTTCCCGACGACTGGTGCTGCACCATTGCCAGCAAAAGCGCCGGCAATTTTTCCCATTTGGCCTCATGCGCAACGAGCATTAATTGCTGCGGGTAGAGTTCGCTCGCGAGGCGCTGCCAAAGTTGCAGCCGCAACGGCATGGGCGTTGCCGCCGAATCGATTCCCAATAGACGAATGCCCCGCAAAATAAACGGAAAAACCGTGGTTTCCAAGGTTGCCCCTGCGGTATTGCCAAAACTGGCAATCGCCCCGTTTTGCTGCATGCTGCGTGTCAGCCAGCCCAGCACTGGGCCGCCGGCGGCATCCAACGCACCGGCCCACAGACCTTTTTCCAGCGGACGCGTGCCACCAAGATCTATGTCGCTTAACAGCAGAACTTCAGCAGCGCCCAGAGATTTCAGATAATCGGTCTGATTGTCACGACTGGTCAGGGCCACGACATGATAGCCAAGCTGAGCCAGCATCTGTATGGCCAGGCTGGAGACCCCGCCCGAAGCACCGGTCACGATCACCTTGCCCCGTTGCGACGTTAATTCGTTTTGTTCCAGCCGATGAATCGCGAGCGCCGCCGTAAACCCGGCGGTACCCAAAGCCATCGCATCAAAAAGGGACAGGCCGGACGGCAACGGCACAACCCAGTCGGCGGGGACGCGCAGTCGCTCGGAGAACCCACCGTCATGGGCCACCCCCATGTCGTAGCCCGTCACCAGAACTGCATCCCCGGGCTGAAAGCGGGAATCTGCCGAGCTTTCGACAATCCCCGAAGCGTCAATGCCACCAATACAGGGAAAACGCCGGATAACCTTGCCAGCTCCGGTGGCCGCCAACGCATCCTTGTAATTCAGTCCGGAAAAATGCACCCGGACAATCACTTCGCCGGGATCCGGATCAGACCGTTCGAGCTCGACAAAACGCGCGCTAACGACGCCGTTTTCCTCAAAAATACGGTACGCGCGAAAACGCATCAAAGCTTACAAATCCAGCAGCACCTGCCCCGGATACTCGAGAAATTCCTTGATAGCGACAAGGAATTGCACCGCCTCACGCCCGTCAATGATGCGATGGTCGTAGGAGAGCGCGAGATAATTCATCGGACGGATAACGACTTGCCCATTTTCCGCCACAGGACGATCCTTGGTCGCATGAATACCCAGAATAGCGCTTTGCGGCGGATTAATGATGGGCGTGGACAACATCGAACCGAATACCCCGCCATTGGTAATCGAGAACGTACCTCCGGATAGCTCTTCCATCCCCAACTTGCCGTCCTTGGCACGTGCCGCAAAATCAGCAATACGCTTCTCAATTTCCGCAAACGACAATTTGTCGGCATCACGGATGATCGGCACGACTAGGCCGCGTTCGCTGCCGATCGCCACGCCGATATCGAAATAGCCGTGATAAATGATGTCGGTGCCATCCACCGATGCATTGACGATGGGAAACTTTTGCAGCGCATGTACCGCCGCCTTTACGAAAAACGAGGAAAAACCCAGCTTCACGCCATGTTTTTTCTCGAACTTATCCTTGTAGCGTGCACGAAGATCCATCACCGGTTGCATGTTGACTTCGTTGAACGTGGTCAGGATCGCCGCATTGGCCTGGGACTGCAGCAACCGTTCTGCAATTCGCTGGCGAATACGCGTCATCGGCACACGCTGTTCTGCACGCTCTCCGGCCGGCACAACGACGCCTGATATTGGCGCGGATGGCAGAGGTACATTTTGCTGTACAACCTGCAAGACATCCTCTCTGGTCACCCGGCCATTTTTGCCACTGCCCTGCAACTGGCCAGCATCAATGCCTTGCTCGTGCACCAGCTTGCGAACCGATGGCGACAATACGGGAGAGCCTGCGGATTCCATGACCGCCGGGGAGGATGCAAGCACTGCTTTGGGTTCAGCGGCGACAGCGGTGTCTATTTGCGCAATCACCTCCCCGCTCTCAACCTTTTGGCCATCCCGCTTCAATACGTTGAGCAGCTTTCCCGATTTGATGGCGGGCAATTCCAGCACAACCTTGTCGGTTTCAATATCGATCAGATTCTCGCCCTCGTTCACATGTTCACCGGCTTGTTTGTGCCAGTTTAGGAGGGTGGCCTCAGAAACGGATTCGGACAATTGCGGGACTTTAACGTCAATGAGCATGGTGTTTGGCTCCGGGATTATTGGTAATACTCAAGTCGGGACGGAAGGCGGCATCGATGACCGCCTTGTGCTGTTCATGATGAACGGCCAGATAACCGGCAGCGGGCGATGCCGAAGAGGGCCGGAGGGCATACCCCAGCTTCATGCCGGGCCGCATATGGCGCAACAAATAATGCTGGATTCGATGCCAGGCCCCCTGATTTCCCGGCTCTTCCTGACACCAGACCACCTCGGTGGCATTCGGATAAGCGGCGATCTGTGCGCTGAAATCAGCGTGCGGGAACGGATAGAGCTGTTCGATGCGGACGATGGCCATCTCATCGATCCCGCGCGCTTGCCTGGCTTTAAGCAAGTCGTAATAAATCTTGCCACTGCAGGCGATGACGCGTTTGACCCGGGCCGCCGGCAAATCCTCCATCTCGCCAATGACTGGGTGAAATTTACCTGTGGCCAGATCTGCCAACGGTGAGGCCGCATCCTTGCTGCGCAGCAAACTCTTGGGCGTAAAGACGATCAGCGGCTTGCGGATCGGTCGCAGCATCTGCCGTCGCAACAAGTGGAATATCTGGGCTGAATTCGACGGGATACAGACTTGCACGTTGTAATCCGCACACAGCTGCAAATAGCGCTCGATACGGCCGGAAGAGTGCTCCGGCCCCTGCCCCTCGTACCCGTGCGGCAGCAGCATCACCAGCCCGCAGAAACGCCCCCATTTGGCTTCGCCGGAAGTAATAAACTGATCGATCACCACCTGCGCGCCGTTGGCAAAATCGCCGAATTGCCCCTCCCAGAGGGTCAGCGTGTTCGGCTCGGCTGTCGCATAGCCATACTCGAATGCCAACACGGCCTCTTCGGAGAGAATGGAATTGAACACCACGAATTCGGCCTGCTCCGGCTCCAAACTTTGCAGCGGCGTGTGATAGCCCTTGTCCCATTGCGTTCGCGTCTGGTCGTGCAGCACGGCATGGCGATGGAAGAAAGTGCCACGCTCGCTGTCTTCGCCCGACAGTCGTACCGGATAACCTTCGGTCAGCAACGTTGCATAAGCCAGCGTTTCGGCCATTCCCCAGTCCAGCGGCATCTCGCCCTTCGCCATAATCGCCCGGTCGGCAATCACCTTCGCGACGCGGGGATGAAGACTGAAACCTTCCGGCATCTCCGTCAACCGTTTGCCCAGCCGTTGCAAGCGATCGAGCGGCACCGCGGTTTCCACAGGTATGTGCCAAGGCAACTCGTGCGTGAATTTTTGCCAGCTGACCGCGTGCTCGCGCTTGAAGTCCGTCTTCATCGGATGCACCGGATTATGTCCTTCGTCCATCGCCCGGCGATAATCCAGAATCATCTGCTCGGGTACATCTGCGGCAATCACGCTCTCTTCCAGCAGACGCTTGGCATATAACGCCCGCGTACCAATATGCTGGTTGATATAGCGATACATAAAGGGCTGCGTAACCAGCGGCTCGTCCTGTTCGTTGTGCCCCAGTTTGCGGAAACACACCAGATCGATGACCACATCGCGCCCGTACTGCATACGGAAATCCAGCGCAATTTCCGTGACCAGCAGCACTTTTTCAGGATCGTCGGCGTTGACGTGGAAAATGGGGGCCTCCACCATTTTCGCCACATCGGTGCAGTACTGTGACGAACGCACATCCTGCGCCAGCGAGGTCGTAAAACCGATCTGGTTATTGATCACAATATGGACGGTGCCGCCTGTCCGGTAGCCGCGTGTCTGCGAGAGGTTGAATGTCTCCTGGTTGACGCCCTGTCCCGAAAATGCCGAGTCTCCGTGCAACAACACCGGCAGCACCTGTTTACCCTGAACATCCTTGCGCCGGTCCTGGCGGGCGCGGACGGAACCTTCCACCACCGGATTGACGATTTCCAGATGGGAAGGGTTGAACGCGACGGTGACGTGCATCGGCCCGCCGGGTGTGGGAATGTCGGAAGAAAACCCCTGGTGATATTTCACATCTCCGGAGGACAGGTGCTCATGGTGAATGCCTTCGAATTCGGCAAAAAGCGACTTGGGTAACTTCCCGATTGTATTCACCAGGACGTTTAAACGCCCCCGATGCGCCATACCAACCACGGCTTCCTGTACGCCCTGCGATCCGGCGCGCTGCAACAAATGGTCCAGCAGCGGAATCAGCGTCTCGCCGCCTTCGAGCGAGAAACGCTTCTGCCCCACATATTTAGTATGCAGATAACGCTCCAGCGTCTCGGCGGCCGTCAGCCTTTCGAGCAGGCGTTTCTTGGTCTCCGGCGCATAGACCGGGTCACCCTGCGGACCTTCAAGCCGGTTCTGAATCCAGCGTTTTTGTGGCACGTTGCTAATGTACATGTACTCGGCGCCGACGCTGCCGCAGTAAATATGCCGCAACCGGTGCAATATCTCGCGCAACGTCATGCGCGCGCCGCCCACCAGCGATCCGGTGTTGAAAGTCGTATCCAGATCGGCGTCACCGAGGTTGTAATACGACGGATTCAGCTCGGCAATTTCGGGTTTGACGTGGCGATTGAGCGGATCCAGATTGGCCACTCGCACACCCAGAAAACGGTAGGCCGTAATCAGTTGCAATACGGAAGCCTGTTTGCGCATGAAATCCGTCTGCGGGAAACAGACATCCGCTGTTGCAGGCAAGGCAGAAAAACTTTTCTGGATCGGGCCATGCGCCACATCCGGCCGGGCACCTGCCGCAGCCAAACTTTCAAAATACGCTCGCCATTCCGCGGGCACACTGGCCGGGCTGCGCAGAAAATCCTCGTACAAGCCCTCGATAAAAACGTTGTTACCGCCGAACAGCGCAGAGCTGTCCTGCATCAGCTTGAGAAAATTGAGCGGTTCGTTCAACGCTGCTCCAGCGGCACAAAATCGCGTTTAACCTCGCCCCGGTAGAGCTGGCGAGGCCGACCAATCTTGTGATCGACATCCGAAATCATCTCGTTCCATTGCGAAACCCAGCCTATGGTGCGTGCCAACGCAAAAATCACGGTAAACATATTGCTCGGGATACCCAGCGCCCGCAAAACGATACCGGAATAGAAATCCACATTCGGGTAAAGCTTGCGCTCGATGAAGTACGGGTCGCTGAGTGCGGTCTGCTCCAGCGCCATGGCCAGCTCGAACAGCTTGTTATTTTCGAGCTTCAGCTCCTTCAGCACCTCGTAACAAGTCTGCCGCATCACACTGGCGCGCGGATCCATATTTTTGTACACGCGGTGGCCGAAGCCCATCAGGCGATACTTTTTATCCTTAACGCCCTGCACATATTCCTTGACGCGCGACACATCACCGATCTCCTCCAGCATTTTCAGTGCCGCCTCATTGGCGCCGCCATGCGCCGGGCCCCAAAGCGCGGCAATCCCGGAGGCAATACAGGCAAATGGGTTGGCACCACTGGAACCGGACAGTCGCACAGTAGATGTCGAAGCGTTCTGTTCATGGTCGGCATGCAGAATCAGAATGCGTTCCAGCGCGCGCACCAACACCGGGTTTGGCACAAAATCCTCGGCGGGCGTAGCGAACATCATGTACATGAAATTTTCCACGTAGCTGAAGTTGTTACGCGGGTACACAAACGGTTCGCCTATATTGTACTTATAAGCCATTGCGGCAATCGTCGGGACCTTGGACAACAGTCGGTGCGCAGACACTTCGCGATGATGGGGATTACTGATATCAAGCGAGTCGTGATAGAAGGCGGACATCGCCCCGACCACACCCACCATCACGGCCATCGGATGCGCATCACGCCTAAAACCGTTGTAAAAACGGGCCAGCTGATCGTGCACCATCGTATGCCGGGTGATGATGCTGCCAAATTCCTTCTTCTGTTCGGCATTGGGTAGCTCGCCATTGAGTAGCAGATAGCAAACTTCCAGAAAATCGGATTGCTCCGCAAGCTGTTCGATCGGATAGCCCCGGTAAAAAAGCAGCCCGGCCTCGCCGTCGATGAACGTAATTTCGGAGGTGCAGCTGGCCGTCGCCATGAACGCCGGGTCATAGGTAAACATGCCGAGTTTGCTCAGCGCACGCATGTCGACGACATCCGGCCCCAAGGTTCCCGAAAGGATGGGTAATTCAATGCTGCGACCGTCATCCAGCGTCAATGTGGCAATGCGTTGCTTTTCTTCCATTACTTTTCTCCCGCGCCGGACTGTTATTAGGCAGCCCTGATTTTATCCAGCAATGCCTGGGTTGCTTCCTGCCCAGCATCAGATTTTCCCGCAATCATATCCCAGAGCCGCGTATCCGGCATATCCAGCAAACCCTCGAAGAGCAGACGTTCATCGGCATCCAGTGTTTCGTAACAGGTGTCGATAAAACGTCCCAGCACAATATCCAGCTCCAGCAATCCGCGCCGGGATCGCCAGCGCACACGTTCCAGTGTCTTCATACCATGCGCTTGATCATCATGTCCTTGATGTGCCCAATCGCCTCGGTCGGATTGAGCTCCTTCGGACAAACATCCACGCAATTCATGATGGTATGGCAACGGAACAGGCGATAGGGATCTTCCAGATCATCCAGACGTTCGCTGGTCGCCTGGTCGCGCGTATCGGCAATAAAACGGTAAGCCTGCAACAAACCGGCCGGGCCGACGAATTTGTCAGGATTCCACCAGAACGAAGGACAGGAAGTCGAACAGCAACCGCACAAAATGCACTCGTACAAACCATTCAAATGGGCGCGCTGTGCCGGCGACTGCAATCGCTCGGTTTCCGGCGGCGGATCATTATTGATGAGGTAAGGCCTGATCGAATGATATTGCTTGAAAAACTGGGTCATATCCACAATCAGATCACGGATGACCGGCAGCCCCGGCAAGGGACGCAACTCCACCGGCTGCTTCAGCGAAGCCAGCGGCGTAATGCAGGCTAGCCCGTTACGGCCATTAATATTCATCGCATCGGAGCCGCATACCCCTTCACGGCAGGATTTGCGCAATGACAGCGTGTCATCCTGTTCCTTCAAGAGCAATAGGGCATCGAGCAACATCAGACCTTCAGGCGCGACGTCCAACTCGTAATCCTGCATACACGGCGCGGCATCAGTTTCCGGGTTGTAGCGGTAGATTCTGAATTTCATCATCGCCTCCTAGTACACCCGAGCCTTGAGCGGAAAGGATTCCACCGACAAGGGTTTCAAGCGCACCGGCTTGTAATCAAGACGGCTGTTTTCCCGGAAATACAGGCTGTGTTTGAGCCAATTCTGGTCGTCTCGTTGCGGGAAGTCCTCGCGCGCATGGGCACCCCGGCTTTCCTGTCTGGCCTCGGCAGAAATCATGGTCGCCATGGCAACCTCGATGAGATTGTCCAGCTCCAACGCCTCGATACGCGCGGTATTGAATACCCGGCTCTTGTCGCCAATTTCGGTGCACGCAACCCGCTCGGCCACCTGTCGGATCTGCGCCACACCTTCGGCCATCAGGTCCGGCAGACGGAAGACGCCACAGTGTTTTTGCATCACCTTGCGCATGGCATCGCCAACGTCGGCCACGCGCTCGCCATTCTTCTGGCCTTCCAGCCGCGCAAGACGTGACAGCGGACGCTCCGCAGCATCGGCCGGCAAAGGTTTGGGATGCGGATGGTGTTGCAAATCCTCGACAATCTGACGCCCGGCTTCGCGCCCGAACACCAGCAAATCCAGCAGGGAGTTGCAGCCCAACCGATTGGCGCCATGTACGGAAACGCAGGCGCACTCGCCCACCGCATACAGACCATGCACCACCTCATCCGGCCCGGTTTTATAAGGTGCAACAACCTGTCCGTGGAAATTGGTCGGAATGCCGCCCATCATGTAATGCGCTGTCGGCACGATGGGAATCGGCGCCTTGGCCGGATCGACATGGGCGAACTTCAGCGCAATCTCGCGTATGCCCGGCAGACGCTGGCGGATCACGTCATCGCCGAGATGGTCGAGTTTCAGCAAAATGTGGTCGCCATGCGGACCGCAGCCCCGCCCAGCGTTAATTTCCATCGTAATCGCGCGCGACACCACATCGCGACTGGCCAGATCCTTGGCCGTCGGCGCGTAATTCGGCATAAAGCGTTCGCCGTCCTTGTTTAGCAGATAACCGCCCTCACCGCGCACGCCTTCCGAGATCAGAACGCCGGCGCCGTAAACGCCGGTAGGATGAAACTGGAAAAACTCCATATCCTCAAGCGGAATTCCTGCGCGTGCCGCCATGCCCAGCCCGTCGCCGGTGTTGATGTAGGCATTGGTGCTGGAGGCAAATATCCGCCCCGCGCCGCCGGTGGCGAACAGGGTCGCGCGGGCCTGAAAGATCATCACTTCGCCGGTTTCAATTTCCATCGCCGTGACACCAAGAACATCCCCCTCTTCATCGCGGATCAGATCCAGCGCCATCCATTCAACGAAGAAATGCGTATTGGCTTTCACGTTCTGCTGGTACAGCGTATGCAACAAGGCATGACCGGTACGATCGGCGGCAGCGCAGGCGCGCTGCACTGGCGTCTTGCCATAGTCCTGCATGTGGCCGCCAAACGGCCGCTGGTAAATCTTGCCGCTGTCGAGCCGATCGAACGGCATACCGAAATGCTCAAGCTCGTAGACCACCTCAGGCGCGGCACGGCACATAAATTCGATCGCATCTTGGTCGCCCAGATAATCAGACCCCTTGACCGTGTCGTACATGTGCCAGTGCCAGTTATCCTCGCTCACATTACCCAGTGAGGCGGCAATCCCGCCCTGTGCAGCGACCGTATGCGAACGCGTCGGAAACACCTTGGACAAGACCGCGACTTTCAGGCCGGCATGGGCCAGTTGCAACGCCGCACGCATACCGGCGCCGCCGGCGCCCACCACCACCACATCAAACGTTCGTTTGGAAACTGCCATCACATGCCCCAGAGAATTTGTACCGACCAGATGCCGTATAGCACCAGTACCAAAACCGTGCCCACATGGATAAACAGGCGAACCACCGTGGGCTTCACATAATCCATGACGATGTCACGCACACCGATCCATGCGTGGTAGAACAACCCCAGCAGAAACAACAGACTGAAACTGCGCATCCACTGGCTGGAAAAGAGCGCCGTCCAAGTATCGTAATTGTGATACGGCTGCCAGAGTTCATAGCCGGCCAGCACAACAATATAAACCGCCATCACGACAGCACTCACGCGCTGGACCAGCCAATCCCGCGCACCGTAATGCGCACCGACAACGACTCGTTTCACCATAATTTCGCTCCCAGCAGCAACGTCAGGAACAGACTCAGCACCAGCACCCAGACGCCTGACTGACGCGCCCGTGCAAGGCCGCTCAACAGATGCATATCAATCAGCAAGTAACGCAGACCCGCAAAAAAATGGTGCAGCAACGCCCAGAGCAAAACGATGAGCAGCAGCTTGACGGACGCATGATCAAAAAAAGATTGCAAACCGGTGAATGTCTCGATGGACATCAGACTGGCCTGCAGCATCCACAGCAAAAAGGGCAAAGCGAGGAACAACAGGAGCCCGCTTGCCCGGTGCAGGATGGACACAAAACCGGGCAGTGGTAACTTGATTTGAAACAGATTGAGATACTTGGGTCGGCACTTTTGCATGGCAATCACCGCAAACAAAAAATTCAGGCAGGATATTACACCCGATGCAGCCGTCTGTTTCCGGCAAATTATTACAGCATGAATTTCTCAAGCTTTTTCTTTTTGCGATGCTCGAAGACTGGCAGAATGTCGGGGTTATTTTTTAGGAGAATCCCATGAAAGCCCCAATTCGGGTTGCCATTACCGGTGCCGCCGGCCAAATCGGCTACAACATGCTGTTCCGTATCGCCAACGGCGACATGCTGGGACGCGAACAACCTATCATCCTGCAACTGCTCGATCTACCCCAAGCCCAGCAAGCCCTGCGCGGCGTCGCCATGGAGCTTGAAGATTGCGCATTCCCGATGTTGCAGCAAACCATCACCACCGACGATCCGCGTGTCGCTTTCCGCGATGCCGAAGTCGTGCTGATGGTCGGTGCCCGCCCGCGCAGCAAAGGTATGGAACGCAAAGACCTGATCGCGGCCAACGGCGCGATCTTTTCCGAACAGGGACGCATCCTCAACGAAGTCGCCGCCCGTCATGTCAAGGTACTCGTCGTTGGCAATCCGGCCAACACC
The DNA here is from genome assembly GCA_028699065.1 of Gallionella sp. Classification (GTDB taxonomy): domain Bacteria; phylum Pseudomonadota; class Gammaproteobacteria; order Burkholderiales; family Gallionellaceae; genus Gallionella. The sequence continues at coordinate 53,200 of JAQVVH010000001.1, forward strand.
AATGCGCTCATTGCGATGAAAAATGCGCCCGATCTCGACCCGCGCAACTTCAGCGCCATGATGCGTCTCGACCACAATCGTGCGATCAGCCAAGTTGCCCTGAAGCTGTTCCAGCCCATCCAGGACATCAAAAAAATGGTGGTTTGGGGTAATCATTCCGGCACCCAGTATCCCGACCTTTCCCATGCCGAGATTCGCGGCCGCAAAGTCATCGACGTACTGCGCCAGAACAACTGGGAAGACTGGATCGAAAATTCATTCATTCCGACGGTACAAAAACGCGGTGCGGCCGTCATCGAAGCGCGCGGTCTCTCAAGTGCGGCCAGCGCGGCCAACTCAGCCATCGCACACATGCACGACTGGCTGCTGCGCTCACACCACAACGACTGGGTAACCATGAGCGTCCCCTCGGACGGCAGCTACGGCATTCCGGAAGGCGTGATCTACGGCTTCCCCGTCACCTGCCGCAACGGTCATTACAGCATCGTACAGGGACTCCCTATCAGTGAACTCGGCCAAAAACACATGCTCGACAGCTACCGCGAACTACTCGAGGAACGCGAGCACGTCACGCAGCTGCTGGGTTAATTGACACGTCTTTTTCTTGGCGCAAACGCTGCAGTTCAGACAAAGAAAGATGGATGAACGCCAGCCCGATAAAAACCGGCGCAAAAAAATTCAGAATAGGGACAAACTGCAGCAATCCGACCAGCATACCCAGCAGATAAAGTTTAGTGCTGGCGCGTTCTAGGATCTGCTGAAATTCTTCCCGGCTGGCGTGTTCCGCCAACGCGTCGTAACGGAATAGCCGCTGGTTGAGGTAGGCCATCAACAAAAGCGGCAGAATGAGCGCGAAGGGTGTGAAAAGCCAGAGCGGCAAAGTGACAATCCAGCCCAAGCAATAGATCGTGATCGCCAGCGCCGCATTGCCCACACTCCCCGCCACGCTGCCGCCGCGCTTGTGTTCCAATGCCGGATAGTATTTCGCCGCGACATGGCCGACCATCGCCGGCATGGCAAACACGGTGGTAATGAGCAGCGCGGTGACATAGATCGCCGGCACCAGCAGCACAATCAACACGAAGGTCATCAAATAATGCGAGGCCACGGCAAAGAAGCCCTGTGCGATCCATTGTTCAGCCGGTGTCGCCTGAATCAGAGCGGTCAGACTGGTGAGCCAGCTGCTCCAGAAAAGCATTGCTGCAGCGCCCCATAACAAGCTCGCAAGCAACATCGGCCAAATGATGAGCGCGAGCATTTTGGGATGAAACAACCCCTTCAGCGCATCTCCCAGTGCAACGGCCACATCATTCATTCAGCCACCGCAGCGTGATGCGCGATCAGTTTATCGATGAAACGTCGCAGGAACTGGTCCGGCTGGGCACTGTGAAAGCGGTCCGTCTCCGTGCCCCGGCTATATGCAATCACAGTCGGAAAGCCGCGCACCTTGTGGCGGCCGGCAATGCGCATGTTTTCATCGGCATCGACCCTAGCCAGAACGAATAGTCCCGCGTATTCCTGCACCAGCTTTTCCAGCCGTGGTCCGAGGACATTGCAGGGCGCGCACCAGTCGGCCCCGATGTCGAGCAGCACAGGGACCTCGTGCGAACGCGCGACAACCAGCTGATCAAAATTAGCCTCCTCCACATCGAAGGAAAGCCTGGAATGGGGATGTCCAAAACTCATCGTTATCTCTCGCTCCTGAATCTAGCTGACCTCCAGCTCGTACACGCGCATGGCGTCACCGCCGGTAATCCGAATGCGGTAATTACCACACTCCGGGCAGGCATCATAACGGGATTCCGGATGAAATTCAGCCGCGCAGTCTTCACATTTCCCCTGCCCGGCCACCTCGACGATCTGTAGCTCGGCTTGCTCGACCAGCGTCCCCTGCATGACGGAATCGAAACAGAAACGCAGCGCCTCGGGCTCGACACAAGAGAGTTTGCCGATCTCCAGGGTGACACGTTTGACGCGACTGAAACCCTGCTCGCGTGCGGCATCCTCAATGATGTGTAGCACACTTTCAGCCAGCGACATCTCATGCATCAGATGTCTTCCGCCACCATCTTGATAGCGCCGCAAGGGCATTCGGCCACACAAAGTCCGCAGCCCTTGCAGTAGTCGTAATTGAACTGGAAGCGCTTGCCGGGACCCAATTTGATCACGGCATTGTCGGGACATACGCCATAACAGTTGTCGCATTCAAAACAGTTGCCGCAGGACAGGCAGCGGCGTGCTTCAAACAACGCATTGCTTTCGTCCAATCCGCCCTGCACCTCGTCGAAACTGGTTTTTCGCCGCAAGATATCAAGCATCGGACGCACCGTTTTGTGCGCGTCGGAGTAATACCAGGTATTCAGTTTTCCGAACTCTGCGAGCTCGTGTTTCGGGGGCGGTGCATAGGTTTCGCCGCGCAGCCAGGCGTCGATATGCCGGGCGGCCTTTTTGCCATGCCCCACCGCAACCGTCACAGTCCGTTCGGAAGGCACCATGTCACCGCCCGCAAAAATTCCGGGGTGACCGGTCATCATGTTGGTGCCCACCTGCACGACACCATTCTTAACTTCCAGCCCGGCGACACCTTCCAGCAGCGACAGATCCACGTCCTGCCCCAACGCCAGCACGACCGAGTCGGCGGCGAGCGTCTCAAATTCACCCGTCGGCTGCGGATAACCCGCCTCGTCGAGCGCCATTTTCTCGACCATGATTTCGCCTTCGCCGGCCTGCTTGATGGTGGACAACCATTTGATCATCACGCCTTCCTGCAGCGCCTCCTCAATCTCGAAGTCATGGGCCGGCGCCTTGTCACGCGTACGTCGATAGACGATGATCGGCTCGCCGCCCATGCGTTTCACCGTACGCGCCACATCCACCGCCGTATTGCCGCCGCCATAAACCACCACGCGACGGCCCAGCATGGGCTTATCCTCATTCTCCATTGAGCGCAGCACCGACACCGCATCAACGATCTTGGTCGCGTCTCCGGCGGGAATATAAGTCCGTTTTCCGATATGCGCACCAACTGCCAGAAATGCGGCATCAAAACCGCCGTCCCGCAAACTTGCCTCGATATTTTCAATTTTGGTGTTGAGCTTCAGCACCACGCCCATATCCAGAATGCGCTGCACTTCAGCGTCCAGTACCTCGCGCGGCAAGCGGTATTTCGGAATGCCGAAACGCATCATGCCGCCGGCCAAAGGCCCGGCCTCATGAATCTCGACCCGGTGCCCCATGCGAGCCAGATGGTAAGCCGCTGACAAACCCGAAGGACCCGCGCCAACAACCAGTATCTTTTTACCCGTAGACGTAGCGGGGGCATCGAATTTCCAGCCGCGCTTGATCGCTTCATCCCCCAGAAAACGCTCGACGGAATTGATGCCGACCGCTTCGTCAAGCTGGGATCGGTTACAGGCCGATTCGCACGGGTGATAACAGACGCGCCCCATCACCGCCGGCAGTGGATTGTTTTCCACCAGCGCGCGCCAAGCTTGCTCGTAATCGCCCGATTCGGCATGAAACAACCACCCCTGAATATTCTCCCCGGCGGGACAGGCGTTGTTACAGGGCGGCAACCGATCCAGATATTCCGGCCGGGAAGTGCGCCAGGTGCCCGTCAGATTGGTCAGTGACGAACCGGGCTTAAGCGTAATGGCAAACGGTTTCTCCATGGTTACTTGCCCTCCTCGTCCAGCAGGCCGTACTTGCGAATATTACGATCGGCGATGGCTTGCAGACGCTCAATAATTTCGGGATGCGCATTTTTGCCAAACAAGTGCGCGAAACGCCGTTGCGGCTTGAGATATTCCTCGACCGGCAAACGGTGGCGGATTTTCAACACACTCGTCACTTCGCCCTGTTCGGCCTCAAACACTGGGAACATGCCGGTTTCCTTGGCCAGCCGAGCCATACGAATCGTGTCGTGCGATGCCGTGCCCCAACCCAGCGGACAAGGCACAAACACGTGCAGGTAACGCGCGCCGTGCAAACTCATGGCCTTGTTCACCTTGTATTCCAGGTCACGTAAATCCGCGACCGTGGCGGTGGCCACATACGGAATACCGTGCGCCATGGCGATCTCAGGTACATTTTTCCCCTGCCCAAAGACGTTACCGGGCTCCGGTCCCAGCGGCATGGTGGTGGCGGTTCGTGCTGCCGGTGGCGTCGCCGAAGAGCGTTGCACCCCGGTATTCATGTAACCCTGATTGTCGTAACAAATGTAGAGCACATCATCGTTGCGCTCGAACATACCGGACAGACAGCCGAAGCCAATATCGGTTGTGCCGCCATCTCCGCCCTGCGCAACCACGCGAACGTCCTGTTTGCCCTTGACCTTGAGCGCGGCCGCAATTCCAGTCGCCACCGCCGCCGCATTACCGAACAGGGAGTGAATCCAGGGCAACTGCCAGGACGATTCGGGATAAGGGGTGGAAAACACCTCCAGACAACCGGTCGCATTGGCGGCGATCAGTTTTCCGCCACTGGCCGCCATGGCGGCATCAATCGCATAACGCGCACCCAGCGCCTCGCCGCAGCCCTGGCAAGCGCGGTGACCTGAGTTAATCGCATTGCTGCGCTGCTGCCCGGCCTGCACGCTGCGCTCATCCGGCGCCAGCAGGCGGTTACCGACCGTGAACGTACCGGTCTGATAAAACTTCACGGGTTGAAAGCTCATGCTGCCCCCTTAACCGAATTTGGCCGAGATAACACCCTTGTCGTGCAGAATGTTCTCGGCAATAGGACCGGAGCGCCGATTCAATCTTTCGCGCTCAAGCTGTTTATTGACGGCCGCCTCGTCCAGATCCACAAAGGTGACGGGCGGCAGGTCTTCCTGCTCGGCCCGGCAGAACAAGGGATGCAGCGAGGCCTTGGGAATGGGACGACCCCCGAGTCCGGCAATGGCGGTAAAGCCCTTCAGTCCGGAGCCGGTAACTGCCATGCGGACGTCGGTCGCCAGAATGCCGCCCATACCCACCGCCAGACTTTTCTCCAACACAAGGAAACGCTTGCAGTTGGCCAGCGCGGCGCGCACCGCCTGCAACGGAAACGGCCGGTAGCTGATAATGCCCAGCACGCCGATCTTGTGTCCCTCGGCGCGCATCTCGTCCACCACGTCCTTGATCGTGCCGAGTACCGACCCCATGGCAATAATGACCGTATCCGCGTCCTCAATACGATAGGGCCGTACCAGCCCGCCGCTATCGCGGCCAAAAACTTGTTTGAATTCGCCGGCATATTGGGGAATCAGTTCCAGCGCCTGCATCTGTTTGGCATGGGCGAGATATCTGACTTCCATAAACGCCTCCGGTCCGACCATCGCCCCGATGGACACCGGTTCGGCCGGATCCAGCATCTGCCGTGGTTCGAATGCAGGCAGATAGACATCGACCTGCGCAGGTTCGGGAATATCGATCCTTTCAAACGCGTGCGTCAGAATAAAACCGTCCATGCAGACCATGATGGGCATGGACAACTCCTCCGCCAGCCGAAAAGCCTGAATGTGCAAATCCACGGCTTCCTGATTCGTTTCGGCAAACAACTGCATCCAGCCGGAATCGCGTTGCGAGAGGGAATCGGAATGATCGTTCCAGATATTGATAGGCGCGCCAATGGCACGATTGGCCACCGTCATCACAATGGGTAGCCCCAAACCGGAGGCGTTGTATACCGCCTCGGCCATGAACAGTAGTCCCTGCGATGCCGTCGCGGTGTAGGTTCGCGCGCCCGCCGCCGAAGAACCGATCGCGACCGACATGGCGGCAAATTCGCTTTCAACATTGATGAATTCGCACGGCGTCAACTCACCGGATTTCACCATTTGTCCCAGCGCCTCCACGATGTGCGTTTGGGGTGAGATCGGATAAGCGCAGATGACCTCGGGCCGGCATAGCGCAACGGCCTCGGCAACGGCGTGGGAACCTTCGGTTTGCTTAAGCATGGGCGCCTCCCTTCATTTGGGCCCGAACCCGTTCATAAGCCTCGGTTGCGGCGGCAACGTTACCCTCGGCCACTTTTCCGGAAAACTTTTCGTTGATTGCCAGCACCACGGATTCGAGTTTGATCAGACCTGAAAGCGCCGCAAAACCACCCAGCAAAGGCACGTTGGGAATCGGTCGACCAATGTGTTTGAGTCCGATCTCCGTCGCCGGCAAGGCTGCCAGATGTGAAGCCTTGTGCGTGGCGGCAAATTCGCCCAGCCCGATATCTTCAAAACTGTGCGAAGTGTTGATCAGAACGTAGCCTTCGGGTTTGAGTCCGGCAAATACATCGATCTGATGCAGCAAGGTGGGATCCTGAATAATCAGCGCATCCGGCTGCATGATGGGTTCGCGCAAGCGAATCTCCTTGTCATCAATGCGGCAAAAAGCCACCACCGGCGCGCCGGTGCGCTCCGAACCGAAGCTCGGAAAAGCCTGCGCGTGTCGTCCCTCCTCAAAGGCTGCGATCGACAACATCTCGGTGGCAGTCACTACACCCTGCCCGCCACGACCATGAATACGTATCTGAAACATCATCACTCCTTAAAATTTCAACAGGCTGACTGTCCGCCCCTCGCCAGCCAGCAGCGTGCGGCTTGCAGGGCGCCCGCCAGATTACTCTCCGCTTCCTTACTCAGGGACGAACCCAGCTCAAAACCGTGACCGCGGATGCGCAATACAAATGCAGGCGGTGGTTCCGCAGCATAGACCTGCCGATAGGCATGCAGCAAAGCGGCCGGACTCATGGCATGCGTACTGAAACTATTGTCGTGACTGGCGCCGATTTCGGAAAGTTCAAAGGGTGCGTAACAGGAAACGTCCGCGTCAACGAACAGAATGGCATCGCGACTGTGCAGATCAGTGACATGTTCCACCTGCCACTGGAAATCCTCGAGAAATTCGGCCTGACCATCCGCCTCGGTTTGCAACTGACGCAGGAGCAACGGCCCGAGTGCATCATCTCCCCGCGATTCATTGCCAACAGCAAATACCAGCAACGTCTGCGCCATTCGTCAGTCACTCGGGCAGGAAACCCCGTCCATATTGCGGGTCAAAACGTCGAGACGTGCACCGTCGGCGGCAAGTAACTCCACTTCCAGCGGCATCTTGCCCAGCGCATGGGTCGCGCAGGACAGGCAGGGATCGAAAGCACGGATCGCCACTTCGATGTGATTCAGCAGTCCCTCGGTCAATTGATGGCCGTCCAGATGTTGCATCGCCACGCGACGGATCGATTCGTTCATGGACTGGTTATTGTGTGTCGTCGAAACAATCAGATTGCAACGCACGATCTGGTCATGCTCGTCCACTTTATAGTGGTGAATCAGGGTGCCGCGCGGCGCCTCGATCACGCCGACCCCGCGTTCCTGCCGTTCACCCAGACTGACCAGATCCGTTCCCTGTAAATCGGGGTCCAGTAGCAACTCGCGGATCATTTCCGCGGAATGCAGCATCTCAATCATCCGCGCCCAGTGGAATCCCAATGTTGATCGTGCGGGACGGCCGTCATCAAATGCCACGAACACGCGGCGCTCGGCCTCGGCCAGTGGTGTCGGAATGAAATCGCACTGTGTCACCCGGGTTAGTGGCCCAACGCGATACCAGCCCTCTTCCGGACCAAGGCTGCGCAGGAAGGGGAATTTCATATAGGACCAAGGTTTGACGTCCTCGAAAATTACATCCCAGTAATGCCCGTAGTCATAGTGGTCGAACAGCGTATTGCCCTGCTTGTCGCGCGCGCGCAGCCCCCCGTGATACAAATCCATCGCGCCATCTGCCCGAATCAGTCCCAGAGTGTGCGCGTCAAAACTGCCAAAGGCGTTGTACAGCGGCAGATTTTGCTCGAAAGCCTGCCGGATGATGCCCACGGCATCTCGGCTCCAGGCGATCATCTGATCGGCATCTTTCAGAAGATAATCGCGCTCTTCCAGGCTGACATTTTTATTCATCCCGCCGGGAATCGCGCCGGTGCCATGCACCCGCTTGCCGGCGGTCACACGAATGACTTCCTGTCCGAATTTGCGCAACAGCACGCCTTGCTTCGCGATCTCCGGATATTGGGCGGCTACGCCGACGATGTTGCGCTTGGCCACGTCGGAGTCGAAACCGAACAGAAGATCCGGCGAAGACAAATGGAAAAAATGCAGCGCGTGCGATTGCAGAATCTGGCCGTAGTGCATCAGGCGGCGAACCTTCTCGGCCGTCGGCGTGAGCGTTGCACCGACGATCATGTCCATCGCCTTCGAAGCCGCGAGGTGGTGGCTGACCGGACAAATGCCGCACAGACGTTGCACCATCACAGGCGCTTCCCAATAGGGACGACCCTGAATGAATTTTTCGAAACCGCGAAACTCAACGATATGCAAACGCACCTGATGGATGCGATTGTCATCGTCCAGCAGCAGCGTGACCTTGCCGTGCCCCTCCACCCGCGACACGGGGTCTATCGCGACACGACGGAGATTCTCCGGATGCGCGGCCGTTTCAAGATTTGTGCTGGAATCACTCATAATTTTAAAGGGCAATACGAAAATAATCGGTCCGGTTCATCAGGCAAGCACGAGTAATTCAATACCAACCACCGCGATCGCTCCTCCCGAGATTTTGGCCAGCAGGGCATATTTTTCACGCATCAGCCTCCCCGCCAGAATTCCGGAAAAATGCAACAAGGCGGTTGCCGAAAGGAATCCGATGGCATACGTGAAGGAATTCGCAGATTCAGGCAGCTCCAGCCCATGTGCATAGCCGTGAAAAACCCCAAACAGGGCGGCAATTCCCACGCTTATCCCCACAGTCAAACGCACGGAAAGCGTAATCAGCAAACCGATTGCCAATACCGACAAGGCTATGCCGGTTTCAAGCGCGGGCACAGGATGCTGCCAATTCATCGAAACGACAGCACCGGCCGCAAGCGCGGACATAAAAGCGGCCGGTAACAGCCATACTCTGCGACCCTTGCTCTGTACAGCCCATAGCCCCACGGCTAGCATCGCCAGCATATGATCCAACCCCGAGAAGGGATGTATCCATCCGGCAGACCATCCCGACACCGAATGACCCGTATGGGCAAACGCTGTGCCACTCACCGCAACCAGCAGCATCGCGACCATCAATCGGGCAGTTCCCAGCTTAATCATGATTTCTCCTGGCAAATTGAGCCGGTGCGCTCAATCGTATTTAATCAATCCGTGGCCCAGCTCAGGCGTCTTGCCCGCCAGCAATTCGGTGAGGAATTTCCAGATGGCATCGCCCGAAGGCGGACAGCCGGGGATGAAATAATCCACTTTCACCACTTCGTGCAGCGGATGTACCTTGTCCAGCGGCAACGGCAATTCCGGATCGTTGGGAATTCCGCCATGCGCAAGTCCAGGCTCAGTCAGATAAACCTCGGTCAGGCAGCTGCCCAAATCCAGATGGTTGCGCTGTGCGGGAAGACCACCGTTGATGGCGCAAGCACCGACGGCAATCAAAATTTTGCAGCTCTTGCGGAACTCGCGCAGCACGTGCACGTTCTCTGCATTGCAGATTCCCCCCTCGACAATCCCAATATCACAGGGGCCGCAATGTTTGATGTCAGTCAGCGGTGAACGATCGAATTCAATCAGATCGAGCAGCGGAAACAAACGCTCGTCGATATCCAGAAACGACATGTGACAACCAAAACATCCCGCCAGCGAAGTTGTCGCGACGCGAAGTTTTTTCTTCTCACTCATGACTATCTCCCGCTGGCACGCGCGGTGCATCCTCCAGCGCCTGCGCGCTGATCGGCCGCGCATCGTAGCGGCGCATACCGATCGGCTGACTGAAACCAACCTCCTTGCGCAGTATCACGCCCACCGGGCAAACCGCCATCGCCTTGTCGTTCACTGAAAAATGGGTATCGGCCAGCTGGCCCGATTCGGCATTGACGATGAGATGCTTCTCTATCCCGCGTCCCGCCAGTGCAAATACATGTTTGCCATCCACTTCGGCCGACGCGTGAACACACAGTTCGCACAAAATGCAGCGATTGAAATCCAGCAAAACCTCGGGATGGGAAGCATCCACGGGCCGATCCGGATACTGATGGCGAAAGCCGGTCGAGTGAACTTCGAGGTCGTAACCCAGCGCCTGCAGCACACAGTTACCGCTCTTCTCACAGGACGGACAGAAATGATTGCCCTCGGCAAATAGCATCTGCACCAGCGTGCGGCGCAAAGCATTCAACTCGTCGGTATTGCTTTCCACTTCCAGTCCGGCCTCGGCTGGCATTGTGCAGGAAGCCAGCGTGCGCCCGTTGACCTTGACCGTACAGAGCTTGCAACTGCCATGCGGCTTGAATTCAGGGTGATAGCACAGGTGCGGGATGTAATGCCCGGCCGCCAGCGCGGCTTGCATGACGGTCTGCCCCGGCTCGAAGCCGATATTGGCACCATCCAGTTGAAAAGTATGACTCATACGTCCTCCGCCTTGAGATGCGCACCGGCATCGTCGCGACCGGTCATCCGGCGGGCACGAGCCAATGCGCCATCCAGATCAAATGCCGGTTCGAAATCCAGCGATTTGAGTTTACTTTCATAGGCTGGCCGAAAATGCTTCAAGGTGTGCAACACGGGGTTGCAGGCCGTGCGTCCTAAGCCGCAATGCGATGTCGTTTGCAAGACGAGATCAAGATTTTCGACCTCGGCCAGATCGTGGCGGGTGCCGTGTCCTTCGGCAATCTTATCCATAGTTTGTTTCAGCATCGATGTCCCCACGCGGCAGGGGGTGCAAAAACCGCAACTCTCGTGCGCAAAAAAGTGTACGAAATTGCGCGCCACTTCAAACATGTCACGGCTGTCGTCGAACACCATGAAGGCGCCGGCGGTCGGCAAATCTTCAAAGCCCAGTTTGCGGTTGAATTCATTCGGACCGATGCAGATGCCGGACGGCCCGCTAATCTGCACGGCGAGCGTGTTGACTGCGCCGCAATCGTCCAGAACCTCCTGGACACTCACCCCAAACGGATATTCGTAGATACCCGGACGGGCACAGTCGCCAGAAACCGAAATCAGCTTGCTGCCGGAAGATTTTTCCGTGCCCATGGCACGGAAATTATCGACCCCCATCGCCAGTGCCAGCGCGGCACTGCAAAATGTTTCAACGTTGTTCACGGCGGTCGGCTGCTGGCGGTAACCGTGGGTTACCGGGAACGGCGGGCGATTTCGCGGAATGCCGCGTTTCCCCTCCAGCGATTCGATCAATGCCGATTCTTCACCGCACACATACGCCCCGGCACCGAGATGAATCTCGATATCAAAATCAAAACCGGCATGGCCCAGAATGTCGCGACCCAGCAAGCCAGCTTCACGGCGTTGCTGTAATACGTCTTGCAGGGGTTCCAGCAGATAACGGTATTCACCGCGCAGATACAAATAACCCCGCCCCGCCCCGATAGCCAGTGCGCAAACCGTCATTCCTTCGAACATCCAGTTCGCCTGACGGGTAAGCAGCACGCGATCCTTGAAAGTCCCCGGTTCGCCTTCATCGGCATTGCAGACCACATACTTTTCGGAGCCCGGTGCCTGCTGGCAGGCGGCCCATTTCAGCCCCGTCGAAAAGCCCGCCCCGCCCCTGCCGCGCAGACCGGAACGTTTAATCGCATCGACAATTTCCGCCTCGCCCATCCCAAGGGCGGCGCGCAAGGCGTCTCCCGGAGTAAAAGGATTGGAAAGCAGCGGACCCGCACGATGGATGTTGTCTTCCACTACGAAGTATTCAGCGGGCCAATCTTCCAAGGGAATTCGCCTGCGGACCAAATCACCGATTTCACGGACGCGTTGAGGCGTCAGCCGGGTTATTACACGGCCATTGACGAGCATTGCCGGGCCCTGATCGCACATGCCGGTGCAGGAGGTCAGACCGATACTTACCAGACCGTCCTCAGACACTTTGCCCGGTTGCAGCCAGAGCTGGCGACACATTTCATCCAGCAAACTCTGGTTGCCCAGCATCCGATCGGTAATGTTGTCGGAGAACAGCAAACGATATTCGCCGTGCGGCTCAAGTTTGAGAAAGCTGTAAAAACTGGCCACGCCCCGAATTCGGGCAAGCGGAATGTTCAGGTGCGCAGCAATCCGGTTGACGGCTTCCGGCGGAATATAGCCAAAGGCTTGCTGAACATCGGTGAGAATTTGCAATAACTGACCTGCATCATTGCCGTGTTTGAGCAGAATCGGCTCAAGGGAGGGAACTACAGAGGTGCCGCAGGAAAACATTTGGAATCACTCCTAAATCTGCGCGCATTCTAACACCCAATTCGGCCGGACCAACCGCATAACCCCGTGAATCACTCCAGTATCGATGCCGCCTCAAGCGCATAGCCGCAGTTGCAGAGAGAAGATAAACCGGCACTGTTACGCATTTATGACTGCAGAATCTGCAGCGATTTGACTGTATGACGAATCCGCTTCGGAATCCCGGAATGCAGCGCTGCCTGCCGCGCCTGGCTCCAATCCTGCACCCGCTCGCAGGCTTCGTGCAGCGCGCTGGAGGCCGGGACGAATGTCTTCAGCCAACGGAGCTGAAACTCAACATTAACCGCATCGTTGTATTTTCCAAGGTGCTCCTGCAGGCGCACGAGCGAGGCGTAAGGCTTGCCCCGAAACGCCTGCTCCATGCCGAACAATTCCATTAGATATCGGATCTTTTTGGACGCTATTCTGAGCCGGTGAAGACTGACCGGACTGTCCATCTCCAACCGCGCGACCTGCTTCAGGAAACGCTGCCCTCTGGATTGAAACGCCTGCCCGCGAAATCTCTTTGCCGGCAACTGCAGCTCAGGAAGCTGCCAGTAATCACCCTGCATCCAGCACGCGAGCTGCAAGATCAAATCCTGTACATCGCGCTGCCAATGCCCCGCCCGAATTTCGGCAAGCGCGGATTGGCGCTGCGCAATCGCAATGTCCAACAATACCTGGAATCCAACCCGGTCAACTTGCTGCGACAACAAAGGCTTCAGCGTTTCGTCGATGAAAACATCCTGCTCACGCAAATGGCCCAAACTGCGGCTCAGTTTCGCAAATGCCTGCCTGAACTGCTCCAGTGTGGAATCCGGATTAAGCGTGCCACACAATGCCAGCACACCGCGCAAGCGCCGGATAGCAACGCGCAGCTGATGCAAATATTCAGGATCATTGCCGGCAACCGCGCCGGACAAATTGGATTGCAGATGCCAGAGACAACTGCCGCAAAGCCGCTGCAAAACAGCACCCGCCGTTTCAAGCCCCGTCAATGAAAATGGAGCGGCTTTGAGTGGTGCTTCCGTCCGGCCTTCCAACAGCCGGTAGCCGCGTTCCGCCTTGCTGACAAATTCAAGTTCCAGCGGCACGAGGGCATGCAACTTCAGCGCCAGCTGGAACAGGCGAATCGGCGAACCTTCAAGCAATTCGAGCTCCAATTCGCAAATATCGACTTTGCCTGCTGCACAACTGACCTCGCCCTGATCCAGACACAGCTCAATGCGCGCGTCTTCGTAGTGCAATTCGCGGATCGAACGCGAAAAATCCGTACGGAATACAGCCTGCAAATGTTTCGCCACACCTTTGGGCAAGCGTGCTCCCGCCGCTTTCAGCGCACCCAGTTCCAAGGCCTCGCCGGCAACCGGCATTTCCCATTCATTCCGCTGGTGCAGCCCCGCCTGGACGCCCCCTCCCCCTTTCAGGGTTTGCAGCCACTGTTTACCCGAGCGGCGCAACCGGATCGCCATCCGGGCCTGCTTCAGCGCAAAATCAGGCGTATCAAAATAAACATTGAAAAGATGTACCGTGCGCGAACGTCCCTGCTGCAAACCGCGCAGAAACGGATGGCGCTTGAGCTTGACCAGTGCCTGCGGGCTGCAGCTGAGTTTGAGCTCGGTTTCTATGGCCATCGCAGCTTCAGACAGACATCCCGGCGGCGTAGCCGGAAGCCCATGCCCACTGGAAGTTGTATCCGCCCAACTGGCCGGTGACATCCAGCACCTCGCCGATGAAATACAGTCCCGGGAAAGCATTGCAAGACATGGTTTTCGATGACAGTGCTCGCGTGTCAACGCCACCGCAAGTGACCTCAGCCTTGGCATAACCCAAAGTACCGCTGGGCAGAATTTGCCAGTCGTGCAATCCCGCCGCAATTTCGGATCGCTGTTTGTCGTTGTACTGATTCAGGGGCCGGCTGCCGCCCTGTTGCGCGCACCAGATTTCGGCGAGATGTTTCGGCCACCACTGCGTCAGCCAATTCGCGAGCTGTTTCTGGCTGCCGGACTGCGCTTGCAACAAGGCCAGCACATCAATTCCGGGCAGCATATCTATATGCAGCCGCTCGCCATGTGACCAGTACGAGGAAATTTGCAGAATTGCCGGCCCGCTCAAGCCCCGGTGGGTAAAGAGCAGATCCCCGCGAAACTCGCGCTTGCCACAGCGCACCGTAGCATTCAGGGCGATTCCCGCGAGCTCGGCGTAAGGCGCCCACGGCTCGGGCGCCACGCTCAGCGGCACTAGACCGGGCTTGGGTTTGACCATGGGCAGACCAAATTGCTCGGCGATTTTGTAGCCCAGCGGAGATGCGCCAATTTTGGGGATCGACAGGCCGCCGGTCGCCACAACCAGCGCGGGCGCCTCGAAACTCCCTTGCGCAGTCATGACCTGAAAACCGTCCTGATGCCGGACACTGACAATCTCGCACGGCATGACAAATTGCACGCCCGCCTGATCGCACTCGGCTTTCAGCATTTCAATGATCGCGCCCGAACCCTCATCACAAAACAACTGCCCCGGCGCCTTTTCGTGGTAACCCAGCCCGTGCTTATGCATCAGCCCGACAAAATCCTGCGGTGTGTATCGCGCCAGCGCCGAACGGCAGAAATGGGGATTATCGGAAATGAAGTTATCGGGACCCGCATGCAAGTGCGTGAAATTGCAGCGTCCGCCGCCGGATATCCGGATTTTTTCCGCAAGCTTGCGCGCGTGATCCAGCACGACCACCCGGCGTCCGCGTTGCCCGGCCTGCAAGGCACACATCATGCCGGCCGCACCGGCTCCCAGAATGATAACGTCAGTTTCCATCAACGCCTGCGTGCGTACTGCCGGATGAAGACCCTCACCGGCATGTTGAAAGGAAGAATCCTGTCGATCGGATCAAAATACCGGTTCATATCGTATTCTCCACACCTTCTGCAGACTCCAATTTTAGCCACAGACAAGCCCCTTTGCTGGCCTTGTTGATCCCGGCGAGCTGAGCGGCATGTTCGGCCAACTCGGTCTCATTGGCGCGTAAAACGCGCAAGGCCGGACGCGTCGAATCCAGCATCACCGGTGAAGCCGATTGGGCCTCGGAAAAATGCGGCTCATCCAGAAACGTATCCTGACCGCGCGTCATCGCCAGATAAACTTCGGCCAGCAACTCGGTGTCCAGCAATGCGCCATGCAGCGTGCGGTGTGCATTGTCGATTTCATAGCGGCCACACAAGGCATCGAGGCTGTTCTTTTTGCCCGGGTGCATTTCTCGCGCCATCTTGAGGGTATCCAGCACGGGGTTGGTCAACTGCGGCAGACCGAGCAGGGAAAGCTCATGATTCAGGAATCCCATATCGAACGGTGCGTTGTGGATGATCAACTCCGCTTCGCCGATAAATTCCAGAAAGCCGTGCGCGACATCGGAAAACTTCGGTTCTCCCTGCAAGCGCTCGTACGTCAGTCCGTGAACCGCAACGGCGCCCGCGTCGATTTCCCGCTCCGGATTGAGATAGCGGTGGAAGCGCCGCAGGGTGATGTTTCGGTTATCGAGCTCGATCGCCGCAAGTTCGATAATCCGGTGCCCCTGGCGCGGGTCCAGCCCGGTAGTTTCCGTATCCAGCACAATCCTACGCATTTTGTTCTCCCTGTATCGACGCCACCCCGCGGTTTGCCAGTTCGTCAGCGCGTTCGTTACCATCATGTCCGGCATGACCCTTGACCCAGATCCATTCAATTCGGTGTTCTGCCGTCAGCATATCCAGCCGCCGCCACAAATCCTCGTTTTTCACCGGCTTTTTGTCGGCCGTTTTCCAGCCCCGCTGTTTCCAGCCGTGAATCCACTCGCTAATACCCTGCTGCACATATTTGGAATCGGTATGCAGCCGTACATGGCAGTGACGCTTCAACGCCTCCAGCGCGGAAATCGCAGCCAGCAATTCCATGCGGTTATTTGTGGTGTGCGCCTCGCCGCCGAAAATCTCACGCTCGCGCCCCTTCGTGCGCAACAGCGCGCCCCAGCCGCCCACGCCCGGATTTCCCTTGCAGGCGCCGTCAGTAAAAATCTCAACAATCTCAGTGTTCATCGTGTTTGCCGTGTTGCGTTATCCGGTTATTAAGTTTCGGCGCAGAAGGAAGCAGATTGCGCACTAGACTCTTGTTCCATTTCGGTTTGATCAGGCGCATGCCGGGCACGCGTTTGACGGCATGGAGGAAATAAACCCCGCCAGTCACCGGCCACCAGCGATCGCCCGCTTTCTCGAGGAAACCATAGCGTTCCAGCCATTTATCAGACTGCAGCGGCGGCGCATACACGGCAAAACGCCCGCCGACCACCTCAAAGCCCAGCAGCGCCAGCCAATCCTTCAGACGCAGTAGCGGAATGAAACGGCCGCGCCAGGGATAATCCTGCTTGCAGCCCAAGGTCCGCCGCCCCCCCCACAAACTCAGCGGATTAAAACCGCTGATGATGACGCTCCCTTCCGGACGCAGCACGCGCTCCACTTCCCGCAAAATCTGGTGCGGATATTCGGCAAATTCCAGCACATGCGGCAGCAGCACCAAATCCATACTGTCACTCGCAAACGGCAGTTCCGAGCAGCACATCAGCACATCGGAACCCGGCGTATCCGAGCCGCGTATGCGCAACGGAATCCGGCTGGCAGACAGCAAGTTCAGCCCGGGCAAGCCAACCTGAAAGGCGTTGAAACCGAAAATATCCGAGACCGTATGGTCAAAGTAACCCTGCTCCCGCGCCAGCACATAGCGTCCCTGCGGCGTATCGAACCAGGCGCTCAAACTCTCCGAAGTTGTCTTACAATCCGGCATCCGGCTCAGTCCTTGATCATGATAAACATCACTGCCATCCCCGCGCTTCGCGACAATTACATCTGGGCCATCCACGACCGGGAAACCGCTCTTGTTGTCGATCCCGGCGAAGCTCAACCCGTATTCGCGTTTCTCGCCGAACACGCGCTGCAGCTCGGCGGCATCCTCTGCACCCACCGCCATGCCGACCACACCGGCGGCATCGCGGAATTGCGCGGAGTATACAACGTGCCCGTGTACGGACGGCGACATCCCGCCAACCCTCACATCACGCACGATCTGCATGAAGGCGACAAACTCAAGCTTGCGGCACCAGACATTCAGTTTTCCGTCCTCGAGGTGCCCGGCCACTTGGACGATCATCTCGCTTTTATCAGCGGCGACGCCTTGTTTTGCGGTGATGTTTTGTTTGGCGCCGGCTGCGGACGCAATTTTGAAGGCAGCCTGTCCCAGCTTCACCAGTCACTCGAAAAGCTGGCTGCCCTGCCCGGCACTACACAGGTTTATTGCGCCCACGAATACACGCAAGCCAACTTGCGCTTCGCCCTTGCTTGCGAACCCGGAAATCCCCGAATCAGGGAACGCATCACGGAGACCCTGCAGCTGCGCGCCGCAGGACAACCCAGTGTGCCTTCCAGCATTGCACTGGAAAAAGCCACCAACCCCTTCCTGCGCTGCGACTCCCCCGAACTGATCGGCACGCTAAAATCACGCGGGCTGCCCCATGACAACGCGCTGGCTGTTTTCAGCGCTTTGCGGCAGTGGCGCAACGATTTTTAAACCCGCGTACCGCATAAAATCTGGATTCCGATTGCGGCAAAACGTGTTCTGGTTTATTCTGCGCGCCCTTTCGGAGAGGTGGATGAGCGGTTTAAGTCGCACGCCTGGAAAGCGTGTTTAGGGTAACACCCTAACGAGGGTTCGAATCCCTCCCTCTCCGCCAGCAACTACCCCCCCCAATTGATTGTTTGAATATCTGGGCAATCCGTCCAAAATTTACGATTAGCGTCCGCGTATCTTGGCAATGAAGAAATGCCAGCCTGTTGCTTTGGATGTCTGGTACGCCGCCGTAATTTCTTCGCCATTCAGCGTGTAGGAAAAGATCCCGTGATCTTTGTCGAGCACGGTATTGAAAATCGGACCGAGTGCCTCGTCGCCAATGTCCGATGGATGTTTGAAAATCCGGTCGATGTTCCGGTGAAGCGCGATCTTGCTATCCGGATTGATGGCGTAAAAATACATATCCGCAGGCAGGCGCGTTTTTTCCTCAATCAGTCGTGAAAGCAGACTGGCACTAACGGAAACACCAATCGCAGCAATCATCTTCCCACCCACCATCACGGGCGTGGCGACAATTACGGAGCGCTGGCCGGTGGATTTGCTAATGACCAGATCGCCTTCTATATCCGAGCCTGCCATCAGTTCGGGAAAATAAATGCGATCCTTCAAATTCTGGGTAACGAGACCTTTTTCAACGGTGTAGTAGTGCCCGTCCGGAACGGCGTACCAAACAGCAGAATCGGTGGACAAATCCGCAGAAAGACGAACCAGTGCGGGCCGAACCCTGCCCCAGTCACCCGATTGCGCTTCTGCACTCGCCGCAATAACGCGCTCGCCACGCAGAATGCCTGCGAGATGCTCCTCCGCGATCCCCTGAAAACTGTTGGCCACCACGCTGGCATCGACATTCAGGGTTTGCTTTTCAGAGGCAGCCTGTGCTGGTAAAAAGCCCAAGGAAAGAAAGACAAAAGCCATTAGAAATGAGTAAAAGCGCATGATAAAAATCTCCTTCAAAAGAAAACCGGAAGCATTATTTCCACATAGTTACTGCGGGGATCATAGGCCTGAACGAAGCTGGTTGGAACTTGATTGACGTACGCCCTCTCAGATCATGCGTATTTACGTTAGTAACATTGGCGTTCTTTCCGAACGATTTGATGAAATCGCCGGCCAGCAATTTTTGGAGTTAAGATGCTCCGCAGACCAACAACATGCAAAATTCATGATGAAAAATACGCCGCTCACCATACGTCCCTTGCATCAAGACGAAATACCACTCGCGCTGGACTGGGCTGCCGCAGAAGGCTGGAATCCCGGGATATACGATGCAGAGCCTTTTCTGGCGGAGGATCCCGAAGGATTTCTGGTGGGTGTGCTTGATGGCAGTCCGGTCGCAATCGTGTCCGCCGTGCGCTACGGCCAATCGTTCGCGTTCGGCGGGTTTTATATTGTGCGGCCGGATTGCCGTGGGCGCGGTTTCGGTCTGCAAATGCGGCTGGCGGCGATGGCGCGGCTGACAGGCCGCAACGTCGGCCTCGACGGCGTACTGGAACAACAGGACAACTACCGACGTTATGGCTTCAAATTTGCGCACCGCAACGTGCGCTATTCCGGGCAATCCCGGGGCTCGCCGGTTACTTTGCCAGATCAGATCAATCTCGCGCCGCTGACCTCGCTGCCGTTTGCGCAACTGGCGCTCTATGACCGCGCTTTTTTCCCGGAGCCGCGCGAATCTTTTTTGCGCGCGTGGATTTCACAGCCGCAAACCGTGGCACTGGGGCTGATTGATCAGGGCAAATTGAGAGGTTACGGCGTATTGCGCGCCTGTCGTCAGGGCGACAAAATCGGGCCCTTGTTTGCCGATACACCCGAGCTGGCGGAAACGCTGTTCAACGCGCTCTGTAGCACACTGCCGGCGGGAACAGCCATTTTTCTGGACGTTCCGGAATGCAATGCCGCTGCCGTTGCACTCGCACTGCGCCACGGCATGACACAGGCTTTCGAAACGGCCCGTATGTATTCCGGCGATGCGCCCGACATTTCACTGGATCGTACCTACGGCATCACTAGTTACGAGCTGGGCTGAACCGCTCTTCGGAGATTTCTGTGGACACATTCATGCAAGCCGCGATTGAAGAAGCACAAACCGGACTGGCCGAAGGCGGCATTCCGATTGGCTCGGTGATCGTATATCGCGGAAAAATTATCGGCCGCGGACATAACCGCCGTGTGCAACAGGGCAGCGCCATTTTGCATGGCGAGATGGATGCGTTTGAAAATGCCGGGCGTCAGCTGGCGGAAGTCTATGCCGAGTCCGTGCTGTACACCACCCTCTCGCCGTGCGCGATGTGCAGCGGCGCGATTGTGCTGTATGGCATCACCAAAGTGGTCGTCGGCGAGAACCTCACCTTCATGGGCGAAGAAGGCTGGCTAAAATCGCGCGGCGTCAGTGTCGAAGTATTGCAGGATCCCGCCTGCATCGGAATGATGCAGACCTTCATTAACACGCACCCCGAACTCTGGAATGAGGATATCGGGCAGCCGGACGGCAACACCGCCTCAACATGACAACCGTTCGCCGTTTTTTTGCCTTATGCTTGCTGCTCGGACTACTCAGCCCGTCAGCTTGGGGAGAGAATCGCATGCAGACATCACACAACTCACAGATCGCTTATCTGGCCGGAGGCTGCTTCTGGGGCATGGAAGAGCTGGTGCGCCAGATTCCCGGTGTGCTGGATACCGAAGTGGGCTACACCGGCGGAAATACTCCCGATGCCACTTATGAAGTCGTGCGCACCGGGCGCAGCGGTCATGCCGAGTCTCTGAAAATCACCTTCGATACAGGAAAGCTGAGTTATCGCCATCTACTGTTTGAGTTTTTTAGAATGCACAATCCGACAACGCGCAACCAACAGGGAAACGATGTCGGCACGCAATATCGTTCGGCAATTTTTTATGTGGATGAGACGCAGAAAAAAATGGCCGAAGAGGTCATCCGCACGGTAGATGCCTCGGGCGAATGGCAGGCCAGAGTCGTCACCGAGGTTGTGCCCTTCGGGACGTTTTATCAGGCCGAGGAATATCACCAGAAGTATTTGCGCAAACATCCGCATGGCTACACCTGCCATTTTGTTCGCCGGTTAAATTTGGGAGAATTTTGATATGCAAACTGTCCTGATCGCCAATCCCAAAGGAGGCAGCGGAAAGACCACACTATCGACCAACATTGCCGGTTACCTTGCCGCACAAGGTAAGCGGGTATCCATACTCGATCTCGACCGGCAAAAGTCGGCGACCGAATGGCTGGCCAACCGGCCGGAATCCCTGCCCGAAATCACCGCGCTTAACGAAACCAAATCCGCCAATCATTCTGACTGGCTAGTGATTGACTCACCCGCGGGTCTGCATGGCAAAAATTTGGAACATGCCTTAAGAATTGCGCGACGCGTCATTATTCCGGTGGCACCATCCGTCTTTGACATTCAGGCCAGCTACGGTTTTCTGCGCGCACTCGCGGAACAAAAAGCCGTGATTAAGGGAAAAATCTCCGTGGGCGTAGTGGGCATGCGCATGGATCCGCGCACACGGGCCGCCTTGACTCTGGAGAATTTTGTGCGTCACCAGTCGTTCCCGATTCTGGCTTTTTTACGCGAGACCCAAGCCTATGTGAATGCGGCTTTTGAGGGGAAGTCGTTGTTCGACTTGCCCCAGCATCTGGCCGAACGCGAGTTGGAACAGTGGCGCTTCATGCTGCATTGGCTGGATCAGCCTGTCGACTGATTTCAACAGCAAGGCGCAGACATCATTTTCCTTCAGGTTTAGAATGACCTCAGTACTGTTTTGAATCTGGAAATTGGAAAGGATAATTTGCCATGGCAACCCCTGCTCGCAAACCCCGCAGCGCCAAAACCACCGCCTCCACGCGCGCCCGTAAGCCTCGCCAAGCGAGCAGCGGAGATGTTGCCCCCGGATTGAATCGCGCAAGCGTCGACCGGCATGTGGTTACAGAATCCATAGCTGCGGCGCAAAGCGCAAAAACCGCGGCCGTCACAGACATCGTGGCCAACTTGAGCAAGTCGGATGTCGACAACCTGGCCAAGTCGCTCGAAGCCATTATGGCCGGCGCCTCCCCCGAAGATGCCGCCATCCTGCGCAAAACGCTGCTGGATCAGCCTGCACTGGTAATATCTGTCGGTTCCAGTCCGGACGACGAGCTCTCTGATGACTGGCGACAAGGCGGCTATCCATATAAAAACCTCATGTCGCGCAAGAATTACGAAAAGCAGAAATATGCGCTGCAGGTCGAATTGTTGAAATTGCAGGCCTGGGTCAAGGAAACCCGGCAAAAGGTGATGATCATCTTCGAGGGGCGCGATGCTGCCGGGAAGGGCGGGACCATCAAGCGCTTCATGGAACATCTCAATCCGCGGGGTGCTCGGGTGGTTGCGCTGGAAAAACCCTCGGAAGTCGAACAGGGACAGTGGTATTTCCAGCGTTATGTGCAACACCTGCCCACTGCGGGAGAAATCGTACTGTTCGATCGTTCCTGGTATAACCGCGCCGGGGTTGAACGCGTCATGGGATTTTGCAGCAATGACGAATACACCGAATTCATGCGCCAGGCGCCGGAATTCGAGCGAAATTTGGTACGTAGCGGCGTACACGTGATCAAATTCTGGTTCTCGGTAAGCCGCAAGGAGCAACGCCGTCGCTTCAAGGAACGCAAAATCCACCCGCTTAAACAGTGGAAACTGAGCCCCATCGACCTCGCCTCACTGGACAAGTGGGACGACTACACCAAGGCCAAGGAGGCGATGTTTTTCTATACCGACACCGCGGATGCCCCATGGACAGTCATCAAATCCGACTGCAAAAAACGCGCCCGTCTAAATGCCTTGCGCTACATCCTCCACAAACTTCCCTATACCAACAAGGATCTCAGCCACCTTGGGCCGCTGGATCCCCTGCTGGTCGGTCGTGCCAATTTGGTTTACGAGCAGGGCGAAAAAGAGAATGCCCTCCTCTGAGCGGTTATGATGCGCTCCCATTCCGAACTCATGATATTGCGTGACGAGCTGCGAGCCTTCGCCGCCGCCCGTGAGTGGGAACAGTTTCACACGCCCAAAAATCTGAGCATGGCGCTCATGGTGGAAGCTGCAGAACTCATCGAACACTTCCAGTGGCGTTCGGAACACCAATCCGACAATCTGCCGCCGGAAGACCTGTTGGCTGTCGGCGAGGAGCTCGCCGATGTACTGCTTTATCTGGTACGCCTGTCCGACCGTCTGGATATTGATTTGTTTTCAGCGGCACTACAGAAGCTTGAAAAGAACGCGGCCAAATATCCCGTTGAGAAATCCCGGGGAAATGCGAAAAAGTACACGGAATTCAAGTAACCCCCGCTGGCCCCAGCCATTATCGAATAGAACAAAAAAAGGCCCGGATCCCCGGGCCTTTTTACGCTACAAAGCTGCGCTGATCAGCGATTGTCATAGCGATAGTCGCGCTCTTCACGACGATCATTACGGTCGCCCTCGTCTTCCATAACATTCACGCGAACACGGATGGTGGAACCCGGCTTATACGGCAGCGTGGTGGTGTAATCACGTCCGTCATAGCGATATTTAACGGTATAACCCTTAATCACCTCACGGCTGTTCTGAACTTCGCGGCAACGCTGCACCTGTTCGGTGCGCGGCTGGTTGGAAGTCGGATTGGCCACACGATCACCAATTACGGCACCCGCGATACCCCCCACCGCCGTTGCAGCCTTGTTACCCGAGCCACCACCTACCTGACTGCCCAGCAACGCGCCCGCAACACCCCCGATGATTGAGCCGGTTGCAGAACGATTGCTATCCTGATTATCCACGCGATCACCCACCACCGCGCCGGCCACCGCACCGGCACCGGTTGCTGCGGTATTGCCGCTACCGCCACCGACCTGGCTACCCAGCAAACCGCCAGCCACGCCGCCCACAATCGCCCCCGTCATGGAACGCTCCTTGGGCTGCACTTGGACGGTCTCGGTCCAGCACTCGCGCTTAGGTTCGGAAATTCGCTCATAAATCGGGGTGCTGGAAATCACCCGGGCAGTATCGCTGTAATCTGCCGCATAGGCGCCACCATACAAACCGACCAGACTCAATACCAACAGACTCTTCTTCATTTATCGCTCCTTGGAAAAAACGCCCGCTCGCTGCGGGACGACCCTGTGACCGGTACTCCCTGTACTCGTTCCATCATAACTGTTTCAAAATGTACAAGACAAGCGGCCTGTAACAGGCCTTTCAGCTGTTTTGGCGGCGGTGACGCAAAAACTCGAGAAGTGCCGGCAGGAAGGAAATGACAATAATGAATAAAATCATCAGGGTGAGATTATCCTTGATGAGCGGAATATTGCCGAACAGGAAACCGGCCACGGTCAGGCTGCCAATCCAGGCAAGGCTGCCCAGCGCACTAAACAACACAAACAGGCGATAACGCATCAGACCGATCCCGGCTACGAAGGGTGCGAAAGTTCGGATAATGGGCAAAAAACGGGCAAAAAGGATCGTCTTGCCGCCATGCTTTTCGTAAAACGCATGGGTTTTTTCAATATGGGCGCGTTTGATCAGCCCATCTGTTTTGCGCAGCAGCCGTACCCCGACCAGCCGTCCGATCCAATAATTGGTATTGTCGCCACTGAAGGCCGCGATCATTAGCAGCGGCATTAACCATTCCAACTGCAAAGCACCCAGTCCGCAGAGTGCGCCCGCCACGAACAACAACGAATCCCCCGGCAAAAATGGCGTCACGACAAAGCCGGTTTCGCAGAAGATGATCAGGAACAAAATGCCGTAAACCCAGACACCATACTCCTGCGTGAGTGCCAGCAGGTGGGCATCCAGATGCAGGATGACGTCTACAAAAAGGGCAAACAGTTCCATTTAGGGCAGCACTTCCTCGGCTTCAACTTTTTCGGGCTTGATGAAATCCTCACGCGACACACCCAAAAGTATGAGCAACGGGCTGGCGACCAGCACCGAAGAATAGATGCTAAACATGATTCCGATCGTTAAAGCCATCGCAAAGTAATGCAGCGTCTCCCCGCCCATCAGCAACATCGCCAGCACCATCATCTGCGTTGAACCGTGGGTAATAATCGTCCGCGACATCGTACGGGTAATCGCGTTATCGATAATCTCGGTGACCTCGGTTTTACGCATCTTGCGGAAATTTTCGCGAATCCGGTCAAACACCACGACCGACTCGTTCACGGAATAACCCAGCACCGCCAGCACTGCAGCCAGCACAGAGAGAGAGAACTCCCACTGGAAAAAAGCAAAAAAGCCGAGAATGATCACCACGTCATGCAGGTTGGCGATAATTGCCGACAGGCCGAATTTCCATTCGAAGCGCAACCACAGATAGCCCACAATACCCAGCGAAACCAGCAGCAGCGCCATCGCACCGTTTTCTACCAGATCCTTGCCCACCTGCGGGCCGACAAATTCCACGCGGCGCACTTCAACCGACCCATCCTGCTGACGCAGACTTTGCAATACCTGTTCGGAAAGTTGGGCTCCCGCGAGATTCTGCTTCAGCGGCACCTGAATCAGCACGTCCTGGCTGGACCCGAAATTTTGCACCAGGGCATCGTGCAATCCGGTTGTCGCCAGTTGGCCGCGCACCGCAGGCAAATCGGCTGGTTGCGCGTAGTGAACTTCCATTACCGTTCCACCGGTAAAATCCACGCCGAAATTCAGGCCCCGTGTCGCCAGGAAAAATACAGCCAGAATAAAAGTCACCAGCGAAATCGTGGTGGTATAACGTCCATAGCTCATGAACGGAATGTCGCGTTTGATCTTGAAGAAATCCATGACGTCCCCTAACTAACCGATGGCCACTTTGGCGAGCCGCGCCTTGCGTCCGTAAATAAGATTAACCAATGCCCGCGAGACCATGATCGCGCTGAACATTGAAGTCAAAATCCCCAGGCACAGCACAACCGCAAAACCCTTGATAGGACCGGAGCCGAACATAAACAGCGCAATGCCGGCGATCAGCGTCGTGATATTCGAATCCAGAATCGTTCCGAATGCGCGTTCATAGCCCGCATGTATCGCTGCCTGCGGCGTCACGCCGCTACGCAGTTCATCCCGGATTCGTTCATTGATAAGCACATTGGCGTCGATCGCCATGCCAAGCGTCAGCGCGATGCCCGCCATGCCTGGCAAGGTCAGAGTTGCCTGCAACATGGACAACAAAGCCACCAGCAAAAGCAGGTTAGCCCCCAGAGAGAGCACGGACACCGCGCCAAACATCAGGTAATACGCAACCATAAATACGGCGATCATGAGGAATCCGATCTTGGTCGAATTGAAACCGCGTTCGATGTTTTCGGCACCCAGACTCGGCCCGATAGTGCGTTCCTCGACAATCTCCATCGGCGCCGCCAGCGCGCCGGCACGCAGTAACAATGCGGTATCCTGCGCTTCGACGGTACTCATTTGGCCACTGATCTGCACACGACCGCCGCCGATTTCCTCGCGGATAACCGGTGCCGTCACGATCTCGCCCCGGCCTTTTTCAAACAGGATGATGGCCATGCGCTTGCCCACGTTTTCGCGCGTAGCTTCCTTGAATTTGCGTGCGCCCACGCCATCAAGATTGATATGTACGGCCGCTTCATTAGTGCGATTATCAAAGCCGGGCTGTGCATCATTGATGCGCTCTCCGGTGAGAATCACCTGTTTTTTCACGAGCAGGTAGCCACCCTGGCGCTCGCGGAACATTTCGGTTCCGAACGGTGGCATCGCCCCGGGTACTGCCTGACGCTCTTCATCCACCATACGGACTTCCAGCGTCGCCGTGCGACCCAAAATATCCTTGGCCCGCGCGGTATCCTGCACGCCAGGCAATTGAACCACAATGCGATCAGCCCCCTGCTGCTGGATCACCGGCTCGGCCACACCCAGCTCGTTCACCCGGTTGCGCAAGGTCATCAGGTTTTGCTGCAATGCGGCATCCTGAATGCGCCGCTGCGCCTCCGGCTTCAGAATTGCCTGCAGCAAAATTTCACCACTCTGGTCGATACCGGACAACTCGAAATCGTTAAATCGCTGGCGGAGCTCTTCCTCGCCCTTGGCGCGCGCCTCACCATCACGAAACTTTACACGCAGGGTATCGCCCTCCCGGGTTACGCCGGAATAAGCAACCCGCTGCTCGCGCAAAGTGCTGCGGATATCATCGCTCGCAGCATCCAACGCTTTGTCCAGTGCCGCTCTCATGTTCACCTGTAACAGGAAGTGCACGCCGCCGCGCAAGTCCAGCCCGAGATACATGGGCAATGCATTTAGATCCGACAGCCACTGCGGAGATTGCGACAAAAGATTCAGTGCCACCATGTAATCCTCGCCGAGCTGAGCAGCGAGAATATCCTTGGCTTTGATCTGATGATCGGTACTGGCAAAACGCACCTTGACGCTGTTGCCATCCAATGTCACCACCTCCGGCACCAGTCCTGCATCCGACAGCAGCGAGGTCACGCGTCCAGATAACGCATCGTCGGCTTTCAGGCTGCTGCGCAGCGGGGAAACCTGCAAGGCCGGAGATTCGCCGTAAAAGTTCGGCAAGGTATAAATCAGTCCGGCCAGCAATGCGAACAGGATGAGCAAATATTTCCACAAGGGATAACGATTCATGACAACCTCGGAAATGCTTCGGAAACGACAGGCCCCGCCGGGGGCGGGGGCTGACAGTTATTTGATGGACTTGATGGTTCCTTTGGGCAGCACGTTCTGGATCGCCGCTTTTTGCACGGTGACTTCAACATTTTCCGCCACAGCCACCTTGACGTAGTCAGCGTAGACCTGACTCACGCTCCCCACTTCGCCACCGACAGTGACGACTTCATCACCGCGCTGCAGCGCTTCAGTCATCGCCTTGTGCTCCTTCGCGCGCTTTTGCTGCGGACGCAGCACCAGAAAGTAAAAGACAGCGATCAGCGCAACCAGTGGGAGAAATTCCATAAAACCGGCTTGCGGGGCAGCCGCTGCGCCTTCGGCGTAAGCATTACTGATGAACATCATTCAATCTCCGGAAAGATAACTAAAAGGGTGCGCATTCTAGCATGAAGGTTATGACAACTTATCGAGCCCCGCGCGGCGGCGCCGGAAGGTTTCAACAAACCCGGCGAAGCTCCCCGCCTCAATGGCCGCGCGAATTTCCCGCATCAGGTCCTGGTAATAATGCAGATTGTGAATGGTATTCAAGCGCGCCCCGAGGATTTCGCCCAGCCGGTGCAGGTGATGCAGATAGGCACGACTGAAGTTGCGGCAGGTGTAACAACCGCATTCCGCATCCAGCGGCCGCGTATCCAGCCGGTATTGTGCATTCTTGATGCGCACATCGCCATGCCGGGTAAACAGGTGGCCGTTACGCGCATTGCGGGTCGGCATCACGCAATCGAACATGTCGATGCCCTGCGCCACTGCCGCAACAATATCCTCAGGCGTTCCGACGCCCATGAGGTAACGCGGTTTGTCCGCCGGCAGCTGCGGGGCGGTATGCGTCAGAATTCGCAGCATATCTTCCTTGGGCTCGCCCACCGACAGACCGCCAATGGCATAGCCGTCGAAACCGATACCAGTCAGCCCGGCCAGCGATTCATCACGCAAATGCTCATGCATTCCTCCCTGGACAATACCGAACAGTGCATTCGGATTACCTTCGTGGGCACGCTTGCTGCGCTCGGCCCAGCCCAGCGACATGCGCATGGATTCGCCCGCCATGCGCTCATCTGCCGGATACGGGGTACATTCATCGAAAATCATCACGATGTCGGAATTCAGCACCCGCTGAATGCGCATGGATTCCTCGGGTGACAAAAAGCACTTGTCGCCATTCACGGGGGAACGAAACTCCACACCACCGCCCGTGATCTTGCGCAGATCGCCCAAACTGAAAACCTGAAAGCCGCCCGAATCGGTCAGGATGGGACCGTCCCAGCCCATGAAGCGATGCAGGCCACCATGCGCCTCGATGACCTCCAGCCCCGGCCGCAGCCAGAGGTGAAAGGTATTGCCCAGCACGATGTGGGCATCAATCTCGCGCAACTCCTGCGGCGACATGGCTTTGACCGTCCCGTAGGTTCCCACGGGCATGAAGGCTGGTGTTTCGACTTTGCCATGTGCCAGATCCAAAGTGCCGCGTCGTGCCGCAGCCGAGGTTTTATGCAGGGTAAATTTCATTCCACTCTCTCTATCAGCATCGCATCCCCGTAACTGAAAAATCGATATTTTTGTTCAACCGCATGGTGATAGGCCGCCAGCAGATTTTGCATGCCACCGAACGCGCAAACCAGCATCAGCAGCGTGGATCTGGGCAAATGAAAATTGGTCAGCAACACGTCCACAACGCGAAATCGATAACCCGGCGTGATGAAAATATGGGTTTCGTTACGCCCCGCCTGCAGTTCACCGCTCGCAGCCGCGCTCTCCAATGCGCGCAAGCTGGTCGTCCCCACCGCAATCACGCGGCCACCCGCAGCACGGGTGGCGGCAATTGCGGCCACGGTCTCGGGCGGAATATCGTAGCGTTCACCATGCATCACATGTTCGCGGACGAATTCGGCGCGTACCGGCTGAAACGTACCCGCGCCCACATGCAGGGTTACATAAGCCAGCTTCACCCCGACCTTACCCAAGCGATCCAGCATGATTTCATCAAAATGCAAACCCGCTGTCGGTGCGGCCACTGCACCCGACTCCCGGGCGAACACGGTTTGATAACGTAATTCGTCATCGTCCTCGGCCGCATGGGTAATGTAAGGCGGCAAAGGCAATTTGCCGTGGCGTTCAAGCAAGGCCAATACCGGCGTCTCGCCCGAAAAATACAGTCTAAAAAACTCACCCTCGCGACCCTGCACCTCAACCTGCAAAGCATCATCCAGCCATAACTGACTACCTGCCTTGGGCGACTTGCTGGCGCGCACCTGCGCCAGCACCTCATGCTCATTAAGCACCCGCTCGACCATTATCTCAACCTTGCCACCCGTCTCCTTCTGCCCGAAAAGCCGCGCTTTAATCACTTTTGTGTCATTCAAAACGAGCAGGTCATTCGGCCGAATAAACCTTAGCAAGTCGTCAAACGCGCAATCTTCCAGCGCATCACCACGCACGTGTAGCAAGCGGCTTGCCCCGCGTTTTTCCGGGGGATGCTGGGCAATTAGCGCTTCAGGCAACTCAAAATCAAAATCTTCGGTACGCATCAGCTTGGGCTGTGATTTTTCGAGCGCGGCATTGTAGTTGATTAAGCGCTTCGTTTCATGGATAATCCGCGCCTCTTCGCCGGGGTGATGGAACTGGTAGACGTGCCGGACTCAAAATCCGGTGCCGCAAGGCGTGCGGGTTCGAGTCCCGCCCCCGGCACCATAAAAACCAAACAAGCCGCTGTTCATCAGGGGCTTTTTTGTTTTCTGGAGATCGCAACGATGATCTGGAAACCGAATGTGACCGTAGCTGCCGTGATTGAGCGCGATGGCAAATTCCTGCTGGTCGAGGAAGAAACCGCCCAGGGGCTGAAATTCAATCAGCCCGCCGGTCACTGGGAACCCGACGAAACGCTGGTGCAAGCGACCGCGCGCGAAGCGCTGGAAGAAACGGCCTGGCACTTTGTCCCCAAATCTCTGCTGGGCATCTATCGCTGGCATTCGGATAGCGCCAACATCACCTACCTGCGCTTTGCCTTTAGCGGGGAGCTGGGCAAACACGATCCGGCGCGCACGCTCGACAAAGGCATTGTACGTGCGGTGTGGCTGACGCCCGACGAGATTCGCGCAATCCGGGATCGGCACCGCAGTCCGCTAATCCTGCGCTGTGTCGAGGATTATCTTGCCGGCAAACGTTACCCGCTAGACCTGATTACACACTATGAATAAACGTATCGTCGTGGGCATGTCCGGCGGCGTGGATTCGTCGGTAACCGCTTTGCTGCTCAAACAGCAAGGCTACGATGTCGTCGGTCTGTTCATGAAAAACTGGGAAGACGATGACAACAGCGAATATTGTTCCTCGCGCCAGGATCTGCTCGATGCAGTGGCGGTCGCGGACACGATCGGCATCCCGATCGAGGCAGTCAATTTCGCGCGGGAATACAAAGATCGGGTCTTCAGTTATTTTCTGCGCGAATACGAGGCCGGCCGCACGCCCAACCCCGACATCCTGTGCAATTCCGAAATCAAGTTCAAGGCCTTCCTCGATCACGCGCTAAAACTGGGCGCCGACGCGATTGCCACCGGCCACTACGCCAAAGTGCGCGAACAGGACGGACTTTTCCAACTCCTCAAAGCGGATGACACCGGCAAGGACCAGAGCTACTTTCTGCACCGGCTGAATCAAGCACAACTCTCGAAAGCGATATTTCCGCTGGGCGGCCTATTGAAGTCGCAGGTGCGCGCTATCGCGGAACAGCACAACCTGGCCAATTTCGCCAAGAAAGACAGCACCGGCATCTGTTTCATCGGCGAACGGCCGTTCCGCGAATTTCTCAACCGCTACCTGCCCAGCACTCCGGGTGAAATGGTCACGCCGGCGGGCAAGGTCGTCGGCAGGCACATGGGACTATCGTTCTACACCTTGGGACAGCGCCAGGGACTGGGGATCGGTGGCGGTCGTGACAGCAGCGGCGAGCCCTGGTTCGTGGCAGGCAAGGATATGAAAAAAAACCGCCTGATGGTTGTCCAGGGACACGACCATCCCGCGCTGCTCAGCCGCTCGCTGACCGCGCTGGATAGTCACTGGATTAGCAGCTATGTACCCGATATGGCGCCCACTTACGGCGCCAAGACGCGCTACCGCCAGACCGATGCCCCTTGTCTGCTCGAAGAAGTTGTCGACGCGCGCTGTACTGTCCGTTTCGAACAACCCCAATGGGCTGTTACGCCCGGTCAATCCGTGGTGGTGTACGACGGGGATGTCTGTCTCGGCGGTGCCATCATTGAACAAGCGCATTCCTGAATGGCGTAAAATGCGCCCTTTCCAACGCAAGGCAAGACCATGAACACACTGACC
Source organism: Gallionella sp. (assembly GCA_028699065.1). Lineage (GTDB taxonomy): Bacteria > Pseudomonadota > Gammaproteobacteria > Burkholderiales > Gallionellaceae > Gallionella. The sequence goes on from JAQVVH010000001.1 coordinate 85,069, forward strand.
GCACTCTCCCCACTGGATGGCCGCTATCACGGAAAAGTAGATGCATTGCGCAATTACTTCAGCGAATTCGGCCTGATCCGATTCCGCGTCCTGATTGAAATCGAGTGGCTAAAAGCGCTGAGCGCCCAGGCGGACATCCCCGAGATCGCACCCTTCTCTGCCGCGACCATCACGCAACTCGATACGTTGAACAACAATTTCTCGGAAGCGGATGCGGAAGCGATCAAAGCCATTGAAAAAACCACGAACCACGATGTTAAAGCCGTGGAATACTGGCTGCGGCAACAACTCTCCGGCAATCCGGAAACCGCATCCGCGCTGGAATTTATTCACTTTGCCTGCACTTCCGAAGACATCAACAACCTGAGCCACGCGCTGATGCTGAAGCACGCCCGCGAAGCCGTCATGCTGCCGATGTTGCAGCGGGTCATCGCCCGCCTGCGCGAACTCGCGCTGCAACTGGCCGACGTGCCGATGTTGTGCCGCACCCACGGCCAGACGGCCACCCCCAGCACGCTGGGAAAGGAGCTGGCAAACGTGGTGTATCGCTTGCAGCGCGCCGAACAGCGCGTTGCAAACATTGAAATCCTGGCAAAAATCAACGGTGCCGTGGGCAATTACAACGCCCATCTGTCGGCTTATCCGGCGGTCGATTGGGAAGCTTTTGCGCAGCGCTTTGTCGAAGCACGCGGCCTGACTTTCAATCCCTATACCATTCAGATCGAACCGCACGACTACATGGCGGAACTCTACGACGCGTTCGCCCGCATCAACACCATTCTGGTCGATCTCGACCGCGATGTCTGGGGCTACATCTCGCTTGGTTATTTCAAACAGAAAGTCGTCGCGGGCGAAGTCGGCTCCTCGACGATGCCGCACAAAGTCAACCCGATCGATTTTGAAAACTCGGAAGGCAACCTCGGCCTCGCCAATGCGGTATTGCGACACCTCTCCGAGAAGCTACCGATCTCCCGCTGGCAGCGCGACCTGACCGATTCCACGGTTTTACGCAATATGGGCGTTGCGCTTGGCTATACCCTGTTGGGTTACGAATCATTGCTCAAAGGTCTGAACAAACTCGAAGCCAATCCGCAACGGCTGGCGGATGATCTCAACAACAGCTGGGAAGTGCTGGCGGAGCCGATCCAAACGGTGATGCGCCGCTACGGGGTGGAAAACGCCTACGACAAGCTCAAGGAACTGACCCGCGGCAAGGGCGGCATTAACCGCGACAGCCTTGCAGCATTTATCTCGAGTCTGGATATTCCCGAAATCGAGAAACAACGCCTGTTGCAACTCAGTCCGGCAACCTACCTGGGTAAAGCGGCCGAGCTGGCCAAACGCATCTGATCCGAACCGGTTTGCATCACAGCAAACCGCGCTCGGCGAATGAAATCGTCTGCCCCGCGCCGATCACAAAATGATCGAGCACCCGCACATCGACCAGTCCGAGCGCCTGTTTCAGCGCATCGGTCAACAGACGATCCGCCTGACTCGGCTCGGCAACACCCGACGGATGATTATGCGCGAGAATCACGGCGGCCGCATTCACCGCAAGCGCGCGTTTGACCACTTCGCGGGGATACACACTGGTCTGGCTGAGAGTGCCGTGAAACAACTCCTCCGCGGTGATCACCCGGTGCTGTGTATCGAGAAACAGCACGAGAAAAACTTCCTGCGGCCGCCCACCCAGCAATAGTTGCAAATAATTGCGCACCACTTTGGGAGAATTCAGCGCATCGCCCCGCTTCAACTCCTCACTCAAGGCACGCCGCGACATTTCCAGTACGGCCTGCAGCTGGACAAATTTGGCTTGCCCCATGCCAAGCATCTCGCAAAATTCGGCTTCGCTCGCCGCAAACAAGCTTGTCAGACTGCCAAATTTCGTAATCAGGTCGCGCGCGAGGTCAACCGCGCTTTTCCCGGTCACGCCGGTGCGTAAAAAAATTGCCAGCAGCTCGGCATCGGATAAAGCCGCTGCGCCGCGCGCCAACAGCTTTTCGCGCGGACGCTCGCCTTCGGGCCAATCGGTAATCGCCATCTTCCCGCTCTCCCAGCTATCCAGATTCTTGATAAGATGCGGACCATTATGAAACAAGCTCGACCAAAACGCATCCTGCTGGGCATCACCGGCGGTATTGCCGCCTACAAATCGGCGGAGCTAGTGCGGCAGCTGATACGGCAGGGGCATGAGGTTCAGGTCGCCATGACTGAAGCCTCCTGCCACTTCATCACGCCGACAACCCTGCAGGCACTTTCAAAACGTCCGGTTCTGCTGTCACAATGGGACGACAGCGAACACGGCATGGCGCATATCCAGCGCGGCCGCGAGGCTGATCTGATTGTGATTGCACCGGCGACCGCAGATTTCATCGCCAAACTCGCGCACGGACTAGCCGATGATGCGCTCTCCACATTGTGTCTCGCACGCAACTGCCCGCTGTTGATTGCCCCCGCAATGAACCGCGAGATGTGGAGCCACCCCGCGACCCAACGCAATCTCGCGCAATTACGTAACGACGGCGTACAGATTCTAGGTCCGGCCGAAGGCGACCAGGCCTGCGGTGAAACCGGCATGGGCAGAATGCTGGAGGCGGTTGAACTGGCGCAAGAAATTCACGCGCGTCTGCAGCCTGACATATTGCAAGGCGTTCGGATACTCTTGACCGCCGGTCCGACTTACGAGGCGATTGATGCCGTGCGCGGAATCACCAACCGCAGCTCCGGAAAGATGGGTTATGCCATCGCCCAGGCAGCCCGCGAACTGGGCGCCGGGGTCACGCTGGTTTCCGGCCCTGTGGCCCTGACTCCGCCATCCGGCGTCAACACGATCAACACCACGAGTGCCAATGAGATGTTCGAGGCCGTCAAGCAGAAAGTTGGGCAGTGCGACATTTTTATCGGTGTCGCGGCCGTCGCCGACTATCGTGTGGCACAGCCCAGCGAACATAAACTCAAGAAAAGCGACGAGACACTGACGCTGGAACTCTTGCCCAACCCGGATATATTGGCGCACGTTGCCGCGCTTCCAAATGCGCCGTTCTGTGTGGGATTCGCCGCCGAAAGCCAGCATCTTGCCGAATACGCAGAAAAAAAACGTCTCCAGAAAAATCTGCCTCTACTAGTCGGCAATCTTGCGCAGTCCGCCATCGGTAGCGACGAAAATGAGCTGATTCTTTTTGATGACGCCGGGCAATATCCCCTGCCGCGTGCGGACAAACTGACGCTTGCCCGCGAACTGATGCGCCAAATTGCACACCGTTTCCGCGAAAGAAAAACATGAAACCCATTTCTGTCGATGTCAAAATTCTCGATCCGCGCCTGCATGAAAACATGCCCGGATATGCCACGCCGGGATCTGCCGGAATCGATTTGCGCGCCTGCATCGACCATAACATGATCATTCAACCCAAGCAGTGTGAGCTGATTCCCAGCGGCATTGCACTGCATCTCGCCGACCCCGGTTACGCGGCCATGATCCTGCCCCGTTCGGGTCTGGGCCATAGGCACGGCATTGTTCTGGGCAATCTGGTGGGATTAATCGATTCGGATTACCAGGGACAGATTTTTGTCTCTCTGTGGAACCGCAGCCAGATTCCTTTCACCCTAATGCCGATGGAACGCATGGCGCAGCTGGTCATCGTTCCGGTGATGCATGCGAAATTCAACATCGTGGCGGATTTTCCGCTCAGCCTGCGCGGCAGCGGGGGATTTGGTAGCACTGGCAAACACTGAAAATTGCTTGCAGAAATAAATAAAGCCCGCATAACGCGGGCTTTATTATTCAAACAACACTCGAATCAGCGTTCGAGATTCAACTCCATTTCAGTGTTGTCGCCTTTGCGCACCGATACCTTCTCAGTGACCATGCGATAGCCTTCCAGCTTGACACTGATCGCGTGAACACCGGGATCCATCTCCAGACGCAACGGCGAAAGTCCGTAATACACCCCATCCAGATAGACTTTGGCACGGGCCGGACTGGTATTAACCAGAAGCAAACCACTCGTCGCACTGGCGTGAGGCACATAGGCGGCCCCCGGTACACGCTCCACAGCAACCGGTTGACCGGCTGAGTAAGCCGGAATCAACGACTCGGATGCCGACGGCTTCGAAAGTTGGGGAGCCTTGTAAACAGTCACACCTGGCAAGGCCTTGGTGCCGGGCGTCAGATTAAACAACTCCGGTTTTGCCGCCATCAGTGAGGCGCTGATCGCCTCCACTGTTTTGGTGCTGGCGATTTTCAGTCCACGGTTGAAGTACGCCACTACATCATCCTTACTGTTGCCAGAAACGCCGGCAAAACGATCATTTTTTTCAGTGACCAAACCGGACCAGACAATCTCGCCAGTCTTGACATCTTTCAGGGTGGTTTCGACTGCAATGCTGATTTCATCGCGTTCCTTGACGTTCAGCGTCAGCTCTTTGACAACGCCAGAAACTTCAAACAACGCATTCCCCGCCGCGCCCCCCTCCAGCACCTGATAGCCTTCGGCATCAAAGCGCTGCTTAATGGCAACAGTTACGGCACTCGCCACCTCCTGATCCAGCATTAGCTGGTCGCCGCTCATTCCGCTCACCCGCAGGGTAGCCACTCCCAGCAATCGAGGATCAGTGACCTTACGCTGGTCGGCGTACTTGTTTACGCGCAAGGTTGCCCCGTATTTGAGCAGCGGGGACTTTGATCCGGAGGAAGACTTTTGTGCAGCCTGTGTACTCAGCGTCGTATTGTCTCCTCCATTCACCCAGCCGACCACGGAATCCTTGGCAGATTTAACGGAAGAACAACCCGCGACAGCGAGTAACAAGACAACCACCGCGATCAGGCGCGACATAACGTTCATTCGTTTTTCCCGGAATGGATAATTAATCAGTGAGCGATGACGGCGTCAATTTCGGCAAAAGTACTCGCCAATTCAAAACTCTGAACCTGTGCACCCAGCTGACGGGCAATTTGCGTAATCGAGAATAGGCCGCAGACCGACTGGCGACCATCGGGAGCCTCTGCCACCACCAGCGCATGCTGGCGATGAGCTTTTTTCAGTGACGCGACAATATTTCCAACCTTGGCGTTACGCACATCATCAATTTTCAATGCCTCAATTTCGCGCACGCTGGACATGATGTCACGCACCATAATGTCGGCATGTGTGCCCCCCATGTTCTGCAGGAAACGCATGGGCTTCTCACCCAGCACGTCGGAAGCTGTCAGCAACCCGGCAACCTGCTCGTTATCATCCAGAACCAGCAGCATGCGCACGCCGTAACGGATCATTTTGGCATTGGCCTTATCCATCGAGGTTTTGGCACGTACTGTAACCACAGACACTCTGGACAGATCAGTCATGACATCGGTTGCCGCATCGGACAACTTGACGCGCTCTGGCAATGACTGAACGGGCCGCACACAGGATGAACCTGCTTTTAAGGGGTTGCTGGGCAATACCGGGTATTCCTTGATCATCACTTTCACTCCTTAGAACTTGAACACATTAACTATCCGGAAATAACGATCAGCGCAACGGCCTGTTCCCACGCTGGGGCAGGTATTTCGCCAACTCATTTAACGCCATCGTGTAAACCTCACGCTTGAACTCAATGACAGCATTCATATCTATCCAGTACTCATTCCAGCGCCAGGCATCAAACTCGGGGTGATCACTCGCCCGCAAGCGCACATCACAATCACGGCCTGTCAGGCGCAACAAAAACCAGATCTGCTTTTGCCCCCGGTAATGCCCGCGGGATTCGCGCCGACTCCAGCTTTGCGGCACTTCGTAGCGCATCCAGTCGCGGGTTCGTCCCAGAATTCGGACGTGGTCAGGCATCAGCCCCACCTCTTCATGCAACTCCCGGTACATCGCCTGTTCTGGAGTTTCGCCGTGCTGAATTCCGCCTTGCGGAAACTGCCAGGCATGCTGACGCACACGCTTGCCCCAAAAAACCTGATTTTTGTCATTCGTGATAATGATGCCGACATTCGGGCGAAAGCCGTCTCGGTCAATCATCTTCAATCACTGGGTTAATTTTCAATGCGCGGATTCTTTCACATTTCAACCCGAATGAAAAGCACGGCTTAGCGCATAGCTGCCATTCGCTGTAGAATCGCGACCGTTTTCAACTCCTGTACAGTCCAAGCATCATGCGCGTGTCACAATTTTTCATTTCCACCCTGAAAGAGGCCCCTTCCGAAGCCGAGCTGCCCAGCCATCAACTCATGACCCGCGCCGGCTATATCAAAAAACTGTCCAGCGGCTTGTACACCTGGATGCCCTTGGGCTTGCGCGTACTGCGCAAGGTTGAAAATGTGGTTCGAGAAGAAATGAATCGCAGCAGCGGTATCGAATTACTCATGCCGGCCGTGCAACCCGCCGAACTTTGGCAGGAAACCGGACGCTGGGAGGTTTTTGGGCCGCAAATGCTCAAAATCAGGGATCGCCACGACAACTCATTCTGCTTCGGCCCAACCCATGAGGAAGTCATCACCGACATCGCGCGGCGGGAAATCCGCAGCTACCGGCAGCTACCGGTCAACTTCTACCAGATTCAAACCAAGTTCCGCGATGAAGTTCGTCCGCGTTTCGGCGTCATGCGGGCCCGTGAATTCGTCATGAAGGATGCCTATTCGTTCCATGCCGATTTCACCAGTCTGGAACAGACCTATCAAGTGATGTACGACACCTATTCGCGCATTTTCGGACGTCTCGGCCTCAAGTTCCGCGCCGTCGCAGCGGACACCGGCGCGATCGGCGGCAGCGGCTCGCACGAATTTCATGTTCTGGCTGACTCCGGTGAGGATGCGCTGGCGTTCTGTCCGGAGTCGGATTATGCCGCCAATGTGGAGCTGGCCGTCGCCCTGCCGCCCGCAGCCCCGCGCGCACTTCCGGGCGAGGAAATGCGCAACATCCCCACCCCGAATCAAACGACCTGTGAAGCCGTCGCTGTGTTGCTGAGTATCCCCCTGCAGCGCACCGTCAAACTTCTGGCTGTCATCGCGCAAGATCAACTGGTCGTTCTGTTGCTGCGTGGCGACCACAGCCTGAACGAAATCAAACTTTCCAAACTGCCCGGCATGCATGATTTCCGCTTCGCGCGTGAGGATGAGATCCGTGCATTCTTCAATTGCCCGCCGGGATTTCTCGGCCCGGTTGGCATCGACCGCAGCAAAACCCGCCTCATCGCCGACCATACCGTGGCCGGGATGAACGATTTTGTCGCCGGCAGCAACGAACCCAAATTCCACACGGCCGGCATCAACTGGGGCCGCGATTTGCCCGAGCCCGATCTTGTGGCCGACATCCGTAACGTCATTGCCGGCGATCCGTCGCCGGATGGCAAAGGCTCACTGGAATTGTGCCGCGGCATCGAGGTTGGGCATATTTTTCAGCTACGCACCAAATACTCCGCCGCTATGGAGGCGACCTTCCTGGATGAGGAAGGGAAATCACAAGTCATGGAAATGGGTTGCTACGGAATTGGTGTTTCCCGCATTGTCGCGGCCGCGATCGAACAAAATTTCGATGCGCGCGGCATTGCGTTGCCTGCGGCCATGGCACCCTTTCAAGTCGCCATCGCCCCGATTGGCTACAAAAAGAGCCCAGCCGTCCGCGAAATGGCGGAAAAACTTTACGACAGCCTGACCGCTGCCGGCATAGAGGTTTTGCTGGACGACCGCGATGAACGTCCCGGCGTCATGTTCGCCGATCTCGAACTGATCGGCATCCCGCATCGAATTGTGATCGGCGACCGAGGACTGAAAGAAGATCAGGTCGAATATCAGGCGCGCCAGGATTCAGAAGCACAGCGTGTGCCGGTTGCCGACATTGAGCGATTCATCCGCGAAAAATTATGAATCCGGGGCTGGCCGCGACCCTAACACTCTACTGCACCCTCTTTCCGGCGATCGTCCAGGCGGGCGCCCAAAAGGAAGAAGCCCTCGCGGCCAGCGTACAAGCGGCATTGCAGCACAGCGTTGCGGACCAGGCACCGGATCAACAAGCATTTTCAAGCCCGCAGGAAGCCGCAGTCTGGCTGACTGCAATGTCCCGCCGACTTGAAAAACGCATTCCGGACAGGGATCAGCGTATGGATTTTCTGAATGCCGTTCACTACGAAGCCCGCCGGGCTGGGCTGGATCCGCAGATGGTTCTGGGATTGATCGAGGTGGAAAGCGGCTTTCGGAAATATGCCGTCTCAAAGGTCGGCGCCCGAGGCTACATGCAGGTCATGCCGTTCTGGACGCGCCTGATTGGTACCCCGCAACACAATCTTTTTCACCTGCGTATGAATTTGCGCTACGGCTGCACCATCCTTCGCCACTACCTGGACATTGAGCGGGGCGACCTGTTCCGCGCGCTGGGACGTTACAACGGGAGCCTGGGCAAGCCGGAGTATCCCAACCGGGTACGCGCCTCCTGGCAACATTGGCGCGCGCCCCTGCAATCGACTGCCACTATAGCGACACCGCCCGGTTAAACGACTTTACCGGGCTGCTGCGTGACAAAAACTTCAGTGCGCGCCCTTATCCCTTGGGTTGTGGGTGACGCTTTCCGGATGGGCACCGTCAGACGCATGGGTGAAATACAGCGCAACGGCAATCAGCGCAATGCTGGCACCGAGGTAAACCAGATCCAGCGGCGTCTCAAGGTTCATATTCAATGCTTCCTCGAATAACGTCACAATCATGATCATCAAAATGACTTTGGCCAACCTGGATTTTAGGTCATCCAGGTTATTGATCACCAGAATCTTGCTGGAAGAACGACTACCGTGTGCCTGGTCGATATCGCTGATGAACAGCTCGTACAAACCGAGAGAAAAAATCAGCATGACGGTTGCCAGCAAATAACCATCAACAACCTCAACAATATGGGAAACCGTGGAGTCGTGCAGCGCCTTGCGCGCTTCCGCCGTCAGACTACTGTCGGCGTAATGCATGGCATGTTTGAAAACCTCAACCACATCGACGGTCGCCATATAAAAAATCGCAACCCCAGCGAGCAAACTTCCGATCACCGCAGTCAAAATCATGAAGCGACTGTTCCACAACGCACCTTCGAACAACTTTTCCAGCAAACCCATATCAGTTACTCCCACTAAACAAAACGGCTGGGATTAGACCTCAATCAACCGCTACAAGGCAAGCGCATCAATCACTTTTTCCCGGGAACAGCATATCCAGTGTCATGGATTCATCTCCAGCCAAGCGATCGGCACGATCGGCTAGCCAGTTTGCAATACCGTCCGCAGACTGCGGAACTGACTGCAGATCATCCCTGTTCAAAACAAAAATCCGTAAAATCTCAGCTGCTTTAATTTGCTGCGCCGCACGCAGCAATACCCAGCCACCCTGACGGGTCTGCTCGACCAGCCCGGCCTCAGCGAGCGTTGCGACGACAGATTCAATACGGTCGTAAGATAATCTTAACGTTCGCGACAACTCGGGCAGACTGCTCCGTCCGCCCAGACGCTGTGCTTTTACCAGTGCATGCAGTATGTGGAACACATCGAGCAATCTCAAGGCCGCCGAACGTTGGGCAGAAGATGAAGTATGCCAGTAGGAAAAAGACGCCGTAATCAGCGCACCGGTCAGAATGGCCAGCCAGGAAAAATAAATCCACATCAGAAATACCGGCAGACTGGCAAACGCTCCATAGACTAGGCGATAAGTCGGGAAATGACTGACATAGAACGCAAAAATCCAGTTCATCAAAGCAAACAGAATCGCCGCCAGCAATGCCCCGGCAAGCGCGTGTTTCAGCGGAACAAAGCGGTTTGGCACCAGCCGGAAAAGCAATGTAAAAGCGGCCCATGTCAGCGCCACCGGCAGCAACTTCAACACGCCCTCCCCCACGAAGGGAACATGTTCAACATAACCTGCCGACATTCCAGCCAGCCAGGAAGTCAGCGCAATACTACCGCCAAGTAACAGTGGCGCCAGGGTGATCACCGCCCAATAGGCCACGAAGCGCTTGATAACAGGCCTAGGCCGCTTGACCCGCCAAATGACGTTAAATGTTTGCTCTATCGTCTGCAATAACATCATCGCCGTCACGCCCAGAAAGACAATGCCGATCGCAGTCAGCTGCATGGCGCTGTTGGTAAATTGCATCATGTAATCGGTAATAATTTTCCCTGCCATATCCGGCACAAGATTCATCAGCAGAAAAATCTTGATCTGGATGGAGAATTCTTCAAACACAGGGAAGGCCGAAAAAATTGTCAGTGCAATCGTTACCAGAGGCACTAGGGACAAGAGCGTGGTAAACGTCAGACTGGCCGCCACTTGGGGACAGCGATCCTCTTTGAACCGGGCCGCAAGCAATCGCACAAAAGCCAGTAAGTCACGCCAATTCTTTTGCATGGTTTGCTCATTTATCGAATAATGCACGCATGATAACCGACCCTGAAATTCTGGTGCTGTACTACAGCCAGCACGGTGCCACCAAGCAGATGGCGCAATTGGTGGCACGTGGTGTGGAGCAAGTACCAGGCATGCGCGCGCGGCTGCGTACGGTCCCCAAAGTTTCCGCCACTTGCGAAGCGACAGCACCGGGCATCCCTGAACAGGGCGCCCCCTATGCCGAGCTGTGCGATCTTGAAGAATGTATAGGCTTGGTGATGGGCAGCCCCACACGCTTTGGCAACATGCCTGCCGCAATGAAATATTTCTGGGACGGCACCAGCAGCTTGTGGATGAAACATGCGCTGGTGGATAAACCGGCCGCCCTCTTCACTTCCAGCAGCAGCATGCACGGCGGTCAGGAAAGCACGCTGCTCTCGATGATGATCCCGCTATTGCACCATGGCATGGTGATTGTGGGATTACCTTACTCGGAACCCGAGCTCGCAACCACCGCGGGTGGCGGTACACCTTACGGTGCCAGTCATCTTGCAGGGCTGGGCAATGATCTTCCCATCAGCGAATCTGAAAAAAAACTGTGCCTGGCTCTGGGCAGACGTCTGGCAAAAACCGCGCTGAAGCTCGCGGTATGATCACATGAGTCATGCTCGCGAAGCACGCTGCCTGCTACGCGCCCACCGCTACGGTGTGTTGTCCACGCTGTCAAAGCGCTTCAACGGCCACCCGTTCGGCTCTATCGCACCTTATCTCGCCGATTATGACGGCAGCGTATTGCTGTTCATCTCAGGACTAGCGGAACATACGAAAAACCTGTTGCAGAACCCGCGCGTCAGCCTCCTCACCCATGATCAGAACGATCCGCACATCCAGACACAGGGACGACTGACCGTGGTCGGCGAGGCACATCCGCTCGACGGACGCGAACCCTATGAGAAACGCTGGCTGCGCCACTTCCCAGAGAATGCACAACTGTTCGAACTCGGCGACTTCTCGTTCTTCCGCATCGTGCCCCAGGCCGTTCGCCATGTCGCCGGTTTCGGTCAGGCACGCTGGATCAACAGTCACTTTTGTGCGGCTCCTTCGCCATTGGCACTGGAAACCGAAAATCTGCTGGCGCGCATCAATGCGGAATTCCCGGACCTAATCAAAGCTTGCATTCAGCGACAAGGCATATCGCCCCGACACTGGCGGACGCTAGATATTGACTGTGATGGCGCAACAGTAATAGCGGATCAAAAAATGTTGCGGTTGAATTTCCCCAGCCTGGCACCGAATGCCCAGTCCGTAATGGACATGCTCCATCAGCTGGCTGAGAAAAACATTCCATAAAATTAAAAAGGCACGCTTGGGCGTGCCTTTCTGTGAAAGTCTGATACAGGGTTACATCGTGTCAAGAATTTTCTTTTTCTTTTCCTGAAATTCCTGCTCAGTGAGAATGCCTTTATCTCTCAGACGACCAAGGGCTTCCAATTCCTGCAAATTCTCCGAATTTGATCTTGTATTTGCCCCTGCAGCAGCGTGATTGCCTGGCTTGGCCGCCGCACAGTTGGGGCCGCTGTTCACGATGCCATTCGGCATGGTCGTGCGACAGAATGTAGCTTTCACAAACTTCGCGTTCTCGATCTCGGCATCTGTCAGATTCGCGTCGGTCAGGTTTGCCCCACTGAGGTTCGCGCCCTTGAGTTTCGCGCCGGTCAAATTGGCGCCGGTCAAATTGGCGCCGGTTAGATCGGCGTTATAAAGCGCGACGCCGCTCATGTCCGCTTCGGTAAAATTGCCGCCCGACAGGTTGCCGTGATAGATGTTCGCATCCTTAAGATTGGCCTTTGAAAAATCGGACTTGGACAAATCACCCTCGACCAATTGAGCCTCGCGCATATTCGCGCCCACCGCGTTCTTGCCGGACAGCTTTGCATGCGGACACTGAGAATGCGGGATAAGTGAACATTCGCCCCAGCCGGCATTGGCGGCGAACGAAACCAACAAAAGTGCGCTACCCAACAGAATTTTCTTCACAACAACCTCCAGTATGTTTGTCAAATTCGGTGTACTCATAAGCACACCGCTGCTACAGACCCACCTTCGGAATTAAAGTTCAAACCTGCGGGTGCGTCCTTTCCAGCTTTCCATGCAACTTATTGAGAGCATTCAAATAAGCCTTGGCGGAAGCGACAACAATATCGGTATCAGCCCCCTGCCCGTTGACCACCCGTCCACCTTTGGACAAGCGTACAGTCACCTCGCCCTGAGCATCGGTGCCGCTGGTAATGTTATTCACCGAATACAGCAACAACTCGGCACCACTGCGTACCACCTCCTCGATCGCCTTGAAGGTGGCATCCACCGGACCACCGCCCTGCATTTCGGCCTCGTGCGGCACATTACCAATATTCACAACGACCTTCGCTTTGGGCAACACCCCGGTTTCACTGTGCGCACGCATGGAGAGCAGCTGGTAGTGTTCGAGAACGTTGGAGATGCTTTCCTCGTTGACCAGCGCCTGAATATCTTCGTCGAAAATTTCGCTTTTGCGATCGGCCAACTCCTTGAAGCGTGCGAAAGCCGCATTCAGGGCATCCTCATTCTCCAGCACGACGCCGAGCTCCTGAAGCCGGGTACGGAACGCATTGCGTCCGGACAATTTACCCAACGTCAGGCGGTTGGCATTCCAGCCCACATCTTCGGCACGCATAATTTCATAAGTTTCACGATGTTTGAGCACACCATCCTGATGGATCCCGGATTCGTGGGCAAAGGCATTGGCCCCGACAATCGCCTTGTTGGGTTGGACCGGATAGCCCGTGATGCTGGAGACCAGCTTGGAAGTGGGTACGATCTGGGTTGTATCGATACGGGTATCGCAGTTGAAGACGTCCTGGCGTGTTTTGATTGCCATAACGATTTCCTCGAGCGCGGCATTACCTGCGCGCTCACCCAAGCCGTTGATTGTGCATTCGACCTGGCGCGCACCATTCATCACCGCCGCCAGCGAATTGGCGGAGGCCATGCCGAGGTCATTGTGGCAATGGGTAGACCAAATCACCTGGTCGCTGCCGGGCACACGTTCGATGAGTTGTTTGAAACGATCCCCCCACAATGCGGGAATGCTATAGCCCACCGTGTCCGGCACGTTAATGGTCTTCGCACCTGCCTGAATCACGGCATCAAAAACACGAACAAGGAAATCCATTTCGGAGCGCACAGCATCTTCGGCCGAAAACTCAACATCGTCGGTATATTCCAGCGCCCACTTCACCGCCTGCACGGCACGTTCCACAACCTGATCCTCCGTCATACGCAACTTGTGCTGCATATGGATCGGGCTGGTCGCGATAAAAGTATGAATACGACCGGACTTGGCCGGAGTGATTGCCTCTCCGGCACGCCGGACATCGTTCTCGCTGGCGCGCGCGAGTGAACATACCGTGGAATTTTTGACGACTTCGGCGATTGACTTGACCGCATCAAAGTCCCCGGGGCTGGCCGCCGCAAAGCCGGCCTCAATAACATTCACGCCCAGTTTTTCAAGCTGGCGTGCTATGCGCAATTTTTCTTCCTTGGTCATGGCCGCGCCCGGGCTCTGCTCGCCATCGCGCAACGTGGTATCAAATATGATCAACTTATCCTTCATGATGAGCTCCATACAAATATCAATAAGCTGCGGATCTCGTAGGCATCCGCGACTGGTAAAACTATGGGGGGGAGATAGAAATTAGCGCGCGGGGCGCAGCAGCAGCGCTGCGAACAGACTGAAGGTGGAATGCAACTTGGCGATGTGCGTAGAAAAATGCATGTGCGAATATTACCAGCTTTGCAAACTCACGCAACCGGCTTGGCACGGCGGCGAATAAACCACATGACATAACCGGACAATGTATAGGCGAGGAACAACAAAAACAGCACGCCGGGAGGATAGCTGGAGATCAGGATAAAAAACAGCGCCATCAGAAAAATGGCCACAAAGGGCACGCTCTTGCGCATGTTGAAATCCTTGAAGCTGTAGAACGGCAAGTTGCTGACCATGCTCAGACCCGCAAACGCGGTCAGTGCCGCCGCCATCCAGCTCAGCTCAGCCCCCTTGAAACCGTAATCCAGCATAACCCACACAAAGCCGGCAATCAAAGCCGCCGCCGCCGGACTCGGCAAACCCTGAAAATAGCGTTTGTCGACGATATCGATATTGGTGTTGAAACGCGCCAGTCGCAAGGCGGTAGCCGCACAATAAATAAAAGCGGCAAACCAGCCAACCTTACCCAGCCCCTTCAGCGCCCACTCATAAATAATCAGCGCGGGGGCAACACCAAAAGACACCATATCGGAGAGACTGTCATACTCGGCGCCGAATTCACTCTGTGTGTGTGTCAGACGCGCAACCCGCCCATCAAGCCCATCGAATACCATCGCAATAAAAATGGCCACTGCTGCAAATTCGAAACGGCCATTCATGGATTGCACAATGGCATAAAAGCCCGCGAACAACGCTGCCGTCGTAAACAGATTCGGCAGCAGATAAATACCGCGGCGGCGCAAATTCAGATTTTTGTGGGCTTCCTGATCCATGTCGCTAGGCTATCAGCTTTACGCCAACACCGCCAGAACGGTCGAAGACGCGGAAACCTTCTCCCCGATACTGACCTTCACATTGGCATCAAGCGGCAAATACACATCCACGCGGGAACCGAAGCGAATAAAACCATAACGTTGTCCGCGCGATAGCAGGTCGCCGGCTTTGACGTAGCACAGGATGCGCCGTGCAATGAGGCCTGCAACCTGCACGAATGTCACCGTCTGATCCCGAGGCGTTTTCAGAACGATCGCGTTGCGTTCATTTTCCAAAGACGCCTTGTCCAGATCAGCATTGACGAACTTACCCGGAAAATAACTGACCTGCTGAATCTTCCCATCAACCGGACTGCGGTTGGAATGCACGTTGAAGACATTCATGAACACACTCACCAAAATCGCCTCGCGCTGAGCATAGGGATCCTGCGTACGCTCGACCTTGATAACGCGCCCGTCCGCCGGTGACAGCACCAGATTATCGCCCTGCGGAATATCGCGCGGCGGATCACGGAAAAACTGCAGCACGAAAACCGCGACCAGCCAGGCGAGGAAGGACAGAAAACCGGGAACGAAAGTCGACGCCAGCACTGCCACGGCAATCGAAATGGCCAGAAATGGCCAACCTTCCCTGGCGATGATGGGATGGGGATAATTTTTCATAATGGGGAAGGAAGAGAGATAAAAGGAGAAGGAGCGGTTGAACTACGGACCCGCCCTCCCCTTAATGTCGTAATTAGTTCTTGGATTGGTCGACCAGCTTGTTCTTGCCGATCCACGGCATCATGGCGCGCAGCTTGCCACCGACGACTTCGATCGGATGCTCTGCGTTCAGCCGACGGCGTGCGGTCATTTCCGGATAGTTGGTACGACCTTCCAGAATGAACTGCTTGGCGTAGGAACCGTTCTGGATATTGGCCAGACATTCCTTCATCGCGGCACGTGCCTGATCGGCGATCACACGGTTACCGGTCACATACTCACCATACTCCGCGTTGTTGGAGATGGAGTAGTTCATGTTGGCGATACCGCCTTCGTACATCAGGTCGACGATCAGCTTCAGTTCGTGCAGACACTCGAAGTAAGCCATCTCGGGCGCGTAACCGGCTTCGGTCAGCGTCTCGAAACCGGCCTTCACCAGTTCCACAGCGCCGCCGCACAACACAGCCTGTTCGCCGAACAGATCGGTCTCGGTCTCTTCACGGAAGTTGGTCTCGATCACGCCACCCTTGGTGCCGCCATTTGCAGCCGCATACGACAATGCAACATCTTTAGCCTTGCCGGTGGTGTCCTGATAAACCGCGATCAGCGTCGGCACGCCGCCGCCCTTCAGGTATTCGGATCGCACGGTGTGGCCGGGGCCTTTGGGCGCAACCATGATCACGTCGACATCAGCCGGCGGCACGATCTGGTTGTAATGGATGTTAAAGCCGTGTGCGAAAGCCAGCGCTGCCCCCGCTTTCAGATTCTTCGCGATATCGGCATGGTAGACCTGCGGCATTGTCTCGTCCGGCAGCAGGATCATCACCAAATCGGCGCCCTTCACGGCATCGGCAATCTCGACAACCTTGTGACCGGCAGCTTCGGCCTTGGCCCAGGAAGCACCGCCACGGCGCAGCGCGACGGTTACGTTCACGCCGGAGTCCTTCAGGTTTTGCGCATGCGCATGGCCCTGTGAACCGTAACCTACGATGGTTACTTGCTTGCCTTTGATCAGGGAGAGATCTGCGTCTTTGTCGTAATAAACTTTCATGTTGCCCTCTTGGTTAAAAATCAGATTTTCAGAATACGTTCGCCACGTCCGATGCCCGAGGCGCCGGTGCGCACGGTTTCGAGGATCAGGTCACTGCTGATCGCGGCAATAAAATTATCGAGCTTGGCCCGAGAACCCGTCAGCTCCACGGTATAGCTCGTGCCGGAAACATCGATGATACGACCACGGAAAATATCAGCCATACGCTTGAGCTCTTCGCGATCTTCGCCCTCGGCCTTAAGTTTGATGAGCATTAGCTCGCGTTCCAGATGATCGCCCTCGCTCAGATCCAAAACAGCAATCACATCCACCAGTTTATTCAGCTGCTTATTGATCTGCTCAATCACCGCATCCGAACCGCTGGTTACAATGGTCATTCGCGATAGCGTCAGGTCTTCTGTCGGCGCAACCGTCAGCGACTCGATGTTATAGCCGCGCGCGGAAAACAGTCCGGCGACGCGCGACAAAGCACCCGCCTCGTTCACCATCAACAGGGAAATAATGTGTCTCATCACAGATCCTCCGACAGGATGACTTCCGAAAGCCCCTTGCCGCCCGGCACCATCGGGAACACATTTTCGGTGGAGTCGGTACGAAAATCCATGAAGACCAGATCGTCCTTGCGCGCGAAAGCTTCACGCAGTGCCGGTTCGACATCGGATGGCTTGTCGATACGCATGCCAATATGGCCGTAGGCTTCCGCCAGCTTCACAAAATCGGGCAAGGCATCCATGTAGGACTCGGAATAACGGTTGCCATGGAAGAACTCTTGCCACTGGCGCACCATGCCCAGATAACGGTTGTTCAGCGCGACCACCTTGATCGGCAGACGGAACTGTTTGCAGGTCGAAAGCTCCTGAATGTTCATCTGAATACTGCCCTCGCCGGTTACGCAGGCCACGGTGGCGTCCGGATTGATCAGTTGCGCCCCCATGGCGGCCGGCAAACCGAAACCCATCGTGCCCAAACCACCGGAATTAATCCAGCGCCGGGGTTTGTCGAATTTGTAATACTGGGCCGCCCACATCTGGTGCTGACCGACATCGGAGGTGATGATGGCATCGCCCCCTGTGATCTCATAAAGCTTTTCGATCACATACTGGGGTTTGATGATTTCGTCGGAATTGCGGTAGGCGAGACGCCCGCCACGGGTTCTCCAGCCTTCAATTTCCCGCCACCAGTCCGCCAACACCGTCGCATCGGGTTTCTGCTTGCTGCTACGCAGCACGTCCAGCAACTCGGCCAACACCAGCTTCACATCACCGACGATCGGCAAATCCACTTTGACGCGCTTGGCGATCGAGGAAGGATCGATATCGAGATGAATAATTTTGCGCGGCACCTGGGCAAAGTGATCGACATTACCGATCACACGGTCGTCGAACCGCGCCCCGATTGCCAGCAGGACATCGCAATGTTGCATGGCCATATTGGCCTCGTAAGTGCCGTGCATGCCCAACATTCCGAGCGACAGTTCATCGGTACCGGGATAACCGCCCAGCCCCATAAGCGTGTTAGTGCAAGGCAAACCTAACAATTTAACCAGCGCCGTCAGCTCTGTGGCGGCGTTGGAAAGAATGACACCGCCACCGGCATAAACCACCGGGCGCTTGGCTTCCAGCAGCATCTGTGCGGCATGGCGAATTGCCGTACTGTCACCTTTGCCGGGTGTGGAATAGGAACGAATACTGACTTCAGTCGGATATTCGAAAATCGCCTTTTGATTGGACACATCCTTGGGAATATCAACCAGCACCGGGCCTGGACGTCCCGTGCGCGCAAGGTAGAAGGCTTTCTTGATGGTCGACGCGATATCCCCGGGATCTTTGACCAGGAAATTGTGTTTAACGCAGGGGCGGGTGATCCCGACGGCATCAACTTCCTGAAAAGCGTCTTCACCGATCACGGAGGTTGGCACTTGTCCGCTGATCACCACCATCGGAATGGAGTCCATGTAGGCGGTAGCAATGCCCGTCACCGCATTGGTCAGCCCCGGACCGGAAGTCACCAGCGCAACGCCAACCTTTTCCGAAGAGCGTGCGTAACCGTCAGCCGCATGCACCGCCCCCTGCTCGTGACGAACCAGGACGTGTTTAACCTTGTCCTGCTTGAACAGCTCATCGTAAATAAAAAGCACCGCGCCGCCCGGATAACCGAACACATATTCGACCTGCTCTTCCTGCAGGCAGCGGACAACGATTTCCGCACCGGTCAATTCCATCACAAACACCCTGAGTTTTATGCCAAAAAGAGCCGTGTAAGATAATGGCTGACAGCTTTTTGGTCAACCTTTGCCGCAGGCTTTTCAGGGAAAAAATAGCAAAACAAGCGCAATTTGGTAAGATTCCGGCAAATTTCATGGAGCGCTCAACTGAATTATTCAGCCGAATTGTCCCGATTCCTCAGCGAGGTGGAGCGCCGTGCCTACAAGCAGGCGCTGTTTGCCGTCCGTGACGAACATGTAGCGCTGGACATCGTGCAGGATGCCATGATCAAGCTCGCCGAGAAATACGGGAACAAGCCCCCGGAGGAGCTGCCGCTGCTGTTTCAGCGTATTTTGCAGAACACAATCCGCGACCATTATCGGCGACAAAAAGTCCGGCAGACTTGGGTAACCCTGTTTTCTGCGCTGAAGCCGGGCAGCGAACAGGACGACGACAGCGATCCGCTCGAACATCTTGAGAGCGGTGAAAACTCCCCCGAAACACCCGAAAGGATCATTGAACAAAATCAAACAATTGATGCGATTGAATCCGCCATCTCCCGCCTTCCCGCGCGTCAACGCGAAGCTTTTCTGTTGCGTTACTGGGAAGGCTACGATACCGCGGAAACAGCACTGGCCATGGGGTGTACCGAAGGTAGCGTCAAAACCCATTGCTCACGCGCCGTACAGGCGCTGGCACATACACTGAAATCAAAAGGGATCACACTGACATGAAGCTGCAAAACACCGACGAAAAAATTCAGGCAAAAAGAATAACTCGCCTGCTTGATTCCGGCCTTGAGCGACTGGAACCCCGAGTCATTGAGGCACTTCATACCGGCCGTCAGCGCGCGCTGCAACATCAGCGCAGCAAATCTGCACTCTGGTCCGGCATCGGCGTACTCTCGCTGCGCTGGGCCTTTGCCGCACATCACCCCCACCTGATAGCCACCCTGCCACTCTTGCTGGTACTTGGCATAGGCTCACTGACTTTCTGGCAACACGAGAAGGGTCACGACCCCGCTCACATAGACATCGCCATCCTCACCGACGACATGCCCATGGAAGTTTTTGTTGACCCGCATCACTACTAGGCGACTGATTTCTTGATGAAAAAATTATGCGTATGCTTTTTATTCGCTGGATTATTGTGGCTGCCCGTTTGCACCTTGGCCGCAACTATCCCCTGGCAAAAACTCAAGCCTGCAGAACAGACCGCCTTGCAGTCTCTCAAAGATGAGTGGCCACAACTGGATGAGGCGCAGCAACGCAATTTCGTGGATTTGGCCCGCCACTACCCTGAACTAACACCGGAAGAAAAGATGCGCTTCAGAAATCGGCTCGAAACATGGAGCCGTTTAACACCCGCCCAACGTCAGGCGGCACGGGACAAATACCGGGCGTTCAGCCGGGTACCGGAAGAGAAACAGGAGCAGGTCAGAAAAATGGTTCGCGAGCAGGAAAAGCAATAATCAGCGCCGCTCGGTCTGCCATAACATCAGCGAACCCAGCACTAAAAACAGCCCCGTTATCGCGGTTGCGCTGAGAAATGGCGACCAGTCGTTCAGCGCGCCCAGATTGGCAAAAAGCCTTCCCACAAAATGGAACACCAGACCCAGCATGATGCCGGCAAAAATCATCATGCTGACACCTCCGGCGCGGCGATGGTAGGCCGCAAAGGGCAACGCCAATAGCATCATCACGAAAATTGCCATTGGATAAACCAGCTTGTTCCACATCGCAATTTCATAGCGTCCGCTTTTTTGACGGTTGTCCTTCAGGTGTTCGACGTACTGATACAAATCATAAGCCGACATCTGCTCGGGCACGACCAGCAACACACTCAGAATCCCCGGATTCAGCGCGGAGCGCCATTCCTGTTGCGGCGTGTGCACAATCGAAGTTCCCTGGGTCTCAAAACGCGTCTCACTGACTTCCTGCAACTGCCAGTGGCCGGATTTTTGATACGTCGCATGCCGTGCACTCGTGATCGACTGCAGGTGATAGCGATCGTCAAAGCGGTAAATCGAAATGTTCGACAAGCTGGTATCCGGTAGCACATTTCGGACATTCACAAAACTTTGCCCATCCTTAACCCAAACTCCGGAACGAAATTCCTTCAGCGAAACCTGGGCATTTTGCGCCTTTAAACGCAGCTGCTGCGCCAGGCGCTCGCTCGGCGGCGCAACAAATTCGCTGATCAGAAAACTGATAACCAACAACGGCACAGCCAGTTTGAACAAGGCGCCCAGCATCTGCCACAGCGAGGCGCCGGAAGCCCGAAATATGGTCAGCTCGGAATTGGCCGCCAGTTGCACCAGCGCCAGCACGGTTCCCACCAACACGGCCACCGGAAACAGCTCGCTGACATGCCCGGGAATCGTCAACACGACGAACAACATGACATAGCCCAGATGATACTGGCCAACGCCCACAACGTTCAGTTCGTGAATCAGGTCGAGAAAGGCGAACAGCATGATTAGCGCCACGAACACCAAGGCAACACTGGTATAAATTTCCCGGCCCAGATAACGCGTCAGCAGGTTCATCGTTTGCTCACTCCGAACCACCAGGACAAATTCATGCGGCGATAAAACATCATTGCCGTCACCCCCAGCATCAGCACATGTATCCCCCACAGCCCAATACCGGGGGAGAGCTTGCCCTGACCGACCCAGGCATTGGTCACACTGATCATGTTGTTGTAGAGCATATACAAGACAATCGCCAAAATGATATTCAGCGAGCGTCCCGCACGCGGATTCACATAGCCCAGAGGAATCGCCAGCAAAGCCAGCACGGCAGCACTGATGGGCAATCCAACGCGCCACTCCAGCTCGGCCAGATTCAGCGGCGTAGGATTACGCCACAGCGCCAGCGACGACATGGTACGCATCCAGGGGGTCGCCTCCTTGGGAGTTGCGCTATCGATGCGGACACCATAGCGGTCGAATTCAATGATGTTGTAATCCAGCTGCCCCGGCGTTCCCTCATAACGCGTACCGTTCAGAAGCACCAGAAAGCGGTCACCATTGGGCATCGTTTCCTGCACGCCTTCACGGGCCACCATCGTTCCCTGCTTTCCATTCTGCATGGACTGCACGAATATGTTTTTGACCTGCGCCGTACCCGGCGACAGATTCTCGACAAAATAAACGCGGTCAGCCTGACGGGATTCCCGGAACGTTCCAGGAATTGCCGCGCTGACATCATCGCGGGTTTCGAACTGTTTTTTGAGCTCATCGGCCTTCTGCAAGGCCCAGGGTGACAGCACCAGACTCAGAAGCGCAATGAATCCGACCGCCGGCAAGGCAAACGCCATCACGGCGCGAATCCATCGCGTCAAACTCACCCCGGCGCTAAACCAAACCACCATCTCACTGTCCCGGTAGGCGCGAGAAATGGTCATCAAAACTGAAATAAACAGGCTAATCGAAAGCAGCACCGGCAGATAATTCAGCGCCCCGAAACCCAGCAGCGCCAGCACCCCGTCCACAGGAATCGCGCCGGTCACCGCATCGGATAGCAGGCGGATCAGCTGGGTAACCACTACAATGCCAACCAGTACGGAAAAAACTAGGATGCCGTTGCCGACGAATTCGCCTTGCAAAGCACGCTGAAAATGCCCGCCGCGCGGGGATTTTGACTTTAGGGGAAAAGATTGCGGATAATCCGGCATCGGCATCGAATCGGAACAAGACAAGGGGAAACGCGTGGAATTTAGCATAAAACAGGGTAGTCCGGACAAACTGCGCAGCGGTTGCTGTGTCATCGGCGTTTTTGAAAACGGCAAGCTCTCGGAACAGGGTCAGCAACTCGACCGTGCAGCCGGACACCGCCTCAGTGACCTTATCGCCCGGGGCGACATGACCGGCAAGAATGCGACAACCCTGATGGTGCCCCAGATGGAAGGGATCAGCGCAGAACGTGTCTTACTGATCGGTCTCGGCAAGCAGGCCGAAATAAGCGCGAAATCCTATCTGGAAGCACTGAAAGCCATGTCCCGCGCCCTGCAACAAACGGTTTCCAAGGATGCCGCCGTTTGCCTGCAGGACATCGAGGTACCGGAATGCAGTGAGGAATGGAAAATCCGTCACTGCATTCTCTCGATCTCGGAATCGGCTTATCGGCCGGACCAGCTCAAGAGCAAACCCGCCACCCCCGGCACGCTGAAAAAAATAACGCTCATCACCGCCGGAAAACCCGGCGTGGCCATGCAGCGTGCGGTCACCCAGGCGGCGGCGATCGCGACCGGCGTGGACCTGTGCCGCGAACTCGGCGATCTGCCGGGCAACATCTGCACCCCGACCTATCTGGCCGCCCGTGCGCTGGCGCTCGGCAAGACGCATAAAACAATCAAAACCACGGTATTGGAAGAAAGCCACATGCGCAAACTCGGCATGGGCGCTTTCCTGTCGGTCACCAAAGGCACCGAGCAGCCGGCAAAACTGATCTCGCTTGAATATCAGGGCGCCGAAAAATCACAAAAGCCGGTGGTCCTAGTCGGCAAAGGGATCACCTTCGATTCCGGCGGTGTCTCGCTGAAACCCGGCGCCGAAATGGATGAAATGAAATACGACATGAGCGGCGCAGCCAGCGTGCTCGGCACGATACAGGCCATCGCGGAAATGGGCCTGAAACTCAACGTCGTTGGCGTCATTCCCAGCTGTGAGAATCTGCCCTCCGGCAGCGCCACCAAGCCGGGCGACATCGTCACCTCGATGTCCGGCCAAACAATTGAAGTGCTCAATACCGATGCCGAAGGCCGACTGATTCTCTGCGATGCCCTGACTTTTTCGGCAAAATTCAAACCGGACACCGTGATCGATATCGCCACGCTAACTGGCGCTTGCGTGATCGCACTGGGAAATGTCGCCTCGGGACTTTACAGCAATCAGGACGCCCTCGCGCAGGACCTGCTTGCTGCCGCCAACTTCACACACGACAAAGCCTGGCAAATGCCGCTCTGGGACGATTACCAACCGCAACTCGAAAGCAATTTTGCCGACATGCAAAATATCGGCGGACGTGCCGGCGGCAGCATCACAGCTGCCTGTTTCCTTGCCCGCTTCACCAAGGCTTACCGCTGGGCACATCTGGATATCGCCGGTACCGCATGGAAATCCGGCAAGGACAAAGGCGCGACCGGCCGGCCGGTTCCGCTGCTGACCCAATACCTGATCTCCCGCGCCGCCCAGTGACCAGAGTCGACTTTTATACCGGCTCGCCCGACAAAGTCAGGACAGCCTGCCAGCTCAGCCACAAGGCAATGCAGAATGGCATGCGCGTCATGCTGAGCGCCGAAGCCGGAATGCTGGACGCGTTGGATAAAGTGCTCTGGCAGTTTCCGGCCACAAGCTTTCTGCCCCACTGCCGCAGCGATCAGGCGGAGTCAGCGCAAATGCCCATTGTTTTGGGCGATGGGCAGGCAAACTTTCCCGACCACCAGCTGCTCATCAGCCTGCATGACGAATGCGTGCCTGTTTTCAGTCGTTTTGAACGGGTTATAGAAATCATTTCCACCGACCCGGCAGACAGCGAACGCGGCCGTGAACGTTTCAAGTTTTACCGTGACCGCGGCTACGCACTCAGCCACACCGATCTCACGAAATTGCGCACATGACGCCGGAAATCGACCCCGCCGATCTGCCCTTGCTGACCGACATTGTCGATGACGGGCTACCCACGCTGACCGAAATCGTCAGCGTCCCCGAAACCGGAATGACCTCCGCACCCGCCAGCCTTTCGGATATTGAACTGCAACAACTTGCCGAACGGCTGGAGCCGCTGATCGCCGCAAAACTTGAGGCGAAATTCGGGCAACTGCAGCAGTCGGTGATCGCGGAAACCCTCGCCGGCATTCGCGAAGAACTACCGCAATGGCTGCGCGAGACCCGCGAAAATCAATCGGACTGACACGGCGCGCGACTGCCGCCGCCGTCTCATTTATAATCGCCCCTTTTCCGCAGCACCGAGCTCGACATCATGGAACCCGCCAAAAGCTTTGAACCCAAAAACATCGAATCCCGCTGGTATCCCGAATGGGAAAACGCCGGCCATTTCAAAGCCGGGCTAAACCCCAACGCCCCAGAAAATTTCTGCATCCTGCTGCCGCCGCCCAACGTCACCGGCACGCTTCACATGGGCCACGGCTTCAACCAGACGCTGATGGACGCGCTCACCCGCTACCATCGCATGAAGGGCGACAACACCCTGTGGCAACCGGGCACGGATCACGCCGGCATCGCCACACAAATTGTGGTGGAGCGCCAGCTGGATGCACAAGGCGTGTCGCGCCACGACCTCGGCCGCGAAAAATTCATCGAAAAAGTCTGGGAATGGAAGGAGTATTCCGGTGGCACCATCACCCAACAGATGCGCCGTCTCGGCACTTCGCCCGACTGGTCGCGCGAACGTTTCACCATGGACGAGGGGCTATCCAAAGCCGTCACCGAAACGTTTGTTCGCCTCTACAATGAAGGCCTGATTTATCGCGGCAAGCGTCTGGTGAACTGGGATCCCAAATTGCACACCGCCGTCTCCGACCTCGAAGTCGTGCAGGAGGAAGAAGACGGTTTCATGTATCACATCCGCTATCCGCTGGCGGACGGGAGCGGCTTTCTGACGGTGGCGACAACCCGCCCGGAAACCTTGCTTGGCGACGTCGCCGTCATGGTGCATCCCGAGGATGATCGTTACAAACATCTGCTCGGCAGCCGCGTCAAACTGCCGCTGTGCGATCGTGAGATTCCCGTCATCGCCGACGAATATGTCGACAAGGAATTCGGCACCGGCGTGGTCAAGGTCACGCCGGCACACGATTTCAACGACTACGCCGTGGGCCAGCGCCATCAGCTGCCGATGATTTCCGTGCTCACGCTGGACGGCAAAATCAACGATCACGCACCGGAACAATATCGCGGCATGGACCGCTTCGCGGCGCGCAAGCAAATCGTCGCCGACCTCGAAACCGCCGGCCTGTTCGTCAAGGCCGACAAGCACAAACTCAAAGTACCGCGCGGCGACCGCACCGGTGTGGTGATCGAACCGATGCTGACCGACCAGTGGTTTGTCGCGATGAGCAAGCCCGGCGACGGCGGCAAGAGCATCACCCAACAGGCGCTGGAATGCGTGGCCTCGGGCGAAATCAAGTTCCACCCGGAGAACTGGGTGAACACCTACAACCAGTGGCTGAACAACATTCAGGACTGGTGTATCTCGCGCCAGCTCTGGTGGGGCCATCAGATCCCCGCCTGGTATGGGGTCAACGGCGAAGTGTTCGTCGCCCATGACGAAGCCGAAGCGCGCAAGCTGGCAGACAAAGAAGACTACGCCGGCCCGCTGATGCGTGATGCCGACGTACTCGACACCTGGTTTTCGTCGGCGCTGTGGCCCTTCTCCACACTGGACTGGACCGGCGATGCGAACACGGACGCAAAGAACCCGTTCGTGCAGCAATATCTCCCCTCTTCCGTACTGGTCACCGGCTTCGACATTATTTTCTTCTGGGTCGCGCGCATGGTGATGATGACCAAACACATCACCGGCAAGATTCCCTTCAAAGACGTGTACGTACACGGCCTGATCCGCGATGCGGAAGGCCAGAAAATGTCCAAGTCCAAAGGCAACGTGCTCGACCCGATCGACCTCATCGACGGCATCGATCTCGACGCGCTGGTGAAAAAGCGCACCAGCGGCCTGATGAACCCGAAGGACGCGGAGAAAATCGAGAAACGCACACGCAAGGAGTTCCCTAACGGCATTCCCGCTTTCGGCACGGATGCGCTGCGCTTTACCTTCGCCTCGCTCGCCTCGCCCGGACGCGACATCAAGTTCGACATGCAGCGCTGCGAGGGCTACCGCAACTTCTGCAACAAACTGTGGAACGCCACCCGTTTTGTGCTGATGAATTGCGACGGCAAAGACGTTGGCGTGGACGCCAGTCTGCCGCTGGAATTCTCCGCCGCCGACCGCTGGATGATCAGCCGCCTGCAGCACGCCGAAACAGAAATGGCCACGCACTTCGCCGATTACCGTTTCGACATGGCCGCACGGACAGTCTACGAACTTGTCTGGGACACTTACTGCGACTGGTATGTGGAACTCGCCAAGGTGCAGATGGCCAACGGCAACGAGGCACAGCAGCGCGCCACGCGGCGGACGCTGGTGCGCGTGCTCGAAACCATCCTGCGCCTCGGCCATCCGATCATCCCGTTCATCACCGAAGAACTCTGGCAATCCGTTGCGCCGCTGGCCGGCAAATCCGGCGCCAGCATCATGCTGCAAGCCTATCCGCAAGCCGACGCCCACAAAATCGATTCAGCAGCCGTCGCGCAGATCGAACTCCTGCAACAACTGGTCGCGGCCTGCCGCAGCCTGCGCAGCGAGATGAGCCTGTCTCCGGCACAACGCGTGCCGCTGATCGCGGCAGGTGATGCCGCCCTGCTCGGCGAATTCGCGCCTTATCTGCAAGCGCTGGCCAAACTCAGCGACGTCGAAATCGTGGCCGAATTGCCCGAAGGCGATGCGCCGGTCTCCATCGTTGGCGCGTTCAAACTCATGCTCAAAGTGGAAATCGACGTGGCCGCCGAGCGTGAACGTCTGGACAAGGAAATTAACCGGCTATCGAACGAAATTGCCAAAGCGCACTCCAAACTCGGCAACGAAAGCTTCGTCGCCCGCGCGCCGGCGGCCGTGGTCGAACAGGAACGCAAGCGTCTCGAAGATTTTGAGGCCACGCTGCAGCAACTCACCGTCCAGCGCAACAAGCTGGGCTAACACCCGTCTCAAGGAACACGTATGTACGATTTCAAAAATATCAGCGCAGAAGAACTGCATGCGCGCCTGCAACAAGACAACATTCGCCTCATCGACGTCCGCACCGATGCCGAGGTCGCGCGCGGAAAAATCCCCCAGGGCGAATCGATTCCGCTGCACCTGATTCCGCTGAAAATCAGCGAATTGGACAAGCAGTGCGCCACCGTTTTCTATTGCCAGATGGGCGGACGCTCGGCGCAAGCGGCAGCCTTTGCCGCCGGTAACGGTTTCAGCAACGTCTTCAACCTGCAAGGCGGCATCACGGCTTGGGCTTACGCCGGGCTGCCGATCGCATGACGGCATTTGATGTCGAACTGGACGTGCGGCGGCTGGCATGCCCGCTGCCCATTCTGCGCGCCAAAAAAGCCCTCTCCGGCATGACGGTCGGCCAGGTGCTCCGCGTCATCGCGACCGATGGCGGATCACCCAAAGACTTTGCCGACTTTTGCGGCAAAACCGGCAACACCCTGCTGGCATCAACGCAACACGATAACGAGTTTCATTTCCTGATCCGGCGCAAACCCGACTGACGGCAGAATTCGTAACGAACTGTTGCGCACGGGTGTGAACCATCGGCCAAAGCGACTATCATACGGCGCATGAAAAAACTCACCTTACTGCTCCTGCTCAGCTTTCCGGCCGCACTGCTCGCCGAAGGCCTGCCCGATCTGGGTGACGTCTCGCAAACCGTGCTCACCCCCCAGCAGGAACGCCAGCTGGGCTGGCAAAGCATGTTGCAAATCCGCAACAGCCGGCAATTTCTCGAGGATGCCGAGGTTAATGATTATCTGAACCAGATCGGCTATCGACTGGTAGAGCACAGCGGCGAGCCGGGATCCGGTTTCGAGTTTTTTGCACTCAATGATTACAACGTCAACGCCTTCGCCATGCCGGGCGGCTATGTCGGTGTTAACGTCGGTTTGCTACTCACGACACAAAGCGAATCCGAACTGGCGGCCGTGCTGAGCCACGAAATCGCCCACGTCACCCAACACCACACGGCCCGCATCATCGCGGGAACGCAAAGCAGCAGCTGGGAATCCATGGCCGCACTTGCGATCGCCATCCTCGCGTCCCGCAGCAACTCGCAAGCCTCACAGGCGGCGATTGCCGGCGTGCAGGCACGGGCCATCCAGCAGCAGCTCGATTACACCCGCACCCATGAGCAGGAAGCCGACCGCATCGGCTTTGAAGTCCTGCAAAAAGCCGGGTTTAACACCCATGCGATGCCGGAATTTCTCGACCGCCTGCAAAAAGCCACCCGCCTGCTGGAGAACAACGCACCGAGTTACCTGCGCACCCACCCGGTCACCAGCGACCGGATTGCCGACATCCAGAACCGCGTGCAAAAACAACCTTTCCTGTTACTGCCGGACGGACTGGATTTCCAACTGGTGCGCACCAAACTCATCGGCGCCCAGAAAACCCCGGCCGAAGCCGTCGCGTATTTTCGCGACGCGCTGGGCGCACGCAAATTTGGCAATCCGGTCGCCCAGCGTTACGGTCTGGTTGACGCCCTGCTACGCGACCGGAAAGTGGCAGAAGCCGCGCAGGAACTGATGCTACTGCGCAAACAGGCCAAACCCAATGCGATGATAGACAGCCTCACCGGGCAGGTCAAACGCGCCAATGGCGATGCCGACGCGCTGGCGTTTTACCGGCACGCGGTACAAACCTGGCCGCAACACCGCGCGCTCGTCTATGACTACGCCGATTTACTCATCCGCAACGGCCAGGCTGAAACCGCCGCCACGCTCCTTGCCGAACAAGTACTCAAGCGTCCTGGCGACCCCCTGCTCTATCAGCTGCAGGCGCGCGCCTACGGGCAACTTAACAAACCGCTGGAACAGCACCAGGCCCTGGCCTACCAGTATGCCTGGCAAGGCAACCTGCATGGCGCGATCGAACAACTGGAACTGGCCAAACAGGCCGGAGGAAGTTTCTATCAGCTCTCGACGATCGAGAGTGACTTGAGGGAGTTGCGGGCGTTGATGGGGCCGGGGCAATAAAAAAGCCCCTGACTAACAGGGGCTTCTTCGATTATTGCCAATCGCTATACCCACTTGGCTACAATAGCAGGTGCAGGAGCACCACAGGTCGTAGCAGCAGTCCATGTAATTTGGGTCTCACCAATTGTCGGTGCAATTGTTACCTTTCCGCAAGACGTAGTGCCAATTACTCCAGCAGCCACGGTCAGACTAATCACACCATCAACACTAAGCGAGATTGCCGAAACTTCAGTAGTCGTCGTTGGTGCAGCACCCAAACCAATAGTGGTCCAAGCATCAGCAGCAGCAAAAGCGCCAGTAAAAGTTGTAAGCCCATTTTCTTGTCCGTACATAGCTAGGGCCGTTTTAATTGGATCCGCTACAGAGGCAATTTTTGAAAACTTTGCCTTAGTAACATAATCCTGATACGCCGGAATCGCCACGGCCGCCAGAATGCCGATGATCGCGACCACGATCATGAGCTCGATCAATGTAAAACCTTGCTGAACCTTCTTCATTTATTCCTCCTCAAATTAGGTGCCACTACCTTGGTGTCTGCCACAAGCCGCCTCCTACAACCTCCGGCTAACACACTGGCCGTGTGTTGGGCTCTATCATGCAATATCCCTGCCAAGAAAACAACCTCTGCGCCGAATTTTTTGGGCAATTCCGGCAAAAATTTCAAATGGGCGGACAGCCGGGCACCTTGCCGAGGTCAACTTCATCGATCTGCTCGGGCGTCATGAATTGCCGGGCGTAACTCAGATAGACCTTTTCGCGAATGAAAACATCGAACAAATCCGGGTCGATGTGGCCGTTTTCCTTGAATTTGCCGAGAATGAAGAGCGCTTCGGAAAGTTTCATGCCCTTCTTGTAGGGCCGGTCTTTTGCGGTCAGCGCCTCAAAAATGTCGGCAATGCCCATACAGCGCGCCTGCACCGACATCTGCTCGCGCGTCAGCCCAAGCGGATAGCCCTTGCCATCCATGCGCTCGTGGTGACCGCCCGCGTATTCCGGCACGTTCTTGAGATGCTTGGGCCAGGGCAAGGCTTGCAGCATTTTGATGGTGACGTCGATATGGCGGTTGATGATGCCGCGCTCTTCGGCAGTCAACGTGCCGGCACGGATCGTCAGGTTTTCGACCTCTTCGGCGCTCAGGAAATCGGTTTCACTGCCGTTCACATCATGCCAGCGATAGCGTTTGGCCATGTCCTGCACGCGGAGGATATCTTCGTCAGACATTTTTTCCTTGCCGATATTGCTGTGGCGCAGAAAATCGCGGTCGGCATCGATCTGCACAGCTTGCGCTTCATATGCACTGCGCAAGGCAGCCGCATCGCCCCCGGCAGCGATACCCCGCAACATGGCGATTTCCGCATCGCGCTTGATGACTTCGAAGCGGGTGTCGAGCAGGTGGATGCGGTCAAAAATCGTCTGCAGTTTGGTCGCCTTGTCCACCACGTGCACCGGTGTGGAAATCTTGCCGCAATCGTGCAACAGGCCAGCGATGTGCAGTTCATAGCGATCCCGGTCGCTCATGTGGAAATCCTTGAGCGGCCCGTCGTTTGTGCGGTTGACCGCTTCCGCCAGCAACATGGTGAGCTCCGGCACACGCTCGCAATGACCGGCCGTGTAAGGCGACTTTTCGTCAATCGCGGTATTGATTAGCATCACCAACGATTCGAACAGTTTTTCCATCTGCTGCACGAGCTGGCGATTGCTGAGCGCGATGCCGGCCTGCGAAGCCAGAGATTCCAGCATATGCTGATCATCCTGCGAAAAGGCGACGATTTCGCCGGTTCCGGGAGCGACCGCATTAATGAGCTGCAACACGCCGACCAGATCGCCTTCGTGATTGTGCATCGGCACCGTCAAGAAGGATTTGGAGCGATAGCCGGTGCTGGCGTCGAATTTGCGCGTACCGGAAAAATCGAATTTTTTCTCGTCGTAGGCGTCGGCGATGTTGACGGTCTCACCGGTCAATGCGGCATGGGTGACCACCATCGAATGAACCGGCGCGCCGGTTTCGTCATACATGCGAATGGGCGGAAACTTGATCGGCTGGCCGCTGCTGCCACCCAGATTGGTATTCAGCGTGTCGTTGCGCAAAATCTCGAAACGCAGCGTTTGCGTCTCCGGTTCGAACAGGTACAGCGTGCCGGCATCCGCACGGGCGAAACGCTTGGCCGCATCGAGAATGAGTTCCAGCAGCTTGCCAATGTCTCGTTCCCACGACAGCGCAATGCCGATCTCGTTGAGCTCTTTGAGGCGATCAAGCAGGTAATTGTTATTTGACATGGTCTATTTGATACAGACAGAGCGCACCTGGCGCATATCGGTAATGCCCTGCAGCACTTTTTCCATGCCATCCTGTTTCAGGGTATGCATTCCCTCTTCGATCGCAATGCCGAGCAGTTCGGCGACGCGGGCATGTTCCTGAATGGATTTCTTAACGCGGTCGGAGCCCAGCAACAACTCGTGCAAAGCCACACGGCCGCGGTAACCGGTGCCGGAACACTTGTCGCAACCGACGGGTTCGTGCAGCACCAGCTCGCCCTGCGCGTTGCCGTAGAGTTTGACCCACTCCGCCTGCAAAATTTGCATGGCCGCATCGGGCGCCTGTTGCCAGGAGGGCGTAAATTTCAGCTCCTCGCTGTACTCGGTCAGCATGGCGTGAATTTCTTCCGGTGTGGCGACATGCGGTTTTTTGCAATCCGAACACAAACGACGCGCCAGACGCTGCGCCAGAATGCCCAGCAGCGCATCGGCAAAGTTAAACGGGTCCATCCCCATATCGAGCAGACGAATGATGGATTCCGGCGCGCTGTTGGTATGCAGCGTGGCAAACACGAGGTGACCGGTGAGCGAGGCTTCAATGCCGATGGAAACGGTTTCCTTGTCGCGCATTTCGCCGACCATAATCACATCCGGGTCGGCCCGCAGAAACGCCCGCATGATGGTCGCAAAATCCAGCCCGGCTTTTTTGTTGATTTGCACCTGGCGCAGGCCCTTTTGGGTGATTTCCACCGGATCTTCGGCCGTCCAGATTTTGGTTTCCGGCGTGTTGATGTGCTTCAGAATCGCGTGCAGCGTGGTGGTTTTACCGGAACCGGTCGGACCGCAGACAAAGAAAAGTCCGTAGGGTTTCGCCACCGTGGCTTTGATCAGCTCGTTGTTGCGCGCCGAGAAGGCCATTTTGTCGAGCGGCAGCGGTTCGCCGGAGGCCAAAATACGCATCACCACGTCTTCCACCCCGCCTTGCGAAGGAATGGTCGCCACCCGCAGCTCGATGTCGGCCGGACCGTATTTTTTGAATTTGATCTTGCCATCCTGCGGCCGGCGTTTTTCGGAAATATCCAGATCGCACATGATCTTGATCCGCGTCACCAGCGCATTGCGATAGGTCGCGGGCACCTCGATGTAATTCAGCAGCGCACCATCGCGACGCACGCGCACCAGCGTTTTTCCCTTGCCTGGCTGAGGTTCGACATGAATATCCGACGCGCCCATGCGGTAGGCGTCCATAATAATTTTGTTAACCAGCTTGACCAGCTCGTTGTCGGCCGCCGCATTAACATCGGTCTGGCCGATTGCAGTTTCATCTTCCTCGTCGCTTCCCAGACTGAACAGCAGGTCATCCATCGAGGTTTCCTCAATGGCCATCCCGCCTGCTGCGGAAACCGCATTGCCGCCGCCAAAAAACTGGGCCAGCGTCTGATCAAATTCCCGTTGCGAGCAGACTGTATAGATCAGCTTCTGTTTCGGAAAAATGGCCTGAACCACGCGCGAGGACTGAATACGCTCGGGATCTGTCGTGAGAATAATCAGCCCGTTCAGCGTTTCCTCAATGGGAATCCAGTGACTGCTTTGCAGAAATTCGCGCTTGAGGTTGCGCAAAAGCTCGGCCGGCTTGAGACGATCACTGCGGAACGGCAAATAGGGCACGCCAAAAAACTCCGACAGCGATTTGCCTATCGCCGCCACCGGCACCTGAAACTCGTCGAACAGGACATCTTCCAGATTCAGTCCGCGACGCCGCGCGGTGCGTGAGGCCAGATCAAATTCGGCAGCCGAAATCAAACCTGCCGACAGCAGATGACCATAACGGGATTTCACCTGGGTCACGACATGCGTGGTTTGCTGCCCCAGCAGCTTGGCCAAAGCCTCGACAATTTCAGCGGCCGCATTTTCAATTTGGAGTGAAAAGGCAACACCTGCCTTGTTGTTCAGCACCTGAATGACCCCTATCAGCTCGCCACCGGCCTCAAGAATCGGCACCGTAAGCATCTGCCGGGTGCGATAACCCGTGCGCTTGTCCACCTCCTGCATGAAACGCAGTTGCGGACTCACCGACATCAATTCCGTCTGATCATAAACATCGCGGATATTAACCAGTTGTTTGTGGACTGCCACGTGGCCGGCCACACTCTGCTCACTGATCGGCAGCTTGAGCTCCTTGAAGGTGTTGAGCCCGGTTTTAACCTTGGAAACGAGCGATTTCTTGTCACCACTCACCTCATAAATGGTGAGCCGCTCGGCATGAAAAAGTACGCAAATATCGCGGCTGATATCCAGAATGCTCTGATCCTGTTTATCGCAGGCGCGGATTTTCTCCAGCAGCCGATCCAACTGGGTATCGAATTCCGTGCTCTGCAACAGGGGATGGGTTGCCGCGTCAGTCATGCTGACTCTCCGAACGAGGAATGGTTGTAGTGACCGCCAAACTCAAAACACAAACTCCTGATTATTAATTAACATTTTCGCCACGCGACCTTCGGGTGTACGGCTGATCTCATTCATGATCAGTTGCACTTCACCCGGTTTTAGATGGGTAATAAAAACTTCGGCATTGCCCCGAAATTTCTCCAGCTCGACTTCAAGCAATTTTGGGCATAAATGCCGTGAGAGCACAGCCAGCGCTTCCTCGCCATCGGAAAACGCCACTTCAATCAGCAAATATCGTAAATCGGGAATCGTGTTGACCACGTCCCAAAATGCATCGTTCGTCGTGGTGTCGCCGCTAAAGACGAGGCTACCGGCACCACTATCGATCTGATAGCCAACCGCCGGCACAGAATGCAGCGCCGGCAGCGCCGTAATGCGACGTCCGGAAAGCGTAATGGTTTCACCCAGCTCAACGGACTGGAAGCGCATGTAAGGTTTTTCCGGTGAGGGAATGACACTGAAATCCGGCCAGATCTTCCAGTTAAAAATATGCTGCCGAATAACGTCCAGCGTTTCTGGCAATGCATAGACCGTTATCGGTGACTCGCGCATGAAGCCCACGCTATCCACGAGCAAAGGCAAGCTGGCAAGGTGATCCAGGTGGGCGTGCGTGAGAAAAACGTGGTCGATACGCCCCAGCTCGGAGAGGCTCAGCGTCGTCACGCCCGTACCCGCATCAATGAGCACATCGTGGTCGAGCAATAGGGATGTCGTGTGGTGTGCACCACCGATACCTCCGCTGCAACCCAAGACTTTTAACCTGACACTCATCCGGTTTCACAAACTCTCAAAAATGGGTTGGACATATTCCCTGCTTCACCCGCCAGCGTCAAGCCCGGCGGATAACCGGCGCGGATCAAACCTGCTGAAACTGCATTTCCACACCCGCCACTTCAAGGCGGTCACCCGAACGCAGGGGGCTCGAATTCAACCCGACGGCCACACCATTCAGGTGAACAGGATCGGCACCCTCCCGCTGGCTGAGTACATAACCACCGGGCTGTCGCATGATCACGACCACTTGCTGGCCAGCTTTGCCAACGGTTGTTTCCGGCTTGCTTAAAGTGAGCACCTGGCCGGCATGGGCGCCATTCAGCACTTTCAGACTGGCCACCGAGGCTGCCGGTGCCGGCGTTCCCGAAGGCTGCGGCCGGCGAATCAGCATGGTTTTATCCAAGTCATCCGCATCGGCATTGCTCTGGATAAATTTCAGCCGGAATTTGCCCAGACCGATCAGATCATTGTTGCGCAGAACACAATCCGTCTCGCTCGTGCCGTTAACCGTCAAACCGTTGGTGCTGTTGAGATCCTGCAGCCGGAAGGTTTCACCTTCGGCGAGCAGCTGCGCATGCACGCCGCTCACCGCAAGATTGTCGATCACAATGTCATTGGCGGGTTTACGACCAATGGTCATTTTCGGGCGATCGAGCGGGTATTCGCGCAAAATCCGACCTTCGAGGCTGAGTATGAGTTTGCTTGTCATGCTTATTTTCTCCCCAGGATCGCGAGCATCCTTGCCCACAGACTGCGCGGCGTGGAAAAGTCGCCGCGCACTTTTACCAGTGCGACCGAAATATTGTCATTGCCGCCGCGATCGTTCGCCATACGAATCAACTGGCGCGCCGCAAGCGTGAGATTGTCCCGCATCACCCGCAGGATGGCGGCAATTTCGTCATCGTCAACCAGATCGGTCAACCCGTCGGAACACAATATATACATATCCCCCACCGAAACGGCATGGGTTGTGATGGTTGGCTCAACCGCCGGATCCGCCCCAACCGCCCGGGTCACCACATGCCGGTGGCTGGATTGCCGCGCCTGCTCCGGGCTGATGAGACCGGAATCCAGCTGCATCTGCAACAAAGAATGATCGCGTGTCAGACGATCCACCCGGCCGTCGCGGAAACGGTACAGCCGCGAGTCGCCCACATGCCCAACCGCCAGCCGGTTATCAAAAAACCAGCCCGCCACCAGCGTCGTACCCATGCCAGCGTGGTGGGGATCGTGTTGCGCATCGGCATAAATCCGTGCGTTAACCGCCTCGATACATTCCAGTAGCGCGGTTGCCGCAAAATTCTTGTCAAAGACCAGCCTCTCGGATTGATCCGTTAGGTAAGCCCGAACCTGTTCGGCGATGAGATTGACCGCCAGTCCGCTCGCCACTTCGCCCGCATTGTGTCCGCCCATGCCATCCGCCAGAAGAACCAGCCCGATTTCGGCCAGCCCGGCAACCTGATCCTCATTGTGTGAGCGACGCCGCCCCGGATCGGTCAGACAAACAATTTCGAGCGCTTTTTCGAGCTTCACTTGACCAGCAAAATCGGCTTGTCCGTCAAATGCAGCAGCCGGTTAGCCACCGAACCCAACAGCAGGGATTGCAAACCGCCCTGCCCCTGACGCCCCATGACGATCCGATCCACATTTTCCTCGGCGGCATAGCGCGCGATGGCCTCGGCCGGCGTGCCGATGCTGATGTGATAACGGTACGGCAGGCCCGCCGCTTCAACGGCTTCCCGCGCCGCCTTCAGGGCAGTTTCGCCCTGTTCGCGATAGTAGTCGTTGATTGTTTCCTGATCGATGAACAACTTCACATTACCGGCAGCCACATTCCACTGCACGTTCAACAACAGTATCTCCGGTCGCGTCTGCAGCGCCCCGGCTTCTTCAACCGCAAGTTTCAATGCGCGCAGTGCATTATCGGAGCCATCTACCGGAATCAATAGTTTCATCACGTTCCCTCCTCAGGATTTATCGCCGGTCTGCGCCGGAATGGTTTTATCCACGAGATCAACCACAATCGCCGCGCCTGTTTTGCGCAGGGCCAGCCAACGACCGACGGCCAGCACAAAGACCGCACCGAGAATCGGCACCAGTCCGTGCAGCGCATGCCAAGTTTCCACAACCGGTTTGAGCGCCGCTTCCGTCACCAGCATTTCGCCTGCCACATAGCCCAGCAGCGCGCCGCCGGCGTAAATAATCCACGGATAGCGGTCGATCAGCTTGAGCACCAGTTGGCTGCTCCAGGCGATCATCGGAATGCTCACCAGCAAACCGAACACCAACAACCAAACGTTGCCATGTGCGGCAGCGGCGACGCCCAGCACGTTATCCAAACTCATCACGAAATCAGCCACGATGATGGTTTTGATCGCGCCCCAAAGATGCGCCTCGGCCTTGATGTTACCTTCGGCGTGTGCATCATCCTCGGGCAGAATCAGCTTGACGCCGATCCAAAGCAACAGTATTGCCCCGATGAGTTTGAGATAGGGCAGCGCCAGCAGCCCGACGGCAAAGAAAGTCAGCACGACGCGCAGCCCGATCGCCCCGCCCACACCGTACAGAATGCCTTTGCGGCGCTGGGCCTCCGGCAGGTTGCGGCAAGCCAGCGCAATCACTACCGCGTTATCGCCCGAAAGCAACAGGTCGATCATGATGATTTTGAACACACCCGCCCAGAACTGCGGCTCGGAAAACATTTCCAGCATAGAGCTTAACCCCGTAAAAGTTTTTGCATAAGACGCCCCATCTCGGCCGGATTGCGCGTGATGTGAATTCCGCTTGCTTCCATCACCGCGAGCTTCTCGTCCGCCCCCCCCTGACCACCGGAAATGATCGCGCCGGCATGTCCCATACGTTTGCCCGGCGGGGCCGTTACACCCGCGATGAAGCCCACAACGGGTTTCTGCATGTTGGCTTTGATCCAGCGCGCACATTCCTCTTCATCCGTGCCGCCAATCTCACCGACCATGATCACCGCATCGGTGTCGGGATCCTCGTTGAATAAGCGCATGACATCGATATGTTTCAGTCCGTTAATCGGATCGCCGCCGATCCCCACGCAGGATGACTGACCATAACCCAGCGCGGTCAATTGCCCGACGGCTTCGTAAGTCAGCGTGCCGGAACGCGAGACCACGCCGATTCGACCCTTTTTGTGGATATGCCCCGGCATGATGCCGATCTTGATTTCGTCCGGCGTAATCAGCCCCGGGCAATTCGGCCCGATCAGCACCGTTTTTTTACCCTGCATCCTGTAACGGGTTTTGATCATGTCATGCACGGGAATACCCTCGGTGATGCAAATAACCAGATCAAGATCCGCCTCCACGGCCTCGTCAATCGCGGCGGCCGCGCCGGCTGGTGGCACATAAATCACCGACACGGTCGCACCGGTCGCCGCTTTCGCATCACGCACACTGACGTACACCGGAATACCCTCAAATTCTTCACCGGCCTTTTTCGGGTTTACGCCGGCCACGAAACAGTTCGCGCCGTTGGCATAGGCCTTGCACTGCTGCGTATGGAATTGGCCAACCTTGCCGGTCATGCCCTGAGTAATAACGCGAGTGTCTTTGTTAATGAGGATGCTCATTTCACCTCCCTGGCCGCAGCAACAACCTTCTCGGCCGCATCCGCCATATCGTTCGCGGAAATGATAGGCAGCCCGGAGTCTGCCAGTATCTGCTTGCCCAAATCGACATTGGTGCCTTCCAGGCGCACCACCAGCGGCACATTCAAACTGACCTGCCGCGCCGCCGCGACCACCCCTTCGGCAATCACATCACATTTCATGATGCCGCCGAAAATATTCACCAGAATGGCCTTCAAATGCGGATTCTTGAGCATCAGCTTGAAAGCCTCCGTCACTTTTTCCGTAGTGGCCCCACCGCCAACATCGAGGAAATTCGCCGGGCTACCGCCGTACAGCTTGATAATGTCCATGGTTGCCATCGCCAGCCCCGCGCCATTCACCAGACAACCGATGTCGCCCTCCAGCGAAATATAGGACAAGTCGAACTTCGAGGCTTCGATCTCGGCCGGATCTTCCTCGTCCAGATCGCGCATCGCGACAATTTCAGGATGGCGATACAGCGCGTTCGAATCGAAATTGAATTTGGCATCCAGCGCAATGATCCGATCATCGGCCGTCAATACCAGCGGATTGATTTCAGCCAACATCGCATCCTTCTCGACAAAGGCACGATACAGGCCTTGCAATACCGCCACGGCCTCAGCGACCGCAGCTGATGGAATGCCAATCGCCTTTACCACGCTTGCGGCCTCCGCCTCGCCCAAGCCGGCTTGCGGATCGATTCTGACAGTATGGATTTTCTCGGGGCTGTGTTTGGCGACCTCTTCGATCTCCATGCCGCCCTCGCTCGATGCAATCAGCGCCACGCGCTGCGCCGCGCGATCCACCACCATGCCGAGGTAAAACTCGCGGGCAATCCGCGCACCCTCCTCGATCAGCAAGCGGCGCACCGTCTGCCCGGCCGGCCCGGTCTGATGGGTCACCAGCTGCATACCGAGTATCTGCTGTGCGAACTGCCGTACCTCATCCGGCGACTTGGCGACTTTCACACCGCCGCCCTTGCCGCGGCCGCCCGCATGAATCTGGGCTTTGACGACCCATACCGGACCGCCCAGCCCTTCGGCGGCAGCAACCGCCTCATCGACACTAAAGCACGCCTGACCGCGCGGAACCGGAATCCCGAAATCGCGCAAAATTTCCTTACCCTGATACTCGTGAATTTTCATCTGAACGAACCTGATTTAAAGACATCGCGCCGGAATCAGCGCGCAGGCGCAATCTTACCGAAATATCGGCAGACGGGCGAAAGGCTGGAGAAATAAAAAAGGAAATGGTGCCGCTTGTCGGATTCGAACTGACGACCTACCGCTTACAAGGCGGTTGCTCTACCAACTGAGCTAAAGCGGCAAACACATCGAGAATGGTGGGTCGGCCGAGATTCGAACTCGGGACCAACGGATTAAAAGTCCGCTGCTCTACCGGCTGAGCTACCGACCCCTTCTTGAGGAGCGCGAATTATACGGAAATGCGGATTCCTGTCAAAGAAAAATTCCGCCAATCGCTCTACAGCCCCTTCTCTCCATGACATCCATAAGGCTCGGAGACGAGCGTGGCTCGTCTGGCATTGCGACCGGAATTAACTGAGAAAACTGCTTCCGATCGCTTCGGCGGTTCCAACTCACCCGGAGATCGCTACGCGCTGCGGTGAACCAAAGAAGATTTGTCGCGCCCGGTCTTTGCCAATCACGTGGACAAATTCATGTATGGTGCAGTACATAAATATCAAAACCACAAGGAAGATTTGAATCGCCCAGAAATGCGACCACACGATTCCGGCCAGCAACTTCTGATTGCCCGCGACAAATTCACCCGTCTCCCGCCAGAAGTCGATGAGCCGCTCGATATAGTGAATAATCAAAGCAACCAGCGTGTAGATGATGGTCTTCCAGGCGATGTTATATACCAGAGGTTTGTGCGGGTATAAATTGACGAACGGCAGCAAATCCGCGATATGAACTGCCTTGGCAAGAATCAAGGCGGCGATCGTGACAGCAATCGAGGTGTCGACTTCGACCCCCGTTCCCTGCAGCATCAAGACCCGGGCGAGGGTCACAATATGGAGGGCCACGAAGAAGAAAATCGTCGGCGGCAGCAGCGAATAGAATTCTTTTTTGAGTTTTGCGAAGAGTTTGTTCATGGTGACTCAGTCCTTACGGAAAACAAAAAAACAAGCGACGAAAATAATCCAATTTATGCTCTGCATCGTAATGCCCAAGGCTGGCACTCAGGGGTGGCGAATGTCCTATGCTTGTATTTTTGCTCGTGATAAAGCTGCACTTTTGGGGGATAGCCCTGAGTATTCCAAGTCAGGTATCGCCTGGAGTTCGTATCCATCCTGCCGGAACAGCGCCAGACAAGCATCAACCGCATCTTCATTGAACAGGGTGCCCCGACCCTTTTCAACTTCAGCCAATGCCGCCTCTATTCCACGGCTAGGCCTATAGGGGCGATTACTGGACATTGACTCAACGGTATCCGCAACGGCCGTAATCTGTCCGGAAATGGTGATTTCATCGCCCTTTAAACCGCCGGGATAGCCGCTACCGTCCAGTCGCTCATGATGCTGAAGTACCGCTTCGGCCACAGGACAGGAAAATTCAATGTGCTTAACAATCTCGTACCCGATTCTGGGATGGCTACGCAACATCTCTTTTTCAAGTTCGTTGAGCGCGACCGGCTTGGTCAGGATTTCTACCGGAATAGACATTTTTCCGATGTCGTGGACGAGACAAGCCAAATAAAGACACTCAACAAAACTGTCAGGCAACCCCATCTTGTTCGCAATGGCGGATGCCAGATGAGCCACCCGCTTTTGATGGCCGGCGGTGTATGGGTCGCGTGATTCGATGACGTTGGAAAGACTGGCTATCGCCTGATGGAGTAGTTTTGTCTTCGCGACAGCAACCTCGGCTAATTCGCGCTCTGCTTTGCGGCGTTTGGAAATATCGCGAATGTTGCATTGGATGACCAGATGTGGCGTAGCCTCCCCTACACTGTAGGCGTTGCAGACGAATTCGGATTCAAATAATTCACCATTCTTTTTTTGAAGGCTAATGTCGTCGTAGCGGACGTACCCCTCTTTAATCAACTCGTCGTGCGCCACCCGGGCTAAAGCTTTGTCTGCAATAAACCCAATCTCCCACATTTCCCTGCCAATAAGCTCCTCCCGCGAATATCCCAGCATTGAGCAGATATAAGGATTGGCATCTGTAATCAATCCGGAAGGATGCTCGAGCAGAAGAATCCCGTCCTGCGCTGCTTCAAACAAGCGGACATATTTATCCGAATCTTTATTGCGAGTTATGTCGTTGCTCATGAATGGACCCTCCGCTTGAACGGATACCGAGCTGTTCGACCAGGCAGAAGAAGACCATTAATGCGCCCTCAAGCCGTCAAGCCACGAACGAACTTCGGAAACTGCCGTTAAAAATGTTGCACGATGATTTCCGCCCTCCACGCGATGGCTTTCGATGGCCGAATTCCCCATCGCGTTTTGATAGCGGGTCGCGAGCAGCCCCACCGGGATGGCGACGATTTCGTCATGGGTGCCGTAATACATCCTCACCGGAGTGCGAAATAGCTGCCGGTAGGTTTCCGCCTCCAAAAGCAGTTTTCCATAGGGCGAGCTCGCGAGGTAAGCCGGGTCGGCATACGCCTCTTGGAAGTAGCCTTTAAAGCTAATTTTTTGCTTCATCAGTTCCGCGAAAATAGCGCCCAGCGCTTGTGGATTCGCATACTCCCGGGTGTAGATCTGCCGGAGGGCTGCGTAATATTCCGGTCGGATGACTGAGGCTGCCAGCCCCGGTTGACCATAATAATTTTCGTAACTGAAGACTGTCAGCGCCAGTATCGTATTGGACCAGGGCGCGTCGATTTTTCTCGGGTGATAAATCAGGCCATTCAGCGCGGCAAACGGATCACTCGGTGCAGATGCGGTAAAGGCCGCCGTTACAGGAATATTCCGAGCCTCCAGCGCTTCGAGGAAGGCGGTCGTTGTCACGCCGCCCAGAGACCATCCGCCCAAAAACAGGCTTTGTTGGTGCAGCCCTTTTGTTTCAAGAAATTGATGCGCCGCAAGATAAAAATCCATACAAGCCTGCTGGGTACTGGCCTTAACCATGTAAGCCTCGGGTTCCGTCGAGTCCCCCATGCCAAAATAGTCCGGCGCAATCACGACATATCCCTGACCGCCAAACTGCGCGACCATCAGGCGCGTTTCATAGGCCCCTTCATACTGCGAATAACCGGAAGGATTGGTCCTGGAAAACGCATATGAGGGAACTTCATATTTCCCATAGACCGTGCCGTGCTGATAGGAAATAACCGGCAGCCCGGAAGCTCCGTCAATTTTGGGGATGGCGATCAATCCGAAGGCCTTGGTGGGTCTGCCATTCTGTTCCGGAATGGTTGAATCGTAGGAAACCTTGTAGATATCCACCGGATATTTGGCTGGTTTGGTTTTTGCCCAGCGATAGGATTGGGGCCGATGATCACGGGGCAAAAACGCTGCCCGCTCCTGGCCCAGGATTTCATTGATCTGCTGCACTGATTGCGTGCCCAGATAGGTAAATTCGGCTGCCTGAGCGAAGCTGGTGCCCCATACCAGGATAAAAAATACTGAAATCAGAGTTCGCATAATTTCACCTCGAAAAGGACAAATTGAACGGATCGTGAGCGTAGCAGAAATTTACCGGGCAGCGCGAGCTTCACACCCCATGAATCGTACTAAGGCTACCAATAACTGCCTGTTGCAACGGTCTACTCCCCCCGTTGTGACGCAAGATATCCTATTTTTATCAATCTCTCCGCAAATCCCTCAGCCATTTTTTGGTAGCCATCGCTGTTCGGGTGAATCGTGTCGGATTTCAAGTGATTGTCAGAAAGAACCTCTGCAAAGACGTCCGGGATCAGCGGAACCCCCTCCTCTGCCGCCAATTCGGCGTAAAGCGGGGCGTCAGGCAAATTGCCAAACATCATCCCCAGAGCAGAAAACTGCGGAACCGCAATCAGCACCACGGGAATACCGCGAGCCTTGATCTGCCTCAGTGTGGCGCGAATGTTTTCCTTGACCTCACCATTGGCAGTAAGCCGAAGAAAGTCATTACCGCCAATTTCCAACAGCACCAGTTCCGGACGGGTATCGGTCAGCGCCGCCTCAATACGATTCCGAATCCCTGCCGATGTGTCTCCCGGAACTCCGTAATTGTGAATAATCCAAGCCGTACGTGCAGCAAGCTGGCTGGGATAATCCCGAGCCGTCTCTGCCCCGGTGCCATACGTCACGCTATCGCCAATCGCCAAAACACTGGAACCCGCGGCAATGGGTAGCTGTTCGGGCTGACTGCCACACCCGCCACCCAACACAAGCAGCGCCAAACAAAAAAGCCGTTTGGCGAATCGGAATAGCACGTTCATGGATATATCCGTGTTATTTCTTCTTCACGGGTGCCTGAACTTCATACCCCTTGTCCTTGAGAAGGTAGACCGCCGTTCCGCCGGCTGCGGCGCCAACAGCCAGTACGCACCCAGAGAGGGCGGGCAGCAAAACTGCCAACAGACTCATGACAGCCAGTTTTTTCAGTATTTTCATGATTAAGAATCCTTAATTGAGAATGCGTTGAATGCTACAACGCGGCATCGCTGTGTGTGTGTTTGCGCAGAAAGGCTTCAACACTTGAGCGCGTCAGCTCGCCTACCTGCGATGTCATCAGTTTGCCATCCGGGCCATACAAAAAGCTGGTCGGTAACACTTCCACCTCTCCGACCTGTGAAGCGCTTTTCTCGGTTCCCAGCACCAAGGGATAAGTGATTTTTTTGCGGCGGGCAAAATCCGCGACCGACTCCGGAGTCGAGTCCATCGCGATGCCGATAACCACCAAATCCTTGTCCTTGTGGGCATTATGCAACGCCACCAGCTCCGGCACTTCCGCCAGACAAGGCGGACACCAGGTGGCCCAAAAGTTCACCAACACCCACTTGCCGCGATAGTCCGCAAGCCGCTGTGGATGCCCCTGCATGTCCTGCAACACGAAACCATCCGCTG
Organism: Gallionella sp.; assembly: GCA_028699065.1. Lineage (GTDB taxonomy): Bacteria > Pseudomonadota > Gammaproteobacteria > Burkholderiales > Gallionellaceae > Gallionella. Next base: position 129,893 of record JAQVVH010000001.1, read on the forward strand.
CCGCAGACAAGCTAACGATCATCAGTAGAGCTCCCAGCCAGCCTTTCAATTGCCCCATCGGCCACCTCCTTTTTAACGTTGAACGCATTCTAGCCTCGATCAGCACAATGCGGACAAGGCGTTTCAGCCTTCCCGACACGCCTGCCGCCAGCCGCCCCGGCATCATCCCTGAATCCAATACCCAGTGCTTGACTAAATTACTCGGGATAGGTAACTTGCAACCACAGGCACTTCAGGAGGATTTTCAAATGAAAAATTTTATTTCGCCCAATAGATTCGGAATGTTCGGACTGATGCTGACATCCTGCTTCATCGTTCCGCCGGCAAATGCCGGTGAAAACTGCCCTGACATCCTCAATCACAACTTCCCGCAACTGAACAATCATGAATCACAGAATCTCTGTGACTATAAAGACAAAGTTATCCTGGTCGTTAACTCGGCCAGTTATTGCGGGTTTACACGGCAATATGACGGGCTCGAGGCTCTCTACAAAAAATACAAAGACAGCGGTCTCGTGGTTTTGGGCTTTCCCTCAAACGATTTCGGCGCCCAGGAACCGGGGGCGGACAAGGAAATCGCCAAGTTTTGCCGGCTCACTTACGGCGTCAAATTTCCGATGTACGCCAAGAGTCACGTCATTGGCCCCGATGCAAACCCCCTGTTCAAAGAGCTCGCCGCGATCACCGGGCAGGCACCGCAATGGAATTTCCACAAATATCTGATTGATAAAAAAGGTCATGTCACCTCCTTCAAAAGCGAGACCGAACCAAATGATTCGCGTCTGATTGATGCGATTGAAAAAGCACTATGACGGATGAAAGGCTCATCGATGACCGCACTCAGGATGGGCTGTATTCAAATCTTGGCACGCCCTGGCGCGCTATTACCGATCAAGTCATGGGGGGCATCTCCACCGGCCGATTGCAGGAAACCGGGATTCAGGACCGGCGCTGCATTCTCCTGACCGGCCAGACGCGCTTGGAAAATAACGGGGGATTTGTTCAGGTTGCTGCAGATCTCGCCACGAACGGTTATCTGGATGCCTCGGCATACGACGGAATAGAGATCGAAATTTTAGGTAATGGCGCGCCATACAACATTCACCTGCGCACCGCCGATACGCATCAGGTCTGGCAATCGTACCGCTGCGGTTTCGAAACCACCGGCAACTGGCAATCAATACGTCTGCCATTCAGCGATTTTCATCCCCACCGCCTCACCACGCCGCTGGATACCCGCCACCTTAGACGAATCGGCATCGTCTCAATCGGAGCGGCTGTGGATGTCTATATCGCTTTTTCGCGTATCGCTTTTTTTAAAGCAGCCTAACCCCAGCACCACAACGGCAACCCAAATCACAAGGCAATTTCTCGGCGAGCCGGGATAATGGCGTTGACATTCCATCTTGTCGCAATTAATCAATAAAATAAAATTAGATGTGAAATACGCTTAAATAGCGTATACAATTCGCGTAAATACTCCACATTTAATATATTGCGACAAAAGATCGGAGCTTCCGGATGGATCTAAACAACCTCGATGCGCCCCAGGTTTGGGATACAGAACTGGCTTTCAGTCACCTGCAAAGCCAAGGGCTGGCCGACACCAAGCGCACAGCAGAGCGGCGTTTGCATGAGCTGGGTATCCTGCCAACAGAGCTGAATTCCGAGAATCTTCGCGACGCGCTGAATCGCGCCCCCATCCCTGCCGTGCTGGACTGGGCAATCGGCAAGGCGCGCGCTGACCGTCATCTGGTGTTGTTTGCCCAACTTTACGATCTGCCCAACGGCAAACCCTGCCTGCACGCCAATGATGCCCGGGGCGCACGCTACTGGGTGCCGATGACAGCACAGCCCGTGACGGCAGCCGCGCTGTCTGCGGCCCTTGCCCAGCTGCAAGTTCATGCAGGGAAACCAGTTGTTGTTTTCCCGCATGGCAGCCTGGTCGACCTGCTGCGCAAAACGCCTGCCCCGCAAAACGTCAGCGTGGACTTGTTAAGTTATCAGCCCGTGCTTGATCTCGATCCGCAAATTCGCCACGCCCGGCAGCGTCCGCCGCTCAACAGCGATACGATGAGCCATCTGGACAAGCTGGAGGCCGAAAGTATCTACATCATGCGTGAAGTTGCGGCCGAAGCCGAAAATCCGGTGATGCTCTACTCGATTGGCAAAGATAGTGCCGTCATGTTGCATCTGGCGCGGAAGGCCTTTCATCCCGCCCCACCGCCCTTTCCGCTGCTGCACGTTGATACCCGCTGGAAATTTCAGGAGATGTATTTGTTCCGGGATTACATGGCCAATGAAAGCGGCATGGATCTGCTGGTGCATATCAATCCCGAAGCCATCGAAAAGGATATCAACCCCTTCGATCATGGTTCGGCCCTGCATACCGACATCACCAAGACCGAGGGATTAAAACAGGCGCTGGACAAGTGGAAGTTTGACGTTGCCTTCGGCGGTGCGCGCCGCGATGAAGAAAAGTCCCGCGCCAAGGAGCGCATCTTCTCTTTCCGCACGGCCCAGCATCGCTGGGAGCCAAAAAGCCAGCGCCCGGAACTGTGGAACCTATACAACAGCAAAAAACGCCACGGTGAAAGCATCCGCGTTTTCCCGCTGTCGAACTGGACCGAGCTCGACATCTGGCAATACATCTACCGCGAAAACATTCCGCTGGTTCCGCTCTACTTCGCCAAGGAACGGCCGGTTGTGGTCCGAAACGGCATGCTTCTCATGGTGGATGATGACCGGATGCGTCTCCTCCCCGGCGAAAAAATCGAACGCCGCAAGATCCGTTTCCGCACGCTCGGCTGCTACCCTCTGTCCGGCGCCATCGAATCCGAATCCGAGACGCTGCCGGAGATCATTCTGGAACTCATGAATTCCCATGTTTCGGAACGCCAGGGGCGCGCGATCGACAACGATCAGGCCGCTTCCATGGAAAAGAAAAAGCAGGAAGGATATTTCTGATGGCCAAAAAAAATACCCCCATTCCCGGCAATGCCGAGCAGCGCGCCGCAGAAGCTCGCACTCAGGTCGAGGCTTACCTTAATGAGCAGGAACAACTGGGCCTGTTGCGTTTCATCACTTGCGGCAGTGTGGATGACGGCAAAAGCACCCTGATCGGCCGCATGCTCTGGGAAGCCCGGATGATTTACGACGACCAGGTCGCTTCGCTTAAAAACGATTCAAAAAAACATGGCACACAAGGTGAAGAGATCGATTTCGCCCTGCTGGTGGATGGTCTCGCCGCCGAGCGCGAACAGGGCATCACCATTGACGTCGCCTACCGTTTCTTCGCCACCGACAAACGCAAGTTCATCGTGGCGGACACGCCGGGTCACGAACAATACACGCGCAACATGGTCACCGGTGCCTCCACGGCCGATGTTGCTATTTTGCTGATCGACGCACGTTATGGCGTTCAGGTGCAAACCCGCCGTCACGCTTATCTGGTCTCTCTCATGGGCATTCGCCATGTGGCGCTGGCCATCAACAAGATGGACCTGGTCGGTTTCGACCAGAACATCTACCAGAAGATTGAAGCGGAGTTTCGCGTCTTTGCCGAAACGCTGGGATTCGAAAGTATCACGCCGATCCCGCTCTCCGCACTCAAGGGCGACAACATGCTGTCTCGCTCGGCGCGCACGCCCTGGTACAGCGGCCCAACGCTCATGGGCTATCTGGAGACCGTTGATGTCAGCCGCCCGACAAAACACGGTTTGGTCTTCCCCATACAGTGGGTCAACCGTCCCAATCTCGATTACCGCGGCTTTACCGGCACGATCGCTGAAGGCAGTGTAAGCGTCGGGGAAACCATTCGGGTCACCGGCACGGGCCAAACTGCCGAGGTCGCCCGCATCGTCACTTTCGATGGTGATCTCGACGTCGCGCGCGCCGGTCAGGCCGTCACGCTGACCTTGAATCGCGAGATCGACGCCTCACGCGGCGATGTTTTCAGCCACGCGCAAAATCCGCTGGACACGACAGACCAGTTTGAAGCCACGCTGGTGTGGATGAATGAGGAGCCGGGCCTGAGCGGCCGAACCTACGATCTGCGACTGGCCACCCAGTGGGCGCCCGCGTCGATCACTTCGATTGACTACCGCGTGAACGTCAACACGCTGGCACACGAATCGCACAAGCAGCTCGGTCTCAATGACATCTGTGTCTGCAAACTATCCACCAACAAACCGTTGGCCTTTGATACCTTTGCCAACAGCGCAAGTATGGGCGCCTTCATTCTGGTGGACAGATTCACCCATGCCACCGTCGCTGCGGGAACCATACGCCACACAATGCGCCGCGCGCACAATATTCACCGCCACGCACTCACCATCACCCGCGCCGAGCGCGAACGCCAGAATGGCCACAAGGGCAAGGTATTCTGGTTTACCGGCTACTCGGGCTCCGGCAAATCCACACTGGCGAACGCCTTTGAAACCGCGATCCATGCGGAAGGCTATCGCACTTACGTTCTGGACGGCGACAACGTTCGCCACGGCCTAAACAAGGACCTCGGTTTTACGGATGCCGACCGCGTGGAAAATATCCGCCGCGTTGCCGAAGTTGCCAAGCTCATGGTCGATGCCGGGCTGGTCGTCATTACCGCCTTCATCTCCCCCTTCCGCGAGGAACGCGACTTCGCCCGCTCGCTGTTTGAAGCCGGCCAGTTTGTCGAGGTCTTTGTCGACACGCCGCTTGAAGTGTGCGAGGCGCGCGATCCCAAAGGGCTCTATAAAAAAGCACGCAGCGGTCTAATCCCCAACATGACCGGGATCAACAGTGACTACGAGCCGCCGCTCGAAGCGGAAATAACGCTCAACACCGAACAGGCTTCGCTGGAAGAGAGCGTTGGACAGCTTAAATCGGCACTGACGCGGGAATGATTGACGCCGGCTATGCCCTTGCCGGCGCGTTAACCGGATTCCTCGTGGGCGTCACCGGTGTCGGTGGCGGCGCGCTGATGACGCCCTTGTTGCTATTGGTATTCGGTGTCGCCCCCACCACCGCCATCGCCACCGATCTCTGGTTTGCCGCCCTCACCAAAATCGTCGGCGCCAGCATTCACCAGCGCGCGGGTCAGGTCGACTGGGCCATCGTCAAACGCTTGTGGACGGGCAGTTTGCCCATGGCACTACTCGTGGTGATCGCCATCGCGGCGGGCGAAAAAATCCACAAAGTGGATTGGCTGAATCAGGCCATAGGCACCATCGTTGTCATCACCGCCGTCGGCATGCTTTTCGCCAGCAAGCTGATGGAGATTGCCCGCAACAAGCGCACCGGCACCCATGCCCAACACTTTAAACGCCTGCAACCCCCGCTCACCATTCTGGCTGGCGTGATGCTCGGCGTCATCGTCGCGCTCACCTCTATCGGCGCGGGTGCGCTGGGCAGCGTCCTGCTGGTCTATCTTTACCCGCTGCGGATGACTCCGCACCGGCTCATCGCCACAGATCTGGTTCACGCCATCCCGCTCGCCATGGTTGCGGGAATGGGTTATCTGATTGCCGGCAAGGTCGATGGGATGATGCTGGCCAGTCTGCTAAGCGGTTCGATTCCTGCCGTCATTCTCGGCAGTCTGCTCGCGGGCAGGATTTCGGCTGACTGGGTAAAACGCGCACTGGCGATCGTCCTCATCGCTATCGGCGTCAAAACTTTGCTTGGCTAAATGCCAGACTGCAGCGTCCTCGCAGACTCAGTGATGAAGCTGCTTCAATTTTTCCAGGGTGAGGACGACCAATGCTTTCGCGCGGGATTCGGAATCTGCCTCGGCGTAACAGCGCAGCTCGGGCGCATTGCCGGACGGGCGCAAGTGAACAATTTCGCCGTTTGCAAACGTCAGCCGCAAACCGTCGGTCAAATCACGGTCCACCGCCTCTCCACAAAGGGATGAGAAAAATTCCCCGACACTCTGGGGCGACGCCTGAAATTCAGCCAGCAAAGCCCGACTCCGGGCCGTGGGGAATTCCTGAATACGATCACTCGCGGTAAAGCGCGGCGGCAGCCCGCTCAAAATGCCGGATAAAGGCACACCCTGCGCATGTGCGAGTGCCAGCAGCGCCAGCATCGGCAAAACGGCATCGCGCGTCGGCAGCATCGCGAGCGTATGGCCATCGCGCGTCATCGTGGAGCCCACCAGAAATCCGCCGTTGGCCTCAAATCCGACGATATCCGTCGCTCCGGCGGCGCCGGCGGCCTCCATGCCGGCAATCACATAGGGCGAACCGATGCGGGTTCGGATGACCTGTCCAAAGTCGCCACAGCGATCAATCGCCGTATTGCAGCTCACCGGCAGCACCACTGTCCGCGCACGCAGGTACCGCGAACACAACAAGCCCACAATATCGCCGCGTAGCCAGCGACCTGTTTCATCCCCAATCAGCGGACGATCGGCATCCCCATCGGTGGAGAGCAGCGCATCCAGCTTGTGGGTCTGAGTCCAGTCACGCGCCAACGCCTGATCCGCCTCACTCACCGCCTCGGTATCCACCGGCACAAAATCATCCGAACGTCCCAACGAGATCACCGTGGCGCCAAAACCTTCCAGCAGCGGGCGCAAGAAATCCCGCGCCACACTGGAATGTTCATAAACACCAATTCGTTTGCATGCCAGAAAATTTGCCGGAAAAAAATCGCGGTAACGCTGCTGATAATGCGCCACCGGCAGCGGATCCAACGCAAGCGAAAGACCACTATAGACACCCGGATCCGCCAATTCTGCCGCCAGAATCGCCTGCTCGTCCGCCTTGCTGATCTCGCCCTGCGCGGTATAAAACTTGATCCCGTTCCGGTCGAACGGAATGTGGCTGCCCGTCACCATCACCGCAGGAATTCCCGCCTGCATGGCATACAAAGCCAGCGCCGGCGTTGGCAACACACCGGCATACACGGGCTGCATTCCACGGTCACGCACTGCGGCGGCACACACCTCAACAATATGGCGGCTGCTGGGCCGCAAATCCTGCCCCAGCACCACCCGCTTTGCCCCGGGAACCACCGCCTGTAAAAACGCGGTGACATAAGCCCAGCACACCTGATCCGTCATATCCGAGACCAGCCCCCGGGCACCGCTCGTTCCGAAGCCCACCTTTGAAGCCACGCTCAGTGGCGCCATCTGAATCACAGAAGCCATGGAAATCACTCGTTGAAATTGACACATCCCGGATTCAGAAAATACCGCCTACTTTTCCTGTTTGTAGTTGTACTGATAGTGATAGCCATAGCGATATCCGTAACGATAGCCGCCATAGCTTGCCCGGGGAGGAATGTCGTTGAATATGACGCCGCTGACCTTCACGCCCCCTTGGTCGAGATGACGCACAGCCTGTTGAATCTCGCGCATCGGATGATGGCCCGATTTAACCAGCAGGAATGCGGTCGCTGCATGTTTGCCAATGAGCACCGCATCGGTCACAGCAAGGACAGGTGGGGTATCGATCAGCACCAAATCATATTTCCCCGAAACTTCCTTCAGCAGCTCGGCAAAGCGCTCATGCATGAGCAACTCGGCCGGGTTCGGCGGAATCGACCCGCTCGACAGCAAATCAAAGCCTTTCTCGCGATGCTGAATCACGTCTGCATAGGCCACCTCGCCGCTCAGAACATTCGAAAGTCCCGGCTCACGCTGACCGGCCACATATTCATGCAAATGTCCCTTGCGCATATCGGCATCGATCAACAGCACCTTCTGTCCGGTATCCGTCAGCACCTGGGAAAAGTTTGAAGCAACAAATGACTTCCCGATGCCAGGCGCGGGCCCCGTCACCATCACGATATTGTTGCGCGCATCCAAAAGACCGAAATGTAAATTGGTACGCAGGCTGCGCAGACTTTCGACCGCCATGTCGTTGGGGGACGCACTCGCAAGCAGATACTCCGGCAGGATTGCCTTTTTATCGCGCATCTTGGCGTGCAGTTCCGGCTGCATCTCGGAATGCGGGATCGATGCAAAAATGGACAAGCCCAATTTCTGTTCGATCTGATCCGGATCCTCAATCCCTTTGTGCAGGCTCTTGCGAATCAGCACCACCGCCGCGCCGGCAAACAACCCCAAGACCAGACTCAATGCCACAATCATCATGCGCTTCGGCTTGATCGGACTCTCCGGCATGATGGCCTGATCGATAATCCGCACATCCCCCACGGTACCGGCTTTCGCCACCTTGAGCTCCTGCGACTTATTCAGCAGAAAGGTATAAAGCTCCTGATTCACCTTCGCATCACGGCTCAGCGACAGAATTTCCTGGTCGGTTGACGGCATGCCCTTAAGCATCGCATCCCACTTGGCTTTTTCTGCATTGATACGCGCCGCCTTGGCCTGCAGGGCAATCATCAACGGGTGGTTTTCCGTATAGCGTCGCGACATTTCCAGACGCTGCAAGTCCATCTCGGATTTCTGCTTCTCGATGTCCACCATCTTGTTGACGAAAGCATTGGCCTCGGCGGTCAAATCCACCGAGCCCTGCTTGCTGCGGTATTCGTTCAACATCGTTTCAGCCGCCGACATCTCGGAACGAATCGCCGGCAACTGCTCCTCGATAAATCCCAGCGCCTGCTTAGCCTCTTCCGACTTGCGCTCGACATTGTGCGCCAGATAAACATTGGCGATGGTGTTGTTGATCAGCACCGCCTGCGCCGGATCCGCGGACGCATAAAGCATTTGCAGCATGCCGGTTTTTTTGCCCTTCTCACTTACATTAAGCGCGGCTTGCAGCGCCCCGATCTGACGCGACCAGGAGTGCTTGGCCACATCAAAACGCGTGCCGGCACGAGCGGTCAACACACGCACGAAAATACTGTATTCCCCCTGCACTACCGGATGGCCGACCTTCCCCTTCAGCAACACCTCGCCCTCGACATCCCGCAACTCAAAAGTCCCGGCATCCCCCGCAACCAAGACCATCTGCTGATCAATGGCAGACTCGGGAACAGACAAACTCGCAATGCGAATGACCTCGCCCCCCCAGGCAAAGGATGAAGCGCCCAACCAAGGGTTCGCCGGCTTGCTGCCCTCATGCAATGAAGCCAAAGGACGGCCGATCAGGGGCAGATAATGCGGCTTGGCAGAAATATCCAAACCAAGGCGGGTTACCACCTCCCCCAGCACCGAGCGGGATTTAAGTATCTCGATTTCCGCCTCAACAGGCGTTTCCGGCGACACCATATCGGCCAGCTCGCCCAATGGCCCGCCGGATTTTTTCTGCTCGACTTGCACCAGCACATCAGCCTGATAAATCGGCGTGGCAACCAGCGCGTAGGCCAAACCTACAAAAGTAATCGTCACCGCGATCGCCGCAAGTAATTTTTTACCTTCAACAAGCGCCGCAAAATATTCCGTCAGATCAATCTCGTCATCCATAAATTGATTCGATTGCTGCATCAAACCAGCACGCTGCTGGGGGGTGGGGAGTTGTTCGCTCACGCTTTCCTCTAATTAATTCAAATGCTCATAATCAATGACGCCAAATCCTGGGAATCCAGGCCTCAACATCCTGCTCTATCTGGTCTGCAATATGCGCAAAAAATTCCGGCGACTTGCGGTAAGGATCCGAAATTTCACGGTCATGCCACTTGCCCAGCAAATGCGTCTTACCCCGTGCGATGGGAAACAAACTGTGCAAATGCTGCTGATGCTGCTTTTCCATCGTGAGAATCAAATCCGCCTCACGCACCATATCCAAAGTAATTTGCCGTGCCAGATGCGTGGAAATGTCCCACCCACGCTGTGCGATCTGCGCAATCGCCTGAGGATCCGCCGAATGTCCCACCAACGCCTCCAAACCTGCCGAATGAATCAGCAGATCACTCCGTTTTTTGGGCGCGCGATTTTTTAACATCCCCTCTGCCATTGGACTGCGACAAATGTTGCCAACGCAAACCAGCAAAACCTTACGGATCATTGGAAACCGCGATTGACAATCGTAATCGTCTGCGCCGTTGGCAGAATCAAACTAATGATGCGATTAAACCTAACCATCGGCGCGGCATCCACATAAATCACATCCTTGGGTTTCAGTTCGAAATTCTGCGCCAGCGCAAACATCACCGGCGAATGCGCATCAAGGTGATAAACCAAAGGCCGCGCATCGGCAGCATTGCGAATCACATAAATCTGATTGGCATCCCCAGTGGCTGAAGATACCCCGCCAGCTTCACCCAGCGCCTCGTTCAGACTCAGGCGCCCATTGTGCATCGGCAAAGCAACAGGCTTGGTTACCTCGCCCACCACAAACACTTTGCTTTCATCACGTGAAGACACCTTCAGCATGTCGCCATTTTTCAGCATCAGACGGGTCGGGTCATAGCCAGTTTCCACCAACCCCGGCAAATCGATCCAAATCTGTTTACCTTCACGGACAAGACTAATACGGCTTCGATCCCCTTGCGCAGTCACCCCACCGGCCCGATTGATCGCCTCATTCAGCGTCAACGGCAAATCATCCACCTGCACAACCCCGGGATTTTTCACCTCCCCGTCGACATAAATCCGCTTGCTGCGATAACTGATAACTTTAAGTGTCACCTGAGGATCGCGAATATACTTTTCCAGCTGTTTACTCAACAGATCGCGGGCCTCCATCTCCGTCAGACCCAACACCTGCACATCGCCCGCATAAGGAAATTGAATCCTGCCATTAATATCCACGGTGTAACCCGGAACCGAAAGCGAAGAATTCACCGCAGCAACCGCATCCGCCCCAAAACGCGGACTGATCAACTCGGGATGATCCCAAACTGTAATACCCAAAACATCGCCAAAACCAATCGTGTAAGCCCCCGCCTCCGCCACCAGCGCATTCAAATTCTCATGCGTCTGTTGTTGCGCCGCCAACTTCTCGGCTTGAACCAGCTGCGGCGTGATGACCCGGATAATTGGTGACACATTCTGCTCACCCATCGGCGGCTCAACCTGGGCATTGAAATCGTCGTAATACATTCCGGGAGCAATAGCACAACCGGAAAGCACTGCAGCAGCAATGAGCGGAGAAAGGGAACGAAATATTTTCATAAGCCAGAAAAATTGATTGGATTTATTACAGCGCCGCGGATTATCACATTTTTTTGACACAACTTTCACTGATTTGCCTTACGTGTGCCGTAAAAACCCAACAACATCAGGCCAGATAGCCGCGCACGGCAACGAGCGTAATAGCGATTGCAAACGCACGAACGACCCATTGGTGGTTTTTCGGGTCATTTTGAAAGTAAATCTTGGTAACGATCAGCAGTGGTATCGCCTCGAGTGCGGCATAGCGCCCGGCTTCAACGATGTGGTCGGAGAAATTCATTCCATCAAAAAATACGAGTGGCAGGAACGAGCTGATGAACAAAATGAGCAATTCGAAACTGCTCGCTTGCAGCGGAACAGCGCCTTTCCGAAAAATCATTTTGAGCACGATCCAAATCGTCGCGAGCGCCGACAGGCACCCAACGTAGATGTGTAACCAATTTGCCTGTGACTCAGGCGTCAGATTGTACAAATACATCAGCACCACCAACGCCACATAAACCGTGCCGTGCAAGATGGCGATGTTTTCTTTCTTTTGGTTATGGCAGTAAGTGACGATGATGATGGCCAGCATAATCATCGCAATTGCCTGCCCACTGGACAACATCACAACGGGGAAAAACAGAGACGGCAGGACCAACAAGCCAAAAATGGAAAGGCTGACCGGAACTGCGTAGAAGGAAATGTGATTCATGCGGTCACGCCATTGCGCCAGCTTCTGCTTTAAACCACGTAACAATCTGATTTCCCAATGATTACGGGAGATAATTACGTTACGTTGCAACTCAAATACAAAGGCGTAGATCAAAAAACCCACAACAAACAGGGTAACGAACATAACCCAGTCCGGGAAATCGCGTAATAGGATCGCCAACCAGCCGAAGAAAGAAACCGCAATATAGATCACCGCAACCACGGTCGAATGCGGTAAGTTCACCAGTAACAGGCGATGGTGCAAATGCGTCCGGTCCGGGCTGAAAGGGCTGCATCCCCGCAGCATGCGTCGCCCCATAACCAGCAAAACGTCCAAAAGAGGCAGTGCAACTACGAGCACCCAAGCGGTTAGTGGTACAGCAGAATCGTGAATCTGACTGCCGCTGACGAGCACGACGGAAAGCGTGTAACCCAACAACAGGCTACCTGTATCCCCCATAAAAAGGCGTGCCGGATGACTGTTATAGCGGAGGAATCCCAGCAAGGCACCCAACAAGGCAACCGAAATCAGAATGAGATAAGGCGCCCTCGCCTCCCAAGCCAGAAACGCAAAGAATGTCGCTGCAATAGCCGCAACACCGGCAGCCAACCCATCCAGCCCATCGGCCAGATTAAGGGCATTCATTCCACCCACCATGCAAAATACAGTAAACGGAATGGCGAACATTCCCAGGTGAATGTCCCCGCCGCCGACAAGATTGCCCAGATTCTCCAGGGTATCTCCGCTCAGATAGATGAATAGCAGCGAAGCGAGAATCTGACCTACAAATTTCCAGCGGTGATGAACATTCAGAACATCGTCGGCGAGCCCTGTCAGCAGGATAACCATGAATCCGGCGACAAATCCCCAGAAAAACATATCAAAGGAAACAAATAGTGAGCAGCTGGTCAAAAACGCGGCCGCAATTCCCAGCCCCCCAAGGCGCGTAATGGAGCGACTGTGCGAACTGCGTGACTTTGGATGGTCGACAGCTCCCAATCGTTCAGCTAGGCCTATGGTCATTGGCACCAAGAGTATCGAGAGAAACAGGGAGGTGAAAAACAGCAACCCAACCTGGGAAAATGAAATCGAATGGAGCATCTAGACCTTTGGGAGATATCTACGCAGAAAGATCGAAAGTTTTCCTGCAGCCGAAATTTATTTTCTGATTGTACAAGCAACCTTCAGAAAATAACACTGACCCAATCTGGGGTAAATATACATTTGTGACAGTATCATTAAGGCCAACTCAGGCGGTATCAAATCCGCCCCAATGCGGCACACCCCTTTCCTTGATACAGCTTTTCTGGGACGATTCGGGCTCACTCAGCCTCAGGAATTCCAATTGAAAGACGATCAACGAACCGCCACACCCGCAGAACCGGGCTTTACCACCCGTGCCATTCACCACGCCTACGATCCCTACGCCGGTGAGGGATCGCTGAATCCGCCGCTTTATCTGAGCTCCACCTATACCTTCCCAACCGTGGAAGATGGCGCGGCACGCTTCGCAGGCGAGCAGGCAGGTTATGTGTATTCCCGCGTGGGCAATCCGACAACGGTTTTGCTTGAGCAACGCATCGCCAATCTCGAAGGTGCCGAAGCAGCACTTGCAACCGCTTCCGGCATGGGGGCGACCACTTCTCTTCTGTGGACGCTGTTGCAACCCGGCGACGAAGTAATTGCCGATAAAACTTTGTACGGTTGCACCTTCGGTTTTCTAAATCACGGACTCGCAAAATTTGGCGTCAAGATCACGCATCTTGATCTGACCGTCCCGGAAAATCTTGAGCGTGCAATCAGCAGCAACACCAAGGTCGTGTTTTTTGAATCCCCCGCCAATCCCAACATGCGACTGGTCGATATTGCAGCCATCTCGGCCATCGCGCACCGATATCAGGCGCGGGTCATTGTCGACAACACTTATTGCACGCCCTACCTGCAGCGCCCCATCGAATTGGGTGCGGATTATGTCGTGCATTCGGCTACCAAATACCTCGGTGGCCACGGCGATCTGATCGCCGGCATGATCGTCGGCCCCAAGGAATCGCTGGACCAGGTCCGGTTTTACGGCATCAAGGATATGACCGGCGCGGTCATGTCATCACAGGATGCTTTTCTGGTGTTACGCGGCCTCAAAACGCTGGCGCTACGCATGCACCGCCACTCGGAAAATGCGCTCGGACTTGCCCAGTTTCTCTCCGCTCATAAAAAGGTCGCGGCTTGTCATTATCCGGGGCTCGACTCCTTCCCGCAGGCCGCACTGGCGCAACGACAAATGAAGCTGTCCGGCGGCATGCTGGCGTTCGAACTCAAGGGCGGCATCGAAGCCGGGCGGCGCTTCATGAATGCCCTGCAACTCATTACCCGCGCGGTCAGTCTGGGCGATACGGAAAGTCTGGCCCAGCATCCGGCCAGCATGACGCATTCCTTTTATACGCCCGAACAACGCCAGGAACACCTGATCAGCGAAGGTTTGGTTCGAATTTCTGCGGGCTTGGAGGACTTGCCGGACTTGCTGGCTGATGTTGAACAAGCGCTGGCAGCGGCATAAATCACACGGAGTGTTCTTGAGCGCCACCTCCTCTTTCCGGGATCACGACCGGCTCATGCGGTTGCCGATCATCGTCTTCACACTCTTCTTTTTTGTGCGTGAATGGCGGCTTTTTCTGGAGTTCATTGACAGACCGCCGCTGGGTATTGAATGGCCATGGTTACTGTCCTTGGCGGCGCGTATCGCGCTGCTCGCCTTTCTCGGACTGCTGATTTTTTTTCACGCGACCCGTTCACGCCCCATCAACAAGGCCTCCGGATGGGAACCCAAAATTAGCGCACTACTTGGCCTGACTTTCGGAAATCTCTTATTACTACTGGACCGGCCACCGATTGAACCGTGGTCGGAAGCGATTTCCACGCTGTTACTGATACTGGGAAATTATCTTTGTATCGTGGTTGTACTGCAGCTGGGCAAATCCATCAGCATCATGGCGGAGGCACGCAAACTCGTGACCAGAGGGCCTTATCAATTCGTCAGGCATCCGCTGTATCTGGCGGAAGAAATTGCCACCATCGGTATTTTTTTCCAGTTTGTTTCCTGGCCGGCGGCAGTCATTTTGCTGGCACATTTCGGATTCCAGATTCGGCGCATGCTCAACGAGGAACGCATTCTTGCTGCAACTTTCCCGGAATATGCGGCATATGCCCAACGTACCCCGCGACTCATCCCCGGAATTTGGTGATGAAAATTTCCCGTTATCTGTTTACCGGCATCTTTCTGGCCGCACTCACTGTGACCATTTTCTGGCTCAGTAACGAACAACAGCACTACTATCCGGCAATGACAGTCAATCTACCCAACAACGAAGGCAAACTGACGTTCGTGGAACGTCCCTGGCGGGATGAGAAGGACTGTGATGAGTCGATCCGGAAAATGCAGACTGCGCTGAGCGCAACTTGCACGGGATGCCAGATCACTGCCATCTGCACAACCTCTCCCGACTCTGGTTGGGTAGCCGCACTCAGCAATCAGGCGATGGGGTCGCATGTCGTCCAATCCGGCACGCTGCGGATTTTGATCGACACCCCGGCCGCCTCGGCAACCTGTCAGGCGATGGCCCGGCAAATTTCTCAAATGGGCAAGACAACAGGACGTTGCATGCCGCCCCAATAGAAAAGGCCGCAACATGCGCTGCGGCCTGATCGATGAAGCGTTTTGTACTTAGTGTGCTGTGCTGGTGCTGGAGGAAGCAGCCACTGCCACGGCACCTGCAACCACTGCACCGGTCACAATTGCTGTCGTGGACAATGCCGCGGCCGTAGTTGTTGCGGCAGCGGTTGTCGTTGCTGCGGCTGTTGTTACGGCGCCCGTCGTCGTCCCGCCAGCGGTTGTTGCAGCAGCAGTCGTTGCCGGTTCAGCCGCGAACACCGGGGTTGCGAGCATCAGGATCAGGGTGGAAGCAATCAGTTTTTTCATTCTCAGGTCTCCGAAAAATTGGGGTTGGCAAAACATTGTTCTAATCTGCCGGCGGACTATAGATAAAAAATTCGGCGTGAGCAATATATATTTGCCGCCCTTAATCAATCTGCCAGCGCAACCCGACAGTTTCACGATCTATCACCAGTTGAGGCTGGTCCCTGTGCCAGCGCCACAAGGCGCTGCCAATCGCATACCCCAGCAAACTGCCGGCAACGGTATCCGAAACAAAATGTTTGCGATCAACCACGCGCGCAACATTGGTGAGTGCCGCCACACCATATAACCAAGGGGCGTTGTATTCCTTGGCATAAGGGGTGACCAGTGCCCACATGGCGGTAGCATGCCCCGACGGAAAACCGGATCCGCCGGACAGCGTCATCGGATGGAAATCCTTGGCACCCATGCCGGCCTGGGGACGTGAACGGCCGACAATGCGCTTGCCCACCTCCGAGGCAACCGCACCCGCAAGTCCGGCCTCCAATGCCGTAAAAGCTGTGCCACTCAGGCGCGGATTATCCTCGTTAAGCGCCAGCAGACCTGAAACGCCGCCGACCAATAACGGTAAGTTGTTGCCGACATTCCCAACCACACGCTGCATCTGGCTGCCAGAGCGACGAACGGCCCAGTCGTCCGCAGGCCTGTCAACGCTCGCGCTCAGCGCGACCAGCCCCAACCCGATACCGGCGCCCGCCCAGGTCGTCTTGGATTTGAGTGCTGCCATCAGATAATCGGCATCCCGACTCATCGACCACTTGGAGCGATCAACAGCATTCGCCAATCTCGGCAGATCGTAGCTGTCGTTCAAGTCTCCGAAATATTCGAGGCCATCACGGTCATGCAGGTTGAGATTGCTGCTTTCGAATAAATCGTACAGATCACCTGGAGATTGGACCATCTGACCCACATCGCGCGTCCAGGTCGCCAGGGACATCTTGTTACCGGCCTGTGTGTCCCGAGTCAGCAAGGGTTCCAGCGGAATTGTCGCGAAGATACCTTTGTCATGATAGGGATTACCCGGGCTGGCGCCCGGTGCCGTCGTGTCATTCCCATTGGTGAATGAATACCACGCACCCACTTCGATGCCGGAACGGAAACGGCGTTTCATTTCAAAACGCGCACCGACATCCTGCGCCAAAAAGCGGCCACCCCGAACGGTGGCGGTTAACCCTGGAATCGGCAAGCGGTAATGCAGCGCGGCCAGCGCGCTAACCGTCTGATAAGGGCGGAACGCAAAGCCGCCGCCGACATCACGCTGCTTGAGCGCATCGACTGTAATGTCTGCGGCCCAAGGCGATCGCTCCGGAAAATACAGCACCTGACCACCCGCACCGCCGAACATTTCCTCATAGAGCCCGGCCGAGGCCCGAGCATAAATACGCTCATCCGGCTGATAGTATTTGTTCAGAAGCAGCTGGGTCAGCTTGATGCTGCCGTTCTTTTTGTAGTCGGCCAGATCGGTACGAACATGGGGCAAGGGACTCAGCAAATTGGCCGGCACAGTATTGGCCTGACTGATGTCCTGATTCAGCATGAGCTGGGCGGCTGTTTTGAAGTAGACCTGATCGGTTACGCGTTTTTCATAGTTGGCAGCCGCAAACAATTCATAACGAAAAATCCCGCTGGGATCGTTGAAATAAATCCCCAAACCGGGCGCGATCCTGAAATTCCCCAAACCGGAACCCCCGGCACGCAGGCTCACATAATCGCCGTCGTCACCATCCAGCTTGACCTGAACGTATTCTTCCTCAATCGCATCCAGTACATCATGGTTATTTTTACCCTGCCCGCGGGCATAGCTGACTTTGATCGTTTCAGCCAGTTGCTTGCGGCTCTCCAACCCGTTGAAATATCGCTGCAAGCGGTTTGCATCCTCGAAGGTGTAGGTCGCAAACGGCATGTCATTCACGGTGTAGTGAATTACGATGCGACGGGTGCCGAGAGGGGAACGCAACAGGATGCTGCGGGCCGCCCGCCCTACGGCCCGGCTGGGCAGGGAAATGCGGATATTGGTCAGCGCGGCTTCGAGACTTCCCTCTTCCACCTGCAGGTGAATATTCCGAAAATCCTGCTGCACCAGCCGGCTCACCAGCGCACTGCGATACTGGGTATCGGCCTGCCATTGCGCGAGCGGCACGCGCTCGACAATCCGGGTATCCGGGGCGGGTTCGTCGATTTTGGGGACGAACTCTTTCATGTTGAGCGGTACGCTGCCGTAGGCATTGACCGTCGGTTTGCCGTCACGCCAGGCCAGTTGCGACCCCAGCCAGCCCCAGCGATATTCAACGCCCACACCGACGCCCTTTTTGCGCTGATCCACGCCGGAGCTGGCCGACAAATAATCCTTGGCGTAATTATTGGCATCATATTCGGCGACCACCCCGAATCCGTCCCAGTTGGCCGGTGCATAGCGCGCGCCCGCAAACAGCCCCTGAATCCGGCCGCTACCAAAACCCGCGGTGGCATCCAATTCGCCAAACGATTTGCTGGCAGCCACATATTTGGCCGGGAAGAGCTGGGTACCCAGAACGTCATTCACCCCGAAAACAACCGAGGGGCTATGCCAGTCTTCCTCCAGTAGCAGGACTTTCCCGGAGAAGACCTTATCCTTGTAATCACCGTAATTTTCCCAGCCTGTTCCTGCAGTGGCATGCGGCGTGTGCATGATGCGGGAAAAACGTCCATAAACTTCCACCCGGGGCAACACCGTGACACTGGTCCACAAGGATGAATAAGGCTCGGCAAAGCTGTAACCCATGCGAAAAGTGCCATCGGGATCAATTCGGCCATCGGGCATGTTGATCAGCCCCGATTCACCATTCAGATTGGGAGTTGCAAGCGCTGCCGTTGCCAAGAGCAGCAACGCCGTCCCCAGAGAAGTATTGGCTGAAAACTGTTTCATTGAGCGCAGGCCAATTCTGTGTTCTGCACTTCTGCACAGGCACTCGCCGACTGGGCCCGGCGGAACTCCATCACGCTCAGCCCCGTCCGGCCATCCTGCTGCCATTGACCTTCATAGCGATCACCATTAGCCCAGTGATACACCCCCATGCCATGACGTTTATCACGAACGTAGTCGCCTGAATAATAGTCGCCGGCCCACTGGGTTTTTGGGCCCCAATAATAGGTTCCCTTACCTTCGCGATAATCGTCGATAAAACCGCCAACATAGCGATCGCCATTCGGCATCACCTTGATGCCGCGACCATGTTTCCTGCCGGCCTTGAAATCACCCCGGTACAAACTGTCGCCACGCACCTCACCGTAGCCTGCAGCCAAACCATCAGCGCATCCGCCGGAATATCGGCCCGACGCCAGATCGGGATCCAGCACTTTGCAATTACCGGCTGCGCTGGCAGGCAAGGCAAATACGCCAAGCACAACGCCCAGCATCCCTCCCGAAATGATCTTTTTTAACCACTGCATTTCAGATCAGCTATCCCGTCCGAACAAATCCCGGGTATAGACCTTATCCTGCACATCCTGAATATCATCGGTGATCCGGTTGGCGACAATCACATCGGCTTCCCTCTTGAACTGGGCTAGATCGCTGACGACGCGTGAACGATAGAACTCGGCTTCATTGAGCACAGGCTCATGGACGATGACTTCCACGCCTTTGGCCTTGAGGCGCTTCATGATGCCCTGGATGCTGCTGGAGCGGAAATTGTCCGAGCCGGCCTTCATCACGAGGCGGTAGATACCGACGACCTTGGGGTTGCGCTTGAGGATGTCGAAAGCGACAAAGTCCTTGCGCGTGGTGTTGGCATCGACAATGGCCTGAATGAGGTTCTGCGGCACGTCCTGGTAGTTCGCGAGCATCTGTTTGGTGTCTTTGGGCAGACAGTAGCCGCCATAGCCAAAGCTGGGGTTGTTGTAGTGGTTGCCGATACGGGGGTCAAGACAGACGCCTTCGATGATGTGCCGGGTATTCAAACCATGGGTGGCGGCGTAGGTGTCGAGTTCGTTGAAGTAGGCCACGCGCATGGCCAAATAGGTGTTGGCAAATAGCTTGATGGCTTCGGCTTCGGTACTGTCGGTGAACAGGGTATCAATGTTTTGTTTGACGGCACCCTGTTGCAGGAGTTTGGCGAAGGTTTCGGCCCGGGGACTCTGTTCGCCGATGACGATACGCGAGGGATGCAGGTTGTCGTACAGGGCTTTGCCTTCACGCAGGAATTCGGGGGAGAAGATGAGGTTGTCACATTGGAACTGTTCACGCGCCTTGGCCGTGTAACCCACGGGGATGGTGGATTTGATGACCATTACCGCGCGCGGATTGATTTGCATCACGTCTTTGATGACGGATTCAATCGATTTGGTATTGAAGTAGTTGGTTTCGGGATCGTAATCGGTCGGGGTGGCGATGATGACGTAGTCGGCCCCGACGTAGGCTTGGTGCTTGTCCAGCGTGGCGCAAAAGTTCAGCGGCTTGTGCTGGAGGTAGTCTTCGATCTCTACGTCTTCAATCGGGGATTGCTTGCGGTTGAGCTTTTCAACCTTGGCGGCGTCGATGTCGAGAGCCACCACTTCGTTGTGCTGCGACAGCAAAATAGCGTTGGAGAGGCCGACGTAGCCGGTGCCCGCAATGGCGATTTTCATAAACGATTTCCTTGTTAGTCAATATTGGCCGCTTAGCCCACCCACTTGCGGGCATTCTGGAACATCCGCAGCCAGGCGCCGTTTTCCTGCCAGTCGTTCGGATACCAGGAATGCTGTACGGCGCGGAAAACGCGTTCCGGATGCGGCATCATGATGCTGAAGCGACCGTCCGGCGTGGTCAGCCCGGTGACTCCCTGCGGCGAGCCATTGGGATTAAGCGGATAAATTTCGGTGGGCTTGCCGTAATTATCGACATAACGCAGCGTCACGAGATCCTGTGCGGCCTTGAGATTTTTGGCGCTGCCAAAATCGGCATAACCCTCGCCGTGCGCGACCACGATCGGCATGCGGCTCCCCGCCATACCGTCGAAGAGAATCGAGGATGATTTCTGCACTTCCACCATGACGAAGCGCGCTTCAAATTGCTCGGACTGGTTGCGCGAAAAATGCGCCCAATGCCCGGCACCGGGAATAATCTCGTGCAGATTACTCATCATCTGGCAACCGTTGCAGACGCCCAGCGCGAACGTATCCTTACGCTGGAAAAAGGCTTCAAATTCATCCCGCGCACGCGTGTTGAACAGAATGGATTTCGCCCAGCCTTCGCCCGCACCCAGCACGTCCCCGTAAGAAAATCCACCGCAGGCCACCAACCCCTTGAAATCGGCCAGCTTCATGCGGCCACTGATGATGTCGCTCATATGCACGTCAACAGTATCAAAACCGGCACGATCGAATGCAGCAGCCATCTCGACATGTCCATTCACCCCCTGCTCGCGCAGGATGGCCATCTTCGGACGATTACGCAGGAAAGACGGGGCAAGATTCTCGTTGAGATCGTAGGTGAGCTTGACCTGCAGCCCGGGATCGTTGACGTCGAGCAAGCGGTCGAATTCCTGCTGTGCGCAGTCCGGATTGTCGCGCAGCATTTGCATCTGCCAGGTGGTCTCCGACCAGATACGCAGCAATTGCGCAGCATTCTCGCGATAGAGTGTTTCACCCACACGAACAATCTCCAGCATACCGGTCTGATTGATCGTGGCGATCTTGTGCACATTTTTGAGTCCGGCTTCTTTGGCGAATTGCAGCACATGCGCCAGGTCGGCATTGCGGACTTGCACCACGGCACCCAGCTCCTCATTGAACAGCGCACGCAAAGTATCCCCATGCAATTCATCGAGGCGCACATCCAGGCCAACATGAGACGCAAACGCCATTTCGCACAGCGTCACGAGAACGCCGCCATCCGAACGGTCATGGTAAGCCAGCAGTTTGCCGTCCGCACTGAGACGCTGGATCAATTCGAAAAAGGCCTTGAGCAGCGCGGCATCATCCACATCCGGCGCGACATCGCCAACCTGCTTGTAAACCTGTGCCAGAGCGGAACCTGCCAGACGATTCCTCCCCTGCCCCAGATCGATGAGCAGCAAGGTTGTCTCAAGGTCGGCAGCCAGCTGCGGCGTGAGTGTGCGGCGCGCATCCGGCGTTGGTGAAAAAGCAGTCACGATGAGTGACAAGGGCGCGGTCACCGCTTTGTTCTGCCGACCTTCTTTCCAGGTCGTTTTCATCGACATCGAATCTTTGCCGACGGGAATACCAATCCCCAGTTGCGGACATAACTCCATACCGACCGCGCGCACGGTATCAAAGAGTGCGGCATCTTCACCGTGGTGCCCGGCCGCCGCCATCCAGTTTGCCGACAACTTGATGTCGCCAATCTTTTCAATGCGCGCCGCCGCGATGTTGGTAATCGCCTCACCCACCGCCATCCGCCCGGAAGCCGGCGCATTGACCAGCGCCAGCGGTGTCCGCTCGCCAATCGCAAAAGCCTCACCGCGACAGGTGTTGTAACCCATCAGCGTCACCGCAACGTCGGCCACCGGCACCTGCCACGGACCGACCAACTGATCGCGTGCCGTCATGCCGCCCACGGTACGATCGCCAATGCTGATCAGGAACATCTTGTTCGCGACCGAGGGCAGACGCAAGACACGCTCGATCGACGTACCCAAGTCCAGATTCAAAGTATCGCAAGAGGATAAACGGGGAATTTCGCGCTTCACCTGACGCGTCATTTTGGGCGGCTTCCCGAGCAACACCGACAGCGGCATATTCACCGGATCATTATCGAACTCGGCATCATGAACAACAATCTGGTCGGCATCGATGGCCGTACCCACCACCTCGAACGGACAGCGCTCGCGTTCGCAGAGGTCACGGAATTCGTCGAGACGATCCGCCGGGATCGCCAGCACGTAGCGTTCCTGCGACTCGTTACACCAAATCTGTTTGGGCGACATGCCGGTTTCATCCAGCGGGATTTTGCGCAATTCAAAATTCGCTCCCTTGCCGCCGCCGTGCACCAGCTCGGGCAGGGCGTTTGACATCCCGCCGGCCCCCACATCGTGAATCGACAGGATCGGGTTGTTCTCGCCCATTTGCCAGCAACGGTCAATGACTTCCTGCGCGCGGCGCTGCATCTCGGGATTGCCGCGCTGCACGGAATCGAAATCCAGATTTTCCGCATTTGCGCCGGTATCCATACTGGAAGCCGCACCGCCCCCCAGACCGATAAGCATGCCGGGCCCGCCCAGATGAATCACCAAAGCGCCCGTGGGCAGTGGATGCTTTTCCGTATGGCCGGCACTGATGTTGCCCACCCCCCCCGCCAGCATGATGGGCTTGTGGTAGCCGCGCATCTCGCCGCTGACTTCTTCCTCGAAAGTACGGAAATAGCCGGTCAGATTGGGACGACCAAATTCATTGTTGAATGCGGCGGCACCAATCGGGCCATCCAGCATAATTTGCAATGCTGAGACAATGCGCGAAGGTTTGCCGTAATCACTTTCCCAGGGTTGAATGAAGCCGGGAATATTGAGATTGGAGACCGAAAATCCGGTCAGACCCGCCTTGGGCTTTGAACCCGAACCGGTAGCGCCCTCATCGCGAATCTCGCCGCCGCTGCCGGTCGCCGCACCCGCAAACGGCGCAATGGCGGTCGGATGGTTGTGCGTTTCGACTTTCATCAGCGTGTGAGTCAGCTCTTCGCTGTAGGCATAGCCGCCATCCGCGCGCGGATAGAAACGCTGCACGCGTGCGCCCTCGATCACCGAAGAATTATCCGAATAGGCGATGACCGTTCCCTGCGGGCTGACTTTATGGGTGTTACGTATCATGCCAAACAGCGACAGCGACTGCGCTTCGCCATCGATGACCCAGTCGGCATTGAAAATCTTGTGCCGGCAATGCTCGGAGTTGGCCTGCGCGAACATCATCAACTCGACGTCCGTCGGATTGCGCTTCAACTTTTTGAAATTCTCAACCAGATAGTCAATCTCGTCCGGCGACAGCGCCAGCCCCATCTCGCGATTGGCTTTTTCCAGCGCCTTCCTGCCCCCCTTGAGTACATCGACGGCTTCCAGCGGCTGCGGCTTGCCATGCTGGAAAATCCTCCTGGCCGCGACATCAATGTCACGCAGCACATTCTCGGTCATGCGGTCATGCAACAGCGGCAAAACCACAGCGATGTCGTCTTCCTTCAGCTTGCCCTTTTCAGGCGCGAGGTAATAGACAATGCCGCGTTCGATGCGTTGAATATTTTCCAGCCCACAGTGTTTGGCAATATCGGTGGCCTTGGTGGACCAGGGCGAAATCGTCCCGAGCCGGGGCACCACCACAACGCGCCGGCATTGGTCGGCATCCGCAGGTTCTCCCGCAGAATTATCCAGCCCGAGGACTTTATTCAGCTTGACGGCACTCTTTTTATCCGGCGCGCCCCCCGCCAGCTCGACAAAATAACAGTGGCGGGTCGCGACAATCGCGACTCCGGGCGCAAGATTCCGCGCGGCTATGCGCAGTTTTTCAAGGCGAAATTTGGAAAGGGCTGAGTTACCAACGGAAACATGCAACATGGCTCGAAGTGTGAAAATTGGATCGGGGCGCGATTATACTATGCGCACTCTTGAACGCAGGTGAACGCAAATGAATAAACCCGTACTGGCCCTGACCCGGAAACAGGCCGCGAAATTGTTACCCAAACGTCCCCATGACAGCCACAAGGGCCAGTTCGGCACAGTGGTGATTATCGGCGGTGCAACCGGCACCGTTGGGGCCGCACTCATGGCCGGGCGGGCCGCGCTAAAACTCGGCGCGGGCAGCATCCATGTCGGCCTGCTGGCGGAAGGTGCGCCTGTCGTCGACCTGCACCAGCCCGAGCTGATGCTGCATCCGGCCACTGTCGCGCTGAATCTTCCCGGCACCACCGTAATAGCCATGGGCTGCGGTATGGGACGTGAACCCGTCGCGCAAAAAATGCTCTATGAAGTTTTGCAGCGCGACCTTCCGCTGGTGCTGGATGCCGATGCGTTGAACATCCTGGCCAAACGCCCCGATCTGCGGGGGCTGTTGCTCAGCCGAAAGGCCGCAACCGTGCTGACGCCACATCCGGGTGAGGCCGCCCGTCTGTTGGGATGTAGCGTCGAAGACATTCAGTCGGACCGAATATCTGCTGTTCGGTCATTGGCCGAAAAATTCGCCAGCAGCATCGTCCTCAAGGGTGCGGAAAGTCTGTGTGTCACTCACGATGGCAAAATCTACCTTAACCAGACCGGCAACCCCGGCATGAGCAGCGCCGGCATGGGCGATGTGCTGACCGGCATGATTGCCGCGTTCATCGGTCAGGGCATGTCCGCCGATGAAGCGCTGCTGTTTGCGGTGCATTTGCACGGTGCAGCCGGCGATGCCATGTCCGAACAATCCGCCACCATCGGTATGAGCGCCAGCGAAGTCACGGACTGGGCGCGCTGGCTGCTGAATCAGTGGCTCAAATCCCCGCAGGGCGAATGACCTACCCTATCGACATTTCCGAAGAAGCCGGCGTGCGTTATCTGCATTTCGGCTCATCCTGGATTCAGGGCGCCATGCGTATCGCCCGCCCGTGGAATCTGGAACTGGAATACACCCGCGAGATGATGGCCAGTTTGCTGCTCCGCGATCCCAAACATTGGCCGCGCAGGGTGCTGCTCATCGGTTTGGGGGCGGCTTCGCTGACCAAGTTTATTTATCGCTATTTGCCGCTGGCGCATCTGACCATTGTGGAAATTGAGCCCGCTGTGGTTGCTGCTGCGCGGCAGTTCTTCAAGTTGCCGGAAGATCCGAAGCGCATCCATCTGATCATCGGCGACGGGGCCGAATATGTACTCGGCCACGACAAAAAATTCGACCTGATTCTGGTGGATGGTTTCAACGAGCATGCCCACCCCGGCGAACTGAACACGCTGCCTTTCTATCAGGCTTGCCGGAGTCGGCTAAGCGATCAGGGCATTCTGGCAACCAACCTGATTGGTCTGAGTCGGGGCGTCCTCGGCGGATTCGCTTATATCCTGAATGCGTTCGATGATCGCGCATTGCTGTTTCCTTCGTGTGCCAGTGGCAACAAAATCGCGGTTGCCGCTGCCGGGGAACCCGTTGCGCTTTCGATGGAAGAACTCAAAGAAGCTGCGCTGCAATTGAAAGAAAACACCGGCCTGAATCTGACGCCCACACTGACCCGGCTGATCCAGGCCAAAACCTGTCATAACGACATCCTCACCCTGTAGATTTTTAACCCTACGCAAGGAGTTACCATGAGACGCATTCTGCTGTGCCTGGCGCTACTGCTTACCCCGCTCGCCGCCCATGCCGGCGATGAGCCCTACAACCGGGTGGATTTTCAGGTGGAGGCAGGCCGCGAGATTGGTAATGACTTGCTCATCGCCCGGATGCAGATCGACATTCAGGACAAGCTGCCGGCGAATCTTTCACAACGCGTGAACGCAGCAATGAACGAGGCCCTGAAGCAGGCAAAGGCCTTTCCAACCGTCAAAGTAAGTAGCGGCAACCAGCAAAGCTTTCCCGTCCATGGCAAGCAAAACCAGATTGACGCCTGGCGAGGTCATGCCGAGATTCGCATCGAGAGCCGGGATTTCAAATCTGCCGGCATGCTGATTGCACAGCTGCAACCCGCCTTACAAATGGCAAATCTGGAATTTGCGGTTTCGCCCGAGGCCCGGCAGCGCACGGAAAACGAGCTGATCGGCGAAGCCATCAAGGCGTTCCGGCAGCGCGCCGAGATGATCCGCAATAGCATAGGCGCTCAAGGCTACAAACCCGTTGCGCTATCGATCAGCACAAGCGGCGGTCCACAGCCTCTGGTACGCGGCATGATGCGCGCCACAGCAATGGCTGATGCCGCAATGCCTCCGGCCGAGTTTGAAAGCGGTGATACCCGCTTGACGGTGCAAATCACCAGCACCATCGAGCTCAAGTAAAAACAAAGGGGCGCCGCAGCGCCCCTTCAGCCTCAAAGTGTTGGCGGCTTACTTCTTGTCGCGCAGCGACATGCGATCCATGATGTTGTCCTTCATCACGAACTGATGCTTGAGTGCGCCCAGCACGTGTACCAGCACCAGCACGATCAGAACATTCACGAGCACCTCATGCACTTCGTGGGCCACCACGCCCTCGAACTTGGCAGGCAACAATGCGGCATCACCCGCCATCAGTGCTGAACCCACATCGCTGGTCAGCACTTGCATGGTGCCGCTCACCGGCAGAAGGATGAGGACAAGATAAATCAGGTGCTGGATGCCCTTGGCCATTTTATCCATCGGGGTGTTGCCAAGCGGGGCCGGCACGCCATCCTTGCTGCGGAACATCAAGCGGGCAATCGTCAGCAACAGAACGGCTGCGCCGACTACCGAATGAATCAGGTAACCGCCAAGTGTCGCCCCCCCCTCATGGCGGGCATCATGCACGATGTCCCCGAGGAACCAGGCGACCACCAGAACAATCAGGGTCAGCCAGTGGATAAGAATCATACGATTGCTGTATTTGCTCATGTTCAAACTCTCCATTCGTTGAATATCAGGTAGGTTTTTCCCGGTCGCGGATTATAGCGAAAGCACCCCGGGAAATTATGACAATTGTTTTGCGCGTTGCTCCAAGGTTTCCCAACGCTCCAGCGCTTCCATGACTTCCACTTCGAGTGTTTCGCTGCGCGCCTGCAACAGGCGTGCGCGTTTCGGGTCCGTTCTAAAAATACTTCCGTCCGCGAAATGCGCTGCGATTTCGCTCTGCTCCTGCTCCAAGGCTACGATTTGTTTCGGCAATGCTTCCAGTTCACGCGCTTCCTTGTAGCTCAACTTTCCGGCTTTGGGCTTGGGTGATGGTGCGGGCTCGCTTTTGACCGGGACGGCAACAGGTTTTTCGGCTTCAGCCGAGGCATTAAACCGTTTGACCCGCAGCCAGTCCTCGTAACCGCCAACGTATTCCATCAGCTTTCCGTCACCCTCAAAGGCAATAACCTGGGTCACAACGTTATCCAGAAACGCGCGGTCGTGGCTGACCAGAAACAGCGTGCCTTCGTAATTCAGCAGCAACTCCTCAAGCAGCTCCAGCGTTTCAATATCAAGATCGTTGGTCGGCTCGTCGAGAATCAGCACATTGGCCGGCTGAGTAAAAAGCCGCGCCAGCAACAGCCGGTTACGCTCGCCACCCGAACAGCTCTTGACGGGCGACCGCGCACGCTCGGGCGCAAACAAAAAATCGCCGAGGTAACTGATGACATGCTTTTTGACGCCGCCGATTTCGATGTAATCCGCGCCCTGGCTGATGGTGTCCGCCAGGGTCGCCTCCTCATCAAGCTGAGTCCGCAACTGGTCGAAATAGGCGACGCTGAGTTTGGTGCCCAGACGAACGGTGCCGGAATCCGGCGCAAGGTCGCCCAGAATGATTTTGAGAAATGTGCTTTTGCCCGCGCCGTTGGGACCGAGCAAACCGATCTTGTCGCCGCGCTGAATCCGGCAGGAGAAATCATCGACAATTTTTTTGTCGCCAAAAGCTTTGCTGACGTTAATGAGCTCTGCCACCAGTTTTCCGGAGCGCTCGCCACTATCCAGCGTCATCTCCACCTTGCCTTGAACATCCCGTCGCGCAGACCGTTCGCGCCGCAACTGCTGCAGTCGCAACACGCGCCCCTCATTGCGCGTGCGCCGGGCTTCGACGCCCTTGCGAATCCAGACTTCTTCCTGCGCCAGCACCTTGTCAAACTTGGCATTCACCACCGCCTCGTCCGCCAGCATGCGCGCCTTGATGCGCTGATAGTTGGCGAAGTTTCCGATAAAACTGGTGAGATGGCCGCGATCCAGTTCGATGATGCGGGTTGAAACATTATCGAGAAAACGCCGGTCGTGGGTCACGAAAAGAACGGCGCCACGAAATTCGTTTAACAAACCCTCAAGCCATTCAATGGCGTCGAAATCCAGATGGTTGGTCGGCTCATCAAGGATCAGCACGCCGGGCTGCGCCACCAGCGCCTGAGCCAGCGCGACCCGCTTGCGCTGCCCGCCGGAAAGCGCACCAATGCGCGCATCGGCATGCAGATCCAGCCGCGCGATAGCGGTTTCAATCCGCGACTGCACGGCCCAGCCATCCTGTGCTTCAAGTCTGGTTTGCAACTGTTGGAGCCGTTCCAGCTGTGCATCGATATCGCCCTCACCGGCCGCGATCTCGAGGGAAAGGTGATGGTAATCCTGCAGCAATTGCTGCAACTCGCCCAAGCCCTGTGCGACCGCATCATAAACACTGTCTTCGGGATTGAACGGCGGCTCCTGGCTGACATAACAAATCCGCACGCCGGGCTGACGCCAAACCATGCCGTCGTCGAGATTAGCCTGCCCCGCAAGCACCTGCATCATGCTCGACTTGCCGCCACCATTGCGCCCGATCAGGCCGACGCGCTCGCCCTCATCCAGCTGAAAATCCGCATGATCCAGCAGAGCAACGTGCCCAAAGGCCAAACAGGCCTTGTCCAGCGTGATTAAAGGCATCAGGATTTCTCGGTCAGACCCGACTGGTAAATCAGCGAGAAGCCGATTGCAAAGAGCCCCATCGCCAGATAACCAAACGCCGTGGTGAATTTATTCAGAATCAAGTGAGTGTTGTAACCTTCGATCCCGGTCGCGAAAAAATGGAATACAAACAGCAGTGCCGCCAGCACGTTGCCCAGTAACAGAATGCGATGCCCCATGCGGAAGCCATTGCCTTCAGGCTTGCCTTCCGGCGGCAAAGTGCCGCGAAAGTGCATCACCAGATAGACCAGCAGAAGTAATAACAGCGCGCCCACAATACGGCCCGGGATATCCCCTTCAAAAGTAGCCACGCCCAGCGTTTCCAGTAACAGGCGGCCCGTTGCTGCGACCCACCCCATGGCCAGCGTCTGGAACATGAAAAACCAGGCAAAGAAGATGTTGAAACGTGCTGGCATGGCCGGTCTCCGTCAAGAGGTTATCGAAAGGGGCGCATGATACCAGCCAATTCATTCGTGATTGAGGCGCATTTCCGCTAAAATGCGCCCCGCGAAATCGCGCTGTCCTCGTAGTTAAATGGATATAACCGCCCCCTCCTAAGGGGCAATTACAGGTTCGATTCCTGTCGAGGACGCCAGTTTTCCGGTAGATATTTTCTCCGCGCGCCGTCGGGCTTTTTCCGATTTTCCGTGCGCGCCCGCCTTGCGAAATTTGACGGCCGGCACCAGCGGATTGCGCGGGGCACGCTGCTTTTTCGCACGCTTCACCGGCTTTGTTCCCCATAACGCAGCGCCTCGAATTGCTGCTTCGCCGCCTCCAGTTCTTCCCGCGTCAGCAAAACCGGCTCGCCAATCTGCAAGGCTTGGAGATAAAGGGTAGCCAGCATTTCAACCTCCCCGGCCAGACGCGCAGCCTCTTCCAGCGTTTTACCCGCCGCAATCACACCATGGTTGGCGAGCAAACACGCCTTGCGATCCTTGAGCGCCGCCACGGCCAAGTCAGACAGCGCTTGCGTGCCGAACGTGGCATACCCCGTGCAGGGGATATTGTCGCCCCCCGCCATCAGGATCATGTAATGAATAGCCGGAATATCCTTGCGCAGACAGGCCAGCGTGGTGGCCGCAACGGAATGGGTATGTACGATGGCGCTAAATTCAGGGTGCGCCGCCAGAATGTCGCGGTGGAAAAGCCATTCACTCGACGGAGAACGCGAGCCGTGCGACCGTCCGGCGGCATCAACGAATACGATATCTTCAGGCGTCAGTCCACCCACCCCAAGACCGGAAGGCGACACCAGCATCCCCTCGCCGGAACGCACACTGATATTCCCGGACGCGCCACGATTCAGGTGCATCGCCTCCATCTGCTTGCCGACGCGGATCAGTTCGGTACGTAGCGTCTGGTCGTTCATGTCGCCCCCAAAACTTTCATCGCCGCCGCATTGGCTGCAACCACACCGCGTTCGGTAATCAATCCGCCCACCAATCTCGCCGGTGTCACATCGAAACCGTAATTCGCCGCCGGGGTGCTGTCCGGGCAGATTTGCACTTGCCGCATCTGCCCGTCCCTATCGCGACCGCTGATATGCGTCACCTCTTCAGCCGCCCGCTCCTCAATGGGAATCTCGCGAATCCCATCCTGCAAATACCAGTCGATCGTCGGCGTCGGCAATGCCACGTAGAACGGTACATTATTGTCGTGGGCCGCCAGCGCTTTCAGATAAGTCCCGATTTTGTTGCACACATCGCCGCGCGCCGTGACACGGTCACACCCCACAATCACCAGATCAACTTGCCCGTGCTGCATGAGATGCCCACCCGCGTTATCGACGATCAGGGTATGCGGCACGCCATGCTGACCGAGCTCCCAAGCCGTCAGACTGGCGCCCTGATTGCGCGGCCGGGTTTCGTCCACCCAGACATGCAACGGCACTCCCGCATCGAAGGCGGCATACACCGGCGCGAGCGCCGTACCCCAGTCCACGGTGGCCAGCCAGCCCGCATTACAATGGGTGAGAATATTGACGGGTGCCTGCTTGTGCTGATGGATGTCGCGAATCAATTCAGCGCCATGGCGGCCGATTTCGGCATTGATTGCGACGTCCTCTTCGGCAATACGTGCGGCTTCCGCCCAAGCGGCATCAGCCCGCGCACCTTCCGGCAGTGGCGCAACAAATTCACGCATGCGCTCAATTCCCCAGCGCAGATTTACCGCCGTGGGCCGCGCTGCCAGCAAGACGCTGCAAGCGGCTTCAAGTGCCGCATCCGAGGTTGAATGACGCATGGCCAGCGCGACACCATACGCTGCCGTCACCCCGATCAGCGGCGCACCGCGCACCTGCATATCCCGGATGGCACGCTCGGCATCGATCAGGTTTTCCAGTCGCACGGTAACCCAGGTATGCGGCAGGCGGGTTTGGTCGATGATCTCCACAGCCCGGCCATCGGGCGCGGGCCAAATCGTGCGACAGGGCTGACCGTTAACCTTCATTTTTCTGCCTGTTTATTCCCCGGAAAATTCGCACAGAGCGAAGACCTTTTGTCCGAGATTTTCAAGACGTGCCCGGCCGCCCACATCCGGCAGATCCACCACGAAGCAGCATTCGACCACGATGCCACCCATCTCCTGAATCAGCCCGACCGCAGCCTCGGCCGTACCGCCCGTCGCAATCAGATCATCGACAAGCAGCACGCGCTCACCCGGCTGAATCGCATCGACATGAATCTCGATACGGTCACTGCCATACTCGAGATCGTAATCGCGACCGACCGTTTCAGAGGGTAGTTTGCCCGGCTTGCGGATAGGTACAAAACCCAAACCAAGCTCGTAAGCCACCGGCGTGCCGATGATAAAACCGCGCGATTCGATCCCGACCACCTTGTCGATCTTCATTTCGCGATAGCGTTGGGCAATTTCCTGCACAGTGGCGCGCAGACCGACGGGATCCTTGAGCAGGGTCGTAATGTCGCGAAACATGATGCCCTGATGCGGGTAATGGGGGATCGTGCGTATACGGGATTTAATGGGCATAACAACCTCTATTTACTTAAGCATTCGCCCGGCAACCGCCGAGAGTTTCTGAACCATGTCCGGATCGCGCGCCTCGGGCGCCGTCAGCAGCGCATATTCCAGCGCATGGCGGCAGGTGCAATCGGCAGCACAGGCATCCGCTGCAACCAGCGGCGCAACCGTTTTCACCAGCGTGCGGGCCCGGTCGGCATTTTCAACCAGCACCTTGACGATGGTGTCCACGGTCACATGATCGTGCCCGGGATGCCAGCAATCATAATCGGTCACCATCGCCACGGTGGCGTAGCACATCTCGGCCTCACGGGCGAGTTTGGCTTCGGGCATATTGGTCATGCCGATGACATCACAGCCCCAGCTGCGGTAGAGCTCGGACTCGGCCATGCTGGAAAATTGCGAACCTTCCATCACCAGATACGTACCGCCGCGCACGGCATGAATGCCGCTTTGCCGGGCTGCCGCCTCAAGATGATTTCCCAGCCGGTTGCAAACCGGGCGCGCCATGGAGACATGCGCGACCAGGCCACTGCCGAAAAAACTTTTTTCGCGGGCGAAGGTACGGTCAATAAACTGATCGACGATCACGAAAGTACCCGGCGCGAGATCTTCGCGCAGCGAGCCCACCGCACTGACCGAAATAATATCCGTCACGCCCAGTCGTTTCAGAGCGTCGATATTGGCGCGGAAGTTGATTTCTGTTGGCGGAATGCGATGCCCCCGCCCGTGGCGTGGCAGGAACGCCAGCGGTTGACCGGCCAGTTCGCCCACCAGAACTTCGTCAGACGGGGTTCCGAAAGAAGACTGCGCATCAACCCAGCGCGTATCGTGCAAACCCTCGATGTGATAAACGCCACTCCCCCCAATGATGCCCAGCATGATTTCTCCCGTTAAATGCTCAGCCCACGACAGGCACGCGCGCAGTCAGGCCGCACATCAATTCATAACTGATCGTGCCGGCCGACAGCGCGATCTCCTCGACCGGCAAGCCTTCACCCCACAACACGACCTCGCTGCCGACGCCTGCACCGGACAGCGCACTGAGATCAACGCACAGCATATCCATCGACACTCGCCCGAGCGAGCGGGTTCGCTGCCCGGCTACCAGCACAGGCGTACCAGTGCCGGCATGACGCGGGTAACCATCGGCGTAACCGCAAGCCACAATGCCCACGCGCATGGACCGCTCTGCCCGGAAAGTGGCGCCATAACCCACCTCGTCTCCCGCGCGCAATTCGCGCACCGCGATGACACGGCTGGACAACGTCATCACCGGCTTGAGTCCCAGCGCCGCGGCGGATGTTTCGGCGAACGGAGAGGCGCCGTACAACGCCAGCCCCGGGCGCACCCATTCGCCGTGAATTTGCGGATAGCGCAGAAGTGCGGCGGAATTCGCCAGACTGCGCGGCAACCGGAATTGCGCCGCAATATCCCTGAACAAATTCAGCGGGGCATCAATACTCCCTTCGTCGGCATTCGCGAAATGCGTCATCAAAACAACATTTCCGACAGCAGCATGCCCCCGTAAACGGGCTATCACGGCCGGCACATCTTGTGGGTTGAACCCTAAGCGGTTCATGCCGGTGTTGATCTTGAGCCAAACCTCGAGCGCCGCACGTTTTGGATAAGCATCGAGCAGACCCAGCTGCCAGTCGCTATGCACCACGCAACTAAGCCCATGTTCAGCCGCCAGTGCCATATCGTTGGCATCGAAGCAGCCTTCCAGCAACAGGATGGGTTGCCGGTGACCGGCTTCGCGAACACGCAAGGCATCGCGGATATTCAGGAGCCCGAAACCATCGGCTTCCTCCAGCGCTTCAGCGGCACGCAACACACCGTGGCCGTAGGCATCAGCCTTGATAACCGCCAGGATGCGGGAGGCCGATCGTTTACGGATAACACGCAAATTTTGCGCAAGTGCGGTGGCATCAATTCTGGCTTGAATCGGGCGGGACATGACTGAACGGGTCACAAATATTTAACAGGCGTGAATGATAGCAGGGGCACTACTTTCATGTTATAAAACGGCCTCACAAAAACAGTATCAGCGAATGAATCCAGGCTTTTACATCATCCTCGCGGCGCAATTTCTCTCCGCGCTTGCCGACAATGCCTTGTTGTTCGCTGCCATCGCTCTGCTCAAGGACCTCAATACTCCGGGCTGGTACACGCCGGTATTGCAACAGGGCTTCATCGTTTCCTATATCGTGCTGGCGCCGTTCGTTGGCGCCTTCGCCGATTCGCTGCCCAAGGGCCGCGTGATGTTTATCAGCAATAGCATCAAGCTGGCCGGTTGTCTGGCCATGCTGGCGGGCGTTCATCCCCTGCTTGCCTACGGTCTGGTCGGATTGGGTGCAGCCGCCTACTCTCCCGCCAAGTACGGAATTCTTACCGAATACCTGCCGCCCAGCCAGCTGGTCAAGGCAAACAGTTGGATGGAAGGTCTGACCGTACTCGCGATCGTGCTGGGCGCAATCGTTGGCGGCATTCTCATCAGCCCGACGCTGGGCCTGCCGATCGTCCAGACACTGGGCATCCCACTGATCGACAGCGTCGCCAGACTGGCCATTGCCATCATTGTGGTGATTTATATCCTCGCGGCGATTTTCAATCTCTACATTCCGGTGGTCGCCATCGAACACAAACCGTTCAGCCGCAGCCCGTTGGCCCTGACACTGGACTTCTGGCACTGCTTCCGCCTCCTCTGGAAGGATCCGCTCGGCCAGGTATCACTGGCGGTCACCACGCTGTTTTGGGGGGCCGGAGCTACCTTGCGTCTGCTGGTACTGGGTTGGGCGGCGATTGCGCTCAACTACGACATTGGTGAAGCCGCACAACTGACGGCTTGGGTGGCCATCGGCATTGCCATCGGCTCGGTACTCGCCGCAAAATTCATCAAGCTGGAGCATTCAGTTCGCGTGTTGCCCGTCGGCATCGCCATGGGCTTCGCAGTGCTAATGATGATCCCCCTCACCAACAGCACACTCGCCATTTTGCTGCTCATCGCAATCGGCGCAATGGGCGGATATTTTGTGGTGCCGATGAACGCCCTCTTGCAACACCGCGGCCATTTGCTCATGGGTGCTGGCCGTTCGATCGCCGTGCAAAATTTCAATGAGAATCTGAGCATCTTCGCCATGCTGGGTTTGTATGCACTCATGGAAGGCATGGAACTTCACATTTACATCATCATCGCGGTCTTCGGCCTGTTGCTGTCAGGCATCATGTATTGGCTAAATCGCAGGCACGGGCACGATCAGGATTCCGGCAAAGTCTTCTGACCCGTTTTGTTTAGCCGCAAACAAAAAAGGCCAGCAATGCTGGCCTTTTTTATCGTTCCCAAAGGATCAGGCGCGCTTCTTGAATTCGTTGGAGCGCGTATCGATTTCGATCTTGTCGCCGATTTCGATGAAAGCGGCAACAGGCAGTTCGAAACCGGAACCCTTCAGTTTGGCCGGCTTCATCACCTTGCCGGAGGTATCGCCACGGACGGCCGGCTCGGTGTATTCAATCTCACGCACGATGGTGTTTGGCAGTTCCACGGAAATTGCCTTGCCGTCATAGAACGTCACTTCGCAGACATCCTCCATGCCATCGCCGAGGTAGTTGATCGCATCGCCGAGGTTTTCCTGCTCGATTTCGTACTGGTTGTATTCGGCATCCATGAACACGTACATCGGATCGGCAAAGTAGGAATAGGTGCATTCCTTCTTGTCCAGCACGATGTTGTCGAACTTGTCGTCGGCCTTGTACACCGCCTCGCTGGGCGCGTCGGTCAGCAGGTTCTTGAATTTCATTTTCACCACGGAACCGTTACGGCCCGAGCGGGTGTATTCGGCCTTCTGGATAACCAGCGGCTGGTTGTTGACCAGCACAACATTACCGGCGCGGAGTTCTTGAGCAATTTTCATAACAGTCTGCCTGGAGCAAAAATTTGGAAGGCGCGGATTCTATGCAACTTGGCGGAAAAAATCCAGCAAATTCAAAGCCAGATTGTTCCGGCTCAGCGCCCGTGACCAGTCAGCCCCGTGCTGCGCCAGCACTTCCCGGTCGCGCATAACCCCCTGCCAGGCCGCCGCCACGTCGTCTCCCCCATTCCACGCCTGCCACAAAGCCGCCACGGCATTGCCGGCCGGCTCGGACAAATCCTTGCAGTAACGGCCGCGCAGCGCCTCCAGCTTTTCAAGGTGAACCTGGTCATGCTGCGGATAAATCTGCCAGACGAAAGGCTTTCCGGCCCATTGCGCGCGCACGCAGGAATCCTCACCCCGCACAAAATTGATGTCGCAGGCCCACAACAACGCATCATATTTTTCCTGTTCAACAAACGGCAGCACTCGCACCCGCAGCTGACCGCGCTGCCACAGCGTCCCCGCGGTCGCGGTCGCCGCGCCAAAATGTGCGGCCACCTGAGGCAGCGAACGTCCCACCGGCAACAAGCAGGTCACGGGATAGTCTGCCGCTTCCCAAGTGCGCAACAATTCCGGAATTGCCGGGTTTTCATAGCCGAACAGGGATACCCGCAATTCGCCCGGCAGTCGCGGTCCCACGCCCAGATCTTGCCAATAGTTTTGCTGCGCGATCGCGTCCGCAAAAAAGGCGTCACGCCGGGCCAGCAAACTCTTTTCCAGCAGTAGCCCGCCGGTTTTTACAGTGAATCCGGGGAAGAAAAAATACTTGGTCAGTGGCAAGGCCGGATGCGGCGAGGGCAGCTTGTGGCAGCCTTCCACCCAGGCTTCCGCCGAGAGATATTCGAGATTGATCCATACCGGCTTTTGCCCTGCCGCAGCCATCGCCGCAATGTAGGCCTCGGGCAAATTACAGGCGAATGCCTCGATCACGAGCGCGGCCGGTTCAACGCGGGGAAATGGCGCGAGCCAGCGGCAAATTTCCACGCCCCGGCAATGCTGCACATCCCGCGCCGCGTCCGCCTCGGGACAAAGCGCCACAAAACTCGCCAGATCATCCACCCAGAGCCGCACCTGCAAGCCATGCTCGTTGGCCAGTTGCCGCGCCAGCCGCCAGCACACACCGATGTCGCCGTAGTTGTCGATGACGTTGCAGAAAATATCGCAACGCTCACTCGGCATGCAACGCCTCCACCGGATCAAGCCGCGCAGCGCGCAGCGCGGGAGCAACCCCGGCGGCCAGACCAATGACAATGGCGGTCACTTCGGCCATCAGGACGTACATCCAGGGCGTGTTTACGGGTAGAGCGTCAAACAACGCGTGCAATCCCTGGGCAACGCCCACCCCAAACAACAGGCCGAGCAAGCCACCGATAGCGGACAGTAAAATCGCCTCACCAAGGAATAGCACCAACACCTGCTGCTTGCGCGCACCCAACGCGCGCAACAGGCCAATTTCAGCGGTGCGCTCGCTCACTGCCATGGTCATGATGGTGAGAATACCGACCGCTCCCACCAGCAGCGAAATGCCGCCCAGCGCAGCCACCGCAAAGGTAATGACTTCAAGCACCGAGCCCAGCACTTCCAAGGCCTGCTCCTGCGAAATTACAGTGAAATCATCGCGGCCATGGCGCGCCGTCATACGCTCCCTAACCAGACGGATGACCGTGTCGGCATCCACTCCCGCACGGTAACTGACGTTGATTTCCATCAGCCCGGAACGGTTAAAAAGTTCCATCGCACGTGCGGCCGGCACAAAAACCGCATCGTCCATATCCAGCCCGAGAATCTGGCCTTTGGGCGCCATCACGCCAATCACCCGATAGCGCTGTCCGCCAATACGCAGGTATTCACCCAGAGGACTTTTGCCGGGAAACAATTCCTGCCGAACCTTGTCGCCCAGCACCACCTGGGCACGCGCCTGATCATTATCCTCGTCGGGCCAGAAACTGCCGCTTTGCACCTTCATGGTGAAGGCGCTCGCAAATTCTCGCCCCTCGCCAAACACCGTCACCCGTCGTGTCAGCCCCCCGGCGCGAAGCTCGGCGTTGCCCATCAACCCCGGATTGACACTCTCGACATACGGCAGGCGCCGCAGCGCCTCGGCGTCGTCCAGCGTAAGCTGCCGCACCGAACCAAACACACCGACACTGGTGCCCTGGGTTTGCGCCTTGCCCGGCTGAACCGTGATGATATTGGTCCCGAACTGGGAAAACTCAGACAGCACAAACTGGTGCAAACCCTCGCCGATCGAAGTCAACAAAATCACGGCGGCAATCCCGATTGCAATGCCCAGGCCGGTCAAAAAACTGCGCAGGCGATAGGCCAGAAAACTGGAAGTGGTCAGACGGAGTAAATCGATGAAATACATCGCCCTCATCTCCCTGAAAGCGCGGTCACGGGGTCCAGCCGCGCCGCACGGCGGGCCGGCCAGACACTGAAGAGAATCCCCGTGCCGAGCGCAATGCCCGTGGCGGCCAATACGGCCCACCAGGGGGGCGACACCGGCAAACTGGGATAAATCTCCGCGATGAGCCGGCTGCCGGCATAACCGAGAATCAGGCCCGCAACACTGCCAATGCCGGAAAGCAGGACGGCTTCAGCAAAAAACAGATTGCGGATCTGTTTGCCCGGCGCGCCCAGCGCCTTAAGCAGCCCGATTTCCTTGACCCGCTGCGCGACGGCGATAAGCATCACGTTCATGATCAGCACGCCCGCAACCGCAAGGCTGATCGCCGCAATCCCACCGACCGCCATCGTCAGTGCCGTGAGAATGCGATCAAAGGTGGCCAGCACCGCATCCTGAGTAATGACTGTCACATCCTTTTCGCCGTTATGCCGCTGAAACAGAATAGTCTCGGCATCCCTGCGCGCCTGTTCGATGCTGTCGCGGCTGCGCGCTTCGACGAGAACGCGAAACAGCCCGGAGGTGTTGAACAGCTGATGCGCCGCCGCCACGGGAATAATCACGATCTCGTCGGTATTGAAACCCATGGATTCGCCCTGCGCAGCCATGATGCCGATAACGCGAAAACGCCGGTCGCCGAGCCGAACCCAGGCACCCACCGCAGGCGCGTTGCCAAACAATTCCTGCTTAACCTTGTTACCCAGCACGCACACCGGCGTGCTTTGATGAATTTCCCCCGGCGGTAGAAATCGTCCCAGACCCAGCGTCATGTGACGGACTTCCAGCAATTCGCTGGTCGAACCGAGCACGACCACTTCGCGATTAAGCGCATCGCGGGAAATGCTGGAAGTGCCCATCGTCAGGGGTGCAATGCGGTTCACGGCCGGGCTGCGCAGCACGGCCTCGGCATCGTCCAGCGTAATTTCGCGCGGAATCTGCCCGAGCAGCATACCTGGGCTGACGCCGGCCGTTTCGGTACGGCCCGGCAACACAATCACCAGATTGGTTCCCAGTGAAGAAAACTGGTTGACGACATAGCGCCGTGCCCCTTCGCCCAGCGCCGTGAGCACCACCACGGCAGCCACGCCAATCGCCATGGCCAGCATCATCAGCAAGGTGCGGGTTGGACTGCCGCGCAGGCTGCCGGAAGCAAAGCGCACGGTATCAGCCAGCTTCATGCCGCGCGGGTTTCGTCCGAAAGAATCTGCCCGTCCAGCATGTGCAGCTGTCGCCGTGCGCGGGCGCCAATCTCGACATCGTGCGTCACGATCACCAGAGTGATGCCCTGGGTAACGAGATTTTCGAGGAGTTTCATGACCTCGCGGCCGGTCGCTTGGTCGAGATTGCCTGTGGGCTCGTCGGCCAGCAAAATGCGCGGATTCATTACGGTGGCGCGGGCTATCGCCACACGCTGGCGCTGGCCACCCGACAACTGATCCGGACGATGGTCGGCACGTTCAGACAGGCCATAGTTTTGCAGCAGCGCCCGAACGCGTGCCTGGCGCTCGTCAGCCGGCACACCCGCCAGCATCATTGGTAATTCAACATTTTGCGCGGCAGTCAGACGCGGCACGAGATGAAAGGACTGGAAAACGAAACCGATTTTCTGGCTGCGCACCTCGGCCTGTTGACGATCATCGAGATCGCTGACGTTGCGGCCTTCCAAAAGATAAGTGCCGCTGGAGGGGCGGTCCAGCAGCCCGATGAGATTCAGCAGCGTGGATTTTCCGGAACCGGAAGGCCCCATCAAAGAAACATATTCGCCCTGCCCCAGGGTCAGCGAGATGTCTCGCAGCGCGGCAACTTGCTGGTCGCCGACTTCAAAAATCCGGCTGATTTTTTCAAGCGCGATCATTGCGCGGCATTGCCGGCTTCCGGACGCACGCTGGCACCCGCCTTGACGCCGGGTTGATCGAGCGCAGTCACAATACGATCCCCGGCGACCAGCCCGGAAAGAATTTCGGTGTATTCCCAATTGGCCAGCCCGGTCTTCACAGGCCGCGATTCCAGCGTCCCTTTTTCCGGCTGGTAACGCAGCACCACCTTGCCCTCAAGCAGCGACTGGGTGGGAATCCGCAGAACGTTCTTGCGCACCGTGTGAATAATTTCCACATCCGCGCTGTACCCTACCAGCAATGTCTCGGCGGAAGGCGGCTCGACAAAATCGACCTCAACCTCGACCGTGCGCGCCTGCTTTTCCAGATCGAGCACATAAGGCGCAATTCGCTTGACCCTGCCTTCGAAGGTTCTGTCCTTGATGGCATCCAGCGTAATCCGGGCGGGCAACGCAACCTTGACGGCGGCGGCGTCCACTTCGTCAATCGGCGCGCTGACAAACAAACAACTGTCATCGATCAAATCGATCGCCGGCGGTGTGGGAATGCCGGGGGGCGACGGCGTGGCGTATTCGCCAAGTTCGCCGCTGATATCGGCAACGATGCCATCAAAGGGTGCGCGCAAGGTCATGCGCGCCAGCCCCGCCTGGGCGACTGCAATACGCGAATGTGCCTGCTCAATTTCGCCGCGCACCGATCTGCAGGACGCACGTTTGGCGCGCGCCTCGGCATCGGCGCGCTCCAGCCCTTCGGGCGAAATGAATCCGCGCTCACGCAACTGGCGCGAACGCTCGGCGTTTTTGCTGCTCACCTCTGCCAGTGCACACACCTCTTCCACACGAAGCGTGGCTGTTTGCAATTGCTGCTGAGCCAGCGTCGCCTGCGCTTGCAAATCCTTGCTCCACAATGCCAGCAAAACCTGCCCCGCCTTGACCCGATCACCTTTTTTCACCCGCAGCTCGGCAATTTGCCCACCTGCCGGAGGCGCAAGCTTGGCGCGATGACAAGCCTTGACCGTGCCGGCGCGCGTGTTGCTGACCGTCGCCTCAACATCACCGGGCGCCACGGCAAGCAAGGAAACCACGGGCGGCTTGGGTTGCATCAGCCACCAAGCCATTCCGGAAAGCACAATAAGCGCGGCTGCCCACATGAAAGCGCGCAGAATCCAGGTACGACGGGAAGAATGCGATGAAGCCATCAATGCTCCTGCAAAGGTGTCCGGCACACATTGAAAAGCCGGAGAAATATGGTGCCGGTGAAAGGAATTGAACCCTCGACCTTCGCATTACGAATGCGCTGCTCTACCAACTGAGCTACACCGGCACAACGGCTGCGATTATAAGTGAGCGCGCAACTATCGCCAACGATAAGGAATGATATCCATGGGCTGCTCCCGCCCTTGGATGTCATTGACGAGCAATTCGGCACTGGCCAGCGACATGGTGACCCCGTAGCGGAAATGGCCGGTATTGGCGTAAAGATTGTGCAGAT
Organism: Gallionella sp.; assembly: GCA_028699065.1. Taxonomy (GTDB): domain Bacteria; phylum Pseudomonadota; class Gammaproteobacteria; order Burkholderiales; family Gallionellaceae; genus Gallionella. The sequence continues at coordinate 171,681 of JAQVVH010000001.1, forward strand.
TGGGATGACGGCCAATCACGGGGATGTTGTCCGGCGAGCCGGGACGAAAACCGGCCCATTGGCGTATCGGTTCGGCATGCCAGTCCGGAAATACCTGGCGGATGCCTTGCATGAGTTCATCGCGGGCCGCGGGCGTCACGGATCGGTCAAATCCAGCATCTTCCAGCGTGCTGCCGACGAGCACATGGCCGTCGCGGCGCGGGATGAAATACAGGCTTCCCCGAAGCAATATCTGCTGAAACGGGGTCGCATCAAACTTGAATAGCAAAATCTGCCCGCGGATGGGCCGCAGATCGAGCGTCAGGGCGCCCGCTTCGCCAAGTAGCGGCTTGCTCCACGCTCCCGCCGCCATGACGAAGAAGTCCGCGCTCATCTGTCCATGAGGGGTTTGCAGCGCGACAACACGTTCTCCGGAAATCTCAATTTGCTGCACTTCGCAATGTGCCAGAATGCGGCCGCCCAGCATCTCCACACGCTGCCGTAAAGCGCGCAGAAAACGCGGATTGCGCACCTGCGCCACTTCATCGAGCAAGAGCCCCGCACCGGTTTGCTGCGGCAGGTAATCCGCCAGTGCAACCTGCCGGTAGGGGAAATCATGCGCATGGCACCAGCTTGTGGCCAGGTCTTCCTCGAATGGCGGCAACACCAACATGCCGGAGCGAAGATATTCAGGATCGATGCCCGTGTCGTCGGCTAATTGTGCGGCAGCTTCGGAGAGCATGTGCATGCCGCGCAAGGCAAGGCGCGTTACTTCCTCACGATAGTCCCAGGGACATAACGGCGACATGATGCCACCCCCGGCCCAGGAAGCTTCCTGCCCAACCTCGCCGCGTTCGAGCAAAGTCACACGATAGCCGGCTTGCAAAAGCGCAAGCGCGCTGGTTAGGCCCACCGCGCCGGCACCGACAATCAGACAATCCGGCGTTTTTTCCATCAGGCTTGCAAGGCTTTGGGAATCGGGAAAACCACGTTTTCTTCGACGCCCTTGAGCTCACTCACGTCACTTGCACCCAGCACGCGCAAGCGCTCGATCACCTGTTGCACGAGCAATTCCGGCGCGGAGGCCCCGGCCGTCACGCCCACGCGGGATTTGCCGGCAAACCACTCGGCGTGCAATCCGTCGGCATCATCCACCAGGTAAGCCGGAATGCCGACGTTCGCGGCCACTTCCCGCAAACGGTTGGAATTGGAACTGTTGGGCGAGCCCACGACAATGACCACATCGCACTGCGCGACAAGCAGCTTGACGGCATCCTGGCGATTTTGTGTCGCATAACAGATGTCATCTTTTTTCGGGCCCACGATAAATGGAAAGCGCGTCTTGAGTGCCGCAACAATGCTGCTCGCATCATCGACAGAAAGTGTCGTTTGGGTCACATAGGCCAAATTTTTTTCATCGGTGACTTGCAACTTTTGCACATCCCCGGGCGATTCGACCAGATACATCCCGCCGCTGGATTGGCCCATCGTTCCTTCCACTTCCGGATGTCCGGCGTGACCGATCATGACGATTTCCCTGCCCTGCTCGCGCATCCGCGCCACTTCGAGATGGACTTTGGTCACCAGCGGGCACGTGGCGTCAAATACTGTCAGCCCGCGTGCCTCTGCATCCTGTCGAACGGCTTTAGGCACGCCATGCGCACTGAACACCAGCACGCTGCCGGGCGGCACATCGGCCAAATCTTCGATAAAAATGGCGCCTTTCGCCTTCAGCCCATCGACCACGAATTTGTTATGAACCACTTCGTGGCGCACATACACGGGAGCGCCGTGCAACTCGAGCGCACGCTCGACGATAGTGATGGCGCGATCCACGCCGGCACAGAATCCGCGCGGATTAGCGAGTCGAACTTCCATGTGACTTTCCCCTGAAACTGTCCCCGATCAGCAACATCGCGCCCAGCGTAATCGCCGAATCCGCCAGATTGAATGCGGGGAAATAATGATCCGCCCAATGAAAGGACAAAAAATCGATGACATAACCATAGGCGACGCGATCAATCAGATTCCCCAGCGCACCGCCAAGAATCAATGCCAGCGCCAATGCAAACCCTCGTTCCGCCGCGTGACTGCGCAACAACCAGATGATCCAGCCGGAAGCCGCAATAGCAATACCGGAAAACAGCCAGCGCTGAAAACCGCCCGCGTCATGCAGAAAACTGAACGCCGCGCCGGTATTGTGCGCGAGGACCAGATCGAAAACCGTCAGCACCGGCAGCACTTCGCCAAATTCGAAGTGCGCCGCGATCCAGAGTTTGCTCAGCTGGTCCAGCAACACGACCAGCGCCGCCAGCGCGTACCAGTGCCTAGGCATAGTGACGGGCCTCACCCGCGCCGAACAGATTGCTCACGCAGCGGCCGCACAGCGTCGGATGTGCGGCATCGCCGCCGACATCGTCACGATAATGCCAGCAACGCTCACATTTCTGATGGGCGCTCGCCGTTACCTCGATACGCTGTGCATCCTCTGCGGCCGCGCGATGAACGGTTGCACGCGACGTGATCAACACGAAACGGAGGTCATCACCCAGCGAAGTCAGAACGTCATAATCCCGACCCGCAGCATAGACATCCACTTCGGCCGCCAGCGCAGAACCAATCAGCCCGGCGCCGCGCGCCTCTTCCAGCTGCTTGTTAACCCGCGCACGCCAGGATTGCAGCGTGGCCCAGTTCGCCAGGTGCACCTCGGTCAGTTGCGCCGCTGGCAATACATGCCAGTGATCGGTGAACACTGTCGTTTGATCATTCTTCGTCAGCGTGGCCCAGACTTCCTCGCCGGTAAAACTTAGAATCGGCGCCATCAGCCGCGCCAGCGCGTGGACGATATGGTGCAAGGCATTTTGCGCCGAGCGGCGGGCCGCCGAATCTTCTCCGGCGGTATAGAGCCGATCCTTGAGGATGTCGAGGTAAAAACCGCCCAGATCCTCGGAACAGAAATTCTGCAATTTCTGTGCGACCAGATGGAATTCATAGCGCTCGTAATCGGCGAGAATCTCTGTCTGCAAGTTGGTCATCAACTGCAATGCATAGCGATCGATCTCCAGCCATTCAGAGACGGGCATCGCGTGTCGGGCCGGATCAAAATCCGCCGTGTTGGCCAGCAGAAAACGCAGCGTGTTGCGAATGCGACGATAACCATCGGTCACGCGCTTGAGAATTTCGTCCGAAATCGTCAGCTCGCCCGAATAATCGGTCGAAGCCACCCACCAGCGCAGGATGTCGGCGCCCAGCGTGTCGATGATTTTTTGCGGGGCGATGACGTTCCCTTTGGATTTGGACATTTTGTGTCCCTGGCCGTCGACCACAAAACCGTGGGTGAGCAAGGCATCGAACGGCGCCCGGCCGTTGATTGCGCACCCGGTCAATAAGGAGGACTGGAACCAGCCGCGATGCTGGTCGGAACCTTCCAGATACAAATCCGCCGGAGCGCGCAACCCTTCGCGTTTGGCCAGCACCGCCGCATGCGTTGTGCCGGAATCGAACCAGACATCCAGCGTGTCGGTCAGCTTGCGGTAGTGCGCGGCATCATCGCCCAGGAGCTCGGCTGCCTCCAGCGAGAACCAGGCTTCGATACCGGATTTCTCAACACGCTGTGCCACCGCTTCCAGCAACTCGGAAGTGCGCGGATGCAACTCGGCCGTTTCCCGGTGCACGAAGAACGGCATCGGCACGCCCCAGTTCCGCTGTCGCGACACGCACCAGTCCGGACGATTTTTGATCATCGCCTCCAGCCGCGCGCGTCCCCATGCCGGGAAAAATTGCGTTTGCTCGACGGCGGCATTGGCCAATTCGCGCAGACTGCGTCCCTGCCCCTGTGCCATGCCGATAAACCACTGCGGTGTGGCACGGAAAATAATAGGCGTCTTGTGGCGCCAGCAATGCGGATAACTGTGACGCAATTTTTCCTGATGAATCAGGTGACCCGAGGTCTGCAACCCTGCCAATACCAGATCATTCGCTTTCCAGACAAACAGGCCAGCCAGCGGCGTATCGCCCAACGGCAAGGTGGTCGAAATAAATTTGCCGTCATCCCCCACCGGATTGTCGATGGGCAGATCGTATTTTTGTCCCACGATGTAATCATCCACCCCGTGTGCGGGCGCGGTATGCACCAGACCGGTACCCGCCTCCAGCGTCACGTGCTCGCCGCAAATAATCGGCACCGTGCGCGGATAAAACGGATGCTGCAACAGCAAGTGTTCCAGCGCCCACCCGGGCGCGTCGCCCAATACTTCGCCTTCCAGCGCATAACGCTTCAGACAATCCTCGATCAAGTCACCGACCAGCAGCAAATAGCCCTTGTCAGTCCGTGCCAGGCGGTAGCGGAATTCCGGATGCACACTTACGGCCTGATTGGCGGGCAAAGTCCACGGTGTGGTGGTCCAGATCACCGCCCGGACGATCGCATCCTCTGGCAGAGAAACGCCCATAATCTGCGCCAGCGCAGCCTTGTCCACGACATCGAAACCAACGTCGATGGCCGCCGAGGTTTTATCCTCATATTCGACTTCCGCCTCGGCCAACGCCGAACCGCAGTCCATGCACCAGTTCACCGGCTTGCGGCCCTGATACAGATAGCCGTTGGCCTGAATCCTGCCCAGTGCGCGAATAATTTCGGCCTCGGTCTGAAAATCCATGGTCAGGTAAGGATCATCCCACTCGCCCAGCACACCCAGACGGATGAAATCCTTTTTCTGACGCTCGACCTGGGCTTGGGCGTATTCGCGGCACAGTTCGCGGAACTTTGCGGGCGCAATCTCCTTGCCGTGCTGTTTTTCCACCTGCAGTTCGATCGGCAGACCGTGACAGTCCCAGCCGGGCACATACGGCGCGTCGAAACCGGACAATGTCTTCGACTTGATGATGATGTCCTTGAGAATCTTGTTGACCGCGTGGCCGATGTGAATATCGCCGTTGGCATAAGGCGGGCCATCATGCAGGATGAACGCGGGCTGCCCTTTCCGGGCGGCGCGGATCTTCCGGTAGTGTTGCTGCGCCTGCCAGCGGGCCAGCATTTGCGGCTCACGTTTGGCGAGTTCACCGCGCATCGGGAAAGACGTGTCCGGCAGATTTAGCGGGTATTTTTTCTTGTCATCACTCATGTTGTTCAAACCAGTTCTTCGCATGCGCCACGTCGAGCGCGATTTGTTTAGTCAAACTTTCCAGATCAGGGTATCTCGCTTCATCGCGAATCTTCTGCAGAAATTCCACACGCAAATGCTTGCCGTAAATATCCCGGTCAAATTCAAACAAATGCACTTCCAGCACGGGCTTGCCATCCTGTTTGACGGTGGGACGTACCCCCAGACTTGCCACGCCTTCCAGCACGCCCAAACCTTCCGCGTGGGCGCGCACCACATAGATACCGGAGAGCGGCGGCTGATTATGCTTGATCCGAATATTTGCCGTCGGAAACCCAAGCTTTCGGCCCATGCCATCACCATGCACCACGCGCCCGCTCATGCTGTAATGCGTTCCCAGATAATGCCGGGCTTCCTCCAGCTGGCCGGCGGCGAGTGCAATCCGGATACCCGTACTGGAAACCCGCACCCCCTCTATCAGCACACTGTGCATGGCTCGCACTTCAAAATTTTCCTGGCCGGCGACTTTTTCCATCAGGGCAAAATCACCGGTGCGTCCCTTGCCAAAGCGAAAGTCATCGCCGATCAGCACAAAACCGGCATGTACGTCGCGCCGCAAGGCATGCATAAAATCCGGTGCTGACATCTGCGCGAAACGCGTGTCGAAACGGCAAACGTGCACGCGATCCATCCCCAGCGCGCGAAACTGCTCCAGCTTTTCACGCAGACTCGTCAATCGGGCCGGCGCCTGCTGCGGGGTAAAAAATTCGCGCGGATGCGGTTCAAAAATCACCACCGCCGTCAGCAGTTCCTGACGAATTGCAACCGCGCGCAGCGCCTCAAGCAGGGCGCGATGCCCCAGATGCACGCCATCGAAATTACCGATAGTGAGTGCAACAGGTCGTGAATCAGGGGAATGTAGTCCGCGTAGAATCTGCATGGCGGCGCGGATTATACCGTGATAAGTTCACACCCTCGCAATCAACCGGAATGCCATGAGCATGGTGACCGCGCGCGATATCGGCGCCTGCCGCGGCGAAAAAACGGACTAGGCTGTTCCGCCGACCGTCAGGCCGTCGATCCTCAAGGTCGGTTGACCAACGCCGACCGGAACGCTTTGGCCTTCCTTGCCACAGGTCCCTACCCCGGGATCCAGCTGTAAGTCGTTACCAATCATGCTAATGCGCGTGAGCACATCGGGCCCGTTGCCGATCAGCGTGGCGCCCTTGACCGGCCGGGTGACTTTTCCATCCTCGATCAAATAGGCTTCGGTGGTGGAAAACACAAACTTCCCGCTAGTGATATCCACCTGCCCGCCGCCGAAATTCACGGCGTACAAGCCATTTTTGACCGAGGAAATAATCTCCTCGGGCGACTTGTCGCCGTTCAGCATCATGGTGTTGGTCATCCGTGGCATCGGCAGATGCGCGTAGGATTCGCGCCGCGCATTGCCGGTGACCGAAACACCCATAAGCCGCGCATTCAGAGTGTCCTGCAGATAACCCTGCAGGATGCCGTCTTCGATCAGGGTCGTACACTGGGTCGGATTGCCCTCATCATCCATCTGCAATGAGCCGCGCCGATGCTGGATGCTGCCGTCGTCCACCACGGTTACACCGGGCGCTGCGACACGTTCGCCGACACGACCGCTGAAGGCCGAACTGCCCTTACGGTTGAAATCGCCTTCCAGGCCGTGACCGATCGCCTCGTGTAGCAGAATGCCTGGCCAGCCGCTGCCGAGCACCACCGTCATCTCCCCCGCGGGGGCTTGAGCCGCATCCAGATTGACCGTCGCCTGATGCACCGCCTCGCGGGCATAACGCTGCAGCCTGTCATCATCAAAATAAGCATAATCGAAGCGTCCGCCGCCGCCTGCCGAACCCTGCTCGCGGCGCCCACTGTCCTCGACAATCACTTGCAGCGACAAGCGCACCAGCGGCCGGATATCGGCATTCATCATGCCGTCGCTGCGGGCCACCAGCGCGACTTCATATTCTCCGGCCAAACTGGCCATCACCTGCACCACGCGCGGATCCAGCGCACGCGCGTAACGTTCCAGTCGCTCCAGCAAGGCGACCTTGTCTGCGGCCTGAAGGCTGGCAATCGGGTCATGCGGTAAATACAGGGATTGCCGGTTCGCCTGATGCAACAGCGGCACCGAACGCTGCGCCCCCTGGGCCGCGATCGCGCGAGTCGCATTCGCGGCACTTTCGAGCGCCGGCAAGCTGATTTCATCAGAATAGGCGAAAGCGGTCTTTTCGCCGCTCACGGCACGAACGCCAACCCCCTGATCAATACTGAAGCTGCCCGATTTGACGATGCCTTCTTCCAGCGCCCAGCTCTCGGCACGGCTGTATTGAAAATACAGATCGGCGTAATCGAGCCGATGTGCCAGCATGCCCGCAAAAACTCGCTCCAGCGCCTGTGCATCCAGCGCGTTGGGGAGCAGCAGGGATTGCTGTGCGGTTACAAACAGGGAATCACTCAAGACACAACGCTCCGCAACAAGAGGTTAACAACCATAAATTACCCGGTGAGACAGGGCCGGTAAACTCTTGCGCAAACTGGCCTGATAGGACGGATTGATTTCGGCCACGACGACACCTGATCCGCGCGGCAACTCGTCCAACACACGTCCCCAGGGATCGACCACCATACTGTGACCATGCGTCTCGCGGCCATTGACGTGGTAACCGCCCTGCGCCGCGGCGATCACATAGGACAGGTTTTCAATCGCACGGGCGCGCACCAGCGGTTCCCAGTGCATTTTGCCCGTTGTCGCGGTAAATGCCGACGGCAGGATAATGATGTCGACTCCCGTCATGGCGCGGAACAGCTCCGGGAAGCGCAGGTCGTAGCAGATGGCCAGCCCGATTTTGCCAAAGGGGCTGTCGATCACCACGACATCGCGCCCGGCCTCGATGGTCGCCGCTTCGTTATAGGTTTCGTTGCCGAGTTCAAGATTAAAAAGATGAATCTTGTCGTAGCGTCCGACCTGCGTGCCGGTTTCGTCATACACCAGACAGCTGTTCAGCACCTTGTCAGACGCACCGGCTGCCAGCGGAATGGAACCACCGACCAGCCATATTTTGTGCTGCCGGGCAGTCTCGGATAAAAACTGCTGTATCGGACCATTGCCCGGAATCTCGCGCACGGCCACCTTGTCACGCTCGTTCATGCCCATGATGGCAAAAAATTCTGGCAATACCACCAGCTTCGCACCGGCTTCGGCGGCATTGGTGACCAGCCGGCGCGCCTCCGCAAGATTGCCCGCCACGTTGGGCCCCGAGGCCATCTGGATGGCGGCCACCTTGAATGCTTTGGTCAATGCAGCAATGCGCTGCTGGGTACTGTCTCCCACAGACATATCTCTACTCCGGTTTGTTTGCTGATGGATTGGCGGAACCCTGTCCGACTTTTGCAACGATCGGATCACTCCAGGTTCCGCTGACATTGTATTCAAATGACACCAACTTATCGAGCGGCTCGCCCAAAACCTTGTTCACCAGCAACGCCCCTACCCCAATAGCGGGTCCCGCCGCGAAAGCGCCGATCAGGGACACACTGTCGCCCACGGTCGGCAGGATTTTGACACGAAGATTCTGGGTTTCCCGGTTCATGTCGACCGAGCCCTTCATAGTCACTTTGGCAGACGAGCCTTCCAGTTTCAAATCGTCGGTGCGCATCACACCATTATCGATTTTGGCGCTGCCCCTGATGCTGTCAAACTGGAAACCGTCGCTGAACACATCGTTGAAATCCAGCGTGATGCGTTTCGGTATGGACTGCAAACTGAGAATACCGAGCAGCTTGCCAATGCCCGGTTTCATTTTCAGAAACTGCCCCTTGCCGGTGTCCAGCTTCAGCGCGCCGTCCAGCGTAGCGTAATTGAAGGTGTTCGGAGCCCCGTTCCAGTGCAGCTCAGCGTCCAGCTGGCCGCTGCCATCCTTAACGGTATCCGGATATCCGGAACGCGCCAGAATCTTTCCCGCATTACTGATGTTCAGTTTTAAAGTGAGCTGGGTCTCACTTGCATCCGCATCGCCTTTCCAGAAGCCCTTCCCGTTCAACGAGCCGTCCGGATTCTCTATCGCCAGACGTCCCAGCCGCCAGCCGCCATTTTCAGGAACACCGACAAAAATAAGTCGCCCGAGCTGCTTCCCTGCCCAGTTTAACTGGTCAACCTGAATTTCCATGGCAGGCAACTCGCTCGGCGCAAGTGTCGCGGACGCAGTCGACGCCCCCCCTGTTGAAGCAGTCTCTTCCGGCCAATTCAAACTATCCAGATTCGCGCGCCATCCTCCCTGGCCTTCGGGCTTCCGCTCTATTGTTCCGGTCAGGGTCGGATTTTTGAATGTCGCCAACATTTTCCAACTCTGTCCCTGCGGTGTAATTTCTGCGCTACCCAGTTTATCCAGCCGGACGTGGATGCTTTCCTGGCCGTTGGACGAGTCCGGCATCTCAATAAGCAACGGCATTTTGCTTTGTGCTGTTTTGCCGAAAGCTCCCGGCAGGGTAGACCGCACGCCACTCAGGTCAGACGTGATTTTCAGGCGGCGACTCGTTTCGCTCATCCTTAAACTGGCATCCCAGCGCGTATTGCCATGAAGCCGATTCAGCAACCAGGAAGGTTCGCGGCGGCGCATCGCGTCAAAATCAGCTCGGCCTTGGGCCACAATCTGCAAACCCGCCGCGTCAGACTTGAACGACAGGCCGGCATTTCCGCCCAGAATTTCGGTTGTTACCGAATCTGCCTGGGCAGAGCGCTCCGTAAATAAGAGTTTGCCCCGAGTGTTGCGCAGGGGCGGAATCCCCTTGCCGAAATCGAGATCATTTTTGTCGGCGCTGAATTCACCGTTAAGACGGAAAGGCTGCGCGCCCAAAAGAGGGATTTGCATGGATAGTTTCAGCGCGCCGTCGCCTCGGGCATGCATACCGTCGGTAAACCGGTTGATGTAATCGCGCACCGGACTTTTTTGGATGAAATCCAGAAAACGCTCACTGGGCGCAACCACCTCGCCGCTAATCGCAAGACTCATTTCAGCGGCGGTCAGATCACCGACTTCTGCAGTCACTTTGCGGATTTCCCCGCCCATGACACTGGCACTCTCGGAACGCAACTCCAAGCGCCTGCCGCGTATCCAGAACTCGCCGTCGATGTTCTCTATTTTCGGCCAGTGCTTGTCGAATTCCAGCACCACACCGCTGGCATGCCCGCCAAGCTCAAGAATCGCGCTGCTATTCTCCTTGAGCGGAAAATCATTGAGATTGCCCTTGATCCGCAGACGGAAATCGCTGGTTTGTCCGGCTTGCAACGCACCGGCAAGCCACTCGTTGTCTTTGGGTGCCAGCGCAATAAACGGGGTGTAGCGCGCCGCGCTACTCACCTCGCCGCGGGTCAGTGCAAGATTCAGATCAATCTGCCCGGGTGTCCCTACCTGTGTAGCATAACTACCATAAAGCGTGCCCGCTGCATCCGCATTCGCGAAAGCGACGTTATCGAACGCGAGCTGCCATTCCTTGCCTTTGGGCTGCCAACCAAGTTGGCCGGTCAGCGTATCCAGCGTCACGGGCTCGCGCAGCGCAGCCGGCGCGTCGAACGTCAACTGGCGCGACTCCAGTCGGATCTGACCGCCCTCCTCGTCACCGTCAATCGTCGCTGAAAAGCCGGATAGACCAGGGATCTCGCCCACCGCAGCGGATGAAAAATCACTGACTGCGCCTTTGATCCGGTAACGGTTCAACTTGCCCGGAACCCCGTCCCAAGAAAGATCCATCTGCTCTACTGTTCCGGCCGGACGATATTGCTCCAATTGGCTGCGCCATTCGGGTGTCATGGGCACGTAGGGCGTTAAGGCAAGCACCGATTGCAACTGCATCCTGCCCGAGCCAATGTCCCCGGACACGATTTTCCCGGCCTTGTCGCGCACCAGATGCACACTGAAATCGGTCGGTGGCAAGTTTAATCCGTTGTGCAATTGCATCGACAGTTTCTGGATTGCAAAGGTCGTCTCGCCCGGCGCCGAATTCCAGCTCACCCGCCCGCGCAACTGATCCACCGCCATCTCCGGCAACTCGGACGAAAGACGGGTCAGAAGCTGACGCAAATCCACGTCGGCCGACATTCCGGCCAGTTTGCCCGAACGAATATCGAACCAGCCGCGTATGCCACCTTTCCCTCGGCTCAATTCCGCCGGCAATTCGACCCAGGGGCGCCAAGCCGTCACATCGGTGTAGTTGAGTTGGGCAAATATCCGGCCATCCCAATCTGCAAGGTTGTCAAAACTCTTTCCCCGAAAATCACCGCGAATATCAAGCGGCGAAGCCAGCTCAGCGGGCAGACTCGCGTGCAACCCAAAGCGGTGGCGGGCAAAAAGGCCGTTCTCGATACGGAGATTCAGATTGTCCAGCACCAAGGGCGGCGCATCACGCGTTTCATCCGCCCACACCACCCGCGCGCCGCGCACAATGACATGCGATTGATGCAATATCCAGTTGGCGAAGGATTTATCCCCCGCCGCCTCGCGCAGGGCGATTCCACCCACAAAGATCCGCCCCTGCCGATTGCGCAGCAACAGTAATTGGGGTTGCGCGATATCGAGATTTTTCAGTCGTAATTCTGCCAGCGGCAGACTAAGCCAGGACACACTGCCCTCGACGCGAGGCAAAACCAGAGCAGGCCGGTTTTGGTCGTCCAGCAGCTGAACTTCACTCAACACCAGATGCGGGTTTAAACCCCGCCAGTCGGCTTCGATTTTGCCGATGGCAACCTCGCTCCCAATCGCTTGCGACAGCGAATCCGCGATTTTCGCGTGATAACGCTCAATGTCAGGCAACACCCAGTAACGCAGCAACACAATCCCCAAGCCAATCAGCAAAGCGAATACACCGGAAACGACGATGACCACCCGGGTCAGGCGTTTCAGGTGATGCCACAGTGCGCTGATCGTCAATAGGTTTAGCATGAAGAAGTGCTGATTTAATGAGCCCCGGAAGCATGGCCGGGATTTATAATCACCCGACCGCACGCATTCTAACTTGAAATGAATACCGCACACGTCGCCTCTCCAGCTTTTCCGACATATCTGTCGCACGCCCGAAAATGCAGCCGTTATTTGCAACGCACGCTGGATACCGACACCGGCTTGCAGGAATGGTTGCAGAACAGTTTCGACACGTCTTGCAGCTCGGAAGAAATGTACCGGTTGCTGAACGACTCCGGCTTTAATCTGCAGGACGAGATCGAACTCGGACGTGCGCTGCGCCATTTGCGCAAGCAGGTGATGCTCAAGCTCATCCTGCGCGATCTCAATGGGCTGTGCGGACTGGACGAAGTCATGCAGGCCATGACGACGCTGGCGGAGGTCTGTATTCGACAGGCACAGGATTGCCTGATGCGCGCAATGGCTGCCCAATTCGGCCAGCCGCTAGGCGAGCACAGCAAAACCCCGCAGTCGTTGCTGGTCATCGGCATGGGCAAACTGGGCGGCGGCGAGCTGAATGTCTCGTCGGACATCGATCTGATTTTCGTGTACGCCGAGGACGGCGAAACCGATGGCCCGCGCGTGCTGGGCAATCACGAATTCTTCACCCGCCTCGGCCGGCGCATGATTAACCTGATCAACGAGCTGACCGCCGACGGCTATGTATTCCGGGTGGACATGCGCTTGCGCCCCTACGGCGACAGCGGCCCGCTAGTCATGAGCTTTGCCGCGCTGGAAGAGTATCTAGTCAGCCAAGGGCGCGAATGGGAACGTTATGCATGGATCAAGGCCCGCGTCATTTCACCCGCAGAACACCCGCAGATTGCCGAGCTGGAAAAGCTGGCGCGGCCGTTCGTATTCCGGCGCTATCTGGATTTTGGCGCGATCGATTCCATGCGCAAACTGCACGCGCAAATCCGCGAAGAAGTCCGCCGGCGCGACCGTCTGAACAACATCAAACTCGGGCCTGGCGGCATCCGCGAAATCGAATTTATCGCCCAGGTCTTCCAGCTCATTCGCGGCGGGCGCGATGCGGAACTGCGCATCCGGCCCACCCAGGCGGTATTGCGCGCGCTGTCCGCAAAAGGACAGCTCAGCCTGGAAATCGCACGGATGCTGGATGATGCCTATATTCTTCTGCGCAACCTCGAACACCGGCTGCAATATCTGGACGACCAGCAAACCCAAGCGCTGCCGGACAAACCCGAGGACCAGGAATTAGTCGCACAAGCCATGGGTTTTACGGACTATCCCGCCCTACTGTCCGTTCTCTCTGGCCATCGCGAAAAAGTGGGCGAACAATTCGAGCAGATTTTCGGCGCGCCGGAAACGGGCAGCGCCGATGAGAATCTCTGGCAGGACGGCCTGGATACTGACAATCTCTCGGCCGATTTGGTCAAACTCGGCTACCGACAATCCGGCGAAACGGCGGAACGCCTGCAGCAACTCCGTTTGGGTAGCCGCTACCGACAGTTACCCGACAACAGCCGGCAGCGCCTGGATCTCCTGGTCCCGCAACTAATTAAACTGGCCGCAACCACTGCCGATCCCGATGCCACGCTGAGTCGTCTGCTCGGCCTGCTTGAGGGCATAAGCCGGCGATCGTCCTATCTCGCTTTTCTGGCCGAGTATCCGGAATCGTTAAACCTGTTGACCCGCATGGTAGCTGCCAGCAGCTGGGCCGCCGAATATCTGATGCAGCATCCGATGTTGCTCGACGAATTGCTGGATGCCCGCGAAATCTATCAGGCACCCGACTGGGGGCAAATTGAATCGAAGCTGCAACGCGCGCTGGAAGACTGCGGCGACGATGCCGAACGGCAACTTGACCTGCTGCGTCACGCCCAGCAGGAACAAACGTTCCACCTGCTTGCCATGGATCTGCAGGAACAGTTGCCGCTGGAGAAACTCAGCGACCATCTCAGCGAGCTGGCCGACCTGATGCTGCGTCACGTGCTCGAGCTGGGATGGCGCAGCGTACGCAAAAAACATTGCGAGCAGCCGCGTTTTGCCATCGTTGCCTACGGCAAGTTGGGCGGCAAGGAGCTGGGATATGCGTCCGATCTCGACCTGATTTTCCTCTACGAGGACGATCATCCCGATGCCCAGGAAAATTACGCCCGTCTGGCCCAGCGCATCAATACGCTGCTGAGCAGTTACACCGCGTCAGGACGTTTGTATGAAACCGATTTGCGCCTGCGCCCGAATGGTGCCAGCGGATTGCTGGTCAGCTCGGTCGCTGCTTTTGAGGATTACCAGCAGCACAATGCCTGGGTCTGGGAACACCAGGCGTTGACGCGCGCCCGCTTCTGCGCCGGCGATGCCACTGTGGGCGCAAAATTTGAAGACATCCGTCACCGGATATTGTGCCAACCGCGTGATGTCGCCGACCTGCGCCGGGAAATTCTGGCCATGCGGCAAAAAATGCACGACGGTCACCCCAATCCCACCGCGCTGTTCGATATCAAACACGACCGTGGCGGGATGGTGGATATTGAGTTCATGGTGCAATTCCTCGTTCTGGCCCACGCGCAACAACATCCCGCGCTGACGGGAAATATCGGCAATCTGGCACTGTTGAATCTCGCGGCCGAACTGGCGTTGATTCCATCCGGCGCGGCCGAACAGACCCGCAATCTTTATCGCACCCTGCGCAAAATTCAGCACCGCCTGCGGCTCAATAATGACGGCCCCTGCCGAATCGCGCCGGAGGAAGTCGACACACACGCCTGTCGGGAATTATGGCATTTGCTGCTGGAATAAAACGCCAGCGCGTAATGCAGCTTCATAAAGCGCACGGGAACCGCTAGAATCCGCACTTCGAAACCCAAATTTGCCCTGAGGAAAATTTAATTATGTCGATGTCCAACCGCGACGGCTTCATCTGGTACGACGGCCAACTCGTTCCCTGGCGTGAGGCCACCACTCACGTCCTGACGCATACCCTGCATTACGGAATGGGCGTCTTCGAGGGCGTTCGCGCCTACAAGGCCAGCAAGGGCACCGCCATCTTCCGGCTGCGCGAGCACACCGACCGGCTATTCAATTCGGCTTACATCTTCAAGATGAAGATGCCGTTCGACCAAGAGACGCTGATGGAGGCGCAGCGCGAGGTTGTGCGCGCCAACAATCTGGAATCCTGCTACATCCGCCCGATCGTGTTTTACGGTTCGGAAGCGATGGGCATCGCCGCAACCGCCATTTCTGTCCATGTGGCTGTCGCCGCTTGGCCCTGGGGCGCCTATCTTGGCGATGAGGGCATGCGCAATGGCATCCGGGTCAAAACCTCGAGTTTTACGCGCCATCATGTGAATATCAACATGTGCCGCTCGAAGTCTGTCGGCACCTACACCAACTCCATCCTGGCACACCAGGAAGTTGCGCACGACGGCTACGATGAAGCGTTGCTGCTGGACGTCGACGGCTATGTTGCCGAAGGCGCCGGCGAAAACATCTTCATCGTGAAAAAAGGCAAACTCTATACGCCGGACCTGACGTCCTGCCTGGAAGGAATCACACGTGATTCCATCCTGACGCTGGCCAAAGAGTCGGGGCTCGAAGTCATCGAAAAACGCATCACGCGCGATGAAGTTTATTGCGCAGACGAAGCTTTCTTCACCGGCACGGCGGCAGAAGTGACGCCGATTCGCGAGCTCGACACTCGTACCATCGGCAGCGGCACACGCGGGCCAATTACCACGCAGCTGCAGCAGACCTTCTTCGATTGTGTCGGCGGCAAGCATCCCAAACACAGCGACTGGCTGGATTACGTTTAAGGAGTGTGAGCGATGAGTCATCAGGACATCACCCAGCGTCAAATTGAAATCACGGCGGCCGACCTGCCTCTGGCTTGCCCCATGCCAGCCATGTCACTCTGGGATGCGCACCCCAAGGTCCGCATTGCCCTCAACGCCGACGGGAAAGGACAGTGCCCGTATTGCGGTACCGAATACACACTGACCGGCGAGATTCCCAAAGGTCATCACTGACCCAAGGCTCACCCAAAAAACGCGGCGTCATGCATAACCTGCTCGTCATCGCACCCAGCTGGGTCGGCGATTGCATGCTGATGCAACCGATGTTGATGCGCCTCAAGCAGCGGCATCCCGGCTGTCGCATCGATGTCTTCGCACCCCCCTGGACTGAAAAACTGTTACGCCTGTTGCCGGAAGTCGATCAGGTCATCACCAACCCTTTTCCCCACGGCAAACTGTTGCTCGGTCAACGCTACTGGCTCGGCAAACAGCTGCGCGAGGGGCATTACGATCAGGTTATCGTTCTGCCAAATTCCTTCAAGTCCGCGCTGGTACCGTTCTTTGGACGCATTCCGTTGCGTACCGGCTTCGTTGGTGAAATGCGCCGTGGCCTCCTGAATGACGCCCGCGTGCTCGACAAACAACAACTGCCACTTATGGTGGAACGGTTTGCCCAGCTGGCGGAAGCTCCGGGCTCTGCGATTCCACGGCCGCTGGCCAACCCGCAGATCCATGTGCCCGCGGAGCAGTGTGATGCCGCCTTGCGCAAGTTTGGTCTCGGCACCGAAAAACCTGTTGTGGCGTTTTGTCCCGGCGCGGAATATGGTCCGGCCAAACGCTGGCCCGCGGCCTATTTCGCCGACATTGCCAACCGTTTGATGCGGCAAGGTTATGCGGTATGGCTCTTTGGTTCAGGCAAGGATCAGGCTGTGGCGAACGAGATCAACGCGCTGGCGGAGCAGCAATGCGAAAACCTGTGCGGCCGCACCGATCTGGGTGAAGCCGTCGCCCTGTTGTCGGCCACCCGGATGGTCATCAGCAATGACTCCGGACTGATGCATCTCGCCGCCGCGCTGGATAAACCCATGCTCGCGATCTTTGGCTCCAGCAGTCCGCAATTCACCCCGCCGCTGTCCGCTCACGCACAAGTGCTCCAGCACGATATTGCCTGCAGCCCCTGCTTTAAGCGCGAATGTCCGCTCGGTCATTTCAACTGCATGATGCAGCTCACGCCGGATCATGTCTGGGATCAGCTACAGACACTCGTGGCCGGCTAAAGATGCCAACCATTCCTGCCGAAATTTTCAAGGCGTATGACATCCGCGGCATCGTTGGTAAAAATTTGACCGCCGAAATTGTAGAAGCGATCGGTCATGCAATCGGCTCGGAGGCCCGCGCCCGCCAGCAGATGAGCATCGCCATCGGCTGCGATGGGCGTTTGTCCGGCCCCGATTTTGCGCGGGCGCTCGCGCGCGGCATTCAGAAGAGCGGCATCCATGTCATCGACCTCGGACGCGTCGCCACGCCGATGACTTATTTCGCCGCCTATCAGCTCGACACGAATTGTGCCGTGATGATTACGGGTAGCCACAATCCGCCCGACTATAACGGTCTCAAAATCGTGCTGGCGGGCGAAACACTGGCGGGCGAGACGCTCCAGAAATTGCGCCGGCGCATCGAACTGAAAGATTTCACCCACGGCGCCGGCAGCTATTCGCAATACGACATCGCGCCGGAATACATCGCGCGTATCGTTAGTGATATCAAACTGGTCCGCCCGATGAAAATCACCGTGGATTGCGGCAATGGCGTGGCCGGAGATTTTGCGGCAAAACTCTATCGCGGGCTCGGCTGCGAAGTCACTGAACTGTTTTGTGAGGTCGACGGCCATTTTCCCAACCATCATCCCGACCCTTCCAACCCGCACAACCTGGAGGATCTAATCGCCGCACTGCGCGATAACGACAGCGAACTCGGGCTGGCTTTCGATGGTGATGGCGATCGCCTCGGCATCGTCACCAAGGATGGCAGGATCATTTTTCCGGACAGGCAATTAATGCTCTTCGCGGCCGATGTACTGGAACGTAATCCCGGCGCGGAAATCATTTTTGACATCAAGTCCACGCGGAATCTGTTTAGCTGGATTCGCCATCATGGGGGGCGGCCGCTGCTCTGGAAAACCGGCCATTCTGTGCTAAAGGCCAAGATGCGCGAAACCGGTGCACTGCTTGCGGGTGAAATGAGCGGCCATGTATTTTTCAAGGAACGCTGGTACGGTTTTGATGACGGACTTTATTCAGGCGCACGCCTGCTCGAAATTCTCGGCAGGGTGGCTGATCCAAGCGCCACGCTGAACCAATTGCCCGACGCCGTCTGCACGCCCGAACTGCAGGTGCATACTGCCGAAGGTGTCAATCACACCCTGCTCAACCAGCTTCAAAAAACCGCGCAATTTACCGATGCGCGCGAGGTCATCAGCATCGATGGTCTGCGTGTGGAATATGACGACGGCTTCGGCCTGATGCGCCCCTCCAATACCATGCCGGTCATTGTGCTGCGCTTTGAAGCGGACAGCGAAACTGCCCTCAAGCGTATCCAGGAGGATTTTCGCCGGATACTGCTCTCTGCAGATCGGACGCTGAAACTACCGTTTTAAATCACCCCCATCAATGAAAAAAGCGCCCTATTCCAGGGCGCTTTTTTCATTGCCGCTTTGCATGCGCCAGGCGCTAGACCTTGGCGGCCACCCAGTCCGGCACCGCAGCCAGTGCCGTCGCCAGATGTTGCGGTTGCGTCCCGCCGGCCTGCGCCATATCCGGACGACCGCCACCCTTGCCGCCAACCTGTTGCGCGACAAAATTGACGAGCTCTCCGGCCTTCACCTTGCCCGTGGCATCCGCCGTCACCCCCGCGATCAGGCTGACCCTGCCCTCCGCCACCGATGCCAGCACAATCGCCGCGCTCTTGAGCTTGTCTTTGAGTTTATCCATAGTCTCGCGCAACGTGGCCACATCGGCGCCCGCCAGTTCCGCGGCCAGCACTTTGATACCGGCAATGTCCCGGGCCTGATTCAACAACTCGTCGCCCTGCGCGGAAGCCAGTTTGGATTTCAGCGCGGCCAGTTCCTTCTCCAGCGTTTTGACATTTTCCATGATCTGGGTAATGCGCGCGGCGGCCTCATGTGGTTGCGACTTCACCGCGTTTGCAACCTGCAGCAACTGCACTTCCTGCGACTGCATCAGCGCCAGCGCGCCTTCGCCGGTCACCGCCTCGATACGCCGCACGCCGGCAGCGACACCGCTTTCGGCGACTATTTTGAACAGCCCGATGTCACCGGTACGGCGCACGTGCGTCCCTCCGCAGAGCTCCTTGGAACTGCCAATCGTCAGAACCCTCACCTCATCGCCATATTTTTCGCCAAACAGCATCATCGCGCCGGTTTTTTGTGCGTCTTCCAGTGCCATCACTTGCGCCTGGCAATCGGCGTTGGCAAGAATCTCGGCGTTGACGATATATTCCACGCGGTGGATTTCCGCATCGCTCATCGGCTGGGTATGTACAAAGTCGAAGCGAGTCTTGTCCGAATCGACCTGCGAGCCCTTTTGCTGCACGTGTCCGCCCAATACTTCACGCAGCGCCTTGTGCATAAGATGCGTGGCCGAGTGATTGCGCATGGTTGCACGCCGGGCGTCAACATCCACCCTTGCGCTGACGGCATTACCCAAACCCAGGGTTCCGGTCGTCACGACCCCCTGGTGGCCGAAGACGCTGGCCTGAATCTTCTGGGTGTCTTCCACCGTAAAGATCGCCTGCGTGCTGCGCAACTCACCGCTATCCCCCACCTGACCACCGGATTCGGCATAGAACGGAGTGTCGTCCAGCACGACAACGCCCACATCGCCTTCATGCAGGGTGTCGACCGGCACGCCATCCTTGTAGAGGGCAAGAATGTTTCCCGGATGCTCCAGCATCTCATAGCCGTGGAACGTAGTCGGCACACCGTTGTATTCCAGATTGGCGGCCATCTTGAATTTCCCCGCGGCGCGCGCCTGATTTTTTTGGCGTGCCATGGCGATGTTAAATGCAGCATCGTCCACCGTCACCCCGCGTTCGCGGCAAATGTCGGCCGTAAGATCCAGCGGAAAACCGTAGGTGTCATGCAGCTTGAAGGCGGTTTCTCCGTTGAACACGGTCACACCCCGTTCCGCCATACCGGCCAGATCGTCCTCAAGAATCGCCATGCCATGTTCGATAGTCGCGAAGAAGCGATCTTCCTCTTGCCTGAGAATATCCATGACGCGAACCTGGGCAGCGGCAAGATCGGGATACGCCGCCCCCATCTGCTCCACCAGATCGGGTACCAGCTTGAAGAAAAACGCTGCCCGAGCGCCAAGTTTGTAACCGTGGCGAATCGCCCGGCGGATAATACGGCGCAGTACATAACCGCGGCCCTCGTTACCGGGAATCACCCCATCGGCGAGCAGAAAACTGCAGGCGCGAATATGATCCGCCAGCACTTTGAGCGAGGGAGAATCCAAATCTGCACAGCGCGTCTCGCGCGCGGCAGCCTTGATTAAAGCCTGAAACAGATCGATTTCGTAATTGCTGTGAACATGCTGCATCACGGCCGAAATACGTTCCAACCCCATGCCGGTATCGACCGACGGCTTGGGCAGGGCGTGCATCACACCGGCTTCGTCGCGATTGAACTGCATGAACACGTTGTTCCAGATTTCGATGTAACGGTCGCCGTCTTCTTCCGGCGTTCCCGGCAAGCCGCCCGGAATTTCGGGGCCGTGGTCGTAGAAGATTTCGCTGCACGGACCGCACGGTCCCGTGTCGCCCATCATCCAGAAATTGTCGGAAGCGTAGCGCGCACCCTTATTGTCACCGATGCGGATCACGCGCTCGGCCGGTACGCCAACCTCCTTGGTCCAGATATCATAGGCCTCGTCATCCTCGGCATAAACCGTGACGTAGAGCTTGTCTTTCGGCAGTTGCAGCGTGACCGTCAGAAACTCCCAGGCATACGCGATGGCATCCTTTTTGAAGTAATCGCCGAAGCTGAAATTGCCCAGCATTTCGAAGAAGGTGTGGTGACGGGCGGTGTAACCAACGTTTTCCAGATCATTGTGCTTGCCACCGGCGCGCACGCATTTTTGCGACGAAACCGCACGACTATAGGGACGCTTGTCAAATCCGAGGAAGACGTCCTTGAACTGGTTCATACCTGCATTGGTGAACAGCAGAGTGGGATCTTCGTGCGGCACCAGCGAACTGGAAGACACGACGGCGTGACCTTTGGAGGCAAAATAATCTAGAAATTTCTGACGGATCTCACTGCTTTTCATCTATGCACCGGACTAAGAATGTAGGTTCGAACCCAGGAACCCCCGAGGGGCGAAATCAGGCGCGAATCATACCATCGGGTGCGGCCGAACGGCAGCTCTTCAGCAGACAATCACGCATTCAAGCGGCCTCTTCATCCATGCGCAACAGTTTGAAAATCACATCCATCGAAAAGCCGCGCGACTGCAGAAAGCGAACCTGCCGGGCCTTTTCTTTCATATCCTGCGGCGGACTGCCAAATTTTTTCAGCCAGACCTCGCGCGCCATGGTGAGTTCGTCTTCCCTGAGGGCCGGTACGGCCGCATTGATCAAGCTTTCGGCAATGCCCTTCTGGCGCAACTCATGCACAATGCGCTGGGTCCCGAAGCGTGTGCGGGACAGGCGAAGCAACTGCTCTGCCGCTCGCGTATCGGACAGCCAGTTCCGGCGTTCCAGATCGTCCAGTACAGCCTCCAGATCATCACCCTCCTGCAGATAAGGGCGAAGCTTGTGAAGCAATTCATGCCGGCTGTACTCGCGCCGGGCGAGATAACGCATTGCCCGGACACGCAGGGAAATTTCAGTCTTCGGCTTCACCGCCAGCTGCATTCATTGCGGAGACACCCAAGGCGGCACGTACCTTGTTCTCGATCTCGCGGGAAATTTCCGGATGCTCGCGCAAATACTCGCGGGCGTTATCCTTGCCCTGTCCTATCTTCTCGCCGTTGTAGCTGTACCAGGCCCCGGCCTTTTCCACCAGCTTGTGCTGCACACCCAGCTCGATGATTTCGCCCTGACGGGAGATGCCTTCGCCATAAAGAATGTCGAAGTTGGCCTCACGGAACGGCGGCGCAACTTTGTTCTTGACCACCTTCACGCGGGTTTCATTGCCGATCACTTCATCACCCTTCTTGATCGCACCGGTGCGGCGAATATCGAGACGCACCGACGCGTAAAATTTGAGCGCGTTGCCCCCGGTCGTCGTTTCCGGATTACCGAACATGACACCAATTTTCATGCGGATCTGGTTGATAAAGATGACCAGCGTATTGGAACGCTTGATGTTGGCGGTCAACTTGCGCAGCGCTTGGGACATCAGGCGGGCATGCAAACCCATCTGCGGATCCCCCATATCACCTTCAATTTCGGCTTTCGGCGTCAGTGCCGCGACCGAATCAATCACCACAACATCCACCGAACCGGAACGCACCAGCATATCGGCAATTTCCAACGCCTGCTCGCCGTTGTCCGGCTGGGAAATCAGCAGATCTTCGACTTTGACTCCCAGTTTTCCGGCATACACCGGATCCAGCGCATGTTCTGCATCGATAAACGCCGCCGTCCCGCCCAGTTTTTGCATTTCAGCGATGACTTGCAGCGTCAGCGTGGTTTTACCGGAAGATTCCGGTCCGTAGATTTCAACCACACGGCCGCGTGGCAACCCCCCCACACCCAGCGCGATATCCAGCCCCAGCGAACCGGTGGATACCACCTGAATATCGAGGGCCGTATCACTCTCGCCGAGGCGCATGATGGAGCCTTTTCCGAACTGTTTCTCGATTTGACTCAGTGCTGCAGCCAGTGCCTTGCTCTTGTTTTCGTCCATGGTATTCCCCTGTTAATAGTTCCGCATACGTGCGGGAAATTGCGCCTCCGAGGCGGCGCTGTGCAATCAAGACGGCCGGATTGTGGCATAAGCTCGCCGCCTTGTACAGAACGTTCGTTCTTTTTTATTCAGACTATCGCGCGTTGTTGCGCCAGAAGCTGGAACACCCCTTCCAGGGCGACTTCCACGGCCTGCTTGCGAACGGCCGCCCGGTCTCCCGCAAACTGCAGACAACGGGTTATGACCCGGGAATCCTGCAACTGCCAAGCCAGCCAGACTGTCCCCACCGGTTTTTCAGCTGACCCACCGCCCGGCCCGGCAATGCCGCTCACGGCAACGGCCAGTTGCGCCGCACTGAAGCGCAGGGCACCCGCCGCCATCTCACGTACAACAGCTTCGGACACCGCCCCGTGCCGGTCCAATGTTTCTTGCGAAACACCCAGCATTTGCTGTTTGGATAGATTCGAATAGGTCACAAAGCCGCGCTCGAACCAGACCGAGCTACCGGCAATATCGGTGAGTGCCTGCGCCACCCCGCCGCCGGTGCAGGATTCCGCCGTGACGAGCATCAGTCCGTGCGCTTGCAGCGCTGCGCCCACCCGTGCCGCGAGCGACGTCATTTACAGCCCGCGCGCGAGATCGGCCCGGATATCCGCCACCGCTTCCAGGCCGACGGCAATTCGGACCAGACCGTCGCTGACGCCGGCAGCCACACGCGCCTCCGGAGATATCCGGCCGTGTGTGGTGCTGGCTGGATGGGTGATTGTGGTGCGCGTATCGCCCAGATTGGCGGTAATCGAAAGCATGCGGGTACTGTCGATCAAATGCCACGCGGCATCCTTGCCGCCCTTGAGTTCGAACGAAACAATTCCTCCCCCCAGTTTCTGTTGGCGCATCGCCAGATCATGTTGCGGATGCGAGGGCAAACCGGGGTAAAACACGCGCGCAACTTGGGGCTGCACCTCCAGCCAGCGGGCCAGTGCCAGCGCATTGGCGCTGTGCGCTTCCATGCGAATCTTCAAGGTTTCCATTCCCTTGAGAAATACCCAGGCATTGAAAGCACTCATGGTTGGCCCGGCCGTACGCAGAAAGCCATAAACCGGGGCCAGCAGCACCTTGCTACCCAGCACCGCGCCGCCCAGTACCCGTCCTTGCCCGTCCAGATATTTGGTGGCGGAGTGAATCACCAGATCGGCACCCAATTCGAGCGGGCGTTGCAAAATGGGGGTACAGAAACAGTTATCCACCGCAAGCCATGCCCCGGCATTTTTAGCCAACGCCGCGATAGCGGCGATATCCGAAATCTCGGTCAGCGGGTTGGAAGGAGTTTCGAGGAAAAACAACCGGGTGTTCGGCTTGATTGCGGCCTGCCATTGTGCGAGATCGGTTGCGGGAACAAAGGTCGTTTCCACGCCAAACTTGCCAATAATATTGCTGAACAGATTCACCGTCGCGCCGAATAGGCTCTGCGACGCCACGATGTGATCGCCCGCCTTCAGCAATCCCATGACACAAGCCAGGATCGCCGACATGCCGGACGCTGTTGCTACGCATTTCTCCGCACCTTCCAGCGCCGCCAGCCTATCCTCAAACATCGTAACGGTGGGATTGGTGAAGCGCGCGTAGATGTTGCCCGGTTCCTGCTCGCTAAAACGCCGGGCCGCCTGAGCCGCACTCTCAAAAGTGAAACTCGAAGTGAGGAACAGCGCCTCGCTATGCTCGCCGAATTCGGTGCGCTGTGTCCCGGCGCGAATCGCCAAAGTTTCCGGTTGAAAATCCTGTTCGCTCATACGCCACTCACATTGAGGAAACATTCATCGCCAGATCCAACTCCATCTGGTCATCGTCACCGGTACTCTTGTTGGCCTTGCCGCCGCCCCGAGCGGTCTCGATCGCTGTCAGGTAATCCTCGGTAATATCCCCCGTGATGTAACTGCCATCAAAACAGGACGCATCAAAACCGGAAAGCGCCGGATTGCAAGCCTGCACAGCCGCCTTGAGATCGTCGAGATCCTGATAGATCAGGCCATCTGCACCAATTTCGCGGCAAATCTCCTCGTCGCTGCGTCCGGTGGCAATTAGCTCCGTGCGGCTCGGCATATCGATGCCATAAACATTGGGGAAGCGAACCGGCGGGGCGGCCGAGGCAAAATACACTTTTAGCGCGCCCGCATCGCGGGCCATCTGCACAATTTCACGGCTGGTCGTACCGCGTACGATGGAATCGTCCACCAGCAGGACATTCTTGCCCTTGAATTCGACACCGATCGCATTGAGTTTCTGCCGCACGGATTTCTTGCGCATGGCCTGGCCGGGCATGATGAACGTTCGGCCAATGTAGCGGTTCTTTACGAATCCCTCGCGAAACGGAATATTCAAACGGTTGGCCAGCTGCAACGCGCTCGGACGACTTGAATCCGGGATCGGGATCACAACGTCAATGGCAACGTCGCACCACTGGCGTTTGAGTTTGTCGGCCAAAAACTCGCCCATATGCAGACGCGCTTCGTAGACTGGCGTGCCGTCGATCACCGAATCCGGCCGGGCAAAATAAACGTATTCGAAAATGCAGGAATTCAGTTTGGGGTGATCACAACACTGCTGGCTGTGGAAACTCCCCTCGAAATCAATAAATACCGCCTCGCCCGGAGCTACGTCCCGAACGAATTTAAAACCCAGCGTATCAAGCGCGACACTTTCGGAAGCAACCAGATACTCGGGGCCTTGCGCCGTTTCGTTAATACCGAACACCAGCGGGCGAATCCCGTTGGGATCGCGGAATGCCAACAAGCCGTAACCGGCGATCATCGCCACCACGGCATACGCCCCCCGGCAGCGCTGATGGACGCCATGCACTGCGGCAAAAATGGCGGACAAATCCAAACGCAATCCGGTGGCATGCTTCTGCAGTTCATGCGCCAACACATTCAGCAGCACCTCGGAATCGGAACTGGTGTTCACATGCCGGCGGTCTTCGGCAAAAAGCTGGCGCTGCAATTCGGCGGTATTCGTCAGGTTGCCGTTATGTCCAAGCACGACACCATAGGGGGAATTGACGTAAAACGGTTGCGCCTCATTGTGGTCGACCGAAGAGCCGGCCGTCGGATAACGCACATGCGCAATGCCCGCGTTGCCCTGAAGGGCGCGCATATTGCGTGTGCGGAAGACGTCGCGCACCATGCCGTTACCTTTGTGGAGATGAAAGGTATGCCCGTCAATGGTGGCAATACCGGCAGCGTCCTGACCACGATGCTGCAACACCTGCAACCCGTCGTACAACAGCTGATTGGCCGGGGTTTGAGAGACGACGCCGAGAATGCCGCACATGTTTTTCTTCCTTAACTCCGAGATCCGTAATGTATCCGCCGGGAAATATCATCCGGCAGCCAGCTCTTCCCCTGCAGCGCGACACTTTCTGCAAAGCGACTGGTTTGCGCCTGTTGCCAGAAAGGCTGACCTGGAAAATCCGTCATACCCGCCAGCCAAACCATGACCAACACCACCAGCGCGCCGCGCAGCAAACCAAAAGCCGCCCCCAGCACACTATCAAACCAACCCAGCCCGATAGCGCGTATCAGTCTGGATACCAGCCACACCAGCGCGGCCCAGACCAGCATCACAATCACGAACACCGCAGCATAGGCTACCGCCGTCCGCACCATTTCGTCGCCGCCCGGCACGAGCGACAAAATCTCGGGAGAGAAGCGTTTGGCCAGCACAAAAGCCAATGGCCAGCCCAGCAGCGAGAGTACCTCGTACACCAGCCCGCGCCAGACGCCCAGCGCCAGAGAAATCAGTAAAATTGCGAACACGCCATAATCAAACAGCGTCATTTGAGCGTCACAATACTGGGTTTCAAACCATGGTTCTCAAGCAACTTGGAGACCTTATCCACTTTATCCCGCTCGGTATAAGGACCAACCCGCACCCGGGTCGTGTTGCCGGACTTTTCGGTATAAGCCTTGAAGCCCCAGCTTTTCAGCTGTGCGTACTGTTTTTTCGCGGTGGAGGCATTGCTATAGGCGCCGACCTGCAAGACATAACTCCCCCCTGCCGCGACATTTTCCGTACTCACGACCGGCTTTTCCGCAGATGCTGAAGCTGGCGCCGGCAATACTGCGGGCTTGGGCAAGGCAGGGGCCTCCGTCGCCGGCTTTTCCGGTGCTGCAACCATCACGGGAACCGGCGATGCCGGCGGGACAGCAACATCGTTGGCTGCAGGTTCAGCAAGGGGTTCTGGCACCGGCATGGCAGGAATCAGCGGAGGCACCTCTTCCGGCGAGGGAATCCGCAACTCGATATCTTGTCCGCCGGATTTTGGTTCACTCTCGAGCACCATCGGCAAAATTACCACCACAGCGAGCGTCAGTGCCACAGCCCCGATCAGGCGCCGGCGCGCCTTGATTTTCAGGTTCAGTTCTTCGTCACTCAGCTCTTTGGCCATGGCTTAATCCCGGATATCGAAATTTGTCAGGCTCATTCCCCGTGCTTGCATGACTTCTGCCACCGTATGGAATGATCCGAAGGCCGCGATTCTATCATTTTCACCGGCTGCTTTGCAGGCTTGCGCCAGCGCATCCGCCACCTCTTCGCACACAACAATTTCGCCCCGCACGCCGCAATCCTTCAGAAGGGAAGCCATCTGACCGGCACAGGTGCCACGCGAGCCGGACAAACTCCCCACAAACCATACATCAATGAACGCATCCAATATCCGCACCACTCCGTCAATATCCTTGTCCTGCAGCATGGCAAAGACCGCGAGCGTTCGCACCGGCGGCAACGCCGCCAGATTGGAGGCCAGCGCGCGCGCGGCGTGAGGATTGTGCGCCACATCCAGAATCAGTTGAGGTCGTCCGGGAAGCACCTGAAAACGACCCGGCAAACTTACCTCGACCAGACCACGCCGAATGGCCTCCATACCGACTGGCAGCCTTTCCCGCAGCGCATCCAGCGCGGCCAGCGCCGCGCTCGCGTTTTGCAACTGGTATGCACCACGCAGCGCCGGAAACGGCAAGGCCAACCTGGCTCCCGCTACGCCATAAAAGTCCCACTGACCCTGATGGGCTGCGTAGCGAAAAGTCTCGTTTAGCCTCCAAAATGCGGCGCCGATTTTTTCAGCGTGTTCGCGCAATACGGAAGGAGGGGCGGCATCGGCACAAATCGCAACTTTTCCGGTGCGAAAAATACCCGCTTTCTCGAACGCAATCTTCTCGCGCGTATCGCCCAGGTAATCGACATGATCGATATCCACACTGGTCACCACCGCGCAATCGGCATCGAATACATTGACAGCATCCAGCCTGCCACCCAAGCCCACCTCCAAGATGGCAACATCGACCTGGCGTGCAATAAACGTTTGCATCGCGGCCAGCGTGCCAAATTCGAAATAGGTCAGCGGAACGTCGCCGCGCACTTCCTCAATGCATTGAAAAGAAGTGCACAACGCGGCATCGCTGACCGTTTGCCGGGCAACCCGCACGCGTTCGTTGTAGTGCAGCAAATGAGGAGAGGTATAGCAGCCAACGCGATAGCCCGCGGCATGCAGAATGGACTCCAGCATCGCGCATACCGACCCCTTGCCGTTGGTGCCGCTGACGATGACGATCGGGAATTCAGGCCGAAGACCGAGTTGGTGGCGAACTTCAGCCACACGCTCAAGACCGAGCGCGATGGTTTTGGGGTGCAACGACTCGAGATAGACCAGCCAGTCGCCTAGGGTGCGTGGCGCGTCCATCATCCGGCAAGCCCCGGAAACCGGCTCAGGCGGCCTCGATATCGGCAACTGCGGGCTGTTTGGTCAGCAGGGTAACCAGCGTCGCCAATTGTTTGCGCATTTCGCGCCGGTCCACAATCATGTCCACCGCAC
The DNA here is from genome assembly GCA_028699065.1 of Gallionella sp. Lineage (GTDB taxonomy): Bacteria > Pseudomonadota > Gammaproteobacteria > Burkholderiales > Gallionellaceae > Gallionella. The sequence goes on from JAQVVH010000001.1 coordinate 200,303, forward strand.
CGTGTTCGAGCAGGAATTCGGCCCGCTGAAATCCTTCCGGCAGCGTTTCGCGTACCGTTTGCTGGATCACCCGCGCCCCGGCAAAACCGATCAACGCCCCCGGCTCGGCCACGACGACATCCCCCATGAAAGCAAAACTCGCGGATACGCCCCCCATAGTGGGATCAGTCAGTACCGAGATGAAGGGAATTTTCTCTTCGCTTAGCTGGGTCAGCGCAGCACAGGTTTTGGCCATTTGCATCAGCGACAGCAGGCCCTCCTGCATACGGGCACCACCGCTGGCCGAGAAGCAGACAAACGGGCATTTTTGCTCCAGCGCAATCTGTACACCGCGCACAAAACGCTCACCCACGACCGAGCCCATAGAACCGCCCATGAAACTGAATTCAAATGCGGCAACCACAACGGGCAACGCATGGATGCTGCCTTGCATCACGACCAGCGCATCATCCTCGCCGGTGCTTTGTTTGGAGCCTGCAAGCCGCTCCGAATATTTTTTGCTGTCCTTGAATTTCAGCGTGTCAACCGGCAACACCTCCGCGCCGATTTCAAACCGGCCCTCGCCATCCAGCAACCAGTCCAAACGCGTGCGCGCGGTAATCCGGTGATGGTGCGCGCATTTTGGACAGACGCTCAGATTTTTCTCCAGATCGGAATGGTAGAGAACGGCTTGGCAATTCGGGCACTTGTGCCACAAACCCTCTGGCACACTTTTCTTGGCTTCGCTTTCACGCCGCTTGATTTTTGGCGGCAACAATTTTTGGAACCAACTCATTTCGATTCTCCCCGGGCCTGATCGACGGCCTGTTTAAGTTCTTTAACCAAAGTGGACACATTGGACACCACCGTGTCCGGCATGGAATTCTCGATTTCCTGAACAATCCGGCTGCCCACGACCACCCCGTCACACAGCTTCGCGACCGCCAGCGCGGTGGCTGCATCGCGGATGCCAAAACCCACCCCAATAGGAACTTTGATATGTTTGCGCAGTTGCGGAATTTTTTCTGCGATGGCGGACAAATCCAGATGCCCAGCACCCGTCACGCCCTTGAGCGAGACGTAATACACATAACCACGGGCCAGCGCGGCAATGCGCTCAACACGATCCTCCCGCGTGGTGGGCGCAAGCAAAAAGATCGGATCCAGCCCGTGCGTTTCAAGATGCCTGAACGCTTCATGACTTTCCTCGGGTGGAAAATCCACGGTCAACACGCCGTCCACGCCGACTTCGGCACAGCGTCGCGCAAAGGCTTCCCAGCTCATGGCTTCGATCGGATTACCATAACCCATCAACACCACCGGTGTCGCCGCATCCCGCTGTCGGAATTCAGCAACCATATCCAGTACGTGATGCAAACCGACATGATGTTTGAGTGCGCGTTCCGAAGCGCGCTGAATGGTCGGGCCATCCGCCATGGGATCGGAAAAGGGCACGCCCAGCTCCAGCACATCGGCACCCGCTTCGACCAGAGCATGCATTAACGGCACCGTCAGCCCGGGTTCGGGATCGCCCGCTGTAATGAAGGGAATCAGCGCCTTGCGCTGCTGCTGCGCGAGATTGGCAAATGTCGTCTGGATTCGACTCATAGCGTAATTCCTTGCAGCTTGGCCACGGTGTTGATGTCCTTATCCCCGCGCCCGGAAAGATTCACCAGCAATACGGTATCTTTGGACATCGTCGGCGCAATTTTCGCGGCATGTGCCAGCGCGTGACTAGATTCCAGTGCGGGAATAATGCCCTCGTAGCGGCACAGATTATTAAAGGCTGCCAGCGCCTCATCGTCGTTGATAGCCACGTATTCCGCACGGCCGCTGTCGCGCAGCCAGGCATGTTCCGGGCCAACGCCAGGATAATCCAGCCCGGCCGAAATCGAATGGGTTTCGACGATTTGCCCGTCCGCATCCTGCATCAAACAAGTTTTGTTGCCGTGCAGCACGCCGATCGGGCTGTGGGTTGTCAACGGCGCGGCATGCTTGCCGGTCTCGAGGCCATAACCCCCCGCCTCGACACCGATGAGCCTGACATTCGGCACGTCGATGTAGTGATAAAACGCGCCCATCGCATTGGATCCGCCACCGACACAGGCGATCACCGCATCCGGCAAACGCCCTGCCACGTCCGGCATCTGGCTGATTGATTCGCGGCTCACCACCGCATTAAAATCGCGCACCATGGCCGGATAGGGATGCGGGCCCGCCACCGTACCGATGATGTAAAACGTGTCCTCGATATTGGTTACCCAATCACGCATCGCTTCATTCAACGCATCCTTGAGCGTTTTGGAGCCGCTGTGTACGGGCACCACGGTCGCCCCCAGCAATTTCATCCGGAACACGTTGGGTGATTGACGCTGCATATCCTCGGCGCCCATGTACACCACGCACTCCATTCCCAAACGGGCGGCCACGGTAGCCGTCGCTACGCCATGCTGGCCGGCACCAGTTTCCGCGATGACGCGCCGCTTGCCCATGCGCTTGGCCAGCAGCGCCTGTCCGACGGTGTTATTCACCTTGTGCGCGCCCGTGTGATTCAGATCTTCGCGCTTCAGATAAATCTGCGCGCCACCCAATTGGTCCGACCAGCGTTTTGCGTGATAGATCGGACTGGGACGCCCGACGTAATAACGCAGGTCGTGTTCAAATTCGGCGATAAATTCGGGGTCGTTGCGATAGTGCTCATAGGCCGTGCGCAATTCTTCCAGTGCATCCATGAGGGTCTCCGCCACATAGATACCGCCGTAGGGACCAAAATGTCCGTTGCTATCGGGATAGTTGTACATCGATTCTGTTTACCTCATTGACGAACGCCGCAATCTTCGCCGCATCCTTAATACCTTTTTGCGCTTCCACTCCGCTGGATACATCCACCGCATAGGGCCGCACCTGGGCAATAGCATCGGCCACGTTAGCCCTGTCCAAACCGCCGGACAAAATCACCGGCAATGCCAGACTTTCCGGGATTAACGACCAGTCGAACGTCGCGCCCGTTCCTCCCGGAACGCCTTCGACATGCGCGTCGAGCAACAATGCCTGAGCCTCTGTGTAACGAGCCGCGCATTGTAGCAAATCCACACCCGGACGGACGCGAATCGCCTTCAGCCAGGGACGACCAAATTGCGCGCAATACTCCGGCGTTTCGTCGCCGTGAAATTGCAGCACATCAAGCGGAACCGCCGCCAGAAGCGTGCGCACGAATTCGGCCTCGGCATCCACAAACAAGCCGACCGTCGTCACAAAGGGCGGCAAAACCGACAGCAGTTGCGCGGCGCGTTCCACGCTGACGTGACGCGGGCTTTTTTCGTAGAACACCAGACCGATCGCATCGGCACCCGCATACACCGCTGCATGAATATCCTGCTCACGCGTGAGTCCGCAAATCTTGATGCGTGTCATGGCAACCCCCCGAGATTCAGTTCCTCCGGCATCTGCGGCAACCCCCAGTGCGGCGCGTAATCAACCCGCCGCAAGTATAAGCCATCCGGCATAAAGGTCGGCGCCGCACGGGCGCGATCCCTGCCCGCCAGAATTTCGGCCAGCCAATCCGGGGAATATTTTCCTTTTCCCACATAAACCAGGCAACCCACGATGTTGCGCACCATGTGGTGCAAAAATGCATTGGCGGTAAGATTGAATTCAATCAAGTCACCACGTCGGCTGATTTCCAGCTTATGCATCCGCTTGATCGGAGACTTGGCCTGACACTCTGCCGAGCGGAATGCGCTGAAATCGTGCTCGCCCAATAGATAACGGGCGGCAGCCTGCATTGCCGCCAGATCCAGCGGCGTATGGAACCAACCCACCTTGCCGGCCTGAATTGCCGGACGCACCGAACGGTTGATCAATAAATAACGGTAACTGCGCCTCTCTGCGGAAAAGCGGGCATGAAATTCAGGCGCGACCGGATGAACCCAAAGTACCGCGACCCCTTGGGGCAGCAAGGCATTGCTACCGCGCACCCAAGCGCCAAGCGGGCGCTCGGCGGAAGTATCAAAATGAACGACCTGCTCCAGCGCGTGAACGCCGGTATCGGTGCGGCCCGCTGCGGTGACAGCGACAGCCTCACCCGCAATCCGGCTCAATGCCGACTGCATGGCATCCTGCACCGTTGGCTGATCCGGCTGGCTTTGCCAACCTTTAAACGGCCGGCCATCGTATTCCAAGCCCAACGCATATCTCATCGCAAGCACCATCCCGACACAAGCAACACCCCTGCCAGCACGATCCCGTCGCGCCAGGCAAATCGCGGCAGCAGCAACTCGACGGGATGTGCCGCATCGGCTACCGGCTGAAACAGTTGCTGCAGATGCGCCCGCCAATCACGCGCGCCGCGCAGGATGGCAACTTCGGCATAGTGCAAGGTAAGCGCCAGCCGGACAGCCACGCGCTCGCGCGACACCCGCAGCAAGACCAGCGGAGCCAGCAGCACATAAAGCCCCGCAATCAGTTGCGGGCGGTGCAAACGATCCAACAACCAGGCCAGTCCGCCCAGTGCCGCCAGCAATTTCAACAATTGAATCACCCCCTCCAGCACGCCCTCCCGGGTCGGGCTATACAGGCCAAAGCTTTCCACAAGCGCGTGGCCCGGGGTGACATAGACATAAATCATCAGGAGTGAAAACAGGACCCAGCGCGTGCGCCGTAAAAGCAACAGAAATTTGTGGCCGGAAAGAATCCCCGTGGCGATCAACATCGCTCCGGACAATGCAAACAGCTTCCAGCCGGACAACACTTGCAGGGTGGCCACCAGCACCACCCAGACCAGAATCAACGTCGCCGGATGCACTCGCATCATCACATTACGCCAAAGAAAACGGCAGCCCACGCTGCCGCTAATATTTTCTTCACCCGAAAATTCACTGGAGTTGATCGAGCATATTCCGGGCGGCAACACGCTGCTCGTCATCGCCCTCAGTCATAGCTTCTTCCAGCACTTCACGCGCACCGGCAAGATCACCCATTTCGCGGTAAGCCCGCGCCAGATCCAGCTTGGTCTGCACGTCATACCATGCGGGAGGCTTTTCTTCCGCGACGTTTCCGGAAGCTGACGGCACGTCTTCCAGGCTCAAACTGATTTCACCCAGCCCGGGAATCTGGGATGCCTGAGCGGTCTTGGAAACGACCGGAGTTTCGGCAGGTTCATCCAGCTTGAAATCAATATCAAAGGCCAGCGGAGCATCATCCGCCACACTACCAAGCGGCTGCATTTCGTCGGATGCAGGTTCAGACTCCTGCGCTGGCACAGACGGCGACAATGCGGTTTCCGACTGCCCCACACTTCCGCCTGCAAGCAAATGCGTGGCGCCCATGGATGCCATCAGACTGTCCAGATCGGCATCCCCTTCCAAATCGGGAATCGCGACTTCTTTGGATCCGTCTCCGAGATCAGGCGCAGAATCCCCCATGGCACCGAGATCGAAATCCAACGCCTCTTCTTTTCCGGGGCGTACGGGCACGCCTGCCGACACGGGCGTTGCCATGATCTGAGTCGCACTTGCGGCATCTTCCTTGTGAATTCCGGCATACAAGGGATTGGCAGGCTCCAGCATACGACCCTGAGCCTGTACCTGAGCCCATTCGGCAGCCTCAAGCTGGCCATGCACACTCCCCGCCATCGCTGCAAACGCAGGTAAGTTTTTGCTGGCCGCATACACGCCGAACAATTTCAGGATGAGCTGACTGTCGGCAGGCGTCTGAGCCAACGCGTCCTTGAGAATTTTTTCCGCCTGCGGATAGCGACCAAAATTGAGATAGAGATCGGCTTCGCTGAGCGGATCAATACCGGCTGACGCATGAGACTCAGGCACCGCCTGGAGATGAGTAAAGTCGCCGCCATCCTCCAGTCTGTTGAGTGTATCGGACGCCGGAGCGGCGGCCGAAACCTCGGGGAAGTCATCATCGAATTCGAGATTGCTATCGATATCCGCGGCCTGCTTGCGGCGACGCCACACGCTATAGCCCAGCCCGCCCGCTCCCAGCAGAATCACAGCAGCTCCCGCAGCCAGATAAACAGGTTCCTCGAGCAACATATCGATGAACGTGGGCTCGACCACGGGCGCAGGCGCCGGAACGGGGCGCGGTTTTTTAACCGGCGGGGCCGCTTTGACGGCGCTTGCGGCTTCCGGCGCACTGGCGGGCTGGGTCAGCGCGGCCATTTCAGACTTGAGCTCGGCGAGCCTGCGCATATCCTCAAGATTCTTCTCGAGCAGAGCCTGGCGGGAAGCCTCTTCCTTGCGCGCTTTGCTGTCGGCAATCCGGTTTTCCTGGGCAGAATCTGCGCGCTCAGCCACAGTTCCCTTGCCGCCGGCATTGACCTGATCGCCCGGGACATCACCTTTGGAGAGCGTCAGCACCTCTTTGGCCGACTCGCTGGCAACAGGAGCCTTATCCGCCACCGCACTGGAAATCTGGCCGCCGGCTTGCTGCTGTGCAGCCTCAGCCACCGCTGAAGATGCAGGCGCAGCACTCGCCAACCGCTGCCGGTAAGCATTCCAATCAGCCACTTGGGCGCGGATTTCCCGAACCGCCTCGGCCTGTTCAACTACAGCCAAATCATCGGCATCCGGCAAGCGCAAAATTTTTCCGGCCCGCACACGGTTCATATTTTTGCCATCAAACTGCTGGGCGTTTACACGATACAGCGCCAACAACATCCGCTCCAGGCTCACATCCTCGGGCTTGTACTGCGCCGCAATGGCGCGCAGCGTATCTCCACGCTTTAAGGTCACGGGCGGCAGCGCAGCGGCTTGTGCCGGCTTGGCTGGCGCCACTTTCTTCTCTTCTGCGGGAGAACGATCAACGGCAGCGAGTGGCGCCGGTTTTTCCGTCACGACTTCAGCGGTCGGCTTCGCAGGCAACGGCGCTTTATCTGCAGAAGCCTCCAGTGCGGATTCGGATGGTTGTGGCGTTGTGCTCAGCGCCGAAGCCGCTTCGGGCAGGATCACAGGTTCGGCCTGGGCCGCCTCAGGCTGCGCAGCCATGTAACCCGGCGGGTCCAGAAGGAAAGTATATTCACGCAACAAACGACCGGAGGCCCAGCTCAAATCCACCAGCAAACTGACGAAGGGATCGTTGACCGGCTGTTCACTGCGAACTTCGAGAAACGCTGCACCGTTGGCGTGATAGTCCAGTTTGAAGCTGTACTTGTTGGCGTGGGGAAATTCCAAGCCGGCACCCGTGTAGGCATCCGGTGAAGCCAATCGGGCAACCAGACTGGCTTTTTCCATCTTGCCCACGGCCAACAGCTCGATTTCAGCCTTGAGCGGCTGTCCCAGCGCGGACATCACCTGAATGCCCCCCATGCCCAAGGCGGACACGGATGCCGCAAGCAGCATCCCCATCATTCCCAGCAAGAGTTTCAACAGTGATCTAGGCACGTGGCCGTCCTTTCGCTTTGGGCTACAGAACAAAAATAACATCATGGGCTTATCGGCACAAGCTGATAAGCCCTGACAACAAGGTAAGCTCCCCTCAATCGAGATATTTTTCGATCAGGATTTCCGCAATCTGCACACTGTTCAGCGCGGCGCCCTTGCGCACATTGTCGCTCACCACCCACAGATTCAATCCCAACGGATGCGAGATATCTTCGCGGATGCGGCCCACATAGGTCGCATCGTTGCCGGCTGCCTCGACGGGCGTCGGGTAACCGCCCGGTTCGCGCTTGTCCATGACCTCGACGCCGGGGGCTTTTTCCAGCAGGGCGCGCGCTTCCTCAGCGGTGATTTTCTTGCGGGTCTCGATATGCACGGCTTCGGAATGGCCGTAAAACACCGGCACGCGCACAGCGGTCGGGTTCACCTCGATGCTGTCGTCCTCCATGATTTTCCGGGTTTCCCAGACCATCTTCATTTCTTCCTTGGTATAGCCATTCTCAAGGAAAACATCGATGTGCGGCAGCACGTTAAAGGCAATGCGCTTGGGATAAACCTCAACAACCACATCCTGATGATTGAACAATGCCCGGGTCTGGTCGGCGAGCTCGTCAATCGCCTCCTTGCCGGTGCCCGACACGGCCTGATAAGTCGCCACGTTGATGCGCGCAATACCCACGGCATCCTGAATCGGTTTAAGCGCAACCAGCATCTGGATCGTGGAACAGTTGGGATTAGCGATGATGCCGCGATTCTTGTACTGCGCGATGGCATGCGGATTAACTTCCGGCACCACCAGCGGAATGTCGCGGTCGTAGCGGAAATGCGCCGTATTGTCGATCACCACGCAACCTGCGGCGGCCGCGATAGGCGCATATTTTTCCGAAACGCTACCGCCCGCGGAAAACAATCCGATCTGCGCTTTGGCAAAATCGAAATCGTCGACATTCAGAACCGTCAGCTCCTTTCCCTTGAAAGTGACCGTCGAACCGGCCGAGCGACTGGATGCCAGCGGATAAAGATTGCGCACCGGAAAGTTGCGCTGCTCCAGAATGGACAGCATCGCTTCGCCAACGGCGCCGGTTGCGCCCAGAATACATACGTCAAATTGTTTGCTCATGACTTTTTCCAAATACAGTTCAATCGATTAAAGCGCGGCGACAACCGCATCGCCCATCGCATTACAGCCCACGCGGTTCGTGCCTTCGGTATGGATATCGCCGGTGCGATAGCCCTGTACCAGCGCCTGTTTCACCGCATTCTCGATGCGCGTGGCGCTGGCTTCATCCGCGAAGGTATAGCGCAGCATCATCGCCACCGACAAAATAGTCGCCAACGGATTGGCCAGATCCCTGCCCGCAATATCCGGCGCAGAACCGTGGCTGGGCTCGTACATGCCCTTGTTGTTTTCATCCAGCGAAGCGGAAGGCAGCATGCCGATCGAGCCCGTCAGCATCGAGGCTTCATCCGACAGAATGTCACCGAAGATATTGCCCGTCACCACCACGTCAAACTGCTTGGGCGCACGCACCAGTTGCATGGCGGCGTTGTCCACATACATGTGCGAAAGCTCCACTTCCGGGTAATCGCGGGCGACTTCGATCATCACCTGACGCCACAGCTCGGTGGTTTCCAGCACATTGGCCTTGTCCACGGAACACACTTTTTTGTTGCGCTTCATCGCGATGTCAAAAGCCACGCGACCGATGCGGCGCACCTCCGATTCGGTGTAACGCATGGTGTTGATGCCTTCGCGTTCACCGTTCGCCAGCGTGGAAATCCCGCGCGGCTGACCGAAATAAATATCGCCGGTCAGTTCGCGCACAATCATGATGTCCAGCCCGGAAACCACCTCGGGCTTGAGCGTCGAAGCCGAAGCCAGCTCCGGGTACAACAGCGCAGGGCGCAGGTTTGCAAACAAATTCAATCCCTTGCGAATGCGTAGCAAGCCGCGCTCGGGACGCAGGGGACGGTCCAGCGTATCGTATTGCGGACCACCCACAGCACCCAGCAAAACCGCGTCGGAAGCCTGGGCCAGCGCCAGTGTCGATTCCGGCAGCGGATCGCCCTCGGCGTCATAGCCCGCACCACCGATATTCCCGTATTCCATTTCTATTTTCAGGCCATCGCTGCGCAAAACCTCCAGCACCTTTACCGCCTGCGCAACAATTTCCGTTCCAATGCCATCACCCGGCAATACTGCGATCTTCATAGTTTTTCCAGTCACACAAAATTCTCTCAGGCATACAGCCAGGGCTGTGCCGCACGATGTTTTTCCTCAAAGCTCTTGATATCGTCCACATGCTGCAGGGTCAGGCCAATATCGTCGAACCCGTTGAGCAGGCAATGCTTGCGGAAGGCATCGACCTCGAAGGCAATCTCGCGCCCGTCCGGCATCGCGATGACCTGGCGTTCCAGATCGACGGTCAGCTTGTAACCCTCATTCGCCTCGACCGCTTTGAACAATTCGTCCACGATGGCGGAATCCAGTCGGATCGGCAGCATGCCGTTCTTGAAGCAGTTATTGAAAAAGATGTCGGCAAAACTCGGCGCAATAATCACACGAAAACCATAATCTTCCAGCGCCCAGGGCGCGTGCTCACGCGAGGAACCGCAGCCGAAATTCTCGCGCGTCAGCAAAATCTGCGCGCCCTGATAGCGCAGCTGATTGAGCACAAAATCCGGATTCAGCGGACGCTTGCTGTTATCCATGCCCGGCTCGCCGTGATCCAGATAACGCCACTCATCAAAAGCATTGGGACCGAAACCCGCCCGCTGGATGGATTTCAGGAACTGCTTGGGAATGATGGCATCGGTATCGACATTGGCGCGATCCAGCGGCGCCACCAGCCCGTTCAACAAGGTAAATTTCTGCATTACTTGGTCGCCGCCTTTTCGAGTTTTGCGCCACCCGTCTGGATATCCTTGCCGAGCCCCTCCATCGTGTTGCATGCGGTCAGAAACATGACTGCAAACAGCAAAGCCACTTTTTTCATCTTCGTCTCCTTACAGTGTGCCGACATCAACAAAATGTCCGGCGATAGCTGCCGCAGCCGCCATTTCCGGACTCACCAGATGGGTCCGACCACCTTGCCCCTGACGCCCCTCAAAATTCCGGTTGGACGTCGAAGCACAGCGCTCGCCCGGCGCGAGACGGTCATCGTTCATTGCAAGACACATCGAACAGCCCGGATCGCGCCATTCAAATCCCGCCTCGATAAAAATCCTGTCCAGCCCCTCGCGCTCGGCCTGCGCCTTCACCAGCCCGGAACCCGGCACGACCATCGCCAGTTTGACGCTGGCCGCTACTTTTCGCCCCTTCGCCACGGCTGCCGCGGCGCGCATATCCTCGATCCGGCCGTTCGTGCAGGAACCGATAAAGACTTTGTCGATGTTGATTTGATTGATCGGCGTGTTCGCCTGCAACCCCATGTATTGCAGGGCACGCTCCCAGTCGCCGCGCTTCACGGCATCCGGCGCATTGACGGGATCGGGAACCCGACCATCAATGGATACCACCATTTCGGGCGATGTACCCCAGGTCACCTGCGGGCGAATCGCGCCCGCATCCAGTTCGAGCACCGTGTCGAATTGCGCGCCCTCATCCGAACGCAAGGTCCGCCAGTAAGTCACGGCGGCTTCCCAAAGGTTAGCTTGCGGCGCGTAGGGACGCCCTTTCAAATACTCGATCGTAATGTCATCCACAGCCACCATGCCGGCACGCGCGCCCGCCTCGATCGCCATGTTGCACAAAGTCATGCGGCCCTCCATGCTGAGACCGCGCACCGTCGAGCCCGCAAATTCCATGGCATAACCAGTGCCGCCCGCCGTGCCGATTCTGCCGATAACCGCGAGTGCCATATCCTTGGCCGTCACCCCTTTGCCGAGCGCCCCCTCAACCCTGACCAGCATCGCTTTGGATTTCTTCGCGACCAAACATTGTGTCGCCATCACATGCTCGACTTCGGAAGTGCCGATGCCGTGCGCCAGCGCGGCAAACGCGCCATGCGTACTGGTGTGGGAATCGCCGCAAACCACCGTCATACCCGGCAGTGTCGCCCCCTGCTCCGGGCCCATAACATGGACCACGCCCTGGCGAATGTCGCCCATTTTGAATTCCGTAATACCGAATTCGGCACAGTTGGCATCCAGCGTTTCAACCTGCAGACGCGAAATCGGATCGGCAATCCCGGCCGCCCGATTGGCTGTCGGCACATTGTGATCCGGCACCGCCAGCATCGAGACTGTTCGCCATGGCTGACGACGCGCCAGCTTCAGCCCTTCGAAGGCCTGCGGGCTGGTCACTTCATGCACCAATTGCCGGTCAATATAAATGAGTGCGGTGCCATCGGCTTCCTGCCGCACCACGTGAGAATCCCAGAGTTTGTCGTATAAAGTTTTTGCGCTCATGCCTGCACCTTGTTCAAGGCGCGGGATTATGCCACAGCCCGTGCCTGATCCGCCATGCCGGGGCGCTGCCAGCGCAACAGTAAGATTCCGGTGAGTGCTGCCAGAGCGCTCATACTAAAGAGCACTTCGGGCCCCCAAAGCTCCCAGACCGGGCCGCTGGTCAGGCTACCCAGCATGCCGCCAGCGCCGTAGGTCAGGCTGCCGAAAAGGGCCTGCCCCCGGGCCTGATGGCGACCGCGAAAGTATTCGTGGACCAGCCCGACCGAGGCCGCGTGAAAAGCACCAAACGTTAGGGCATGCAATATCTGGGCAAAAAGCACCCAGACAATCGCATCCACCAGCCATGCGATCATCAGGAAGCGTACAACCGCCGCAAGCAAACTGATCTGCAGCAGGCGGACAAAACTGAAATGACGCATCAGGCGCGGCATCAGGAAAAACACCCCGATTTCGCAAATCACCCCCAGTGCCCACAAGCCACCCACCATGCCTTTTGAATAACCGTGCTCCACAAGATAGATGGAGTAGAAGGTGTAGTAAGGCCCGTGCGCCATCGCCATGAGAAAACAGGCCCCGAACAGGGTAAGCACTACCGGCTGAAAGAATATCTGGCGGATGGGCTGATGATCGGTAGCATGCGGATGCGCCTGGGTCGCGGGAATGAGCCGCGAAAACAGCAGAATACCGAGCTCGCACACCAGTCCTGCCCACAGCAGCCAGGCGATGGCAATGTAATCGAAGGCGTAGCCCAGTCCTAAAACAGTAGCGATGAAGCCGAGCGATCCCCAGGAACGAATCCGGCCGTAATGCGAGGCGTTGCCGCCCAGCCAGGTCAGCGTTGTCGCCTCCACCAGCGGCATCGAAGCGCTCCAGAAAAAACTCATCAGCGCGAGGACCAGCAGCATTCCCCAGAAGCTGGTGGTCAGGAAAACGCCCAGATAAAACAGGAGGCTCAGTCCCGCCGCCACCTGAACAATCAACAAACGTTGTCCCGAGTGATCGGCCAGCCAGCCCCAGAGATTCGGCGCAATCATACGCATCACAGGCTGGACCGCCATGAGAATGCCAATATCAATCGCGCTGAAATGCAGGGATTTTAGGTAAAGACTCCAGTAGGGCGCGAACATCCCCACGAAGGCGTAGTAGAAAAAATAGAAGCCGGCGAGCCGCCAGTAGTAATTCTTGTGTGAGTCCATGATCGGCGAAATTTCTGTCGGCGCCATTATCACCCAAAAAAAATTGGGGACGCGCCTTGAAATCCCGGATAACGACCCAATAAAGCGAAAGTCTCAAACAGGAGGAACTCATGTCAGAACAGGAAAAAGTGGCCGATCCGGCACCGCAAACGGCACAGTCCAGCGGGGAAACCGCCACGGAAAATCAGACCGAAGTCATGCCCAGCCTGGCAGAAATGCTGCAGGAATCCGAGCGCAAGGCCCAGGAACATTACGATGCCTGGATGTATGCCAAGGCTGAAGGTGAAAACATCCGCCGCCGCGCCGCCGAAGACGTGAGCAAGGCGCAAAAATTCGCCGTCGAGCGTTTTTCCGGTGAAATGCTGGCGGTGATGGACAGCTTGCAAGCCGGCTTGTCGGTTGAAACCGAGAACGTGGAAAGCTTTAAGAACGGCATGGAGCTGACACTGAAGCAGCTGTCCAGCGTCTTTGAAAAATTTAACATTGTCGAAGTCAATCCGATCGGCGAAAAACTCGACCCGCACAAGCACCAAGCCATCGGCATGCTGGATAGCGACCAGCCGGCCAATACGGTGGTCAGCGTTATGCAAAAGGGCTACACCCTGAATGATCGCGTGCTACGTCCGGCACTGGTGATGGTTTCAAAGGGACAGTAAGCGCCGGTGGCGGTCCGGGTGAATTGCTCTTGAAATAAGCGACACCCGCCCCACCTTAGGCTGCAGCGGATTACGAATACAACCAAATTCAACTGAAAGGACAGCATCATGGGAAAGATTATCGGTATTGACCTCGGCACCACCAACTCTTGCGTCGCCATCATGGAAGGCGGCAAGAGCAAGGTTATCGAAAATGCGGAAGGCGCACGCACCACACCTTCCATCATTGCCTATATGGAAGATGGCGAGGTACTGGTCGGCGCACCGGCAAAACGTCAGGCAGTGACCAACCCGCAAAATACCCTGTATGGCGTCAAGCGCCTGATCGGCCGCCGTTTCGAAGAAAAAGCCGTGCAGAAAGACATCAGCATGGTGCCGTTCGAAATCGTCAAGGCCAAGAATGGCGATGCCTGGGTGAAAGTGCGCGACAAAGAAATCTCGGCACCGGAAGTCTCGGCACAAGTCCTGATGAAGATGAAAAAGACCGCCGAAGATTACCTCGGCGAACCCGTAACCGAAGCCATTATCACCGTGCCCGCCTACTTCAACGACTCGCAACGTCAAGCCACCAAGGACGCCGGCCGCATCGCCGGGCTGGAAGTGAAGCGCATCATCAACGAGCCAACCGCGGCGGCGCTGGCCTTTGGTCTGGACAAGCAGGAAGGTGACCGCAAGATCGCGGTGTATGACCTCGGCGGCGGCACATTCGACATCTCGATCATCGACATCGCCGAAATCGACGGCGAACATCAGTTCGAAGTGCTGTCCACCAACGGCGATACTTTCCTCGGTGGCGAAGACTTCGACCTGCGCGTGATCGACTACCTGATTGAAGAGTTCAAGAAGGAAAGCGGCGTCGATCTGAAGAAAGACATGCTGGCGCTGCAACGCCTGAAAGATGCGGCTGAAAAAGCCAAGATCGAGCTATCGTCTTCCCAGCAAACCGAAGTCAACCTGCCCTACATCACGGCAGACGCGACTGGTCCGAAGCACCTGGCCGTCAAGATCACCCGTGCCAAGCTGGAAAGCCTGGTCGAAGACCTGATCGCACGCACCATCGAGCCCTGCAAGATCGCGATGAAGGACGCCGGCGTTTCCACCTCGGACATCTCCGACGTGATTCTGGTCGGCGGTCAGACCCGCATGCCCAAGGTGCAGGAAAAAGTGAAGGAGTTCTTCGGCAAGGAAGCCCGCAAGGACGTGAACCCTGACGAAGCCGTGGCCGTCGGCGCAGCGATCCAGGGCGGCGTGCTGCAGGGTGAAGTGAAGGACGTGCTGCTGCTCGACGTGACCCCGCTCAGCCTGGGGATCGAAACCATGGGCGGCGTGATGACCAAGCTGATTCAGAAGAACACCACGATTCCGACCAAGGCATCGCAGGTCTTCTCCACCGCCGACGACAACCAATCTGCCGTGACCATCCACGTGCTGCAGGGCGAGCGCGAGATGTCGTCCGGCAACAAGAGCCTGGGCCAGTTCAACCTGTCCGACATTCCGCCGGCACCGCGCGGTATGCCGCAGATTGAAGTGACCTTCAACATCGACGCCAACGGCATTCTGCACGTCAGCGCCAAGGACAAGGCCACCAACAAGGAAGCTAACATCACCATCAAGGCCAGCTCCGGCTTGAGTGAAGAGGAAATCCAGCGCATGGTGGCGGACGCCGAGGCGCATGCCGAAGAAGACAAAAAGGCGATGGAACTGGTCACCGCGCGCAACCAGCTGGACGCGCTGATCCACACGACACAAAAGTCGCTCAAGGAATACGGTGAGCAGCTGAGTACCGATGAAAAGTCCGCCATCGAAGCCGCGCTGAAAGAAGCCGAGGAAGTTGTGAAGAGCGACGACAAGGCCGCCATCGAAGCCAAGACTGAGGCACTGGCAACCGCTGCCCAGAAGCTGGGCGAGAAGATGTACGCCGCCGAGCAGGCCAAGGCCCAGGCAGCAGGCGGTGCCGCACCGGAATCCGGCGCCAAGGCTGACGATGGTGACGTGGTGGATGCCGAATTCACCGAAGTCAAAGACGAAAAGAAATAAGTCTCACCATCGTTAAAGTTGTAACCGGTGGGGCGCGTGCGCCCCATCGTCACTTGGAAAAAACATGAGCAAGCGCGACTACTACGAAGTTCTCGGCGTCAACCGCGACGTATCGGACGATGACCTCAAGAAGGCTTATCGCAAGCTGGCGATGAAGTATCACCCTGACCGCAATCCGGACAATCCGAATGCGGAGGAGCACTTCAAGGAAGCCAAGGAAGCCTACGAAACCCTATCGGACGGCCAGAAGCGTGCGGCCTACGACCAGTATGGGCACGCCGCGTTCGAAGCCGGCGGCATGGGCGGAGGCAATCCGTTTGGCGCGGGCGGCGCGCAGGGATTCGATTTTGGTGACATCTTCGGCGACATCTTCGGCGGCGGACGCGGCGGTCAGCGCAGCAATGTCCATCGCGGTGCCGACCTGCGTTACAACCTCGAAATCTCGCTGGAACAGGCCGCGCGCGGTACGGAAACCCAGATTCGCGTGCCTACCATGGCCGAATGCGAAACCTGCCACGGCTCCGGCGCCAAGCCCGGCACCAGCCCGACCACCTGCACCACTTGCGGCGGCCATGGCCAAGTGCGCATGCAGCAGGGATTCTTCTCGATCCAGCAGACCTGCCCGCGCTGTCACGGCAGCGGCAAAATGATCTCCTCGCCCTGCAAGGACTGTAGCGGCAGCGGCCGCATCAAGCAGCACAAAACCCTCTCGGTCAAGATTCCCGCCGGCGTGGACAATGACGACCGCATCCGTCTCTCCGGCGAAGGCGAACAAGGCGTCAACGGCGGCCCGCCGGGCGACCTGTATGTCGTCGTGCACATCAAACCGCACTCGGTGTTCCAGCGCGACCACAACGACCTGCATTGCGAAATGCCGATCAGTTTCGTCACCGCCGCGCTGGGCGGCGAAATCGAAATACCGACGCTGGACGGCTCAGCCCGCATCAAGATTCCGGCCGAAACCCAAAGCGGCCGGCAATTCCGCCTGCGCGGCAAAGGTATCAAAGGCATCCGCAGCGCCGCCCATGGCGACCTGCACTGTCATGTGATGGTGGAAACGCCGGTGAATCTGACTGATCGTCAAAAGGAATTGTTGCGCGAATTCGAAACCTCGCTCAACCAGCAGGACGCGGACAAACACAATCCGCGCGCCAAATCCTGGATGGACAAGGTCAAGGACTTCTTCGGGCAATAAGATAACGGGGAACTGCGGTTCCCCGTCACAACACACCGGACTCGACCTCGTGGCACAGGTAAAACACGCCCGGCTGCTGTTCGCGGACGCGTTGCAGCAATTTTCTGGCGAGTGGTTCTTCCAGCACGAATTCGATTTTCAGGGCCAATTCGCCGGCGAGTTCCAGAAAAACATCTTCATGCATTTTTCCGTGACGGCCAAATCCGGCCATGGCGCGAAACGCCGAGCCGCCGGAGACTCCCATTTCGCGCGCCTGATCCAACAGCCATTCGTGTACCAGTTTGCCGTCGTGACGCTGATTTTCAGTCACATAAAACGCGAGCAGATACATGTCAGCCTCCCTGTATCCATTTGAAGGTTTGAATTCCCAGAATCGTCATGAGCAACGAGCCGGCGAGATGTGCGCTGATGATGCCCGCCCCCCAAAGATATTGACCACGCAACAATAGCGTGACAGTTTCCGCCGAGAACGTCGAGAACGTGGTGAGTCCGCCCAGAAATCCGGTGATGATGAATAGCCGCCACTCCGGCGAGAGTGCGGGATTTTGCAGAAAAAACGCCATGGCGAGGCCGATCAGATAACCGCCCAGCAGGTTGGCCGACAAAGTACCCAGCGGCAATTCCGGCACGGTGGCATTCAGCCAAAGC
The DNA here is from genome assembly GCA_028699065.1 of Gallionella sp. Taxonomy (GTDB): domain Bacteria; phylum Pseudomonadota; class Gammaproteobacteria; order Burkholderiales; family Gallionellaceae; genus Gallionella. Next base: position 217,815 of record JAQVVH010000001.1, read on the forward strand.
CCGAATCCCCAGCGCAGAGTGGCGCCGCAGGCCGCGCCGAGTCCGATCGCAATGAGTGAATAAATCAGCATGGGCGCATTCTAACCGACCACCCGGACGGGCGCGAAACCGCCACCAGACGTGCGGAAATTGGTGGTTTGCCCCTGGTACAAGCGTGCGGCGGCCAGTTGAATTCTGCCGGCATAAACATAGCAGCGCACGTCGCATTTCAGCGCCACCGGGGGTTCGTCCATCCGCTGAATAATGCGCTCTCCGGGCGGTGCAAGCCGCTGGGCAATATAGCCGCCTTGCAGGATTTCCTCAAAAACGCGTTTGGTCAGTTTGGCGCCGCTGTAACTGCCCTTGCTGCCGTAACCGCTGACCGGCTTGAAAAACCAGTGTTTGCGCTCTGCCCACCACCGGTCGGCATCGACCTGAACAACCTGCCGCGTCTCGGGCACGCCGTTTAGCAAGGTGGCAATGTCCGCTTCACAGGCACCCAGTTGGCGCAAATCTTCTGCATCGCTCAGGCGCACCAGTTGGCGCTTGTCGGCATAACGCGCGTAATGCGCCGGACTGGGGGTCAGCACCACGCCGCCGCTCTGCCAGGCCTGGCGCAAATGCTCATGTTGCTGCAGGGAAAAATCGGTCAGCCGGTTGTAGACCAGATCAAGGCGCAGCGCCTCAAAATAAAGTCCGCCGTCGCGCGCCTGCAATTGCGAGGGATCGGCAATAATCGTGCGGATGCCTGCTGCCGCCAGCCAGCGTTGCGCGAGCAGAAATTCCGGATAGAGATATTGCTGTTCCGGTTGTTCGTCCACGATCGCTATCGTCTCCAGCGGCGCTTCACCGCGCGCTGCGCGCCATTCGGCACGGAACATCTCAGCGAACATCTCCGACAAATCTGCTGTGGCTGTCTGCACGCCGGGCGATGCCAGCGCCTGCTGACTGGCCAGCAGCAGGGCATTCAAGAATCCGCCACCGGCATTGGTGTTGATTTCAATCAGATGCGCGCCCGAGGCGTTAAGATGAAAGTCGTAGCCATAGAAAACCCCACGCGCCGCCTCCGGCGGAGTTTCATCCCAGCCGGGCAGCTGCACCACGCGTTCCACCGCCTCAATCACCGCACGCATCTGATCGTAGTGCCTCTGACTTACAAACAGCGGCACACCGGAAAATAGGTGCGGGCACTGTGTCGCCACCCGCGCCGCCCAATTTTCACCACTGGCGTGCAATGCACGCTGCAACGCAGAGTGATCCAACACGAGCGTGGGATCAGCGTTCAGCAGCACAGCAACATCGTGGAATCCGGAAATCTCATTCATGGCTGCGGATGATACTGCATCAGTTTGAATGCACCGGGCGATATACAACAAACACGAGCAGCGTCAGCGCACAAAACCTGCCCCGATATATTACGTTTTCAACGCTTGGCATACAGCTCGGCGATTTGCGCGGCAAAGTGTCGCGTCACTTCATTGCGCCGCAGTTTAAGCGTGGGCGTCAGCAAACCGTTTTCTATCGTCCAGGGCTCACGCAGCAGAAGCACACGGTTAACTCTGGCGTAGCCTGGAAACCCCCGCAGGCTGCCCGCGATGCGGCGCAGTACCCGTGCCTCGATGCGGCTGTCGTTCAGCGCCTCGGGGATATCGGGGCGTATTCCGGTTTCTTCGGCAAAATGCGTCCAGATCTCCGGATTCACCACTCCCAGCACAACGAGATAGGGATGCCCCTCCCCGAACACCATGACCTGGTCGAACAAGGAATCCTGCAGAAGCGCAATCTCCATATCAGTCGGCGGAATTTTTTCGCCATTCGACATAACGATGATTTCTTTCAGCCGTCCCGTGATCGTGATGTGACCGCTCGGGGTCATCTGCGCAATGTCACCGGTTTTAAGCCATCCTTCAGTATCAATCAGATCCCGTGTGGCCTCGGGCTGATTCCAGTAGCCCAGCATGATATTCGGCCCCTTCACCTGCAGTTCATCCCGCGGCCCCAGGCGCACCTGCACGCCAAGCAAAGGCTGGCCCACACTGTGGGGAACATTGTCATCCGGCCGGTTACCGGCAACGACCGGCCCCGCCTCGGTCAGGCCATAGCCCTGCACAATAGGCAATCCCAGTGCAATGAACATCCTCGAAATTTCCGGCACGAGCGCCGCGCCTCCGCTGATAGCCGAACGCAAACGCCCGCCGAGGCGCGCCCTGAATTTGCGTGCGACCAGACGATCCAAAAGTGGCCAGAGTAGAAAGGCTGGTTTCCACGGGCCGCGTCCCTGAGCGTGCTCGAAGCGCGCCCAACCCACCTCGATGGTGAAATAAAACAGCGCGCGGGCATAAGCGGCATTTTCTTCAAGTCTCGCCCGGATCGCGCCATAAATTCGTTCGTAGATTCGCGGCACGGAAATCAGCAGGGTCGGCCGGATAGTCTTCATATCGTCGGCCAGCAATGCAACAGAACGCACGAATGTCACGGTTGCGCCGCTCATCACCGGCAGGTAATAACCCAGCGTGCGCTCGAACGCATGGGACAGCGGCAGGAAAGAGAGAAAGACATCGTCTTCGCGCACGGGGAAAGTATCCAGCGTCGCGTAAGCGTTGCTCAAGATGTTGGCATGGCTGAGCATCACGCCCTTGGGCCGCCCGGTCGTACCCGATGTGTAAATGAGTGTGGCCAGATCGTCCCCAGCGATTTCCGCCGCTTCAACCGGTGCTTGGCCGGCTTGCAGAAAATCGCGCAAACCCAGCAAGCGCGACTCCCCTGCGCCATCAATCGGCTCGGCGGAAACCAGACATTCCAAGCCGTCGAGTTGATCCAGCACCGTGCACAATCCGCGCCACTGCTCGGCACCTTCAAAGAAGAAAAGTTTAACGCCGGCATCGCGGACGATGTAGGCAATATTGTCCGGGCGATCAACCGTAAACAGCGGCACGACGACCAGCCCCAACGAAAGCGCCGCCTGATCAAACAAAATCCATGACGGACCGTTGCGCAGCATGACGGCCACACGATCTCCGCGCTGCAATCCCTGTGCGGCCAGTGCCCGGCGCCAATGCTCGATCTCCTCCGCCATTTCGCGCCAGGTAAATTCGCGCCAGCCATCCCCCATGCAATGTCGATAGGCAACCTTGTCCGGAGATTGGCGCACGCGCTCGAAAAACAGGCCGTGCAGCGTTCCAGCCTGATGCGGTGCAATACAGTAATCCGGCGGCACGGTGTAATTTTTTCCCATGAACTTCAGTCCGCGGCCTTACGTGAGGCGCGTTTTTTCGGTCCCGCGCGCAAGTCATCCGTCTCGAACTCATCCACCATCATGACCTTGCAACGCAAGGCGTAATCGCGCTCCAAACGCAAGGCTTGCGCCGGATCGATCAAACCGCGCGCGCGCGCCTCGGATATCCGCGCGAGTTCATCATGGGCGTGCAATTCGCCGGCACGATAAGCCGCATCCAGTTTTTTTCGAAGAATTTCACTCCCCACCGTACTCGCGAGCGCCGATTCCAGCGCGCCAAGCGGTTCATTTTCACCCTCCGGCAAATACATCCCGCCGGTCAGACGATCGCGTGACCCGCCACGACGCATCAGCATGGCAGCTACACGCTGATCCAGCACGTCGGAAGGGGGTGTAATACGACTCCCCAAGGGAAATACCAGCATATGCAGCAGCGCGCGCAGCGGCCAAAACGGCAAATTTCGCAGCGTGCCGCTCAAGGCTTCCTGAATCCGCCACAGCGTGTCCTGCATGGCCCAATCCAGCAATGGCCGGTCTTCTGGCAGACACCCGTCATCCTCGAAACGTTTGAGTGTGGCGGAACCCAGATAGAGCAAACTCAAAACATCGCCCAGGCGCGCGAAAAGTTTTTCGCGCCGTTTGAGTGAACGCCCCGGCAGGGCTGTTACGACATCGGCGCAAAGCGCAAAAGCGGCGGCATAGCGCGTTAGCTTGCGGAAATAGTGCGGCGCGCCCACGCCGTGTTGTACGGGAATCAGCGCACCGAAAATACCGAATACCAGACTGCGGGCCGCATTATTGAAGAAAAATCCGACGTGGCCAAAAAATGCCTGATCGAATTTCATCCGCGCTTCCTGCGGATTGGCTTCCTTTGCGGCGGCCATTTCCTTGAGCAGATAGGGGTGCGCCCGCATTAATCCCTGACCGAAAATAACCCGGTTGCGCATCAGGCTGTTGGCACCTTCCAGTGTCGCAGCAATGGGCATTTGCTGATAAATTCGGCCGAGAAGATTTTCAGGGCCGAGACAAACGCCCTTACTGCCGACAATATCCATCGCATCATTGACGACCTGACGGGCCCGTTCCGTGGCGTGGTATTTCATGATGGCGGAGACCGCCAAAGGCTTTTCACCCAGATCCACCGCAAGCGCGGTCATGCGTCGCCCGGCATCAATCATGTAGGTATTGGCAGCGATGCGTGCAAGCGGCTCTTCGACCCCCTCGAATTTTCCGATTGGCAGACCAAACTGCCGGCGTATGCGTGCGTAGGCGCCCGTGCTGCGCGCAGCGAGCTGCATCGTGCCGACACTGCAAGCGGGGAGCGAAATACCCCGGCCCGCTGCCAGACACTCCAACAGCATAGGCCAACCCTGCCCAACCTGCGCCACGCCACCGATCAGAAATTCCAGCGGAATAAAAACATCCCTGCCCCGCGTCGGCCCGTTCAAAAACGCCGAGTTGAGCGGAAAATGTCGGCGCCCCAGCGTTACGCCCGGCGTATCCGCCGGAATCAATGCGATCGTAATTCCGCGATCCACCTCGCCGCCAAGCAAGCGCTGCGGATCATGGAGTTTAAACGCCAGACCCAATAGTGTCGCCACCGGCGCCAGCGTAATGTAGCGCTTGTCCCAGTTAAGCCGGATGCCAAGCACGTTTTCCTGTCCGCCAAAATTTGCCCGGCATACCACGCCGTAATCGGGCATCGCGCCCGCATCAGACCCGGGAAACGGCCCCGTCAGTGCGAAACAGGGTATTTCCTGCCCGGCGGCAAGGCGCGGCAAATAGTGCTCCTTTTGTTCGTTCGTGCCGTAGCGCAGCAACAAGTCTGCCGGACCGAGTGAATTCGGCGCCATGACGGTCGCCGCAGCTGTCGAGCTGCGCGAGGCAATTTTGCCAAGGATGGCCGAACGCGCCTGTGCCGAAAATTCCCGGCCACCATAACGCCAGGGAATGGACAGTCCGAAAAATCCGTTTCCCTTGAGAAAATCCCAGACGTCGGGTGAAAAATCGGCTTGCCGATGGGTGATTTCCCAATCATTCAGCATGGCGCAAAGCCGCTCCACCTCGTTGTCGAGAAACGCCCGCTCCCCGGACTTCAGCCCGCAGCGGGGCTGGGCCAGCAACTTATCCCAGTCGGGATAACCGCTGAACAACTCCCCTTCCCAGCCCACCGATCCGGCTTCAATGGCCGACTGTTCGGCGGCAGAAGTTTGCGGCAGAAAACGGCGGAACAACGGCAAAATCAGGGGGGTCACGACACGCCGCCGGACCGGCGGGATTGCGAACAGCACGCCCAGCAGGAACATCGCAACATAAATACCCTGCAGCGCACCATCGGAAATTCGCAACTGCAGCGCCAGCACCGGCACGAAGACCATGAAGGCCAACAACCAGCTGATCGCCGACACGCGGAGGAAGGCCAGCAAGACAAAAGCTGCCAGCGCCACCAGGGTCAAAACCATACTTCCCCTCTCGGAATAATTATTTTTAGCCGCTGTCGCGGTGACCCGACTTTAACTTGAGAAAACGGGCGAGACAACCTGTTCCGCCGGCGAAAGTCGTGCGCTGCCCGGGTTTATTCATCGTCTCCGTCAAACACATCCAGCCCGGCCGTGCCCGGAACCGGCAGCGCTTCGACATCTTTCAGCTTGCGATTGATCGCGCGGGTACGCTGCCCCACGCTCTCGAATTGTTTGGACGCGGCATCCAGTTTTTTCTGGGTTGCCTCGATCACGTCACCAAACTTGCCGAATTCAGTTTTGACCGTGCCGAGCAGATTCCAGACTTCCGAGGTGCGTTTCTCGATCACGAGGGTGCGAAAGCCCATTTGCAAACTGTTGAGCAGCGCCGAAAAGCTCGTAGGACCGGAGACGATGACGCGATATTCGCGCTGAATAGCGTCGGCCAATCCGGGCCGGCGCAGCACTTCGGCATAGAGCCCCTCGGTCGGCAAAAACATGATGCCGAAGTCGGTGGTATACGGCGGCTCGATATATTTCTCGCGGATGGATTTGGCTTCCTGTTTGATCCGCAGCTCCAGCGCCTTGGCGGCAATTTCGACCTGTTCGATATCAGCCCGATCGTGCGCATCCATGAGGCGCTCGTAATCTTCCTTGGGGAATTTTGCATCGACCGGAAGCCAAACGGTCTGCTCCTTGCCTGGAAGTTTGATGGCAAACTCGACCAGGTCGCGACTATTGGGAACCGTACGGACGTTGCGTTCATATTGCTCCGGCGTGAGCATCTGCTCGATGAGCGCGCCAAGCTGGACTTCGCCCCAGGTGCCGCGTGTTTTGACATTGGTAAGCACCCGTTTGAGATCGCCAACGCCCGATGCTAGATTCTGCATTTCGCCGAGGCCGCGATGCACCTGTTCCAGCTGATTTGAAACCAAATTGAATTTTTCGCCCAAACGCTGTTCCAGCGTGGCATGCAATTTCTCGTCCACCGTCTTGCGCATCTCCTCGAGTTTTCTGGCGGTATCGGCCTGAATCTCGGTGAGCCGCTCGTGCAAAGTGCCGCGCAGTTGGTTGCCGGTAGCGTTGAGCTGCTCGGTCAGCGCCTTGCTCATGGTGGTCAGCAAGGCATTCACGTCACTTTTGAGCTGGGCGCCGGATTCAAGCTGAGACTTGTTCAGAACTTCACGGTCGGTGCGCGATTCATTGATGACCTGCAGGAGTTTTTTATCCAGCGTCTCGCTCACCTGCTGCAGTCCCTGCGTCATGCTTTGGCGCAATTCCGCCAACTGCCGCTCCGTGGACTGCAACTGGCTGCGCGTTGCGCCATCGAGCCGTGACAACTCCAGACGCAGTTGCTCCAGCTGCGGGTTCTCGCTCTGCCCTGCAGGCAAGGAGAACAGTTTCCACAAAATCAGAAACAACAGCAGGGTGATCAGCCCCAACCCTATCAACAATATTGTCATGCCTGTTTACCCGTGAGGTTCATTGGTGGCCCGGCCTATCTGATCCGCGCCACGGCTTCATCCACCCGCTCCACCGTAACGATTTCCATTCCCGCAATGTTCTGCTTGGGCGCGTTGGCCTTGGGAATGATGGCATGGGTGAAACCCAGCTTGGCGGCTTCCTTCAAACGTTCCTGGCCGCGCTGCACGGGACGAACTTCGCCGGCCAGACCGACTTCCCCGAATACGACCAGTTTTTCCGGCAAGGGGCGATTGCGCAAACTGGAAACAATGGCCAGCAACACGGCAAGGTCGGCACCGGGCTCGGTAATTTTGACACCGCCCACCGCATTGATGAACACATCCTGATCGAAGCAGGCCACACCGGCGTGCCGGTGCAACACCGCCAGCAACATGGCGAGCCGATTTTGTTCCAGCCCCAGCGACAGCCGGCGCGGACTGGGGGCGTGCGCCTCATCAAGCAGCGCCTGAATTTCCACCAGTAAGGGTCGCGTCCCTTCCTGCGTCACCATCACGCACGAACCCGGCACCTGCGTGCCATGCTGCGACAAAAACAGCGCGGAAGGATTGCTGACTTCGCGCAGTCCTTTTTCGGTCATCGCGAACACGCCCAGTTCATTGACGGCGCCGAAGCGGTTCTTGAACGCGCGAATCAGGCGGAAGCTGGAATGTGTATCGCCCTCGAAATACAGCACCGTATCGACGATATGTTCCAGCACGCGCGGCCCGGCCAGCGCGCCTTCCTTGGTCACATGTCCGACGAGAATTATGGTCACGCCCGCGCTCTTGGCTACCCGCGTGAGCTGCGCTGCACATTCGCGCACCTGCGCCACCGAGCCGGGCGCGCTGGTGAGTTGTTCGGAATAAACCGTCTGGATAGAGTCAATCACCACTACGTCCGGCTTTTCCTGATGAATGGCGGATTGAATTTTTTCGAGCTGAATCTCGGGCAGCAAATGCACCTCGCGGGCATCCAGCGCCAGACGTTTGGCGCGCAAGGCAATCTGCTGCGCCGACTCTTCGCCGCTGACATACAGAACTTTGCACCGGGGTGCGAGATGCGCCAGCGTCTGCAACAACAGTGTGGATTTTCCGATGCCGGGATCCCCGCCGATCAGCACCACCCCGCCCTCAACCAGTCCGCCACCTAGAACGCGGTCGAATTCCGCGATACCGGTCGGCGTCCGCGCCACCTCCGCAGCCTCGACTTCCGCCAAGCGTTGCATCTGTCCGCCCGCGGCGAGGGCGCTAAAGCGGTTCGCGCTTTTGCTTGCCGGCTGCTCGGCAACCGCCTCGACCAGCGTATTCCACGCCATGCAATGCGGACACTGGCCTTGCCATTTGGGTGATTGCCCGCCGCATTCGGTGCAGGAATAAATTGTTTTTGCCTTTGCCATACCGACTCCAATGTTGTCGCGCACAATAACGCACAACAAAATCCGCGCGCAATGCGTTTTTCCGCGCGGCGCATATCGCGTAAAATCACCCACCCTTCCCTGTTCCCATATCCCGTGTCTGCCGAAGTCGAACGTTTCTTTTCAGATCAAAGTCCGCTGGTCGCCGCTGTCAGCGGTTTTAGGCCGCGTCCGCAGCAACGCGACATGGCGCTGGCCGTGGCCAAAGCGATACAGGAAAACAGCATTCTGGTCGCCGAAGCCGGCACGGGCACGGGCAAAACCTTTGCCTATCTGGTGCCCGCGCTGCTAAATGGTGGCAAGGTCATCATTTCGACCGGCACCAAGAATTTGCAGGATCAGCTGTTCCAAAAGGATTTGCCTATGGTGCGCGACGCGCTGCGTGCGCCGGTGTCGGTGGCGCTGCTCAAGGGGCGCGCCAATTATGTCTGCCACTATCATCTCGAACGCGCGCAATCCGAAGGCTTGTTCAAAACCCGCGAGGACGTGCGTCACCTCGCCAAGATCGTCCAATACGCCAAAGTGAGTCAAAGCGGCGATCGCAGCGGTCTGGCCGATGTGCCTGAAAATGCGCCTATCTGGATGAACGTCACCTCAACGCGTGACAATTGCCTCGGCCAGGATTGTCCGCAACACAAGGAATGCTTTGTACTCAAGGCGCGCAGCGAAGCCATGCAGGCGGATATCGTCGTCGTCAACCACCACCTGTTTTTCGCCGATGTCATGCTGCGCGATGAAGGTGTCGCCGAATTGCTGCCGGCCTGCAACACTGTGATTTTCGACGAGGCACATCAGCTTCCCGAAACCGCCAGCTTGTTTTTTGGTGAAAATTTTTCCACCACCCAGCTGCTCGATCTTGCGCGCGACAGCCGACTCGAAGGCGTCGCAAGTGCCAAGGACTTTGCCGAACTGCCCAAAGCCTGCGACACCCTCGAAAAAGCGGCACGCGATCTGCGACTGGTATTCAAAAAGGAAGGTCGCCTGCCCGCCGTTGCGACCGAAAATTTCCGTGAATTCGCACCCGCGCTAAAAACCCTGGGCGAACAACTTTCCGCGCTCGTATCAATACTCAAGCAACAAGCCGAACGCAGTGAAGGTCTGGAGAACTGCTGGCAGCGCGCCCAGGAACTCGGGCAGCAACTCAGGCAATGGCAGGCGGGGGATGTGCCCGACAAAGTACGCTGGCTCGAAGTCTTTCATCACGCGCTGCAACTCAACAGCACGCCGCTGTCGATTGCGGAAATTTTTGAAAAGCAGATCGGTGGGTCGGCGCGCGCCTGGATATTTACCTCGGCTACCTTGGCGGTGAAACAGGATTTTTCGCACTACCAGTCCGAAATGGGACTGCTCAAAGCCACCACCGCCTGTTGGGACAGTCCGTTCAACTATGCCGAGCAGGGATTGCTGTATGTACCGCAATCACTCCCCGAACCCAACAGCGAGGGCTATACCGAAGCCGTGGTTCAGGCTGCTCTGCCCATGATAGAGGCCAGTGCGGGCCGCGCCTTCCTGCTGTTTACCAGCCTACGCGCAATGCAACGCGCGCACGAATTGTTGCAGGCCGAATTCGAACGGCGCGGCTGGACTTTTCCGCTGTTGCTACAGGGCGAAGGTTCGCGCAACGAGTTACTGACGCGCTTTCGCACGCACGGCAACGCCGTGCTGCTCGGCAGCCAGTCATTCTGGGAAGGCGTGGATGTTCGCGGTGAGGCGCTATCGCTGGTCATCATCGACAAGCTCCCCTTTGCGCCCCCGGACGACCCGGTGCTCGCGGCACGCCTCGATCAACTCAAGAAACAGGGGCGCAACGCGTTCATGGAATATCAGTTGCCGCGTGCCATCATCACCCTAAAGCAGGGCGCGGGACGTTTGATTCGCGACGAGGACGATCGCGGCGTGCTGATGATTTGCGATCCGCGTCTGATCGGCAAGCATTATGGCCGGCGTATCTGGCAAAGTCTGCCGCCGATGCGGCGCACGCGCGAGGCCTCAGTCGCGGTCGAATTTTTCAGGCATTCAACGGCAGACGCAGCGTAGCCACCAGCCCGCCCCCGTCGCGTTCGGACAGGCTGAACTCTCCCCCGTGCAAACGCGCTGCGCGCGCCACAATCGCCAACCCCAAACCCGAGCCGCCGGCATCGCTACGCGCGGTTTGTAACCGGATAAAAGGACGCAAAACGGCCTCGCGTTGTTCGGCGGGGATTCCCGCACCCCGGTCAGACACGCTCAATTCAGCACCCTGCGCCACCGCGCGCAAATTCAGCAGGATTTCCCCGCCACCATATTTAATGGCGTTATCCAGCAAATTGGCAACTGCGCGCTTGAGCAACACCGGACGCAGATTCAACAACGGCAAAGATTCAATACTCAGCTCGATCGATGACGCCTGATTCTGAAAAGTCTGCGCCACGTCGCGCACCAGTGCCGGCAGATCCGTAGGCGTCGGCATCTCGCTTTCATCGAGCCGCGCATAATCGAGAAATTGTCCGATGACAGCGTCCATCTGCTCGACGTCGGTGACCAGACCGTCGCGCAAACTGTCGTCACCCGTCATTTCCGCCGCAAGCCGGATGCGCGCCAGCGGCGTACGCAGATCGTGCGAAATCCCGGCCAGCACCAACGCGCGTTCGCGTTCGTTCGCAGCCAAATCAGCAGACATTTGATTGAACGCATGGGCAACCGCCACGACCTCTCCCGTCCCCTGTTCGGGTAACGGCGCGGGTGTTGTCCCCGCCCCCAGCTGGCGTGCAGCTCGCGCGATGCGTGACAACGGGCGGGTCACTTGCAATGCAATCAAATAGCCGCCCCCCAACGCCAACAACAATACGATTCCGCCCCAAATCATCAGCATCTGCGAAGGAGAATGTGTCAGCCGCTCTGCCGGAAGCGCCAGCCAGAATTCGTACTTGCCAATGGTGAAACTGACCCACAGACCGGGTTCACCATTGCGGGCGGCGGCGAACTGCGTGCCGGATCCCAGTCGGGCACGAACCTGCGCCTCCATCAGCGCGATTTCCGGAGGGTGCTGCGGCAGCGGTGTCAGCACTTCGCCCGGCTCGGCCAGCCTGACTCGCATACCTTCGGCATCCTGTAATTCGGCCAGCAGTGCACCCCGCCATTCCGGCGCAGACGACAAGACGGCGGCGCGGGTGAGATTGACGGTGGAGATGACCATTTGCGCCATTTGCTGGGCGCGGGGCTCCAGAACGGCGTGGCGAAAAAGGACCACAGCCGCTGCGAAGGACAGCACGATCAACACCACGATCAGCAGAAAGGCGCGCAGCAGCAGGGAGTTGCGCAGCACCTTCATTTGGCCGCAGCCGCGCCGTCAGGAACGAAAACATAGCCGTGCCCCCACACGGTCTGAATAAATCTGGGCTTGGCGGAATCCGGTTCGATCAGCTTGCGCAGCCGCGAGATCTGCACGTCGATCGCGCGGTCGAACGGCTCATGATCACGGCCCCGCGCCAGCTCCATCAACTTGTCGCGCGATAAAGGCTGACGCGGATGCAGCACGAGCGTACGAAGCAGCGCAAATTCCCCGGTTGTCAACGCGACCGGATCGCCCGTGCGTGTCAAAATACGGGTAGCCAGATTAAGTTCACAATCACCAAAACTAACCGATTTCTCCTCGGCCTCGGGCGCGCCGATTGGCTGCCCGTCCTTGCGGCGCAACACCGCGTGAATGCGTGCCACCAGTTCGCGCGGATTAAACGGTTTGGGCAGGTAATCATCCGCGCCCATTTCCAAACCAATGATGCGATCCACATCGTCACCCTTGGCGGTAAGCAGGATGACAGGCACATTTTCCCCGGCCGCGCGCAGACGCCGCAAAATCGCCAAACCATCCTCGCCGGGCAGCATCAAATCGAGCACCAGCAAATGGAAGCGGCCCAGGCGCAGTGCCCGGTCCATCGCCGGACCGTCGTGCACCGCACGCACCTCAAATCCCTGTTCGCCCAAATAGCGTAGTAATAGCTCGCGCAGGCGGGCATCGTCGTCAACAACCAGAATGCGATGTGTATTCATGGCCGGCATAATAATCCGGCCAGTCCCGGAGACTGTAAAAAATGTTTGCCATTCCGACCGGCTGAAACAAAGTGTTACATTCCAACGGCTGGCACAAACATTTGAATTACAGTTCAATCGCACCATGTGACCACGCCCGAACGAGGGGCTGCCCTACAAGGAGAGTGCCATGAATACCATGATGAAAATGTTGTTGGCTGCCGGCTTTGCCGCAAGTCTGAGCCTGAATGCACAGGCCGCGGAAGCCCCGGCCAGCGTGCAACGCCACATGCTGCAGCTGGAACAGATGCAGCACATGACGCCCGAGCAGCGCCTGAAAAAGCGCGAAGCTCTGCATGAAGAGATGCGCCGCCTCACGCCGGAGCAACGCGCAGAACACCGCCGGGCGATGCGCGAACAATGGGAAAAAATGTCCCCGGAAAAACGCAGCCAATTGCGCCAGCAGATGCACGAGGATATGCAACGCATGAGTCCGGAACAACGCCGCGCCTATCGCGATGAAATGCGCCGCGACTGGCAGTCGCTCACACCAGAGCAGCGAGCCGAACATCGTCGCGAAATGCGTGAGCACTGGCAAAAGATGCCGCCGAAAGAGCGGCAAATGATGAACGAAAAAATGCGCGACCACTGGCGCAATATGCCGCCGGAAGAGCGGGCCGAGCATCGGCGTGAAATGCGCGATCGTTTCGAGCAGATGACGCCAGCGGAACGTCAGGAGATGCGCCAGAAAATGGGGACGCCTTGCGGTGGCCCGTACATGGAAGATTGCCCACGCAACGGCATGGGCCCCGGCCCGGCCGACCGCGACTAACCGTCTAACACCGCCCGCAAGGGCGGTTTATTTTGCGACTTCCGCCCACAGGTCGTGGGTATCCGAGTCCGTGATGGTGACCTCAACCAGGTCACCCACTTCCAGCGATCCGTCATCATCGATGTAAACCAGCCCGTCGATCTCCGGCGCGTCGGCGGCACTGCGCGCGATGGCACCGTCTTCATCCAATTCGTCCACCAGCACAGTCATCGTTTTGCCGACCTTGGCGCGCAATTTTTCTTCGCTGATTTCTTCCTGTAACAACATCAATCTGGCCAGTCGCTCCTCCTGCACTTCGGGTGGCACATGATCAGGTAGCGCGTTTGCGGTTGCCCCCTCGACCGGCGAATAGGCAAAGGCCCCGACGCGGTCGAGCTGCGCTTCCTCGACGAAATCCAGCAGCTCCTCGAATTCCTCTTCGGTTTCACCGGGAAAACCCACAATAAAGGTGCTGCGCAGTGTCAGATCGGGACAGGTCTCACGCCATTGGCGGATGCGCGCCAAGACATTATCGCTGCTGGCCGGGCGCTTCATGAGCTTGAGTATGCGCGGGTTGGCATGCTGGAACGGAATATCCAGATACGGCAGGATTTTGCCTTCGGCCATGAGCGGAATGACCTCGTCCACGTGCGGATAGGGATAAACATAATGCAGCCGCACCCACGCCCCGAGACTCCCCATCGCGGCAGCGAGTTCGGTCATGCGCGTTTTTAGCGGGCGTCCGCCCCAGAAACCCGTGCGATATTTCACATCCACGCCATAGGCACTGGTGTCTTGCGAAATCACCAGCAATTCCTTCACGCCGGACTCAACCAGCTTTTCCGCTTCCAGCATCACCTCGCCGACCGGGCGGCTGACCAGATCGCCGCGCAAACCCGGGATGATGCAAAACGTGCAGCGATGATTGCAGCCCTCGGAAATTTTCACATAAGCGTAATGGCGTGGTGTGAGCCGTATACCTTGAGGCGGCACCAGATCAGTGTACGGATCGTGCAGGCGCGGCAAATGCGCGTGCACGGCTTCCATCACCTCATCGGTCGCGTGCGGCCCGCTCACCGCCAGTACTTTCGGATGCGTCTGCCGGATGATGTCGCCCTTGGCGCCCAGACAACCGGTCACGATCACCCTGCCGTTCTCCTGCAGCGCCTCGCCGATCGCATCCAGCGATTCCGCCACCGCACTGTCGATAAAACCGCAGGTATTCACCACCACCAGATCCGCCTCCTGGTAACTGCCTGAAATCGCGTAACCTTCAGCGCGCAAGCGCGTAAGGATGTGCTCGGAATCGACCGTCGCCTTGGGACAGCCGAGTGAGACAAAACCAACTTGGGGAATAGTTTTCTTTTCTTTCATTTCGCTTCCAAAAATTATTGTTCTGATAGTACTCAAGAAAATCGAGCCGCCAACCCGTCTACCGTCATATTCACCGCAATGGCCGTATGTGGAATCAACACATAGCGCCAAGGCTTTCCGCCATTTGCAGCGGCATAGTCCGAAGCGTTCTTGCACCACTTGATTGCCGCTTCCATCTTGGCCAAAACGATCTCGTCTTCCATCTGGTTGCTGGCTTTGGGCTCCAGCATGTAAATCGCATCCTTGGTCTCAGCCACGAAGTCGGGCTGATACTCCAGTTGGTTGGCACCTTGTTTATAGAAAATCTGGAATTGCCCCTTCGCTGGCTTAAACCACTTTTCTGCATCCCGATCCAAAATCACCGCCAAAACCCGCTCAGCTTCCGAGTCAAACTTTTGCACGGGATAGAGGCAACGCTTGAATCCGCCAAACACATACTTCGCCATATTGCTCTTGTCGGCAGGCGAGACGCGATAGTCGGCCGGGGGCTCATTCACCGAGTATGTGTAGGCACTGGGTTTGAATTCCGTATAGCCCTTGCTCACCACCACTTCGTAATCGACTATCTCTTCCCAGCTATGCTCCTGCATCTGCGCATGGATGAACTTTGCGATATCACGCTGATAGCAACGTAGGACTTTGCGTGCCTCTTCTTCACCCAGGTATCCGCAAAGATGCCTTACCGTTTGCCCCGCCAGGTCATATAGCTGATCAGCCTGATCGTCGTACGACACATCATCGAAGTCCACCAAGCCACTGACGATGTAATCTTCCATTCGGTTCTCTTCAATACCCCCGTGTCCCATCTGCAAGAATTGCTGTTCTTGTGTGCGAAGGATTTGCGCGACCAGCTCATCAGAAACCTTCTGATAATTCATCCCATCCAGCTTTAAGGTGAAAGGCTTGAAACCAGCCTTTACCTCTCCTTTTGGCACCACCAGAATGCGAGGAATATCTATCGTCTGCTGTGTCACCAACTCCACCGTCTTTGCCACCACAGCGGCAAAATCCGGTTGCTCGGTTACACCTTCAATTTCCATCTGAGCCGGGCGATGCTGCTCCTGCACGGCCTTCACGATAGCCGCCTGCACCTCGGGCTTGCTCAGGTGCGCCAAGGTAGGCACCACAGTTGGCTGATTCTCCATCTTGCGGATCACCTCGTAGGCAATCTGCGCCACCTTTTGTTCTTCAGGCTTGGTAAAGACCGGCTGCACCTCCTGCCCCGCCACCTTGGTACTGCCAGTTACATCGGCAGGCTTGATACCCAACTGGGTAGCTAGCTGAGTCTGCGAAACAATGGTCGCCGTCTTTTGCCCAAAGTCATCGTTATCCAGCACCACCGTTTTCAGGTGGATAGCTGAATCAGGACGGTTAGCCTCGTCGATGATCTCTTGGAATTTGTCGTGAGCGACAATGTTCAGCCTATCCACTGCCGTTACCCCAGTGCGCTTGCCATACGGCAGACGCAAACCACGCCCGATGGATTGCTCAATCAAAATCCGGGCATTGGCCGCACGCAGCGGCACGATGGTGTAAAGGTTGGTTACGTCCCAGCCTTCTTTCAGCATATTGACGTGAATCACGATCTCGGTCGGCTCATCGGTGTGCTCCACCTTCAGCAGCCTCTCGATCATCTCTTCTTCCTTTGCCCCACTCTGGCTCGAATCGACCTGGATGACCTTATCCTTGTAACGCCCCTCGAAGAAGCCATTAGACTGGATCAACGCCAACAAAGACCCGGCATGAGTCGTATCGCGTGCGATGACCAACACAAATGGCTTAACGATCTTGTTATTCGTTTCGCGTGCATAAGTCTCCAGCTCCACCTTCACGCTCTCGTGCAGACGCACACCGTCTTCCAGCTTGATGCGCTCGATTTCTTCCGGCGACATCCCAGCCGGATTGAAATTCTTGCGCGTCACCACGGCAGGCTCTTTCACAAAGCCATCTTCCATCGCCTTACCCAATGGGTAATCGAGAATCACGTTCTTGAACTGTGCTTCGGCTCCCTTGGCACCTTCCACAAACGGTGTCGCCGTCAGTTCCAGTCCTAGAATTGGCTTCAGTTCATTGATCGCCCGGATACCGGCACTGGCACGGTAACGGTGCGATTCATCCATCAGCAGCACCAGATCAGGCAATCCAGCCAGATAATCGAAATAGCTCTCGCCGATATATTCCGATAACCGCTTGATGCGTGGAGCCTTGCCGCCACGTACTTCGGAATTGATCTTGGAGATATTGAAAATATTGATACGCACCCCGCCGAATAACGCGCCACTGGCAGGATCGTGCTGATCGTAGTTATCGCCAGTAATGATCACCGGCGCATCGATGGCGAATTCCGAAATGCCCTTGAACACATACTTGGGATGCGTGCGGTCGCTGAAATCCGCGATCAGCTTGTTATAGATAGTCAGGTTTGGTGCCAACACAAAAAAGTTGTTGATACCATGCGCAAGGTGCAAATAGCTGACAAACGCCCCCATCAACCGTGTCTTTCCCACGCCTGTAGCTAGCGCAAAGCACAACGAAGGAAACTCGCGCTCGAAATCCGTTACCGATGGAAACTCGCCGCGAATCGCATCCAGGGCAGCCGCAATGTCCGCGCCCTTGTGCGGTGGCGTGATCTCGGTGAGGCGATCCAGAATCTCCAACGAGCGACGCTGCGGCGCACGTAAACTCAACCGCCCGGCAATAGCATTCACATGGCGGTTCATTGCGCTTCTCCTTCATCAAACAAACCGCCCTGTGTCGCATTCACCCCTCGCGCCTTAGTCCCCTCAGCCGTTCGCCCTGAGTTTGTCGAAGGGCTGGGTGGAGCCTTCGGCAGATTTTCAATCTGCAACGAATAATCGTCATGCCCCCACTCGCAGCGCGTCAGTACCTGTTTGGGTATCTTCTTCACTGTGAGGTTCGGATACTCACCCTTGCCACGGAATGCAGTACACAACACCAACAAACTACGCTCCGGCCCCACTTCATCGGAAAGCTTCTGCAGCTGCTCATTGTTCAGGTTCGCCGTGGTGACGTAGATGAAATCCCGCTCGGTGGAATGCCCATGCATCCAGTAATGTGCATCGCTGGGCGCATAGGTAAAGCCCTCCAGCTTGCACAAGGCTTGCGCCAGCATCTCGGCGTTGTATTCCTTGTTGATGACCCACTGCCCATAAGCATCCTGCCGCAACAGGCTGGGCGCGAGTTTGTAATAGCGGAAACCGCCGCCCCCTTGCCAATTCACCGCCTCAGAAATGCCGCCCTTATCCTCGCCATCAATCACCTTTTGCAGGCGCGGGATGATGTGCGTGTGGCAATGCTCGCCCAGCTCAATCATGATCCAGCGACGACCCATTTTGTGGGCGACTGCACCGGTGGTGCCGGAACCGGCGAAGGAATCGAGGACGAGGTCGCCTGGGTTAGTAGCGATTTCAAGGACTCGCTGAATCAGCCCCTCCGGTTTAGGCGTAATGAAATCGTCCACAAGAGAAGAGCTACTCAATACTGCACGCACCTCTTTTCTAGCAGCATCAGTGTGACTCGCATATTCGTGAGACCACAAAGTTTGCGGCACCACACCTTGATTGCGCAGCAAGTGTTTATACCGTTTGAACGAAGGCGTTTTTCCAAGGCCATCCTTTCCCCAATAAATAAAGCCTTCGGCAATATGTCGAAGATGCTCATCTTTCGAGTAAGACCAAACGCGCGTTTTGCTTGGCCATATTTCTTCGCCAGTATTAGGCTGAATAATTGCGTAATAAAGGTTTGGGCGCTCTTCAACAGACTTGCTACAAGTGTAATTATCCGGGCGAAAAATTCCTTTCTCGTCTTCGTATTTGTATTGCCGATCCTTCTCTTCGGTTCGTGGGATTAGGTTTCTTTGCCAGCTTTCTGTTTTGCGATAAACCAGCACATGATCGTGCATGGGAGCAATAGTCTTGTGGTCGTTGGCAACTGCATATTTCTTCTGCCAAACCACATTCGCCACAAAGTTTCTTCGACCAAATACCTCGTCGCACAGCACTTTCAGGTAGTGCGCTTCGTTGTCATCAATTGTGATCCACAGCGATCCATCATCTGACAATAATTGCCGGATAATCTCAAGCCGGTCACGTATCAAGGAAAGCCAGATCGAATGCTCCACTCCATCGTCGTAATGCGTGAACGCACTGCCGGTGTTGTACGGAGGATCGATGAACACGCACTTAACCTTCCCTGCAAACTCCGCCTCCAAAGCTTTCAACGCCAGCAAGTTATCGCCAAAGATAAGCTGGTTATCGAAGATGTCGTCGTCCGTCACTAGATGCTTCGCGTGATAACTCTTCGCCGGGTCTTCCAGCAAAATGCGCGGCTCCAGCTTGGGCCGGTTCTCCTTGCCAATCCAGGTGAGTTCGAGTTTTTGTTTGCCAGCCATTAGTGGTATTTCCCTGAGCGATTGTCGAATGCAGGTTTTGTTCCTTCCAATACAGTAACAACAGAACCATTCAACACTGTGTTTTCGATTGCACCAGCCTTGTAGTTGATAGTGGAATTAGCCGCCCGGTCGAATTGCGCATGAATGATCTGTTCCGCGTCACACACGACAGCCAAATTCGGATTGTGCGTGACCATGATGATCTGCCGGTGCTTCTTGGCTTCGGAAAGAACGGGAACCAATAGCCTGAAAACTGTTTCGTTATCCAAATTTTCTTCCGGCTGGTCAAGAATGATAGGGAGCTTGCCGATGTCCACCAACAGGTAAAAGATCAGCAACAAAGCGCCTCGTTGACCAGGAGAAAGCTGCTCAATTTGTGTGTCCTGGAACGACAATGAATACCTAGGTTCAAGGAAATTTAATCCGAAGATAAGGTCATAGACGGACACTGCGGACTGGCCTTTTTTCAGCACGTTCGAAATTCCAATAGCCGAAGACCCATTCCCCTTCGCTGCCTGGGATACCTTCTCATGCAGGGCCTTGATGAAAGCGAGCGTTCCTTCTTTTGAATTTAAATTGTGACTGTCAAACAATTTCCTGACCGTTTCCGAGGCATCATCCAGCCCCCGGAATTCACCGGAATTTTGCTTGATCAAATTGAACAACAAATCTGAAATGGCATCCGCAGTAGCAGCCAGCGTTGCCTGAAACTGAAGTCGATAGTCCTCGCGGATCAGGCTATTTTTTTGGATTAAGTCTTGGACTGGCTTGAAAAGCTCCTCGCGTGCAAATCGTTGTGCATTCAGAGTGTCAAATATCTCACCTGACAAATTCAGGCGTTTCTCTTCCAGCTCCTTCAGTTGTACTGGCAGCTCCTTGAGCTGAGCTATTCGCGTCTCCAATCCAACCTTGGTTTCTGGTTCGGTTGGGCTACCATTCAACTCCGCAAGCTTCTTGTTCCAGCCTAATAGTTGACGCTGATAAGATTCAAATTGCTGCTGTGGCGCATCCAGCTTCGCGGTGAGTGTTTGTTTCTTTGCGGCAAGCGTTTCTATCTCACCAGATAGCTTTTCAGACTCGACTTTCAGATTGGCCTGTTTAGCAGATATTTCTCCTGATTTCTCATCGAGCACAGCAGTTTTAACCTCAATGGTCGCCAGATCAGTCCATGCGACTCCAAGAACATCAAGATCGTCAGATGCTTCCAGTTGGGTCTGGTCAAATGTACGCTGAAGCAGGCGCAGCCTTTCACGAATATTCGCTATCGCCTTTTGTTGCTTGGCAGACCCCGTATTCTCCGACGCAATATCTTGCGCACGCTTCTTCGCGGCCTCTGTCTGCTGATTGATTGCAGCCAGTTCTTCTGCCGCCACCTTCTGCTCTGGATTCAGAGCCTCTGCTGGCTGAAGCACTTCTGCCGGTTTCAGCTTCCCATACTCCTCAATTTGCTTGGTCTTCAACAAGAGCAAGTCCGTCAGCTTATCCAACTCGACTGGCTGTAGCTGCTCCTCGATACGCACGATTGAAGCATTAATTGAGGCGAGGTCCTTGCGATACTCCCCCAACCGATTTCTGAGTGCCTGCTCTTGCTGCTCAGTGAGTTGATCAAAGTCCAGCGCTCCAAGGCGCATCTCTTCCTTCGTATGAGAAAAGATCACTGACCTTAGCTCTTTTTCAAAGGCGTTCGATTTCCCGGATACATGCTCGTTACAGAGCTCTTCAAAATAGCCTTGTGGGATGTATCGCACCAACTCGGCTTTCTCCTCCGTCGGTAATTCATTCAGAGGGCGGGCCTCGGTGCTCGCATCACGCCAAGTCAGCGTTCCAGTGAAATGCCTCGCTGGCTCCCCAGATTTGCCAAAGAATCTGTCTTTTTTCAGAAAGCTGAAATGCCTCGATTGTTTAGAATGACCGAGCGTAGCGATGACATCAGCCAAGGCACTTTTGCCACTGCCTTTGTTGCCAATAATGGCTACCAAATCAGGATTCAATGGGATGTCGCAACCATGGAGCCAATGACCGACCTCGGCTTTACCCCCTGTTTTGATGACCTCAATCGAGTCTATGTAATATGTCTTGTTATAGTCTATCGATTGCAGCTTGGGGGGAATTTCGCCAATGAAGGAACGTCTTGCCGGCTCCAGAATGGCATGTTTAAGTCCACGAAACGAGGGATCAGCCTTAATCCACGTTATCTTGCCAGATGGAAAGTCTCCGTAGCCGCGCTTGTTATTATCCCCTGGCGTACCCACGAAGCAATGCGCATCGCTCCCTGAAACTGCCAAGCGGGGCTCATTTTTCAAGGCAGCTTGGAAATTTTTTATGAACTTGGTGTTGCCAGCTGTTTCCTCACCTGCGAATGCTGCCCATAAGTCGGAATCTCTTGTCTCAAAAATTGGCGAGTTTTGAAATAAATTCATGACATATGCGTAATGCTCTTGCCATTTAACATCCGCCAAGCCGTCATTTGTGTCCCAAGGCATAAAACCTATCGCATAACCGTTAGGAACCTTGAGGATTGCCTCCCTGTAAGAATCAGGATTTATTTCTGCAATCATCGCTCCTGCCAACAACGCTTTTTCATTATTTGCATCAATCTCGTTCTTGGTGAAGCCATGCACTTTGAGCTTGTCGTCTCCAACGTCCCTTGCAAGCTCAATAAGCGCTGGTTTTGATAGCAGTCTATTAATCAGCTCAATTTTCAGCGTTGACATGAAGTCACGCAATGACTGCTCCTCAATTTCATCTGAAAATATGACATGAGCATTCAGACGTCCTTTCATTGGAGCAGCAAGCCGCAACTCTATTCCAGGGAAGACTTTCTTCCTCAGCACAGGTGCGCCGGGCTCCTTGAGTCTATTTTGCAGCGCAAACCATCCATCAAATGTCCAGTAGTCCATGATGGCAAACACAACAGGCTTCGCGTTGTTCATGGCTTCAATCATCTCATCGACCAGTTTCCTGTTGTGATCCGACAACAGGTCGCCATCGAATTTTGTACCCAGCCAATGGAATGATGCTGGTGTATGCACATGCAAGTCCCACTGATTCCACTGTGCTCCCCTCGCGAGTTCTCTTCTGCTCATCACACTACCTCCCATTCACAGGCAAACAATGGTTTCACTGTCACTTGCTGCAACAGTTGTGTTTCCAGTTCATCAATTAAATTGTCTCGACGTGTTTGAATCTCATCTTGGCGCTGGAAGAGTTCTCGGCGTTTTCGGTCTCGATGACCTTCAAGGTCGCGCTGCTCCTTCTGTACTGCAAGCTTCTCCGCCAAAGTGGCAACACCTTTGCTCTTTGTACGTATTTCTTTGATCTGGCGGTCGAGTTCTTTGATTTCCCGCTCCAGGCCGACTTTCAGGTCATCCGCCCATGAGTCGAGCTTGTCTGTTTCTTGAGCAAAGAAGCTGAGGTTACGGGTTTCAAGTTCGCTCAGAATCTGCGCCCTTTGTTTTGAGATTTCCGTCTCCAGAAATGAAGGCACCCAAACGTTAGCTGCCGCAAAGTCGAGCATGTTCTGCTCTGCCACTGTCTGAACATCTGGCAAAGAAACTTGTTCTGGCAGGCTATGCAATCTCGGCAACAAAACGGAGTTCGCTGGTATGTTGAGTAGCTTCTCGGTGATGTCTTGATCGTAGATATTGCTAGTACGGTCAACGGCTGCCATCAACATATGCTCCTCAGAGGCACCAAGTGATTGAACCTTTAGTTTCTGTACCAACAGGGTTCCGGACTTGCCTCGTAGCTCCTCAACGACAGACACCTTTGATCCATAGGCATCGTAATCAAAGACCAGTTTGCTGGGCTGCAATGGTTGACGTTGCGCATGCTCAATAAGCGATTGCGCCAAAGGGTGGGCCATGCGGTAGATGTGCGCCTCTTCGCTGCGGCGGGGTAATTCGTAACGGCCAAGCGGGATCGAAGATGACGCAGCCACCTTTAAGCCGTCTGGCACGGTATTAAGCTTGAATCCGGTATCGTCGCCGTCGAAGTCAGCGTGTCCATTCAAGGCAGCACGAGTGAATCTCATTAACAGGCGTTCGAGCCTGCCCAGCGAGGCGCGGGCATTTTGGTCGCGCAGGCGCAGTCTTTCTTGCACATCTTCGTCAAAGTTTTCGAGCAACGACTTACGGGCGTTGATCATCGCATCGTTGATCTCCCCCGCCAGGTCGAGTTGGAGTTGCTGGAAGGCGGTATGAATTGCATCGGGATGACGGCAGGTTTGGTATATCTCGGCGATGCGGCGCTCGAAGTCCACGCCGGACTCCACCGCCCCCAACACTTCATCGCTTGCGCCGAACACGCCATCGAATAGCTGAAACTTCTGCGCCAGCAGCTCATACACACGCTTGTCAGCTTCGTTTTCGCGATTCAGGAAGTTGACCACTACGACATCGTGCTTTTGCCCGTAACGATGGCATCGACCAATGCGCTGTTCAATACGTTGGGGGTTCCACGGCAAGTCGTAGTTGATGACCATGGAACAAAACTGAAGGTTGATGCCTTCGGCCCCAGCCTCGGTCGCAATCATGAGCGAGCCCTGCTCCCGGAAATAATCTACCAGCGCTGCTCTTGTATCTGCCGTGCGTGATCCGGTTACGCGGTCTGTTCCCTCATGGCGCTTTATCCATTCGGAATAGATGCGGCGCGACTTTTCGTCGTTATTCGTTCCATTGAACAGAACAACTCCGGGCGTTCCTTCGCCAAACTCAGGCGTACTTGCAAGCAGGTTCAGCAGATAGTCCTGGGTGCGTCTCGATTCGGTAAAGATGATGGCCTTCTTGGCTGCACCCAATTCTTCCAATTTCTTGAATGCGACCTTTAAGGCTTGCAGCAACGCCAGTCCCTTGGCGTTCTCTGTTATCGACACGGCAAGGCTACGGAATGATTCCAACTCGGCAATTTCTGCCTTGATGGCGACAATCTCACCCTCCGTCTTGGCTTTGCCATTACTCTGGACTTCTGCCTCGGTTTCTTCGGCCAATTCATCGAGTGCCTCAAAGTCTTGGTCTAGTTCTTCAGCGAGATCGAGACTGGCGGCTTTGTCGTCCAAGGCTTGCTTGAGTCGTTTGATCAGTGTTTCCAGAGCACCGGCAATAGCAAACGTTGAAGATGCCAGTAGCTTGCGCAGTACCAGTGTGATGAGCTGCCGTTGGCTATTGGGCAATGCGAACAGTGAATCGCGTTGCAGGTATTCCGAGACCAAGTTGTACAGCCTGGTCTCGTCTACGCCGGGCATGAACTCTTCCAGCATCGGTATCCGCCGTGTGTACTTCACGTAGGCTTCTACTTGGCGGCGCAGGGTGCGTTTGCAGATCGGCTGGATGCGGCTCTTGAGCGCATCAAAGCTGGCGGCATCCTTGAGCTGACCGAATTGGGTCTTAAAGCTATCCAAGTCTCCAAACACACGGTCATCGACGATGCTGACCAACCCATACAGTTCCAGAAGAGAATTCTGTAGCGGAGTGGCGGTGAGCAATACTTTATGGACGTTTGATAGGGCATCCCGCAGGATGTTTGCTGTTTTATTGTCCGGTTTGTAAACATTGCGCAGTCGGTGTGCTTCGTCAATCACCACCAAGTCCCAAGGAACGGATTGAAGCTCCTTTGCCTTGCCTGCTGCGAATTGATAGGAACAAATGAGGACTGACTTAGATTCGAATGGATTCTGCGCTCCATCCTTGATTGCCTGCTTGAAGGACTTGGCTTCTAAAATGGATGCGGTGATACCGAATTTGTCTGCCAGCTCCTGATGCCACTGCTTGCGCAGATTGGCCGGGGCAATGACAAGGATACGTCGCTTGCGCTCTGCCCAACGTTGCGCGATAAGCAATCCCGCCTCGATGGTCTTACCCAATCCGACCTCATCCGCGAGGATGACGCCCTTGGATAGGGGATTGCTTGAGGCAAACAGCGCGGCATCAATCTGATGCGGATTCAGATCCACCTGAGCATCCAGCAACGCGCCCGCCATGCTATCCATCGAATCCGAAGCGGCACGCAGGGTTAATTGATGCGCGAAATAGGCTAGTTGATGGGGGCTGTATTCTGGCTTGGTCATCATTTTCGATCAGCATTTTCTTGACTTCACAGGACGAAGTGTTTCACCTGGCAAGCTTAAAGTCCATAGACCGAAAAGCCTATATATAAAGTACTAGTTGGGCTTTTTACCTAAGCAAAACTTAATGGCGTTTTGATGTCGTGTCTGCCGGCCACGATGCTGCTAACAAACGGTCACGGCGCTGGTCTGGCAATCGCTGCATGACCGGGCAGTCGCGCCGATGCAAGGTGACGCCGCGCTCCCGCGTGACGTAGCCGACGATGTCCGCAGGCGGCAACGGGCCGCAGCATTTTGCGGCTCGCACCAGCAGGTTCCCCACTCCTTCGATATCTACAACCACCGATTCTCCGAGCGTCACACTCGGGCGTGCCATAGGTGCCACGGGTGCGATGGCGGTGGGTGTTTTCGGGGCCTGTTCTTCCTGAATAACCAGTGCGACCTGGCGCGGCGTCATTTCTCCGCGACCGAGTGCGACAAGCAGGTCATCGAGATGATCCAGATGCAATTTTTGCGCGAGCTTTTCCTGGTTCAGCGCCGTCGCCCCCAGACGCTGCAGTTCGCGGTCCAGAATCACGCGGCCCTGAGCGAGATCGGATTCCAGCTCCATCTGGCGAAACCAGTGCCGCACCTTGGCACGGGCGCGCGAACTCTGCAGATAACCCAGTGTCGGCATGAGCCAGTCCCGACTGGGAGCGCCCTGTTTGACGGTCAAAATTTCGACCCGCTGGCCATTCTGCAACTTGTAATTCAGCGGGACGATATTGCCGTCAACCTTGGCGCCGCGCGTGCGATGTCCGAGGTCGGTATGCACGTGATAGGCAAAATCCACGGGCGTGGCGTCCTTGGGCAAGTCGATCACTCGGCCCTGTGGAGTCAGG
This sequence comes from Gallionella sp., assembly GCA_028699065.1. Classification (GTDB taxonomy): domain Bacteria; phylum Pseudomonadota; class Gammaproteobacteria; order Burkholderiales; family Gallionellaceae; genus Gallionella. The sequence continues at coordinate 243,912 of JAQVVH010000001.1, forward strand.
ACATAAACCTGATCGTGGAACAGGCTGTTATGAAACTGCTCGAGCAGATCGCTGCCCTCGCTGAGCTCGTCCTTCCACTCCAGAATTTGGCGCAGCCAGGCGATCTTTTCGTCGAATTGCGCGTTCGACTTGCCGCCTTCCTTATAACGCCAGTGCGCCGCAACGCCCAGCTCGGAATGCTGGTGCATTTCATGGGTGCGAATCTGCACTTCAATCGCCAGCCCGCGCGGACCGACGACTGCCGTGTGCAGAGACCGGTAATCGTTGCTCTTGGGATGGGCGATGTAGTCGTCGAATTCGCCCGGAATGGGCTGCCATAAATTGTGTACCAGGCCCAGCGCGGCATAACAATCCTTGATATCTCCGACCAGAATACGCACCGCGCGAACATCATAGAGCTGCTCGAAATCCAGTCCCTTGCGCCGCATTTTGTTGATGATGCTGTAGATGTGTTTGGGACGGCCGGCCACGTCGGCCTTGATGTCTGCCTGCGCAAGTTCCTGCGTCAGCAGCGAGAGCACTTCGGCGATGTATTGCTCACGATCAACGCGGCGCTCGTCGAGTAGTTTCGCCACCTTTTTGTAAAACTCGGGCTCAAGAAAGCGCAGGGACAAATCTTCGAGCTCCCATTTCACCTGCCAGACGCCCAGACGGTTGGCGAGTGGCGCAAAAATTCCCTGGGTTTCGCGGGCAATCTGTTGCTGAATTTCGGGAGCGGCATTGGCCAGCGTACGCATGGTCTGGGTGCGTTCGGCCAGTTTGATGAGCACCACGCGAATATCTTCGACCATGGCCAGCAGCATCTTGCGCAAACTCTCGATCTGCTGACCGTGGTCGCGTCCCTTGTCTTTATCCTTGATTTCCGGAAGCTCGCTGAACTGGCGAATGTGTTCCATGCGCGAAAGACCTTCAACCAGCTGCACCACCGCGGGGCCACAGTCCGCGGCCACAGTTTCCGTCCAGTTTTCGAGGCGGTCCGGTACTGCATGCAAAATCGCCGCAGCCAGCGTGCCGGCATCCATATTCATACCGGCCAGAATCGTGGCAGTTTCCAGCGCATGCCGCAGCAACGGCGCTCCGGTAAGCTCGGTACGACCGGCATACTGCGGCGCGGCCAGCGCAACGGCACGCTGCAACATCGCGGCCTCTTCCGGTTTGAGTCCGGCACTCAACCGCTGCAGCGAGGATTCGACCGCGTTATCGGCAACCGCAATGGCGTGCTGTCTCGAAACCATGAAACCTGCTTAGATCCCCACCAGCAGGTGGATCATGAAAATGGAAGTGATGCCGAAGCCAATCAGAGCAACCTGCTCCAGCGTGTCGCGCAACTGGGCGCGCTTATGCAGACCGGGAATCAGGTCGGCGACGGCCACATAGATCATGCTGGCAGCAGCCAGTGCCAGCAGCGAGGGCACGATACCCTGCACAGCTTGCAGGGAAAAGTAGGCCGCCACACCGCCAACGAGCGTGGCCAGACTGGACACCAGATTCATCATCAGTGCCCGCGTTCTACTGTATCCGGAGTGCAGCAGAATCATGAAGTCGCCAACTTCCTGCGGGATTTCGTGGGCGATGATCGCGAGTGCAGTCACGATGCCCAGGTTGATGTCGGTGAGAAAGGCGGCCGCGATGATGATGCCGTCCACAAAATTGTGGAAGGTGTCGCCGATCATAATCATCGCGCCGCTGCGTCCGTGATCATGGCTGTGCGTCACTGCGGGCTCATGCACCTCGCAGTGGTCATGGTGGCAGTGGCGCCAGAGCAGCAGTTTTTCCAGCGTAAAAAACAGCAAAATGCCGGCGAGGACGGTGCCACTCACCAGAGGTGCACTGCCGGACTGTTCAATCGCTTCGGGCAGAATGTCGAGAAATACCGCTCCCAGCAACGCGCCGATCGCATAGCTGACCAGTGCATTGACCCAGTGCGTGCGGGCATTCAGCGCAAACAGCGCGGCACTGGCAACGCTAAGTACACCACCGAGGAAACTGGCCAGAACGATCCACTGCAGGACGGACATGAGAATAACGACAATTATGCGGGGCGGCGATTATACCGGCTATTCCAGCCAGATAAACGAGCCCATGCGACCGGTGATGCCATCGCGGCGATAGGAGAAAAAACGTTGTGGATCGCGAAAGGTGCAAAACTCACCCCCATAAATCCGCTCAATGCCGAGCATCTGCAGCCGCCGCCGCGCCAAGCGGTAAAGATCGGCCTGCCACTTGCCGTCCATGCCGGGAATGAAGGCTGCCGAGGTTTGCGGATCCTTGACCATGAAGGCTGCGCGCACCTCCTCGCCAACCTCGAAGGCAGGCTGGCTAATGGCAGGCCCGAGCCAGGCCAACAGTTTTTCGGGAGCAACATTCATCTCGCGCACGGTCGCTTCAATCACGCCATCACACAATCCGCGCCAGCCGGCATGCGCAGCACCGACCACCGCACCGGTTTCATCACACAGCAACACCGGCAAACAATCTGCCGTCATCACCACACAAACCGAACCGGCATGGCGCGCCACGGCGGCATCGCCCCGCGGCCGACAACCGGCAAGATCAGCATTGATCACTTGCGTGCCGTGTACCTGCTCCAGCCAGACGGGTTCGCTGGGTACAACACGATTTAGCAGCAGGCGGTTACGCGCCACCGCAAGCGGGTTGTCGCCGACATGATCACCCAAATTCAGGCTGTCGTAGGGCGCAACACTGACCCCGCCGTGCCGCGTAGTTTGCAGGCTGCGGACATTCGCAGGTGCCGGCCAGTCGGGCCTAAACCCGTCATTCACATTCATCGCTGACCTCGCGCAAACGTTCCAGTAGATCCATCATGTCGGAAGGCGGCGGCGCATGCCATTCCACCCGGTCACCCGTCTGCGGATGAATAACTGCCAGCCGGGTGGCATGCAACGCTTGCCGGGGGAAATTCTGCAGGATGGATCGACTGCCTGGCGGACATTTTACCGGGCCCTTGAGATAAGTGCTGTCACCCACCAGTGCGTGGCCGATATGCGCCATATGCACCCGAATCTGGTGGGTACGACCGGTCTCAAGACGGCAGCGCACCAAAGTGCAGCCCGGAAATTGTTCTTCCGGGGAAAAATGCGTCACGGCCGGCTTTCCCGTTTCCACGACCGCCATTTTGACGCGCTGTGCGGGATGCCTGCCGATCGGCGCATCGACCCGACCGGCATGGGTCAGTGCGCCCCAGACCAGCGCAAGATATTCGCGCTTCACGCTGCGGGCCTGCAGCTGTCGCACCAACGCGGTTTGCGCGGCAATCGTTTTGGCGACCACAAGCAGACCGCTGGTGTCCTTGTCCAGCCGGTGCACAATCCCGGCACGCGGCACCTCAGACAATCCCGGCGAATGGTGCAACAGGGCATTGAGCAGCGTCCCTTCCCAGTTGCCGCTGCCCGGGTGTACCACCAGCCCGGCCGGTTTGTTGATCACCAGCAGGCTGTCATCCTCGTATACGATGTCCAGCGCAATTTCCTCGGCCCGATAAGGCTGTTCGGAAGGATGTGTCTGCGGTATGACGGTAATCGTTTCACCGCCCCATAGCTTATGCCGGGCAATGACCGCCACGCCATCGAGATGGATCTGGCCTTGTGTTATCCATTGTTGCAAACGGCTGCGCGAGTATTCAGGCATAAGCCGGGCGAGTCCCTGATCGAGGCGCAGACCGGCACAATTTGCCGGGACGACAAAATGCAGCGTTTCAACAATCTCCACTTCGGGGGGCTCTGCGCGTGAATCGCCAGTCTCAGGGCCAGCTTTGCTATAATTCGCCAAATTTTTTTCGGATTGAGTCATGCGCCATAGTTTAGCCGTTTTCCTCCTGCTCACGTTGAGTGCCTGCAGTTTGCTCGATCCCCTGCCCGATGGTTCCGCACCCACGACCCAGCAATCGGCCGAGGAAATCTACGGCCTGGCCAAGATTGAGCTTAATGACGGCAATTATGATCAGGCTGTCCGTTTATACGAATCCCTGCAGTCCCGCTATCCCTACGGACGCTATGCCCAGCAGGCCCTGCTTGAGGTCGCCTATGCCAATTACCGCCAGGGTGAAGCGGAAGCTGCGGTCTCGGCGGCCGATCGCTTTATCAAGCAGTATCCGAACAACCCGCATGTTGATTACGCCTACTACGTCAAGGGATTGGCGAACTTCAATGGCGAGATGGGCATCTTGAAATCACTGGGTGGACAGGATCCGACCGAGCGCGACCCGAAAGCTACCCAAGCTTCGTTCATGGCATTCAAAGAGCTGGTACAACGTTATCCGAACAGCAAATACGCTGAGGACGCCAAAATCCGCATGCGCTACCTGATTAATGCGCTCGCCCAATATGAGCTGCATGTGGCACGTTACTACCTGCGGCGCGGTGCGCAAATTGCCGCGATCAACCGCGCAGAGGGTATTTTGGCGCAATACCCCGACAGCCCCGCCACGCGAGAAGCGCTGGAAATTATGGTGCAGGGTTATGACGAGCTGGGTATGACCACGCTGCGTGACGATTCCAAACGCATACTGGCACTTAACGGTGCAAGCCCGCAGCAACCGATCCGCGCCCAGAAATCCTGGTGGCAATTCTGGAAATAAATTTCTGCACCAGCTGCGGCGCACCGGTTGAATTCCGCACGCCCGCGGACGAGGATCGTCCCCGGCATATCTGTACCGCCTGCGGCATCGTGCATTACCAAAATCCGAAGATGGTGATCGGCGCCCTGCCCGTCTGGGAGGATAAGGTGCTGTTATGCCGCCGTGCCATCGAGCCCCGGCATGGCTTGTGGACCCTGCCGGGAGGCTTCATGGAAAACGGGGAAAGCACGGCTGCAGCAGCCATACGAGAAACGCTTGAAGAAGCCAACGCGCGGATTGAAATTGACGCGCTGTATTCGATGTACAGCCTGCCCTACATCAATCAGGTACACATGCTGTTTCGCGCGCGGCTGCTTGATCTGGACTTTGGCCCGGGGCCTGAAAGCCTGGAAGTTCAATTGTTTGGCGAGAATGAAATTCCCTGGGATAGCCTTGCCTTTCGCCCAGTAAAATTCACCTTGCAGCATTATTTCTCGGAACGTCATCGGGGCAATTTCAGTTTGCTAACCGGGGAACTTGATCTGCCACCCCGCCTCTGAGACTCACCGCTTCACACCGAAAATCCTTATAATCGCTACCGATAACTTTTCTCGCACATTCCTTAATATATGAGAATAACTTCCGTTTTTTTCGTCATCACCGGGCTGATGCTGGGAGGCTGTGCATCCTCACCGGCAAAAAATCCGGCTGATCCGTTTGAGCCTATGAATCGCAGCGTTTATCAATTCAACGATGCGCTGGATCGTGCCGTCGCAAAACCGGTTGCGCAGGGCTACGATGCTGTCATGCCAGCGCCCGGAAAAATCATGGTGAGTAATTTCTTCTCCAATCTGGATGACATTGTGGTGACGCTGAATGATCTGCTGCAATTCAAATTTGCCCAAGCCGCTTCTGATGGTTCCCGTGTGATTTTCAACAGCACATTCGGCATCTTCGGCCTGTTCGATATCGCGAACCGGCTTGAAAAACACAATGAGGATTTTGGCCAGACACTGGGCTATTGGGGCGTCAATAGTGGCCCTTACTTGGTGCTACCAGTTCTAGGTCCCAGCTCCGTACGTGACGGCATCGGTTTTTATGTAGACACCCGCCCCAGCCAGATGCGTCGCGTCACCCATATGCGCACACGCAACCAGCTCTATCTGACCCGCGGCATCAACCGCCGAGCCCAGCTGTTTGAGCAGGAGAAAGTGTTTGATAGTGCGGCTATTGATCGTTATGAGCTTATCCGGGATGCCTACATGCAACGTCGCCAAAGCCTAGTGTATGACGGCAATCCGCCCCGTCCGAATTATGACGACATGGATTTTGAGGAAGAAGATATTCCAGTGCATGAACCGGCACCAATAGATCACGAAAAAGTACCCATTCCGGACTTTTCGCTTAGCCAGCAAGATCACACACCCGAGCCCGCACTTCGGATAGCAGAAACAATTCCGCTGGCTGAAAAAAACTTCGAGCCACCCAAGGTTCTGAAAATTTGGGTCGCCCAGCGCAACCACTGAAATAAAAAGGCCCGCAATTGCGCGGGCCTTTTTATTTACCTGTCACACAAGCTTAACGCAGGTTGCGCAGCGCCTCGATGCGCTCATCAAGCGGAGGATGGGTCATAAACAGTTTCGCAAAGGCTCGCCCCCCGGAAATCCCGAAAGCGGACATTTGTTCCGGTAGCGTTGCCTGCTCGTGATTGAGCTTTAAACGCTGCAGTGCGGCAATCATCTTTTCACGTCCGGCCAAGCTGGCGCCACCGGCATCCGCGCGGAATTCACGCTGACGCGAGAACCACATCACGATCGTGCTCGCCAGAATTCCCAACACCAGCTGCGCCACAATTTCTGCAGCAAACATGCCAATGCCCGGACCGTCACGGCCATCATTTTTGAGCAACACGCGATCCACAAAATAGCCGAACAGTTTGGAGAGGAAAATCACGAAGGTGTTGACCACTCCCTGAATCAGCGCCAGCGTTACCATGTCGCCGTTCGCAACATGACTGACTTCGTGTGCCAGCACAGCTTCGGCCTCGTCACGGCTCATGCTATTGAGTAGGCCGGTGCTGACCGCAACCAGCGCAGCATTACGGTTCCAGCCGGTGGCAAAAGCGTTGACATCGGGCGCATCGTAAATCGCCACTTCGGGCATGCCGATGCCGGCTGCCTGCGCCTGGCGCTTCACGGTCTCCACCAACCAACGCTCGGTGGGGTCATTGGGCTGCTCGATTACCTGCGCGCCGACCATGCGTTTCGCCGACCATTTGGACATGAGCAGCGACACAATGGAGCCGGCAAAACCAATGACGGCAGATAAAACCAGCAAGGCGCCGAAATCAATGCCTCCCGTTTCGGTCAGCCAGCGATCCACACCCAGCAATCGCAGGGTAAAACTGATCACCACCAGCACCGCCAGGTTGGTTACAACGAACAGGAAAATACGTTTCATGAATACTCTTCTCCGGATAAAAATGCCGCACAGTGTACCTCGGCGCTTATCGCGAGGCAGAATGCCGCATCGCGGCTTTAGTGGCATTCTGAACCCAAGGGTCACGGGCGTTGATATGGGGCATATCAAACCGTTTTCAAGTGCTATTAAATCTGATGCATTTCGCCAACCGGGGTGTAGTGGCGAACTATGAGGGCGTCGAAAGCTCGCCCCCAATCTTGAGCGCACCGGTTACATCTGTGTGTCGACGATGATGCCGTCTCGTGGATATTTCCCGATGTACTTACCAGCCCGTTTCACGATCCGGAGTCGCGGTAATTTTATGAATCGTCAGATCGGCACCGTTGAACTCCTCTTCAGCATCGAGACGAATACCAACCATGCGATGAAGCAGCCCGTACACCAGATAGCCCCCAACAAAGGCAATACCGATACCCATCAGTGTGCCGATTATTTGTGAATAGAGACTGACGCCACCGATGCCGCCGAGCGTCTGACTCCCAAAAATCCCGGCAGCAACACCGCCCCACGCGCCACACAAGCCGTGTAGCGGCCAAACACCCAGCACATCGTCAATCTTCCAGCGATTCTGGGTCAGGGTAAACAGAAGCACAAACATTCCACCGGCAATCGCACCCACGGCCAGCGCACCTATCGGGTGCATTACATCCGAACCCGCGCATATAGCGACCAGGCCCGCAAGCGGGCCGTTATGCACAAACCCTGGGTCGCTCTTGCCAAACCAGAGCGCAGCCAGCGTCCCCCCCACCATCGCCATGAGCGAGTTCACCGCAACCAAGCCGCTGATGCCCGCGATAGTTTGTGCGCTCATTACATTGAATCCGAACCAGCCCACGGTCAGTATCCAGGCCCCCAGAGCCAAAAAAGGAATACTTGAAGGCGGGTGCGCTGAAATTCGTCCTTCCTTAGTGTAGCGGCCTTTGCGGGCGCCCAGAATCAGTACGGCTGCGAGCGCGATCCAGCCGCCCACAGCGTGGACAACGACCGAACCCGCAAAATCGTGAAAAGGCGCACCGAAAGTATTTTTCAGCCAATCCTGTACGCCCAAGCCACCATTCCAGGCGATACCCTCAAAAAACGGGTAAATAAATCCAACGAGCATAAAGGTGGCCACGAGCTGCGGGTTAAATCTGGAACGTTCGGCAATACCACCGGAAACAATCGCCGGGATTGCCGCCGCAAAAGTCATCAGGAAGAAAAACTTGACCAGGTCATAGCCGTTTTTGTCAGCGAGTTGTGCCGCGTCATGAAAAAAGTGCGTGCCGTAGGCAAGACCGTAACCGATGAAGAAATAGGCAATAGCCGATACGGCAAGGTCACTGAGAATTTTGACGAGCGCATTGACCTGGTTTTTCTTGCGGACCGTGCCCAGCTCCAGGAATGCAAATCCCGCATGCATCGCCAGCACCATAATAGCGCCCAGCAAAACAAACAAAACGTCCTGACTATATTTCATCGCCTCCATTACATGCCCCTTAAATTAACCGGAGGTCTAAAAGCAAAAAACGTTCCACTTGTGCGATAGATTGAAAACCAAAGCGTTATTAGATCCACAGATAAATCAAGCGCCGCAGCGTTCTCCAAACTGGTGCACAACAATCCAAAATGGCCCGAAAATGGCACCATAACGGTGCATCAAACTTGCCACTGATTCAGATATTTATCCAGCCAGAACAGCCCCACGATGGTTTTGCTCTCGTTGATTTTGCCCTCGCGTATCCATTGCAGGGCATCCGCCAGCGACAACTCAAACACTTCGAGAAACTCACCGTCATCCAAGTTGCCTCCGTGATGGCGCAAGCCACGGGCCAGGAAATATTCCATGCGCTCGTCCGCGTAACCGATGCAGGGCCAGGCAGTCGTCAGATGGATCCACTCGTCGGCGGCATAGCCGGTCTCTTCCAGCAGTTCCCGCTGCGCCGTAATCAGGATATCTTCGCCGTCGTCGATTTTCCCGGCAGGCAATTCAATAAATTCCCGCTGCGGCGGATAACGGTACTGGCGTTCCATCAGCAAATTGCCGTTGTCGAGCAATGCGAGCACAGCGACGGCTCCCGGATGGGTAATATATTCCCTGCTGGATTCCCGGCCATCGGGCAGCGTGATTCTGTCCTTGCGGACCTGCATGAAGCTGCCTTCGTACACAACAACGCTGTCGAGCTGGGTTTCTTTCAAGTCCATGTATGCTTCCCCTCCAGAATTTCGTATTTTCATCATCTGTAAACAACAACTCCCGCATCGGCGGGAGTTGTCAGCATCAATTACGGATCGCGCAGTTCGGTCAGAACAACAGCAGAGATTGTTGAACGGAAACCGCGCAAATGGACATCAATGCGCCCGGGAGCAAACCCAGCGCCAGCACACCAACACCGTTAATACTGATCAGCAAAGCGGAATCCTGACTGCAATGGATCGGCGCGTGACTTTCCGGCGCATCGAAGTACATCAGCTTAACGATCCTGAGGTAGTAGAACGCCCCAATCAGCGAGAACAGCACGGCAGCCACCGCCAGCCACAGATAACCCGCCTGAACCACAGCGTTCAGCACGGAAAACTTGGCGTAGAAACCCACCGTCGGCGGCACGCCCGCCATGGAAAACATCAGCAGCAACATCATAAAAGCAAGCCACGGGCTACGCTGATTCAGTCCCTTGAAATCGTTCAGCGTGTCAGCTTCAAAGCCTTCGCGCGATAGCAGCATGATCATGCCGAAGCCACCGAGCGACATCAGCACATAAATCACGGCATAGAACATCGCGGAGCCATAACCCTCGACGCCACCACTTAGCAATCCCAACAGCAGGAAGCCCATGTGGGCGATGGTCGAATAGGCAAACATACGCTTGATATTGGTCTGGGCAATCGCGGTCAGATTACCAATTGCCATGGAGGCAACGGACAGGATGATCAGCATGCCTGACCAGTGCTCCACCAGCGGTTGCAGCCCCTCGACCAGAATTCGGGTTGCAAAGGCAAACGCCGCCAGCTTGGGTGCGGAGCCGATCAGCATCGTCATGGCGGTCGGCGCGCCATGGTACACATCCGGCACCCACATGTGGAACGGAACAACACCCAGCTTGAACGCCAGCCCCGACACGATGAACACCAGACCGAAAACCATCAAATTCTTGTCAGCCACCCCGTACTGAATGGCATTGGATATCACGCCCAGTTCCAGCGAACCTGTCGCGCCATAAAGCATGGACATGCCGTAGAGCAGCAAACCGGAAGCCAGTGCACCCAGAACGAAGTATTTCATCGCCGCTTCCGTCGCCACGGCCGAATCACGCTGCAGTGCCACCATCGCATACATCGATAGTGACAGAATCTCGAGACCGAGATAAAGCGAGAGAAAATGGTTTGCCGAGATCATGACCATCATGCCGAGCGTGGCAAACAGGGTCAGCACGATAAACTCGCCGCTAAATAGATTGCGCACCATCAGGTACTGCCGCGAATACACCAGCATCATCGATACCGCCAGATAGGTCAGCAGCTTGAGGACATCAGACATGAGGTCGTCGACGAACAAGTTATTGAAGGCAAAAACCACGCCCGGCTCGTGAGTGCCCACCGTAATCACAGAGCATCCGAGCAGCGTCAGCTGCGCCAGCATGTAGGTTAGCATCCTGCCCTGCTGATTGATAAGCAGATCAGCAATCAGGATCACACACACCATGCACAGCAGGAAAATTTCTGCGCTCGCAGGCATCAGATTGGTCATCAAATCCATGTTCATATTTACCTCGGATTAGCCTTTATAGCGGAAGCTTGGAACGCGCCACATGCACGAGCAAGTCGTTGACCGATACATGCATGATTTCGCTGAAGGGCAGCGGATACAGGCCCATCACCAGCACTGCAATCGCAAGTACTGCAAACATCAGTTTTTCCCGTGAACTCAGATCGGTCAATTCCGCCACATGCGAATTGGCAACTGCGCCAAAAATCACCCGTTTGTACATCCACAGCGTGTAGGCGGCACCAAAAATGAGGGTCAACGCGGCGGCAAATGCATACCAGAAATTCACCTTCACAGCGCCCAGAATCACCATGAATTCACCCACGAAACCACTGGTACCCGGCAACCCGCTATTGGCCATTGCGAACAGCATGAAGAAGGCCGCGAATACCGGCATCGTGTTTGCCACCCCACCGTAGTCCGCAATATTACGGGAATGCACGCGGTCATACAGCACGCCAATACACAGGAAGAGCGCGCCGGAGACAAAACCGTGCGAGATCATTTGCAACAATGCACCTTCGATCCCATAGGCGTTGAAAATAAAGAACCCTAGCGTCACAAACCCCATATGCGAAATGGAGGAATACGCCACGAGCTTCTTCATGTCGGTCTGGGTCAGCGCAACCAGGCCGATATAAATGACCGCAATCAGCGACAACGCAATCATCAGCCCGGCCAGATAATGGCTGGCATCCGGGGCAATGGGCATGGAGAAACGCAGGAAGCCGTAAGCCCCCACCTTCAGCATGATCGCCGCCAAAACTACCGAGCCGCCTGTCGGTGCTTCCACGTGTGCATCCGGCAACCAAGTATGCACCGGAAACATCGGGACCTTGACGGCAAAGGCGAAAAAGAACGCGCCGAAAATCAGGATCTGGGCTGTCATCGGAATCTCGACCTGATGAAAATCCAGAATTGAGAAGCTGCCGCCGGTCTGGTTATAAAGATAGATCAGCGCCACCAGCATCAGCAGCGAACCCAACAGGGTATACAGGAAGAATTTAACTGCGGCATAGACCCGGTTCGGGCCGCCCCAGACCCCGATGATGAGAAACATCGGAATCAGCATGGCCTCCCAGAACACATAGAACAGCACCGCGTCGAGCGCGGCGAATACGCCGATCATGATGCCAGACATGATCAGGAACGCAGCCATGTACTGTGCCACGCGTTTCTCGATAACCTGCCACCCCGCGATCACAACGATGGGGGTAAAAAATGCCGTCAGGATAATAAATAGAACAGAAATACCATCGACCCCAAGGTGATAGTGGATATTGAAGCGCGCAATCCAGTCATGCATCTCGACGAATTGCATCTCAGACGTGTCAACTGCAAAGCGGGTATAGAGCGGAATCGTGACGAGGAAACCGAGCACCGAACCGATCAGCGCCAGTATCCGTGCCAATGGCGCATTCTTGTCGTCGCCCGTCGCAAGTACAAGCAGCCCAAAAATGATAGGCAACCAGATTGCGACGCTTAGTATGGGGAGTCCAAACACAGTCATGCTGTCATTCCTTATTCAAGCCAATTGCGCACGCTCAGCAGCACAAAAACGCCGACGATCATGAGAAACGCATAGTGATAGATGTAACCGGATTGCAGGTGACGCACCACCCCGGAGAATGCGCCCACCAGCCGCGCCGAACCATTCACGATCCAGCCGTCGATCAGTTTGACGTCGCCAAATTTCCACAGGAAACTACTGGCACCCCGGGCACCGCCCGCGAAGAACCAATCATTGAAGCGGTCGAAGTAATACTTGTTGTCCAGCAGGGTATAGAGAAACTGGAAGCGCTTCTGAATCATGGCCGGGATATCCGGTCGCTTGAGATAGAAATATCCGGCACTTACCACACCGGCAACGGCCAGCCACAGTGGCAGCGTCCCCAGCGAATGCAACGCCATCGCAACCGGGCCATGGAATTCATGACGCATTTCATCCATCACCGGATTGGGTGCCAGCGTGTAGATCGCATCGCCAAAGAAACCGCCATAGAGCATGGGCTCGATCGCGATGTATCCGATGAATACCGAGGGAAATGCCAGCAGCACCAGCGGGAGCCACACCACCCAGGGTGTTTCATGCGGTTTTTGTCCCGGCGCCAGACCGTGGTGATGCTCGTCAGCATGAGCATCGTCGTCAGCATGGGCATCATGGTGGTGCACCTTGCCGAAGCGCTCCTCGCCGTGGAACACCAGGAAGTACATGCGGAAGGAGTAGAACGCGGTCACAAACACACCGGCTACCACAGCGAAGTAGGCAAAACCCGCGCCCGGCAGATGTGAAAGCGCGACAGCTTCGATAATGCTGTCCTTGGAGTAGAAGCCCGAAAAGAACGGCGTGCCGATCAGCGCCAGCGAGCCGATCAGCGAAGTAATCCAGGTGATCGGCATATATTTCTTCAGGCCGCCCATGTTGCGGATGTCCTGGTCATGATGCATCGCGATAATCACGCTACCAGCCGCGAGAAACAACAGCGCCTTGAAGAAGGCATGCGTCATCAGGTGGAAAATCGCCACCGAGTAAGCGGAAGCACCCAATGCCACCGTCATATAGCCCAGCTGCGACAGCGTCGAGTAAGCAATCACGCGTTTGATGTCGTTTTGGATGATGCCGAGGAAGCCCATGAACAGCGCGGTAATCGCGCCTATGACCATCACGAACGACAGCGCGGTTTCGGAAAGCTCGTAAAGTGGCGACATGCGCGCCACCATAAAGATACCGGCAGTCACCATGGTCGCTGCGTGGATCAACGCGGAGATCGGGGTCGGACCTTCCATGGAATCCGGCAGCCACACATGCAGCGGAAACTGCGCCGATTTGCCCATCGCGCCGATGAACAGCAGAATGCAGATCGCACTTAGCAGATTGACCGACATACCGGGAATCGGCGCGACGTCCTCAATATGCGCGGCGGCGTTGGCAAATACGGCGGCGTAGTCCAGCGTACCGAAAATCATCAGCACCAGCCCGATACCGAGCAGGAAGCCGAAGTCCCCTACACGATTGACCAGAAAAGCCTTGAGGTTGGCATAAATCGCCGTCGGACGTGTGTACCAGAATCCGATCAGCAGATAAGACACGAGACCCACCGCTTCCCAGCCGAAGAACAACTGCATGAAGTTGTTAGCCATCACCAGCATCAGCATGGAGAAAGTGAACAGCGAAATATAGCTGAAGAAACGCTGGTATCCGGGATCCTCTTCCATATAGCCAATGGTATAGATGTGAACCATCAGCGAGACAAAAGTCACAACCAGCATCATGGTCGCGGTCAATTTGTCGATCAGGAAGCCCACCTGAAAACTGGTATCACCCGAGGTCAGCCAGGTATAAACAGAGCCATTAAACGTGTTGCCGGCCAGCACATCATTGAAAATAGCCACCGCTGCTGCAAACGATACCGCGACCATGGCAATGGTGATGCGATGCGACCAAGTGCGACCTATCCACTTGCCGAACAGTCCGGCCACGATGGCACCCAACAGGGGCGCCAGCGGAACCGTCAAATAAAGATTTTGCATGCTCATGCCATTATCCCTTCAGGCTATCGAGATCATCGACGTTGATCGTGTTCAGGTTGCGGAACAGCACCACCAGAATGGCCAGGCCAATAGCCGCTTCAGCCGCCGCAACTGTCAGGATGAAAAAGACAAAAACCTGCCCCGCCGTATCATTCAGATAATGCGAAAACGCCACGAAATTGGTATTCACGGCAAGTAGCATCATTTCGATCGCCATGAGCAGCACGATGAGATTTTTCCGGTTCAGGAAGATGCCCACCACGCTGATCGCGAACAGGATGGCACTCAGCACCAGATAATGGGATAGGGTCAACATGTCGTTCTTCTCGCTCCCTGAAATTATTCCGTCACTACCGGCTGTTTCGGCTCGGCAGGGACGCTGACGATACGTACGCGGTCATTGCGCTTGACCGCAATCTGCCGTCCCACCACCTGAGACTTGGCATCCTTGCGCCGGCGCAGGGTCAAGGCAATCGCCGCGACCATCGCAATAAGCAGCAGCACAGCGGCCAGCTCAAAAGCATAAACGTAGTCGGTGTAAATCAGGCGACCCAGCTCTTTGGTATTGCTGTAATCCGCCGCATGCTTCACCGGCTCGATACCGCTGATCCCATCCATCCCGCCCAGCACCCAGATCATCTGAAATACCATGAGACCGGCAAGCAGCAAGCCCACCGGAAACCAGCGCCAGAATCCTTCGCGCAAACGTACCAGATTGATATCCAGCATCATCACAACGAACAGGAACAGCACCATCACCGCCCCCACATAAACCAGCACCAAGGTAATGGCGAGGAATTCGGCTTCCAGCAACATCCAGATACCGGCCGACGCCACAAAGGCGAGCACGAGGAACAGCACAGCATGCATGGGGTTGCGCGCGGTAATCACGCGCAGACCGGCAAACACCGTCAACGCGGCAAACAGGTAGAACACGATCGTTTCAACAGTCATTTCTCGGCCACCTTCTTATCGATATTGGGCATCCGCCAAGCGGTCCCGGGCAATTTGCGCCTCATGTTTGTCGCCATTCGCAAGCAACATGGACTTGGTGTAATAGAGGTCGCCACGATTCTCGCCGTGATACTCAAACACACGAGTTTCCACAATCGCATCCACCGGGCAGGACTCTTCACAGAACCCACAGAAAATACATTTGGTCAGATCGATGTCGTACAGGCTGGTACGACGCGAACCATCCTCGCGCTCGGCCACCTCGATCTTGATGGCCAGTGCCGGACAAACCGCCTCACAGAGTTTGCAGGCAATGCATCGCTCTTCACCGTTGGCATAGCGGCGCTGTGCATGCAGCCCGCGAAAACGGAATCCCTGCGGCGTCTTTTCCTCCGGATATTCCACAGTAATGTGGCGCGCAAAGAAATAACGCCCCGTCACCGACATCCCCTTCAGCAGCTCAAGCAGGAGGAAGCTTTTGAAAAATTTCACCAGTTTGCTCATGTGTTATCTCCCGCTGCTTACCACAGCCAATACGGTGTCTGCATCCATGCAGCCACAACCACGACCCACACCAGAGTCAGCGGAATGAAGACTTTCCAGCCCAATCGCATCAGCTGGTCATAGCGGTAACGCGGGAAGGTCGCGCGGAACCACAGGAACAGGAACAACATGAAGGACATCTTGGCCAGCATCCACACAATGGAATCCGGCAGGAACGGCACCGGAGATAGCCAGCCGCCCAGGAACATCACCGTCGTCAGTGCGGCAATCAGGATCATGTTGGCGTATTCCGCCAGAAAGAACAACGCGAAGCCCATGCCGGAATATTCGGTATGGAAACCTGCCACGATCGCCGACTCATCTTCTGCCAGATCAAAAGGCGCCCGGTTTGTTTCCGCCACACCGGCGATGAAATACACCACAAACATCGGGAACAGCGGAATGAAATACCAGCCCATCAGTCCGTAACCGTTATTTTGCCCGCGCACAATATCGCCGACATTCATGCTTTGCGCGGCCAGCAAAACGCAGACCAGCGCAAACCCCATGGCCAGCTCGTACGAAACGATCTGGGCCGACGAACGCAGCGCGCCAAGAAATGCATATTTAGAATTGGATGCCCAACCCGCGATGATGATGCCGTAAACACCCAGCGAAGTCATCGCCAGCAGATACAACAACCCGGCATTCACGTCGGCGATGACCATCCCTTCACCAAAAGGAATCACCGCCCAGGCCGCCAGCGCGGGCGCCAGCGCAAGCACCGGCGCGGCGACAAACAGGAACTTGTTGGCCTCGGCCGGAATAATGAGCTCCTTGAGCAGCAGCTTGATCCCGTCTGCCAGAGGCTGCAACAGCCCCCAATAACCTACCCGGTTGGGGCCCGGGCGCAGTTGCATAAAACCAAGGATTTTGCGTTCCGCCAAAGTGAGATAAGCCACCCCACCCATGACCGGCAACACAATCGCAAAAATCTTGATCACGGTCCAGACAGGCATCCAAAAGGGCCCGAGCAATTCCAGTCCGGTCTGTTCCAGCGTTTGCAGCAGTTCCATCATGCCCGCTCCACAGTAATCGTTCCAAACATCGGCCCCAGCGCCGCTGTTTCTGCACATCCCGTCGGGATGCGCAAGCAACCGACCGGCACGCCTTCATCCGCCTTGGCCACCAACAGTACCGAACTGCCCCCCTGGCTAACCTTCACGCTAGCGCCAGGCTGAATGTCGAGCCGCTGCAATTCTGCGGCAGCCATACGCGCCGCCGGCATGGCCGCATCGGCAGTCTGCTGCAGTGCGGTGGCACGACGCACAATGGCATCCGTCGCATAAATCGGCACATCGGCCACGCGTTGCAGCCCTTGCTGGCCGGCTGTACCACCCTGAATCTGTAGCGGCAAATCGAGGTGATTACTCAAGCGCCCCGTTACATCCTGCCCACCCAATGCCTCATCACGCACAGCTTCACTGCTGTCCTGATCAAACCCGGCCAAGTCGAGCAGATTACCCAGGACACGGAGTACTTTCCAAGCCGGCCGCGCATCGCCCAGCGGACGCACAGCTCCCTTAAAACTTTGCACGCGACCTTCGGTGCTCACGAACGTACCGGAGGTTTCGCTGAATGGGGCAATAGGCAACAGCACATCGGCATATTCCGTTGCACGATGCTTGTAGGCTGACATGGCAACAACCAGATCAGCCGACTGCATGGCAACCATCGCCTGCTGCGAATCCGCGCAATCCAGCTCGGGTTCAACGTTCAGCAGCACGTACGCCTTGCGGGGTGCGGCCAGCATTTGCGCAGCGTTCATGCCGTCCGTAGCGGGCAGCGCTCCGGCCAGATATCCGCCGACGCTGTTGGCCGCTTCGCCCAGGAAGCCAAAATTCCCGCTACACAGCGCTGCAATGCGTTCTGCCAATACGGCCAGTTGTGCCGCCTGTGGATGCTGTTGCGCAAAATTACCGAGCAGCACGGCCACACGCTCGCCCGAAGCGAGGCTGCGGGCAATGGCAGCAGCTTCGCTGCCGACAGTCACGCGCTCAAGGCCGGCAACTGCCTGACCTTTTGCCGTAGCCAACGCTTTGCAAATCTGCGCCAACTGATCCGCCAATGCAGAGGGCGCCACGATGGCCTTGTTGGCTTTCATCAGCAGCGCATCGTCGGCCGAGTGGACAATATTGGCGTGCGCACCCGCTTTGACGGCCTGACGGATACGCTGCGCCAGCAAGGGCTGGTCTTTGCGCAGAAAACTGCCCACGATGAGAAAACGGTCACGGCTGTTGATTTCAGCAACCGGCATGCCCAACCACGGCGCGCCGGCGCGCTTGCCATCGGCACTGAAGTCGGACTGGCGCAGGCGGAAATCAACGTTGCCACTGCCTTGCCCCTTCAGCAATTTCTGTAACAGATACAATTCTTCCAGCGTGCTGTTCGGCGTGGCCAGCGCGGCAATCTGCTCGGCGCCTGCAGAGCTCTTGACCTGCTTCAGCGCATTGGCGACGTATTCCAGTGCCACCTGCCACTCCACCTCGATCCACTCGCCGTTTTGCTTCAGCATAGGCTGAGTCAGTCGTTCGGTGGAATTCAAGCCCTCATAAGCGAAACGATCCTTGTCGGACAGCCAGCATTCGTTGATCGCCTCATTCTCAACCGGAGTCACCCGGATCACGCGATTATTCTTGATCTGTACGGCGAGGTTGCTGCCCAGTCCGTCGTGCGGACTGATGGATTTGCGGCGTGACAATTCCCAGCTGCGGGCGGTATAGCGATAAGGTTTGCTGGTCAGCGCACCAACCGGGCACAGGTCGATCATATTGCCGGACAGCTCGGAGTCCACCGTACTGTTCACAAAGGTCATGATCTCCGAATGCTCGGTACGGAAGGCCATGCCCAGCTCCATCATGTCGGCGATTTCCTGGCCAAAACGCACGCAGCGGGTGCACTGGATGCAGCGACTCATTTCCTCGGTCGAGATCAGTGGCCCAATGCTCTTTGGCTTGACCACACGCTTCTCTTCGGTATACCGGGATGCCGAACCGCCGTAGCCCATGGCCTCGTCCTGCAACATACATTCGCCCCCCTGATCGCAGATCGGGCAATCCAGCGGGTGATTGATCAGGAGGAATTCCATCACGCCTTGCTGCGCCTTCACGGCCATCGCCGAATGGGTATGCACTTTCATCCCCTCGGCTGTCGGCGTGGCGCAAGCAGGCAAAGGCTTCGGTGCTTTTTCCACCTCAACCAGGCACATGCGGCAATTGGCCGAAATCGACAATTTCTTGTGATAGCAAAAATGCGGAATATGGATACCCGCCTTGCGCGCCGCATCCATCACGGTGGCACCGCGTTCGACCTCTACCTGCTTGCCATCAATCTCAATTTTGATCATTACTCACCCCACCCCTACACCAAGCAGCGCTTGTGTTCGATGTGATATTCAAATTCGTCGCGGAAATGGCGCAGCATTCCCTGCACCGGCCAGACCGCCGCTTCGCCCAGCGCACAGATCGTGCGACCGGCAATGTTGTCACCCACGCTGAGCAACAAGTCGAGATCTTCCATGCGTCCCTCGCCATGCTCGATGCGATGCACCATGCGATAGAGCCAGCCCGTTCCCTCGCGGCACGGCGTACACTGACCGCAGGATTCCTCGTGATAGAAATACGACAGCCGCTCCAGCGCACGCACCATACAGGTCGTGTCGTCCATGACGATCACCGCGCCACTACCCAGTCCGGAACCCGCCTTGGCGATTGAATCGTAATCCATGGTCAGATCCATCATGATCTCGCCCGGAAGCACCGGCATTGAGGATCCGCCGGGGATCACCGCCTTCAACTTATGCCCGGTACGCACGCCCCCCGCCATCGCCAGCAGCTCGCTGAACGGTGTTCCCATCGGCACTTCGAAGTTACCCGGATTATTCACATGACCGGACACTGAGAACAGTTTGGTGCCACCATTATTGGGCTTACCCAACTCCAGAAACTTCTGCCCGCCATGGTTGATGATGTAAGGAATGCTGGCAAAAGTTTCGGTATTGTTGATCGTGGTTGGCTTGCCGTACAAACCAAAATTTGCCGGGAATGGCGGCTTGAAGCGCGGCTGGCCTTTCTTGCCTTCAATGGACTCAAGCAGGGCCGTTTCCTCACCGCAGATATAGGCGCCATAACCCAGATGGTTATGCAGGTCAAAACTGAAACCTGCTCCCATAATGTTATCGCCCAGATAGCCCGCTGCACGTGCCGCCTCGCAAGCTTCTTCCATGCGTTCATAGGCCTCAAAAATCTCGCCGTGCACGTAGTTGTAACCGGTTTTGACACCCATCGTATAAGCCGCGATTGCCATGCCTTCGATCAACAGGTGCGGGTTGTACAGCAGGATATCCCAGTCCTTGCAGGTACCAGGCTCGCCTTCGTCGGTATTGCAGACAATGTATTTTTCGCCGTTGTAATTCTTCGGCATGAAGCTCCACTTCAGACCGGTGGGAAACCCCGCCCCCCCCCGCCCGCGCAACGCGGACAATTTGACCTCGGCAATAATCGCCTCGGGTGACATTTTTTCCGTGAGTATCTTGCGCAGCGCCTGATAGCCGCCCACCTTGAGATAGTTTTCCAGCGTCCAGGGCTGGTCGAACTCCATCGTGGTTAAAATTACTGGGCCTCTCATGATTTATCGAGCTCCGCCAGAGTTTTATCGATTTCTTCTTTAGTCATGCGCGCACACAACTTTCTGTTGTTCAGCGTTAACACCGGCGCATCCTTGCACGCGCCCATACACTCGCCTTCGCGCAGGCCATATTTGCCATCCGGAGTCACCTCGCCCAGCTTGATCCCCAACCTGGATTCGATGTACGCCACAGTATCGAGCGCGCCGCACAGCGTGCAGGAAAGATTCGTGCACACGGTAATCATGTGCCGACCCATCGGCTTCAGGTTGTACATGTGATAGAAAGTCGCGACCTCGTACACCGCCATTTTCGGCATGCCGAGATAGTCGGCGACATCCGCCATGTCATCGGTGGAAATCCAGCCTTTTTCGTCCTGCACAAAACGCAGCGCGGCCATAACCGCAGACTGGCGCTGGTCGGCGGGATATTTCTTCAGCTCTTTGTCGACGAGCGCGGTTATCTGTTGGGAAAGCATCAGCGGTCCACCTCTCCAAAAACGATATCCTGCGTACCGATCAGCGCCACCACATCGGCAATCATGTGGCCGCGCGACATTTCATCCAGGCTGGACAAATGCGCGAAACCGGGCGCGCGGATTTTCATGCGATACGGCTTGTTGGCGCCATCGGATACCAGGTAAATACCAAATTCACCCTTGGGATGCTCAACGGCTGCATAGGCCTCGCCTGCGGGCACGTGCATACCCTCGGAGAACAGCTTGAAGTGATGGATCAGCTCTTCCATATTCTGCTTCATCGACTCGCGCGACGGCGGCGTGAACTTGTGGTTCTCGGCCATGACCGGACCGGGATTGACGCGCAGCCAGTCGATACATTGCTTGATGATCCGCACCGACTGGCGCATTTCCTCGACACGCACGAGATAACGGTCGTAACAGTCGCCTTCCACGCCTACCGGAATATCGAAGTCGAGCCGGTCGTAAACTTCGTATGGCTGTTTCTTGCGCAGATCCCAGACAATGCCGGAGCCACGCAACATCGGCCCGGTGAAACCCAGCGCCAGCGCGCGCTCGGGGGTAACTACACCGATGCCAACCGTCCGCTGCTTCCAGATCCGATTATCGGTGAGCAGCGTTTCAAATTCGTCGATATGTTTGGGGAAACGATTGATGAAGTCTTCCAGGAAATCCAGCAGCGAACCCTGCCGGTTTTCGTTCATGCGCTTAACGGCAGCGGCGCCGTGCACCTTGCTCTCCATATACTGCGCCATCGAATCCGGCAGATCGCGATAGACACCGCCCGGACGATAGTAGGCCGCATGCATGCGCGCACCGGAAACCGCCTCATAGCAGTCCACCAGATCTTCCCGGTCGCGGAAGGTGTAGAAGAACATGGTCATGGCACCAAGATCGATGCCCACCGCGCCCAGCCACAACAGATGATTCAGAATGCGAGTAATTTCGTCATACATTACGCGGATGTACTGGGCACGGATCGGCACTTCGATACCGGCCAGTTTTTCCACCGCCATGACATAGGCGTGCTCGTTGGACATCATGGAGACGTAATCGAGTCGATCCATGTAAGGCACGGTCTGCAGGAAGGTCTTGTGCTCGGCCAACTTTTCCGTGGCGCGGTGCAATAACCCGATGTGTGGGTCGGCACGTTCCACCACCTCACCATCCAGTTCCAACACTAGACGCAACACACCGTGCGCAGCAGGATGCTGCGGTCCGAAGTTCATTGTGTAATTCTTGATCTCAGCCATTGCAGTCTCTCTGTATCCCGTCTATTGGCGACCGAAATTCTCTTCGCGGACAGTCCGCGGCGTGATCTCGCGGGGATCGATACTGACCGGTTCGTAAACCACGCGCCTCTGATCGGCGTCGTAACGCATCTCGACATGACCGGACAGCGGGAAATCCTTGCGGAACGGATTACCCGCAAAACCGTAATCGGTCAGGATGCGACGCAAATCAGGGTGCCCCACAAACACGATGCCATAAAGATCGAACGCCTCGCGCTCGAACCAGTTTGCCACAGGCCATATCGCCGTTACCGAATCCAGCATCGGCATTTCGTCATCTTCGGCAAATACGCGAACCCGCAGACGCACGTTATGTTTAACGGAAAGCAGATGGTAAACCGCCGCAAAACGCGCCGGGAATCCGGCAGACATTTCGCCATCGGGCAGGTAGCGCCCATCCTCTGTAGTTTCGCTGCCGTAAGCTGAATAATCGATACCGCAAACATCGATCAGTTGCTCAAAACCCAGCGCCGAGTTGTCGCGCAGCTGTGTCATTGCGTCCAGCATGCCGCGCGCGCCAATGACCAGCGTCAATTCTCCCAGGCGCTCTTCCAGGCTGACAACGCCATCCTGCAGCGCGTCGGTCAGATGATTTGCGAGTGTATTGAGATCGGTTGCCATGGTCAGCCTCGCGCGATGGTATTGGTGCGCTTGATCTTGTTCTGCAGCTGAATCACACCGTACAGCAGCGCTTCAGCCGTGGGCGGGCAGCCCGGCACATAGATATCGACCGGGACGATTCGGTCACAGCCACGCACAACAGAGTAGGAATAGTGATAGTAACCGCCGCCGTTTGCGCAGGAACCCATGGAGATCACCCAGCGCGGCTCCGCCATCTGGTCATAGACCTTGCGCAACGCCGGCGCCATCTTGTTGCACAACGTTCCCGCAACGATCATCACGTCGGACTGCCGCGGACTGGGACGAAAAGCCCCGGCGCCAAAGCGATCAAGGTCATAACGCGGTAGCGCCGCATGCATCATCTCGACCGCACAGCAGGCCAAACCGAATGTCATCGGCCACAGCGAACCGGTCCGCGCATAGTTGATAACAGTATCGATCGAAGTGGTCACAATCCCCTTCGGCAGCACGCCTTCTATTCCCATTCCAGCGCCCCTTTCATCCACTCATAGATAAAGCCGACCACCAGAATGGCCAGGAAAATCATCATCGAAACAAAGCCGAAGGTTCCGATCTCCTTAAGCACGATCGCCCAGGGGAACAGGAAAGCAATTTCAAGATCGAAAAGAATGAAGAGGATCGCCACGAGGTAGAAACGCACATCGAATTTCATGCGCGCATCCTCGAAAGCCTCGAACCCACACTCGTAGGGGGAAAGTTTTTGATTATCCGGACGATAAGGACCTAGAATCCTCCCGAGCAGCAGGGGCAAGACTCCCATGACAATACCGACACCAATAAACAACAGCACCGGAAAATAGTTTTCTAACATCGAGCTCCCCTCTCTCTGCCAGTGTCGATTTTCGGATTGCCCGAAATCGCTTTGTCTATAATTTTTCTGGGGGCAGGTTCGCCCCGTTTTACCACCTAATATTCTGGTGCCGATGAGCAGACTCGAACTGCTACGGCTTTCGCCACTACCCCCTCAAGATAGCGTGTCTACCAATTTCACCACATCGGCACAGCACAACAAACATAACCAAGGCTACTTCGGAATCTCCCTCAACTTTGAGTCATCAGGAATTCCGACCGGCGCCGAAGGCGCTGCCTGATCTGCCGCAACTGGTGCCACACGATCCATCACACCCTGAGGCTGATCCACATGGGAATACAGGTAGGTCAAAGTCAGACTGGTCACAAAAAATACCGTCGCCGCCACCGCAGTGCTACGACTCAGAAAATTCGCCGAACCGCTTGATCCAAACAGACTGCCGGCAGAACCGGTACCGAAGGCCGCACCCATGTCGGCTCCCTTACCGTGCTGCAACAGCACCAACCCAATCAGCACAACCGCCGTCAGAACATGCACTACCCAAACCAGTGTTTCCAATCTCAACCCCAAAAAAACTTAACCGGCTGCCGCCGCATTTGCCGCGCTGCAGATAGCTACAAAATCTTCCGCCACCAAGGACGCACCGCCAATCAGACCACCATCGATATCAGGCATGGCAAACAGCTGCTCGGCATTATTTGGCTTGACGCTGCCGCCGTAGAGTATACACAACGCTTGGGCGGTCTGCTCGTCCAATTGCGCAACTTGGGCACGGATGAAGGCATGCACTGCCTGCGCCTGTTCCGGCGTAGCCGTCTTGCCGGTGCCAATAGCCCAAACAGGTTCATAGGCGATAACCGACTTGGCGACCGCAGCCGCACCCACGTGATTCAAGACCACGTCAAGCTGGCGCGCCACAACCTGCTCGGTCACGCCGGATTCGCGTTCAACCAGAGTTTCACCCACACAGAAAATCGGTGTCATGCCGGCCTTGATAGCCGCATCGAATTTGGCTGCAGCAATATCGTTGCTTTCATGAAACAACGCCCGCCGCTCGGAATGACCGATGATGACATAGCGACAACCAAAGTCGACCAGCATACCGGGCGCAACTGCACCCGTGAAAGCACCCTCTTCATGCTGGCTCAGATTTTGCGCCCCCCAGGCCACATTACTGCCCTGCAGCATTACCTGCGCCTGCGCCAGATAGGGATAGGGTACGCACACCCCATAAGCAGCTTGCGTCAGATCGCGCACCCCGCTCAACACACCTTCAAGCAAAGTCCGGTTGCGCTCGAGGCGCCCGTACATCTTCCAGTTACCAACAACAAGTTTCTGACGCATAACATCTGCTCCACGCATATTGCAAAACGGCCCGAATCGTACCCGCAAGAGGCATTCAGGTCAATGAAACCCTAGAATTCAGCCGCGGAATCCGGGACAAGAGAAAAAGGAACAACAATTACTCCGGCAATTGAACCGGAATTTCGCCGCGTTTGGAAACCACGCGATTCTGCTCGTCCACGTAAACCAGCACAGGGTGAAACGCTTTCAGCTCAGCCTCGCTGTAGATCGCGTAGGCAGCGATGATAATAAGATCACCCGGGCTGGCAAGATGTGCAGCCGCCCCGTTGATGGAGATGATTCCCGAACCGCGCTGGGCGCGTATGGCGTAAGTGGAAAAACGCGCGCCATTGGTGATGTTATAAATTTCAATCTGCTGATATTCGCGAATCCCCGATGCATCGAGCAAGTCGTCATCGATCGCGCAGGATCCTTCGTAGTGTAATTCGGCATGTGTCACATGCACCCGGTGCAGTTTTGCTTGCAGCATCGTCTTTTGCATGGGAGGCCTCCCGGCTCAATGGGGGGCGGATTATATCGCAGTCACTCGATGTCACAAACCTCGATATTGTCGAGCAGCCGTGTTGAACCCAGACGCGCGGCAGCAACCACCACCCAATCCGCCACGCCGAAAGCTGCCGGCACCAAGGTTTTGCGTTCGCGAATACTAATGTAGTCAACGACCCAGCCGCGCGCCTTCAGAGTATCGGCTGCCAGGGTTTGCATGGCACTGAACTCTCTCGAACCGGCAAGCAGGGAGACCCGGATTTTCTGCAATTCAAACCGCAACTGCGGTGCCTCGGCACGCTGGGCCGCATCCAGATATTGATTGCGCGAACTCAGCGCGAGACCGTCAACAGCCCGCACCGTCTCACCACCGACAATCCGGATCGGCAGATTGAACTGCTTCACCATCAACCGAATGATGTGCAACTGCTGATAATCTTTCTTGCCGAATATCGCCGTCTGCGGCTGCACAATGTTGAACAGCTTGAGCACGACCGTCGCCATCCCCCGAAAGTGCCCCGGGCGGGCGGCACCGCACAATTCGTTTGCGATCGGCGGCGGCTCAACGAACAGCGTCTGGGACTCCGGATACATCGCGGCCACATCCGGCGCAAAAACAACATCCGCCAGTCCCCGCAACTTTTCGCAGTCGGCTTCGAGCGTGCGCGGGTAACGGTCAAAATCCTCGCTCGGCCCGAATTGCAAAGGATTCACAAAGATGCTGACCACAACACAATCGCCGTATTCACGCGCCTGACGCGCCAGCGCAATGTGCCCCTCGTGCAAATTGCCCATAGTGGGCACAAAAACAACAGAAGACTTCGCGGCAAGACGATCACGTAATTCGGCTACCGTATGGATCAACAGCATCAGAAACTGTGCTCCTTCGCGGGGAAAGTCCCGGCCTTTACTTCGGTGACATAACGCCCCACAGCATCGGCGACAGAGGTGGCGCCAACCATGAAATCTTTCACGAAGCGCGGCTTCCTGCCGGGATAGATGCTCAGCATGTCATACACCACCAACACTTGACCGGAACAGTCTGCGCCCGCACCGATGCCGATAGTAGGCACGCACAGCATCCGGGTGACCTCGGCAGCAAGCGCTGCAGGAATGGCTTCCATCAGCACCATACCGGCACCGGCCTTTTCCAGTGCCAAGGCATCCTGCATAAGTTTATGGGCCGCGGCATCGCTCCGGCCCTGCACCTTGTAACCGCCCAACTGGTGCACCGATTGAGGCGTGAGGCCGATGTGCGCACACACCGGGATACCGCGTGACGTGAGGAAAGCGACGGTCTCCGCCATTTCGGCTCCGCCTTCGAGCTTGACCATCTCGGCACCGGCCTGCATCAGTTGCACGGCATGACCAAAAGTCTCGCGCGCGGAGAATTGCGAAGTGCCGAACGGCATATCGACAACGATGAAAGCCTTGCTCGCGCCCGCGGCGACGCAGGCGGTGTGATAGACCATCTGCTCAATAGTGACCGGCAGTGTAGTCTCCCGCCCCTGCACCACCATCCCCAGTGAATCGCCGACCAACAGCACATCCACACCACAACCATCCATCAGCATGGCGAAACTGGCGTCGTAACAGGTGAGCACAGCAATCTTCTCGCCGCGTTCGCGCATGGCTTGCAGTTTGCTCAGGGTCGTTCGCATCAATTCCCCCGGTTGAAAAATTCGCGCGGCCCGCGCATCTGCCCGATGCGCTGCAACAGCAGACTGAAATCCTCGTCGGAATCCACGAAATTCAGGCGTTCGCTATTCACGGTTAATACCGGTGCCGCCGTGTAATGATAAAAAAAGTCGCTATAACTTTGTGACAGACGTTGCAGATAATCTGCGGAAATATTCTGTTCGTAGGGTTTCGCCCGCGAATAAACCCGCTCGACCAGTACCTGCGGATCGGCCTGAAGATAAATCACCAAATCCGGCGGCGGCACTTGCAACTGCAGACTGCGATAAATTTGCTGGTAGAGCGAAAACTCCTGCTCGTTCAGATTCAGGCGCGCAAACAACATATCCTTTTCGAACAGATAGTCCGCCACAGTCGCCGTATGAAACATATCCATCTGCGCCAGCTCGCGCACTTCATCACCCCGCTGGAACAGAAAAAACAGCTGGGTCGCCAAGGCATGACGCGCGGGATTTTCGTAGAACTTTGACAGAAAGGGATTGGTGTCCGGCTTTTCCAGCAGAAGCGACGCCTCCATCCGCTGCGCCAGCCGGTGCGCCAGGCTAGTCTTGCCGACGCCGATCGGCCCCTCAACCACAATGTAGCGATATTTAGCCGGCAGCGACATCAACCATCCGCTCCAGAGTTTGGTCGCCACATGCCTGCAACAGCGCTGCGACATCCCCCTGCCCCGGAATACTGCTGTCCGGCGCAAGCTCCACCAGCGGCGCAAGCACAAAGGCACGGAGATGCATTTGAGGATGCGGGATATTCAATCCCGGCTCATTCAGCTGCACATCGTCGTAAAGCAAAACATCCAGATCGAGGGTGCGGGGCGCATTGCGAAAAGTCCGCTCCCGCCCGTGATCCTGTTCAATCTTCAGTAGCTGCTGCAACAATTGCTGCGGTGTCAGCCCGGTGGAGATCTTTGCCACAGCGTTGCAAAAATCCGGCTGATCGAGATAACCCACCGGCGCGCTACGGTAGAAAGAAGACTGCGCCAACAATACGGTTTGTGACATCCGGCCGATCTCACCGAGCGCCGATTGCAACTGGGACGCGGGATCACGCAGATTGCTCCCCAAACCGATAAAAGCAATGCTAGGCATCAGATGCCCCATTGGCGACGGGTTTTCGCCGGGACCGGCGACGCCTCCGCTTGCGCTCATCCGCACCTTCGGGCTGGAGCATTTCCGCGCGCCGGTCGGCATGCGCCTCCTGAAACTCATCCCACCACAAGCCCAACTCGTCAGGCAGCTCGCCGCTGGCACAGCGCAACAGCAGAAAATCATACGCCGCGCGAAACCGCACTTGCTCCAGAAGACGGAATGGCCGCTGCCCGGCACGCTGTTCAAAGCGCAACTGCAACAACCATATTTCCTTCATGACGGCATCATGGCGGTGCGGAATGGCCAGCCGGGATTTTTGCCGGGCCAACACGGAATCCATCGCCGCATGTAGCGCAGGTACCGGACGCTCGCCGGCATTCTGGAACTGTTTCCAATCCGCAAGAACTTCGTGCCACAGCAGGGCCGCAAAAAGAAAGGCGGGTGAAACGGGTTTTCCCTGTGCCAAACGTTCATCGGTATTGCGCAGCGCCAGCATGACAAACTTCTCGCCCTGCGGTTGATCCAAAATAACATCAAGCAAGGGCAGCAAGCCATGATGCAAGTGCATTTCACGCAAGCGCTGGATGCAATCCACCGAATGACCGGACAGCAGCATCTTGAGCACTTCATCGAGCAAGCGGGCCTGCGGAACGTTTTCCAGCAGCGATTTCAGCCGCACAACCGGCGCAGCCGTGCCCGACTCAATTTGCATACCCAGCTTGGCGGAAAGACGGACCGCACGCAGCATCCGCACGGGATCTTCGCGGTAACGCGTGGCCGGATCGCCGATCATGCGCAAAATTTTTGCGCGCGTATCTTCATAGCCACGGTGGTAGTCGTGAATCACCCGGGTGGCCGGGTCATAAAACAGCGCATTGGCGGTAAAGTCGCGCCGGGCCGCATCCTGCCTCTGGTCACCAAAGGCGTTGTCGCGCAGCAGACGGCCGTGCTCATCGGTTTCGGCGGCATCCTCCTCAATCATGCGCCGGAAGGTGGAAACCTCCACAACCTCTTCGCCGAACATGACATGCACCAGCCGGAAACGGCGACCGATAATTCTCGAGCGACGAAAAACGCGCCTCACCTCCTCGGGCGTGGCATCGGTCGCCACATCAAAATCCTTGGGGGCACACCCCAGCAGCAAATCCCGCACGGCACCGCCGACGACATAGGCCTGATAACCCGCCGCCTGCAGTCCTTCCGTAACGCGACGCGCGCCGTAACTGATCTGTTCGCCATCAATTCCATGGAGGGAATGGGGAATGTGCTGGGCACCGTTCACATTCTGGATATTATCCGCCGGGCGGAAGACGCGCTTGAGGAGTTTCTTGATCATGCAGTATTTTTGGAAGGTCCCAACGGGATAGGCAATGGGCGCGGATTATACACTGCAAGGGTTTTTGAACCGTAAAACAAAACGCGCCTTGCGGCGCGTGTGCGAAGTACAAAGGGAATTATCCTTTCAGGCAATCCGCCATGAAAGCTTTGCGCGCATCCCCCTTCAACCCTTTCTGACCGGCTTCGGATTTACACGCCTTCGTCTTGTCGCCCTCTCCCGCAGCGGGCGTTCCACCGGCAGACTTGTCAGATTTGAGCTGATAACTCTTGGATAGACATTTCTTCATAAACGCTTTGCGCTCGTCCCCCTTGACGCCCATTTCCTTGGCCTCCTGGTTGCAGCCTTTCATTTTGGATTGCTGTCCGGCCGCCAGCACCGTATTCCCGGCAACCGCCAAGATCAAGCCCAGCACACTTGTTACGATCAGTTTTTTCATGGCTACTCTCCCTGAATGATTGGAATTGGCAGTACGGTCTCGCCGTACAGCATTCACCGTAGGAGCATTGAAAATCAGGATCAATAGTCCGAAAAGCCTAGGACTTTCGGACTAGGCTTTTCGGCTAAATTGTGAGGTATGACCCGGCGAATTTCCGGAAACAATCCGGACTCAGGGCTGGTTTTTGTCGCGCTCAATCAGCGCATAGGCAGAGTGATTGTGAATCGACTCAAAATTCTCGGATTCGACGATATAGCTTTCCACGCGCGGATCGGCGTTGAACACAGCCGCCACATCGCGCACCATATCTTCAACAAATTTGGGATTGTCGTAAGCGCGCTCGGTGACGTACTTCTCATCCGGCCGCTTCAACAAGCCGAAAAGCTCGCATGAAGCCTGCGCTTCCACGATACGAATGACCTCTTCCACCCAAACGAAGGTATTCGTGCGCAGCGTTACCGTGACGTGCGAGCGCTGGTTATGCGCACCGCGCTCGGAAATCTTTTTGGAGCACGGGCACAAACTGGTGACCGGCACCACGACTTTCATGGTGACACGCGCCTGATCGTCCGCAACTTCACCAATAAAAGTAACGTCATAATCCAGCAGGCTTTGCACCCCGGAGACCGGCGCTGTTTTATTCACGAAATAAGGGAAATTCATTTCGATATGACCGGAACGCGCTTCCAACCGGACGACCATGTCTTTCAGAATATTTTCGAAGGACTCCACCGAGATTTCGCGCTCGTGTTCATTGAGAATCTCGACAAAACGCGACATGTGCGTCCCCTTGAAATGGTGGGGTAAATGCACATACATGTTAAAGGTCGCGACGGTGTGCTGCACACCGATGCTCTCATCCCTGACTCTCACAGGATGACGAATGCCCTTGATACCAACTTTATTAATCGCCAAGTGACGCGTATCGGCGGAGCTTTGAACATCGGGAATAGTACAGGCTTGGGAGGTCATAACGGTCTTTCGAATATCTTGGCGTGGCAGGATTATAACAAATCCCGACTAAATTACTCAACTAGGCGTGCAACAATAGCACGGCCGATTCCCGCAGCATCCAGTCCACATTGAGCCAACATGGACGCATGGTCGCCCTGTTCAACAAAACGGTCAGGCAAACCAAGCTGCAGCACGGGCATCACAATACCCAGTTGCTCCAGACACTCCAACACAGCGCTGCCTGCCCCGCCCTGAATGACGTTTTCTTCGATGGTCACCAGCAACTCATGACTGCTCGCCAGCGCGCGCACCAGATCGACATCCAACGGCTTGACGAAACGCATATTGGCCACGGTTGCATCCAGCGATTCTGCTGCCGCCAGCGCCGGCGCCAGCATCGAACCAAAAGCCAAAATCGCCACACGCTGCCCGCTGCGTCGCACTTCACCCTTACCCAGCGGCAATGCCTGCATTTCCGCATTGGGTAGCACGCCCGGCCCGCGACCCCGGGGGTAACGCACGGCACTCGGCGTTTCCAGCTGGAACGCGGTGTAAAGCATCTGGCGGCACTCGTTCTCGTCGGCGGGTGCCATGACCGTCATATTGGGAATGCAACGCAAATAGGACAGATCAAAGCTGCCCGCGTGTGTCGCACCATCCGCCCCCACGAGACCGCCGCGATCAATCGCCAGCACCACAGGCAAATTCTGGATTGCAACGTCGTGGATCAGCTGATCATAGGCCCGCTGCAAAAATGTGGAATAAATCGCCACGACCGGCTTGCAACCGTCGCAGGCCAGCCCGGCGGCAAAGGTCAAAGCGTGCTGCTCGGCGATACCCACATCGAAATAGCGCTGCGGAAATTGCCGGGAAAACGCCACCAGACCGGAACCCTCGCACATTGCGGGTGTAACCCCCACCAGACGCTCATCCTGCTCGGCCATGTCGCACAACCATTGGCCAAATACCTCGGTGTAACTCGGTTTCCCACCCGCGACTTGCGGGGCAATTCCACTGGCCGGATCAAATTTGCTGACACCGTGGTACAGCGTGCAATCCTGTTCGGCATGCGCATACCCCTTGCCCTTGCGCGTCACCACGTGCAGAAATTGCGGCCCTTCGAGCTGGCGAATATTCTTCAGCGTATCAACCAGGACATCGAGATCGTGGCCGTCTATCGGACCGATGTAGTTGAAGCCGAATTCCTCAAACAGGGTACCCGGCGTGACCATGCCTTTGACGTGCTCCTCGGCACGTTTGGCAAACTCCAGCACCGGCGGCATACCCTTGAGCACTTTCTCGCTGCCGCGCCGCATCGCGGAATAAAACCGCCCGGACATCAGACGCGCCAGATAATTGTTCAGCGCACCGACAGGCTGGGAGATCGACATATCGTTATCGTTCAGAATCACCAGCAGGTTGGCATCCATGGCGCCGGCATTGTTCAGCGCCTCGAAGGCCATACCGCCACTCATCGCCCCGTCGCCGATGATCGCCACCGCGCGTCGCCCCACGCCCTCAAGTTTCGCTGCGACCGCCATTCCCAATGCAGCCGAGATCGACGTACTGGAATGACCGGTACCAAAGGTATCGTAGGGACTTTCATCGCGTCTGGGGAAACCGGAAATCCCCTCCGCCATGCGCAAGCGGCTCATCGCCTCGCGCCGCCCCGTCAGGATTTTGTGGGCATAGGTCTGGTGCCCGACATCCCAAACCAGCCGGTCATCCGGCGTGTTAAAAACATAATGCAGCGCGATCGTCAGCTCCACCGTCCCCAGATTGGAAGACAAATGACCGCCTGTCCTGCTCACCGAGTCAACGAGAAAATTGCGCAGTTCTTCCGCGAGCCGCGGCAGCTGGCTACGTTCCAGCCGACGCAAATCTTCCGGCGTATCGATATTGTTTAATAGTTCTGGCATTAGAATTTTCTGAGCACAATAAAATCCGTCAATTCGCGCAGGCGGCGAGTCGTTCCCGGCAAGCAATCCAGTGTCTCCAGCGCCTCCCGGTGCAGACGCTGCGCCATTTCCTTTGCGCCGTCGATACCGAGCAGGCTGACATAGGTCGGCTTGTTATTATCGGCATCCTTGCCGGCTGTTTTTCCCAGTGTCGCGGTATCGGCTTCGCAATCAAGCACGTCATCCACCACCTGAAAAGCCAGTCCGATCTGTTTGCCGAAATGATCCAGTCGCGCAAGTTGCCCATCATCAAGTGCGTTTCCGCAGTGCGCGCCCAGCAGTATTGCGGCACGAATCAGCGCGCCCGTTTTATGGATATGCATTAATTCCAACTCGGGCAGGGACAGCGTTTTCCCCACGCTGGCGAGGTCAATAGCCTGCCCTCCTGCCATCCCCCTGGAGCCGCCGGCCATCGCCAGCAAGCGCACCATCGCGAGCTGGGATTCCGGCCGCGTTAAAAAGGGCTCGGACAGCTGCTGAAAAGCCAGTGTTTGCAGGGCATCCCCCACCAGTAACGCCATAGCTTCGTCATATTGCACATGGCAGGTCGGTTTGCCGCGCCGCAAAGCGTCATCATCCATGCACGGCATATCGTCATGCACCAGCGAATAAACATGGATCATTTCGACCGCGACGGCCACGCGATCCAGAGCAGCGGCATCCGCACCCACCCATTCCCCGGCGGCATATGCGAGCAGCGGCCGCACACGCTTGCCGCCGCCGAGAGCCACATAACGCATCGCCTCATGTAGGCGCTGCGGCACGGCAGTCGAATCCGGCAAACATTCCCCGAGTGCAGTTTCGAAATGTGCCTGACGATCGATGACCCATGCTTGGAAGTCGGCGGCCATAAGCTAGTTATCCGCGTCCGTTCCCGGCAAGAAATCCTTCAGCGCGCCCGCCTCAAGAATGCGTACCTGCTGCTGTGCGGCATCCAGTTTTACGCGACAGAAAGACAGCAACTCTGCACCACGCTGATAGGCGGCCAACGATTCCTCGAGCGACAATTTGCCGGCTTCCATACCGGAAACAATCTGCTCGATCTCGGCCATCGCCGTCTCGAATGCCATGGGTTTTTCGGCTTTTCCCGCCATTCTCAAATCCTCGCATGCGAAAGGTGGCCATTTTACCCAAGCCCCGACGAGTCCGGCAATTATTGTTGCCCGTGTTCTGGAATTGAGGGAAAATCCGCGATCCGTCACAGCGGCGGCGCACCATCAGTCATGGTGTAATCGTGTTAACAAATTGCAAGGATGATGCGGGCATGTCCAACATTGACAACCTGAATCAGCTCGCACCGGCACAGGTGCAACCTCCCATGAGCTGGTACTTCGAACCCCGGATACTGGAAATTGAACAGCGTGCGCTGTTTGACCAGGGGCCGCGCTACGTCGGTCATGAATTGCTGGTCCCCAATCTCGGCGACTATCACGTGCTGGACGGCGGCGCACAGATGCTGGTTCGCAACCCCGGCGGGGTCGAACTACTCAGCAATATCTGCCGCCATCGCCAGGCCACCATGCTGCAGGGACGCGGCAACGCACAAAACATCGTCTGCCCCCTGCATCGCTGGACTTACAAAACCAATGGCGAGCTGCTCGGTGCGCCACACTTTCCGCAGAACCCCTGCCTGCATCTGAATAAATCTCCGCTGCAAAACTGGAATGGCATGCTGTTTGCGGGCGGGCGCGACATCGCAAAAGATCTCGGGAAAGTCGGGGTCATGCAGGATCTGGATTTCTCAGGCTACATGCTGGACCGCATCGAAGTCGATGAATACGCCTTCAACTGGAAGACCTTCATCGAGGTTTATCTTGAGGACTATCACGTCGCCCCCTTCCATCCCGGCCTGGGTAATTTCGTGGATTGCGAACAGCTGAACTGGGAGTTCGGCGACCAATACAGCGTGCAAACGGTCGGCATCAACCACGCGCTGCGCAAGAGCGGCAGCCCGGTTTACGCAAAATGGCAGGAACAGGTGCTGCGCTACCACAACGGGCAACTGCCCAAATATGGCGCCATTTGGCTGACTTACTATCCCAACATCACAGTGGAATGGTATCCCGGCACACTGGTTATCAGCACCATCATTCCTCGCGGCACCGAAGCCTGCACCAATATTGTGGAGTTTTACTACCTTGAGGACATCGTGCTGTTTGAGCGCGAATACATCGAGGCCGAGCAAAAAGCCTATCGCGAAACCGCGGTGGAAGACGATGTGATCTGCCTGCGCATGCATCAGGGCCGCAAATCGCTGTACCAGCGCGGCATCGAAGAGCACGGCCCGTATCAGTCCCCGACCGAAGACGGCATGCTGCATTTCCACGAATACCTGCGCCGCAACCTCACGCCCCATCTGTAGGCGTTATGCTAAGCTTGCGCCCATCATCCAAGCATCAGGAATAAAACATGATCACCATCAGTCAAAACAATCACCTGGTCAATGCCGCAGTCATGGGGGAATTCACCCTCGCGGATTTCAAGGCATTCGAAGAACAGTCACTTTACAAACTCAAAACGCCGGGATCGCTGAATCTGCTCCTCGATCTGCGCGGCATGATCGACTACACCGTGGATGTCGCGTGGGAAGAGATCAAATTTTTCAGCCGGGAACACAATCACGACTTCAGCAGGATTGCCGTTGTCACCGACGACCAGTGGATCACTTGGCAGGCTTGGCTGTCGCGCCTGTTTGTCGATGCCGATATTCGGGCGTTCTCCGACTACGACGAAGCACAGACATGGGCCCAGGAATAAGTTTCAACGTTTCTGCCAAATAAAAAACCCGCCTGAGCGGGTTTTTTATTTGGCAGAAACGAAGCGAATTACTTCAGCTTGGTTTCCTTGTACATCACATGCTTGCGAGCCACCGGATCGAACTTCTTGATTTCGAACTTTTCCGGCATGGTCTTCTTGTTCTTGGTGGTGGTGTAAAAATGTCCGGTACCGGCACTGGACTCAAGCTTGATCTTGTCGCGCATTTTCTATGCTCCTTAACTCAGACTTTTTCGCCGCGCGCACGCAGCTCGAACAAAACCGCATCGATACCATTCTTGTCGATGGTACGCAATGCCGCGTTGGAAACGCGCAGGCTCACCCAGCGGTTCTCGCTTTCCACCCAAAAGCGGCGGTTCTGCAGATTCGGCAGGAAGCGGCGCTTGGTTTTGTTATTGGCATGGGAAACATTGTTCCCGGACATCGGGCTTTTCCCCGTCACTTGACAGACTCGTGCCATGTTTCTACTCCAACCAGTTTTCAAAAGAGCGCGGATTCTACCGAAGGTCTCGGGAATATTCAACCCGAATTTCGCTCCCGTGCAATTATTTACGCCAGCGCCTTGATGACATCCTCGACAACCTTCTTGGCATCACCGAACAACATGCGGTTGTTATCCTTGTAGAACAGCGGATTATCCACGCCCGCATAGCCGGTGGCCATGCTGCGTTTCATCATGATGGAGGTCTTCGCCTTCCAGACTTCCAGCACCGGCATGCCGGCGATGGGGCTGGCCGGATCTTCTTGTGCCGCCGGATTCACAATATCGTTGGCGCCGATCACGATGGCGACATCGGTATCCGGGAAATCGTCGTTGATCTCGTCCATCTCCATCACGATGTCGTAAGGCACCCTGGCTTCGGCCAGCAGCACATTCATGTGACCGGGCATGCGCCCCGCGACCGGATGGATGCCGAAACGCACATTGACACCTTTTTCACGCAGCAACCGGGTGATCTCATAGACCGCATGCTGCGCCTGCGCCACGGCCATACCGTAGCCGGGGACGATGATGACGCTCTTCGCTTCGCGCAACAGTTCCGCAGTCTCGGCAGCCGTGATGGACACCACCTCGCCCGCAGGTTGCGCATCACCACCGGACTTCTTGGCCGGAGCGCCGCCACCGGAACCGAAGCCGCCCGCGATAACGCTAACGAAGTTGCGGTTCATCGCGCGGCACATGATGTAGGAAAGGATCGCGCCGCTGGAACCAACCAGCGCACCGACCACGATAAGGAGATCGTTGCTAAGCATGAAGCCCGTCGCTGCTGCTGCCCAGCCCGAATACGAGTTGAGCATGGAGACGACGACCGGCATATCGGCACCACCGATGGCCATGACCATGTGGATACCGAACAGCAGGCCGATGACGCTCATAACGATCAGCGGCGTCATGCCGGCCTCGATGCTGTGCGCTTGCAGGAAGGCGTAGCCGAAGTAGATCACCACCAGCGCGGCGACGCCGTTGATGACGTGGCGCGCGGGAAGCAGTACCGGCTTGCCGCCGATCTTGCCCGAAAGTTTGCCGAAGGCAATGATCGAACCGGAGAAGGTAACCGCACCAATGTAAATGCCCACATAGATTTCCAACTCGTGGATCGCTTTCTCGGCGCCCGTAAGAACGATCGAGGTATCGACGTAGCTGGCAAAACCGACCAAACAGGCGGCGAGACCGACCAGGCTGTGCATCAGCGCGACCAGCTCCGGCATCTGCGTCATCTGCACCTTCCTGGCGGCGATCAGACCGATTGAGCCGCCGACGACCATGGCGCCGACAATCCAGGGCAGACCGGTGGCGAGCGTGACGCTCGGACCAAACACCGTGGCAAGAACAGCGATGCTCATACCGATGATGCCGTAGAGGTTGCCGCGTCTTGCGGTTTCAGGGTTGGACAGGCCGCCCAGGCTCAGAATGAACAGGATGGTGGCGGCAATGTAGGAGACGGTAACAAGGCTTGCGGACATGGCTTATTTCCTGAACATCGCCAGCATGCGGCGGGTGACGGCGAAGCCGCCGAACATATTGATGGCGGTAAGCACCAGCGCGAACACGGCAAGGCCGAGAATCAGCCCATCCGGCCGATGGCCGGTGACAGCATCAAGCAGCGCGGCCGGCGGTGCCACCTGGATCAGCGCGCCGATAGCGATAATGGAGGAAATCGCATTGGTCACGCTCATCAGCGGCGTATGCAGCGAGGGCGTGACGTTCCAGACCACCATATAGCCGACGAAGCAGGCCAGCACGAACACGATGAAGTGCCCGAGGAAAGCGGCCGGCGCAAAAGCGCCGATCAGCCAGAACAGCACTGCACCCGCACCGAACAGCAGGGCGAGCGTACTGCCGGCCATCGGCGCACCCGCGCCGTGACCGTGGCCCTTGGCGGCAGGAGCAGCAGCCACCGGTTTCGGCGGCGGCGCGGCAGGCAGTTTGGGCGGCGGTGCCGGCCAGGTGATGGCGCCCTCCTTGATCACGGCCAGGCCGCGGATCGCGTCATCCTCCATGTTGACGTTAATGATGCCGTCCTTGGTCTTGCACAACTCCTCGGCCAGACGGAACAGGTTGGTCGCATACAGCGTGGAAGACTGCCTCGCCAGGCGGCTGTTCAGATCGGTGTAGCCGACGATGGTCACACCGTGCTTCACCACCACCTTGCCCGCCTCGGTCAATTCGCAATTGCCGCCGCGCTCCGCCGCCATGTCGACGATGACACTACCCGGCTTCATGCTCTGCACCATTTCGGCGGTAATCAAACGGGGCGCGGGCTTGCCGGGGATCAATGCGGTCGTGATGATGATGTCCACCTCCCGCGCCTGCTGCGCATACATCTCGCGCTGCGCCTGCTGGAAGCCTTCAGACATCACCTTGGCGTAACCACCACCGCCTGAACCCTCTTCTTCGTAATTGACCTTGACGAACTCGCCGCCCAGCGACTTGACCTGGTCAGCCACTTCGGCGCGGGTATCGTTGGCGCGCACCATGGCGCCCAGCCCTGCGGCGGCACCAATGGCCGCGAGACCGGCCACGCCGGCACCGGCAATGAACACCTTGGCCGGCGGCACCTTGCCCGCGGCAGTGATCTGGCCGTTGAAAAATCGGCCAAACACGTTGGCAGCCTCAATGACGGCGCGGTAACCGGCCACGCCGGCCTGCGAAGTCAGCGCGTCCATCTTCTGCGCGCGACTCAACATGCGCGGCAGGCAATCCATTGCCAGCACGGTCGCCTTCTTTGCCGCCAGCTGCTGCATCAGATCGGGATTCTGCGCGGGCCAGACGAAGCCGATCAGGGCCCCGCCCTCGCGCATCAGCCCCACTTCGTCGCTTGTCGGGACGGCCACCTTGAACACGATGTCGGATGCCGCCCACAAACCGGAGGCGCCCTCGATGATCTCGGCGCCAGCCGAGCGGTAAGCCTCATCACCGATCTCCGAACCCACGCCCGCCCCGGACTCGACTGCAACCCTGAAGCCCAGCTTGACAAGTTTCTCTACAACCTCCGGCACCGTCGCAACCCGCTTCTCGCCGGCGACAGTCTCACGGGGAATTCCTATCATCAGAGCCATGTAGTTTTCTCTTGCTGTTAATTGTTCTGAAAAATGCACTGCAGATGGGCGTAACACCACATGCAGCCCGACATGTGGGTTGCGATTATATACGACCTTCATTCACTGCCGAACGGCATTGTTGGCCCGAACTCCATGAGCCCATGGCTTCGCATTGCACCACCACATCGCGGCAAAGGCAATGTCAGGCATTCGGTATAATGCCGCGCCATGCCCCCCTCCATCCACCTGCTCCCCGACCTTCTTATTAACCAGATCGCCGCTGGCGAGGTTATCGAACGTCCGGCCTCTGCGCTCAAGGAGCTGCTGGAAAACAGCCTCGATGCCGGCGCCGGCGAAATCCACGTGCAACTGGAAACCGGTGGTATCAAATTGCTGCGCGTCCGCGATAACGGCAGCGGCATCGACAAACAGGATTTACCCAGGGCGCTGCAGCGTCACGCCACCAGCAAGATCACCAGCCTCGAAGACTTGCAGCGTGTCGCCAGCATGGGATTTCGGGGCGAGGCGCTGGCCAGCATGGCCGCTGTAGCACAAATGAGCCTTTCCAGCCGCACCGCCGCCGAAGCCCACGGCTGGCAGATTGACGCGGCCGATGGCCGCATCGGCGACATTACGCCTGCCGCACATCCGCAAGGCACCCGCGTGGAATTGCGCGAGCTATATTTCAACACACCCGCCCGCCGCAAATTCCTGAAAACTGAAGCCACAGAATTCGCCTGGTGCGACGAAACTTTTAAGCGTATCGCCCTATCGCGCCCGGACGTCGCGTTTTCGCTGCAGCACAACGGCAAAACCGTCTGGCAACTTCCGGAGCAAACGCTGGCCGAACGCATCGCCGCAATTCTCGGCGATGAATTTGGCGCGGC
Organism: Gallionella sp.; assembly: GCA_028699065.1. Taxonomy (GTDB): domain Bacteria; phylum Pseudomonadota; class Gammaproteobacteria; order Burkholderiales; family Gallionellaceae; genus Gallionella. Next base: position 284,115 of record JAQVVH010000001.1, read on the forward strand.
CGCCGTCCCGGTTGAACGACAAGCCGCCAACCTATCCCTGCGCGGTCTGGCGGCATTGCCGGCGTACTCGCGCAGCACACGCGACGCGCAGTATTTTTTCGTGAACGGACGCTTCATTCGCGACAAGGTGGCCGCACACGCGCTGCGTCAGGCCTATCAGGACATCCTGCACCACCAGCGACAGCCGGCCTATGTGCTGTTTCTCGAATTGCCGCCCGAGCAAGTGGATGTCAACGTCCACCCGGCCAAGAGCGAAGTCCGATTCCGCGAGAGCCAGGGCATTCACCAGTTCCTGTTCCATACGGTGCAACAGGCACTGAGCGCACCGTTACACGGCAATCCCGGCGAACAGGCGCCCGGCATCACGGCAACGCCTGCGACCCCGCCCCGGCAAAATTTCATTCCACTCGGCATCGCGGAACAACCGTCGACTTACACCTTGTGGACAACGCAAACCGGCAGCGAATCGGCGGCACAATTGCACGCCACAGAGCCGGCGCCCCCTGACCGTGGCATCATCCCCCCGCTGGGTTTTGCGCTGGCCCAGTTATCCGGCATTTACATTCTTGCCCAGAATGCCCGCGGACTGATCGTCGTCGATATGCACGCCGCGCACGAACGCATCGTCTATGAAAAACTCAAAGCGGCGCTCGACGGCAGCGGCATCCCCACCCAGCCGCTGCTGGTACCCGTCAGTTTCTATGCCGAACCTGTGGATGTCGCCACCGCTGAAGCCGAGCGGGGGGCGCTGCTGCGTCTCGGATTCGATCTCGCACCACTGTCACCCACACAACTCGTGCTGCGCACCCTGCCCGCTTTGCTGAAACAGGCCGAAGGCGAGGCGATGGCGCTCGAGGTGCTGCGCGAACTCCGTGAATACGGTGCCAGCCGCGCGCTGACCGAACGCCGCAACGAATTGCTCGCTACCCTCGCCTGCCATAGCGCAGTGCGCGCCAACCACCTGCTCGGCGTCACCGAAATGAATGCGCTGCTGCGCGAAATGGAACGCACCGAACGTGCCGACCAGTGCAACCACGGCCGGCCAACCTGGTTCCAGCTCACGCTGGCCGATCTCGACAAAATGTTCATGCGCGGCCAATGAGCACACTACCGCCTGCCATTTTCCTGATGGGGCCGACGGCCAGCGGCAAAACGGGGGTTGCCGTGGCATTAGCCCAACGGTTGCCGGTCGAATTGATCAGCGTGGACTCCGCGCTGGTCTATCGCGACATGAATATCGGCACGGCCAAACCCGATGCCGCAACGCTCTCCCGTGCGCCGCACCATCTCATCGATATGATAGATCCGACAGAAAGCTACTCGGCCGCCGCTTTCCGCCGCGACGCGCTAAGGCTGATGGCGGACATTACCGCGCACGGCAGGATACCGCTGCTGGTCGGCGGCACCATGCTCTACTTCAAGGCCTTGCGCGAGGGCCTCAGTCCGCTGCCGCAGGCGGATGAAAGCGTGCGCGCCACCCTCGCTGCGGAAATCGCCGCGCTGGGTATCGAACATTTGCATCGCCAACTTGCCGAAGTCGATCCGGTCACCGCACAGCGCCTCGCGCCTACCGATAGCCAGCGTATCCAGCGTGCGATGGAGGTATTTCGCATCACCGGCCAGCCCATGTCCGCGCTCTTCAACCAGCCATCCGCAACCGACACGCTGCCCTATCGCCCGATCCAGATCGCCCTGTTGCCGGACGATCGTACCGTTTTGCACCAGCGCATCGCCGTGCGCTTTGAACAAATGCTCGTCGCCGGTCTGGTGGATGAACTGCGCGGTCTGCGCCAAAAGTATCCGCTGCACCGCGACATGACCTCGATGCGCTGCGTCGGTTACCGTCAAGCTTGGGAATTCCTCGAAGGAGAGATTGGCGAAGCGGAGCTGCGCGAGAAAGGCATCGCCGCCACGCGCCAACTGGCCAAGCGTCAACTCACCTGGCTGCGTTCGACACCCGGCACGATCGAAGTGAATTGCCTGCAAGCCGCGCCGGAAGACATCGTTCACGCGCAGCTCATGCGCGCACTCGCCGACTGAAACTCAAGCCGTCAGGGCCAACTTTCCGATACGCCCTTCGAATTCACGCATGCTCACTTCGCGATGCGGCAAAATCCGCCCGGAAAGATTTTCCAAATACTGGCGCATCGACACCAGCGCGTAACCCTGCGCCTCCCAGCCCGCCAGCAGTTGCTCGAAAACCGGCATCCATTTGCCGCCTTCGAGTTCGGCATGCAGCGTGAACACATGGCCGGTGGCCGGCGCCTCAGCGGTCATATCCAGAATATGCGCCGCGATATTTTCCAGCGTGATGCCGTCGCGGTTGATCAGCTCATCCAGCGTCGGCAGGGTCGTGGGTAATTGCGGACAGGCAACGATTTCAGCCTGCCAGGTGGGAATGCAGGGTTCACTGCCGCGCGTATCGGAACTGTAGTCAAACCCCAGCCGCTGCATCATCCGCAAGGCATGACGGTTCATCTGCCAGCCGGCAGCGGCGTGTGCTTTCGGCGCCTCGCCAAAAATTTCGGTGTAGCGTTTGACCGCGCGCATCAGCTCGCGCTCCGTCCATGCGGCATCCTGATCGGCGACATGATCCTGCCAGCGAATGTGATCGTAGCAATGAATTCCGGTTTCAAACCCGGCATCACGCACCGCACGCATAATGTCGGCGCCTTTGCGACCGATGTCCGGCGCCGGCAACAAAGTGCCATAGAGCAGGGTCTTGATACCGTAGTGCTCCACCACCGACATGCGCGACACCTTGCCGAGATAGCCGGGACGAAACACGCGTTTGATCGCGCGCCCCATGTGATCCGGCCCCAAGGTAAAGAAAAAGGTGGCGTTGGCGTTGTGTTGCTTCAGCGTCTCCACCAGCCGCGGCACACCTTCACGCGTACCGCGCCAGGTGTCCACATCCACCTTCAGCGCCAGTTGCTGCGCCACGATCAATCCATCAGTTTGCGGGCTTCGGCGACATCGCCGCGATAGGCTTCAAAAATACCGCGCAGCGCGTCCTCGAAAGTTACCTTGGGCGCCCAATCCAGATCGGCCATGGTGTTGTTGATGCTGGGCACGCGATGCTGGGTGTCCTGGTAACCCTTGCCGTAATACTCGCCCGAAGTCGTTTCCAACACCTTCACTTTGGAAACGCTCTCGGCATATTCCGGATACTGTTTGGCCAGATCCAGCATGAGCGTGGAGAGCTCGCGAATCGAATAATTGTTTTTTGGATTACCGATGTTGTAGATCTTGCCGTTGGCCACGCCATCCTTGTTCTCGATGATTTTCATGAGGGCATCAATGCCATCAGACACATAGGTAAACGAACGCTTCTGGGCGCCGCCATCGACCAGCTTGATCGGCTCGCCGCGCACGATGTGGCCGAGGAACTGGGTGATCACGCGGGACGAACCCTCTTTCGGCGTGTAGATGGAATCCAGGCCGGGGCCGATCCAGTTGAACGGACGGAACAGCGTGTATTGCAAACCTTCCTGCTGACCGTAGGCATGAATCACGCGGTCCATCATTTGCTTGGAGCAGGAATAAATCCAGCGCGGCTTGTTGATCGGGCCGAGAATCAGTTCGGAGTTTTCCGGGTCGAATTCCGCATCCTTGCACATGCCGTACACCTCCGAGGTGGACGGGAAAATCACACGCTTTTTATATTTCACAGCCTGACGAATGATGGGCAGATTGGCCTCAAAATCCAGCTCGAACACGCGCAGCGGCTCCTTCACATAAGTCGCCGGTGTGGCAATCGCCACCAGCGGCAGCACCACATCGCACTTGCGCACGTGATATTCGATCCATTCCTTGTTGATGGTGATATCACCCTCGAAGAAATGAAAACGCGGATTGTCGAGCAGATCAGACACGCGCTCGGAATTCATATCCATGCCATACACCTCCCAATCGGTCGTCGCGAGAATGCGATTGGACAGATGATGGCCGATGAAACCGTTCACACCCAGAATCAGGATCTTCTTCATTATTTTTCCTTAACGATTGAATTCAAATTTTTCACTGCCGTATTTTGCCTCAAAATCCGCCGCAGTAATCTCCCGCCCGTCCAACTCGAAACGCACCACCCGCAACACACCGCTACCGCAAATCGCGTAGGCCTTGCCGGACTTGACGTAAAAAGACGGCGGCAGGATTCCCTCCGCCGTGCAACACGTCCGCAGCGTCTGCAATATGCGCATCGGCTGGCCGAGCAGGCGAGTCGTCGCGCCCGGATAGGGCGGCGCCACGGCACGCACCAGATTATGGATTTGCGCGTCGCTCTGCGACCAGTCGATGACGCCATCCTCCGGCTTGCGGCCGCCGAAATAAGCGCCCCTGGACAAATCCTGCGGCACACGCGGCGCGTTACCCGCCAGCAGTGCCGGCAAAATCCCGTTCAGTGCCATTTCTGCCGCCACGGTCACTTTCTGAAACACCTCATGCGCGGTATCGTCGGGCAGAATCGGCACCGCCTGCTGCGCCACAATATCGCCGTTATCCGGCTTCGCAGTCATGTAATGCAGCGTCGCACCGGTCTCGGTTTCACCACGGATGATGGCCCAGTTCACCGGCACGCGACCGCGATATTTCGGCAGCAGTGAACCGTGCATATTCAGCGCGCCCTGAGCCGGAATTTCCAGCAACGCCGGCTTGAGCATCTCGCGGTAATAGAACGAGAAAAAGAAATCCGGCCGCAAGGCGCGAATCTGCGCCACCACTTCAGGCGCATTCGGATTGTCCGGCGTAATCACCGGAATGCCGTGCAACTCCGCCAGCGCCTGCACGCTGTCAAACCAGATATTTTCGTTTGGATTATCGCGATGAGTCACCACCAGCGCGACGTCCACTCCGTGCGCCAACAACACTGACAAGCAACGGTAACCGACGTTGTGATAGGCAAAAACAATCGCGCGGCTCATTCGCCGTCATCCGCGAACAAGTCGGTTGCGGCAGCGTCCGGCTTGGGCTTGCGCGCGCGTCTGGGTTTGCTCTCCTGCTCCAGCACGGCTTCAACCAAATAGCGCGGACGATGCCGCACCTGCTGGTACACGCGTCCGATATATTCGCCCAACAGACCGATGCCGAACAATGCCATGCCGATCAGGAAGAACATCAACGCAAACAGGGTAAACAAGCCCTCCGCTTCGGGCCCGATAATCAAGCGGCGAATCGCGAGGAACACGAAGAAGAACGCCGACAATACCGAAATCAGCATACCGGTCATCGAAAACCACTGCAGCGGCACCAGCGAAAAACCGGTCATCAGATCGAAATTCAGGCGGATCAGACTGTACAGCGAGTACTTGGATTCGCCGGCGGCGCGCTCCTCGTGCCCCACCACCACCTCGGTCGGATTGCGCGCGAAAGTGTAGGCCAGCGCCGGGATGAAGGTATTCACCTCCTTGCAGCTGTTGATCGCATCGATGATGTGGCGGTCATAGGCGCGGAACATACAACCCTGATCCGTCATCTTGATCCGGGTGATGCGCTCGCGCAGACCGTTCATCGCACGCGAGGCCACATGCCGCCACCAGCTGTCGTTGCGCTGGCGCCGGATCGAACCGACATAATCGTGCCCCTCGTCCATTTTCGCGAGCAGCAGCCCGGTGTCTTCCGGCGGATTTTGCAAATCGGCATCCAGCGTTACCACGCGCTGTCCGCGGCTGTGTTCAAAGCCAGCCATGATGGCCATGTGCTGACCGAAATTACCGCTGAACAGAATCACGCGCGTCACATCCGGACGCAGCTGAAACTGCTGGCGCAGCAGGGCCGCCGAACGATCGCGGCTGCCATCGTTGACGAACAGGATCTCGTAGCCGATCCCCAGGCCATCCAGCGCCGGATACAGGCGCTGAAACAGGGCCGCCAGACCCTGCTCCTCGTTGTAAACGGGAATGATGACGGAAAGTTGTGGCGCGCTCATAGGGTCGGCATTCTATCGCAGATCAGCCCAGCAACTCACGCACGGCGCGCACCACGCGCTCGACATCCGCCTCATTCATGGCATAGAACATCGGCAGCGACACAATCTGCCTGCCCACCCGCTCCGCAATCGGGAACATGCCTTCGTGGAAACCGCGCTCACGGTAAAGCTTGAACAGATGAATGGGCGCGTAGTGATAACCAATGCCGATGTCGCGTTCCTTCATCTGCGCCATGAAATTGGCGCGCGACATCCGCGCCGGCAATTCCAATTGGAACAGATGCCAATTGGTGTTGGTGAAATCCTGCGGTGGCAGTTTTGCACCGCTTTGCGCTTCGAAATCCGTACCGAAACATTCGAAATAGTGTTGCGCAAGCTGCCGCCGCCGCGCGGTGATTGCATCCAGCTGGGCAAACTGTCCGAGGCCGATGGCCGCCGCAATATCCGTCATATTGAACTTGCCACCGAGCACATCCACTTCGATACCATCCCAGCCGCTGCGGGTCACACCCTGCAAGCGATATTTTTCGGCCAGCCGGACCTCATCCTCATCGTTGAGCACCAGGCAGCCGCCCTCCGATGTAGTGATATTTTTGTTAGCCTGAAAGCTGAACGAAACGAAGTCGCCGAACGAACCAATCGGCTTGCCCTGCCAGCTGGCACCGATGGCCTGCGCGGCGTCTTCGATCACCCGCAACCGGTATTTGGCGGCAATGGCATAGAGCCGGTCCATATCCACCGGTTTGCCCGCGAGATACACGGGAATGATGGCCCTGGTGCGCGAATTGATCGCGGCTTCCAGCTTGTCGAGATCGATATTTCGGGTCACCGGGTCGATGTCCGCAAATACCGGCGTCGCGCCGACTTCGAGAATCACATTCGCCGTCGCCACCCAGGAAATCGGCGTAGTAATCACTTCATCGCCCGGGCCAATACCGGCGATGCGCAGCGCGATCTCCATCGTGCAAGTGCCGGAATTGAAAGTGCGCACCGGACGACCACCAAAATAATCCGACAGCTGCTGCTCGAACTCGGCCACCTTCGGGCCGCTGGTAATCCAGCCGGAACGCAACACATTGCCGACTTCGGCAATGGTCGCCTCGTCTATGGTGGGTTTGGAAAATGGCAAAAAACTCATCGCAATCACGCTCTCGAAATAATGATGACACCGACAATGATCACACCCATGCCGACCACTTTGGCGGGATTGAAGGCTTCGTTGAACAACCACCAGGCCGCCACAGCATTGACAACGTAACCCAGCGACAGCAGCGGATAGGCGATACTGACCTGCACCCGCGACAGCGCCAGAATCCAGATCACCACGCCAAACACATAGCAGCCCATCGCCCCCAGAATATGCGGCTCGGTGGCCAGCTTCCAGCCGATCGGCAAAATGTTCTCGCGGCTGAATTCAAAATACCCAACCGCATTGGTGCCGGCCTTGATCAGAATTTGCGCGGCGACATTAAACAGCACACCGACCACAATCAAACTGAAGCTCACCAGACTCACGGTTTTTTCACCACAATGTGTTGTGTGTCTTGAAAGATGATCTGCATGGAAATTCCCAGTTGTTGGATCTGCGGATAAGCATAGCTGGGCATGATAGCCAGCGCACGCGGCTGCGCATTCCAGGCGGAGGCAAACGCCGCCAGCGTGGGAATGTAGCGTTGCGGCTCCTGCTGAATGCCGTAAGCCATTTCATCCTGATATTGCACCAGCGTAAACGTATGTTTCAGGTAGAACGCCAGCGTCTGCTCGTAGGTCAGCACCGAATAAAACGGAATCTCGGGGCTCACCTCGCTGTGAATGACCTCGGCGATGTGCCTGGCCGAGCGTTCACGCGCAATGCTTTCGTAACCCGACAACCCGATCTGCGCCGTCAGCAGCGCGGCAACCGCAACCGCGAGCACGCCGGAAAATTTCTCGCCGCGCCACAGCGCGCGCAATCCCAGCCCCAGACCTGCCAGTCCGACCACTGCGGCGACAAACAACCAGGGGGCGTAATGCGGGTACAACGCTGCCTGATTGGGTGTATCCGCCAATCTGCCCATGATCGACGCAAGCACGATCAGCAACAGTGGCATCAACAGTGCCGGCGCCAGCTGCCAGAAAAGCGTACGGGAGCGCATGGCGACGATATGCCTGCCCATCAGCAGCGCCAGTGCCGGAAACATCGGCAACAGGTATGAGGGCAACTTGGAGCCGGAAATGGAGAAGAACAGGTAAATAAAAATCGCCCAGATCAGCAGGAAGCGCGACGCATTGAATTGTCCGGCGGCAACACTGTCCAGACCGCGCCTCATACTGTCTAACAGCGTCACCGTCCAGGGCAACGCACCCGCCAGCAGAATGGGAATGAAATAATGCCAGGGCTGGTAGCGTCCCAGATCTTTGGTGGTAAAGCGGGTGTAATGCTCGTAGATGAAAAAGCGCTCAAAAAATTCCGGATTGGCTTTCATCACCAGATAGAACCACGGCGAGACAATGGCAAAAAACAGCGCCAGCCCCGGCAACCAGTGCATGCGTTTCAATACACTGAAATCGCGTTGCACCAGACAATAGATAAACAACGCCGCACCGGGTAACACGATCCCCATCAGACCTTTGCTCAATACGGCCAGCGCGAGACCCGCCCAGGCCACCAGCATCCAGCGCCGGCGCGATCGCACCTCCGCTTCATTTTGCGCGATCAGCAAACCGGCGATGCCCAGCGTGATAAAGAACGTCACCCCCATATCCAGCGTATTGATATGCGCCATCAGCACATAAAGCAGGCTGCTGGAAAGAATGAGCGCGGCATATCCGGCAGCCTCGCGTCCGAACAATTTCACCCCGGTCAGCCAGACCAGCAGAATACCGGCGAATCCAGTCAGTGCCGCCCACAGGCGCGACGTCCACTGTTCATCGCCAAAGAGCGTGTAAGCCGTGGCGGTCGCCCAATATTGCAACGGCGGCTTCTCGAAATACTTGAGTTCGTTCAGGCGCGGAGTCACCCAGTCTCCGCTCACCACCATCTCGCGCGGAATCTCGGCGTAGCGCCCCTCATCCGGCTTGATCAGCGTGCGGTATTCCAGATTGGCAAACCACACCAGCGCCAGTGCAAAAAGTAAAAACAACCCGGCTGCGCGCGTCGATCTCATTTTTCAGCCACCACCAGCAATGAACCTCCTGCGGAAAAAGTCACGCCCAGCGCCAGCAGCCCGCGCTCCAGCGCCATCACGGCGCCGAAAAGAGCATTCACCAGCGGGTGAATCTTCAGGCCGGGATCCATGCCATCCGCCACGGGCGGCGCATTGCGCTGCAACACGCGCGACAGCCACATCGCCGGCAACAACAGGGACACGAACGACGTCACATAGCGCACGCGGAAACCCGCCCGGCGCATTTTTTCCAGCAATTCGGCGCGGGTGTAGCGCCGCTTGTGATGTGCGTACTCGTCCATCCGGCTCCACAGCGACGGATGTTGCGGGACCGTAAAAATCACGCCGCCCCCGGCTTTGCAGGCGGCATGAATTTGCGCCAGTGCGGCGGCATCGTCCTCAATGTGTTCCAGCACGTCGAACGCGCCGATCAGATCGAACGTTTCGCGGAACGGGATCGCCGTCGCGTCCATCTGGAACAGCGTCGCGCTCGGCACCCGTTGCTGGGCAAACCCCAGCCCTTCGGTAAAGATATCGCTGCCGCAGAGTTCTGCTTGCGGGTAACTCGTCCGCAGATTGGCCAGCACGAAGCCCGTGCCGCAACCGATTTCGAGCATCCGTCCGGCGCGCGGAAAATGCTGCAGCAACAACTTCTTCAGCAGCACGTTCCGCGCCACAAACCAGAAATTGCCGGCTTCCACCTGCGCATAGCGACTGAATAACTCCGGATCGAAACCGTTGTTCTGTGCCGCCAACTCAGGCGCGAAGGAAACGAAACCGCCCCGTTCTTCCGGCGTAAATCCGCAGGCCGGACAAGTCCAGTCCACCGCTTCAAATTCATACCCGCATTTCAGACAACGCTTCATTTTTCCTTTCCGGACTCATCCGCCTGCCAGCGACAGCGAACCTCGCGCGCGACAGCAAAGATAGTTTCCAGTTTTTCCGCGTCGGCAGACGCCAAGGCAACGCGCAATCTATCCAGCTCGGCGCGATAACTATCGAGTTCCTGCAGCAATGCCTCGCGATTGGCCAAACAAATATCGCGCCACATTTCCGGCGAACTGGCAGCGATGCGCGTGAAATCGCGGAAGCCGCCGGCCGCAAATGACAACAACAAATCGCGCTCGGACTTTTGCGCGATGTCATGTACCAGCGCAAATGACAAGAGATGGGGTAAATGACTGACGGCGGCAAACACACGGTCATGCTGCCCCGCAGACAATTCGCTCACCGTCGCACCGCACTGCTCCCAGGCGAATCGCACCCGCGCAAGCGCTGCCGGGGTATTTTCCGGCAACGGCGTCAGGACGACCTTCCGGCCCTGATACAAATCGGCCAGCGCTGCCGCCGCACCGCTTTTTTCGGCACCCGCAATCGGGTGTGCCGGCACAAAACGGGACAGCGCCACACCCAGATTTTCACGGGCTGCCGCAACCACATCGGATTTGGTGCTACCCGCATCGGTCAGCAACGTGGACTCGCCCAGATGCGGGGCAATGCGCCGCATGATCTCAGCCATCTGCCCGACCGGCGTGGCCAGCAAAACAAGATCGGCATCGCGAACCTCCTCGGCTTCGGATTGACCGATGCGATCGATCACACCAAGCTGCAGCGCCTCCCGCAGTGCGCTCTCACGCCGCCCGAAGCCGACCACCTCTCCGACCGCATTCGCCTTGCGCAACGCCAGAGCGAACGAACCGCCAATCAGCCCGACGCCAAAGATGACAATTTTGCGGAAGGGCGTTTGCATAAGTTAGAGAGAGCGGCCAATAGCGTTGGCAATTCCGCCCAGCGTCCCCATCAGCGCTTTCAGCTCGTCCGGCGTCAGCGCCTGATCCGCATCGCACCAGGCCTCGCACGGTGTCGGATGCATCTCGACCAGCAGGCCATCCGCGCCTGCAGCGATCGCCGCTTGCGACAGCGCCGGGACCATCCAGGCTTTGCCCCCCGCATGCGAGGGATCGACGATCACCGGCAAATGGGTTTCCTTTTTCAACACCGGAATCGCGGTCACATCGAGCACGTTGCGGTAGTAGGTCTCAAACGTGCGAATGCCGCGCTCGCAGAAAATAATGTTGTGGTTGCCGCCCGCGGCAATGTATTCGGCCGCCATCAGCCACTCGCTGATGGTCGCCGACATGCCGCGCTTGAGAATGACCGGCTTGTTGATCTTGCCGACTTCCTTCAGCAGATCGAAATTCTGCATGTTGCGCGTACCGATCTGGATGACATCCACGTCATATTCCAGGAAGGTGTCGAGTTGTCGCGCATCCATCAGCTCGGTCACGATAGGCAGCTTGTACTTCGCCGCCGCGTTGCGGAAGATATCCAAACCCTCTTTGCCCTTGCCCTGAAACGTGTACGGGCTCGTGCGCGGTTTGAATGCCCCGCCGCGCATCAGACGACAACCGGCCTCGTGCACAAACTTTGCCGACAGATCCATCTGCTCCTGGGTTTCCACCGAACAGGGGCCGGCGATAATCTGAATCTGTTTGCCCCCAACGGGAATGCCGCCAATGTCAACGATCGTGTTTTCGCGATGCGATTCGCGCGACACGATCTTGTATTGTTTGGCGATGTGCATCGCCGATTCCACGCCCGGCAGCGGCGTGAACATCTCCGGCGTCAGCTTGCGCTCGTCGCCGATGGCGCCGATCACAGTGCGTTCGATACCGCGCGAAATATTGGCTGTCAGCCCCGCGGCTTCCAGTTTGTTAACCACCGTGCCGAGTTGTTCATCGGTCACTTCCCTGCCCATTACGATAATCATGCTTGCTCTCCTTGCGCCTGCTTCAGCGCAGACAAAAATTTCCCGTTTTCCGTTTCCAGACCAATGCTGACACGCAACCAGTCCGGCATCTCATAGTTCGCAATCGGACGCACAATGACGCCCAGCTCCAACAACCGCTGATAAATTCGCAGCGCGTTGGGGATGCGGAAGCTGATGAAATTGCCATAGGACGGAATGTATTCCAGCCCCAGCGCACTCAAACCCGCTTCGATTTGTTGCATCCCGCGCCGGTTCAACTCGAACGTCTGCCCCACAAAATCCGCATCCTGCAACGCTGCGACGGCGGCGGCCTGCGCCGGGCTGTTGACGTTAAACGGCTGGCGCACGCGATTCAGCATATCCGCCACCTGCGGATGCATGAGCGCATAGCCCACGCGCAAACTCGCCAGCCCGTAAGCTTTGGAAAAGGTCCGCGACACGATCAGATTGGGGAAATCTGCCAGCCAACTGACGCTGTCGTAGCGGCAACTCTCCGGCAGATATTCGTTGTATGCCTCATCCAGCACGACGAGGATGTTGCCCGGCAGCGTCTCCAAAAAACCGCGCAGAGACTCACCGCTCAAAAAAGTGCCGGTCGGATTATTGGGGTTCGCCACGAACACCATCCTGGCCTGCTGTTCCACGGCGGCGGCTTGCATCGCCTCAAGGTCATGGCCGAATTGCCGAGCCGGCACGGCAATCCCCTCGGCACCCGCAGCCTGAGTCGCCAGCGCATACACGGCAAACGCATGGGCGGAATACACAGCCTTTTCGCCCGCAGTCAGAAACGCGCGGGCGGAAAGTTCGAGCAAATCATTGGAACCGTTACCCAGCACAATCTGCGGATGCGACACCGCATAGCGCTGCGCAATCGCATCTTTCAGCGCAAAACCGTTGCCGTCCGGATACAAACCAATCTCCAGCAGCGCGGTGCGCGCGGCCTCGAGCGCCTTCGGACTCGCGCCCAGCGGGTTCTCATTGGAGGCGAGCTTGACAATGCCACTGATACCAAGCTCGCGTTCGAGTTCGGAAATCGGCTTACCCGGCTGATACGGCGCAATGGCGCGGACGTGCTCCGGCGCCAGGCGGGAATAATCGAAACTCATCGGGGTTTACGCAGCAGAAAATACAACTCGCCCGGCCAGCCCGGGAACATGCCGCCGAACCACAGGTTGAAGCGCAGCCACCACTTGCAATTCTCAAGGAAGAAGCCTTTCTTGCGCATAAAGAAGGCGCCGCTCAGAAACTCAACTTCCAGGCCGCCGGCCGCAGCCATCTCGCGCACCCGCTGCGGCGAGAACACACTGACGTGACCGTATTTGCGCGCCGTCGGACGAATCTTGTCCTCGCGCGACTGCGCCATGGACGCGGGCGTTGAGGGGAATCCGCCGATCATGATGCCGCCCGGCTTGAGATGCGGTGCAAGTTTGGCAATCAGCACTTCGGGGTCGAACAAATGCTCCAGCACATGCAACAGAATCATCGCATCGTATTGGCGGTCGGCATCCAGATTAAATTCGGCGCTTTCCAGATCCACTTCGTAGAAATGCTTGTAGCCCGCGCGTTCCAGCGCTTCGCGCTTGATGACGGCATCGACCGCATCCCAGTTGGCCAGCGCCACGCGCTCGCCGCCATGATTTGCCGCGGCATCCATGAACGACAGCATCTGGCCGGTATCCACACCGATCTCGCACACATCCAGCGCGCCCTTGCGCGCGGCTTCCTCGCGCAACAGGTGATACATGAACCAGTAGCGGGCCAGCCGCAGCGGATAGTTGATCCGCTTCAGTTCGGGCGGAATGCCGTAGCTGTCGTCCTGCAGGACCGGATTATTTTTGAGGAACTCGATGTCCCAGTGCAGTTGCGGTAATGCCATTGATAAACTCCAGAAAAATTGCCTACACGGCGACAGGATATGACCCCAAAATCTTGACGAAGGCAGCCGCCTGTTTCAGCTCTGCCAGCGCGGCAGCAACTGACACATCGGATTGATGTCCTTCGATGTCCATATAGAACACGTACTCCCACAAACCCGAGCGCGCCGGCCGCGATTCCAGCCGGGTCATCGACACCCCATGAGATGCCAGAGGCACCAGCAGATCATGCACCGCACCGGGCCGGTTGACCGCGGAAAGCACCAGTGAAGTTTTGTCGTGGCCGCTGGGGGCAACCGCCTGCTTTCCCAGAACCAGGAAACGCGTGGTGTTGCGGGCGTCGTCCTCAATGTTGCGTGCCAACACTTTAAGTTTGAAGGACTCGGCGGCAGCCACTCCGGCAACCGCAGCCGCAAAGGGCTCCTCGGCCGCCAGCCGGGCCGCATCCGCGTTACTCGAAGCGGTCACCCGCTCGGCGTGCGGCAGATGCGCATTCAACCAGCCCTGGCACTGCCCGAATGACTGCGGATGCGAATAGACTTTTTTGATCAGCGAAACATCGGATTCCGCCGAAAGCAGACACTGATGCACCTGCAGCATGACTTCGCCACAAATCTGCAGAGACGTACCAAGCAAAAGATCCAGCGTGCGGCCCACGGCACCCTCGGTGGAATTCTCGACCGGCACGACGCCGTATTGCACCGCGCCGTTTTCGACTGCGTGAAATACCTCGTCGATCGTGGCACAGGGTGTACCGCAAATTGCACTGCCGAAGCGCTTGTGGCAAGCCTGCTCGCTGAACGTCCCCTGCGGACCGAGGAACGCCACGGTCAGCGGCGCCTCAAGCGCACGACAATGCGACATCACTTCGGTAAACAAACGGGCAATCGCTTCGTTGCCCAGCGGGCCGGAATTCTTCTCCTGCAGGCGTCGCAGGATCTGCGCTTCGCGCTCCGGCCGCAGCACAATGCCATCTTCCTTAAGGTGGCCAATCTGCTGCGCCAGGCCGGCACGCCGGCTGAACAACGCCAGCAGCTCGTCATCCAGCTGATCAATTTGAACGCGCAATTGTTTGAGGTTATCGCTCATGACTCGGCCGGCATGGGCAAGTTGCGCACCATCAGCACACCCGGAATGGCGGCGATACCGGACAACAGCGCCGCCGTCAGCGGCGTATCCGTGTCCACCAGGGTGTACGCCATCTCCCCGCGAGACTTGTTGGTCATGTTATGAATATTGATCCCCGCTTCGGCGAGCGCGCCGGAAATCTGCCCAAGCATGTTGGGCACATTGGCATTGGCGATCCCCACCCGGTTGACCGATTCGCGCGGCATGCTGACATTGGGGAAGTTCACGGAATTGGTGATGTTGCCGTGCTCCAGATAATCGCGCAGCTGCTCGGCCACCATCACCGCGCAGTTCTCTTCCGCCTCGGCGGTGGAAGCGCCCAGATGCGGCAAGGCAACCACGCGTTCCTGCCCCTGGAATTTGACCGAAGGAAAATCGCACACGTAATAGCGCAGGTGCTTGCCGGAAAGTCCGGCCAGAACGGCGTCTTCGTTGACGATGCCCTCGCGGGAAAAATTCAGCAACACGCTGCCCGCTTTCATTGCGGCAACGCGCTTGTCATCGATCAGATTGCGGGTCGCGTCGAGCAGCGGCACATGCAGCGAAACAAAATCGCTGTGCTTGAGCAGATCCTCGATACTTTGCGCCTTGCGCACCTGGGACGGCAAACTCCACGCGGCATCCACCGTAATTTCCGGGTCGTAGCCGATCACTTTCATTCCCAGCCCGATCGCCGCGTCGGCCACCAGACGGCCAATCGCGCCGAGGCCGACAATACCCAGCGTACGGCCGCGCAATTCAGTGCCGGCAAAATGTTTCTTGCCCGCCTCGACCTGCTGATGCAAGGACGTGTCGTCGCCCTGCAGACCGGCAACAAAACCCAGCGCCGGCACAATATTTCGTGAAGCCAGCAACATGCCGCTCAGCACCAACTCCTTCACCGCGTTGGCATTCGCGCCCGGCGCATTGAAAACCGGCACACCGCGCGCGCTCATCGCTTTCACCGGGACATTATTGGTTCCAGCACCCGCCCGTGCGATAGCCAGCACGCCGGACGGAATCTCCATGTCGTGCATGTTATGCGAGCGCACCATGATGGCATCCGGATCGGCGATCTCGCCGCCGATCTCATAGTGCTCGGCCGGCAGGCGTTTCAACCCCAGTGTCGATATTTTATTGAGCGTAAGAACCCGATAAGTCATGAGCGAACTCCGTTTCGTTCAGGCTTTGCCGCGCGCAAATTCGTTCATGAATTCAACCAGAGCCTGCACACCTTCCAGCGGCATCGCATTGTAGATCGAAGCGCGCATGCCGCCGACGGAACGATGTCCCTTCAGTTGCAGCAAACCGCGTGCGTCCGCCTGCTTGAGGAAATCGCCATCCAGCGCAGCGTCGCGCAGCGTAAACGGCACATTCATCCGCGAACGGTCAGCCGGATCGACCGGACAGCTGTAAAAACCGCCGCTGGCATCAATCGCACCGTACAACAGATTCGCCTTGGCAATGTTGGCCTGCTCCATCGCGGCGATGCCGCCATTGGATTTCAACCACTGGAACACCAGCCCGGCCATGTAAATGGCGAAGGTCGGCGGTGTGTTGTACATGGAATCATTATCGGCATGCGTCTTGTAATCCAGCATGGTCGGCGTGCCTGCGGTCACCTGACCGATAAGATCTTCGCGCACGATCACCAGCGTCAAACCAGCCGGACCAATGTTTTTCTGCGCGCCCGCGTAGATCAGACCGAATTTCGAAACATCGATCACACGCGACAAAATGTTGGAGGACATATCCGCCACCAGCGGCACATCGCCGGTCTCCGGGATCCAGTTGAATTCCACGCCGCCGATGGTCTCGTTGGGGGTGTAGTGCAGATATGCCGCGTTCGGATCGCGCTGCCAGGTTTCAAACGCGGGCACGTAGCTGCTGTTCCTGTCCTTGTTATCGACGACAACATTCACGCTGGCGAATTTCTTCGCTTCGCCGATGGCCTTTTTCGACCACTCGCCGGTGTACACATAATCCGCCGAAGTTTTACCGCGCAACAGATTGAGCGGGATCATCGAAAACTGCAGATGCGCGCCCCCCTGCAGGAACAGTACTTTGTAGTTGGCCGGAATACCCATCAATTCGCGCAAATCGGCCTCAGCCTGAGCGTGAATACCCATGTATTCCTTGCCGCGATGCGACATTTCCATCACGGACATGCCACTGCCGTGCCAGTCGGCGAGTTCGGCCTGGGCCTGTTGCAATACGGCTTTCGGCAAGACTGCCGGACCCGCGCTGAAGTTATAAATCGTCATGCCTGCTTCTCCTGATAGCGGTTTGAATTATTCGGCGTCGTCTTCCGGTTCAACGATGCGGCTCAATCCGGCGAGCTTTTCATCCTTGTCCAGATTCATCAGCGTCACGCCCTGTGTGGAACGGCTCATCGCGCGAATCTCCTTGACGCGCGTGCGGATCAGCACACCGTTGGTGCCGATCAGCATGATCTCGTCATCCTTGTTCACCAGCGTCGCGGCAACCACCTTGCCGTTCCGCGCCGAAGTCTGGATCGCGATCATGCCCTGCGTCCCGCGGCCGTGGCGGGTGTATTCGGCGATCGGAGTGCGCTTGCCGTAGCCATTCTCGGTGGCGGTCAGCACACTCTGGTCTTCGTTTTCCGCGACCAGCAGCGCAATCACCTTGCCGCCCTTGGTCAGCTTCATGCCGCGCACACCGCGCGTCACACGCCCCATGGAACGCACGTCATTCTCGTCGAAGCGCACGGCCTTGCCGCCGTCAGAGAACAGCATCACGTCATGCTTGCCATCGGTCAGCGCAACGCCAATCAGGAAATCGTCGTCGTCGAGATTGATGGCGATGATGCCCGCCTTGCGCGGATTGCCGAAATCGGACAGCGGCGTCTTCTTCACCGTGCCTTCGCTGGTAGCGAAGAATATGAAGCGATCCTCGGAAAACTCCTTCACCGGCAGAATCGCGTTGATCTGCTCGCCCGCCTCGAGCGGCAACAGATTAACGATCGGCTTGCCGCGCGAAATTCGCGTGCCCTGCGGCACTTCGTAAACCTTGAGCCAGTACACCCGGCCGCGATTCGAGAAGCAAAGGATGTAATCGTGCGTGTTGGCAATAAACAGGTTATCGACAAAGTCGTCCTCTTTGGTCGAGGCAGCCTGTTTACCGCGGCCGCCGCGTTTCTGCGCACGGTACTCATCCAGCTTCTGCGCCTTCATGTAACCCCCGTGGGACAGGGTCACGACCACATCCTCCGGCGCAATCAGATCCTCCATGCTGAGATCCTGGGTATGCGTGATGATTTCACTGCGACGCTTGTCACCGAACTGCGCCTTGGTTGCCGCCAGCTCTTCGGTAATGATTTCGGTCACCCGTTCCGGCTTGGACAAAATGTCGAGCAAGTCGGCGATCCTGTCCATAATCTCGCGATATTCGCCCACGATCTTGTCCTGCTCCAGACCGGTCAAACGTTGCAGACGCAGCTCCAGAATCGCCTGCGCCTGTGCCTCGGACAGGAAGTAGCCCTTATCCTTGATCAATCCGAATTCCGGCGCGAGTCCTTCCGGACGCGAAGCCGCATCGACTCGGCTCAGCATGTCTTCCACCAGCGACGAGCGCCAGCCGCGTGCCATCAATTCGCGCTTGGCATCCGCCGGCGTCGGCGCCGCCTTAATCAGCGCGATAATTTCATCCACATTGGACAAGGCTACGGCCAAGCCCTCCAGGATATGGCCCCGGTCCCGCGCCTTGCGCAGCTCAAACACGGTACGGCGCGTCACCACTTCACGGCGGTGGCGCAGGAAAGCCTCAATCACATCCTTGAGATTGCACAGCTTGGGCTGGCCATCAACAATCGCAACCATATTGATGCCGAAGCTATCCTGCATCTGAGTCGCTTTGTAGAGCTTGTTCAGAACCACATCAGCGTTCTCGCCGCGCTTCAGCTCGATCACCGCGCGCATGCCGGACTTATCCGATTCATCGCGGATCTCGGAAATACCTTCCAGGGTCTTCTCCCGCACCAGCTCGCCGATCTTCATCAGCAGATTGGCCTTGTTCACCTGATACGGCAGCTCGTCGATGATAATGGCCTGGCGCTCACCCTTGCCGATATCCTCAAAGTGGGTGCGCGCCCGCATGACAACGCGGCCACGGCCGGTGCGATAACCCTCCTTGACCCCGGAAAGCCCATAGATGTAGCCCGCCGTGGGGAAATCGGGTGCCGGCACGAATTCCAGCAGCTGCTCGATATCCATATCCGGATTCATTAGCAGCGCCTGGCAAGCGTCGATCACCTCCGACAGATTGTGCGGCGGAATATTGGTCGCCATGCCCACGGCAATCCCGGAAGAACCGTTGACCAGCAAATTCGGGATCCGCGTCGGGAATACCAGCGGCTCCTGCTCGGAACCATCGTAGTTGGGGCCGTAATTCACGGTCTCCTTGTCCAGATCGGCGAGCAGCTCGTGGGCGATCTTCGACATACGGATTTCGGTGTAACGCATCGCCGCAGCATTGTCGCCGTCCACCGAACCGAAGTTACCCTGACCGTCGACCAGCGTGTAACGCAGAGAGAAATTCTGCGCCATACGCACGATGGTGTCGTACACCGCCGTATCCCCGTGCGGGTGATATTTACCGATCACGTCACCGACGATACGCGCCGATTTCTTGTAAGCGCGGTTCCAGTCGTTGTTCAGTTCGCTCATGGCGAACAGCACGCGGCGGTGTACCGGCTTCAGACCGTCGCGCACATCCGGCAACGCACGTCCGACGATAACGCTCATCGCATAGTCCAGATAGGACTTGCGCATTTCTTCTTCAAGGCTGACTGGCAGGGTTTCTTTGGCGAATTGTTGTTCCATGAGCGACCTGATTTATTGAGCCAAATTCGGCGTTAAAACGAAGCGCGCATTCTATCACAGCCCCCGCCCGGCCTTGCACCCATTGCCCGCCCGCCGGATTTGGCCAAGTCCGCCGGTTTTTGTTAAAGTGCGACACCTTAAGAAAAAGCACTGCCATGACCAACGCCGACCCGATCGAACTGGAAAAATTCTCGCAACTGGCCCACAAATGGTGGGATCCGAACAGCGAATTCAAACCCCTGCACGACATCAACCCGCTGCGACTGGGTTACATCAACCGCCTCGCCGGACTGGCCGGAAAACAAGTGCTGGATGTCGGCTGTGGCGGCGGCATCCTCTCGGAAAGCATGGCGGACATGGGCGCACAAGTCACCGGCATCGACCTCGCCGACAAATCGCTTCAGGTTGCCAAACTGCACCTGCTGGAAAGTGGCCGCCAGGTCGAATATCGCAAAATCGCCGTGGAAACACTGGCCGGGGAACAGCCGGGACAGTTCGACGTGGTCACCTGCCTGGAAATGCTGGAACACGTTCCCGACCCGCAAAGCATCATCCAGGCCTGCGCCCAACTCGCCAAACCCGGCGGCTGGCTGTTTTTCTCGACCCTGAACCGCAACCCAAAGTCATACCTGTTTGCCATACTCGGTGCCGAATACCTGCTCAATCTGCTGCCGCGCGGCACCCACGACTACGCCAAATTCATTCGCCCAGCCGAGCTGGCACAATTCTGCCGCAACGCCGGCCTCGACCTCACCGACGTCACCGGCATGAGCTACAACCCGCTCAGCAAAACTTACACGCTGGGTCGGGATACCAGCGTCAACTACATCGTCGCCTGCCGCAAAGCCCCGGCCTAAACCCACGTGACCCGGGCCGTTTTTTTCGATCTTGACGGCACCTTTGCCGACACCGCGCCCGACCTCACCGCCGCGCTGAACCACACCCGTGCCACGCGCGGGCTGCCGCCACTGCCGCTCGAAATCGCACGGCCGCAAGCCTCGCACGGCTCGCGCGGCCTCCTCAAAATCGGCTTCGGCATCGAACCGGACGCCCCGGATTACGATGCGCTACGCGACATCTTCCTCGATCACTACGCCAGCAACATCTGCGTTCACACCCGCCTGTTTGACGGCATGACCGAACTGCTCGACGCGCTGGCACAGCGCAACATCGTCTGGGGCATCGTCACCAACAAACCGCACCGCTACACCCTCCCGCTCATGGAAGCACTGGGACTCGCCAGCCAGGCGGCCTGCCTGATCAGCGGCGACACCTGCGAACGCGCCAAACCCCACCCCGACCCGCTGCTCAAAGCCTGCGAACTCGCCGGCGTGCAGCCGCATCAATGCCTCTACCTCGGCGACGACCGCCGCGACATTCAAGCCGCTAACGCCGCCGGCATACCCGGCATCATCGCCAGCTACGGCTATGTCAGCGACGACGTCTCCGAAGCCAACTGGAACGCCCACGGCAGCATCGCCCACCCTGCGGAACTTCTGCGCTACATCGGTCTCTGATCGCACGTGCTACAATTCGCACCGCTCGCAACGGGGAAATGCTGTTATAACCGTAGCGAGAGTTTAGAACCGGGGGCGACCTGGCTTCGACGTGGGTTGCAAAGCAGCGTAGGGCATACCGAGGACCCGCTACCTCGTTAATCAGCTGGAAAAAACTAGTCGCAAACGACGAAACATACGCACTGGCCGCTTAAGGCCTGCCCTCACACCCCGCTGTCCGTAGTGGGGCTCAAAGTCGCAAGACGGAGATGAGTGAGGTCATTACACGGAATCGCCTCGCGCAGGGCTACTTTGCACGGGGCTAAATCCAAGGTAGCTCGTCCGTCTGAAGCCTGTCGGTTGGCGTCAGCCGGATCAAATCAAACAATCAGACTAAGTATGTAGAACTATCTGTAGAGTGCTTGCGGACGCGGGTTCAATTCCCGCCGCCTCCACCAACATCGATGACCAACTGCTTCTGCAGTTGGTCATTTTTTTCGTCCTCCCGCGCACCCACGAGGGTTCCTGCGGATTCTTGCGGACTTCGACCTTTCCGGGTCGCACTGAAATTGGCCTGAATACTCTCTCCTGTTGAAGCCTCATAATATCGGCACAGATTGATCAAATAATTAAAATATCACAATGATATTTATGGAATATAATCGGCAAAAACATCGGCATTATTATCGGCATGTACGACCACCCATCACAATTCGAGCCTTTCCTCATCCCCGCATCGAGGGAGCCGCACTACCGGCATCTTACCGGCTTGGCGCAAACACTTTGCGAAAGCGATGCCCGGTTAAGCGCAGCCCTGCACCAGGATGCCGCCCCCGCACTGGCGGCGCTGGTGCGGGGGATGAATTGCTATTACTCCAACCTGATCGAGGGGCATCACACCCTGCCGATAGACATTGACCGGGCCATGCGCAGCGACTTCACCGACGCGCCCGCGCAAAGCGATTTGCAACGGCTGGCCTATGCCCATGTCCAGACCAGCGCCTGGGCCAGCCCGCTCGACATTGCAGAATATGGCATCCAGCGCTTCATTCTCGATGCCCACGCCGAATTCTGCCGCCATCTGCCCGATGCCATGTTGAGCATCACCTTGACCGACGGCAGCACCAGCCGCATGCAACCCGGAAAGCTCAGGACGCACGAGGTACAAGTCGGCAGACATATCGCCCCGCAAGCCAGCACCGTTCTCGCCTTCATGGAAAAATATGAAGCCACCTACGCCCCCATCCTGCGCCAAGCCAGTCAAGGCGGACTGAACAAACTCGAAGCCATCGTCGCCACGATGATCGCCCATCACCGCCTGGCATGGATACATCCATTCCCGGATGGCAATGGCCGCATCGCGCGCATCGTGCTCGATGCCATGCTCAAGCGATGCGGCTTTTCGGGAGCGGCACTATGGTCAATGTCGCGCGGTCTGGCAAAAACACAGCAGGAATACAAGCTGCGCCTCGCCGAAGCCGACATGCCCAGAATGAGCGATCTGGACGGGCGCGGCAACCTCTCCGAAACCAGGCTCGCCGCCTTCTGCGAATACGCGCTACAAAACGCCAACGACCAAGTGAAATTCATGTCCGGCATCTTTGCGCTCGACACAATCGGCCAGCGCGCACACCACTACTTCACCCACATGCGCACCGACCTGCGCGCGGAGTCCGCCCATCTTTATCTTGAAGCCCTCGCCCGGGGTGGATTCGAGCGCGGCGAAGCACAGCGCCTCACCGGGCTGGCCGAGCGCACCGCGCGCGACACGCTATCCACGCTCATCAAAGAAGGCTTCCTGCTTTCCGACACCCCCAAAGGCCGCGTGCGCCCCGGCTTTCCCAGCCACGCCCTCGGCGCACTCCTGCCGAACCTGTATCCGGCTGGGGATGTGGATTTTGTGGCGGATTGAAGAGTGCGCGGGATGCGAACCCCGAAGGGGAGTGGCAATCCAGCGTTTGAAAGGCCTTGTTTAGACAAGAAGCACTGGATCGCCGCGCTGCGCTCGCGATGACAACCCACTGGACTGCCGCGCCCTAGCGGGCTCGCAGTGACGGGAAAAATGAGGCTCGCGATGACAACATCCGCGCCGGTCATTGCGAAGGCCGTCAGGCCTGTGGCAATCCAGCCAAATAAAAAAGCCTTAAAGGCCCTTAAATCACTATGCCGCTGTATTAAGCGTGATGAAGTTCAACCGTGCGACCGGCGCGGGTAGCCAGGGTCACCAGCATGTCGAGGCTGAATTTATCGCGCTTACCGCGAACCAAGTCGGACACGCGAGATTGACCGATACCGAGCTGCTGGGCGGCTTCCATTTGCGTCCAACCGTGTTCGGTGATCGATTCACGGATACGAGCCATCAATTCAGCACGCATTTTCATCAATGTCGCCTCTTCTGGAGAAAATCCCAAATCCAGAAACACATTGCCACAGCTTTCAGTGATTCGGGCATCATCAGAATTGGGTGCAATCTTTTGGCTCATGGTTCAATCTCCTATCAGTTTGTAACGTCGTCTCGCCAAATCCAAATCAGATTGGCTGGTTTTTTGGGTCTTCTTTTGGAAAGCGTGTAGCACATACACCGCATCGCCTCGTTTGGCGACATAAAGCACACGCCATTCGCCCAGAATATGCACCCGAATTTCATAGACACCCGAACCTACCGACATCATCGGCTTGAAGTCCGACGGCATTTCACCACGCTGAACGGCATCCAACTCAAACCCCGCCTCACGCCTCGCTTCAGTGGGGAAGTTTTTCAGGTCATCCAGGCTATCGCCCATAAATCGAAGTGTTTTCACGGGACAAATTATATAAGTAGTTTAATAAATATCAAGATAAATTGATAATCATTGACAACCACCGCGTCATTGCGATAGCCAGCGACTTGCCAGCTTGCTGGCTTAGTCGATTGGCTAGTAGTTCCATCAGGAGCGAAGCGACGTGGCAATCCAGCCGCCTTTATCCAACAACGCTTTTCACAAAACCAAACCCTGGATCGCCGCGCTACGCTCGCGATGACAAACCCTGGATCGCCGCGCTGCGCTCGCGATGACAACCCGCCGCGTCATTGCGAGGAGCGAAGCGACGTGGCAATCCAGCCGCCTTTATCCAACAACGCTTTTCACAAAACTAAATCCTGGATCACCGCGCTGCGCTCGCGATGACAAACCCTGGATCGCCGCGCTGCGCTCGCGATGACAACCCGCCGCGTCATTGCGAGGAGCGAAGCGACGTGGCAATCCAGCCGCCTTTATCCAACAACGCCTTTCGCAAAACCAAACCCTGGATCGCCGCGCTGCGCTCGCGTAACCAGCCACTTGCACCGCACTTTGCGGGCTTAGTGGATTGGCTAGTAGTTTCATCAATGACAACCCACTGGACTGCCGCGTCACATTATCCTGCGCAACACCGAGAGCGGACGCGGCCCAACGATACTCATGTCAGGTTGTGATTGTTTTTAAATCCCGATTATCTGGTAATACAATCCCAAATAGACTATAGTATTTTCCCAATCAGACGAGCCTGCTTTCCATGCTTGATACCAACATCACTACACCCATCTTTCCCCGAGGCATCCAGCCCAGAGTCCTGGATGCGCTGGCAGACACGCCCGTCGTTTTGCTTAGCGGCCCCCGGCAGGCTGGCAAAACAACCCTGGTGCGTCAGTTGGCCAGCCCCACCCGCAAATATTTGACACTGGACGATGAAGCCACCCGACTTGCCGCCAAGGAAGACCCGGTGGGTCTGATTCGTAGTATCGACACTGCGGTGATAGACGAAATTCAGCGCGCCCCGGAATTGCTACTGGCCATCAAGAAAGCCGTGGACGAAGATCGCCGCCCCGGTCGTTTCTTATTAACCGGTTCGGCCAACCTGATGGCGCTGCCCACCGTCGCCGACTCGCTTGCGGGGAGAATGGAAACACTGATATTGCTCCCATTAGCGCAATCGGAAATTGCTCCCGCACCGGGCGCATCAATTTCATGGCTCGATACTTTGTTCTCCGGTGACCTACTGACTGCCACTGCACCCAAGGTAGGCGCCACCCTGGTCGAACAGGTCATCCGAGGAGGCTACCCCGAAGCGCTGACACGAACCGACAACCGTCGCCGCAGAACTTGGGCACGACAATACATTGATGCACTCATCCAACGCGACATCAAGGACATCGCCAGCATCGACAAACTGGATCAAGTACCGCGTCTGCTCAGGGCACTGGCCCAAAGCGCCGGCCAGCTATGCAACTACAGCAAATTGGGTGGGCAAATCGGCATCGACCACAAAACCGCCAGCAAATATATCGCCGTGTTCGAGCAAATGTATTTGATGCAGCGCATCACAGTATGGTCGGGCAATCGCCTTTCCCGCCTGCTGAAAACGCCCAAGTTACAATTTCTGGATTCCGGCCTGTTAAGCGCGCTGACCGACTTTTCAGACACATTGGCGCAGCGAAAACTGTTTGGTCAATTACTGGAAAGTTTTGTGTTTGCCGAGCTGCGCAAACAAACCACCTGGTCCGAAGGCGAATATGGAATTTATTACTACCGCGACAAAGACCAGAACGAAGTAGATTTCGTCATTGAGAATGCGTCGGGCGAAATTATCGGCATCGAGGTTAAGGCTGCCGCGAGCGTTTCGGTCAGCGATCTCCTCGGACTAAAGAAATTAGCCAGCGTTGCCCAGCAAACTTTCAAGGCAGGATATATTCTCTACGATGGAACCGAAACCTTGCCGCTCGGTTCAGCCAATGGCTGCCCGTTATGGGCTATACCCATCTCAACGCTTAGTAGTTGCTCGAATACCTCGAAATTGAATAAGTCGCCACTTCATTAATGCCCCCCATCCTTCACAAAACCAAACCCTGGATCGCCGCGCTGCGCTCGCGTAACCAGCCACTTGCCCCGCACTTTGGGGCTTAGTGGATTGGCTAGTAGTTTCATCAATGACAACCCGCCGCGTCATTGCGAACCCCGAAGGGGTGTGGCAATCCAGTCGCCTTTATCCAACAACGCTTTTCACAAAACCAAACCCTGGATCGCCGCGCTACGCTCGCGATGACAACCCACTGGACTGCCGCGCCCTAGCGGGCTCGCAGTGACGGGAGAAATGAGGCTCGCGATGACCACCCACTGGACTGCCGCGCCCTAGCGGGCTCGCAGTGACGGGAAAAATGAGGCTCGCGATGACAACCCGCAGCGACCCGCCCCTTATTTTTTGGGTGTTAATGGGTGTATTTTTGGGTGCCTCGCTTAATTGGGTGTAATTGGGTGTATTATTGGCGCCATGTTTCGAACCGACGCCATACAAATCACGCCAGAAATTCTGTCGCTGATCGCCAGAATTGATGAGTTCAAAGGAGCATGGCGCGCCTTGGGCACGCTCGCCCCAGATCGTCTGTCGGCACTGCGCCGGGTCGCCACCATCGAAAGCATCGGCTCATCCACCCGAATTGAAGGCAGCAAACTTTCCGACCGTGAAGTTGAACGCTTGCTGTCCAACCTGCAGATCAAGAATTTCACCAGCCGGGATGAGCAGGAAGTCGCAGGCTATGCCGAGTTGATGGAGCTGGTGTTTACGTCCTGGCCGGACATAGCCTTCACTGAGAATCACATCAAACAGTTGCACCAGAATCTGCTCACCTACAGCGAAAAAGATGCCTGGCACCGCGGCAACTACAAAACCACCTCCAACAGCGTCGCCGCCTTTGACGAAAATGGCACACAGATCGGAATCGTGTTTCAGACAGCCACGCCATTCGATACGCCCCGGCTGATGACCGAACTGGTTACCTGGGTGCAACAAGCGCGTGCTGCGGGACATTTGCACCCGTTATTGATCATCGCACTATGGGTGGTGGTATTTCTCGAAATCCATCCCTTCCAGGACGGCAATGGTCGACTCTCCCGCGTGCTGACGACCCTGCTACTGTTACAGGCTGGTTATGCCTACGTTCCCTATAGCTCGCTGGAAAGCATCATCGAGCAAAGCAAGGAAGCCTATTACCTGGCGTTACGGCAAACCCAAGCAACAATCCGCACCGATGCTCCAAACTGGCAACCGTGGCTGATATTTTTTCTGCGCTCGCTCAACGAGCAGGTTCGACGGCTAGAAAAGAAAGTGGAGCGCGAAAAGCGGGTACTGGCGACACTACCCGAACTATCCTTGCAGATCGTCGAATTTGCGCGCGAACATGGCCGCATCACGATGATGGATGCCATCAAACTGACGGGCGCCAGCCGAAACACCCTGAAGCAGCACCTCCGCGACCTGACCGAGCGCAACCATCTGCAGCAGCACGGCAGCGGACGGGGGGTGTGGTACGGGCTGACGTAACGCCGTCAGTTCGATTCCGCCCGGCTTGGGAATTAAACCCCCGTCCGCAAAAGACAACCTACCGCGTCATTGCGAGTCGCCACAGGCGACGTGGCAATCCAGTCGCCTTTATCCAACAACGCACTTCACAAAACCAAACCCTGGATCGCCGCGCTGCGCTCGCGATGACAACCGCTAATGTCCCCCGCCTTTCACAATCACTAAAATCCCGCGCCAGATCACCCACAAATCCAACATCAACAAACCAAAAGATGAGCGCTTCATATACTCATCAACATACTCGTATTCATAGACAGGGTTCCCCATTTCCGCCGTCCCCTTGTTAATGTGCCCGAGCCCCAGCAGCCCGCCTCGAATCAAAGAGCGAGTGACATTCCCCCTGCGCCTTATCCCGCTCATAGTGCAAAACCGATAGCGGACGCGGCCCCACGATACTCATGTCTCCTACCAGCACACTCCAAAACTGCGGCAGCTCATCCAGATAAAACTTCTTGGCAAAGCTCCCAACATGAGTCCGGCTATTGGCGTTTTACGAAAGAGCGAAGCGCAGCTTTTTGGCAAATGCTTTCACGGTGGCGTACCAGAAGTCTGCGGCTCGTTACGGCGACCTTATGTCGCACATCAATGAGGGTGGCCTGCTGGCACTATCTCAACTTAAATTCTCATCCGCACTCAATCAATAAGGAACTAAACAAGAAACTTTGGCGATATTTCCATTTCCTTCATAATGACTAAACAGCTTCACCCCAGATGCAATACAGTTAATCACAAATATATAGTTTCATATAATTTTTAAACTACCTTATAATGCGTTTTATATGAAAACCGTCTCCCCTCCACCACTGCCTGTCGTGCGCAGCCTGAACCGCCTAGGTCAGGCGATTTCGCTCGCACGCCGACGCAGGCATCTGACGCAGCAGGATCTGGCAGAACGGATTGGCACATCCGCCAACACCGTGCGGCGCATGGAGGCGGGTTACCCAGGCACTGCGCTGGTTCATTTCGCAAGAGCCCTGCAGGTGTTCGGTGAGCTCGACAAGCTCGATCAGTTGCTCGACACCCCACAAGACACCATCGGCCTGACCCTGATGGATGAAAAATTGCCCCAGCGCGTGCGCAAGTCCCGCAAGACGCCGGAATCAGGAGCGTTTTGATGGCCACCAAACCCAGCTTCAAGCAGGCTGCCACCCGCACCCCGCTGGATGTCTTTCTGGGCAAGGCAGAAAAGCCGCTGGGACGGCTCATCTTCGTCAAGGACGGTCAACGGGAGTTTTCTCAATTCGCCTACAGCGACGAGTGGTTGGCAGATGCCCATTTCTTTGATGTATCACCCGACCTCAACCGCCAAAGCGGCTACCAACTGCGCAAACCACCGACCAAGAATGACACCTGCTTCTTTTTAGCGCTAGCCGACACCGAACCGGATGCGTGGGGGCGGCGTGTGATCGCACGCGCACATGCGAAGGCCCGCGCCAAAGATGCGTCGCTGGGGCCGCTGACCGAAGCGGACTACCTCGCTTGCGTGGACGATTTCAGCCGAGTGGGCGCGCTGCGTCTGCGAGACGAGAATGGCCATTACCTGCGCAGCGTAGCAGAGGGTGCACGCTCAACGCCTGCGTTTTTGGAACTCGAAAAAATCCTGCTCGCATCACGGGCGGTGGAGATGAGCAAAGAGACAGCCGATGACTTGGCGTACCTACAGGGAAAAGGAACATCCCTTGGTGGTATGCGCCCAAAATGCACGATCCAGGATGCAGACGGCTCCTTGTCGTTGGGCAAGTTTCCCAGTGTGACCGATGAGCGTGCCGTCACGCGGGGCGAGGTGCTGGCACTGCGACTGGCCAAACTGGCAGGCATCGACAGTGCGCAAGCACGCATCGTGATGGTTCATGGCCAGCCGATCGCCATGATTCGCCGCTTTGACCGCACACCCGAACAGAACCGCATCCCCTACATCTCTGGTGCCACGCTGTTGCAAGCCAACCGCGACGACGAGCATTCGTACACGGAAATCATCGATGTGATGCGCACCAAGTGCGAGAACTTCATCCATGACGCCAGGCAGCTGTGGCGACGGCTTGTCTTCAACCACCTGATCACAAATGTGGATGATCACCTACAAAACATTGGGTTTTTGTACAGCGGGAACAACCAATGGCGGCTGTCACCGGCATTTGATTTGAACCCTTTCCCTGACAAGGATCCGGAATCCAAAACCTGGCTCAGCGAAGACAGTGGCCCGATTGCGACGATCGAGCAGCTGCTTGATCAAGCAGCCCGCTTTGAGTTGTCACAGCCACAAGCCCAATCCATCCTTGACGAAGTGGTCGCGGCGGTGAAGCGATGGAGAGAAGTGGCTACCGCACCAGATGTTGGACTACAGGCGCACGAAATCAATGACTTCAAGCCTGCGTTTGAGAGAAAAAACTATTGATGGCACAAAGGATAGCCAAACCAGATAAAGCGCTGGCCAAGCTGATAGCGTCCCCCTCTCCAGATCTGCCCCAGGATTAAAACGGCCGCCGTAGGCAAGGAGACTTCCACCAGCAGATAAGGGATTCAAGCTGTGGGTATAAGTTGCAAGGCGAAACCATTCATGAATTTCCAGTGGCTCATTGTCTTCCTGCTCCAATGCAGCCAGCAGTTCAGCCCATAAACGACGACGTTCCGGTTCCAGTGCGTAGTAAAGCGTGCGCTCCAGCTCATCAAGATCCTCGGAAAGTATTTTCCATTGCCGAAGACAAGCCTCAGAAAAACGGTCAAGCTCAAGGATACCCCTAGGCTCCACGCGCCCCACAGTCTTGCCCTGAGATGGAATGATTTTTCGCTGTCGCACCCACTTCTCCGCTTAGTTTGACACTGGCGTTCCCACTTCCGACACCGAACGGCTTTCCAACATCGCGTTCAAAATAAACTTGCGCAAGCGCTCATAACGACCCAAACGAATCATGTCGCGTGGCGACACATCACCGAGCAGCGGGTTACGTGCTTTAAACCAAGCCACCGTCTTCCCGGCATCACCATCAAATACACGCGCCACCAGATTGATCGTCTGAGCAATCTCCTCCAAACGCTCACGCACAGGCTCCGGCATGGCATCATCAAAGCGCACCGATTTTGGCGAAACAGAAGCGATGCGGGAAACATCCTCCTTCTTTAGATTCAAAAAGCTTTGGACAGCTTTAGCATTGAATCCCGCGCCACGGCCAAACTGCATGTAATCGTCCGGGACGCTATCGAACAAGTCAAACCGTCCTGTCCTAGCAGGTGAAGCATTGATCAGCATGGCATCGACCTCTGAATAAACATACTTGGGCCATCATTAAACCATCTTTAGACCAGCACTCCAAGGGGGCGAATACATTTTTATTCGCGCGGCAATTCACCTACCGCGTCATTGCGAATCGCCTCGGCAACGTGGCAATTCACTCCGAGCCCGTCATTGCGAGTCGCCATAGGCGACGTGGCAATCCAGTCGCCTTTATCCAACGACGCCTTTCTCAAAACCAATCCATGAATCAAAACGCTGCGTAATAACCACCTACCTCCCCCTACCGAAAAGCGACCAGTTTCTTTCTACACAGCTCCGCAATTCGAGGATTTTGTGCCGAGAGTCTGGTAATCGGCCTTTGCGGAACGCCATCATGTATTGAAATCTGGCAGATTAGCTAACCAGACGTTGACGTCTGAATTCTCAGGTCTGCACAGCTTTTCGTGGAGTCTCGCTGGAATGATGAGTTAGAAATGTTGCAGTCAAAGTAGGCTCGGTTGCTGCTCTTCAAGTGCTTTTTGTGCTTCTTCTTGCGTTACCTGAACATGCTCGATACGCAATAGCTTGTTTGCGATTGCTGGTTGGAATGAATCAAGAAGTCGTTCATAACGACCGGCGCGTGACTCTTGATCGAAGTCGGTTGACACAATAACCAAGATCAACTCTGCATTTGTGTTTTTCGCCTGCCGATAAAGATTGATTTTTGACAGCATGATGTAGAGACTATCCATGACCATCGGGCTAGTCATGTCACGGTGCCGTACCTCGACAAATCGCTCAACATCTGTTCCCTTCAAAAAGCAATCAAATACCACTCGACGTTCCATGATCGGGTCAATCCCATGGAATGCAGTTGAAAACTCTGCGCCGTAAATAATCGAGGACTCAGGCAGCGAAAGACCAGCGATAAATTTCCGAAGGCCAATTTCTTCTGCCGATCTTCGCTGGCGGTTCCTTTGCCTGAACACATCCTCTCTAGATTGCCCCTGAGTGGCTGTATCTGGTGACGGCGTTTCTTCAGTCGTTGCTTCGTCTTTGGGCTCTGTTGCTGGAACGACCCCGAGCAACTTAAGCCATGCCTCTGGCGGAGCATTGAACGTATTGTTTACTTGGGACTGCTGGATGTTTGAGACGATCTGAAATAGGTTTTGTCGCAGCTCTTTGTTTTCTTCCTTTACGGTCGCATTCTCTTCCTTCTTCTTTGCGACCTCTTTTGTCAGGCTAAGTATCTTGCCGATACTTAATTGATTGAAAGATTCAGATAGCACGAGCACAACAATGATCAGTATGACCGTGATGATGCCGCCGGTAATTCCATATTGGGGCTGGCCAAATGCAAAGCTGATACCAACCAATACGGCGAGCGCGACAACAAGGATTGATATCAGCGTTCGCACGAAGTAGTTTGGGCGGTCGTCCATGAGTTATCCGGCAGTTCTAACAGTTATTAGGCGGACGCACCGGTCCGCAAAATTAAGAATGGTGAGGCGAGCGAAAATTTCTTAACCTTTTGACTCATTGGCGGCCTAACGCAATCGCCTGTCTGCGTACGCATAATAATACGGACAGGCTCGGATGTCTCCAACATGGCAATAAGCGGAAGAGGCCTGCCTCTTCCCTGAATTACCACTCCGCCCAATCACCAGCCACTGCCCTGCTGGCGCTTGCGCCAACAAGCGGAACACCCTGCAACACGGAGTTAGCCAACAGGTTTAGCAACTTTGACTTCAACGAAATTGACGAATGCCGAACACACGACTAGGAAGAACTTGGCATCCTCGAACTGCACGCTTTCAGACTCCATGAGGGCATGACGAATGCCACCCTCGTCGGACGTGTAGCCGTAAAGGCTGCTGAACGCCGCCCTCAGGGAAGGATGTAGTTGAATTTCATCTTCGAGCTTCTTTATCAACTGCCCGAGCGTCCCCTTCTCTGCACCTGTGGCAATGGCAGCCAGACTTTCGACCGCCGAAATTGACTCCTTGATAGAGTTTCGATAATCGGGAGCTTCACGGCTCGACAGGAGTTCCAGCGCGCGCCGAAGATGAATGCGAACCGGCCCCAATGCCGTCTCAAGCGCACGTTCGATTTCGTCGACCTCATCTTGTTCGGTGATACGCGAGATGAGACCATCAACGAAACGGTAGGCCGAGATTTCCTTCTCTAGCGTTTGGTTGCACGAAGCGATGAAGTTGTCTTTGAATTGGTAACGCTCGTAGTTGTTTACAACAAATTCGAGGAAGTCATACACCGCATACCACTCGCAGCCGAAAAAATATTTCCTGATCTGCCCATAAACCTTGTCCCAATCATCGTCGAGTTGGTCTAGTGGTTTCTTGAAGTACCCGAACCACAAGCGCTTGCAAAGCGAGCTGATCTCTTTGTTCGACCCACTCGATAGGTAGTGGCCCCCATAGCCCCCGGTGGAGGGACGCATGTGATCCCATACAAATATCTTCAGCAGACTCCAGAGAGCATTTCGCAGCGGCTCGTCAATCGAGTCAATCTGGACAATTTCTCGGACCTTTTTGTACCCATACCGTTCGGAAAACCGCATCTGGTCTCCTGCTAGCTAATGTTAAAAGTATCTGGCCGACGTAGGCCAAAGGCCAGGGCTAACTTGCAAGCGTAACTTGCAGGCTGCTCTATGGAACAAGAAGTTAACACTCAAGTTGCATGACATCCAGCCGCCTCTATCCAACAACGCCTTTCACAAAACCGATCCATGAATCAAAACGCTGCGTAATAATCACCTACCTGCCCTTGCCGAAAAGCGACCGGCTTCTTTCCACGCTGCTATGCAATTCGAGGATTTTGTGCCGAGAGGCTGGTAATCGAAACCAGACGTTCAACGTTTGTTCAGGCCGCAACCCATCAGGGCCGTCGCACCTGCGGCGAATTGTTAAGAAGCGCCGAATTAACTGACTCAATCTGCTCCGCCAGCTCCACAATTTCCTGACGTGCTAGAGCCAGCTCTCCGGCTTGAACCTTTTCGGGTGTGTGAACCGCAGTATTGCGGAGCCTACGCACCCGATCTAAACGACCGAGCACATCCGAGCTAATCAGTTCAGCGTTTTGAAGAATGCGCAGCGCCTCATGCGCCGAATAAACCTTTTCTGATCTAGATCGCGCGATATTCATAAGATGCGCCTCTAGGCCAACCCATGCCTGCAACAAGAGCCCTAGCCTTCCTGGATCTAACTCGGTACCAATTTCCTCACCTATGTCATCACACAGCGCCTGAATTTTGTCGTCTTTTGGATATAGAGCAATCTTAGGTATTGGATCAAACCCGGAACCCCAAAAGGACTTTCCATTGGAAAATTGAAACTTCGCAATTAGGCGTGCGTTGAAATCAAATTCATCCTTTGAGTGGAAGTCTGTTGTCGACTCATCCGTCCCAACAAGATAGCCCTCTTGGTAATAAGGCCTCAATGCATCCGGAGGACAAATGCTCAAGAGCCTGATATTAACCAAGTCATGTTCAGAGTTAATTGAGATTCTGTTGGTTAAGTATGGGAGACCAAAAACAAAGAAATATGCATCAGCCTTGTCCTTGTTCAAAGCTGCGAAGCTACATGCAACCCTAGCCGACTGACTGAAATCCAATAGCGGTGTTGGACATACCTCATAATGTTGGAGGATGCTCCACTGAATATAGCGTCGCTTTCTTACATCCGAAGCACCTTCAATCTTGTTTTTTGAGAATGCATCTACTAATCGCTTTGAAGCACTGGCTAGTATGTCAAAGCGAGCCTCAAGCTCCGCTTTCGCTAGGCGCTCGCCTCTATAGATTGATGGATAAAATGACGAGGCATCCGACTTGTTTCTGTAATCAGAGGATTGCCCTCTAAAAAATAGAAGATGATCCCTATTGAGATAGGATAGCCGAGCAATGTGACTCATCAACTCTCGAAACGTCTTCACCGGACACGCATCAACCTTACGAATATCCTCATCTCCGTAGGCGGACTTTAGGTCCGGCGTTAACTGCCCTGAAATCTTGCGCATATCTCTCTTAGGCTCCTAATGTAGAGGTGATGAAGATCGGAGCGGGAACCAACCAGCGGCTGGTTGGCCGACGTACCCGACCGCCATGTTATGCATCTTTTCTGCCACGGTATTCAGTGATTTTCTTCGGCAGGGTGTAGAGGTAATCCAACAGAAAGTCCAAGAATCCAACGATGTCTGTTGCATCCTTTGGGACGGTTGGTGGTTGTTCTAGATTTGGATGCGCGGAATCATTTCCAAGCTCACGGACGTTATGAGACCACTCCTGCATGATTGGCGGCAAGATTCCTTTACTAGCAAGGTAGTCAATTTCCTGTTTTAGATTTGCGCCTTTCGCGTCGTGGGAACGCAGCGCGAGTTGCAACGCACTCCTAGCCATTACTGCTGCTGCATCCCAATTTCTGTCCTCCAGATTTCGTTTGGCTTGTAGCCAAAATCTGCCGATGGCTTCGGGGTACTGTTCTGGTGCCCTCTCATATTTCAGCGGCCATGGCTGCACATGATATGAGTGCAAACGATCCCCCGCTGACCAGAAAACTTGCACATAGGATGAGCAGTTGCCACACTTTAAAGTGTCAAAATTTAGGACTTTGCTACCGTTTGGCTGCTTTTTCTCAGCGTGAAATTCGGTAGAAAAGTTTCCTTCTTCCATGCAAAAGGGGCACGTAATGCGATAGACGGCCAATCTTGTGCCGTCGTACCCAGACCATTCCCCAAGATTCCACCAGCTATTCATTCGGAGACCTCATTTGAGACGCATAACGCAAAGCTAATCGGCGCTGAGCAGCTTTGTCGCGCAGCGTCCAGCGACCGCCGGCTTATGTCTCTTAGCCACCAAAATTTGCTGCTGCAAGATAAGCCTCTCCGGTTTGTGATGCGTGGCGCCTAACACGTGAAATGATGTCGCGCAAGGATAAGGTCCCTGACAAAAACATGTAGATGTGCATGGCATCAAACAGCAAAAGAGTTGTCTTTCGACCGGATGCCTGGCTTATGGCAACACCGGAATACCCCGATATGGACACCATGATTCCCATGGTATTGTCAGCCTTAGCCGACCAGAATATCGCTAACATCAGTATCTCCTTAAAAGCGCGGAATTGTTCGGTAAAACTGAGTCTGTGTAATCTGGAATCGCCGCCATAGCGCGCTACGAAGCGGGTAAAACTGCCCCACGGCACGAACTCCATGATCTGTACAAACAGCATCTTGCCCACATTTACAGCGCACCTCAAGAGATTTCAATCTCTGGTCGTTACTTGAACCGGAGGCAAGGTAAACTGATTTCAAATTGGCACCAAAACATTTGCGCCTTGCCGTTATTTAGCTTCGTGGCGGGAATGAGTAACTTAACCGGACACTAATGATATGGAATATTCATTGCCGAACGTTTGAGTCCTCCTTACCGAAGCGAAGCAATCCACGCTGTTTTTCCAGAACAAGGTAGTACATTGGTGAGGTAATTAGCTTCTCGCCATAGTGGTACTCAAGGTAGAAGCGAGGGATGAAAGCCATTTCTCCGGTATTAAATTTTTGTAGTGAAGTTTCCAGCTCTTCCTTGTAACCCTCTACGGAATTTGGCAAATTCATGATTCGATTAATTCCTGTGAACAGATTGAGCGGAAAAGTGTATCTAGTGTTGTGCGGAATTTTTTGGGCTCCAGATATCAAATTACCTGAAAAAGCAGTGGGTTTGCTTTCTGTGGAAAAAATCACCCTAACCTGAGTTGCCGGTTTGCGACCAATGTTCTGTACGGTAAGCAGATAATCGGCATTCCTTTTTTCAACGGCAAGAGCAACGAGTTCTGGTGAATCCTCTGCTTGTTGCTTCTCGACATAGTTTTCGACCGTATCCTGAAATTCCTTGTCGCCTTGAGTTTGTTGATATGACCCGTAAAACATCAAGATCGTCCCGAGAATTGAAACGACGCCCCCTACGATCTGCCATGCATTCATCTGCACCTCCTGCTGAGCTAGCCACTTGTAAAGATTAATAGCTGATCAAGATATCACGCAAGGTAATCCATCTCTGGGCAAGCCAACATTTAAGTCCATGCTGGACTTGTTCAATGACAAAACAGAAAGCCCTTTACCTCCATCCAGTCGCGATTAACCAAGTTGATTGCACCGATCGCGTCTACATCCTTTGCCTGTTGCGTTCAGTATACGGAACGTTAGTTAGCTCTAAAACTTTGCGCGCGGTATTCAGCAAGCAAGCGTTCATCCTCTTGGGCCATAGTGGACCAATTAAGCGTGCCGTCGTCATTTTTTGTGGCAGTCGGCCGATTCATGAGTTTGGCGTAGTAGTTTTTGTTGTTATAGAAATGCAGACGGGGCCTGCCGTTTTGGTTTGAAACCGAGCGCCGTATCAAAACTTGGTAATTGCCCATGTGACAGAAGGTTATGGGTGCAATTATCAATCCGCTTGTCAGCGGGCAATTTTTTGCAGCGACCAGATAATCATGTGTTCCAACGAGAGTGAGGAAATACATTGAGTTGAAAAAAGCACCCAAGTCCATTTCGGAGCCAACCAAATAAAGGTCGAAGCGAACTGATTGGCAATCACCAGTGGATATGATGTGTCCGCTTTTTGTCACGGGGTTCGTCAGTGCCCATTGATTGGCATAGCCGGTTTCAAGGCTAAAAAGTGGAACTGGGTGATAAGTATCGGACGGAAGTTGCAGACTGTCGTCAATCAGATTGATGTAACCCGTCGTTGCTTTGATGTGCACTTTTGGGTTCTGGCCATTTTTTTGCCCGCCGTGGTAAGTCAGGTTAACCCCATCACGCAATATTGCAATTTGCGGGTCTGAAGGCTGATCCCGCCACACCCAGGCACGCTTGATCCCATAGGTAATGATCTTGATCTGTGCGTGTTTTGTATCAAGGAACTTCTGAGTTTCGCTCTTGACCACTATTTTCAATAGCTTTTGTCCATACTGATTGGTCAGATAGAGCACTCTCCGATTCTCTGGTTCGTGTGCCAGCATGGTAATGCCACCGTCAGGATTCAAGCTTTGTGGAGTGAATAGACTCATTTTGACCGGAAATAAATCAGAGATTTCTTTAGGTGCAACCATCCCCCACCTGCCCGTTCTTGCCCGTAAGCAATATCCTCACGCAAACACCTCGGCCTGTTTGAAGGGCGTACCCGCAGCATCCTTGGCCGAGAGCAAGGGCGTGAGGCCGTTCAACTGCCAGTCGATGGCCAGATCGGGGTCGTTCCACAGAATGCAGCGCTCATATTGCGGCGCCCAGTAGTCGGTGGTTTTGTAGAGGAAATCGGCGCTTTCCGAGAGCACCACGAAACCATGCGCAAAGCCCGGCGGTATCCAGAGCTGCTTGTGGTTGTCTTCATTCAGAATGACGCTTTCCCATTGTCCGAAGGTCGGGGAGGAGTGGCGAACATCCACCGCGACATCCAGCACCTCGCCTTTGACCACCCGTACCAGTTTGCCCTGGGCTTGCTGGATCTGGTAGTGCAGGCCGCGTAATACGCCTTGGGCCGAACGGGAATGGTTATCCTGCACGAAATCCGGCTGGAAACCGGTGGCATCCAGAAACACCTTGCGGTTGAAGCTTTCGAAGAAGAAGCCCCGGCTGTCGCCGAAGACCTTGGGTTCGAGGATCAGGACACCGGGCAATTTGGTGGGGGTGATGTTCATAGTGCGGTATGGTCGATTTTGGAGTTAATTATTGACCTTCCTGCAGCAATTGCAGGAGGTATTGGCCGTAGCCATTCTTGCTCAAGGGTTGCGCCAGCTTTTGCAGCTGGGCGGCATCGATAAAACCCTTGCGCCAGGCAATCTCTTCCGGACAGGCGATCTTTTGCCCCTGCCGTTGTTCGATGGTCTGGATGAAGTTGGAAGCATCGATCAGGGATTCGTGGGTGCCGGTATCCAGCCAGGCAAAGCCTCGGCCCATGACTTCGACGGAAAGCTTGCCGGCTTCCAGATAGGTGCGGTTGACATCGGTGATTTCCAGCTCGCCCCGGGCCGAGGGTTTGATACCCTTGGCAATCCTCACGACATCGTTGTCGTAGAAGTACAGGCCGGTGACGGCATAGTGGGACTTGGGCTTGGCCGGTTTCTCTTCCAGGCTGATCGCCTTGCCCTCGGCATCGAAGCCAACGACGCCATAGCGTTCCGGGTCATGCACCCGGTAGGCGAAGACGGTGCCGCCTTCGGCTTTGTTGGCGGCAGAGGCCAACAGGGTTTCAAAACCATCGCCATAGAAGATGTTGTCCCCCAACACCAGCGCACAGCTGTCATTCCCGATAAACGATTCCCCGATCAGGAACGCCTGGGCCAAGCCATCCGGTGAGGGTTGTTCGGCATAGGAAAGATTAATGCCCCACTGGTTGCCGTTCCCCAGCAGCATCTCGAAACGCGGCAGGTCATGCGGGGTGGAGATGATCAGAATGTCGCGGATACCCGCCAGCATCAGGGTGCTGAGCGGGTAGTAGATCATGGGCTTGTCGTAGATCGGCAGCAGTTGCTTGGAGACGGCTTGCGTTACCGGATACAACCGGGTGCCGGAACCCCCGGCGAGGATGATGCCTTTCATGCGGAGGTCCTGTTCGTGTAGTTGTTTTGCTTTATTTAGATTTGGCTCAATATTTCGAAATATTTACCAATCACCAATTGGTCTGAAAACTCATGCTCCACCTTGCCCCCTCCGGAAACATACTATGCGCCCGAATCGAACTACTTGCTCCTCCTAAAAAACTGCGGCACCTTTGAAAGATTTTTGCCCACCAGCGTACCTAGGCCGCCCACACCATTCTTCTTGAGGGCTCTGGCGTCTTCATTCATTTTGATGAGAATGTTCTTCAGGGATCGATTGCTTTTCCCGCCAACGCGCATTTTCACAAGTACTTCTGGAATGTAGCGGACATTCAAGTTGGCTTGGCTAAGCATCCGGAGCATACAGTCGTAATCTGCTGCGATATGGAATGAAGTATCGAATCCGCCAAATCGCTCATAAACGGTTCGACGAACATAGAACGTGGGATGAGGCGGCATCCACCCCCTCGCAAGCTTTGAGAATTCGAAATGACCCGCCTTCCAATAACGGATTACTTTGTCAGGGTCGCTCTTGTTGACGTAAACAAGATCACCGTAGACAGCATCAACCGAATCATCTGCAAAGGCCTCAGCGACTCTCGTCAAAACCTCCGGATCGGCATAAAAATCATCGGCATGCAGGAATCCCACCACGTCACCACTTGCGAGAGATAAGCCTTTGTTCAATGCATGGTAGATACCCTCATCGGGCTCGCTGACCACGACACCGACACGATCACGATAGTAATCAATGATCTGAAGTGACCCATCAGTGGACGCACCATCAATTAGGAGTAGCTCTACGCTGGGGAATACCTGGCCCAGCGTAGAATCGATGGCGTTTTCTAGGGTGTGTTTCGAGTTATAAACTGCGGTGATGACGGAAATTTTAATACTGCATACCTCTTAACAATTAGTGGGTGCAATTATCTAGATACAGCTATCAGCTACAGAAGAACCCTTATTTTAAATACGACTAATTATCCAATTACCCAACACCAGCACGTCCATTTTAGTTCGCAAGAAACAATCCAGCGCTTGTTCGGGCCTGCAAACCACCGGTTCGTTCTCATTGAAAGAGGTATTCAGGACGATTGGCACACCAGTCATCTTGCAAAAGGTGCTAATAAGCCGGTGATAGCGCGGGTTAGTCTGGTCATTCACGGTCTGCAAGCGGCCGGAGCCATCCACGTGGGTAACGGCAGGAATCAAGGACTGCTTCCCAGCACGTATCGGATAAACCTGCATCATGAACGGCACGTCGTCATCCTGCTCAAACCAATCCGAGACGGCCTCGCGCAATATGGACGGCGCAAAGGGTCGAAAAGATTCCCGCCGCTTGATCTTCAGGTTGAGGATGTCCTTCATGTCGGCCCGGCGCGGGTCACCCAAGATCGACCGATTACCCAAGGCGCGTGGCCCCCACTCCATGCGGCCCTGGAACCAGCCGATCACCTTGCCATCGGCAATCGCCTCGGCGGTCTTCTCGCAGAGCATGGCCTCATCGGGCACATGTTTCACCACGCACGATTGGGCTTGCAAGTCAGCCGCATGTTTATCCAGCAACGCACCAAAGTCCGCATCGGGAAAGTGCGGCCCCCAATATGAGTGATCCATCACAAAACCACGCTTGCCGCCCAGCTTGTGCCAAACCGCGTAGGCGGCTCCGATGGCGCCACCCGCATCCCCCGCGGCAGACTGGATGTAGACCTTCTTGAACGGTGTGTTGCGATACACCTTGCCATTAGCCACCGAGTTCATTGCACAACCGCCCGCCAAACACAGCGCTTCGCCGCCATGCCGCTTATGCAACGCATTCAGCAGGTGGAAAAACGCCTCTTCATACATTGCCTGCACAGACCGGGCGATATCCTTGTGGCGTTGCGCTAGTTCCTCGCTCTTTTGGCGCGCCGGCCCGAGCAGTTCAACCAGCGCATTCGAGAACAACCTACCCACACTCGGCTCGCCGTTTTCCCACTCATACTCCACCTTCTCCTTGTGGTGGCGGAAGTAGTCCAAGCTGAGCTTGAAACTTCCATCCGGCTGCTGCAAGACGATGCGCCGCATCTCGTCCATAAAATTCGGCTGACCGTAGGGGGCAAGGCCCATCACCTTGTATTCATCCCCATAATGCGGGAAGCCCAACCACTGCGTTAAGGCCTGATAAAAAATACCGAGTGAGTGTGGAAAATAGACCTTGTCATCGATGTCGATCTGCCCATTGCGACCATAGCCCCATGCCGCACTGGCGAAGTCACCAAAACCATCCACCGATACCACAACGGCCTCATCAAATGGCGAGACGTGAAAGGCAGAAGAAAGGTGCGCGAGATGGTGTTCGACTTCATGCAACTCACCCTTGAAGTCAACGCCGACAGATGTCGCCAACTCATCCAATGCGTTGGCTCGCTCACGTTTATTCTTGATGCGGTCAAGCACCATGCTCAGGTCTGGTCGGCTCGCCAAAGTAAAACTCATCTTCTTCCAGATATTGGCCTTGGCATCCTGATTGATCGCGACATGTTGAACATCGCCCAGATCAATTCCCGCATCAGCCAAACAATATTTAATCGCTTCAGACGGGAAACCGGCCCAGTGCTTGATACGCCTGAAGCGCTCCTCTTCAGCCGCCGCCACAATTCGGCCCTCATGAATCAAACAAGCGGATGAGTCCCCATGATAAGCATTGATCCCAAGAATATACGTCACTTAATCCTCACTTTTTCCAATACTGACCGATACGCCTCGGCCGTCTTTGCCGCAATGATATCGATATCCAACTCGCGGCAAGCCACCTCGCGTGCACGTTTCCCAAAAAGTCCTCTCAATTCAGGGGTATTCACCAGGTTGACAATGGCATCCGCCATTGCTTGAGCGTCGCCGACTGGGACCACAAATCCGTTATATCCATTCTGTATATATTGGGTGACATCGCCTACGTCCGTTGAGACCACAACCTTTTCCATCGCCATAGCCTCCCAGAGAGTCATCGGCCCAGTCTCCGAATAAGAAGAACAAACGTAATAGTCAAATTGATTAAGCAAATTTCGCACATCAGAACGTGCACCCAAGAATATTAAGTTCCTTACGTTTAGATTGGATGCCAATTCCTGGAGCTTTATGTAATAGCCGCTTTGCCGCCCTGATATTTGGCCAACCACTAAAAATAACAAGTTATCAAATTTATCGTTAAGGATCTTGGCGGCTTTAATAAACACGTCAAGACCTTTGATTGGGTTGACATTTGCTATTGTTCCAACGACAAGTTTTCCAGCACATTTTCTTGTCAATTCATCGCAACCTGAATAATTTCTATATGGCGAATAGTAAGCCGTGTCAACCGGAGGAGGAATAATGCAACTTAGACGATGTGCAAAGAGGTAGTTCTTGTAATATGTCTCTGCACGTTTGGCACTATATATATAACCATTAGACAATGGTGTCATAACCGCAAAAAAAGTTCTAAACAACCAGGGAAGAGATGAGTCATTGAGATGCCAAAGCACCTTAATTCCAGCAAGTTTTGCCGCCAGAACACCTTTGTACTGCCAAGCCCCACCACTGACGTGCACGACGTCAAACTTCGCTCTCCTCAATATCCAGGCCAGCCACAACACCTCGAAAATTGAAAACAGTACATAGCGAATGGCAACATTCCACTCCTTAGTGATTCGTGTAAGTGGTATGGTCTTATAAGTAACACCCAAGGCGTCACATCGCTCACAGAATGCTTGTGAATTTTCAGCCGGCATGATGACTGTGGTCTCCACCTGCCCCTTTAAGGCGGCAGCCACCGAACATATACGTACTTGCGGTCCCCCGAGTTTGCCTTCCTCGATGACGTTTGCAATACGCAAGGATTTCGTCACTGCTTTGGTGTGGCTACAAGTTTACCTTGATCAAGCCTTCCGATAGCCGGCGTTTTGCCCAGGACTTTCTTGATAAAAACGATCATGTAATTCGCATACCGTCGCCCCATCAGCAAAAGTACAAGAAAATAAAGATAAAAATACACTGTACCTCCCAATCCGAGGGCGCGAAGCGAGAAGAAATATTTCACGAATACTGCGACAGGTTTATCCCTCTGCACACTAAACAGTGGAAATGAATAGTTATCGATGTCGCGTATTAGATCCATGCGCAGTTTTGGATCGCGGTAATGGTCTGCCAAGTACCCGGCAATCCGGATCATTCCCTCGATAAAATTCACCGAAATGTCCGTCGAAAGTTCGCCGGGCCTGAAGCGGCCCTTTTCTGCCTCCGCATTGCCGAAAAAGTGCGTCGGCTTCTGGTTGGCATCCTTGCGCATGATCGCAATCCGATCGGCGATGTAATAGCCGCCATGGGCATAGGTCACCATCCCGGTCAGGTACAGTTGGTATAGCAACGTACCATCGAACTGATTCGTGGCGAATTGTTCCGCATAACGCCTGTTGATCGTATAACCGGCGATTTGCACCGAGCGCCGATACAGCGTCGCAACCGTGCTCCTACCCGGTTCAAAATAGCGATCCCCATCAAAATACCTGAACTCTTCGAGAACCTCCTTGCTGTCCCGGTCCGCCTTGGCCCAAGAGCGGATAATGACCCCAACG
This sequence comes from Gallionella sp., assembly GCA_028699065.1. GTDB lineage: Bacteria > Pseudomonadota > Gammaproteobacteria > Burkholderiales > Gallionellaceae > Gallionella. The sequence goes on from JAQVVH010000001.1 coordinate 328,053, forward strand.
CCGGGATTGCGCTCGATAACGGATGCGATACGCCTCAATGCCCCGGGGCAAAGCAAGTCGTCATCGCCCATGTATACGCAGTATTCTCCCCGCGCATGGCTGAGCAACCCCCTGAAGTTGCCGTCGTAACCTAGCGTCTTCTCGTTCCTGATGAAACGGAACGACCTCGCGGGATAGCGCCCCTGCATTTCGGCAACCACCGCCTCGACTGCTTTCGTCAAAGGCGAATTATCTTCGCAAACGATCACCTCATAATCGTCGAAATCCTGTACAGCTATGGTTTCCAGCAAATCCCGCGTGTATCCCGGACGGTTATACGCCGGAATGCATACTGAAATAAGCGGTGATTTTTTTTCTTGCGACATACCCGATCCTGAATTGAAATTAACCCTGAGTACCCGTTTTCGGTGGAGACAGGTCCGGGATGCCGTTGCGGACCGGGAACTCCCGCGCGCAGGACTTGCAGCAAACCTTCTCCTGATCCATGCTCAACTCCGTCGACTTGCATACCGGACACATCAGCAACTCAATTAAGTTAATTCCCTTGTTTCGACGACGCTGGGAAAAAATGGATCGAATCCCTTTCATAAGAAGTGTGCTAGTTTTTTGCCTCAAATTCCTTTTGTGGCCCACCCTTGTTCCTGAGACAGGCGGAACCCACCCCGCATCAACCCCTGGATTCAACACCTCGAATTCGATCTTGTCTTCCCAGTAGTACCGCACATGGAAATCAAATGGGTGTCGGCGCATGGTTTCTTGCGTAAGCACTCTTTTTACTCGGTGTTCGTATAACTCAACCAGTTCCTCATCCACGCACCATGCGCCCTTTTTCTTTATGACTAGGCGCCCATCCCGCACGGTGATTTCCAGCCGGTGGTCGCGATATGGATTGATGCGTTCCATCAATGCATCCGGAACCTCGATATAACCCGCCCTGGCCACGCGCTGCAACTCCGCAAGGAAGCGCGCGGGATCGGGGGAGTGCTCAAGAACATGGGAGGCGATCACGAAATCGAACGCCTTGTCGCGGAACGGCAGCTGTTCCACAAAACCCAGCACGGTCGGCCGATCATGGATCAATGGCGCCCAATGACGCTCGCGTGTTTCCTCATAGGCATCCAGAAGCACGTTTGCCCGGAAATAGGGATTCCCGCCTGAACCGACTTCCAACACCAACTCTTGGGAGTTTACCGGACAGAGTAAGCGCCGAAACGACCACGAAAGGGGAGATAATCCCAGTGTGTTCAAAAAGCGCATCCATCTGCTCTCACTACACCTTGTCATTTCGCTCATTTCACCCAATCAAGCACTTGAACCATACGAGACTTCACGTCATGACCGGCAGCAATAACCTTTTGGTGCCCGCCATCTACAACACGCTTCAACGCCTGCTCATCCCCCAAATATATTTCCAATTTTTTTATTAATTCCTCAGGAGTTCGGAAATAGTCCGCCTCCTGCCCTTCGACGAAAAGGCTCGCGAGATCGTCCGAATACTCGGATAGTAACATGGTGCCCGCAGCAGGAATTTCAAAACAACGGCGTGTGTAAGTATCCCTATTCAATTTGGAAAAAAAACAGAGCGCCACTTTAGCACCGCATAGTGCCCGATTATAGTCATCGCCCCATAGTGTCTTAATTGGATAGTATCTCCTGAGCAGATCGGAGCCGAGAAGTACTTTTTGCCACCCTTCATTATGTCCAAATATTTTTAGATTCCAACCACGGCGCACTACTTCTTCAAGATATTTTTCCCTGCCATCTTCTTCATAATGGCCAATAAAAACCACATCGCATTCATATTTCTTCCGCTCCTCGTTCGTCAATGTGACCGGGCGATTCGTCTCCGGGATGTACCACGACCGCAACAGCTCGACCCGCTTCGCCCCGGCGGCCCTGAAGTCCTCCACGTTGTGCAGCCGATAGACCAGCGTGAGGTCGTATTCCGGGATTGAGGCTATGAAATGCCGCCACTTCCATTTCGGATAGCGCGGCGAAAACGGGTCGTCATTGTTGTATCCCACCAGGATAGTATGCGGCAAGGCACGCTTGATGCGGCGCAGCGTCTCGGGGTAGATGAGTATGCCCCGATACACGAAAACCATGTCGGGCCGCTCTTTCAGGACGGCTTCGACCAAGTCACGGTTGGACCGCCCAACCAGCGGCCCGGCATTGTATTTCAGTTGCGCCCTGGCCAGCGGATAAAGAATGCGCTTTGCCCAGCCCTTCGGCTGGAAGTAAGTGCACCACTTGAACCTGACTGGCTCATGCCCCAACTCCTTGAAGGCATGGTAAACAGGCTCCTCGTGCAAGCTGGAATGCCAGTTGCCGGCTATCAATATTTTCATTTCATGTCCTGCCGGTAAAACCCGCAATCAACCTTCCCACTGCCGCACGCAAGGCATACCGCCGCTTCTCGTACAAGGCCGCAAATAAATAGGCGGCCAGATGACAAACCAGGCCGGCGCCAAAAGAAAAAACCGTCAAATCGTACGAACTTTTCAAGATGGCCGATCAGCACGACAAAGGCCGCCGCCCAGCGCAGCGCATGCAGCCGGCTGGAGATTGAAGAGGAGAGCGGATAGTTTTTCATTTCAGTAAATTGTCGATTGATGTCGCCAGCATGATCAGCGCGAACAGGCGGCTGCCATTTTGTCGCCCTGCCTGCTGCCCAAGACGCAATCTCGCCAGTTCAGCAGCATTTATCCAGGGAGCAAGCCGCTGTCCGATCGAATCGATGCGCCATGCCTCCGCATTGCGCAGCCATTCATCCATTGGAATGGAGAATCCCTGTTTGCGATTAACGTCCAGCTCCGGGGGGAGGTATTTTTTGGCCAGCAATTTCTCCAGGCGGCGCCCCTGGGTGCCGCGCACTTTCCATTCGCTGGGTATGCGGCTGAATGCGAACTCAACCAATGCCTTGTCCAGGAATGGCGCTCGCATCTCCAGGCTCACGGCCATGCTGGCCCGATCGACCTTGAACAGGAAATCGTCGGGCAGAATGCTGCCGAAGTGCGTGCGTGTCATGGCATCGACCGGGGCCTTCCCCTCCTGGAAAAGCTGCACCCGGAACAGTTCGGGCGCCATGAAGGATGCGCCCAATGCCTCGACTGCATCCGCCGGCATGATGCGCTTCCGGGCCACGGCATCGAAGTAGGGGCTTCCCCACACCAGCGACTGGAAGGGCCCGCCCTTCAAGGCATATAACCGGTTCCGTCCCCTTACCCCGGTCGGCAACCTTCCTGCCAGCGCGGCGACTCCGCGCATAATGGGGGCGGGAACCCAACCCATACGTGCCTCATCCGCGAAAGCCTTCGTATAGTCGCCATAGCCCCCGAACAGTTCATCGCCGCCGTCCCCGCCCAGCGCGACCTTGACGTGCTGCGCGGTCAGCTTCGATACAAGGTAGGTCGGGATAATCGACGAATCGGCTATCGGTTCGTCGACATACGGCGCCAGTTCATCGAGCACATCCAGCGACGGGCGCGACAATTCGAGCACATGATGATCCGTGTTGACATGGCGTGCCACCACGGCCGCATAGTGAGTTTCGTCCAGCCCGGAACCCGGCTGACCCATCGTGAAGGTCATGATCGGCCGAGACGCCACCTGTGCCGCACAGGCCGCAATCAAACTCGAATCCAGCCCGCCCGACAGCAAAACGCCTATCGGCACATCGCTGCGCATCCGCAAGCGGACCGCCTCCCTCAGAAGCGCATCGGCCTCTTCCACCAATTCTTCCACCTTCGCCGCCGGCGATGGCCGGTATTCCGGCAAAGCCCACCAGCGCCAAACCTTCAGCTCCCCGGTATCGGCGCGAAAGCGGGCCGCATGGGCGGGAGGCAACTTGTTCCCGCCCTCTGCGATACAAAGCGAACCCGGCACATAGCCCAAGGCCAGATAATGATTCAGAGCCTGCAGATCGATGCTCCCGAGCATGCTTTTGGGGATGGCCTTGAGTTCCGATGCGAAGGCAAATTTTCGCCCGGCATGGGCATAGTAAAGCGGCTTTTTCCCCGCACGGTCGCGTGCCAGAAAGAGCGTCGGCGGGGTTTGCCCATCCCCGTTATCCCAGATGGCAAAGGCGAACATGCCGTTGAACCGGTGCAGGCATACCTCGCCCCATAGCCTGTACGCCGCCAGGATAACCTCTGTATCCCCGCTGCCGCGGAAACCCCACCCCAGACTCTCGAGCTCCTTCTTCAACTCGAGGTAGTTGTACACCTCTCCGTTATATACGATCGTGTAGCGGCCGCAGTCGCTCGCCATCGGCTGATGGCCGGCTGCAGACAGATCCAGGATGGCAAGGCGGCGGTGTCCCAACATGACGGTTCCATCCGTGTTTTGCCAGACCCCTGCATCGTCCGGGCCGCGATGAACAAGCCGATCCCTGGACGCAATGAAGGCCTCTTGGGATGCGGATTCAGGGCTCAGATAACCGAGTATGCCGCACATGACTTCTCCCAATCCGGGTGCAATATAACTCGGATCAACATTTAATCCAGCCTTCAGGAATTAGACCTTCGAAGCCCCACCAACTTTCTCCATCGCGCTTTTCGAAGCCCGGTGCGATAACGATTTTGCCTTGATTCGACGCTAACCACGCCCCCCACCAGCTAAAGGTGCTGTTGGCGATGATGAAGTGCTGGCACTGCTGCATCAGCCAGAGATCGGCATAGGCGTTTTCGTCACCTTTATTGTTATGTACCAATGTAACCCGATCATCTGGCAAGGGGATGACACGGCGAGCGGCCTCGGGGCGATTCGAGAACAGCAAATAATGTGCGCCCTTGACACGCGCCTCCATCGTTTCCAACGCACGCTGGTAATACCCCTGGGGAGCGTTGTTGGCGCCAATACCATTCGCTACGTCTGGTTCATCAAAGAATCGCACATGAACCGCAACGGCGACCTGTTGCCTGATGCGTTCGGCAAGTGCCAAATTGGTGCTATCGCTCGGTGGGTAAATGCGCAGATCCTGCCTGATTTGAGGTTCCACGTCCTTGAAATAGTCTTCACTCTGCCAATAGCCCTCAAGATAGAGGTTTGGCCGTGGACGAATCGTAAGCAAGCGGGAATCAAAATCAACTTGCTCCTGCTTCAAATAGGTCCGCATTTCAAAAGGCCGCCCCTGGTTGAACACCAGCAAAAGTTTGCGACGAAAACGCGAGAATGGTTCCAGTCGCTCCAACGAAGAGGCTTTGCGGCAAGGAATTGAAAAGTAGTCGAGTTGGTAGTGACGATTGTAGCTGTCGTGAGTAAAACCCGTGACATGATCCAATATCAACTCAGCACCATGAAGCAGAGCGAGGCGGCGGGCGGCTGCATAGCCAAAGAGCTGATTGCCAAGGCCGCCGAGGATTCGTGCAACTATAATGCCGTTCATATCACTTCCCATAAATGCGGCTGCCACCAGCAAGTTCAAAATTATTCTCGGCAACAACAAACATTGAGAGGACCACTCCTAAATATATATACATTGCAACATGCCTTTGGGCCAATCCTGAAGCGATGACAAGCAAAGTTATTAGCGAAATTTTTCTTAAATTCGCCTTTGAATATTTATTAGCCATTTGAGTCACTGGAACCCAGAATGCCTTAAAGAAAAGAATGAGACCAAGAATTCCCGTCTCGAATACAATCCTTACAAACTGCGAACTAGGATTGAGTATTAGATATGCATTAGATCCACTGTAAATATTACTTACAATAGAAGAAGATCCAAAACCCGATCCAAAAATAACAGGCAGAATATTGAAGTTTAAAGTTTTATCAATTAGATCATAAATAGGATAAATTGTTCTACCCTGCAATGAGAGGGGCCAAGAAAGCTCACCAATATCATGCAACTGGTACCACAATGTCGACATAGAATCCATATAAGTTGAAATTCTATCATCGTTAATAGCTAAATAATAAACAGGAAAAATAAAAGCGATTGATAACGGAATATATCTTATATAACTCGCCACTTTTAAAGACCGAATAATGTAACCAACCGCCAGAATACAGAACAGCACAATAGAGATAACACCAGTGAAGCTCTTGGTCAACAATAACGCTCCTAGGATGGCGATAACGACGATTTTACTTGGTTTCGCTGTGCCTTCGATATAATGCCGAACATACAGCAATGAAAAAGCAAGGAGGAGATAAGAAAACGCATGTCTAGGCTCGCCGGCTAATCCATGAAATCGATTTCCCACATTTGTTGACGTCGGATCAAGAATGCTCTTGTATATGATATATATCCCTTTTGAGGTAAAAAAATAATCAATGTATCCAACAATAAGGCATAAAATAAGTAAAAATATAAAAACCCTAAAAAAATAATTAATTGCTGCGTGGTTCCTCAAGAAATAAGGAGCAATAACTACATAATAAAAAAAATAATAAAGCGCAATTATATACTCTAAAAAAGTGGCAGTAATCGGCCCAAGCGTTGTTCGTATGTTACTCACTTCACTGTCGTCAACTGCGGCAGCAGATCCAATGTTTCCAAAATAAAGCCCTTGAAAAATCCCAATTAAAAACCCAATAAGTGCAGCATAAATCCATAAATAATACCAATAATAAAATTGGCGTCGTATATTGAATTTTCCATTAATGAATTTTAATAAAACAAGAATCAGCACAAGCGCTTGAAGAAATCTGCTTGCGCCAGGCTGAAGACCAAACACTGGAACCGCAAAAAATAGCAATGGTTCCAGAATTACAGACCAAATATAGAGTTTCGTAGCTAAAGGCATGATTTAGCAAAACCACAAAGAATTATCACATCTCCCTATCGGAACAGAAAGTTATGAGATCTAAATTCCGCTCGCCCCTCCGCGACAGACCTTACCATTTCTGAGTCAACAGCCATCTTCCTCGCATCCGCTGTTTCAGCCGAATATCCCTGTTCAAAAAATTTCTGGAACGTTGCCACAAGATTTGGATTGACAGCGACGCCTGAGGGTTGATGCGTTGTCGAGCCGATCTCCACCACCCAGATGAGCTTAGATTTGAGCTGTAATATCTTTGCAGCTCCTTGGAGCATAGCTAATTCAGCACCTTCAACATCAACCAAAATGAGCGCCCGCTTATCCTGCAATGCTTCACCAAGAATTCTATCCAAGGTCAACACGGGCACTTGGGTAACATAGGATTCCGATACACCTGCCCAGCCTTTGATGAGCGATGCCCCCGTACCTCCCCCCCACATCGCGAGCACATCATGTTTTGCGCCAAGTGCCACGGGGAAAACTTCAGCCCGTTGCGACCAATCATTTTCTTTGATGTTGCGCATCAGATAGTGAAGATTGCGCAAATTGGGTTCAACCGCAATGACACGCTTACCCAAGCTAAGGGCATGGCAACAGTAATACCCGATGTTTGCGCCGACATTGACGAGGACATCCACCTCTTGCAACAACTCGCGCACCAACCGAGTTTCTTCTGGCTCGAAACTTCCTGATGCCATAAGTGGGTTTCCAGCCAACGTGAAGCCCCATGAGGTTTTGATCCCCGGACTGTTGCGGTCAAGCAGGTCTCGGCTATTGCGGTATAACTGCGCCGCGCGGGGAAAGTGTTCGACGATATTTTTAAGCGTTTTCTTGATCATCACGATTCCTGAGATTTTGTTCCCAGCCAAATATTGGCCAGCGATGTTATGCAAGGGGTGGTGCGGTGATCTTGCTATAGAAGGGCCCACCTCTCCCATATCAAGGGGTAACACCAATCTGGTTTATGTGTCCTAGTCAAAGCATCTGTAATTATTTTGTAACGTTGCTCCCAATCCGCCGGATGCGGATGAAACTGGATCAACAGGCACCTCATGCGATTGATTGCCCCAGTTTCAATAAGGCTCTCAAGCACTTCGTATTCACCGCCTTCGATATTCAGTTTCAAAACTCCGACACCACCGGGACCGGGCTTGATCGCTGCCACTTTATCGAGAGATGTGAGCACATCTGAAATTGCTCTTACCTCAGCGGTGAGTAACTTCACATCCCCCGAATCTTTAAACTCAGATGTACCATTGTTTAATAAGCTGAACTGAGTGGTGCGATTGCTAGCACCCAAGGCATGTTCATTCACATTTACGCGAGTATTGAGTTGGTAAAGGGCACGGCATTGCGTAGCGAATTCTGTGACTGGCTCGAATATTTCACTTCGGCACCCATAGCGAGTCATGATCCCTGCCGTCCACTCACCTTTATAACCTCCAACATCAAGCACTAGATCACTATCGGATAATGGCAGATCCCTATAAAGTAGATCGCTCCCTCCCGCACGATAAAAATCACCCAGAGGGCCCATTGCCTGCAGACGCTTTCTCTCGGCACGCGATTGGATTGCTTCAACAATGCAGGCGCCGATGTTACTATATCTTAGATTGATCAAAAGTCACTCCTTAATAATTTTTCAATAGCTATCGCCTTGAAGCCAAGACTTAGATTTACTGCTCAAGCGGGTACGAGTATCAACATTAGCTGTCTTAATGATCATGTCCAAAACACGTAATAACTGGCTGATGAGAAACAATGGCTCCATTTTTTCCGCACAAATATCAACTTCTCACTCCAAGTTATTATTCTCATAAATAGTTTTGCTTTTTTTAAAAATCGAAGCAGGAAAATTAACTTATTTATATATACAAGGTTAATTTTAAATATAAAATTGTATTATTTATTTTTTTATGAGCTAATTTTCATTGAAATTTTCGACACCCATGCCAAATACACAAGCCCAAATACAACAAGACCTAAAATAGCACCCGAAATACCAATCCACCACACACCAAAAAAGTTTACAAATAACCCAATAAGAGACGATCCTATCTTGACTTTTAATAGCTCATTACTTCTGATTTCAGACATTAATTTTATAGATATCATTTGCCCTGTTGCAAAAAGCCCACCCGCTAGGACCATCCAAGGAAAATATACTGAGGCACCTTGATAATTTTCCGCGACCAGCAATTCAAACATCCACTCTTGCGCTAAAAAAGCGAGCGCAAAGCCCATCAACGTTAACATTAAACTAGCTATTGCTATGCGCCGTATCAAGTGATGGACTTTGATATTTCTCGCGGTGTCTTTGGCATCCCCGGATTTTTGATACAGCACAGGGGCAACCAGCGACATCATGAGCCCTACCACCATACCTATTGGTGCAAAACCGAGTTGATATACCACTACGTATTGACCCACCTCTGCCGAAGTTTCGAACGTCTGAAGAGCCCATCGATCTGAGGCTTGTTGCATCCACGTAAAGACACCAAAAACAGAAAACGGCCAGGAATACATCCATATACACTGAGCCCAGTTTTCATGGCTGTTCGTGATTTTTGATTCAGTATTTAGACGCATCAACCGACGCAAGAAAAAGATCTGTGAGACCGTAATCAAGCATGCAGAGAGCAAGTATCCCAACGCCACTGAAATGCTGCTTGCACCCAGCCATAAAATAGCACCCACAGCCAGAGCAATTTTAAGCCATGCATCAAGAGCAGAATGCATGGCAACGACTGGTCGTTGGCGGGCTGCATTTTGGATGCCGTTTATTGCGCCATTATAACCACTAACAATAGAAAAAGCTAATATAGCCGCAACCAGTCTGATGTAGTGGATTTTGTCTACAAGCACCAGCCAGCCGCTGATTAGCAACGCAAGCAGTCCTACAATCAGAGTGGCGTAAACAATAAGTTTCCAAGATTTCTTGAGGTAGCCCTGAAGGTCATTTTTCTCTTTGGCGATGGAGTAATACCGGCTTATTCCATTAGTTATACCGCCCATCACCACTTGATTAACCAGTCCGGCTATCGTTAAGCTGAGGGCAAGTTCTCCATATTCTATGGGATCCAAATATTCTGTAAGGATACGCACCAGTGCCAATGCACCAAACACACTGGCCACTTGTCCGACCAGAATCCACCCCGCTTCTTTTAAAACCCTCACTAAGCTTGCCGCAGTGAAATTGACATAGCAATGCCTAGCACAGAATCAAAACCTGTGGGGTTCTAGGACAAGGCGATCATAATTACTTGGCACTAGCATTATCGTACCCATAGTATTGAGTGAACCATTCAGTAAATTTTTCCAGCCCATGCGTCAAGGACGTTGATGGCGAAAAACCAAACTCCTCCCGTAGCTGCCTTGTGTCGGCGAACGTCGAAACCACATCGCCAGCCTGCATTGGAAGCATGTTTTTCTGCGCCGACTTTCCAAGAGCACGCTCAAGCGTCTTGATAAATTCTAGCAACTCTACCGGCTGATGGTTTCCGATATTGCAAACCCGGAAAGGCGCATAGCTCCTAGAAGGGTCTGGACTGCCCGCATCGAACTGGAGGTCCGGTTTTGCCGGTTTGTGCAGCACGCGAACTACACCTTCGACAACGTCATCTACGTATGTGAAGTCACGCTGCATCTTGCCATTGTTGAAAACATTAATCGACCTACCCTCAGCAATAGCTGAGGCAAAAAGAGACGGCGACATATCTGGCCGCCCCCAAGGGCCGTATACCGTAAAAAATCTCAAACAGGTTATCGGAAGGGCGTACAAATGACTATATGAATGAGCCATCAATTCCCCGGATTTTTTTGTGGCCGCATAAAGACTAACAGGGTGATCTACATTCTGATCTACTGAATAGGGAATCTTGGAATTCGCTCCATACACACTCGAACTGCTGGCAAAAATCAAATGCTCAATTTTGTGGTGGCGACAGCATTCCAGCACATTCAAGAAACCAACCACGTTACTCTGAACATAAATGTGGGGATTTTTCAGTGAGTGTCGCACTCCTGGCTGAGCCGCCAAATGAATAACTCGCTGAAATTCATGCTCTCTAAAAAGTTTTTCCAACTTCGCCTGATCAGTAATATCCAACCTTGCAAAAGTAAAATTTGAATGCGAAGAAAGCTGATCAAGACGATCTTTTTTTAACTGAACGTCATAATAATCATTCAGATTATCTACCCCGACTATCTCATTTCCCTCACGAAGTAACCGCGAAGCGGTATGCATTCCTATAAAACCAGCACAACCCGTCACTAATATCTTCATTCTCATTCCTTATTATTCACAATTTAATTAGATCACTGACCAATTAATGCGAAATCAGTCATTACCGAATAGATCTCGCGTGTATATCTTGGCTGAAACATCGTCTAGCTCCGCGGTTTTGCGGTTGGCAGTAATGACGTCCGATTGCGCCTTAAACTCGGCGAGATTATTCACAACGCGCGAATGGAAGAACCATCCCTCCTTGAGCACCGGCTCGTAGACGATGACTTCCACGCCCTTGGCCTTGAGGCGTTTCATGATGCCCTGAATACTGGAGGAGCGGAAATTGTCTGAACCGGCCTTCATCACCAGACGGTAGATGCCGACCACCTTGGGCTTACGCTTGAGGATGTCGAAGGCGACGAAGTCCTTGCGCGTGGTGTTGGCGTCGACAATGGCCTGAATCAGGTTCTGCGGAACGTCCTGGTAGTTGGCCAGCATTTGCTTGGTGTCCTTGGGCAGACAGTAGCCGCCATAGCCAAAGCTGGGGTTGTTGTAGTGGTTGCCGATGCGCGGGTCCAGGCTCACGCCTTCGATGATGTGTTTGGTATTCAGGCCGTGGGTAGCCGCGTAGGTATCGAGTTCGTTGAAGTAAGCCACGCGCATGGCAAGATAGGTGTTGGCGAAGAGTTTGATGGCTTCGGCTTCGGTGCTGTCGGTGAACAGGGTGGGAATGTTCTGTTTGATGGCACCTTGTTGCAGGAGTTTGGCGAAGGTTTCGGCCCGGGGACTTTGTTCGCCCACGACAATGCGGGAGGGATGGAGGTTGTCGTAGAGCGCTTTGCCTTCGCGCAGAAATTCGGGAGAGAAGATGAGGTTGTCGCAGCCAAACCTGGTGCTGGCTTTTGCGGTATAGCCCACCGGGATGGTGGATTTGATGACCATCACTGCCTTGGGGTTGATCGCCATGACGTCCTGAATCACGGCTTCAATAGATTTTGTATTGAAGTAGTTGGTTTCCGGGTCGTAATCGGTCGGGGTGGCGATGATAACGTAGTCGGCACCGGTGTAGGCTTCGAGCTTGTCCAGCGTAGCCCGGAAGTTCAGTGTCTTGTGCTGCAAATAGTCTTCGATCTCGGCATCTTCGATCGGGGATTGTTTGCGGTTGAGTTTTTCAACCTTGGCGGCGTCAATGTCCAGCGCCACGACTTCGTTGTGCTGGGAGAGCAAAATGGCATTGGACAGGCCTACGTAGCCGGTGCCGGCAATGGCGATTTTCATTTTAGTCTTTCCCACCGAACACGTGGCTCAATCTTCGTGCGATCAATCCCGTTTTTGTAACGCATTACCGACTCCAGCATCTGCGCCACCACCTCATCCGTCATGTAATGCGGCTTAAGACCGAGGTCGAGCAACCCTGAGTGATTGGCATTGTAGTAATGCTCTTCCATCTCCTTGCGGGGATTATCGATATTGTTAACCTGCACATCCAGCCCCATGATATTACCAACGTGCTGCACCTTTTCCGCAAGCTGGTTCACGGTGAACTGCTCAGTGAACTGATTGAGGATGCGAAGCTCACCCGGCTTCACCGGATTTTCCATCGCCAAGTTCACGCATTGCAATGTATCTTTCAAGTTCAGGTAGCCGCGTGTCTGCCCGCCTTTGCCATACACAGTGAGTGGCACGCCCGCCACAGCCTGAACCAGGAATCGATTGACCACAGTGCCAAAAATATCGTCGTAATGGAAGTTCGGTAGAAGTCGATCATCGGCTTCCGATTCTTTTGTGTACAGACCGTACACCGGGCCCTGCATCAAGTCAGTAACGCGCAGGTTGTGGGTGCGCACGTAAAACCAGATCAGGTCAGTATCCAGCACCTTGGTAGTGTGATACAGGCTGCCAGCCTGGCGCGGAAACAGAAACTTGTCCTTGCGGCCGTTATGCTCGATCTCAAGCCAACCCTCTTCGATGTCGATGTTCGGGGTGCCATACTCGCCCATGGTCCCCAGTTTGACGATGTGGCATTCAGGCGCATGTTCCATCACAGCCCACAACACATTGAAAGTTGCGCCCAAGTTGTTGTTCAGCGTCAGTTGCGCCTCATTGAAGCCGCGCATGGAGTATGGCGCAGAGGGCTGTTCAGCATAGTGAATGACCGTTTCTGGCTGGAACTCTATAAATACCTTGGACAACTGGCGATAATCTGCACAATCGCCGATTACCACTTGGATGCGTTTGCCCGTCAGTGCATGAAATAAATCGCAACGATCATGCAGATTAGGATTGGGCATCAATGCTTCTGAACAAGTTTCGCGCGCAATGTTGCGGCGCATGTAGTTGTCCATCACGCAAACCTCATGGCCTTTGGCGGCCATGTCCATGGCCGTCGGCCAGCCGAGGTAGCCATCGCCACCTAGAATCAGTACGCGCATTATTTTTTATCCTCTTTATCGCCCGGCCAGTAACGGGCTTGTGTTGATTCATCTGGCGTGCCGAGTAGTTTGTAATCTTTAAGCAATTGGCGGATTTGTTCCACGGTAATAGGTTGTTCCTCCGCTGAAACATAGGGGTTAGTGACAGTTTCAGTCACAAAATCTGGATAATCGTATTGAATGTCGCGATAAATGCCACGGAAGGCAGGCAGCACGCTGAAATATTTCTTCAATTCCAGCGCACGGCGGGTTTCCTCCGGACTCATCAGTTCTTCATATAGTTTTTCACCGGGCTTAGTGCCAATCTCGGTGATTTGAATATCTTTGGTTGCAAAGCCATACAGCGAGGCAAGTTCTTCGACCATCGCCTTAGCAAGGTCTTCGATACGGACGACCGGCATTTTGGTGATGAAAACTTCCCCCCCTTTTGCCAACATAGCGGAATCAATGACCAATTTTACGGATTCTTCGATGCTCATGACAAAACGGGTCATATCGCGATGAGTGAGCGTGATGGGACCGCCTTTGGCAATCTGATTATGGAAAATGGGAATGACAGAACCATTGGAACCCAAGACATTACCGAATCGAGTCGATGCGAAGATCGGCCCTTGGCCGCGCTTGTTGCTGTTGGCGGCAGTCATCAATCGTTCACCCATGAGCTTGGATGTGCCCATGACATTGGTTGGATTAACCGCCTTGTCTGAGCTCGTGAATATAACCTTCCCCACCCCATTGGCTTGGGCGGCCGCGATGACATTCTGAACGCCCTGAATATTGGTTTGAACTGCCTGTTCTGGCGAGCGCTCGCACAGGATGACATGCTTGAGCGCAGCGCAGTGGAAGACGATATCAACACCAGCCATCTTGCGTGTAAGTTCATCGCGATCACGGATGTCGGCAACAAAAAAGTTAGCACGCGTGTTTTTCAGGTATTGTTGATCGAGAAAGAAGAGCTGGCTTTCATTGTTGTCGATGCCGATCACTTCAGCGGGCGCGTATTCAGGCAAGCTCAAAAGCTGGCGGATTAGTTCAGAGCCTACGGTGCCACAGGCACCCGTGACCAGTATGGATTTGTTTTCGAATGTAGATTTCATAGAATTAGCTTATTTGTTAAGGAAGTAAGAGGCGGTTTTGCGCAATCCCTCGTCAAGTTCAACTTGAGCCTGCCAGCCGAGTCTCTTTTTGGCTTTAGTCGTATCGGAAAAATTACGTTTGACATCACCCAAACGGGTTTCCGCATTTACGAGCCTGATATCTAGCACTCCGGCAGTATTGAGTGTCGCGACCAGTTTTTCGGCCATTTCCCCAACGGTGGTTTCGCGGCTGGTTGCGATCTGAAATGCCTCACCACCAATTCCGGGAACGGTGGCAGCCAAAAGCACTGCATCAATCAGATCGTCAATGAAGATGAAGTCGCGGGTTTGGTGGCCATCCCCGTATATTTCCAGAACATCTCCATCCAACGCTCGCTTGATGAACTTGGCCACGACGCTGGCTTTGTGAACAGAGCCAGGTCCGTAAACATTCCCGAAGCGCAGCATCACAGTGTCGATACCAAAGGTCCGTTTGTAGGCAGAGCAGTAACCTTCCCCCGCCAGCTTACTTGCGCCGTAAGGTGAAACCGGATGGGGGGGCAATTCTTCGTGAATAGGTGGCTCTACCTCGCCTGCCGGAGCACCACTGGAGGCAAAGATGAAGCGTGGAATCTTGTGGATCCGCGCCGCCTCAAGATAATTGAATGTGCCAAGCACATTGGCCATCATGTCTGCGCGGGGATCTTCGACGGAGGGACCGACACCCGTATTCGCCGCAAAGTGGACAATGATGTCGCAGCCTCTGGAAACACCAAGTGCAAGCCGGTCGTCCATGATGTCGCCAACAACCAGCTCAATACCGGCAGGTACGTCTGAGATTGCTTCTTGTTTGATTTCGCGAAATTGTGCGACCAGCGCCAAATCCTCACGCGTGCCGGTTTTAAGATTATCCACCACACGAATATTATGATTACCTTGCTGGGTAAGCCTTTTAATAAGCGCGGTGCCGAGAAATCCGCACCCCCCTGTTATCAACCAATTCATGCGATTCCTTAGTTAAGATAACTCTGTATCAAGCTTAAATACTGCTGACTTATCCGTACTATCTTCGGACACCAAATAGGATCAAATACACAACCTGAGAGGTTGTCCTATTAACGGAGCCCTCTTTTTATAGTTTCGGTTTTTCAAATTTGATAATTGCTTATTATCGAACGCTGACACCTTTGTCTCTGCCCTCAGGCAACTCACCACGCAACGCCTCGATCTCAGCCTTCATCTCGCATCACTAGGATTTTGAACATGTTCCTTAGGACCAGCGATGTCGATTTTCATGAGCTTATCCATTGCTCAGGATTAAGGGTGTTTTTTGGCAAATAGCGCAGGTGTTGCGCTTCAAACGGGTATTGCGGCAGATATTCATTAATGAGCGCGTATCCACTATTCATTGTTTTTCAAGAGCAAAGGCCACTTTATGCGCGGCTTCGATCAGATCATTGACCAGACCTTGGCTGATGTTTAGAAGACCTTCGTATTCGCTCATGTTTCTAACGTCGTGAGATTTGGCCAGAACCCTCCAGATTTCCGGCCCTAAATCCAGCGTGTGTTGCAGCGCTTGAAATACGATGTAGCGATTGGATGATCGGTAGCCCTGCTTCCGCAAAGCGGCAAGGCTCAGCGCATGAGCAGCGTTGTAGGCCAGGTCAAATCGGCTTTCAAGCGAGAGCGCCAGGTTGCTGGCGTCTGCGAGTCTGGCCATTCCTGATTTTAGTAGGCCTGCGTATTCATTGACATCAGGAGGCTCGTGGCTAAGCGGCTTTCCCGGCCCGCAGAGATTTTCAAGCTGGGAGATCGGTTTCATTGCCAATCACCCAAATTTTGGGTTGTTGCAAAACGCGAGAGAGAAAGGCGTTACTTTCAGCCAGACGGTTTTTCATTTCTTGGGCAGTATATAGGGTTGGGTTTATATGCCGCCCTAGCTTGACTTCTGCCTCAACCAGCAGAGTCATGATTTCCGGGTAACTCAGGTTGTCACTGACGATCATCAGATCGATGTCGCTCGCCGCCGTATCGGTATGCTTGGCGATGGAGCCAAATACAAACGCACACTGTATGTTTTCTGCAATATCCGCCAAGGCTTTGCGTAACGGAACGGCCAACCCGAAGGTTTTTTGAACGATCTGGCTTAGTTCGGTAAATATTGGCGATTGTTCGTTGGCTTTGAAGTGTTTCTGGTTGCCCCGCTTTTCTGCCAGCACCAAGCCACTTTCGGTTAGCCGTTTGAGTTCGCGCTGAACCGCACCTGAACCCGCCCCGGTGAGCTTGATGATTTCGTTTGCAAAATAACTGCGCTCGGGATGACCAAATAAATAACCAAGGACGCGCTGCTGCGTTTTGGTAAACAGCGCATCGCCCAAACCGATATTTTTTTGCGTTGCTTTCATCTTGCCTACATACCCATTTTGGGTGCGATTATGCCCAGAATGGGTATAATCGGCAACTTTTTATCCTCAACATCCTTATCACAATGCCCTCTCGTCTACCGGCTCGGCCATGTCCCCACTTAACGCCGCTATCTCAGCCCTCAGCGCCTCGTATTCGAACATCTTGCGCTTCAGGAAGCGGGCGGTGAGCGCGGATTTCTCCGCAACACCGTGGGGTGTCAGCAGGTAGGTGTACTGCAACTTGTTGGGGTTGTTGCTGAAGTTGTGCAGCTTTATCCAGCCCTTGTCCATCAGCGCTTTTAAGCAATAATTCACGCCGCCCAGGCTGATGCCCAGCTCTTTCGCGAGTTCGCGCTGGCTGATCTGGGGGTTTTCCTGGATATGCTTGAGTACCCAGAAGTGGGTGTCTTCCTGTCGTTTGGTGCGGTTCATGGGGGTTGGTTTATGGGTAATGGTTGCAAAAGCTGGATTGCCACGTCACTTCGTTCCTCGCAATGATGGGAGTTGATGTCATCGCGAAGGCCTCGTTTCTTCCGTCATCGCGAGCGGAGCGTGGCGATCCAGTGGGTTTATCCAACAAGGCCGTCAGGCACGCTACCGCCCTGCCGTGTCACGTTCAGCATGCGCGTTCAAAAATCGAACGGAATATAACAGAGTTTTATTTCAGGCGAAAAAACTTTTTTCTGGCTAAAAGCAGCACTCTCTGGGGAAACGGCGGTTGTCATCGCGAGCGCGGTGGGTAGCCGTTACTTTTAAATACATTGCTCTCTTTAACCCGTCAAACACTGAGCGGCAGATGATTTTCTGGTTCGACAGAAAGACGCATGCCAACTGTTTTTAAGACCGCCAGAAGTGTTTTGAGGGTTGGGTTGCCTTTGGGTGATAACGCCCGATAAAGCGATTCTCGACTAATGCCGGCTTCGGCGGCGACGGCGCCAAGTCCCCCGTAGGCTTCCGCAACCGTGCGAAGCGCAAGGAGTCCCGCTGCTCGATCTTCCGGATTGTCGAGCGACTCCATGGCTGCTTTGAGATATTGAATAGCCAGTTCGCGATCCGCACGAAGTTCGGCAATTTCCGTTTCGTGGTGCGATATTGAGTTGTTGAGGTTGCTCATCCTTGCCTCCGCTTCCATTCTGACCATAGTCTTTTTGCGCGCTTGATGTCTGCCGTTTGGCTGCTTTTGTTGCCTCCACATAGCAACAGCACGATAGCTTTGCCATGACGGCCGCAGTAAACACGATATCCCTGACCGAGGTGAATCCTGAGTTCGATTACGCCTTCGCCGACCGGTTCGCTATCCCCAAAATTGCCTGCCTGGACTTGGCGCAACCGGACACGAATGCGCGCTTGGGCAACTTTATGTGGTCATCGCGAGCGTAGCGCGGCGATCCAGTGCTTTTTTCATAATGCTTTTGGCAAAACCAAACCCTGGATTGCCACGCCTCTTCGAGGCTCGCAATGACGGGTGCGGTTGTCATCGCGAGCGTAGCGCGGCGATCCAGTGCTTTTTGTCCAACAACGCCTTTCAAAACCAAACCCTGGATTGCCACGTCACTTCGTTCCTGATGGAACTACTAGCCAATCGACTAAGCCAGCAAGCTGGCAAGTCGCTGGTTATCGCAATGACGGGTGAGGTGGATTGCCACGCCTCTTCGAGGCTCGCAATGACGGGGCTACGGTTGTCATCGCGAGCGCAGCGTGGCGATCCAGTTAATTTAATAAAGGCCTTTTTAATAAACCCATCTGGATTGCCACGGCACCTTTGGTGCCTCGCAATGACGGCGCGGTGTCATTGATGAAACTACTAGCCAATCCACTAAGCCCCAAAGTGCGTGGCAAGTGGCTGGTTACGTGAAGGCCGCTAGGACTTATTTCATAAGCCACTCATCTCTTCTGCGACAAATTGTGTGAAGGGCACAATGTCTCCATCCACACTCGCGCGCTCCAATGCATCCATATACGCATCACGGCGCTTAAGCCGAATAACTGTCCACGGATATCCGCCGGATGCCAACATGGCGTTCATCAAAAACCGACCAAGACGACCGTTGCCGTCAAAATAGGGGTGTATGAATACAAAAAGATGATGGCCCAGCACGGCGCGTACGGCAGGTTCCGGTTCCTGTTCGAGCAATTTAAATAGTGTTTCCATCGCGTCTATCAAGGCTTCCCGCGGAAGCGGAGTGTGCATTGAATTGCGAATATAGACCGGGCCACTGCGATATCCCGCCAACTGGTGCGGTTCCAGAATACCTGTCGTGACAGAGGGCGCGAACAGCTCTCCGTACCAGCGATGGTGGGCACTTCTGGCAACTTTGCCGGGGTTCTCGCCGGCCAGAATTCCGGCAATACTTGCCCGTACTGCTTGAAATGCCTGGTAGTATCCCCGGGCCGCAAGCGCGTCACGGTCTCTTTTATCCTGATCGTCCGCATCCGGATTCCAGCCTTGTTTCGCCACCCGCTCAATGAGTTCGTCGGTTACCTGATAGCCTTCAATGGACAACGAGTTATAGGCATCCGCCACATAGCGCTCATCGACGTTGGCCAGATACTTCCCGGTGGATTTAGGCCATCCAGGCGCAAGTGGAAAATTTGCCAGTACATCTTCACGCCACCCCGCCCACATGGACAGTAAGCGCATGACATAAGGTGAACGCTCGCGACTGTCACCCAAAGTAGGCGACGCGATAAGAAACGGGTTGCTTTCGCGAATTTCGTGCTTGCTTAACCTCATGGTATGGGCGATACGATCCGCATCTTCCGGGCGGCCAACAAAACGCAAAGCGCCCGCTAATCGTCCTGCGGCAGCCACCATCCCCTCGCCCGCCAGTAAAACTGCCAGCAGGTCGCCGGGATCACGAATCATGCTGAGGGCGATCTCGGCTTCACGCGGATTGTTCTTGAACGCTTGCGGACTCAGCCTGCACAGCGTCTCCGGCAAGGAAAGCACTTGCAGTCCGTTCACTTCCACACGGTTACGTGTAAGGTTTTTTGCATCCGGGTAGATCAATAGGGAGTTATCGTGCGGCAATTTCAGCACCGAGGTCCCGCCCTCTTGGGTGATCACCGTGACTTGCCCGGGAATAAGGGTGCTTTTGGTATGCAGCAACAACGACGCGTCAACATTCAGGCAATAACGCTTGCCGAATCGTTTTTGCAGATAGCCGGATACGAATAACCAAAAACCAGCATACCAAGCGGTGGAGTCTCCTTCGCGATCACTCGGGTTGGCGCAAATGTACCAGCCCTTCATCACTTGGCGCAGAAAACCCTCGTCAAACAGAATGATGCGATGCGCATCCTTGAGATCTCCGGACTCTATCACGCCATGTTGTTTGGCCTGAAGACGCTTTAACGCTCTCAGCGCGTCCGCCAGCTTTTCGTTCGGCTTTGCCATTTACGCCTTAACTTTGTTATTGGCACGCAAGGTTACTTTGATATTGGCCTTAAATATAACTTTGTTATTAGTATTTGTAAAACTTTTGAAGCTCGACGTGATCTTGGTTTTTGCCAGTGCACAAAATCAAACCAATGGGGGATTCTTCGCCTTCCATTTGTTCATGCTTTTCAAGATAGCGTAGCGTGGCGATCCAGCTAATCTAAAAGGGCCCTGCTTGTCATCGCGAAGGCCGTTAGGCCTGTGGCGATCCAGACAATCTTAAAAAAGCTCTTTTTCAATAAACCCATCTGGATTGCCACGTCACTACACTCCTCGCAATGACGGGGTGGGTGGATTGCCACGCCTCTTCGAGGTTCGCAATGACGGGCGTTCTACTGTTCATTTTCTTTCAAGAGCAATGGCCACTTTGTGCGTGGCTTCGATCAGGGCATTGACCAGACCTTCGCTGATATTTAGCAGACCTTCGTATTCGCTCATATTTCTGACTTCGTGAGATTTGGCCAGGACTCTCCAGATTTCCGGCCCTAAATCCAGCGTGTGCTGCAGCGCTTGAAATACGATGTAGCGATTGGATGATCGGTAGCCATGCTTGCGCAAAGCGGCAAGGCTCAGCGCATGGGCAGCGTTGTAGGCCAGGTCAAATCGGCTTTCAAGTGAGAGCGTCGAGTTGCTGGCGTCTGTGAGTCTGGCCATTCCTGACTTTAGCAGGCCTGCGTATTCATTAGCATCAGGAGGCTCTGGACTAAGTGGTTTTCCCGGTCCGCAGAGTTTTTCAAGCTGGGAGGTCGGTTTCATTGCCAATGACCCAAATTTTGGGTTGTTGCAAAACGCGCGTGAGGAAGGCGTTATTTTCAGCCAGGCGGTTTTTCATTTCTTGTGCGGTGTATAGGGTTGGGTTGATATGTCGCCCCAGCTTGGCTTCTGCGTCAACCAGCAGGGCCATGATGTCCGGGTAATGCAGGTTGTCACTGACGATCATCAGATCGATGTCGCTTGCCACCGTATCGGCATGCTTGGCGATGGAGCCAAATACAAACGCGCACTTTATATTTACTGCAATATCCATCAGGGCATTGCGTAACGGGACGGCTAACCCGAAAGTTTTTTGAACGATCTGACCCAGTTCGATAAAGATTGGCGATTGTTCGTTGGCTTTGAAATGTTTCTGGTTGCCCCGCTTTTCTGCCAGAACCAAGCCGCTTTCGGTTAGGCGTTTGAGTTCGCGCTGAACCGCACCCGAACCGGCACCCGTGAGCTTGATGATTTCGTTTGCAAAATAACTGCGCTCGGGATGGCCAAATAGGTAACCCAGGACGCGCTGCTGCGTTTTGGTAAACAGCGCGTCACCCAAACCGATATTTTTTTGCGTTGATTTCACTTTGTTGATCGTGCCCATTATGGGTTTGATAATACCCATTTTGGGCATATGCGGCAAGTTTCATGAATCGTTTAGATTGCCCTGCCGTTGTTATTGATGAAACTACTAGCCAATCGACTAAGCCCCAAAGTGCGGGGCAAGTGGCTGGTTATCGCAATGACAGCGTGGTGGATTGTCATCGCCCTACTTCATTACTTTCGTCATCGCGAGCGTAGCGTGGCGATCCAGTGGCGCTTCGTCATCGCGAAGGCCGTCAGGCCTGTGGCGATCCAGCTAATCTACAAAGGCCTTTTCAATAAACCCATCTGGATTGCCACACCCCTGCGGGGTTCGCAATGACAGCGTGGTTGTCATCGCGAGCGTAGCGTGGCGATCCAGTTAATCTAACAAAGGCCTATTTAAAACCCCACCTAGACTGATCAATTATTCCTTCCATGCTTCTGGCACAGAAAGTTCTGGTGCTAGTTGCAAAAGTGCTTTTTTGCCTTCTTGGGCTCTTGCTCGCCAGCCAGGTCCCCGATTTATAGCGTCGCACCATGCGCTGTTTATAATTTCTGCCTGTCCATTCTCAAGGAAGTAGCTGACGATGCTGGCAGCTTGGAGTATGTCTTTGATGGCTTTAACTCGCTCCGAGATGGGCCGCTCTCCATGGACAATGAGTTTGTGTATCGCAAATCGCTCGGGTGCGGGGAGATTGATGACACAGGCTCCCAGGTTTGAGAACACGCTTCCCTGTGTGGTTTTCTCTAGCGAATATTCCATAAATTTTAACGGCTGTAGGGTCAGTCGCAGGTTTGGTAGTGTGACGGGGTCGCCGCTGCGCGTCATGCTTGTCAAAAAATCCAGTCTGAGCTCACGATCTTTGGGATTGCGGTATTGCGCGCCTGTTTTGCCGTTGAACTCGCGAATCGGCAGCAGGCCCATTTCAAGCGATTCAAGGGCGCCGTGAACATCAATGTCTAGTTTTGCCGGAAGTGCTACCGAGATATTCGTGCCGGCATGCGCGAAGTCGACATCCAGTGTTGCAGAGCCATCACGCCAGCGCAGGCCCAGCATGTTGCCGTATGCAAGGAATGCGTGGGTGCCAATAAGGATGCCGCCGGCGCGGAAAAATCCGTACTCCGCCAAGCGCTTGATAATGCGAAAGTGCTTGGGGGCAACCGGCGCGCAACCTGCTGCGATGGCAATTTGTGCCTGTGGTGCCAGGGGCTTTTTCTCACGTATGGTTTCGAATCGATTGACCAGGGCCTGAACGCGATCGTTGTCCGGGCCAACGTAGGCCATGCGCAATTTTTGGTCGATGTCCCGGTAGGCAAAGTACCAGTACTCGCGCTGCTTGATTTGGCGTTTGTGGAATTTGCCCACCAATCCGGCCAGTGCGTTGGTTGTTTCAAATATTTGCACCTGACTGAATAGCTCAGCGTAGGCGGTCTGTGCGGCAAGTGAAAGGCTTTGGTATCTCATGCGGTTACTATACTAAATTTTTTTTTGTATAGTATCTCTTTTCCGAGAAAAAGAGACGCTAACTTTGGCAAAACCAAACCCTGGATTGCCACGTCACTTCGTTCCTCGCAATGACGAGGCGGGTGTCATCACGAGCGGAGCGCGGCGATCCAGTCGGGTGTCATCGCGAGCGCAGCGCGGCGATCCAGTCGGTTGTCATCGCGAGCGCAGCGCGGCGATCCAGTGCTTTTTGTCTAATCATGCCTTTGGCAAAACCCAACCCTGGATTGCCACGTCACTTCGTTCCTCGCAATGACGAGG
>JAQVVH010000001.1:351726-353480 GCA_028699065.1 Gallionella sp.
GCGGCGATCCAGTGCTTTTTGTCTAATCATGCCTTTGGCAAAACCCAACCCTGGATTGCCACGTCACTTCGTTCCTCGCAATGACGAGGCGGGTGTCATCACGAGCGGAGCGCGGCGATCCAGTCGGGTGTCATCGCGAGCGTAGCGCGGCGATCCAGTCGGTTGTCATCGCGAGCGTAGCGCGGCGATCCAGTGCTTTTTGTCTAATCATGCCTTTGGCAAAACCCAACCCTGGATTGCCACGTCACTTCGTTCCTCGCAATGACGAGGCGGGTGTCATCACGAGCGGAGCGCGGCGATCCAGTCGGTTGTCATCGCGAGCGCAGCGCGGCGATCCAGTGCTTTTTGTCTAATCATGCCTTTGGCAAAACCCAACCCTGGATTGCCACGTCACTTCGTTCCTCGCAATGACGAGGCGGGTGTCATCGCGAGCGTAGCGCGGCGATCCAGTCTTAAACCGCAATGTGTTCCAGAAAACTCAGTGGGTTTGCAGAGAATTGGGCAAAATTTTCCGGGGTGACGATGACGCGCAATGCTTTGGGGGTTTGTGCACAGAAGGTTTCAAGTCCTTTGGATGATTTTTTGCGGCCTGATTTCACTTCGATGGCGTAAAGCTGTTCCCGGTGTTGATAGATATAGTCGACCTCAGCAGTGTGCTCGCGCCAATAAAACAATTTTCCGGGTTGCTGCAGTAGTTCGACGCCTACGGCGAGTTCAAATGCGCGGCCGCGTTTTTCAGCATCGCGGGTTGACGTTATGGGTGTGTTCATGCTGTAAAGCGCCGGGCAGGCGGGGAGCATTTTTGGGCTGGAGCTACGACTGAGCCAGGTTTTTGGGGTGTATTTCTGTAGCGCATAAATCAGAAACGCGCCGCTATAAAGCTCGATGTAGTATTTGATGAGGTCTGTGTTGCCTTTGTCCTGGAGTTGGCCGAGCAGTTTGGTGTAGCTGATTTCCTGCGCGGGGTAGTGGCAGAGTATCTCGAAAGCTTGGCGAAACAGCGCGGGGTTGGCGACTTTTCGGTTTTGCAGGATGTCTTTGCCGATAACGGCTTCGACGATCGCGTCTTTCATGTAGGCGTACCAGCGGTCGGGGTCGCTTTCAAAAGGCACGGCACCCGGATAGCCGCCAAATGTGAGGTGGCGCTCAAGGTCGTAGCCAAAGGCTGTCTGCAATTCGGCAAAGGTCCAGTGATGGACGCGCGTCAGTTCAAACCGTCCGGCGAGGCTTTCGGTGAGCCCGCTTTGAATCTGCAAGGAGCTGGAACCGAGCAACAGGACACGCAGCCGACCGGGTTGCTTATCCCAAAGGGATTTGATGGTCTCGGACCAGTTGAGGACTTTTTGAATTTCATCAATCACCAGCAAGGCGCCCTCGCCTAACAATAGCGCCTGTTGCCATTGTTCAAGCAGCCAGTTGCGGTCACTGACCAGCAAATCGTCGGCATTGGCGTAATGAGCGTTCGGTTCGCTTTGCGCAATGAGCTGACGCACGCCGGTGGTTTTGCCCACTTGCCGCGGCCCGACCAGTATTTGAATAAGCGTGGGCGCTGCCTGCAGGCGTTGGGCCAACCGGGCAACAAAGGGACGTTGGTAAATCGTAGTCATACCCTACCTCCTAAATTTGCTAGGTTTGTATAGTATATTTACTAGATGATGCTTGCAAATAAGATGCTGCGGGTGTCATCGCGAGCGCAGCGCGGCGATCCAGTCGGTTGTCATCGCGAGCGGAGCGCGGCGATCCAGTGCCTCTTG
>JAQVVH010000001.1:353580-357759 GCA_028699065.1 Gallionella sp.
TCCAAAAATGCCTTTGCAAAATCAAACCCTGGATTGCCACGTCACTTCGTTCCTCGCAATGACGGCGTGGTTGTCATCGCGAGCGTAGCGCGGCGATCCAGTCGGTTGTCATCGCGAGCGGAGCGCGGCGATCCAGTGCCTCTTGTCCAAAAATGCCTTTGCAAAATCAAACCCTGGATTGCCACGTCACTTCGTTCCTCGCAATGACGGCGTGGTTGTCATCGCGAGCGTAGCGCGGCGATCCAGTCGGTTGTCATCGCGAGCGGAGCGCGACGATCCAGTGCTTTTTGTCCAATCATGCCTTTGCAAAATCAAATGATGCTGTCGTATAGGTCACACCAATCGGCATTCATTGATTCGATCAGCGCAGTTTTTTTGTTTCTTGAGCCAGACTTAAGCTGCTTTTCTCGGCTAATTGCGGCATCCATGGTCTCGGCAAGTTCAAAATAAACCAGCATATGAACTGCATATTTTTTCGTAAATCCATCAACAAATTCTTGTTTGTGTTCCCACACACGCTTAACCAGGTTTGAGGTTACGCCGATGTATAGCGTGCCATTGCGCTCGCTAGCCAGGATGTAAACGGCAGGTTGCTTTTCCATTTGACTTTTTAATCGTTAAAGGCGCTTTTGTTTTGACTGGATTGCCACGTCACTTCGTTCCTCGCAATGACGAGGCGGTTGTCATCGCGAGCGTAGCGCGGCGATCTAGGCTAGTGACTGTGCAATTTCTCTTGCAGCCAAACTTTGATAAGCGATTGGTAAGGCACATCGCGCGAATTGGCTGCTGCCTTGATCGAATCAAGTAGATGCTGAGGCAGTCGCAACGAGATGGTTTTCGTGCTGGGCTTTAGATTTGGGAAGGTGACGCGCTTGGCTTTGCTCCAGTCCAGATGCTCCGTGGAGTCATGTTGTTCCCAATATTCGCGTTCTTCGCTTTCTGTGGCGAAGCTTGGAACAGGTTTAAGTGGTTTGTTCATAGAACTGCCGCTCCTTTTTGTGCATGTCTCTGGCCGAGATGATACGAATTTTCGCGCTTCCGCTGCGCAGGGTGAAGGTAATGTGTATTGCCCGGCCCTCATCTGTTTTTCCCAGGGCGTGGAAACGTTCTTCCGCCTGGCTGTGTTTTATATCGGCAAGAATCAATAGCGGGTCATTGAAGAATATCTGCTCAGATTCAGCCATTGAAACATCGTGTTTTTCATTCTTGCGAGTATTTCCCTCGTCCCAGTCAAATCCGGTAATTTTCGCTAAATTGATCATCGCTTGTATATTATGAATACATACCAGTAAATGCAAGTGGGATTTTTTGCATTGACGGCATCTGGATTGCCACGTCGGGCGTTGCCCTCCTCGCAATGACGAGGGGGTTGTCATCGCGAGCGCAGCGCGGCGATCCAGTCGGTTGTCATCGCGAGCGGAGCGCGGCGATCCAGTCGGTTGTCATCGCGAGCGCAGCGCGGCGATCCAGTCGGGTGTCATCGCGAGCGGAGCGCGGCGATCCAGTCGGTTGTCATCGCGAGCGCAGCGCGGCGATCCAGTGTTTATTCGACGCTGACGTTGACCTGGTAGCCGCTGCTCTTGAGCAGGGCGTGTTGTTTGGCTTGGTTCAAATCGGCGGTGACCATTTCCTTACACATTTCCTGAACGGTGATTTCCGGTACCCAGCCGAGTTTTTCTTTGGCTTTGGTGGGATCGCCGAGCAGGGTTTCGACTTCGGTAGGACGGAAGTAGCGGGGGTCGATGCGGACGATGGTTTGGCCAACGCTTAATGCTTCGTGGGGCACTGTCATCGATTCGATGATGCCGATTTCTTCAACGCCCTGCCCTTGCCAGCGCAGTTTGATGCCGAGTTCTTCTGCAGTCCATTCAATAAACTGGCGGACGCTGTATTGGACGCCGGTGGCGATGACGAAGTCTTCGGGTGTGTTCTGCTGGAGCATCATCCATTGCATGCGCACGTAGTCTTTGGCGTGGCCCCAGTCGCGCAGGGCGTCCATGTTGCCCATGTAGAGGCAGTCTTCCAGCCCTTGGCTGATGTTGGCCAATCCTCGGGTGATTTTGCGGGTGACGAAGGTTTCGCCACGGCGCGGGCTTTCGTGGTTGAAGAGGATGCCGTTGCAGGCGTAGATGCCATAGGCTTCGCGGTAGTTGACGGTGATCCAGTAGGCGTAGAGTTTGGCGACGGCGTAGGGGCTGCGCGGGTAAAAGGGGGTGGTTTCCTTTTGGGGGATTTCCTGGACGAGGCCGTAGAGCTCGGAGGTGGAGGCCTGATAGTAACGGGTTTTCTTTTCGAGGCCGAGGATGCGAATGGCTTCGAGAATGCGCAGGGTGCCCATGCCGTCGGCGTCGGCGGTGTATTCGGGACTTTCGAAACTTACGGCCACGTGGCTTTGCGCGCCGAGGTTGTAGATTTCGTCGGGCTGGGTTTCCTGAATGATGCGCACCAGGTTGCTGGTGTCGGTGAGGTCACCGTAGTGGAGTTTGAAGTGGGCGTTTTGAACGTGCGGGTCCTGATAGAGGTGGTCGACGCGCTGGGTGTTGAAGCTGCTGGCCCGGCGTTTGATGCCGTGGACGATGTAGCCTTTCTCAAGCAGAAATTCCGCGAGGTAGGAGCCGTCCTGGCCGGTGATGCCGGTGATGAGCGCGACTTTGGGTTGGGCTGGAGTGTTGGGGTTTGTCATGGTGATTCCTTGCGTTTTAGGGTGATGGTGTTAAGTTTAATTTTTTCATTTTACTGGATTGCCACGCTTCTTCGAGGCTCGCAATGACGAGGCCACGGTTCATCGCGAGCGGAGCGCGGCGATCCAGTGTTTATTTCTGCAGCAACTGAAGCCATTGGCGGCCTTTTTCTGTGAGCCGATATTTTTGTAAGCGGCTGTTTGGTTTATCGGGGAGAGTCATTTCTATCACCCCCGCTTCCAGAGCAGGTTTCAGATAGCGCTCGCGAAAGGATTTTCGATCCGCCAAGCCCAAGCGATTTTGCAGACTTTCCCGGTCAGATTCTACTTCAAGCTGGGCTAGCAGCTTTCCGACTTGAGGGGTGACTTGGGGTGCCACTTGGGGTGTTAACGTTGCCATCGCGTCGTAAATCGCTTTGAGAATGAAGGCGATGAACGGCGCCGAGTCTGCCTGGCATGTACTTTCTTGCAAGGCCAGGTAATACGCATTCTGCCGCTCAAACACCAGACTTTCGACGGGAAGTTGCGCAAATAGTGAATTCCATTTCGACAAAATCAGGCTTTGCCAGAGTCGTCCCATGCGGCCGTTGCCGTCACTAAAAGGGTGGATGAATTCAAACTCGTAGTGAAAAACAGCGCTGGCAATCAGGGGATGATGGTCGTTATTCGACAACCACCAGAGTAAATCAGACATCAGGTATGGAACACGTTTGGCGGGAGGCGCCATATGAATGACTTGATCGCCCGCCATCACGCCCACACCGCCGGCCCGATACATACCGGCTTCGGCAATGAGCCCGGACATCATCAGCCGGTGCGCTTTGAGAAGGTCTGCTTCGATTTGCGGTGCCCAGTTTTGAAAGTGCTCATAGGCTTCGAGCGCATTCCTGACTTCCTGCACTTCGCGAGGGGGCGCGATCACATGCCTGCCTTCAAGAATGGCGGTAATTTGTTCTTCGCTTAGGGTATTGCCCTCGATGGCCAGGGAACCGCGAATGGTCTTTATGCGGCTAATCCGGCGGAGTCGCAAAGCGCCGGCCTGGTTGTCAAATGCTGTCAAACGGCCAAGTGCCTCGCTGATCGATGCAACGAGGTTAAGTATCTCCGGGGTGATACTAAAAGGTGGCGCGTATTTTTTGTTCAAAAATGTCTTTCACAAAAACCAACTCTGGGTGGCTGCGTTGCCTCAAACCCTGGATTGCCACGTCGGGCGTTGCCCTCCTCGCAATGACGGGGTGGTTGTCATCGCGAGCGTAGCGCGGCGATCCAGTGCCTCTTGTCCAATAATTCCTTTGCAACATCAAACCCACGATTGCCACGTCGGGCGTTGCCCTCCTCGCAATGACGGGGTGGTTGTCATCGCGAGCGTAGCGCGGCGATCCAGTGCCTCTTGTCCAACAATGCCTTTGCAAAACCAAACCCTGGATTGCCACGTCGGGCGTTGCCCTCCTCGCAATGACGGGGTGGTTGTCATCGCGAGCGTAGCGCGGCGATCCAGT
>JAQVVH010000001.1:357859-640225 GCA_028699065.1 Gallionella sp.
GCCTCTTGTCCAATAATGCCTTTGCAACATCAAACCCACGATTGCCACGTCGGGCGTTGCCCTCCTCGCAATGACGATTCGGTTGTCATCGCGAGCGTAGCGCGGCGATCCAGTGCCTCTTGTCCAATAATGCCTTTGCAACATCAAACCCACGATTGCCACGTCGGGCGTTGCCCTCCTCGCAATGACGATTCGGTTGTCATCGCGAGCGTAGCGCGGCGATCCAGTGCCTCTTGTCCAACAATGCCTTTCAATGCCCTTTAACAAAGTCCTCATAAGCCAATCGCAGGCCCTCTTCCAGCCCCACTTTTGCTTGCCAGCCCAGGGCGTTGAGGCGCGAGCTGTCCATCAGTTTGCGCGGGGTGCCATCGGGTTTGGTGGCATCAAAGAGAATTTCTCCCTGATAGCCGACTGCCCGGCCCACGGCCTCGGCCAATTCACGGATTGTGAGTTCTTCTCCGCTGCCAACGTTGATGTGGCTGAGCATGGCTTGGGTGTGCTGGTCATAAACGGACTTGGCAAGATTCATGACGTGAATGCTCGCGGCGGCCATGTCGTCAACATAGAGGAATTCGCGCATGGGTGTGCCGGTGCCCCAGACGCTGAGGCTGGGCGCTTTTTGTATTTTGGCTTCGTGAAAGCGACGAATCAGCGCGGGGATGACGTGGCTGTTTTCCGGGTGGTAGTTGTCGCCGGGGCCATAGAGGTTGGTGGGCATGACGCTGCGATAGTCGATGCCGTGGCTGGCGCCATACTGGCGGTTGTAGCTTTCGCAAAGTTTGATGCCGGCAATTTTGGCGATGGCATAAGGTTCGTTGGTGGCTTCCAGCGTGCCGGTGAGCAGCGCGTCTTCGCGCATGGGTTGCGCGGCGAGTTTGGGGTAGATGCAGCTGGAGCCCAGGAAGAGCAGCTTTTGGGTGCCGTTGCGAAAGGCGGCATCAATGATGTTGGCCTCGATCATGAGGTTGTCGTAGATGAATTCGGCCGGATAGGTGTTGTTGGCGTGGATGCCGCCCACTTTGGCTGCCGCGAGGTAAACCTGATCGGGCTTTTTCAGCGCGAAGAATGCGCGCACGGCCGACTGGTTGGTAAGGTCGAGTTCTGCGTGGGTGCGCGTCAGGATGTGGTCTTTGGGATGACCGGCCGCAATCAGCTGTCGGATGATGGCCGAGCCGACCATTCCGCGGTGGCCGGCAACGTATATTTTGGGTGTGGAAATTGTCATTTTTCTGTGGCCTCGGCCAATTCTCCGCGCAGACGGTCTATTTCGGCTTTTAGGGTTTCGTATTCGCTCATTTTGCGTTTGAGGAAGCGTGCGGTTAACGCGGATTTTTCTGCGACACCATGGGGGTGAGTAGATACGCGTATTGCAGCTTTTGCGGATTATCGCTGAAGTTGTGCAGCTTGCGTCAGCCTTTTTCGATGAGTGCTTTGAGGCAGTAATTCACGCCGCCCAGGCCGATGCCGAGTGCCTTCGCAAGTTCGCGCTGGCTGATTTCTGGGTTTTCCTGGGGGTGTTTCAGGACCCCAAAGTGGGTGTCTTCCTGGCGTTTGATGCGGTTCATGGTGAGTGGCTGATAATATTAAAAAGTTTAAAGCTGGATTGCCACGTCGGGCGTTGCCCTCCTCGCAATGACGAGGCGGTTGTCATCGCGAGCGCAGCGCGGCGATCCAGTCGGTTGTCATCGCGAGCGGAGCGCGGCGATCCAGTCGGGTGTCATCGCGAGCGTAGCGCGGCGATCCAGTGCCTCTTGTCCAAAAATGCCTTTGGCAAAACCCAACCCTGGATTGCCACGTCGGGCGTTGCCCTCCTCGCAATGACGAGGGGGTTGTCATCGCGAGCGTAGCGCGGCGATCCAGTCGGTTGTCATCGCGAGCGCAGCGCGGCGATCCAGTCGGGTGTCATCGCGAGCGTAGCGCGGCGATCCAGTGCCTCTTGTCCAACAATGCCTTTGCAAAACCAAACCCTGGATTGCCACGTCGGGCGTTGCCCTCCTCGCAATGACGAGGTGGGTGTCATCGCAAGCGCAGCGCGGCGATCCGGTGCCTGCCGGTATGCATCACAGTTCACGCCACCCTAGAACCCGGCAAGTTTCACGTTCATAGTCGCCCTCGCCGCCATATACGATGATCGGGCGCAAGGCTTCATCCGCCGCGAATCCTTGCCATTTACGGACCGCGGCAGGCCAGTCGGAAGCAAATGTGCTGCCGGATTTGATCTCCACGGCTTGAAGTCCCGAAGGGGTCTCATACAGGATATCGATTTCATGCCCAACATTGTCGCGCCAGAAATAGAGGTCTGCAGGGCACCCGGCGTTAAATCGCTGTTTGAGCATTTCACTGAGGACAAAGGTTTCAAACAATGCGCCCCGTGAAGCGTGCGTTTCAATGGTGGCGGTATCTCTTATGCCCAATAACCAGGCCATCAACCCGACATCCAGAAAATAGAGTTTGGGAGTTTTGACCAGGCGTTTGCCAAAATTGCGGTGGTAAGGCGGAAGTCGCATGACCAGATAGCTGGCTTCCAGCACGGATAGCCATTCGCGTGCAGTCACGGCCGAAATACCGCAGTCAGCGCCCAGGGCAGCCAGGTTAAGCATCTGGCCGGATCGCGCGGCGCACATTTTTACAAAGCGCTGGAATTGGGTTAAGTCGCGAATGGCAATGAGTTGCCGGACATCCCGTTCCAGGTAGGTTGCGACGTAATTGGGAAACCAGTCGGCAGCGGTCAGGGCTCGGTCGAACAAAGCGGGATAGCCGCCGCTAAAGAGCATTTCATCCAGTGTATGAGGCAATTTTCCCGCGCGCGCAAGTTCGCTTGCAGACAGCGGCAACAATTCGATGCGCCCTACCCGCCCTGCCAATGATTGTGTCATGCCGGATATCAGGTCGAATTGGGCTGAGCCTGTGAGAATAAAATCCCCCATTCGGCCACGCTCATCCACCAAGCCCTGCAGCCATGAAAGCAATGCCGGGCAACGCTGCACCTCGTCCAGAATGGCACCGTCATTGAATCGCTGCAAAAACCGGTGAGGGTCGCGCTCGGCAAATTCCCGCTCTTCCGGATTTTCCAACGAAACATAAGCCTTGTCAGAAAAGACTGCCCTCGCCAGCGTGGTTTTGCCGGATTGTCGCGGGCCCGTCAGGACGACAATCGGAAAGCCTTTGGCTAGACGGCGCAAAGTATCATCAGCTACGCGAGGAATCATTTTACAAATCCAAACATAAAGTTTCGATTTGTAATGCTAGTACGGAACGAGCTGATTTACAATCACAATTCGCAATACCAACCCTGGATTGATCGGTTGTCATCGCGAGCGGAGCGCGGCGATCCAGTCGGTTGTCATCGCGAGCGCAGCGCGGCGATCCAGTGCCTCTTGTCTAATCATGCCTTTCAAACCCTGGATTGCCACGTCGGGCGTTGCCCTCCTCGCAATGACGATTCGGTTGTCATTGATGAAACTACTAGCCAATCCACTAAGCCCCAAAGTGCGGGGCAAGTGGCTGGTTACGCGAGCGGAGCGCGGCGATCCAGTCGGTTGTCATCGCGAGCGGAGCGCGGCGATCCAGTGCCTTTTGTCCAATTATGCCTTTGCAAAACCAAACCCTGGATTGCCACGTCGGGCGTTGTCCTCCTCGCAATGACGAGGCGGGTGTCACCGCGAGCGTAGCGCGGCGATCCAGTCGGTTGTCATCGCGAGCGGAGCGCGGCGATCCAGTGCCTCTTGTCCAACAATGCCTTTGCAAAATCAAACCCTGGATTGCCACGTCGGGCGTTGCCCTCCTCGCAATGACGAGGCGGGTGTCATCGCGAGCGGAGCGCGGCGATCCAGTCGGGTGTCATCGCGAGCGCAGCGCGGCGATCCAGTCGGTTGTCACCGCGAGCGTAGCGCGGCGATCCAGTGCTTTTTGTCCAAAAATGCCTTTCAAACCCTGGATTGCCACGTCACTTCGTTCCTCGCAATGACGAGGCGGTTGTCATCGCGAGCGGAGCGCGGCGATCCAGTGCTTTTTGTCCAAAAATGCCTTTCAAACCCTGGATTGCCACGTCACTTCGTTCCTCGCAATGACGAGGCGGTTGTCATCGCGAGCGGAGCGCGGCGATCCAGTCGGTTGTCATCGCGAGCGGAGCGCGGCGATCCAGTGCCTTTTGTCCAATTATGCCTTTGCAAAACCAAACCCTGGATTGCCACGTCGGGCGTTGCCCTCCTCGCAATGACGAGGCGGGTGTCACCGCGAGCGTAGCGCGGCGATCCAGTCGGTTGTCATCGCGAGCGGAGCGCGGCGATCCAGTGCCTTTTGTCCAAAAATGCCTTTGCAAAATCAAACCCTGGATTGCCACGTCGGGCGTTGCCCTCCTCGCAATGACGAGGTGGGTGGATTGCCACGTCGGGCGTTGCCCTCCTCGCAATGACGATTCGGTTGTCATTGATGAAACTACTAGCCAATCCACTAAGCCCCAAAGTGCGGGGCAAGTGGCTGGTTACGCGAGCGGAGCGCGGCGATCCAGTGCTTTTTGTCCAACAATGCCTTTGGCAAATTCAACGGGGCTGGGTGCCTTCCCGCGCCTTGAGTGCTGTTTTTTCCTGGTACATGATTTGATCGGCACGGGAGACGATCTCTTGCGGAGAAAGTTCGGGCTCCAGCACTGGATCGTAAAGGGCGAATCCGTGGCTGACACTCAGGGGGTAGGGTTTTGCCCCCGTGGCGTTGAATTCTGTCAGCGCAGAGAGGCAGCCCAGCCACACGACCTCGGCAGCGGCAAGGTTTGTTTTGGGCAGGATGATGAGGAATTCGTCGCCGCCGAGTCGGCAAAACAAGTCGCTTTTACGCAATGCCGATCGCAGGGTGTGGCTGGTCAGCTGAATCAGTTCGTCGCCTTCCTGGTGGCCGTGCTTGTCGTTAACCGTTTTGAGGCCGTTGACGTCCACATAGCCCACCACCAGCGGCTGGCTGTTGCTCTGGGCGAGCGACATCAATTGTTTCAGCTTCATTTGTCCGGCGCGCCGGTTAAGCGCATCGGTCAGGGGGTCGATGGTGGCCATGCGCAACAGTTCGTCTTCGGCTTGTTTGCGTCTTGTGATGTCGTTGCCGACACTGAGAATTTCGATGAAGCGCCCGTCGCTATCGTAAAGCGGTTTGTTGGTCCAGGCGATCCAGACCCGCTGGCCATTTTTGCGCACGTTCTCGTTTTCGTTGTTTTCGTAACGTTCGGGATGGGTGCAGATGTCCGTCATTAATGCGGCGAGATCCATGCCGCTGGCGTCGTCCGGCGGCACGATGGTTTGGAGGACGTTGCACCCGAGCACTTCGCTTTCGCTGTATCCAAAAAAAGTTTGGGCGAAGCGATTGAAGAACGTGATGTGCCCGCCCGAATCCCAGCACAAAATGATGCTGTTGGCGCTCTGCACCATCTCCCGATACATTTCCTCCCGCCGGGACAACTCGTGGCCGGAGCTCTGCAATTGCTCGATGTGGCGACGCATGGTTTCGATCTCGCGGGCGGAGTCGGAATCGGATCTGGGTGCAGCATTATCGGGATGAATTGGGGACATCGTTCAGGTCTTGGGGATCATGTGGCTCGAATGGTATCAAACGTATAAAAAGGTCGCGTTCTCTTTTAAACAAGGCGGCCAATACGGGTGAAAAATACGCCTGTTTTGACCGGCAAACCTGAGGTTTCAAACAGGGCGGCGTATCTTTCCAGCTGCGGCTGGAAGGCTAGCGCCGCTTTCCTTAATTCGTCCTCCTCCATCGCCGGGGTGAGATTAGCCGCCGTTGTTTTGTAGTCAATAATCCAGCGCACGCCGTTCTCAACGAAAGTCCGGTCGATGATATGCGTGCCGGCGGCCTGATCCGCAACACCGGTCAGGGCCATTTCGGCGGCTTCGTTTGGCCTCGCACGCAATAGCCATTGCCCGTCCGCCGATGCAAGGGTGGTTATCAAATGTTCAAGTACCTCCCGGGCCATTTCTGCCGAGGCTTGCGCCGCATAGCCGCGCCGCTGAAACCAGACCCGCATTGACTGGGAAATCGTTTGAATACGCGCCAGCGGCCAGTGCTCGACCCCCTCTTTGGCGATAAATTCCAGATAGCGGTGCACCAGTGTTCCCACGTCTGCGGCGCCGCGCGCTTCGTCAATCGGCTGGGGGGTGGCAAGCTTGGTTTCCCCGGCACGGCCGCGATGTTCGGCGCCGATTTGTGGCAGCGGGCACGCGGGGTCGCGCACCCGGATGAGTTTCGGCCGGAACGCTCGCTCGTCGCCCAAGGCTTCAGGCGGATCCACCCGCTGCGCTTGTTGTTCGGGTTCAGCGGCTGCCTGCTCAAAATCCCCGCGGACGGCGTCCCACAAAAGGGACAGACAGCTTCCTTTTGCGGGGGTTTGCAGCGACTCGCCGGTCTTGTCGAATTTGACCAGACCCAGCAGATGCAGCCGGCGTTTGGCGCGTGTCGCGGCGACATACAGCAGACGCTGCATTTCATTCGCGGCTCTTTCCTGTTCATACCGGTACAGGAAGTCGCTTTTCGTGGGGGTGCTCTTGTCACGCAACAGAGTCACCGGCGCCACCAGCAAATGTTCCCGGTTGTCTCCTCCCAGCACTTCGTCCCAGGCCAGTAACAGTCGGTCGTTATGCGGGGCCTTGCGATCCAGTCCCGGCAAGATCACGGTGTCGAACTCGAGCCCCTTGGACTTGTGTACCGTCATGATCTGAATCGTTTCCGGCGCCGCCGGATCGGGCGAGGCGAACAGCTTCTGCAGCTCGACATCCAGCCGTTCCAGATCGAGGCTGCCGCGTTGTTCGAGCGTGTCCAGCAGTTCAAAGAAACGCATCGCGTCGGAGTATTCCCCCTCATCCCGCAGACATAGTGGGCCGCCGATGCTTTGCCAAACCCCTTGCACCCAGCGGCGCGGTCGCTGCCGCCCCTGATGCGCGTAGGCATCATGAAGAACCCCGCACATGTGCCGAACGCGGCGCTGTCCGTCTTCGCTCAATTTGCCCACGCGGGCATCGTCCTGAAGCAAGGCCCAGAGGGGTGTTTTTTTATCGTCGGCCGCAAGTGCGTGCAAATCCGCGAGGGTTAAACCGCACCAGGGCGCGCGCAGGATGGCCAGCCAGTTCACGCGGTCTGCCAGATGGAATAACGCCCGGGTCAGCGCGACCAGATCCTGGATAACCTGCTTGCCGGACAGGGGCTCGATTTCGACCGCCTGATAGCGAATCCGGGGTTCGTGAAAGCGCAGTTCGTCGACGAGTGCCTGCAGATGGCTGCGCGCCCTGACCAGTACGGCAATTTTTTCTTCAGGATTCTGTTGCTGCGCCTGCCCGATCAGCGCAATGATTTTCTGCGCTTCCAGCCTGACGGCTGGGGTGTCCGGATCGCCTTCCGCATCGCCGCTGCGGCCGCGATCGATGACCGGATGAATCCCAACCCCCGCGTTCGGGGTCGAGGCTTTGGTATAGGCCGCCGGTGAAAACGTCACGGCACCTTTTTTCAGGTTGTCTTTGGATGGAAAAATGTTCCTGAAGGTCGCATTCACCCATTCCACCAACGCCTGCTCGGAGCGGTTATTCCGGTACAAGGTCAGCGGTTCCAGTGTGACAGCGCCCAGGCGCTTCTCCTTCCTGACCTTCAGGAACAAGCCGACATCCGCCTTTCTGAAACGGTAAATGGATTGCATGGGATCGCCCACCAAAAACAGTGTCCGTCCATCCCCCGCCTGCCAGCCCGCAATCAACTTTTCCAGCAGTTCAACCTGCGTCGGACTCGTATCCTGAAATTCGTCGACCAACACATGGCTGATGCGGTAATCCAGCTGGAGCTGCAAATCGGTGGGCGCATCCTCGTCGCCGAGCGCACGCAGGGCGTTTTGGGAAATTTCGGCAAAATCAACCTGGCGTGCCGATTTGAACACGAGCCAGAGATTGCCCCGGGCAAGGTCGAGCACGGTGTAAAGGTCGTCGATCAGTTGCTGCTCCTCCGCGCTGTACTCAAGCGCGGGCAGTGTTTTGATCCGCGACAAGGTATCTTCCGCCGCGCCTTGCCTGAGGACATCGAACACGTCTTTGAGCCCCTTGGCATAGGCCTTGCCGTCCGGATCGCTGAAGCCAACACCTGAAGGCAGACTCTTGCGGATCGTCCCCGCTTCAGTCAGCAACAACATCATGAGTCCCTGCCAGCACGGAAGCGCTTCACAGACGGGCTGCAACAGCTCCGGACAGTCTTCCAGCGCCAGCAACGGTTGAAGTTTTGCGTCCAGCGTTCCCGCGAGTTTCGACAGTCTTGCCTGCCCGGCGGCAAACCGGGCGACCGGCAAAAGCTGCGGCAGGATCGGGGTGAGTATTTGCGCGGCTTCGCGCAGCTCGTCTTCAATGAGTATCCGCAACGCGTCTTCTGCTTCTTTAATGCGCATGCCCGGACGGGTATGGCTTAGCCACTGGTCGCGGTTTGCCAGCATGGATTCCAGCATTCCGGAAAATTTGGCATGGTCATTGTCGAAGTAAGACAGCACACGGGCGAGCGCCTCGCCGTATTTATCCCGGCTTTCCAGCGCAGTCAACGTTTCCCGGATTGCCTGCTGATACAGCGGCACGGGAT
Source organism: Gallionella sp. (assembly GCA_028699065.1). Lineage (GTDB taxonomy): Bacteria > Pseudomonadota > Gammaproteobacteria > Burkholderiales > Gallionellaceae > Gallionella. The sequence continues at coordinate 366,458 of JAQVVH010000001.1, forward strand.
CGGATGCAATGGCCGGCTGCGCACCCAGCCGGGACAGTAACGGCATCTGCCGCACAAGGCCGCCGCACAAGGCATCCAGCGTGCTGATCTGCAAGCGGCCGGGATGATCGAGCAGATCCCACTGGCGCGCTTGCGCATGCGCCAGCACCCGTTTGCTCAAGTCAAATGTGATCTGTTTATGCGCTGCATCGGGCCACTCGCCGCGCTGCGCCCGGAGCAGGCTTTCAACGATCCGGCTGCGCATTTCGGCAACGGCCTTGTTGGTGAAAGTGAGCGCGATGATTTCTTCGGGATCGTTAACTTTCAGCAGCAGCGCAAGATAACGCTGGGTCAGCAGTTCGGTTTTTCCGGCGCCGGCGGGCGCTTCAATGATGAAAGAACGGGTCGGATCGATCGCCCGCTCGCGGCTCTCCGCATCGCTGTCCAGCAAGGCTTGCCGGTTGTCGGGTAACGCCGTCATGTTGCCTCTCCCGTTGCCGGCGGTGCTCTGCGCGCTTCCAGCCATTGCGTCCGACGTTCATCGAGCCGCAGCAGCGGTTTGACGTCACAGTATTTCAGCGCCTGTTCATCGGAGAAACAGATGCCCGCGTCGCCTTCGCGAATTTCCGCCGCTATCGCCTCAAGGCGTTGACGCCAGACTTGCAGCACGGCGCCCCAGGAAGGAAAGGTTTCTTCCGGATAAAGTTTGCGCTGGGTCTTGCTGTCGAATGCGGCGAGTTTGGGCATCAGGTTTTCAGTGTCGGCAAGCCCGGTGACAGCGGGCTCGCTCAGCAGGACTTTCGCAAAAACCACGCCGGCGACGCCCCCTTCGGCATATTCGGGAATTGCGGCATAGGCCGGCAGCTGCGGCTCGGTGATTCTTTCCGCCGCCCAGTTTTTAGTGTCGATCGAAGCGCCGGTTTTGTAATCGATGATCAACAGCCCGCCGGTTTCCAGCCGGTCAATCCGATCCGGATGGATGGCAACCTCGATGCCGCCGATATTGACCGGCGGGCTGCTCTCCAGCGCCACTACCCGGAAAGGTATGTCGCGGGCCATTTCCAGAGTCAGCCAGCCCTTGAGCAGTTTGATCAGGCGCAATCGTTCCAGCGCGCGATAGCCGGGCTTGAGTTCGGCGTTCGCGGGCTCGGCGGAAAATTCGTCGAGCGTGAAATCAACGGCCCGGATGATTTCCGCTTCAATCCCCTGCGCCCACAGCGCGTGCAGGCGTTCGGAAGTTTCGATCTGCGCCCAGAAATGTTCCAGCACCCGGTGAACCAGCGTCCCGCGCTTGCGGTTGTCGAGCCCTTCCACAGGCTGCTCCAGCGCCTTCGCCCCCAGCCGGAACTGGAAGTAGGCCCAGGCCGGGCAAATCGCCTGGGCGCGCAATATCCAGGTACCGCCCCTGACTTTCTCACCGGGTAGCACGGGCGGCGCAAAACTGTCATCGATGGGGGCCAGCCGCGAACCGGGCGTGCGCAGCAAATCGTCAATCCAGTAATCGCCCGCTGGCCGCGCCTGTTTTTCCACGGGAAGATGGCTGATCAGCGGGCTGCCTCCAAGCGCTGCGCCATTTTCGGTTTCGGGCCGGGTGTAGATGATCCTGCTTGCGCTACTACCGAGTCCGGCTTGCAGGCTTTTTGCAAATTCAAGCTGGACGGCCGCGCAGGCATTCGGGCTGCCGGCTTTGCGCTGCGCTTCGGCCGACAAGAGCGGATTCGGACGGGCGGGTGGTGGCCACGCGGTATCGGTCATGCCGGTTACCCGGACCGCGTCGAAGTGCAGACCGCTGGCCTCCAGCATGCCCAACACCTGAATGGGCGGATCGCCTTCGGTTTTCGGCTGGAACACACGTTCACCGCACATATCCCTGAGGTGCCCCAGCGCCGTGGAGGCATTAATATCGCCCAGTATCGAATCCAGACTGCCGAGCCGCGCCATCTCTTCCCGCAGGACTGCGCGCGTCTGAAACTCATGGCTGGACAAGGCGCGTTCGTGCAACCAGCCGGCGGCATCCAGGGTCTTCAGAAAAATCGCGCACCACAATGTGGGCGGTTTCCTGCCCGCGAAATCCGCCGTGGCCTGTTTTAGGGCGTGCAAATGCCGCAGAAACTGCTTGTCGCTGGCGGCGGCATCCCGAGTCAGGTATTCCGCCGTTCGGATGAATTTCGCAAGGCTGTCACCGGGCGCGAGCATGCTGCGCATTCCGGCTTCAACGCCGGCACGCAGTGGCTGCTCTGACAGCCCGGTCGACCAATAGGGGCTGCGCAACAGGCGGCCCATCTGACGCTGTTCCACTTCATGCCGGGCAGCCACGATTTCCAGCATATCGATGGCGATGCCAACCAGCGGATATTTTTCCAGCGGACGCCCGAGACTCAGGTTGAAAGGCATGCTGCCTTCAGACCCGGCGGGATGCAGCGTTTCCGGCGAGAGAATATCCTGCAGGGCGTCGTGGATCATGTCCCCGCGTGCGGCAAGATCGGGCACCACGATCGCAATCCGGGCCTCCGGCGCTTGTTCCAGCGTTTCCCGCGCCCAGTGGGCGGCGGCCAGGATTTCAGAGGCCGGATCGGGATAGGCAATCACCCGGATCGCGGCCTCCGTCCGTCGAACTTGCAGCGTCAGAATCTCGACGCCCAAGCCGGCCAGCGCTTCCTGCAAGGCGAGATCGGCGGGATTGAGGCGGTCGAATCCGGCGAACACCACCCGCGCAGGCAACATCGACCCGCACAAATCGGCATTTGCCAGTTCCGCGATGACCGCCTGCCTGAAGCTCGGCGCGTCGATCACGCCGCGCGTTTTGCAAATTTCAAGGTAGCGCTTGCGCCAGCGCTCGAATTGCAGATTTTCGCTGGAACGCGCCGGGGTGCTCAGCGGCACTTGCCAGGTCACTACCAGCTCATGCGCCTGAACGGCGGTTTTAGCCATGCCGGCAACATCAAAGAGGTAGCGGGATTCGTCTTCCAGCATGTCCAGAATGGCCTGCTCCCAAAGCAGACGCTCGCCGGTGGTATCCAGCACAGTGGCTTGCAGTGCGGGATTTTTTGCCCCTCTGAGCGCCATCGTCTCGCCGAGTTCGGCCAGCCAGGGATTAACGGTTTTGCAAACGAGCGTTTCCCACGCTGTCATTCCCCGGGCGGCGCAGGCATGGTCGTATTGGGTTTTGAGTGATTGCGCCAGGCGTCCTGTCGCGCACAGGACGACCGAGTCCGATCCGGAAATTTCTTCAAGCGGGATGTTCATGTCGGGGCGTCACAGGTCACGAAAATGGTGCCGCGACCTAATCCGGAAGCAGTTGGCGATAGCGCAACTTGAGTGCGTCATACAGACGGTCCCGCACATCCGGCGCTTCGACGTCCACGATTTCGAGCACCTCTACAAGGTGTTCGTTATCCTCGCGCCCGTGCCATATTTTGAGGTAGGTTCCGGTCTTGTAGCCGTGGTCCTGACGAAACATGTTTAGCACATTCTTGCCCAGATACTGGCGGAACAAGTCCGTCCAGGGCATGCCGCAATCGGCCAGCAACATTCCGAACAGCGCCAGGCTGGTGCGCCCGGCCGCCGCCAAGCCCACGAGCAGATCGAGCCGTTCCAGCAGCGTCATCTGCGCCAGCGCATATTCACGACCATCGAACGTCACGCCGGTTTCGGCCCGCTGCAATTCTGCCAGCATTTCCGTGGCCGCCCGGGTCTGATCGCCCCGGCAGCGCTGAATTGCAGCCGATAACGCAAAATGCCAAATATCCACCAGCTCCATACGCAGCTGGGGCCAGTCGCAATCCTGCTTTTTCCACCACTTCCAGCCGTGATGTTCAATCGCTTCCACCGCCTCGACCTGAATCGCGCGATACCAGTTGTTGTTGGCCGCCACCCAGTCCGGATTGACCTTGGCATTCATGGCGTTTTGCAGCTCCAGCATGGCCGTCAGTTGTGTTGCACTTAACTTCATCTGAAAATTCCAAAAAAATACGGGAGGGGCATCGTCTCAATTTTCCTTGAATTTGGGAAGCGTCCAAATTGCATCGCTGCAAACATGCCGGTAGGATGGCGCCGTATCAATTACCTTTCTGAAGGGAAGATGTTATGAATCGTCGCGAATTGTTGTTGGGTGTCGCCTCTCTGGCGGCGGCAGCCACTGCCGGTTCTGCCTTTGCCGTGGCAGACAGCGGGCATGAACATCACCATCATCATGCAGGCAACCCCAACCAGGCACTGATCGACACCGCCTCCGACTGTATCCTGCGTGGCCAGATTTGTTTGAGCCATTGCCTGGAGCTGCTCAGCCAGGGCGACAAGGAAATGGGCGAGTGTGCGAGGAGCGTCAACCAGATGCTGGCCACTTGCAATGCGCTCCAGCAACTCGCCAGCCAGAATTCCAAATACCTGCCCGCGCTCGCCAAAATCGCCGGTGAAGCCTGCCGGGATTGCGAAGAAGCCTGCAAGAAACACGCCGATAAACACGAGGAATGCAAGGCTTGCCGCGATGCCTGCGCGGCATGTGCCAAGGAGTGTCGCAAGATTTCGGTCTGACGCCGAGCTGGCACCGGCTTGAAAAGCTGGAAACGGCTCACCGGGCGATATCAGGTTTGGTATAGACGAACCTGATTTCGCCCGTTTTTCTTGGCCTGATACATGGCGCTGTCCGCATTCTCGAGCAGCGTATCTTCGTTGTCCCCGTCTTCGGGATAGAGCGCAATTCCGATACTGGAGGAGATGGAAACCTTCAGTCCGTCGATCAGGAAAGGTTCGGCAATCAGACGGCGCATTTTCGCCGCGACAGCCACGGCATCCGCACCCTGCTGAATTCGGGGCAGAATCCCGACAAACTCGTCCCCCCCCACGCGCGCCACCGTATCGGAAGCCCGCAGACACTCGAGCATGCGCCGGGCGCTCTCCTTCAACACCTCGTCACCGACGGCATGGCCATAGTTGTCGTTCACCGGCTTGAATTCGTCCAGATCGATAAACAACAAGGCAAACTGGCTCTGCTCGCGCTTCGCCGCCGATAGAATTTGCTGCAAACGATCCTCCAGCAGGATCCGGTTGGGCAAGCCCGTCAACAGGTCGTGATGCGCTATATGTTCCATTTCGTGTTCGGCCAGTTTGCGCTGGCTAATATCCTGATGGGTGCCAAACATCATCGACGGGCGGCCGTCCGCCAACCACCGGTTTACCCTGCCGCGATCCAGCACCCAGATCCAATGTCCCAGCCTGTGGCGCATCCGTATTTCGCATTCGTAATAAGTCAGCTGGCCGGCAAAATGCTTTTGCAAAAGCTCGTTGGAACACTTCAGATCATCCGGGTGAGTCAAATCAATCCAGGTTTGCAGTGAAACCGGCGCCAGCTCCTCCAGCGTATAACCCAGCATTTCCGCCCAGTATTGATTGAATCGCGTTTCACCGGTCTGCACATTCCATTCCCAGGTGCCCACCCGCGTGCCTTCGATAATACTTTCCAGGCGCAGTGTCTTGTCCCCGAGCTGGGCATTCTTCCGCTCCACAATCGCCAGCGTGCGCTCCCGGTTGAGCAAATTGCTCACCACCAGCCCGGTGCCCATCGTCAGCACGAGCAAGGCCAGCGCTATCCAGCCCAGCTGATTACGGATCAGCCGGTTTTCGGACAGCACTTCCGGAGAAACGTACGACACGATTTTTAGATAATCAGGTGTCAGACGTTCCGCCGAACGCGGCAAATGGACGGTCGTGTGCGCAAACACGCCAAGGGAAGTGTGTTGCACGCCGCTCTCGCGGGCGCCGATCTGTTGCCATTCCACGGGATAGTCGCGGGCAAATGTTCGTTCCGGCTTGCCCAGAGCAAAGCCCCATTCGTCCTCGGCGGATTGACCCTTCAGCCAGTAGCCGTCACGATTGAGCACCATCAGGAGGCCGTCGTCCTCACGCATGGCATTGCGATCCTCAACCCTTTGCAGGAATCGCCCGTAACGCAGGTTGATGATCACCGCACCGCGATTCTTCCCGGTATTGTCAAACACCGGCACGCCGACACGCACGGTGGGTTTGATCGGAAACTCCAGCGTGCCGTTTTCCTGATTCAGGTCAACGGGCGAAATATAAAATTCCCCGGCCTGCAACCGCATGAGATCGAGAAAATAGTTCCGCCGCGACTTGTCCTGCAATTGCGCTCCGGACACAACGCGAGGGTAGCCCCTGTCGTTTCTCACCCGAACAACTTCCTGCCCCGCTTCATCCAAAAACCTCAGTTGCTCAAGATGCTCCGCGAAGCGGGCCAGCATCAATAGTTCAGCAGTGAACTCCTGCAAGTCGGCGGAGGAATTTAAATTCAGGTAGCGCTGGAGGTGATGGCTACTGGCAACTTCATAAACGGCAGGGAGTGTTGCCGCGACATCAATTCTGGAAAGGTCGGCGATATCTTCGACACGTTCTGATTCCTGCTTTTCAAGCGCAGTCTTGTAAGTGCTCCACTGCGCCGCATCCAGAACAAAAAGTGCCAGAAAAAAAAGTAAACATACGGGAATAAACAGCACGAAGAAGCGTTGCATAAATGCTTTATCAGGCAGCCTATTCACCAACTTTTTGGTCATTTACGTTTATTTTTTCAGGCAGTTATAGATAAGAAACAGAAACCCAAATGGGACAAATTTCATCTCATCTGTCCGCATTCTGCAGCAATCATCCGCGACAATCAATGAAAGTTGCCTTTTTCGATCGCGCCGATCGGCGGATAATGGCGAACTATTCCGTACAACCTCACGAGTCGCCACCATGAACACCGCCCCATCTGCTGCCGAATTACCCGAACAAGAAGTCACCCCCGAAGTCCTTCGGGAAAAATATTGCAAGGATGGGGAACAAACCGCTAACGAAGTGCGCCGACGCGTGGCCCGCGCACTGGCTACCACAGAAAATGATGCAGACACCTGGGAACAACCATTTCTGTGGGCACTGCAAAACGGCTTCATCCCCGGCGGGCGCATCAACTCCGCCGCCGGTACGCGGCTGCAGGCCACGTTGATTAACTGTTTTGTGCAACCGGTGGGCGATGCCATCAGCGGGATCAACGATGGCAAACCGGGCATTTACGACGCTCTGCAACAGGCGGCGGAAACTATGCGCCGGGGCGGCGGCGTGGGCTATGATTTTTCCGACATCCGGCCGCGCGATGCGCTGGTTAAAGGCACCAACAGCCGCGCTTCCGGTCCGGTTTCCTACATGCGCGTGTTCGACCGTTCCTGCGAAACTGTGGAATCCGCCGGGGCGCGGCGCGGTGCGCAAATGGGGGTGTTGCGTTGTGACCATCCCGACATCGAGGCTTTTATCCACGCCAAGGATCAGGGCGACCTGCGCAACTTCAACATCTCCGTGGGTGTTACCGATGCTTTCATGCAGGCCGTGGTCGCAGATGCCAACTGGGAACTGGTGCACAAGGCCATCCCTTCGAATCTGGCGCTGGCCAATGGCGCGCATCAGCGTGCTGACGGTCTCTGGGTGTATCGCAGCCTCAAAGCCACCGAATTGTGGCGACAGATCATGCAGGCCACCTACGACCACGCCGAACCCGGCGTGCTGTTCCTCGACAAAATCAACCGCGACAACAACCTCGCCTATCTGGAAAAAATCGAGGCCACGAATCCCTGCGTCACGGCCGACACCTGGATCATGACCACCGAAGGTCCGCGCCAGGTCGTCGAACTGATGGGGCGGCCTTTTGCGGCTTTTGTAGATGGCAAGCCCTGGGCATCAACGTCGGATGGTTTTTTCAAGACCGGCGACAAGCCTGTGGTTCACCTGAAAACGCAGGAAGGCTACGCACTCCGCCTGACCGCTGACCACCAGTTGCGCCGGACGCGCCTTACCCGCTACGCGCAACAGGATGAATGGGTCAAGGCCGGCGACCTGCAAGCTGGCGACCTGCTGGTGCTGCACAACCAGCGTGAAGTATCCGGCTGGCAAGGTGAAGGCACAACCGAACAGGGTTATCTGCTGGGCCTGCTGTTGGGTGACGGCGTTCTCAAAAACAAGGAAGCCGTGCTCTCGGTTTGGGAGCATGCGGGCAGCGCCTCGATTCGTGAATCAGTTTCCCGGGCAGCGGAATGCCTGACACAACGCGCCGACCATCGGGGCTGGCACAACATTGCCGGACGCGGCGAATACCGGTTCAAGTCGGCCAATCTGCTCGCTCTTGCCCGGCAATTCGGCATGCATGAGCACAAGCGTATCGGTGAAGAAATTGAGCAGGCCTCCAGCGATTTCTACCGGGGCTTTCTGTGCGGTCTGTTCGATGCCGACGGCTCGGTGCAAGGTTCGCAGGAAAAAGGCATCAGCATCCGATTGTCTCAGTCGAGCCAACCCACACTCGAAGCCGCGCAGCGCATGCTGGCGCGGTTGGGCATCATTTCAAAAATTTATTCTTTCCGTCGTGAAGCCGGGTTCAAATTGCTCCCGGATGGCCATGGCGGAGAAAAGCATTATCCCGTCAAGGCACAACACGAGCTGATCATCGCCAACGACAACCTGATTCGCTTTGCCGACCTGGTCGGATTTTCGGATGCCGAAAAACAGCGCAAGCTCAAGCAACTGCTTTCCGCTTACCGCCGCGTGCCCAACCGCGAGCGCTTTGCCACCACAGTAAAGACGATTGAGCCTGCCGGTACGGAGGCTGTTTATGATGCGCAGATTCCCGGCATCAATGCTTTCGATGCGAACGGTTTTTACGCGCACAATTGCGGCGAACAACCTCTGCCCAGCTACGGCTGTTGCGATTTGGGCAGCATCAACCTCACGCGCTTCGTGCGCCAGCCTTTTACAGCGGAAGCCGCTTTCGATTTCGAAAATTTCGGCAAGGTGGCCGCGCTCGCGGTGCGCATGCTGGACAACGTGCTGGATGCGACCGTGTGGCCGCTGAAAGAGCAGCAGGCGGAAGCACAGGCCAAGCGGCGCGTGGGCATCGGCTTTACCGGCCTGGGCGACGCTCTGGTTATGCTGTGCCTGAGATACAACAGCGCCAAAGGGCGCGCGATGGCGGCACGTATTGCGGAAAGTATGCGCGATGCGTGTTACGCGGCCTCGGTTGATCTCGCGATCGAGAAAGGCGCTTTTCCGCTGTTTGATGCCGAACGCTATCTGGCCGAACCGAATTTCGCCGCACGTCTGCCGGAAGCTCTGCAGCAGCGCATCCGCAAGCACGGCATCCGCAATAGTCACCTGCTCTCGATCGCGCCCACGGGCACGATTTCGCTGGCCTTCGCCGATAACGCGAGTAACGGGGTGGAGCCGCCCTTCTCCTGGTTTTATTTCCGCAACAAGCGCATGGCGGACGGCAGCAAAAAATCCATCCAGGTCGAGGATCACGCCTGGCGTCTGTACCGCCATCTGGGCGGTAACACCGATGCGCTACCGGACTATTTTGTGACCGCGCTGGAAATGAGTGCGCTGGATCACATGGAGATGGTCGCGGCGGTTCAGCCCTTCGTCGACACCGCCATCAGCAAGACGGTGAACGTGCCGGCCGATTATCCATTCGCCGAATTTGAAAACCTTTATCTGGAAGCGTGGAAGCGCGGCCTCAAGGGCATCACCACCTACCGTCCGAACAGCGTGCTGGGCGCCGTGCTTGAAGTCAAACCGGTCGAGCCCGGCAAGGATGCGCCGCAGGATATCGACCAGTCGGATGCCGACCGGCGCGTGGTGCTGGATGTGATGCCCACACCGGCACTGGCCAGTCTGCGCTGGCCCGGCCGCCCCGCGCAGCCGGCGGGCAGCGATGCCTGGGTGTACATGATCGAACATCCGCAGGGCAGCTTCGCAATTTTTGTCAGCCACATCACTAACGGCGAAGCGCATCCGTTCGAAGCGTGGGTCAACGGCGCCGAGCAGCCGCGCGGCCTGGGGGCACTGGCAAAAACACTTTCGATGGACATGCGAGCCGAGGACAAGGGCTGGCTAAACATGAAACTCGCCGTGCTGGAAAAAGCAGCAGGCGACGATGCTTTCGATATGCCTTTCCCGCCGCAGGGCGACACGCGGCGCGTGCCCAGTCTGGTCTCCGGATTCGCGCAGATCGTGCGTTACCGTTGCGAACAACTGGGTGCGCTGGAAATGCAGCCCGGCGATGTCACACCGGTGCTTGATGCGATGTTTTCGCGCAAGGAGCCCAAGGTCAGCCCGGACGGCACCATGAGCTGGACGGTGGATGTGCTGAATCACGCCGGTGGTGACGATTTTGTACTCGGTCTCAAGGAACTCGTGCTGCCGGACGGCCAGCGCCGGCCTTATTCCGTCTGGCTTGCCGGCGAATATCCGCGCGCCCTCGACGGCCTGTGCAAGGTACTGAGTCTGGACATGCGGGTGATTGATCCGGCGTGGATCGGCATGAAGCTGCGCAAGCTGCTGAACTATCCCGAACCGCTGGGTGATTTTATGGCCAGAATTCCGGGCAGCGAAAAATCCCAGACCTGGCCTTCCACGGTCGCCTATGTCGCGCGGCTCATGATTCACCGCTACGCGATGCTCGGCATTCTGACGGAAGAAGGCTACCCGGTCTCCGAAGCCGGTATTCTGGCGGCCCCGCAAGCGCAGAAAAAACAGGCGGGAGATTTGCACTTGATCGCCGGAAAAAAATGTACCGAATGCGGCAATCGCACTGTCATTCGCAAGGACGGCTGCGATTTCTGCACGGCCTGCGGCGCGGTCGGGGCCTGCGGCTGATTCCGGCTGTGATAAATTTCGCCTGACAACAAGACTGCCACTATTGCCTGACACAGGAGTTATTCCATGCCGTCCCGCCGTATCCAGATTTTCGACACCACGCTGCGCGATGGTAATCAGACCGCCGGCATCAATTTTTCCGCCGAAGACAAAAAGCGTATCGCCGACCGTCTGGCGGAATTTGAGATCGACTGGATCGAAGGCGGCTGGCCGGGTGCAAGCCCCAAGGATGACCAGTTTTTCGAACTCATGCGCGACCGCCAGTGGACGCACAGCAAGCTCGTCGCTTTCGGCTCGACCGCACGGCCCCGCCATGCCACCGACGCCGATCGGGGCCTGCTAAGGTTGGCGGAAAGCGGCGCGGATGCGGCGTGTATTTTCGGCAAGAGCTGGGATCGCCATGTCACGGTAGCGCTGGGAATTTCACTCGAAAACAACCTTGAGCTCGTGCGCGAATCGGTGCGGTTTTTAAAGCAGCATCTGCCGACGGTATTTTTTGACGCCGAACATTTCTTCGACGGATACAGCGCCAATCCGGATTACGCGCTGGCGGTGCTGTCCGCCGCACGCGATGGCGGCGCGGACGGGCTGATTCTGTGCGACACCAACGGCGGCAGCATTCCCTACCGGATTGCGGAAGTCACCACCGAAGTGCTGCGTCAGTTCCCCGGCCTCACCATCGGTATTCACGCCCATAACGACAGCGAGCTTGCCGTGGCAAATTCCATCGCGGCGGCACGCGTTGGCGCGACCCAGGTGCAGGGCACTATCAACGGCATCGGCGAGCGCTGCGGCAACGCCAACCTCGTTTCCATCATTCCCACGCTGCAACTCAAGATGGGGCTGGATTGCGGCGTCACGCCGGAACGTATGAAACAGCTTTCATCGCTCTCCAGTTTTGTGAATGAGATGGCGAACCGCTTGCCCTGGCGCCATCAGCCCTATGTCGGCCTCAACGCCTTTTCGCACAAAGGCGGCATTCACGTTTCGGCTATCGCGAAATCCTCCGACCTGTACGAACATATCCCGCCGGAAGTGGTCGGCAATGTGCAGCGCGTGCTCGTCTCGGATCAGGCCGGGCGCAGCAACGTACTCTTCAAGGCCGGCGACCTGGCCGGCACGGACGATCTCGACCCCAACGATCCTGCCGTTGCGCACGCTGTTGCGCGCATCAAGGAACTGGAAGCCCAGGGTTACGCCTACGAAGGTGCGGATGCCTCGTTCCAATTGCTGTTGCTCAAAGCCATGAACCGCTTCCGGCATTTCTTTGAACTGGAAGGCTTCCGCGTGCTGGATCAGAAACAGGGACACGAGGGCGAAGTGCAATCCGAAGCCACCGTCATGGTGCGCGTCGGTCAGGGTTTCTCGCACACGGCCGCGCTGGGCAACGGTCCGGTCAATGCCATCGACCAGGCCCTGCGCGCCGCTCTGCTCCCCTACTACCCGCAACTCGAAAACATGCGGCTTTCCGACTACAAGGTGCGCGTCCTCACCACCACCGCAGCCACACAGGCCGCCGTGCGCGTGCTGATCGAGTCCACCGACGGCGTGCGCAAATGGGGCACGGTCGGCGTCTCCACCAACATCATCGACGCGAGCTATCAGGCACTGGTGGACGCCATCGAATACAAACTGCTGATTGATCAGGCCGCGCCGCCGGCAACGGCCGGTTAAACCTGTTTAGACGTTGAACAGGAAATTCATAATATCGCCGTCCTGCACGACGTAGTCTTTCCCTTCGACGCGCATCTTGCCCTTCTCCTTCGCGCCGGCTTCGCCGCCGCAGGCGATAAAGTCTTCGTAGGAGATGGTCTGTGCGCGGATGAAGCCTTTTTCGAAATCGGTGTGAATGACGCCCGCAGCCTGCGGTGCAGTATCGCCCTTGTGGATGGTCCAGGCGCGCACTTCTTTCACACCGGCGGTGAAATAAGTTTGCAGCCCGAGCAGGTCGTAACCGGCGCGGATCAGGCGGTTCAGGCCCGGCTCTTGCAGTCCCAGATCGGCCAGAAATTCCAGTTTGTCGGTATCGTCCAGATCGGCCAGTTCCTGCTCGATCTTGGCACAGAGCGCGACAACCGGCGCACCTTCCTTCGCAGCATGTTCGCGCAGACGATCGAGATGCGGGTTGTTCTCAAAACCGTCTTCGAGCACGTTGCCCACATACATGGCGGGTTTGATGGTGAGCAGGCACAACGGCTTGATCAATGCTTTGTCGTCATCCGATAAATCCAGGGTGCGCGCGGGCCGGCCTTCGTTTAGATGCGGCAGCAGTCTTTCGAGCACGGCGACGAGTTTTTGCGCATCCTTGTCGCCCGATTTGGCTTTCTTGCCTTCGCGCTGAATCGTGCGTTCGACCGCCGAAAGATCGGCCAGCGCCAGCTCGGTGAGAATCACTTCGATGTCGGAAATGGGATCGACTTTGCCGGCCACGTGTACCACGTTCTCGTCGTCAAAACAGCGTACGACGTTCACGATGGCATCCGTTTCGCGAATGTTGGCGAGAAACTGGTTGCCCAATCCTTCGCCTTTGGACGCGCCCGCCACCAGGCCCGCGATATCGACAAATTCGACGATGGCATGTTGCACGCGCTGCGGGTTGACGATTTTGGATAGCCCATCCAGACGTGGATCGGGCACTTCAACGATACCGACGTTCGGCTCGATGGTGCAGAAGGGATAGTTTTCCGCCGCGATGCCCGCCTTGGTGAGCGCGTTGAACATGGTGGATTTACCCACATTGGGGAGACCGACGATTCCGCATTTCAAACTCATAATGATTTCCTTCTAGGCACTGTGCAGCTTTAGCATGGCTGCTTCCTGTTTTCCCTCGACGATCAATGGAGCTACGTCGAGCGCGCGTTGCAGTGCCTGTTCGATGGCGTCGCGCTCTTCGCGACGCGGGTTGTTTAACACAAAATTACTGACTTCCGCGCGTTCGCCCGGATGGCCGATGCCGAGACGCAAACGCCAGAAATCGCGACTGCCCAGATGGGCGATAATGTCCTTCAGCCCGTTGTGACCGCCATGGCCGCCGCCCTGCTTCAGTTTGGCGTTTCCCGGCGGCAGATCCAGCTCGTCGTGTACCACCAGAATTTCGGCCGGCGCGATTTTGTAAAACTGCACCAGCGCACCGACCGATCGGCCGCTGACATTCATGAAGGTCTGCGGTTTGAGCAACCACAGCTCGTGACCGCGCCAGACACCGCGTGCGGCCAGTCCGTGAAACTTGTTCTCGCTGCGAAAATTGAACCCCTCCGCCCGAGCAAAAGCGTCCAGCCACCAGCACCCAGCGTTATGGCGGGTGTCTTCATATTCACGTCCGGGATTACCCAGACCAACGATCAGGCGAATGGCAGTCATGTCAGCAAAAAGACAAAACCCGCCATGCCGAAATCAGCAATGGCGGGTTCGCCGGGATCACGTCCGGATTACTTCTTTTCTTCTTCGGCAGCCGCAGCTTCAGCAGCCGCTTCGATACCGCCACGCGGCACCTGAATGGTCGCAACAACGGCTTCGCCGGTATGTGTACCATGGGCAGCCAATTCCACGCCCTTCGGCAGTTTGATGTCGGACACGTGCACGGACTGGCCGAGATCAAGCGCACCCAGATCCACCTCGATGAAGGCAGGCAGATCCGTCGGCAAACAGATCACATCCAAATCGTTCATCACGTGCATGATCTTGCCGCCACCCAGCTTGACGCCCGGGCCGGCCTCTTCGTTCAGGAAGTGCAGCGGCACCTTGATGTGCATCTTTTGCTTGACGTCCACGCGCTGGAAGTCGAGGTGCAGCACTTGCTGGCGGAAAGGGTGCATCTGGAAATCGCGCAGCAGCACGGCATCCTTTTTGCCTTCGACGTTCACGGTCAGCACGGAAGCGTGGAAGGCCTCCTGGCGCAGACGGTGATAGATCTCGTTGTGATCCATGTCGATCATCACGACATCGCCGGAACCGTAGATAATACCTGGCACACGGCCGGTATTACGCAGACGGCGGCTCGCACCCGTACCTTGCGTACTGCGAATTGTTGCATTGATTTCGATTGTCATTTCACTTCTCCAAAAAACAGAATCGTCCGCGACCAGACGATTCCGGGTTGGCGACGACCCCCGTGGCCGTCGCGCATCTTTTTACTCGGTGAACAGTGAGCTCACCGATTCTTCGTTATTGATCCGGCGGATGGTTTCCGCCAGCAATTCCGCCGTGCTCAGCTGGCGGATGCGGCCGCAGTTGCGGGCGGCGTCGTTCAGCGGAATCGTGTCCGTAACCACCAGCTCGTCCAGCGCCGAATTCTCGATCCGGCTGATGGCCGGCCCAGACAATACCGGATGGGTACAGTAAGCCAGCACGCGGGACGCGCCTTTTTCCTTGAGCGCGTTGGCGGCTTCGCAAAGTGTGTTCGCGGTATCCACCATGTCGTCCATGATCAAACAGGTACGTCCCACCACGTCGCCAATGATATTCATCACCTTGGCCACGTTCGGCTTCGGCCGGCGCTTGTCGATGATGGCCAGATCGGCATCCATCTGCTTCGCCAGGGCACGGGCACGCACCACGCCACCCACATCCGGCGAAACCACAATCAGATTTTCGTAGTTCTGCTTCCAGACATCCGACAGCAAAATCGGGCTGGCGTAGATGTTGTCCACGGGAATATCGAAAAAGCCCTGAATCTGGTCGGAGTGCAAATCCATCGTCAGCAGGCGATCAACACCGGCCGCGGAAAGCATATCGGCCACGACCTTGGCGGTAATCGCAACGCGCGCCGAGCGCGGCCGGCGATCCTGGCGGGCATAGCCGAAATACGGCATGGCAGCGGTAATCCGCCCGGCAGAGGCACGCTTGAGCGCGTCCACCATGACCATCACTTCCATCAGGTTGTCGTTGGTTGGTGCGCAGGTGGATTGCAGGACGAAGACGTCCTTGCCACGAACATTCTCGAGCAACTCGACCATCACTTCGCCATCGGAGAAGCGGCCCACGGTTGCCCGGCCCAAATGAATGTGCAGATACTGCGCTACGGATTCGGCAAGCTTGGGATTCGCATTGCCGGTGAAAATCATCAGGCTGTCAAAGGAAGACACGTGCAACCCCGCTTTAATGAACGCCGATCCGGCGGAATTCCTGCAAACTGGCTGGGGAGGTAGGGATCGAACCTACGAATGCCGGAATCAAAATCCGGTGCCTTACCACTTGGCGACTCCCCAATTAACTAATCGGGCACCCAATCCTGCAACGGATGCCGCATCAAACCTTGTACCACCACACCGCGCATATCCTGCGGCAATTGCCGCAACACGTTTTCGGCGGCCTCTCGTCCGGAAAATCCGGCAAACACACAAGCGCCGGAACCCGTCATCATCGATGGCCCGAACCCTGCCAGCCACTCGAGATAACGCGCCACTTCGGGATAGTGCTCGCACACTACGGCCTGCAAGTCATTATGCAATCGTGAATCTTGTTGCATAAGCCGTTCCGAGAGGGCGCGCATTGTGAGGGAATCCGTGTCGCGTGTCAATTCCGGGCGCGCAAAAATCTCTGCCGTCGGCACATGAACCGGCGGGAACAGCACGACATACCAGACCTCCGGCAGCGTCATCGCCTGCAGACGTTCACCGACGCCTTCGGCAAAGGCATTCTCGCCAAACACGAACACCGGAACATCCGCTCCCAGCCGCAACCCCAGTTGCATCAGCCGTTCGCGCGACAGGCCCAGCGCCCAGAGGCGGTTCAGGGCGATCAATGTGGTTGCGGCGTCCGAACTGCCACCCCCCAGCCCCCCGCCCATGGGAATGTGTTTCTCCAGAGTAATGTCCGCCCCCAGCGCGCAGCCGGTCTCGGCCTGCAAAAGACGCGCGGCGCGCACGCACAAATCCTGCGATTCCGGAACGCCGGCAATTTCCGAAATGCGGCGCACAACGCCGTCCTCGCGCAGCTCGAAACGCATGACGTCCTGCAAATCGATAAAACGAAACAGGGTTTGCAGCAGGTGATAACCATCCGGTCGCCGGCCGACCACATGCAAGAAAAGATTGAGTTTGGCCGGCGCGGGGCAGCTCAACACACGGTTCATGGCTAATTCGGCTTCCATTCGTCGATGAGAAGTTGTACCTGCAAATCGTCACGCTGCAGCTGCAAACGGGTCGGCAAGCTATCGGCCGCCTCGCCGGCATAGCCTTGATAGCGCACCTCCCAGCCGGATTGGCGCAACCGGGCGAGGCGCCCCAGCGGATCTTTTTCAATCTGCGCAGGCAAGCCGCTCTGCGGCTGCGCCCGCACCCAGTCGGGCAAGCCCTCCAGCGGCAACTGCCAGCCCAGCACTTTCTCCATCAGGGTTGCGGCATCTTCCGCGTGATAGCGCCGCGAACCATCTTCCAGAACCGCGCCGTAACCGTCACGATAGACGCGCGCGGCCGTTTGCCCGAGCGGCCCGAGCAGGAGCACCTCGTCGATGCCGGCCCGGTGCGTCCAGTGCAAACCGGCACTCTGCCGCTTGTCGTTGTGGCGAATGGCGATACGCCCGTTCAGCACAAACTCGCCTGCCGGCTGCATGGCACGCGACGTCAGCCCAGGCTCGACCGGCACCGTGCTGCATGCCGCCAGCGCCAGTCCGAAAAAGATACCGGCCCACCCGCGTTTCATGGGGCATCAAATTTGCGCATGACGGCTTGCAGCTGCGCATGATTCGGATGAACTTTCAGGCTTTCCCGCCAAACCTTGCGCGCTTCTTCCCTGTCACCGCGCACCCACAGCACTTCGCCCAGATGCGCGGCGATCTCCCCGTCGGGATTGGCGGCCAGGGCACGCCGCAGCATGGCGATACCTTCCTCCAGCCGTCCGCTGCGGTAATACCCCCAGCCTACGCTATCCATGATGGCAGGATCGTTCGGCGCAAGTTGCAGCGCCTTTTCTACCAGCTGCAAGGCTTCCGGAATTCGCTCCTTGCGTTCCAGCAGACTGTAGCCCAAGGCATTGTAGGCATGCGCATGCGCCGGCTGAATCCGGATCAATTGACGCAACCACTTTTCGGACTGCGCAAATCGCCCCATGCGATCAGCCTGCATCGCTGTCTCATACAACAGATCCGGATGATTCGGCAGCTTATCCAGCCCCTTTTCCAACACCTGTAGCGCATCGGCATCACGTCCGGCGTCACGGAGCAATTGTGCCTCGACAACCAGCAACTGCACGCGCTGCCGGTTGTCTTGAACTTCGGTGTGTTGCAGCACTTCGCGGGCGCCCGCCAGATCGCCGGACTGCTTAAGCAACTGGGCCGCGCGCAAACGCGCCGGAAAAACATAGTCGCCCGAGGCCACCGCGCGATAGCGGGTCAGCGCCGCCTGTTGATCGGATTTGGCCTCATAGAGCTGGCCCAGATAAAACTGCACCGCGTCGCTGGCCGGCCCGTCTTTGTCGAGCAACGCCAGCAATTCCTGCTCCGCGGCCTTCAGGTCGTTAAGTTGCAGTGAAACCAGCGCCACCGCCAGTGCGAATTCGGCACTATCCGGCTTCTCGCGGGACAGCGCACGAAAGGCTTCGCGCGCCGGCTCGTATTGCTTCTGATCCAGCAATGCCCGCGCATACTGGAGACGAATTTCGATGGCTTGCGGATGCTGGGACACATAGCCGCGCAACAGGCTCAGCCCCGCTTCCGGACTGTTGACCATCAACAGCTGCGCCTCAAAAGAAGCCGCGGCATCCCAATCCGGACGCAGACGGCGCGCCTCGCGAATTTCCTGCATTGCCAGCACTGGCTGGTCGGCCGACCGGGCCAGTTGCGCCAGCGCCCAGTGTGTTTCCGCCACCGCAGGGTGGGCCGCGGTCAACGCCTGCATTAAGCGCAGTGCCAGCGCCTTGTCGGGAGATGCCGCGAGCAACTGGTATACCTGCACCCATCCGCGCGCGGACTGATCCGGTTCGGCAGCCAGCATCGCGGCAAGCTCGGATTTCGCCTCGTCATACTTGCCGCCGCGCAGTAGCACCGAAGCCAGCATTCTGCGAACAACCTGATTGTCGGGCTCAATTTCCTGCCACATGCGCAAGGCGTGCAGCGACTTGGTCATATCTCCGGATTCAAATGCCAATTGCGCCGCCCGGCGCGCCAGCCGCGGATCGCCGGTTTTGTCGGTCAGGTCGGCGGCGCCTTGCGCAGCCAGATCGTTATAGCCCCGCTGCGCGGCAATTTCGATCAGCAGATATTCATACAGCAACTCATCGGTCAACTCGATGCGCGGCAGTTCTGGTGTGGGTTCAACCGGCGCGACCTCGGGCGCGGAGGCCTCCGAAACGGCGTCCGCGGGCTTTTGCGGTTGCTGGGCACAACCCAGCAGCAGCGCGCTAAAAACAAACACCAACAGGGAACGATTCATCGGATTAACCGGATTTTGATGCGGGCGCACATATTAGGTTATATTTCGCCCAGCCCACAACCACGGCAGTTATCTCTTGTCCGACTCCCATTCCGAAATTACCCTCACCGCGCGCAAACTGTGCCGGCGTTTTGGCGCACGCCTGGTCGTGGATGACGTGTCGCTGGAACTGCGTCGCGGCGAAGTGCTCGGTCTGCTCGGGCACAACGGCGCCGGCAAAAGCACCACGCTGCAACTGTTGAGCGGCTGTCTTCTGCCGGATAGCGGCGAGATCGAAATTTGCGGTACCCAACTGTTGCGCCAGCCGCTGCTCGCCAAAAAACAGTTGGGCTACCTGCCGGAAATCCCGCCGCTGTATCGCGAAATGCAAGTCAACCGCTACCTGATTTTCGCCGCACGACTGCACGGTATGAATGCCGCCCGGGCCAGCGCAGCCGTCGCGGATTGCCTGCATCGTTGCGGTCTGGAAAGTGTCAGGCACAAGCGTATCGGCACGCTCTCAAAGGGCTACCAGCAACGTGTCGGTATTGCGCAGGCCATCGTTCACGCACCCGATGTCATCATTCTTGATGAGCCCACCGTGGGACTGGATCCGGCGCAAATCCGTGATATTCGCGGCCTGATCCGTGAACTGGGCGACCGTCATAGTGTGTTGATTTCCACCCATCTGCTTGCCGAGGTTGAAAGTATGTGCGACCGCGTCAGCATTTTGCACCAGGGCAAGGTGGTGTTCGACGGCACCACGGCCACGCTGGCAGCGTTTGGCGGCACCGCCGACAGTCTCGAAAACAATTTCCTGCGCATCACCGGAGTCGCCGCATGATCCGCCTCATCGCCATGCGCGAACTGCGCAGCCTGCTCGGCCAACCCGCCACCTGGTTTACGCTGGCGCTGCTGCAATTCATTCTCGCCTGGTTCTTTCTCGCACGCCTGGAGGCGTTTCTCGAGATTCAGCCGCAGCTGGCCGAAGTCGCCAATGCGCCCGGCGTCACGGCCGCGCTGGCCGCGCCCATGTTCAATCTGATCACCCTGCTGCTGATGATGCTGGTACCCATGTTCACCATGCGCAGTCTGGCCGAAGAACGCCGCAACCAGACCCTGCCGTTGCTGCTCGCCGCACCGGTTTCAGCCGCGGACATCGTGCTCGGAAAATTTATCGGCCTGTTTTTCTTTCTGATATTACTGAGCGGCAGCGTGCCACTCATGATCTACAGCCTGTCCTTCGGTACGGCGCTGGACCACGGACTGCTGCTCGCCAATTTGGCGGGCTTGCTGTTGCTCATGTCCAGCTTCGTCGCGCTGGGCCTGTATGTCTCCGCGCTCACGGTACAACCCGTCGTGGCCGCAATCGGTGCGCTGGCTATCCTGGTGGGGCTGTGGCTCGCCGACATTGGCGCCCCGGAAAATGATTCGCCCTGGCACGCCTTGTCCCCGCTGCATCATTTCGAGGCTTTCAACACCGGTCTGCTGGACAGCGGCGATGTTGTTTTCTTCGTGTTGTTCAGCGGTGTTTTTCTGCTGCTGGCAATGCGCCGCCTAAACAACAATCGGCGCTATGGGTAGGCGATGATGGCACACAAATTTTTCACGACGCCGCTGCTCCGCAATTTGCTCCTCACAGTGCTGCTGCTCGGCTCGGCTTTCGGATTGGGCTATCTTGCCGAACGATACCCGCTACAGCGGGATGTGACCCACAATGCGGCGAACAGCCTCGAGCCGGCCAGTGTGAATGTTTTGCGGCAACTCAAGGGACCCGTCAATATCACGGTGTACGCCACCGAGCAGGATCCGCGCCTGGGTGACATCCGCAAGGCGATTGGCGATTTTCTGTCCCTGTACCAGCGCTACAAAAACGACTTCACACTAACCTTCGTCAATCCCGAAACGGAGCCGGAAAAAACCCGCGCCGCGGGCGTCCAGTTCAATGGTGAGATGATCGTTACCCATGCGGGGCGCAGCGAACATCTGACCCAACTCAACGAATCCATTCTTACCGGCACGCTGCTGCGTCTGGCGCACCAGCGCGATCAGGTGCTGATGTTTCTGGAGGGGCATGGCGAACGCAGGCTGGATGGCATGGCCAATCACGATCTGGGCAGTCTGTTCGGCGCAAAGTTGAAACAAAACGGCTTCAGGCTTGCCAGCCTGAATCTGGCGCTGGCACAGGATGTGCCGGATAACGCCAGCATTCTGCTGCTCACCCAGCCGCAAATCGATCTGCTGCCCGGCGAAATCGACAAGCTCAAACATTATCTCGACCGGGGTGGCAATCTGCTCTGGCTGCTGGATCCGGGTTCCCTGCATGGTCAGGAGCCGCTGGCTGAGGCCCTGAATTTGATCCTGCCGCCCGGAACCGTCATTGACCCCGGCGCGGCGGATATGAATGCACCCGTCACCTGGGCACTCGGCGCGGCTTATCCGCCGCATGCGATTACACGCAATTTCAATCTGATCACGGCATTCCCGGAAGCGCGCGCCATCGCGTGGGAGGAAACCTCGGAATGGTCGCCGCGCAGCGTGGTGGAAGTCGCCCCGCGCGGCTGGATTAGCCGGAAAGCGCCGGGCAACACACCCCGTTTTGACAAACGCTATGACACCCCGGGGCCGCTCACGGTTGCGGTCGCGCTGCAACGCAGCCGCAACGAACGCGAACAGCGAATCGTCGTGGTCGGCAATGGTGCTTTTCTGTCCAACACCTTTGCGGGCAACGGCGGCAACGTCGATCTTGGCGTCAGCATGGTGAACTGGCTGGCCGGCGAGGATCATCTGATCGATATCCAGCCGCGCGCGGCCCGCGACAGTCAGCTCAGTCTGGGCCAGACGCAGCTCAATGTCATCAGTCTGACCTTCCTGCTCGGCCTGCCGCTGTCGCTCACTGCACTGGGCATCTGGCTGTGGTGGCGCCGCCGGAGTTAACGCATGCCGGAACTCCCCGAGGTCGAAACTACGCTGCGCGGTCTCGCGCCCGCACTGATCGGAAAAACCGTTCGCGAGGTTCATATCCGCCAGCCGAAACTGCGCTGGCCGGTTCCCCCTGAATTACCGGCGTTACTCAACGGACAAATCATTCGACGCCTGCACCGGCGCGCCAAATACCTGCTGATCGAATTCGATCGCGGCACACTGATCCTGCACCTCGGCATGTCCGGCAATCTGCGTATCGTGAGTGCTGCCACACCACTCAAAAAACACGACCACTTTGATCTGCTGCTGGATAACGGCACAACCATGCGCCTGCATGATCCGCGCCGCTTTGGCGCCGTGCTCTGGCACACAGGCGATGCGGCGACGCACCCGCTGCTCGCCGCACTCGGCCCGGAGCCGCTGGGCGATGAATTCGATGGCACTACCTTGTATCGGGCCACGCGCAACAAAACCGCAGCGATCAAGCTCGTCATCATGGATCAGCGCATCGTGGTCGGCGTCGGCAACATTTATGCCAACGAAGCCTTGTTCCGCGCGGGCATTCGCCCGCAGCTTCCCGCCGGAAAACTCAGCCGCCCCCGCTGCACCGCACTGGCCGGGGAAATTCGCGCAACCCTGACCGCCGCTATCGCCAAGGGCGGTAGCACGCTGCGCGATTACGTCAGCAGCGACGGTTCGCCGGGCTACTTCCAGCAGGAGTACTGGGTGTATGGCCGCGCGGGCGAGGCCTGCCGCCGTTGCGGCGAATCTGTCAGGTTATTGCGTCTGGGCCAGCGGGCGAGTTTTTATTGCCCGCATTGCCAGCATTGATCAGAGTTTGAGGAAGTTATCGCGGTAGTGGCGCATTTCCGCGATGGATTCATAAATGTCGGCCAGCGCTTCGTGCTTGCCGTGTTTCTTCATGCTGCTGGCCACCTCCGGTTTCCAGCGACGCGCAAGCTCCTTCAGGGTACTGACATCCAGATTGCGGTAGTGGAAATAGTCTTCCAGTTTGGGCATCCAGCGCGCCATGAAGCGGCGATCCTGACAAATCGAATTGCCGCACATGGGTGAGGTGCGCGCCGGCACATACTCCTGTAAAAACGCCAGCATCTGCGCTTCCACCACAGCTTCGTCCAGGGCGGACGCTTTGACCTTTTCAATCAGGCCGGATTTGCCGTGCGTGGACTTGTTCCAATTGTCCATACCGTCCAGCACGCTGTCGGACTGGTGCACGACCAGCACCGGGGCCTCGGCCACGGTATCGAGCTGACTATCGGTCACCACCATCGCGATTTCGATGATGCGATCGTTGTCGGGAGACAGGCCGGTCATTTCCATATCCAGCCAAACGAGGTGATTCTGGTTCTGTGCCATAATTCGCGCGTCTTTCATACAGTGAACAACAGGGTGCGTATTTTGTCACAGCACACCGTTATCCCGAAAATTATTCCGAAATGACCGCTGCCAGTTTCAGTCTGTTTTTTGTTGCCGCTGTCTCGCTGACCACACTCGCCAAACTGTGGCTGGCGCGCCGCCATTTGCGTCATATCGCAGCGCATCGCCCGGCGGTGCCGGAAGATTTCCGTGACCGAATCGCGCTGGCCGAGCACCAGAAGGCCGCCGATTACACCTCGGCAAAAACCCGCTTCGATATGACGTCTGTCGTATTCGATGCCCTGGTACTGCTCGGTTTCACGCTGGGCGGTGGCATTCAGTGGATGGCCGATCTGAGCGCCCGCGGGATCGGCGGAACACTCACCGGTGGCGTGGCGATTATCGTTGCGGTAATGCTGTTGTCGGCGCTGCTGGAAACCCCCTTCAGTCTGTATCGCACTTTCGTCATCGAGGCGCGCTTCGGGTTCAACAAAATGACGCCGGGATTGTATTTCCGCGATGCGCTGAAAAGCCTGTTGCTCGGCGCCGCGCTCGGTCTGCCGCTGCTGTTTGTCGTGCTGTGGCTGATGTCGGGGATGGGCGATTTGTGGTGGCTTTACGTCTGGGGCGTGTGGGTGACGTTCAATTTGCTGGTGATGTTTATTTACCCGACTTTCATCGCGCCGTTGTTCAACCGTTTCACGCCGCTGGAAGATGCGTCGATGAAGTCCCGCATCGAAGACTTGCTGCGCCGTTGCGGTTTCACCGCGAGCGGGCTGTTTGTGATGGATGGCAGCAAACGCAGCGCGCACGGCAACGCCTACTTCACCGGCTTTGGAAAATCCAAACGCATCGTCTTTTTCGACACTCTGCTGGCGCGTCTTTCCGGCAGCGAAATTGAGGCCGTGCTCGCACACGAGCTCGGGCATTTCAAACGCCGCCACGTGATGAAGCGCATGCTTGGGACTTTCGCGATCAGTCTGGGTTTTCTGTGGCTGCTCGGCCGGCTGATGCAGACGCCATGGTTTTATGAGGGACTGGGCGTCAACACGCCGTCCACCGCGCTTGCGCTGTTGCTGTTCTTTATGATCTTGCCGACATTCAGCTTCCTGCTGCATCCGCTGTTTTCAGCCTATTCGCGCAAGCATGAATTCGAGGCCGACGCCTATGCCGCGCAACAGACCGATGCCGCCGATCTGGTCAGCGCACTGGTCAAGCTTTATCAGGACAATGCGGCCACGCTGACGCCCGACCCGCTGTATTCGACTTTTTATGACTCACACCCACCGGCCCCCGTCCGCATTCATCATCTAAAAACACGCCAGGAGTCCCCATGAAAAAATTTCTGCTCGCCCTCGCTTTACTCAGTCTTTCAGGCATCGCTCTGGCCAACCCGTTTCCCAAAGGCAATGCACAGACCGGGCAACAACTTTTTGCGAAATATGACTGCAGCAGTTGCCACAAGGGCAAGATGGGGGGAGACGGCAGCGCGATTTTTACGCGTGCCAACCGCACGGTCAGCAGCCCGGATGAACTTCTGGTGCAAATGGAACGCTGCTCCGGCGCAATCGGAAAATCGCTCAGCGGGCAGGAAAAACAGGATCTCGCGGCCTACCTGAACAAGACTTACTACCGCTTCAAGTAAACCGCCCATTGAAACAACTTCACGGCACCATCACCGCCGCATTCGGTCGCCAATATCTGGCGCGCCTGGCGGATGGCCGCGAGCTGCTCTGCCTGACCCGGGGAAAGAAAAGCGAAGTCGTTTGCGGCGACGAGGTGGAAATCAATCTCACCAGTGAGGCATCCGCGGAAAACGGCGCGCAGGGCGTCATCGAACGTATCGCCCCGCGCCGCTCGCTGCTGCATCGCTCCGACGCCTTCCGCGAAAAACTCATCGCCGCCAATGTCACGCAAATCGTCATCGTTGTCGCGGCTGAACCCTCGTTCAGCGATGAACTGCTGGCGCGCTGTCTGGTGGCGGCACAAGACCAACAACTGGATGTCGTCATCGTGCTGAACAAATGCGATCTGGGCGAAGCAGCGGTGCTTGCCCGCGAGCGCCTGGCCCCCTACCGGGATATCGGCTACCGGATCGTCGAGCTTAGCGCGCTAAACAGTAGTAGTGATCTGCGTCCCTTGCTGAAGGGCCATCTTAGCGTTCTGGTCGGGCAGTCCGGCATGGGGAAATCCACGCTGATCAACAGTCTCATTCCCGGCGCACAAGCCGCAACCCGGGAAATCTCCAGCGTCCTCGACTCCGGCAAACACACCACCACCCACGCGCGCCTTTACGCGCTGGATGCGGACAGCAGCCTGATCGATTGCCCCGGCGTGCAAGCCTTCGGGCTGCACCATCTCAGCCTGGGTGAAATTGAAAGCGGATTTGTCGAATTCGCCGCCTATCTCGGACAGTGCCGCTACCGCAACTGCCGCCACATTCACGAACCCGGCTGCGCCATCCGTCAGGCCGTCGAGTCCGGAAAAATCGACGCCCGCCGGCTGGCGCTGTTTCAGCAGATTACGGCAAAATAATAATCAAGAAATTTTGTATTTTTTTCGAATGGCCGCCTGGCCATTAAGCGCTAGAATGCGCGTCGTCAGGAGACAAATTTTGTGAAGACGGATAATTTTCAGTCGCTATCGGAGCAAGCCCTCAGGAAGTTCCGGATCATTTTTGGATCCGTGCGGCAGCACTTGAGGGAAATTGAAAAAACCTGTGGCATCACCGGCTCGCAGCTCTGGATCATCCACGAAATTTCCAAAGCGCCCGGTATTGGCATTTCCGGCTTGGCAATGCGGCTTTCCATCCACCAATCGACCTGCAGCCTGCTGGTGGACAAACTGGTGCAGCGGAAGCTGGTCAGCAAGGAGCGCGGTCAGGTGGATCATCGTCGTGTGGGATTAAAAATCACGCCGGAGGCTGAACATATCCTGAAAATCGCTCCCGGACCGGCGGAAGGTATATTGCCGGAAGCCATTCGAACGCTGCCGGCAGCGGATCTGGAAAAACTGGATGCCGCCCTGGAAAAAGTCATTCACCAGCTGAAGCCCAGCGACACCGAGATGGCGGGGAAACCGCTCTCCGAGCTTTAGCAGCGCTAACTCGCCATTCGGGCGAGGCTCAGCAACACCAACAACATTAGCCAGAAGAGTACGGTACGCCAGAGTAGGCCGATCGCGCTTTGCATCAAGTCGGCGTCCGCCTCGTCGCCGATTCCCAACTCGGGCCGACCAAGTGGGATACCATCCTGAGGCAAGGGCTGCCCCAGACGGACGCCCAACGCACCCGCACCGCCGGCAAGCAAAATACCTTCCTCCGGATCCGGCCAGCTTTGCGCCTGGGTTCTCCAGCAATGAATCGTGTCTTCGAAATCGCCGACAATGGCGAATGTGATCGCCGTCATCCGTACCGGCAGCCATTCCACCCACCGGCTGGCCTGCTGGGAAAATGCGGCAAAACCGCCGCTTTGTACCTTCTCGCACCAGCGCGTTCTGAAAACCAGCACAAGACGGAACATCACGGCACCCGCCGCACCGCCGATACCCAGCAGACTGAACACCATGAACCAGAAAACCACTCCAAACACATGGTGATAAGAAGCCAGCAAGCCCTGCTCGATACTGACACGGGCGACTTCTTCCGGATTAAGTTCATGCGTGGGCCGCTGCCACCAGCGGGCAAGGAGTTGGCGCGCCTCATCCAGTCGATCTTCGCGTAGTGCTTTGTGAATGCCGGTGAAATAGTGGCTGAACTGTCGAAAGCCCATAGTGAGGTAAAGCAGCGCCACATTGAACACCCAGCCCAGCAAGGGTTGAACGCGGTACAGAAGCCCGAAAACCAGACAGACCAGCAACACCGGCGGCACCACACCAAGAAACCAGGCAGCCTTGCCGTGCCAGCGCTCTCCCGCATTGAAGTGCCGCTGAAAGAAATCCGCATAAGCAGCCAACCCTCGGTCGAAATACTTTCGGGCAGACAGCGAATGCAGCTGCTCCAGCAGGAAGGCGGCGATCAATGAAAATAAACTCATGGCAGCGGGCGCGGCAGAATCGGATGGCGAAAAGATACCACAGCCAGCCGGAAATTCACCGCGCTGATGGCAACGCTGATGTCGCTTGCCGCAGCAATGGCGTGACTGCCGCGGCCGCCAGAATCCCGGTGCACTAGCTGATCATGCCCGCCGCAACGGTATTGTTTGTGGCTTCATCAATCACGATAAAACTGCCGGTGGCGCGGTCTTCCTCGTAGCGGTCAAACACTAGCGGCTGCTGAATTTTCAAAGCCACGCGCGCGATGTCATTCATGTGCAACTGTTCGACCGCGTGCGGCTCCAGCGAGTTGACGTCCACCCGGTAATAAAGTCGCGAAAACAGGCATTTCGCCGAGCGTGTCGTATGCTTGACCAGATATTTCCGATTCTTGTCCAGCGGCGTTTCCGACAACCAGCACAGCATGGCTTCGAACTCCCTTTCCACGCTGGGCTTATTGCCACCGGATTTCACAAAGAGATCACCACGCGAGATGTCAATCTCGTCTTCCAGTGTCAGCTGGACCGACTGCGGGGCGAAAGCCGTTTGCAACTTGCCGTCATAGGTCACGATTTCTTTCACGCGCGTACTGCGGCCGGACGGCAGAATGGTGATCTCGTCGCCCACCGAGACTTCCCCCGCCTCAATCCGCCCGGAAAAACCCCGGAAGTCGTGATACTCGTCGGTCTGCGGACGGCACACCCATTGCACCGGGAAGCGGAAATCGCGGGTGTTCACATCATGGTCGATCGCCACAGTCTCCAGCAATTCCAGCAGGGACGGGCCGACATACCAGTCCATAGACGCGCTCCTCTCCACCACGTTATCACCGTTGAGTGCCGAGAGTGGAATGCAATGCACGTCGTGCAGATCCAGCTGCGCCGCAAAACGCTTGTATTCGCCGACAATCTCCTCGAAACGCTGTTTGGAATAATCCACCATATCCATCTTATTCACCGCCAACACCACATGCGGCACGCCGAGCAGGCTGGTGAGATAGGAATGCCGCCGGGTCTGTGTCAGAACGCCCTTGCGCGCATCCACCAGGATGATCGCCAGATTCGCGGTGGAGGCCGCCGTCACCATGTTGCGCGTGTACTGTTCATGCCCCGGCGTGTCGCCGATGATGAACTTGCGCCTGGGCGTAGCGAAATACCGGTAGGCCACATCGATGGTGATGCCCTGCTCGCGCTCGGCCTGTAAACCGTCCGTGAGAAGCGACAAATCAACCGCCGCCATGCCGCGCTTCTCGCTGGTCTTGCTGATAGCGGAGAATTGGTCCTCGAAGATGGACTTCGAATCATGCAGCAAACGGCCGATCAGCGTGCTCTTGCCGTCGTCCACCGAGCCCGCGGTAATGAAGCGCAGTAATTGTGTATTCGTGTTCATCTTAGAAATACCCTTCTTTCTTTCTCAGTTCCATGGATGCCTCGGAGGTCTGATCATCCAGCCGTGTCGCCCCGCGTTCGGTGATGCGCGTGGTCGCGGTTTCTTCGATGATTTCTTCCACTGTGCGTGCGGCAGATTCCACTGGTGCGGTACACGTCATGTCGCCCACGGTGCGGAAACGCAC
Source organism: Gallionella sp. (assembly GCA_028699065.1). Taxonomy (GTDB): domain Bacteria; phylum Pseudomonadota; class Gammaproteobacteria; order Burkholderiales; family Gallionellaceae; genus Gallionella. The sequence goes on from JAQVVH010000001.1 coordinate 395,381, forward strand.
GCTCAGCACTTCGACTGTTTCGCCGGCGCGCGGCGGGGTAAGCGCGGTCACGGGCACCAGCTGGCCATTGCGCCGGATGATCTCCCGGTCATGCGCGTAGTAGATGTTCGGTATGTGCAGATTCTCACGGGCGATGTATTGCCAGATATCCATCTCGGTCCAGTTGCTGATCGGAAACACGCGAATGTTCTCGCCGACGTGAACCCGGGTGTTATAAATATCCCATAATTCCGGACGCTGGTTTTTAGGATCCCATTGGCCGAATTCATCGCGAAACGAGAAGATGCGCTCCTTGGCGCGCGCCTTTTCCTCGTCGCGCCGCGCACCGCCCAGACAGGCATCGAAACCAAACTCTTCAATCGTCTCCAGCAGCGTGACCGACTGGTACGGGTTGCGCGGCTTGCTTTCGTCCTTGATGACGATGCTGCCGCGCTTGATGGAATCCTCCAGCGAACGCACGATGAGCCGCTCTCCCAGATCGGCGGCCAGCTTGTCGCGACACGCAATCACCTCGGGAAAGTTGTGCTCGGTGTCGATATGCACCAGCGGAAACGGGAACTTCGCCGGACGGAATGCCTTCTCGGCCAGACGCAGCATCACGATGGAATCCTTGCCGCCGGAAAACAGCAGCGCGGGATTTTTACACTCGGCCGCGACCTCTCGCATGATGTGAATGGATTCGCTTTCCAGCGTATCCAGATGAGTGAAGTGAGGTGTACTCATTGTGAATCTCTCTGTCGGTTTCATGTATTCCTCATCCTTGTTCAGGCCGTTTGTTCCTGCCTTGCGACTGGCCGCGCCGCAATCTCGATGATGCGCTCGCAGCTCGCTGGCAACGATGGATTACTCGCCACCTGCATACCGCTGCCGTGCGCAACCTTGTTTCGCTGCCCAACGTGCAATCCGCACTCCTTGCTTTCCGGATCCTCCCACCACCAGCGGCCGGCACGAATATCCTCGCCTGGCGAAACGGAACGCGTGCATGGTGCACAACCAAGGCTGGGGTAGAACTGGTCGTGCAACTTGTTGTAAGGCACATCGTTCTGGCGGATGTAGGCCCACACGTCCTTGTTGCTCCATTCCAGCAGCGGGTTGAATTTTTGCAAGCTGTTGTCCGCATCGAAGGAAGAGGCTTCCAGCCTCCCGCGTGTCACAGCCTGGTCACGACGCATACCGGTGATCCACGCGCCCTTGCCTTTCAAAGCACGACGCAGCGGCTCCACCTTGCGCGTGAAGCAGCAGCCTTTGCGGTTTTCCACGCTGTCGTAGAAACCGTTGATGCCATGCTGCGACACGTATTTCTCGACTAGTTCATTGTTCGGGAAATACACCGTCAACGGCACGCTGTAACGCTGACGTACTTCCTGAATCAGGTCGTAGGTCTCTTTCGGCAAACGGCCGGTGTCGAGACTGAACATGGCGATGTCGGGTTGGTATTTGGCAATCAGGTCGGTCAGCACCATATCTTCCGCGCCCAGACTGTTGGCAAACACGACCGGCGCGAAGTCTGCAACGGCCTGCTGCAACAACAACAAGGTTTCGGCAATCTTGTGATTTAAGTCTGTACTCATTTTGGCAGTGCCTCCTTCAGGTCCAGCTGTTTGTCCCGCGATGTCGCAAACTCAGCCGCTCTAATTGTCCAATTGTCGACATTGGCGGTGGCCTTCGCGATAGCGTCAATGTCCGTTTCCTGAATCGATGTCACAGCACCTACCGCCTGCTTGAATTCGGCGGAGATTTCTTCCGGTGCGACAAGATTTAGCTCCTGCGCAAGCAACTGCAGATCATCCTGGCGCTTGCCTCCCAGCAGCTGCGCAACCCCGGAACCGAGCAAGCGCAGAATGGATTCATTGCACTGGGCAGCCTCGATATATTTGCGCTGGAATACCAGCGCATTACGGTATTCGCGCTCATGCGCCGCCTCGAAGAAATTGGCCCCCACGGTGACCTGGGAGGCGCCGGCACATTCTCCGCCGCCCAAGTTAAGGACCCGGAAATTGTCCTTCTCGCCAAAGTCGTGCATCACCTCCTGCAACTGATCTTCTGAAACGTCGGCAAGATCTGCCAGCAGCGCCTTAAAGTGGTCCGCGTCCTGTCGGCGCGCCCAGTCAAAAAATCCGGATTCACCACTTTGAATATAGGCCTGCTGTACGCGCTCGATGGCCAGCCTAATTCGTGCAGATGGCAAAGATGGTCCCTTCAGCGCCAGTGCACCGCCCGCGCTCCCCTTGCCGGCGAAGTACATCTGGTAATGCGGCACCAGTTTTCCGTGAAGGCGCTTGGCTTCACCATAAATTCCGATATCGCCCGTCTCCGGCTGGGCACAGCCGTTATGACAACCCGAGACGCGAATATGCAAATCAGCCTTGCCTCCGGAAAGCATGGGCGCGAGCACCGTGCTGCTGGTGATACCCAGGCGGCAAGTCGATGTGCCGGGGCAGGCGACCACGTTATCGCCGCACACCGGCTCAGCCAGATCGAGCAGCGCCAAGCCGCCGCGCAGGATCGCCAGCTTGTGTTCCGGCACATTGAACACGGCCAGATTCTGATCCTGGGTCGAGTGCACCTCATTCAGCCCCAACTCCCGCAACAGCACCGAAATTCCGCGCAGTTGTTCCGCCCTAATATCGCCAATCGGCAAGGCAATGGTGAATACATTCAGTCCGGTCTGACGCTGCGCAAACACGCGGCGCGGCGCCCCCTGCCCCGGCGCTTCCGCCGCATCCGGCTGGCGCCATTCGCCCTGCGGATAGGCTTGGCCGGACAACGCCTGTTTGGTGCGCTCAAATTCCTCGCGATACTTTTCGATAAAGCCTTCCGCGCCGAAGCGCTCGACCAGAAACTTGATGCGGGATTTGGCGCGCTTGGTGCGATCGGAATATTTGTTATGCAAGCTCACCAGCGCTTCCATCGCAAACAGCAACTCGTTTTCGGTGATGAACTCTTCAACCACAATAGCCTCGCGCGGCTTATGGCCCAGACCGCCACCCGCACGAATGCGGAATCCCGGCTGGCCCTCTTTCTCAACCGCAATGACGCCGCAATCATGCAGCAATGACTGGGCGCAATCCGATTCGCATCCGGAAAAAGCAATCTTGAATTTTCGCGGCAGTTGCTGGTTCAGCGGATTGCGCAGGAAATGCAGCGTCGCGCCCTGCAAATGCGTATTCACATCGACCCGCTCTTTCGGACAAACGCCCGCCAGCGCGCAGGCCGTCATATTGCGAATCGTGTTGCCGCACGCCTCGCGTGTCGTCATGCCGACGGCGGCCAAGCGGCGCATCGCCTCGGGCATTTTGACCAGCGGAATGTAATGAATCTGAATGCTCTGCCGCGTTGTCAAATGTGCAATCCGGTGTTGTGAAAACTCTGCTGTCACCTCGCCGATGACGCCGAGTTGTTCAGCACTCAAACGCCCACCCGGCACTTTGATGCGCAACATGTTCACGTCCAGCTGACGCTGCCCATAAACACCCTGTTGCAGGCGAATCGCGGTGAACCGGTCCGGATCAATCTCGCCCCGACCAAAGCTCGCAATGGCCTGTTCGAATCGATCGATTTCTTCCAGATCGGAAAGGTTATGGATGTGTGTGCTCATTTCAATTTCCTCAATTCAAATTTAGTTCAATGCCAATCGCGTCCCGATAACCAGCAGCATCGTCGCCAGGATGGGCCGCAATATTTTTTCCGGGACCTTTGCCGAAAGATGGCTGCCGATGTAGATGCCCGGCAGAGAACCCAACAACAGGCTGCCCAACAGAACGAGATCCACCGTGCCCAGTGCCAGATGTCCCAGCCCCGCAACTGCGGTGAGCGGAACGGCATGCGCAATATCGGTCCCCACCACCTTGACTGCGGACAAGCGCGGATACAGAAATAGCAGCGCCACCGTGCCCAGCACGCCGGCGCCGATGGAAGAAATCGTGACCAGCGCACCCACAACAACACCGGTGGCAATCGTGGCGGCGGGTAAATGACGCTCGTGCAATTCGCGCACAGTGCCACCTTCACGCTGTGCAAGTTTGCGTATCCAATCCTTCAGAAGCAGCGCAACAGCGGTTAGCACCAGCGCCACGCTAAGCACGCCAGTCACCACCCCCTTGAGGGTCTTCTCATCCAGCGCGATGAACTTCAACAACGCAAGCGTAAACAATGCGGCGGGCAGACTGCCCAAGGCCAGCAGACCGACAATCTTCCACTCCACCGTACCGTTGCGGCCGTGTACCCAGCCGCCCATGGCCTTGGTAATGGAGGCATAAAGCAGATCGGTGCCGACCGCTGTAGCGGGTGACACACCGAAGAACAACACCAGCAAAGGCGTCATAAGCGAGCCCCCACCGACGCCGGTGACGCCGACGATGAGCCCAACCAGAAAACCCGAGAATGTATAAAGCCAATCCATGATTACGCCCGTAAATCAATTCGGGGCGAATTCTAGGGCGCTCGATTTATTCCATGAAATACTTTAAAGTTAGATCTAAATAACATTATCGAATATAAAGAACGATGAACATCCAGCAACTGCGCTATCTGAATGAAGTCGCCCGCTGCAATCTGAACATCTCTGAAGCCGCCGCGGCCCTGTACACCTCACAGCCGGGCGTCAGCAAGCAGATTCGCCTGCTGGAGGAGGAGCTCGGCATCGACATCTTCGTGCGCAACGGCAAACGCCTGGTCGCCGTGACCGATCCCGGCCGCGAGGTGCTGGACATCGCCCGGCGCGTGCTGCAGGAAACCGAAAATCTGAAGCACGTTGGCCGCGAATTCAAACAACAGGAAAGTGGCACCCTGACGATTGCGACTACCCATACCCAGGCGCGCTATGCCCTGCCGGAAGTCGTGAGGGCGTTCACCCGTGCCTATCCGGAAGTCAAGCTGGGATTGCATCAGGGAAATCCGACCCAGATTGCCGAGCAGGTGCTGAGCGGTGAGGCCGACATCGGTATCGCCACCGAAAGCCTCGCGCTCTACGAAGCGCTGGTTACTCTGCCCTGTTATGAATGGCACCATTGCGTGGTGACACCGCCCGATCATCCGCTGCTAAAGGAAAAACGGCTGACCCTGAAAAAGCTGGCGCAATATCCCATCATCACCTACGACTTTGCTTTCACCGGACGCAACAAGATCAACCAGGCGTTCAGCGAAGCCGGCATCATGCCGAACATCGCGCTCACCGCCATCGATGCCGACGTGATCAAAACTTATGTCGAGCTCGGACTGGGTGTGGGCATCGTCGCGCAAATGGCGTTTGTCCCGGAGCGGGACAACGGATTGCGCATGATCGATGCGGGGCATCTGATCACCCCCAGCACGACGCGGATTGCGATCCGCAAGAACCAGTATCTGCGCGGCTTCGGTTACCACTTCATCGAGCTATTCGCGCCACATTTGACGCGCGATGTTGTTTCCCGCGCCCTGCACCTGACACAATAGTTCCAATTCGCAACACATTACCGACATGGTTGAAACTTTCACACACCTTCGCTAGTCTTACGCCCGCAATGGCACCACCCGCCCCTTTCAAGGAGACTTAAATATGCAATTCCAGACCATTACTCAGACCGGCACTATCGCCGCCCAGCAAAATAAGGTGCTGCGCAATACCTACATGATGCTGGCGCTATCCATGATTCCTACCGTCATTGGTGCGAATATCGGCGCCTCGATGAATTTTTCGTTCATGGCTGAAAGTCCGATCATGAGCGCACTGCTGATGTTCGGCGCCATGTTCGGCATGCTGTTTGCCGTCAGCGCCTTGCGCAACAGCGTTTGGGGCATCGCTGCACTGCTCGGCTTTACTTTTGTTGCCGGCGTTTTTCTCGGCCCCATTCTGCAGGTTGCGCTGCAGTTGTCGAATGGGGCGGAACTTGTTGGCATGGCCGCCGGTGGCACCGGCCTGATTTTCTTCTCGCTGGCGACGATCGCCACTGTGACGAAAAAGGATTTCAGCTTCATGGGCAAATTTCTGTTCATCGGGCTGATCATGCTGATCGTTGCCTCGCTGGCCAACCTGTTCTTCCAGGTGCCCGCATTGACGCTGACTATTTCGGCGGTCGCCGTGCTGATTTTCTCGGCCTACATTCTGTTTGATGTCAGCCGTATCGTGCATGGCGGCGAAACCAACTACATCATGGCGACACTGGGTATTTACATGAGCATCTACAATTTGTTCATCAATCTGCTGCAGTTGCTGATGGCCTTCGGCGGACAGCGCGACTAGGCCGCAATTGCATTTCACGGGCGGCTTCGGCCGCCTTTTTGTTTTCTCAATGTATTGTGATCGCCATGAAACTGGATGACTTTTTGCAGCACCTTGCGCGCGCCCCCGCAGACGTGACCTTCGCGGACACGATTGCAACCATCGAAGCGGCTTACGAATTCGCCCCGGCCGCTTTTACCAATGGCGCCTTGCGCAACGAGGCCGGACAGAATAACGGCTCTTGCAAGATATTCGCCTTCGGCCGCTTGCAGCAGCTTTCGGAAGCACAGACATTGCACTGCTTCGGTGAGTATTACCGCAAGGATGTCCTCGAAAACCCGGAAGGTAGCGACCACCAGAACATCCGCAGCTTCATGCGGTCCGGCTGGACAGGCATTGTTTTTGAAAGCGAAGCGCTGACACCCAGACGAAGCTGATTATTTCGGGCGGCGCTGTTCCGGCCGCACGCGCGGCACAAGCAATTCATCACCGGTGTCCGGATCGATCCGTTCACCCGCCGCATTCTCCAGCGGCAATTCGGCATCGTTCCAGCCGCGCACACCCAGTTTTAGCGAAACAACATGGCTAAAACCCATTTTCTGCAACACATCGGCAGCCAGTACCGAGCGCTTGCCGGAGCGGCAAATCACCACAATCTCGCGCTCCCGCCCACGCGCCAGTTCCGGCTCGGTTTCGTCGTAATCCCATTCGCAGGATTGCTCCAGCACACCGCGCGGCACATTGACCGATCCGGGAATACGCAGCGCCGCGAATTCCGCCGGTTCACGGATATCGAGCAGGTACGGCATCTCCACGGTACCAAACCGCCGCCCCAAATCCCACGGCGTCACCTCCCTGATCCGGGTTAACGCATCGGCAACGAAATCGTCATAACGTTTCATGGCAATTCAAAAACCGCGATGGACTCGACATGCGAGGTCTGCGGAAACATATTCATGACACCCGCCGACTTGAGCACATAACCGTGAACCTGCACGAGAATTTCTGCGTCGCGCGCCAGTGTCGCCGGGTTGCAGCTGACATAGACGATGCGCTTGGGCGCAATCTCCGGCGTAATCGCCTTGATCAGTTCCACCGCGCCGTCACGTGGAGGATCGACCAGCCACTTGTCAAAAGCGCCATGTTCCGCAAGCAGTGCCTCATTCATCTCGAACAGATTCATCGCCGCAAACCGGGCATTCGCCGACAAGCCATTATGTGCGGCATTTTGTTCGGCGCGCCTCACCAACGCGGCACTGCCCTCGACCCCCAGCACCTGCGCACCGCTGCGCGCGATCGGCAAAGTAAAATTGCCCAGCCCGCAGAAAAAGTCGGCGATTTTTTCGCCAGACTGCGGATCGAGCAGGCGGATGGCGCGGTGCACCATTACGCGGTTCAACTGATGATTGACCTGGGTGAATTCCGAGGGCGCAAACGGCATCTCAATATTGAATTCGGGTAGCGTGTAGGTCAACGCGGGTGCGGCAAGCGGATGAAAAGGATAGAGGCTGTCCGGGCCTTTCGGCTGCAACCATATCTGGACGTCATAGGCGTCCGCAAACGCGCGTAGCGCAGCCTCATCCTGTTCGGTCAGCGGCGCCATAATACGCAGCACCAGCACATCTACCTGGTCACCGCAGGCCACCTCGATCTGCGGCAGGCGATCGCGAATCGACAGGCCGTCCACCAGCGTTGCGAGCGGTGCAATCAATGCGGAAATTTTGGGCGGCAGAATTTCGCAACTCGACATATCGGCAACATAGCTGCTGCGTTTTTCGTGGAAGCCCACCAGCATCTTGCTTTTTTTCAGCACATAGCGCGCAGACAGCCGCGCGCGCTGGCGATAACCCCACGGCAGTCCGTAAATCGGTGGCAGCAGCACATCCGGTGTGACCTTGCCGATGCGCTGCAGATTGTCTTCCAGAATGCGCTGCTTGGCCGCCACCTGCGCGGCCGCGTCAAGGTGCTGCATCGAGCAGCCCCCGCACACGCCGAAATGCGAACACTTGGGTGCCGTACGCATGAAAGACGGTTTCAACACCCCGGTTACTTGCGCATTTTCATAGCTGGGCTTTTTTCGGTAGGACGAATAAGTAACCTGCTCGCCGGTAATGGCGCCTTCGATAAAGATCACCTTGCCATCGGCGTGAGCGACGCCTCGGCCTTCCTGGTCTATGGATTCAACAGTGACAGAAGTATTCATACTCATGGAACAGAGGGTTGGTTCAGTCGCGCTTCCAGCGCGGCGTAAATTCGGCCGGCATCCGTGCGGGCCCAAACCCAGCCCAGCAGAACACCGGTAGTATTGGCGACCATGTCGGCGACTTCAAAAAACCGGTAGCCGGTAAAACTCTGCAAAATTTCCAGCGATACGCCGAGCAGAATCAACAAACCGGCGGCAAGCAACCGCGATGTGTGCTGCAAATAAATTTGTGCGAACCACAACATCAGCAGACCGTAGGCCAGCGCATGTTCGAGTTTATCGGCATTCCAGAAACGCACCGGCTCTGGTGGATTCGGCGTCAATGAAATGAAAATGACGACTCCGACCCAAGCCCAGCCCAACACCAACCAGATTGTGCGCAAATGTCGCATGCCAATTAGCTCCAGGCCGCGAGATATTCCGCCCAGGGGGCTTCGCTGGATTTGCCCAGCACGCTGCGCACCAGTGCCAATTCCTGCTCGTAGCGGGCTTTGGTGAACTGCCCGCGCATCAGCTGAAAGCGCGCGAATACCAGCCAGGTATTCACCACATCGGTCTCGCAGTAATTGCGGATTTCGGCCAGACGCCCCTGCTGATAGGCTTCCCACACCTTACTGCCGTCCATGCCGAGCTTGCCGGGGAAACCAATCAGCTTGGCCAGTTCGTCCAGCGGAGCATTGGCCCGACCGGTGTAGAGCGCGAGCAGATCCATCAGGTCGAGGTGGCGAGTGTGATAGCGGCTGAGGTAGTTGTTCCACTTGAAGTCACGATCGTCCTCGCCCATGTCCCAGTAACGCGGGCACTGCACGCCGTGAATCAGCCCGCGATAGTGCAGCACCGGCAAATCAAAACCGCTACCGTTCCAGCTCACCAGTTGCGGCGTGTATTTCTCGATACCGTCGAAGAAACGCTGGATCAGGCTACCTTCATCCTCGCCCGGCTCGCCCAGCGACCACACTTTGAAGTTATCGCCCTCGCGCAGCACACAGGAAATCGCCGCAACCCGGTGCAAATGATGCTGCAGAAAATCATTGCCGTTTTTTTGGCGACGCATCTGAAACGCCATCTCCGCGACTTCCTTGTCGCTGACAGCCGAATCCAGGTTGTAGAGCCCGCGTAAACCGACAATATCGGGAATAGTTTCAATATCAAAAACAAGAGTGGGATTCATGATTCAGCCCTGCAAGTGGTGCCGGATGATACCAAGAAAAAGGCCGGGCGAACCCGGCCTTGATCAGCTGTAACGGGGGATTTAAGCGTAGTTTGCCGCCACGAAATCCCAGTCAACCAGGTTGTTGATAAAAGTTTCAACGAATTTCGGACGCAGGTTGCGGTAGTCGATGTAGTAGGCATGTTCCCAAACGTCGACACACAGCAGGGCCTTGTCGGCGGTCGTCAGCGGGGTGCCGGCGGCGCCCATGTTGACGATATCCACAGAGCCGTCGGCCTTCTTCACCAGCCAGGTCCAGCCGGAGCCGAAGTTGCCCACGGCGGAAGTCTGAAACGCTTTTTTGAACTCGTCCAGGCTACCCCACTTGGCGTTGATCGCGTCGGCCAGCGCACCACTCGGGACACCACCGCCGTTGGGTTTCATGCAATTCCAAAAGAAGGTGTGATTGGAAACTTGTGCCGCGTTGTTGTAAATACCGCCGGAGGCCTTTTTGATAATGTCTTCCAGGCTGGCATTCTCAAACTCGGTGCCCTTGATCAGGTTATTCAGATTAGTGACATAAGCCTGATGATGTTTGCTGTAGTGATAATCAAAAGTTTCGGCCGACATGTGAGGTGCGAGCGCGTCCTTGGCATAAGGCAGTGCGGGCAGTTGGTGTTCCATGAGTTTCTCCTGTGCGTGGTTTGATCGGTGCGGAATTGTAGCCAATCCACGGCACAGGGACAATAGTTGACGGAAATAATCGGGATATGACGTCGCTCATAGAACTTCACAGCACCGGTTTTTTTAGTTAGGATGCCGTTCCAAGCCGGACGGTCTGCTCCGAGTTTGACCGACCGCTCACCGAACAACCCTCACCAAGCGAGTACTAAAAATCATGAGCGAACACATACATTACGTTTCCGATGCCACCTTTGACGCCGAAGTCCTGCAGGCTCCGCTGCCCGTTCTGGTCGACTACTGGGCCGAATGGTGCGGCCCCTGCCGCATGATCGCTCCGATCCTGGACGAAATCGCGCAGGAATACGCCGGCCGCCTGACAGTCGCAAAGCTGAACGTGGATGAAAACCAGCAAACGCCGCAAAAGTACGGCATTCGGGGCATTCCAACCCTGATGTTGTTCAAGAACGGCAACATTGAAGCCACCAAGGTGGGCGCATTGTCCAAGTCGCAATTGACTGCTTTCATTGACAGCCACATCTAAACGGTTTACCTTCCCGCCCGCATCACCTTCTACGCTGTCGTCCCAAGCTAAAATAAAACACGATCACGCTTCAGGTCATGCGGGTGGATTCTCCACCCAACTAACTCACCATCCCTTTTCTTCATAACATCCCCTCTTTAGCATCGTCATGCATTTATCCGACATAAAAACCAAACACGTCACTGAACTCGTGGAAATGGCTGCGGCCAACCAGATCGAAAACGCCAACCGAATGCGCAAGCAGGACCTGATCTTTGCCCTGCTGAAAAGCCAGGCCAAAAAAGGCGAAAGCATCTACGGCGACGGCACGCTGGAAATACTGCCCGATGGCTTCGGCTTTCTGCGCTCGCCCGACACTTCGTACCTGGCCGGCCCGGACGACATTTATGTCAGCCCGAGTCAGATTCGGCGATTCAATCTGCATACCGGCGATTCGATTGAGGGTGAAATTCGCACCCCCAAGGACGGCGAACGTTATGTCGCACTGGTCAAAGTGGACCGGGTTAACGGCGAGCCGCCCGAAAACACCAAGAACAAGATCCTGTTTGAAAACCTGACGCCCCTTTTCCCGACCGAGCCGCTCAAACTGGAGCGCGATATCAGGGCGGAAGAAAATGTCACCGGCCGGATCATCGACATCATCGCGCCGATCGGCAAGGGGCAGCGCGGCCTGCTGGTTGCTTCGCCGAAATCCGGCAAGACCGTAATGCTGCAACACATTGCGCACTCGATCGCCTCAAATAATCCGGATGCCGTGCTAATCGTGCTGCTGATCGACGAGCGTCCCGAGGAGGTCACCGAGATGAGTCGAACCGTGCGCGGCGAAGTCGTGGCCTCGACCTTCGATGAACCTGCCAGCCGTCACGTGCAGGTTGCCGAGATGGTGTTGGAAAAAGCCAAGCGTCTGGTCGAGCACAAGAAGGATGTGGTCATCCTGCTCGATTCCATCACCCGTCTGGCACGCGCTTACAACACGGTCGTCCCCTCCTCTGGCAAAGTACTGACCGGCGGCGTGGATGCCAATGCCCTGCAGCGCCCGAAACGTTTCTTCGGTGCCGCCCGCAATATCGAGGAAGGCGGCTCGCTGACCATCATCGCGACAGCGCTGGTCGACACCGGTTCGCGCATGGACGATGTGATTTACGAGGAATTCAAGGGCACCGGCAACATGGAAATCCACCTCGACCGCCGCATGGCCGAGAAGCGCATTTACCCTGCGATCAATGTCAACCGTTCCGGCACCCGCAAGGAAGAACTCCTGATCAAACAGGACATCCTGCAACGCATCTGGGTGCTGCGCAAACTGCTTTATCCGATGGACGAGCTGGACGCCATGGAATTTCTGCTGGACAAGATCAAGGCGACAAAAAACAACGCCGACTTCTTTGACTCCATGCGCCGTTAAAAAGGGTTTTGACGCGCCCGGATATTTATGTATAATCCGCGCCTTCGCAAAAAACGCAATCAATCGAGGTTGTTATGTACGCAGTAATCAAAACCGGTGGCAAGCAGTACCGTGTGTCTTCCGGTGAAACTCTAAAAATTGAAACCATTCCCGGCGATGTCGGCGCGTCTGTCGTGCTCGACAAGGTGCTGATGGTTGCCGATGGCGACAAGCTGTCCGTGGGCAAACCCCTGCTGAACGGCGCTTCCGTGCAAGCCACCATCGTGTCGCATGGCCGTGGTGATAAGGTACGCATCTTCAAGATGCGTCGCCGCAAGCACTACCGCAAGAGCCAGGGTCATCGTCAAAATTATACCGAGATCCGCATCGACGGCATTTCGGCCTAACCGCTAAAGGAGCAGCAACATGGCATCGAAAAAAGGCGGCGGCAGTACCAGTAACGGCCGCGACTCACACTCGAAACGACTCGGCGTCAAAAGCTATGGCGGTGAACTGATCAACGCCGGCAGCATCATCGTGCGCCAGCGCGGCACCCAGTTCCATCCGGGCGACAATGTCGGTATCGGTAAGGATCACACCCTGTTTGCAAAGATCACCGGCAAGGTCGTCTTCGCCACCAAGGGCGCGCTGCAACGCAAAACGGTTTCTGTTGTAGCGGCCTGATCCGCAACAGCTGAAATCGCACAGCCCTATCGCAAGGTAGGGCTTTTTTATTTTTGGTGGGCACCTCATGAAATTCATCGACGAATCCAGAATTGAAGTATTTGCCGGCAAGGGTGGGAACGGTATCGCCAGTTTCCGCCGCGAAAAATACATTGAGAAAGGCGGCCCGGACGGTGGTGACGGCGGCCGCGGCGGCAGCGTTTACGCGCTCGCCGACCGTAACATCAACACGCTGGTGGATTACCGTTTCACCCGCACTCATCGCGCCAAAAATGGCGAATCGGGACGCGGTTCGGATTGTTACGGCAAAGGCGGTGATGACATTGTGTTGCGCATGCCGGTCGGGACGGTTATCACCGATCTCAACAGCGGTGAAGTGATCGCCGATCTGACGCGCGATGGTGAAAAATCCCTGCTCGCCCAGGGTGGCAAAGGCGGGCTGGGCAATCTGCATTTCAAATCCAGCACCAACCGTGCGCCGCGCCAGTGTACGCAGGGTGAACCGGGCGAGCAGCGCGAGCTGCAGCTCGAACTCAAGGTGCTGGCCGATGTCGGGCTGCTCGGCATGCCGAATGCCGGCAAATCCACTTTTATCCGCAGCGTCTCCGCGGCAAAACCCAAAGTGGCGGATTATCCGTTCACGACACTGCATCCGAATCTCGGCGTGGTCCGTGTATCGCCCGAAAAGAGCTTTGTCATTGCCGACATCCCCGGTCTGATCGAGGGCGCGGCGGAAGGTGCCGGACTCGGGCACCAATTTTTGCGCCATTTGGCGCGGACCCGACTGTTGCTTCATTTGGTCGATATCGCCCCGATGAATGAGGACACTGATCCTGTGCAGGAAGCGCGCGCCATTCTCGACGAGCTGAAAAAATATGATCCCGCGCTGTATAACAAGCCGCGCTGGCTGGTTCTGAACAAGCTGGATCTACTCGAGGATAGCGATGCCAAAGTAGCCGCTTTTCTCGCCGCTTTTTCCGACTATGACCGGCAGTTCGCGATTTCCGCCATCAACGGCGGTGGCTGCAAGGAATTGACGTACGCCATCATGGAGCACCTGCTGGCAATGGCAGTACAGGAGCAGGACGCCGCGGCGGCAGACCCGCAGGAATCTGACGCTGATACAATCTGAGCCCTATGAAAAGCGCACTAAGCCAATGCAAGCGGATCGTGGTCAAAGTCGGCAGCAGCCTGGTTACCAATCAGGGTGCCGGACTGGACATGGCCGCGCTCAGCAACTGGGCCGAGCAAATCGCCAAACTTGTGGATGCCGGCCATCAGATCGTTCTGGTTTCGTCAGGCGCCATCGCGGAAGGCATGCAGCGTCTGGGATGGAAGCAACGTCCCACGGTCCTGCACGATCTGCAGGCCGCCGCCGCCGTGGGACAAATGGGTCTGGTGCAAGCCTACGAAAGCTGTTTTCGCCAACATAGCCTGCACGCAGCCCAAGTATTGCTAACGCATGCCGACCTCGCGGATCGCGAGCGTTACCTGAATGCCCGCAATACTCTGACCACCCTGCTCTCGCTGCGAGTCATTCCGATCATCAACGAGAATGACACCGTCGTGACCGATGAAATCAAATTCGGGGACAACGATACGCTGGGCGCACTGGTAGCCACGCTGATCGAAGCCGATGCCCTTATTATCCTGACCGACCAGCACGGGCTGTATACCGCCGATCCGCGCAGCAATCCCGGCGCCACACTGGTGCGTGAAGCGCGTGCCGGAGACACGGATCTCGAGCGTATGGCGGGCGGCGCGGGGAGTCATATCGGCCGCGGGGGTATGCTGACAAAAATCCTGGCAGCCAAACGCGCCGCACGCGGGGGCTCACATACCGTCATCGCCTCCGGTCACGAGCCCGACGTTTTGCTCCGACTCATGAATGGCGAAAGCATCGGCACCCTGCTGACGGCAATCACGGCACCGCTGGTGGCACGCAAACAATGGCTCGCCGGGCATTTGCAGGTCCGGGGCAAGCTGGTACTGGATGAAGGGGCCATTCGCGCACTCCACAGCCACGGCAAAAGTCTGCTGCCTATCGGTGTGGTGAGTGTTTTTGGTGAATTCGACCGCGGGGAAGTCGTGGCCTGCGTCAGTGAGGATGGGCGGGATATCGCGCGAGGCGTGAGCAACTACAATGCCGATGAAGCGCGCCGGATTGCCCATCACACGAGTAAGGAAATCGAATCTCTACTGGGTTATGGCGGCGAGCCTGAAATCATTCACCGCGACAATCTGGTCGTGCTTTAGGACTTATTTACGCAGCGCCAGCACGACAATCAGCACAATCACCAGCAATAGCGCCAACTCGGTGAATGCCACCCACATGGGTCAACCCTGCCGAGCCAGTTCTCGCCGCACTGCGGCACTCTCCATCCATTTCTTGATCCGGTTGGCATCGCCGATACGGGTGCGCTTCCCCCAGGAATCGAGAAGCACAATAATGACTGGGCGCTTGTTGATTTTGGCTTCCATCACAAGACACCGGCCCGCCTCACTGATATAACCGGTCTTGCTAACCCCGATTTGCCATGAAGCATTTCTGACCAGCGGATTGGTATTATTGAAACGAAGCCCGCGTCCCTTGCGATCTTCCACGGAATAGGAAGCGGAAGTGGTGTATTTGTGGATGAGATTGTAGTCTCGTGCCGCCGCCACCATTTTGACCAGATCACGCGCCGTAGAAACGTTGTCACTATCGAGCCCGGTAGGATCACGGAAACGGGTGTTTTTCATTCCGAGATCGATCGCCTTGGCGTTCATGGCCTTGAGCGCCGCCGCCTCTCCGCCGGGGTAAGTGCGCGCCAGCGCCGCAGCAGCACGATTCTCCGATGCCATGAGGGCCAGTTTAAGCAACTCGCTGCGGGTAAAGCTCATGCCAATGCGCAAACGTGAGCGGGAACCTTTAAGCGTATCAATGTCCGCAACGGCAATTTTGATTTGTTCGTCCAGATTCTGCTTCGCGTCCAGCACCACCATTGCGGTCATCAATTTGGTAATTGATGCAATCGGAGCGACTTCGTCGGGCTTTTTGGTGTACAGCGGACGCTGCGTTCCCTGATCGTAGATCAAGGCAATTGAGGATTGCAGCTTGGGACTGGAATTGACTTTGTGGGCAAGGACCTGTTTGCCGACAGGCGGTGTTGACGCATGCTGATCCGCCGCTTGGGCCGCAAAACCAAACATGCACAATAGAACCAACCACACCCGTTTTTTCATGCGCCTCTCCCCAAAACAGCCAATTCGAGCGAAGAATACCCTAAATTCGATATAAATCAATAGGGCTTTTGCTTTTCCTCTTCCTGTTTCTGAAGATTCCACATCTGCGCGTAAATTCCCTCCTGCAGCAACAGCTCGCGATGCGTCCCGCGTTCGGCAATCCGACCCTTATCCATAACCAGGATCACATCTGCTTCCGCCACCGTGGACAGGCGGTGTGCAATCACCAGCGTGGTGCGATTTTGGGAAATGCTGCGCAACTCGGCCTGAATTGCTTTTTCGGATTTTGAATCCAGTGCCGAAGTGGCTTCATCGAAGACCAGAATCGCCGGCTGTTTCAGAATTGCCCGCGCAATCGCCACGCGCTGTTTTTCGCCACCCGATAATTTCAGGCCGCGTTCGCCCACCATGCTGTCATAGCCCAACGGCAGTGATTCGATGAAGTCGTGAATATGCGCAGCCTGGGCAGCGGCAATCACCTCCTCGTGGCTGGCTTCGGGACGGCCATAGGCAATGTTGTAATAGATCGTATCGTTAAACAGCACCGTATCCTGCGGGACGATGCCGATCGCGGCGCGCAAACTGCTTTGAGTCACCTGGCGAATATCCCTGCCATTGATGGTAATCCGCCCCTGCCGGACATCATAAAAACGGAATAACAGACGTGACAGCGTCGACTTGCCCGCACCACTGGAACCGACGACCGCAACGGTATGCCCCGCCGGAATTGTGAAATCCACATCGAACAAAATCTGCCGGTCGGAGCCGTAACCAAAACTGACGTGTTCAAATTTCACCTCCGCATTGGCCGGATTCAGGGTTTCCGCATCGGGTTTGTCGGCGACTTCCTGATGTTCGTGTAACAGCCCGAACATTTTCTCCATATCGGCCAGCGCGTGGCGAATTTCGCGGTACACAAAACCGAGAAAATGCAGCGGCATGTAAAGCTGAATCATGAACACATTGATCAGCACAAGATCGCCAAGAGTCATTTTGCCGTCAACCACTTCACTGGCTGCCAGCAGCATCAGCCCGGTCATGCCAATCGCAATAATAAAACTCTGCCCCGCGTTCAGCAGTGCCAGCGACGTGGTATTGCGGACGGCCGCCACTTCCCAGCGCTGCATATTCTCATCGTAGCGTCGTGACTCGTAGCCTTCATTACCAAAATATTTAACGGTCTCGTAATTGAGCAAACTGTCGATCGCGCGGCTGTTTGCCTTGGAATCGAGATCATTCATCGAGCGCCGTACCACCATGCGCCATTCGGTGACAAACAAGGTGAACGCAATATAAATAATCAGCGTGACAAACGTGATCAACGCAAACCAGATGCTGTATTTATTGAGCAGGATGATCGCCACCAACCCAATCTCAAGCAAGGTTGGCAGAATGTTGAATAGCATAAAGTTGAGCAAAAACCCAATCCCGCGCGTACCGCGTTCAATGTCACGGGACACGCCGCCGGTCTGGCGATCCAGATGAAAACGCAAACTCAGGTTGTGCAAATGCTCGAACACCTGCAGCGCAACCCGACGGATGGCACGCTGGGTCACCTTGGCAAATACCGCGTCTCGCAACTCACCGAACAGCGTGCTGAATAGCCGCAATACACCATAGCCCACAATCAGCATCACCGGCACCATCAGTACCGCCTGCTTTGCATCCAGCGCATCGATAATTTCCTTCAGCGCCAGCGGCACACCAACATTGGCGACCTTTGCCAGTACCAGAAAACCCAGCGCAAAAGCCGCCCGCCACTTGAATTCCAACAGGTAGGGCAACAACGAGCGGATCGCCTGCCAATCGGTACGGTGATTTCCGGGCAGGGAATTTGAAGAGGATGGTCGCATGACTCGGCTAAAAAATTTCCAAGGCGGAATTATACCGGCGACCGTCCCCGTAACGGCCGGTTTTCAGTGCTTCCCGGGGAATCCGGCCAATCCCACTAGGAAACGCACGAAACCGTAGCTGATATGGGCAAGCAGCCGGGTAATCCAGCCGCTGTCTTTCTTGCCAATCCGTCGCGCATCCCGATCAATCGCCTGCATGAGATTTGTCCGCAACTCGCCGGCAAAAGCGGTATCGCGCACCACCAGATTTGCCTCCCGTGACAACAGCAGACTGAACGGATCAATGTTGGACGAACCAACGGTCGCCCAGCGACCATCCACGACCGCCACCTTGGCATGCAAAAAACTAGGCTGGTATTCGTAAATTTCGATTTCGGCATCCAGCAGATGGTCGTACAGCGCATGCGTCGCATAGTGCTGCAAACGGTATTCGACTTTACCCTGCAGCAGCAAAATCACCCGGACACCGCGCTGCCTGGCCTGCTTCAATGTCCGGCGGAATACACGTCCGGGCAGGAAATACGCGTTGGCCAAAATAATTTCGTGCTGTGCACCGCTCATCGCCTTCAAATAGGCCCGTTCGATATCACGGCGGTGTCGGACGTTGTCTCGCAATACCAAACTCAACTCATCTTCGGCACGACCAACCCGGTCGTGCCAGCGCCAGCGTCGGCCATGATGGTGCGACAGGGCCCAAGAGACCATCCCCCAGAGCCGCCGCATGGCCGCCTGCACATCACCCGCCAACGTCCCCTCAATCCGGACCGCGTAATCCAGCCGTGGCACACCGGGCTGCGCCCCCGCAGTTGCGTCGTTGATTATATTGATGCCCCCGATAAAGGCGATTTCCCCGTCAATCGAAACCAGTTTTCGATGCAGCCGGCGCAATCGGCTGCGCTTCAGTGTTAGCGGCGAAATCTTGCGCCGAAACCAGAGCACATCGACACCGGCCGCACGCAAATCGTCCACCCAGGATTGCGGAAAATGCGCAGAACCAAACCCATCCAGCATGACCCGCACCACCACACCACGCGCGGCGGCCGCGGACAACGCTTGCCGGAACTGGTGGCCGGTTTCGTCCGTCTCAAAAATGTAGGTTTCCAGATAAACCGAATGCTCTGCCGTACCGATCGAGGCAAGCAACGCAGGAAAGTATTCCTCACCGTTTCTCAACAGCCTCAAACGGTTACCGGCAACAAGGTGCTCGATCGTCATATCCGCTTGAGCTGAGCCGTCAATGCTGCATGATCGGAAAGCTGCTGCCAGGCTGGGCCAAAATGCACATCGCCATGCAGAATATTAAAGCCGCGCACATAGATCCGATCCAGACGCAATAAGGGTAACGCCGATGGAAAACTCCGTGCCGGCCGCCCCGCGTGGTGCTGAAAAACATCATGGGTACCCAGTTCCGCGGCCAGCATATGCGTCATGCGGTTGCGCCAATCGTTGAAATCACCGGCGATAATCAAACGGGCATCCGCGGGAACCGTGGCGTTTACATAATCGATAAGTGCGCGGGTCTGCTCGCGCCGCCCGCGCGCGAACAGGCCGAAGTGCGTGCAGATACAATGAATCGGGGAATGGTCCTCGGTGTCGATTTCGCAATGCAACAATCCCCGGCTTTCAAAACGGTGGGCCGACACATCGCAATTGACCGTATTCAGAATCGGCAACCGGCTCAGGATCGCGTTACCGTGATGGCCCGCCTCGTACACGGCATTTTTGCCGTAGGCACGATGGGGCCAGATTTCGCCGGCAATAAAATCATGCTGTGAACCCGCGGGATAACCCGCATAACGCGAGGCATGTTGCGCATGCTCGCCCTGCACCTCCTGCAAGAAAACGATATCGGCATTCAGCTCGCGCAGACGCTCGCGCAATTCATGCAACACCATGCGCCGATTGAACTGGGAAAGTCCCTTGTGAATGTTATAGGTGGCGACCTTTAACATCGGAAATCAGGCATTACCGATACCACGGGTCGGCAAGCGGATCTGCCGGGCGAAATCCAGCATGCGCTTAATGGGCTGAACGGCACGCGGAATAATGAGGGGATCAACATGAATCTCGTTACGGCCGGTTTCCAGAACGGCGGCCAGATTTTCCAGGCTATTCATCGCCATCCACGGACAATGGCTACAGCTCTTGCAGGTTGCACCCGGCCCGGCCGTGGGCGCCTCGATAAACTGCTTATCAGGACACAGCCGTCGCATCTTGTGCAGAATACCGTTATCGGTCGCGACGATGAATGTCTGCGCGTCCAGCGTTTGTGCGGCGTTGATCAGCTGCGTGGTCGAACCGACCACATCCGCAAGCTTGATCACGGCACGCGGCGACTCGGGATGGACCAGCACGCGCGCAGCCGGATGCTGCGCCTTGAGGGCCAGCAATTCCTGCGCCTTGTATTCATCATGCACAATGCATGTCCCCTGCCACAGCAGCATGTCGGCGCCGGTTTGTTCCTGAACATAAGCGCCGAGATGACGATCCGGCGCCCAGAGAATTTTTTGGCCCTGCGCCTTGAGATGCTCGACGACCGGCAGCGCGATCGAGCTGGTCACCATCCAGTCGGCGCGCGCTTTCACTGCCGCACTGGTGTTGGCATACACCACAACTGTGCGATCCGGATGGGCATCACAGAACGCGGCAAATTCATCCGCAGGACAGCCCAGATCAAGTGAGCACTCGGCCGCCAGATCAGGCATCAGCACACGCTTTTCCGGATTCAGAATTTTGGCGGTCTCGCCCATGAAACGCACACCCGCAACCACGATGGTCTTGGCCGGGTGCTGGTAGCCGAAATTGGCCATATCGAGGGAATCCGACACAATACCGCCCGTGGCTTCCGCCAGATCCTGCAAGTCCGGATGCACATAGTAATGCGCCACGAGCACCGCATCCTGCGCCTTGAGCAGCGACTTGATATGCGCGATCAACGCCGCCTTGCGCTGCATATCCGGCTCTTGCGGCACACGCGCCCAAGCCTGCTGCGTACTGCACGCAGTCTGTGCGGCATTGGGATGTTCATAGGCAACGTGAATCAGTTCATCGGACATGCTTCACTCTTTCGGGCAATTCGAGAATCGCCGTACGATTACTCGGCGAAAAGACCAGCTCAGCCGCATCCTGCCACGGCAACCACTGAAAGTTCAAGTGCTCACGCGGCGCAATGCGGACCGCTTCGGTCTGCGGCAGCCGCAGGCCGAACACATGTTCGGTATTTCGGGTAACTCCCGGCGCATAGCGATGACGCCAGTGCGGATAGATTTCGTATTCGTTCTGCGCCTGCCAGTCGGTCAGCGAATAAACAGCCGCGTCCAGCCCGGTTTCCTCGCGTACCTCGCGAATCGCCGTATCACACAAGGATTCCCGCCCATCCCGGCTGCCCGTCACCGACTGCCAATAGCCGGGGTGATCCGCACGTTCGAGCAGCAACACGTCGAGCGCAGCAGTGTAGATCACCACCAGCACTGAAACGGGTTGTTTGAATTGAACCATGGATCAGTCGTAGAACACCCAGAACGGCACCTTGCGCTGCCGCCAGTACAAGGTCGTATCGGCCAAAATATCCAGGGCAATCTCGCGGTCGTGCGCTGACAATCCCAGCGTGGCATTCACATTGCGAAGCAACAGCGCGTACCCGCCGGCTTTGCCGCACCACGACAAATCGCACAGCGCATCCGCCAATGCGTCCCAGTTCTCTCCGAAATCCGGCGGTACCACAACAGCCGCCGCCAATGCCGCTATAAATTTCTGTTTGCCCTTGATCCCCTTCAGATCAACCTCGAACACCATCACGCCCGCCTCCGCAGCCGAGGCACGCAAAGCGTCGACATCACATACCAGCGTATAACTCCCTGCCCGGGAGACGTCCGTCAGCTGTTGCGCCCAAGGGCTCATTGCGACTCCTGAATCTGTTTGAAACTGTTGTAATGATCCGCGCTGTAATAGCACTCGGGCAATGGCCCGCACACGATCCGCCGTGCGCCGCGATGCCGCAGACCGGGAGTTTTCACCGTGTACTCGTGATAATAACCGCGCGACTGACGCGGCAACTTGCGCTCGTGATTGCGGAATATGGCGCCATCGCGCGGGTAAGGAAACGGCCCGCCCCGCTTGATGAGCTGCAACGTCTCGCGGGCTTCGGCCGGCAGTTCCCCCACCGCCACGACACCCGCTTCATCTCGAACCGGGGGATTCGCCACTGCGGGCAGCGGCATCCACAACACGGCCGCCAGCAGGCCAAGCCGCAGCGCTCGCACCATCGCCGGATTATTCCTTGCTCACGTCCACCGCAGTCTGCGCGGGCTGGCGCAGGCGGATATGCAGGTCGCGCAACTGGCGTTCGTCCACGGGGCTGGGCGCATGCGTCAGCAAACATTGCGCGCGCTGGGTCTTGGGGAAGGCGATGACATCGCGGATGGATTCAGCGCCCGTCATCATGGTCACGATGCGATCGAGACCGAAAGCCAGCCCGCCGTGCGGTGGCGCACCGTATTGCAGCGCATCGAGCAGGAAGCCGAACTTAAGCTGCGCTTCCTCGGCATCAATCTTGAGCGCGCGGAACACTTGGCTCTGCACTTCTTCACGATGGATACGCACCGATCCGCCACCGATTTCCCAGCCGTTCAACGCGAGATCGTAAGCCTTGGCCAGACAACGGCCGGGATCGCTTTCAAGGAACTGGACGTGCTCGTCTTTCGGCGAAGTAAACGGATGATGGCAGGCGGTCCAGCGCTGAGCCTCCGCGTCATATTCGAACATCGGAAAATCCACCACCCAGAGCGGTTCCCAGGCATTCCCGTTGACATGGCCTTTTTCGTGACCAATCCTGCTGCGCAGGGCACCCAGTGCATCATTGACGACCTTGGCAGTATCCGCGCCGAAGAAAATGATGTCGCCGTTCTGCGCACCCGTGCGTGCCACAATCGCTTGCAGCGCCGCTTCATGCAGGTTTTTCACAATCGGCGATTGCAGTCCGCTCTCGTTCAGCTGCATCACGTCGTTGACCTTGATGTAGGCCAAACCCTTCGCGCCATAGATGCCGACGAACTTGGTGTAATCGTCGATCTCGCCACGCGTGAACGCTGCCCCACCCGGCACGCGCAAAGCCGCAACGCGGCCGCTGTCGGAATTGGCGACCGAGGCAAATACCTTAAACGCGACGTCCTTCACCACGTCTGTCACTTCGGTCAGTTCCAGCGTCACACGCAGGTCCGGCTTGTCGGAACCGAAACGCGACATGGCCTCGGCATAAGTCATGCGGGGGAACGGTGCGGGCAATTCCACGGCCATCACTTCACGGAACACCGTGCGGATCATGTCTTCCATCATGCCGGTAATCTGGATTTCATCGAGGAACGACGTTTCAATATCGACTTGGGTAAATTCCGGCTGGCGGTCGGCGCGCAGATCCTCGTCGCGGAAACACTTGGTGATCTGGTAGTAGCGGTCAAAGCCGGCCACCATCAGCATCTGCTTGAACAGCTGCGGCGATTGCGGCAGCGCAAAGAATTCGCCCGGATGCACGCGGGATGGGACCAGATAATCGCGCGCGCCTTCCGGTGTGCTCTTGGTCAGCATTGGCGTTTCGATGTCGATAAAGCCGCGGCTGTCGAGAAAGCGGCGAAACGCCATGCTCGTCTGGTAGCGCAGCATCATGTTCTTCTGCATCTGCGGCCGGCGCAAATCAATCACGCGATGCGTCAGACGCACGTTCTCGGACAGATTTTCATCATCGAGCTGAAACGGCGGGGTGACTGCCGCATTCAGAATCTCGATCTCGTGGCACAACACCTCAATCTCACCACTGCCGATATTGGCATTGGTCGTCCCTTCCGGACGACGGCGCACCTTGCCGGTCACACGCAGGACGAACTCGTTGCGCACGGACTCGGCCAGTTTAAACATCTCGGCGCGATCCGGATCGCAAACGACTTGTGCCAGACCTTCGCGGTCGCGCAGGTCAATAAAAATCACACCGCCATGGTCACGGCGCCGGTGCGCCCAGCCACAAAGGCTGACCGTCTGGTCGAGTTGGTCGGTATTCAGCAGACCGCAATAATGTGTACGCATAATTCAGAATGTAAAAATGATCAGGGCAGGGGCTTCTCAGCCAGGGCAATGGCTTGCGCCTGCTCCGGCGTTGTAACAACCCCCATGGAAACGATGGTACGCAGCGCCACATCCACGCTCATATCGAGCTCAATGACATCGGCCTTGCGCACGTAAAAATAAAAACCGTTGACCGGACTCGGCGTCGTCGGGATGAACACTGCAACGTATTCTTCGTCGAACTGGCGTTTCACTACGCCGGGCACACCGGTCTGAAACGCCAGAGACCAAGCGTTAGGATGTGGATAACGAACCAGCAACACCTTGCGGAACGAGTTGCCGCTACCGGATAACAAGGTATCGCTGACCTGCTTCACACCTTTGTAAATGGGCCCCACGATTGGCACACGCAACATCGCATGCTCCCACACTTCCCACAAGCGCTTGCCGAACACATTGCGCATCAGCGCGCCGGTCAGAAGCACGATACCCAGCGTCAAAATGATGCCCAGCCCGGGAATATGAATGGGCAGAAGATTGTCCGGCTGCCAGGGCGCCGGGAGCAACAACAGCGTCTGGTCCATGGTTCCGATGGCGAGATTCAACACCCACAGGGTTACACCCAGCGGCACCCAGACCAGGAGCCCCGTAATCAAATATTTTTTCATCGCCACTCAGTTGGCCATAGGACAGCCACCGGCAGCCGCGCAGGGCGCGCACTCTGCCTTGGGTTTATCCTTGAAATCGGTGGCGTAGTAACCGCTACCCTTGAGCTGAAAACCGGCGGCAGTCAATTGTTTGGTGAACGTTTCCTTGCCGCATTCCGGACACACCGTCAGCGGCGCGTCGCTGAGTTTTTGCAACACGTCCTGCTGCGTACCGCAACTCGAGCAAGCGTAGGCATAAATCGGCATAAACAGCTCCCGCAAGGTAATTTTGAAGGCGCGCATTATACGACACAAAGTCTGTTTTTTAGCAGCGGGGGCGGCTGTGAGCGCTAAATTTGGCAGCGCGCGGGATTCCCCCTATAATGCGTCCGCCTCGCACCAGACCAATCGGCGCGAGCGCCTTCCTAAACGCACGATCTTTCCGATCGCTTATCCGTCAGCCTCGATTGGTGTTGCCCCAAAGCTTCAGGCCGTCGCTGGAGTCATACAATTTTGTCGAATGAAATAACCTTTGCCGGCCTCGCGCTGGCACAACCTCTGTTACGTGCTATTGCCGACGCGGGCTATGAAAAACCCACTCCGGTCCAGGCTCAGGCCATCCCGCTTGTTCTGGCAGGCGGGGATCTGCTGGCGGGTGCGCAAACCGGCACCGGCAAAACAGCTGGCTTTACGCTGCCTATCCTGCAGCGACTGAGCAGCGATTCCTCCAGCCCGGCACAACCGGGCAAGCCGCGTTGCCTGATCCTGACCCCAACCCGGGAACTTGCCGCACAGGTTGAAGAATCGGTACGTTTGTACGGAAAGTACCTGTCGCTGAAGTCGATGGTGATGTTCGGCGGTGTCAACATCAACCCGCAAATTGATGCGTTGCGCCGGCCGCTGGACATTCTGGTCGCCACACCTGGCCGTCTGCTCGACCATGTCGGGCAGAAAACCCTTAATTTGTCCGCAATCGAAATTCTGGTGTTGGATGAAGCCGATCGCATGCTCGACATGGGCTTTATCCGCGACATCAAAAAGATTCTCGCATTGCTCCCCAAACAGCGGCAGAACCTGCTTTTCTCGGCCACTTTCTCGGACGAGATCAAGGCATTGGCCGACGGACTTTTGCACAACCCGGGCTACGTCGAAGTGGCCAGACGCAATACCGCATCGGAATTGGTGGAACAGGGTATTTATCTCACGCCGCAAAAGCTGAAAACCTATCTCCTCATCCATTTGATCCGGCAGAATGACTGGAAGCAGGTGCTGGTTTTTACCCGCACTAAACACGGCGCCAACCGGCTGGCTGAAAAACTCGGCAAGGCGGATATTCCTGCGATGGCGATTCATGGCAACAAAAGCCAGTCGGCTCGCACCAAAGCACTTGCCCAATTCAAGGAAGGTTCGCTGCCGGTGCTCGTGGCCACCGACATTGCCGCGCGCGGTCTGGACATCGACCAGCTGCCGCATGTGGTGAATTTTGAATTGCCCAACGTTCCCGAAGATTACGTTCATCGCATCGGCAGAACCGGCCGCGCCGGCTGCAATGGTGCCGCCGTATCTCTGGTGGACGAGGAGGAAAAACAACATCTGAAAAATATCGAACGGCTGATCAAGCGCGACATCCCCAGGCTGACGGCCGACGGATTCGTACCGCCGGAAAATATTCCGGCCGAGCCCCCCCGCCCGCCACGGCCGCAACACGGACAGCGTCGCCACAGCAACACTACGGCCAGCACGTCGCGCAACGGCCCGCCCCAGAAACCGCGCAATCCGCAACAGCGCGATCAACCAACACGCGCCGGACAACCACCCGGCAATGGTTCACAGCCTAGAAAATCTCAACCGCAAGCGAAAAAAACTGAGGACACCTTGCTGTCCGAGGCAGCCCGGCACCAGGCGATGCCGCAACCGGGACTGTTTCAACCCGCACCCCAAGCCCGGCGTGAGCGCGGGGTAGGCCCGGTGCGCAACCAGAATGCAGGTCGTGGGGGACGCAGCGGCGGGCGCGGGCGTTAAAGTGACATCTGGCGCCACTGACCCGGCGCCAGATTATCCAGCGTCCAGTCGCCAATACGATAACGAATCAGCCGCAAGGTTGGGAAACCCGCGGCGGCCGTCATACGCCGCACCTGACGGTTTCTGCCCTCACGGATCGTAAGCGCGATCCATGCCGTCGGAATGTTCTGACGAAAACGGATCGGCGGATTGCGCGGCCACAGCCCCTCGGGCTCCGTCATCAGTGCCACCTCGGCAGGCAGCGTCATCCCATCCTTGAGCACTACGCCGCGGCGCAACTGCGCGAGTGATGCTTCATCGGGAACTCCCTCAAGCTGCACCCAGTAGGTCTTGGGTAATTTGTGTTTGGGATCAGTAATACGGTGTTGTAACCGGCCATCATCCGTCAGTAACAATAACCCCTCACTATCCGTATCCAGCCGGCCGGCAGGATAAACCCCGGGAACGGCGATATAATCCGCCAGCGTCGGGTGCATTCCGTCACGGCTGAACTGGCAGATAACGCCATACGGCTTGTTGAATAACAGAATGCAACTCATCTCAAATTTACTTACCTGATTTTACAAACATCATGACGACCGCAAAGATCATCTACACCCTGACCGATGAAGCTCCGCGACTGGCGACCTATTCGCTGCTCCCCATCATACAGGCCTATACCCAAGCTGCCGGGATCAGCGTTGAAACCAGCGACATCTCACTGGCCGGCCGCATCCTCGCCAACTTTCCGGAAAATCTGACGGCCGCCCAGAAGGTGGCCGACGGCCTGTCCGAGCTCGGTGCGCTGACCCTGAAGCCGGAAGCCAACATCATCAAGCTACCGAATGTTAGCGCATCAATACCCCAGTTAAAGACCGCCATCCGGGAGTTGCAATCCCAGGGGTTCAAGGTCCCCGACTATCCCGAAAACCCGCAGGACGAGAACGCGAAGGAAATCAGGGCCCGTTACGGAAAAATACTGGGCAGCGCCGTGAATCCGGTGCTGCGCGAAGGCAATTCCGACCGCCGCGCCGCCGCTTCGGTAAAACAGTTTGCCAAGAAACACCCGCACCGCATGGGCAAGTGGGAAAAGACCTCGAAGACCCGCGTGGCTCACATGAGCAGCGGTGATTTCTACGGCAGCGAAAAATCCGTCACCGTGCCGGACGCACTAACGACCCGCATCGAGTTCGCGGACAAGCATGGCAACGTGACCGTCCTCAGGGACAAGCTGAATCTCAAAGCCGGCGAGGTCATTGATGCCGCCGTGATGAGCCGCAAGGCGTTGCGCGCTTTTTACGCGGAACAAATCGCCGCAGCAAAAGCGGAAGATGTATTGCTGTCGCTGCACCTCAAAGCCACCATGATGAAAGTGTCCGACCCCATCATGTTCGGCCATGCCGTCGCCGTATTCTTTCGGAAAGTTTTCGACAAACACGGGGCACAGCTCAAGGCAATGGGTGTCAACGTCAACAATGGCTTCGGCGATCTGGAAACCAAACTGAATGCCCTGCCGGAAGCCGAAAGGGCCGCGATCAGCAGCGATATCGCCGACTGCTTCCGCAACGGCCCGGCGCTCGCAATGGTGAATTCCGACAAGGGCATCACCAACTTGCACGTACCTTCCGACATCATTATCGACGCCTCCATGCCGCCCATGATCCGCGATGGCGGAAAGATGTGGGGCACCGACGGCAAACCCTACGACACGCTGGCGATGATTCCTGACCGCTGCTACGCGGGCGTGTATGTCGCCGCTGTGGAGGATTGCAAGCAGCATGGCGCGCTCGATCCATCTACCATGGGCTCAGTGCCCAACGTCGGCCTGATGGCACAAAAGGCCGAGGAATACGGTTCGCACGACAAGACGTTTGAAATCTTCGAAGACGGCGTGGTGCGCATCGTCGATACAAACGGCAAAGTGCTGCTGGAACATAACGTCGAACAGGGCGACATCTTCCGCGCCTGTCAAACCAAGGATGCGCCGCTGCAAGACTGGGTCAAGCTCGCCGTGACGCGTGCGCGCCTCTCCAACACCCCCGCCATTTTCTGGCTGGACAAGCAACGCGCGCATGACGCACAAATCATCGCAAAGGTGGAGAAATATCTGAAGAACCACGACACCCGCGGGCTGGACATCAAAATCATGGAGCCGTCCGCCGCCTGCCGCGAATCGCTGGCGCGCGCACGCAAGGGGCTGGACACCATCTCCGTCACCGGCAACGTGTTGCGCGATTACCTGACCGACCTGTTTCCCATTTTGGAACTCAACACCAGCGCAAAGATGCTCTCTATCGTCCCGTTGATGAATGGTGGCGGCATGTTTGAGACCGGCGCGGGCGGATCCGCCCCCAAGCACGTGCAGCAGTTCCAGCAGGAAAACTACCTGCGTTGGGATTCCTTGGGTGAATTTCTGGCACTGGGCGTATCGCTGGAACACCTCGCCCAGACACAGCAGAACAACAAAGCTCGGGTGCTGGCGGAGACATTGGACATGGCCATCGGTAATATCCTCGACAACAATAAATCACCTTCACGCAAGGTCGGCGAAATCGACAATCGGGGGAGTCATTTCTACCTCGCGTTGTACTGGGCACAGGCGCTGACGAAGCAAAGCACAGATGTTGCACTCAAGGAAAAATTCGGGGCGCTGTCTCAGTCACTACTGCAAAATGAAGCCACTATCAATGCAGAATTGATTGCAGCTCAAGGTAAACCGGTGGAAATGGGGGGTTATTACCACCCGGACTTGAATAAAATCTCTGCAGCCATGCGCCCGAGCACCACGTTCAACACCTTGCTGGCAGCCTTCTGACGGACGTAAAAAAGCCCGGCACATGTGCCGGGCTTAAAATCCAAATCAAACTGTCCGTTTAAGCGGCCTGAATGTTGGAAGCTTGCTTGCCTTTGGGGCCTTGTACGACTTCAAAGGAAACCTTTTGGCCTTCCTTCAGTGTTTTGAAACCGCTCATATTGATCGCGGAGAAATGCGCGAACAGGTCTTCGCTGCCATCATCCGGAGTGATAAAGCCGAAGCCCTTTGCGTCATTGAACCACTTTACGGTACCAGTTGCCATGTGTTTACTTCCTTACAAAAAACCGGGAGAAATTCCCGTGAAACTGTTTGAAACCAAGACCGCACACGGCAAAACCGGTACTGCAGAAACTTTGAATCAAACACCCGCGCGCTTTGTACTCCGGTTTACCAGATATCGTCAAGGGTTTTGTCAAATATATTTTTATTGTCATGCCTTCCGGACTTGAAAAACCGGGATCAATCGTCAACTATATGGCCTGACCAGATACCATTTGAATCATGAGCAAACAGGATAACAACACAGCTTTGGCGCCGGAGCGCGTCATCAGCAAACCGCCCCGGATGTACAAGGTCATCCTGCTGAATGATGACTACACCACGATGGAGTTCGTCATCGAAGTGTTGAGGATATATTTTTCGATGGGCCGTGAACGTGCAGCACAAATTATGCTCATAATCCACAACGAGGGTTCCGCCGTATGCGGTGTATATTCCCGCGACATCGCGGAAACCAAAGTGGCTCAGGTCAGCGAGTTTGCAAAACAGAACAGCCACCCACTACGATGCATCATGGAAGGGAATTGAGATGATTGCACAGGAACTTGAAGTCAGCCTGCATCTGGCGTTTGTCGAAGCCCGGCAAAAACGCCATGAGCTCATTACAGTCGAGCATCTCCTGCTGGCGATGCTGGACAACCCCTCCGCCACCCTGGTGCTGCGCGCCTGCAAAATCGATATCGACGAGCTGCGTAATGTCGTCTCCGATTTCATCGAAACGCACACACCCGTCGTGCCAGGCACGGATGAAGTGGACACCCAACCGACGGTGGGATTCCAGCGCGTAATCCAGCGCGCCATCCTGCATGTCCAGTCCACCAACAAGAAGGAGGTCTCCGGTGCCAATATTCTGGCGGCGCTATTCGGCGAAAAAGAATCGCACGCGGTGCACTTTCTGACCCAGCACGGCCTCGACCGGCTCGACGTTGTGAATTACATCACCCATGGCATCGGCAAGAGCGAGGCCACCAGCACCACACATACCGCCAACGAAAGTGAAACCCGGCAAACCGCCGACGAGGAAAGTGCGCTGTCCAACTACACCACGGATCTCAACGCCCAGGCACGCGCCGGCAAGATTGATCCGCTGATCGGCCGCGAGTTGGAGCTGGAACGGGTGATTCAAACCCTGTGCCGCCGGCGCAAGAACAATCCCCTGCTGGTCGGCGAAGCCGGCGTGGGGAAAACCGCAATTGCCGAAGGACTTGCACGCCGGATCGTCGAAAACAATGTACCGGACATCCTCAAGGATGCCAGCGTCTATGCGCTGGATATGGGCGCCCTGCTTGCAGGCACCAAATATCGCGGCGATTTCGAGCAACGCCTGAAGGCTGTGCTGAAGGAATTGAAAGATGCGCCGAACGCCGTGCTCTTCATCGACGAGATTCACACGCTCATTGGCGCAGGCGCAGCTTCCGGCGGCACTATGGACGCTTCCAACCTGCTCAAACCGGTTCTCTCGAGCGGCCAATTGAAATGCATCGGTGCAACGACCTATCAGGAATATCGCGGCATTTTCGAAAAGGATCACGCGCTGTCGCGCCGGTTCCAAAAGATCGACGTGCCCGAACCCACGGTCGAGCAAACCGTCGAAATTCTCAAGGGATTGCGTCCCCGTTTCGAGGAACACCATAACGTCAAATTCACCACGGCGGCCCTGGCAAGTGCGGCAGAGCTCTCGGCACGCTTCATCAATGACCGTCACCTGCCGGACAAGGCCATCGACGTGCTCGACGAAGCCGGCGCAGCGCAGCGAATTCTGCCCAAATCGAAACAGAAGAAAACCATCGGCAAGCACGAGATTGAGGAGATCATCGCCAAGATCGCCCGTATCCCGGCACGCACCGTCTCGCACGACGACAAGAACGCGCTGAAGAATCTCGAGCGCGATTTGAAGGCCACCGTCTTTGGCCAAAATCAGGCCATCGAAGTTCTGGCACGCGCCATTAAAATGTCGCGCAGCGGATTGGGTAATCCGCAGAAACCAATTGGCAGCTTCCTGTTCTCCGGTCCTACCGGTGTCGGCAAGACAGAAGTGGCGCGCCAGCTCGCCTATTCCATGGGCATGCCGCTGCACCGCTTCGACATGTCCGAATACATGGAGCGTCATGCCGTGAGCCGTCTGATCGGCGCGCCCCCCGGCTATGTCGGTTTCGAACAGGGCGGCCTGCTCACCGAAGCCATCAGCAAACAGCCGCATTCCGTGCTGTTGCTGGATGAAATCGAGAAGGCGCACCCGGACATCTTTAACATCCTGTTGCAGGTGATGGATCACGGCACATTGACGGACAATAACGGACGCAAGGCCGATTTCCGCAACGTCGTTATTATCATGACCACCAACGCCGGCGCCGAAGCCCTGAATAAGACCCAGATTGGTTTTACCAAAACAGCCGCATCAGGGGACGAAATGGCCGATATCAAGCGGCTGTTCAGTCCGGAATTTCGCAATCGACTGGATGCCATCGTCTCTTTCGCGCCGCTCAACAAGGAAGTCATCCTGCGCGTGGTGGACAAATTCCTCATGCAACTGGAAGAACAGCTGCACGAAAAGAAAGTGGACGCCACGTTCACCGAAGCACTCAAGGATTATCTCGCCGACCACGGCTTCGATCCGCTGATGGGCGCACGGCCGATGGCACGCCTGATTCAGGACACCATCCGTTCCGCACTGGCCGACGAACTATTATTCGGCCGGCTGGCCAATGGTGGAAAGGTCACCGTGGATTTCAAGGATGGCAAAGTGGCGCTGGCGTTCAATGACACAGAAGAAGCTATTCCGGCCTGATCCAGCTTATCGCGGGCGCTTCGCCCCCTCCCCTACCGGCCCACTGCATTTTGGCTCGCTTGTAGCTGCCGTAGGCAGCTACCTGGACGCGAAACATCATGGCGGCACGTGGCTGATCCGCATGGAAGATCTGGACACGCCACGTTGCATGCCGAACGCAGCGGAAGACATTCTGCGCACACTGGCTGCTTTCGGGCTCCACAGCGACGAGCCGGTCCTTTACCAAAGCCGGCGCAGCAGTGCTTACGAAAAAACCCTGAAATATCTCCAAGACATCGGCACAACCTACCCCTGCGGCTGCACGCGCAAGGAAATCAGTGACTCGGCATTGCAGGGCATTGACGGCCCTGTTTACCCCGGCACCTGCCGTAATGGCTTTTCCCCGGAGCGCAAAGCGCACGCATGGCGTGTACGTACTGATAGCCGGCGTGTGGAATTCGACGATGAATTACAGGGCCGCATCGGTCAGAACATCGAAAACGAAATCGGAGATTTCGTCATCAAACGCGCCGATGGCCTGTTTGCCTATCAGCTGGCTGTCGTCGTGGACGATGCCTTCCAGGGCATCACGCATGTAGTGCGTGGCGCTGATCTGCTCAGTTCAACCCCGCGCCAGATTCACCTGCAACATCTGCTCGGATTGACCACGCCGGCTTACATGCACCTGCCCGTCGTAACCAATCACGCCGGCGAAAAACTGAGCAAACAAACCCGGGCAGAAGCGGTCATTCCGGGAGATGGCGCCACCTTGTATCAGGTGCTGAAATTCCTGCGGCAACAGCCACCGCCCTCTTTGCGCGAAGACGCCATCAAAGAAATGCTGGCATGGGGGGTAAAACACTGGCAGCCGGAAAATCTGCGCGGCCCGTTACACCTCATGGCCGATCAGTCCGCCGCCTGACGCACCGCCGCGGCAATATTTTCAGCCAAACGCTGCACCTGCGCTGCGTCCTCGCCTTCGACCATCACGCGCAACAGCGGCTCGGTTCCGGAAGGACGCAAGAGCACCCGGCCCTTGCCCGAGAGTTCGGTTTCCGCCGCGGCAACCGCCGCACGCACATCGGCATCACCGGCAAAATCGATCTTGCGGGCAACGCGAACATTGATCAACACCTGCGGGAACATGACGAGATCTGCAGCCGCCTGAGCCAGTGTGAACCCCTGCGCGCGCAACGCATGCAAGACCTGCAATGCGGAAACAAGGCCATCGCCGGTCGTGTGTTTATCCAGACAAATAATATGTCCTGAATTTTCACCGCCCAGTTGCCAGCCGTTTTCCAGCAGCAGCTCCATCACATAACGGTCGCCCACTTTGGCACGCAGGAAAGGAATTTCCATCTGCCGCATCGCCAGCTCGAAAGCAAAATTGGTCATCAGCGTCCCGGCCACACCGCCCTTGAGCGTCCCTTGTGCCTTGCGATGGCGGGCAATGATATAAATCAGCTGATCACCGTCATACAGCTTGCCTGCCGCATCCGCCATGATCAACCGGTCGCCGTCGCCGTCGAGCGCGATTCCGAGATCGGCCTGATTATCCACCACCGCCTTCTGCAGATTTTGCGGTTTGGTCGCGCCGAAACCGGCATTGATATTCTTGCCATCCGGCTCCGCACCGATCGAAATAACCTCGGCACCCAATTCGTGAAAAACATTCCGCGCCACAAGATAGGCCGCGCCATGCGCGCTATCCACGACGACTTTCAGTCCGCGCAGATTCATCTCGTTGGGGAATGTGCTCTTGCAGAATTCGATGTAACGCCCGGATGCATCGTCGATACGTTTGGCCTTGCCGAGTGCATCGGAAGCATTACTATGCATCGCCTCGTCCAGCTCGGCCTCGATCGCCAGCTCGACGTCATCCGGCAACTTGGTGCCCGCACCGGAAAAGAATTTGATGCCGTTATCTTCAAACGGATTATGTGATGCGGAAATCACCACCCCCGCTTGCAGGCGCAGCGCACGGGTCAGATAAGCCACTGCCGGAGTCGGAATCGGGCCGGCCAGATAAACGTCAATTCCCGCCGCGATCAAACCTGCTTCCAGCGCGGATTCCAGCATATAGCCGGAGATGCGTGTGTCCTTGCCGATCAGCACACCGGCGCGCTTGCCGTTCTTGAGCCGATCGCCCGCCAGCACCTTGCCTGCGGCATAGCCCAGATGCATTACGAACTGCGGCGTAATCGGGGCGACCCCCACCCTGCCGCGCACACCATCTGTTCCAAAATATTTTCTGCTCATATCAAACCTCGTTCAGCGCATTCATGATTTTCAATGCATCCACGGTTTCGCGGACATCGTGCACACGCACAATAGCG
Organism: Gallionella sp.; assembly: GCA_028699065.1. GTDB lineage: Bacteria > Pseudomonadota > Gammaproteobacteria > Burkholderiales > Gallionellaceae > Gallionella. The sequence continues at coordinate 430,203 of JAQVVH010000001.1, forward strand.
GCACCCCGTTGTACCGCCAGCACGGCGGCCACCACACTGGCAGTTTTTCGGTCATTCACCTCGCGTCCCGTCAACTGCCCCAGCATGGATTTGCGCGACAAACCGACCAGCAGCGGCACCCCCAAACTGTTCAGTCGGGGAAGCTGCTTCAGCAGCTCGAGATTATGCGCCAACGTCTTGCCAAAACCGAAACCCGGATCCAGCACGATGCGTTCGGACGCAACACCGGCCGCAGCCAGCGTGGCCAGGCGTTGTTGAAAAAACGCCCCCACGTCAGCCACCACATCAGCATAGATCGGCCGAGCCTGCATGGTCTGCGGCGTTCCCTGCTTGTGCATCAGACAAACCCCGGCAGCGGATCCGGCCACCACCTGCACGGCGCCTTCCGCCTGCAGGGCATTGACATCATTGACCAGACTGGCGCCTGCAGCCAGCGCTGCATGCATGACTGCCGGTTTCCAGGTGTCGATGGAGATGGGCGCGGCAACATCGCGAAGTCCCTCGATCACCGGCAGCACCCGATCCAGCTCTTCCTGCAAGCCTATCGCGGCTGCGCCAGGACGTGTTGATTCACCCCCGATATCCAGAAAATCGGCGCCCTCCGCCAGCAGCCGGTGTGCATGATCAATTGCGGTCTTGGCCGTAAAAAACCGGCCCCCATCCGAAAAGGAATCCGGTGTTACGTTGACGATACCCATCACCCGCGGGCGGGAAAGGTCTAGCGCGTATTGACCGCAGCGGAAGGACATTGGAACAAAGGACAGGGAAAGATGAAAGGTGAAAAACCCGGCGGATTAAATTTCACGCGTCACCTTTCAGAATCCGTTCAGGTTTCCTGGGCAGGCTCGCCGGCGTCCACGATGGGCGCGCTCGGCGTCTTGTCCTTCGGAGGTTCTTGCGGCGCAGTGGACGAACTGGGTTTGGGCGGCCGCGGCGGATTGCCGTTCATGATGTCGTCGATCTGCTCGGCATCAATCGTTTCCCATTCCAGCAGCGCCTTGGTCATCGCCTCCATCTTGTCGCGATTGTCCTCGATCAGCTTGCGCGCCAGCCCGTATTGCTGGTCGATGATGCGGCGAATTTCAGTATCGACTTTTTGCATCGTCGCTTCGGAAATATTTTTGTGCGTGGTCACCGAACGGCCGAGGAAAACCTCACCCTCGTTTTCGGCATACACCATCGTGCCCAGCGCATCCGACATCCCCCACTGGGTCACCATCTTGCGCGCCATATCCGTCGCACGCTCGAAGTCATTCGATGCACCCGTGGTCATCTGGTGCATGAAGACTTCTTCGGCAATCCGGCCACCAAACAGCACGGCGATCGTCGAGAGAATCCGGTCTCTGTCCATGCTGTAACGATCTTCCGTCGGCAGCTGCATGGTCAGTCCCAGCGCGCGACCGCGCGGAATGATCGTAACCTTGTGCACCGGATCGGTCTTCGGCAGCAGCCGCGCCACGAGCGCATGGCCGGCTTCGTGATAGGCGGTGTTGCGGCGCTCCTCTTCCGGCATGATCATGGACTTGCGCTCCGCACCCATCATGATCTTGTCCTTGGCGGATTCGAAATCATCCATCTCGACAAAACGCTTGTTGCGCCGCGCAGCAAACAACGCAGCCTCGTTAACAAGATTGGCAATATCCGCGCCGGAAAATCCCGGCGTACCGCGCGCAAGAATGTCGGCTTTGACATCCGTAGCCACCGGCACCTTGCGCATGTGAACCATGAGAATCTGCTCGCGCCCGCGAATGTCCGGCAGCGGCACGACGACCTGACGATCGAAACGTCCCGGCCGCAGCAATGCCGGATCAAGCACATCCGGACGGTTGGTTGCGGCAATCACAATCACGCCGCTGGAACCTTCGAAGCCATCCATTTCCACCAGCAGTGCATTCAGCGTCTGCTCGCGTTCGTCGTTGCCACCACCGAGACCCGCGCCACGCTGACGTCCAACGGCGTCGATCTCATCGATAAACACGATGCAGGGCGACTGTTTCTTGGCCTGTTCAAACATGTCCCGCACGCGTGCGGCGCCCACACCGACGAACATCTCGACGAAATCCGAGCCGGAAATAGAGAAGAACGGCACCTTCGCCTCACCCGCGATTGCCTTCGCCAGCAGGGTTTTACCGGTACCCGGCGAACCCACCATCAATACGCCGCGCGGAATACGTCCGCCCAGATTCTGGAATTTGGAAGGGTCGCGCAAAAAATCGACCAATTCACTGACCTCTTCCTTGGCCTCATCGCAACCGGCCACATCGGCAAACGTCACGCGTTCCTTGGAATCGTCCAGCATGCGGGCGCGGGATTTACCAAAGGAAAACGCCCCGCCCTTGCCACCGCCCTGCATTTGCCGCATGAAAAATATCCACACCGCAATCAGCAGGATCATCGGGAACCAGGACACAAAAATATTCATAAAAACGGACGGCTCTTCATCCGGTTTAGCCTCAATAGCCACCCCGTTTTTGAGCAAATCCGACACCATCCACAAATCGTTTGGCGCATAGCTGACAATGCGGCGACCATCGGAAGTAACGGCTTTCAGGGTGCGGCCTTCAATCGTCACCTTGGAGATATGGCCCTGTTTAACCTCATCGAGGAACTGGGAATATTCAATCTGCGACTGCGCCGTCTGCTGCTGGCGCGCATTGAACTGGTTGAAAACTGTCATCAGCACCAGTGCGACGACCATCCAGATAGCGATACTCTTAAACAGATTGTTCAATTTAACTCCTTTGCTGGTGCCTTGTGCTGCCGGACGGCCATTAGACTATGGATTACCGGAATTCTCAAGCGTCCCGCTGGCCAATAAATACACTTCACTACTGCGGTCTCGCGAGGCCTTGGGCTTGCGCGAAACCACACGAACGAAATGCTGACGCATATTTTTCAAATACGCCTCGAAACCCGCGCCCTGAAAAACCTTCACCAGAAAACTGCCTTCCGGCGTGAGATGCTCGAGGGCAAATTCCATGGCCAGTTCTGCCAGGTACATCGCCCGCGCCTGATCTGCCGACACGATGCCGCTGATATTGGGGGCCATATCCGAAATTACAAGCCCGACCGACCGGCCGGCCAGCGCCGACTCCAGCTGATGCAGCACAGACTCCTCGCGGAAATCGCCCTGAATGAATGTCACCCCGGCCAAGGGGTCCAGCGGCAGCAAGTCGAGCGCGATGACTTTGCCGGCCTGCCCGACTCGCGTTGCGGCCACCTGCGACCACCCACCCGGGGTTGCCCCCAAGTCCACAACCACCATACCTGGCTTGAGCAAATGATCACGTTCATCGATCTCCAGCAGCTTGTACGCGGCCCGCGAACGGTAACCCGCCTTCTGCGCAAGCTGCACATAAGGATCGCTCACGTGTTCGCGCATCCATTGTTTGCTGGTTTTGGAAGGCTTCATCGATTAGAATCCGCGCTCTTTTGAAAGGTTTGCCATGTTATCCCTGACTATATCCGAACGCCGCGACCTCAAAGCCCGCGCCCACGCCCTTAATCCCACCATCCTGATCGGCGATGCCGGACTAAGCGAAGGCGTACTTAAGGAAATCAATCTCACGCTGCTGCGGCACGAATTAATCAAAATTCGCGTTTCCGGCGACGACCGCGAAGCCCGCGCGGCCATGCTCGATCAAATCTGCACCGAGCTCGACGCGGCGCCGGTGCAACACATCGGCAAAATTCTGGTGGTGTATCGCCCGAATCCGGAAAACGCACTGCCCGCAATCAAAAAAGTACCGCAACGCAAGGGCAGCAGAAAGCCGCTCACCAAAAAGCAGCTGGCAAGCCGCAGCTAATATCGCTCAGATGTACTGAACGTCCACCACTTCGTATTCGCGAATACCGCCGGGCGCCTGGACTTCGGCAATATCACCGCTGTATTTACCGATCAGGGCCCGTGCAATCGGTGAGCTGATTGAAATCTTGCGCTCGCGAATGTTGGCCTCATCGTCGCCAACAATCTGGTAAGTCACCACATCGCCGTTATTGACATCTTCCAGCACCACAGTCGCGCCGAAGACACAGCGACCATCGGCGTTGATGGTTTTGGGATCGATGATTTGCGCGCTGCCCAGCTTGGCCTCAAGCTCGATAATCCGGCCCTCAATGAATCCCTGGCGTTCCTTGGCGGCCTCATACTCGGCATTTTCCGACAAATCGCCTTGGGCGCGCGCCTCGGAAATTGCGTTAATCACCGACGGACGTTCCACGGTTTTCAAATGATGCAGCTCCTGTCGCAGCAACTCGGCACCGAGAACAGTCAATGGAATCGTACTCATAAACAAACCACCCCTTGCTAGTTAAACCAGACGCTGATGCAGCGCCTGAACGTCGTACACCTGCAACTCGGCAAGGTGATGCATACCCACACAGGCGGCGCGTGCGCCGGCCAGCGTGGTGTAATAAGTCACGCGCCCCTGCAGGGCCGCGTGGCGGATGGAGTAGGAGTCGCGCATCGCGGACGGCTTGCTGTCCACCGTGTTCACGATGAGGTTGACCTCGCCATTTTTGATCATATCGACAACATGCGGCCGACCTTCAGCCACCTTGTTGACCGCTGTCACCGGCACACCGGCTGCCTCGATGATCTGCGCTGTGCCGCGCGTCGCGAGTATCCCGAATCCCAGCTCGACGAGTGAACGCGCCACTTCAATCGCACCCGCCTTGTCTTCATCGCGAACGCTGATAAACACTTTGCCACTGGTGGGCAACTTGACGCTGGCGGCCAGTTGCGATTTCACGAAAGCTTCGGCGAAAGTTTCGCCGACACCCATCACTTCGCCGGTGGATTTCATCTCGGGCCCGAGCAGAGTATCCACACCCGGGAACTTGATGAACGGGAATACCGCCTCTTTCACACAGTAATACGGCGGAATGCTTTCCTTCGTTACGCCCTGCTGTGCGAGCGTCTGCCCCGCCATACAGCGGGCCGCCACTTTGGCCAGCGGCACGCTGGTCGCTTTGGAGACATAAGGCACCGTACGCGATGCGCGCGGATTCACTTCCAGTACGTAGACGGTTTCGCCCTGAATCGCGAACTGCACGTTCATCAGACCAATCACATTCAATTCTTTGGCCATCGCAACCGTCTGGCGCCGCAGCTCATCCTGCAGCGCGGCCGACAATGAATAGGGTGGCAGCGAACAAGCCGAATCACCGGAGTGTACCCCCGCCTGTTCGATGTGCTCCATAATCCCGCCAATGACGACCTGTTGACCGTCGGATACGGCATCCACATCCACCTCGATCGCATCATTGAGGAAGCGGTCGAGCAGGATCGGCATGCGCTCGGGGTAAATCTTGGCATCTTCCTCGGCATCGCGCATGTAGCGTTCAAGGTCCGGCTGCGAATGAATAATCTCCATCGCGCGACCGCCCAGCACGTTGGAGGGACGCATCACCAGCGGATAACCAATCTCGACGGCGCCTTCAATCGCTTCTGCCACATGGCTGGCCGTACGATTGGGCGGCTGCTTCAGATTCAGCTTGCGCAGCATGGTTTGGAAGCGCGCACGATCTTCTGCGCAATCGATCATATCCACCGAAGTACCAATGATCGGCACCCCGTTCTTGGCCAGACCATGCGCCAACTTCAAAGGTGTCTGCCCGCCGTACTGCACGATCACGCCAACCGGCTTTTCCACGGCCACTACTTCCAGCACATCTTCCAGCGTCAGCGGCTCAAAATACAGGCGATCCGAAGTGTCGTAGTCGGTGGAAACAGTCTCGGGATTGCAGTTGACCATAATGGTCTCGTAACCGTCTTCACGCATCGCCAGCGCGGCGTGCACGCAACAATAGTCGAACTCGATGCCCTGCCCGATACGGTTCGGTCCACCGCCCAGCACCATGATCTTTTTGTTGTCGGTCGGTTGCGATTCGCACTCTTCCTCGTAGGTCGAATACATGTACGCAGTATTGGTCGAAAATTCGGCCGCGCAGGTATCCACACGCTTGAACACCGGACGCACGCCCAGTGCATGGCGATAGGCGCGCACTGCCGCCGCATCCGTCTCCAGCAAAACTGCCAGGCGCGCGTCGGCAAAACCACTGCGCTTAAGGACGCGCAAATCATCCGCATTCAGGCTTTCCAGCGTCCGGCCCGCCAGGTTTTGCTCCTGCCTGATGATGTCTTCGATCTGCACCAGAAACCACGGATCAATTTTGCTGATGTTAAACACGTCTTCCATACTCATGCCCAGACGGAAGGCATCACCCACGGCCCAGATACGCTCCGGCCCCGGATTGCCCAGCTCGGCTACGACGGCTTCACGTTCGGCATATTTGGAATCCAGTCCGTTCACGCCCACTTCCAGGCCGCGCAAGGCTTTCTGAAACGACTCCTGGAAAGTGCGGCCGATCGCCATCACCTCACCCACCGATTTCATCTGCGTGGTCAGCCGGTCGTTGGCTTGCGGGAATTTTTCAAACGCGAAACGCGGAATCTTGGTGACCACGTAGTCTATGGTCGGCTCAAACGAAGCCGGCGTTGCACCGCCCGTGATGTCGTTCTTGAGTTCGTCCAGCGTAAAGCCTACCGCCAGCTTGGCCGCAACCTTGGCAATGGGGAAACCGGTCGCCTTGGAGGCCAGCGCCGAGGAACGCGACACGCGCGGATTCATCTCGATCACCACCATGCGCCCGTCGTTCGGGTTGATGGAGAACTGCACGTTGGAACCGCCGGTCTCCACGCCGATCTCGCGCAGCACGGCCAGCGAGGCGTCGCGCATGATCTGGTATTCCTTGTCGGTCAGCGTCTGCGCGGGCGCAACCGTGATTGAATCACCGGTATGCACGCCCATCGGATCCAGGTTTTCAATCGAGCAGATGATGATGCAGTTGTCGTTGCGGTCGCGCACGACTTCCATCTCGTATTCTTTCCAGCCCAGCAGCGATTCCTCAATCAGCAATTCCTTGGTCGGCGACGCTTCCAGACCACGCTCGCAGATTTCGACAAACTCCTGACGATTGTAGGCGATCCCGCCCCCGCTACCGCCCATGGTGAAGGACGGCCGGATGATGGTCGGGAAACCCATCGCCTGCTGTACCTGCAGCGCTTCTTCCATCGAATGCGCGATAGCCGAACGCGCCGACGCCAGCCCGATTCGGGTCATCGCCTGTTTGAATTTCTCGCGGTCTTCCGCCATGTCGATCGCATCGCGCGAGGCGCCGATCATCTCGACGCCATATTTTTCCAGCACGCCGTGTTTGGCCAGATCAAGCGCGCAATTCAGCGCAGTCTGACCGCCCATGGTCGGCAAAATCGCATCCGGCTTTTCCTTGGCGATAATCTTCTCGACAATCTGCCAGGTGATCGGCTCGATGTAAGTCGCGTCGGCCATGTTCGGATCGGTCATGATCGTCGCCGGATTCGAATTCACCAGAATGACGCGATAACCTTCCTCGCGCAGCGCCTTGCAGGCCTGTGCACCGGAATAGTCAAACTCGCACGCCTGGCCGATCACGATCGGGCCCGCGCCGATAATCAGAATACTTTTGAGGTCTGTACGCTTCGGCATTTACTTCTTCTCCATCATCGCCACGAAGCGATCGAACAACGGGGCAACATCATGCGGGCCGGGGCTCGCTTCCGGGTGCCCCTGAAAACAGAACGCCGGCTTGTCGGTTAGCTCAAAACCTTGCAGCGTACCGTCGAACAGCGACACATGCGTGACACGCGCGTTGGCCGGCAGCGTCGCCGCATCCACCGCAAAACCGTGGTTTTGGCTGGTAATCATCACACGCTTGGTTTGCGTATCCTGTACCGGATGATTCGCGCCACGGTGACCAAACTTCATCTTCACCGACTTGGCGCCTACGGCCAACCCCATGATCTGGTGGCCCAGGCAAATGCCGTACATCGGAATACCAACCTCGATAAACTTTTGCGCCGCCGCAATCGCGTAATCGCAAGGCTCCGGATCGCCGGGGCCGTTCGACAAAAACACACCGTCCGGATTCATCGCCAGCACATCGGCAGCGGACGTTTTGGCGGGCACCACCGTAATACGGCAGCCGCGCTCGGCCAGCATGCGCAGAATGTTGCGCTTCACGCCGAAGTCATACGCCACCACGTGGAATTTCGTTTCAGTCGCGTCGCCGTAACCGCGTCCCAGCTTCCATTCGGTCTGCGTCCAATCGTAAGGCTGGTCGCAAGTCACCGTCTGCGCCAAGTCCATACCGGCCAGACCGGCAAAACCTTGGGCTGCCGCCAGCGCCGCCGCGACATCATCACCAGAAGCGATGCAACCATTCTGCGCCCCCTTGCTGCGCAGGATGCGGGTCAGCTTCCGGGTATCGATACCGGCGATGGCCACCACATTGTTGGCCTTCAGATATTCCGGCAGCGATTGGGTCGCGCGGAAGTTGCTCACCGTCATGGACAGATCGCGAATAATCAAACCGCTGGCAAACACCTGACGCGACTCCACATCCTCGGTATTGCAGCCGACATTGCCGATATGCGGATAAGTCAGCGTCACGATTTGCTTGCAGTAGGAAGGGTCGGTGAGAATTTCCTGATAACCGGTAATCGAGGTATTGAAAACCACCTCACCCGCGCTACTTCCATCCGCCCCGATGGAAATGCCGCGAAACACCGTTCCATCGGCTAGGACTAGGATGGCTGGCTTCGTCTGCGACACGTGTAACTCCTTGATTAACTGACTATTGGCATACCCACGCTGGACTGCAGGTGTACCTATAAAGAAGCGGGACGAACCCTGTGTTCACCCCGCTCATTTGACGGCGCGCATTATAGCCGAAGTACCGGGCGGCATCAAACCGCCACCCGCCGCAAAACGCTATCCGACTTTTATGACCGCCGCCTTATAATTCGCGCCCGCCATCCAACTGAACGAAAAACATGATCGAAGTCCTCATCCTCGCCATCGCCCTCAGCATGGACGCATTTGCCGTCTCCATCGGCCTGGGTTCCAAAGGCGAGCACAAACACCTCGGACTAAAGGCCGGGCTTTATTTCGGCCTATTCCAGGCGCTGATGCCCTTCATCGGCTACCTGGCCGGCCGGGGCGTACTGGGCTGGGTCGAAGACTACGCCCCCTGGATCGCCTGCGGCCTGCTGACCGCCATCGGCGCCAAAATGATTTACGAAGCCACGCAAGAAGGCGTGGAAGAAGACATCGCCCAAATCACCTCAAAAGTCATGCTGTTTCTGGCGATTGCCACCAGCATCGACGCGATGGCGGCCGGATTCAGTCTCACGCTGCTGGAAGTGGACGCCTGGCTCGCCTGCGCCATCATCGGCATCACCACCTTCGGCTTCAGTTGGCTGGGCGTGCAGATCGGCAAAAAGAGCGGCACTTGGCTGGAAAGCAAAGCGGAAATTTTCGGCGGCGTGGTGCTGATTTTGATTGGGGTGAAGATGCTGGTTGCTTAATCGAAAGACTGCCTCTCGGCCAAAGCGGCCTGTGGCAGCCTGATATGCCAACGACCGGTATTGAAATCGACACCGGTCATAGATTGGCAAATCATCGCAAACGACAACAACCAGACTTTGACTAAAGCTCTTACTAAAGTAAAAAAATGGACACCTAAGCAAGATGCTCAAATGGGGAGGTTGCGAGAAAGGCTCAGTCCGCCAAGCGGCGGTGTGCAAGCGCGATCTTGCGATACAGCGTCTGCCTGCTGATGCCCAATCGTCGAGCCGCCGCTGAGACGTTGCCGTGACTGTCTTGCAGGGTCTGTTGAATGACCGCGAGTGAAACGGCCTTAAGGTTTTGTGGAGTGGCGCCAGCACTGTCAGGCGCGAGGCTCTTCGCCTCCGCCGCCAGCTCATCTAGCAGATCGTCAGGAAGGTGTTGCCAATCGATACACTCTTCATACGCATCTAACATGGCACTGGCAGTACGCAGCAAGCTGGAATATTGGCGAATGTTCCCCGGCCAAGGATAGCGACTCAGCTTGGCGAGCAATTCTGGCTTGAGATGGATGGCACGCTCGGGGTTGTGTTCGGCCAAGATGCGCTCGGTGAGTGCTTGGAAGTCGGTGCGCTCACGCAAGGCAGGGAGTTTCACCGTCAAGCCATTGATGCGGTAGTACAGATCGCTTCGGAAGATACCTTTGTCCGCGTCCTCGCGCAGCTTGCGATGCGTGGCGCAGACCAGACTGAAATCCACTTCAACTGCTTTGCCGCCGCCAAGTGGTGTCACTTGCCGCTCCTGTAACACTCGCAACAAGCGCGTCTGCATGGCGAGTGGCATATCGCCGATCTCATCCAAGAACAGTGTGCCGCCATGAGCCTCTCGCAGGCGACCGATGTAACCTTCTCTGCGCGCACCAGTGAACGCACCGGGTGAATAGCCAAACAGTTCCGCCTCGATGAGATGTTCCGGCAAGGCTGCGCAATTGATGGCGACAAAGGGTTTGCCGCAACGCGCTCCGCTTTCATGCACGGCACGTGCGAACAATTCTTTACCCACGCCAGACTCGCCATGCAACAAGATTGGGATGGGTTTGCCAGCGACGCGACGTGCTTTGTCAGTAGCGCTATGCCACAGCGGATCGCCGAGATCGAGCTTGCTCAAAGCATCCGTAGGTGTCGCTTGTGCCACAGAGGGTGCTGAGTTGAACGTGCCTTCTACGGTATGCACCTGCATGAACATGGGCGTACCGTCATGTAAATGGATATGCCTAGGTGAAGCAATGCGATGCGAGTTGCGAGACAGTATTTCATCCAAACGCACATCCAGCACATCTCCCACTTTGGCACTGCCAATGTCGTTTGGCGACAGATGCAGCATCTCCAATCCGGTTCGGTTCGCCCCAACGATCCATCCATCTGGAGATAGCGCAATGATGCCTTCGGCCACCGAGCCTATGCCTTCGGGATGTGTGTGCAGATGCAATCGAATGTGACGCTGGCAACTCGCTAGCACCAAGCGGTTCTCGATCATGCGTGCGGCCATGCTGACCAAGCCCAAGGTGTGTGGATGACGGCTGCGGTGGTCTCCCGAGATGTCGATGATGCCCAGCAACTTGCCATCCGCCGACATGATGGGGGCTGCCGCGCAAGTGAGAAAACCGTTGCGCTCAAGGAAATGTTCCGCGCCATTGATCTCAACCGAACTTGCTTCAGCCACTGCAGTGCCGATGGCATTCGTCCCGCGATAGCGTTCCTGCCAACACGAACCGGAGGACAACGCAACGCGTTCCGCTTTGTTGAGGAAATCCACATCCCCCATGGTGTGCATCAGCGTGGCGTTCTTGTCGGCAAGGATCACCATGCTTTGGCTGTGTTTCACTTGTTGATGCAGGTATTCCATGACAGGGCGTGAATGCGCCAACAGGTCTTGGTTGGTCGCTAAGGCGTAACGCAGCTCGTTACCTGTGAGTGGGTCGACTACCTGCAACCTACCGGTGGGCAACACACCCGCTTCCAAACTACGTCGCCAAGAACGTGCGATACGTTCATCGAGTGCGCCGTTAGGACACTCTCCGTATTGCAACAGGTGCGAGCGCGCTTTGCGCAAAGCTAATGCTGATTGAGTCATAGGATCCTGATCTCCCCAAGGTGATGCGCTGGAACGTTGGCGGAGTATAAAAGGATAGCAAGGCGGTGCAATAGCTAAGTCCTGAAAACATGTCCGACTGTCACATTTTGTGACACCTGTCTTAAATGGGGGCGTCACACCGTCCCTCACGATGAAAACCTCTAATAAATATTTCGTATGAAATCAATCCCCTTTGCCTAAAGGCTGGGTTGGCCTGCTCCTTGCGTAATAAAGTACGCAGCACAGAAGTGGGAGCGATCTGCTTGATCGTCAATCAATATAAAGAGGAGAAGACATAATGATTTATGCAGCCCCCGGCACCGCTGGTGCCAAGATTTCCTACAAAGCCAAATACGACAATTTCATCGGCGGCAAATGGGTAGCCCCTGTTAAAGGTGAATACTTCGATGTCATCACGCCAGTCAGTGGCAAGGTGTACACCAAGGCTGCACGATCCGGCGCAGAAGACATCGAGCTGGCACTGGATGCCGCGCACGCCGCTGCTGACAAATGGGGCAATACCTCTATCACCGAGCGCTCTAATGTATTGCTGAAGATCGCCGACTGTATCGAAGACAATCTGGAAGTGCTGGCTTATGCCGAGACCGTGGACAACGGCAAAGCCATCCGCGAGACATTGAATGCCGACATTCCTTTGGCAGTCGATCACTTCCGCTACTTCGCGGGCTGCCTACGCGCGCAAGAAGGCCACCTGTCCGAGATCAACGAGAACACAGTCGCTTACCATTTCCATGAACCCTTGGGCGTGGTCGGCCAAATCATTCCGTGGAACTTCCCTATCTTGATGGCAGCATGGAAACTAGCACCTGCGCTAGGTGCAGGAAACTGCGTGGTGCTGAAGCCCGCCGAGTCCACTCCGATCAGCATCTTGATCTTGATGGACCTGATCGCAGACCTGCTGCCACCGGGCGTGCTGAATATCGTCAACGGTTTCGGGCGCGAAGCAGGGATGCCACTTGCCACCAGCAAGCGCATCGCCAAGATCGCGTTCACTGGCTCGACCACGACAGGCCGTGTGATTGCTCAAGCAGCAGCGAACAACTTGATTCCCGCCACACTGGAACTGGGCGGCAAGTCACCGAACATCTTCTTTGCAGACGTGATGGACAAAGACGATGGCTTCCTCGACAAAGCGATCGAAGGCTTGGTGTTGTTCGCGTTCAACCAAGGCGAGGTTTGCACCTGCCCTTCTCGCGCACTGATCCATGAATCCATCTACGACAAGTTCATGGAGCGTGTGCTGAAACGTGTTGCCGCCATCAAGCAGGGCAACCCGCTGGACACCGACACCATGATGGGCGCGCAAGCCTCCAAGGAACAGCTCACCAAGATTCTGTCTTACCTCGACCTAGGTAAACAAGAAGGTGCGCAAGTATTGGCAGGAGGTGGACAAGCCAATCTCACGGGCGATATGGCCGGCGGCTATTACGTGCAACCTACCCTGTTCAAAGGCCACAACAAGATGCGCATCTTCCAAGAAGAGATCTTCGGCCCCGTGTTGGCGGTGACCACATTCAAGGATGAAGCAGAAGCACTGGCGCTCGCCAACGACACGCTGTATGGCTTGGGCGCGGGTGTGTGGAGCCGCAACGGCAACGTGGCGTATCGCATGGGTCGTGCGATCAAGGCAGGTCGTGTGTGGACCAACTGCTACCACGACTACGCTGCCGGCGCTGCATTCGGCGGTTACAAAGAATCGGGTATCGGTCGCGAGACGCACAAGATGATGCTCGACCACTACCAGCAAACGAAGAATCTGTTGGTGAGCTACAGCGAACAGAAACTGGGCTTCTTCTGATTCTTTGAATTGGATTAATTCACCCATGGGGCGGGCAACCGCCCCGTTTTACTGGAGGAAACGACATGGTCGAAAAAGTGATTGCAACTGAGGCCGCACTAGATCTGATCGAACTCTTAAAGCAGAAATACGGTGAACTGATGTTCCACCAATCAGGCGGGTGCTGCGACAACAGTGCGGCCAATTGTTATTTGCCCGGCGAACTCACCATCGGTGCGGGTGACGAATATCTGGGTGATATCGGCGGCTGCCCCTTCTATATGAGCAAATCGCAATACGAATATTGGCAACACACGCAACTCATCATCGATGTGATCGAAGGACGTGGCGGCACGTTCTCGCTCGAAGGACCTGAAGGGAAAGCTTTTCACACGCGCTCTCGTGTGTTCACAGATACAGAGTGGGCAGAGATTTTGAACGAGAGTGCTAGGTTGCGCGATATGAATCGCCCCGGATTTTGAGGAGGCTCCAAATCTTAAGAGAATGGAGCCATGAACAAATCAAACAAGTATTCCCCCGAAGTACGCGAGCGCGCCGTGCGCATGGTGCAAGAGCATCGCAACGAGTATCCATCCCTATGGTCGGCCATTGAATCGATTGCGCCGAAGATTGGCTGTGTTCTACAAACACTGCATGACTGGGTGAAGAAGCACGAGATCGATCATGGTCTGCGCGACGGCATCACCAGCGAGGAGCGTGACCGCATCAAGGCATTGGAACGTGAAGTGAAGGAATTGCGCCGCGCCAATGAGATCCTGAAGCTGGCCAGCGCTTTTTTTGCCCAGGCGGAGCTCGACCGCAAACTCAAATCCTGAGGTCGTTCATCGACCGGCATCGCGACACCTACGGGGTCGAGCCGATCTGCAAAGTGTTGCAGATCGCCCCGTCAGGGGATCGGCGACATGCTGCGACGCAGCGTAATCCGGTATTGCGCTGCGCACGCGCCCAACGTGATGATGCCTTGGTGCCCCAGATTCAGCGCGTCTGGCATGCCAACTTCCAGGTCTATGGTGCAGACAAGGTCTGGCGTCAGCTCAATCGCGAAGAGGTGCCGGTGGCCCGCTGCACGGTTGAGCGGCTCATGAAACGGTTGGGTCTGGAAGGTGCCCGGCGCGGCAAGGTCATCAAGACCACCCGGCCCGATAAGAACCTCCCTTGTCCGCTGGATCGCGTCAATCGGCAATTCAGGGCGGATCGCCCCAACCAGCTATGGGTGGCGGACTTCACCTATGTCTCGACGTGGCAGGGCTGGCTCTATGTGGCCTTCGTCATCGACGTGTTCGCACGCCGCATCGTGGGCTGGCGGGTCAGCACCAGCATGCACACGGACTTCGTGCTGGATGCACTGGAGCAGGCGCTATATGCGCGCCAGCCGGAACTGGGAAGTCTGATTCACCACTCGGACAGAGGCTCGCAGTATGTCTCCATCCGCTACACCGAGCGGCTTGGCGAGGCTGGGGTGGAACCTTCTGTTGGCAGCCGGGGAGACAGTTACGACAACGCTCTGGCCGAGACGATCAACGGGCTGTACAAGACAGAGTTGATCCACAAACGAGGGCCATGGAAGAACAGGGAATCGGTGGAACTGGCGACGCTGGAATGGGTGTCCTGGTTCAACCATCAACGCCTGCTCGAACCCATCGGCTATATCCCGCCCGCAGAAGCTGAGGCACAATACTACCGGCAGTTAGCCAAGACGGAGACTGCCAACGTTACTTAAACCAACAAGCCTCCACGAAACTCGGGGCGATTCATGGGGGAAAGATCGGGGCGAAGAACCTTACTTCAGGTGGGCTGGAAATGGAAATATCATTGCCTTGCTTAGTCGCGTCCACTTAGTCCACAATCCAGAACTTCAATATCTGAATAGTCCTGCAACATAACGGACGGTCACCACAGACAGAAATGGGTTAGCAAGCATCGCCCGCGAAACATCAAATCGGTGTTCATGAACGACCGTTGCTGGGTGTGAAGCAGACATCGCTACTTTCCGATTTGAAAGCCATTTCAGTAATTACTCAGTGTCTCTTATGGCCGATAAGTAGCCCTCAGAATGACCGCTCTCTTTTCAGCTTCTTTGCCAAAAGCAAAAACTCTTTACTTCAACCCCAGCACATCCTGCATGTCGTACAAGCCGGCCTTGTTGGCCTTGAGGAAGCGCGCGGCGCGCAACGCGCCGAGTGCGAAGGTGGCACGGCTGCTGGCTTTGTGGGTGATTTCGACACGCTCGCCGATGCCCGCAAACAACACGGTATGGTCGCCCACGATGTCGCCGCCGCGCACGGTGGCAAAGCCGATGGTGGAAGGATCGCGTTCGCCGGTCACGCCTTCGCGGCCGTAAACCGCGCATTTTTCGAGATCGCGCCCGAGTGTACGCGCCAGCACTTCGCCCATGCCGAGCGCGGTACCGGAAGGCGCGTCGACCTTGTGGCGGTGATGCGCTTCGATGACTTCGATGTCGTAGCCTTCATTCAAAACGCGGGCGGCTGTTTCCAGCAGTTTGAATACGAGGTTCACGCCCACGCTCATGTTGGGTGCAAAGACGATGCCGATGTTTTGCGCCGCCGCACCCAGCGCGGCTTTTTGCTGCGCATTGAGGCCAGTGGTGCCGACGACCATGTTGACGCCAAGTGCGCGACAGATTTCCAGATGCTGCATCGTGCCTTCGGGGCGGGTGAAGTCGATCAGCACGTCCGCGCCCTTGAGCGCATTTTCAATGTCGGCGCTGATTTTCACGCCTTCCGCAACGGTGTTGCCGATGAAGGGGCTGCCCGCGTGTTCCAGCGCGGCGTACAGTTGCAGGTCGTCGGACTCGGCTACACAGTCCAGTAAGACCTTGCCCATACGCCCGCCGCAGCCGGCAATCGCAATCCGGAGCTGACTCATGGTTTTACTCCTTCCGAGGCGGGCGCTTCGGGGGCGACTGTTTCAGCGGGCACGGCCACCGGTTCCGGCGACGGCATGGATTCAAGTGTCACGGGTTTGCCGGCCTCAAGCACGCGCGCCAGATTGTCGCCCTCGAAAAAAACGGTCAGGTCATACTGCTCGACGACCTTGCCCTCATGCTCCAAGCGGTAAACATAATCCCAGCGCGCGGCATGAAACGGGTCGCTCAGCATCGGCGTGCCCAGCACAAATCGCACCTGCGATTTGGTCATCCCCAGACGCAGCTTGTCGCGCATCTCGGCAGTAATGTAATTACCCTGCCGGATGTCCATTTTGTAGGGCGACAGTAACGGCGTCTCCAGATAACTGCAGGAAGAGAGCAGCACGGCTGCCAGAATCAGATGTATGCGCATACCAACCAGTCCGTTCGTTTCAATTTCAAGCGGCGAATGATACCTCAAGCCAGCCCGGATACGCAGCCCGGTTATCCCGCGTGGGCCAGCATTTCACGCGCATGCTGGCGCGTCGTCGCGGTAATTTCCAGGCCGCCCAGCATGCGGGCGATTTCCTCGATGCGCGCTTCGCCTGCCAGCGGCGCGATATGGCTCAGCGTTTGCCCGTCCCGCAAGGCTTTGCTGACCTGCCATTGCTGATCTGCCGCCGCGGCCACTTGCGGCAGATGGGTCACACACAAGACCTGGCATTGACGCCCCAGCTGGCGCAACATCCGCCCCACCCGTTCGGCGACGGCGCCGCCGATCCCGCTATCCACTTCGTCAAAAATCAGGGTCGGCACACTGGCCAGACGACTCAGCACCACCTGAATGGCGAGGCTGATGCGCGACAATTCGCCGCCGGAGGCGACTTTGGACAGACTGCGGGGCGGCGTTCCCGGATTGGCCGCGACCTGAAACTCGACCCGCTCCAGTCCGCGCGCGGAATTTTCCGAGGGCAATAAAGCCACGGCAAAGGTGCCCCCCGCCATTGCCAGCGTTTGCATGGATTCGGTAATTTCTGCTGCCAGACGTTGTGCGGCGGTCTGGCGAATCGCGCTCAATTCGCGGGCTTTGCCCAGATAGGCGCGCTCTGCCTCGGCTTCAACCCGGCGCAGCGCTTCAACATCCGCACAACCGGCAAGTTCCGCCAATCGCCGCGCGCACTGCTCGAACACCTCGCCCAACTGTTCCGGCGCAACGCGATATTTCCGCGCGGCATCCAGCACGGCACGAATGCGGGCATCGAGCTGTGCGAGACGCGCCGGGTCGTTATCCAGATGCTGGTGATAGTGCCGCAAGGCATAGACCGTTTCCTGCAATTCGGCCTGCGCGCTTTCGAGCATTTTCAGGATGTCGCCGAGGCTGGCATCGTAGTTTGCAGCATCGCGCAAGCGCGCAAGCACGGCATTCAGTTGCGTGAGGCTCGCCATTTCGGCTTCGCCCAGCGTTTCCACGCCAAAGGCAGCGGCTTCCAGCAGCGCGGCGGCGTGCGACAAGCGAGTATGCTCAGCCTGCGTATCGGCCCATTGCCCGGGATCGAAATCGAGCACCTGCAATTCATCATGCTGAAATTGCAGCAGCTCGCGCTCGGCCTGCAGGGCTCCGGCCAGCTCACCGGCCTCGATACGGCGGCGCTGCGCCGTTTGCCAACTCCGATACAAATTGCCGACTTCCTGCGCCAGTGCGACCGCACCCGCATAGCCGTCGAGCAGGTCGTACTGCACGGCGGGTCGCAACAGCGACTGGTGGGCATGTTGCCCGTGGATGTCGAGCAGCCATTCGCCGACTTCGCGCATTTGTTGCAGCGTGGCGCTGCGACCGTTGATGAATCCGCGTGAGCGCCCGCCCGTCTCAATCACCCGGCGCAACAAACACACGCCCTCGTCGCCCTCAAACGCCTGTTCGCGCAGCCAGGCTTCCGCCTGCGGCAAAGCGGCGATATCGAATTCAGCGGAAATTTCCGCACGCTCGCAGCCGTTGCGGATCAGCGCAGCATCGCCGCGTTCGCCCAAGGCCAAAGAAAGTGCATCGATCAAAATGGATTTGCCCGCGCCGGTTTCCCCGGTCAGGGCGGTAAAGCCGGACGCGAAATCCAGCTCAAGCGTGGAGACGATAACGAAATCGCGAATGCTCAGAAACTTCAGCATTTAGAGCATCTGGTTCCAGAGCAGTTTTTCGCGGAGGGTGTGGTAATAACTGTGCCCCACGGGATGCAACAGGCAGACGTTGTCTGGCTGGCGGGTCACCACCAGCTTGTCGTGCAATTGCAAATCGAAATGGGTGTGGCTGTCGTAGCGCACGCAGATGTCGGCCGTGCGATGCATCAGCAATTCGATTTCGGAACGGCTGTTTACCACAATCGGGCGGTTGCTCAGTGTGTGCGGCGACACCGGCACCAGTTCCAGCACTTCCAGTCCAGGATGAATGATCGGCCCGCCCGCCGACATGGCATAAGCGGTCGAACCGGTTGGCGTCGAAATGATCAGGCCGTCAGCGCGCTGGTTGTAGAGATATTCGCCATCAATGCGAACCTCGAACTCAACCATGCTGCTGATCGTGCTGCGGTGTACGACAACCTCGTTCAGCGCGGAGCCGGCGAAGACCTCAACGCCCTCGCGCATTACTCGTCCGCCCAGCAACAAGCGCTGCTCGGTGACAAACTGTCCGTCCAGAATGGCGCCGATACTTTCGTGGAGATTGTCCAGCGTCAGATCGGTCAGAAATCCCACGCGGCCCTGATTGACGCCGACCAGCGGCACGTGATGCGGGGCCAGCGCACGGGCAATGTTCAGCATGGTGCCGTCACCGCCGATCACGATGGCCAGATCAACCGATCGCGCAATTTCGTCGAGCGGCAAGGCGGGAAAAGTATTCCCTGCCAGATGCTCGGCCGAAATTGAATCGATCACAACGCGCAAACCGCGGCCCGACAAAAATTCGGCGAGCTGGCACATGGGCGCAGCCACGTCCGGGGACTTGTGTTTGCCGATAAGCGCGACCGTCTGAAAGGGAAATTTCATGGCCGCGATTAAACCACAACGCGCGGTGCTACGCTACGCGCCCGAAGGCGCCTTGACCCGATACCAGGCCGCGTACAGCGCCGGCAGGAACAGGCAGGTCAGCAGCGTTGCCACGACCAGTCCGCCCATGATGGAAACCGCCATCGGCCCCCAAAATACCTGTCGGGTTAGCGGGATCATCGCCAGAATTGCCGCACTCGCGGTCAACATAATGGGGCGGAAACGACGGACGGTCGCACCGATGATCGCCTCCCATTGAGACTTGCCCGCATCTTCATCCTGACGAATCTGGTCCACAAGAATCACCGAATTGCGCATGATCATGCCCGCAAGCGCAATGAAGCCCAGATTCGCGACAAAGCCGAAAGGCACCTGGAACAGCAACAGCGCAAAAGCCACGCCGATCAGTCCCAACGGCGCGGTGAGCAGCACCATCACCGTCCGGCTGATGCTTTGCAACTGGATCATCAACAGGGTAATCACGCCAATCAGCATCATCGGCACCACCGCCGCAATGGCCGTTTCGCCCTTGGCGGATTCTTCCACGCTGCCACCCATTTCGATGTGGTAGCCGGCTGGCAGACTGGCGCGCAGCTTATCGAGTTCACGATTCAGCTGGGCGGATACCGTTGCCGGTTGCACGCTGTCGGCCATATCGGCCCGAACAGTCATGGTCGGCAGCCGATTGCGTCGCCAGATGATGCCTTCTTCCTGAACCGGCACCAGCTTCGCCACCTGCGCCAACGGAACGTGGCGACCGTCCGCCAGCGGAATATCCAGATCCGGCAAGCGTTGCAGGGAGCGGGTTTCCTGATTTGCGTCGCCGCGCCAGACCACATCGATCAACTGGTCGGCCTCACGGTACTGGGTCAGCGCCACACCATTCAGCCAGGTCTGCAAGGCCCGCGCCACTTCCTGACTGGACGTTCCCAGCTGCCGCGCCCGATCCTGATCGATCTCCACCGCGACGCTCTTGACCTTCTCGTTCCAGTCAAAATTGACGTTTTGCAGATGCGTATTGGCACGCATGAGCTCGGAGACCTGCTCGGCCAGGCGGCGCACGGTGGACACATCTTCACCCATCACCCGGAACTGGACCGGATAGCCGATCGGCGGGCCGTTTTCAAGACGCACCACACGCACGCGCAGATGGCTGAAATCCGCCGAGGCAAAGCGTTCTTCCAGCCGCTTCTTCAGAGATTCCCGCCCTTCCAGATTTTTGGTCACGATCACGAACTGGCCAAAGTTGTCGGCGAACAATTGCTGATCCAGTGACAGGAAAAATCGCGGTGAGCCGTTGCCCACATAGGACGAGTAGTAATTCACGGCGGGATCATTTTTAAGCAATTGTTCGATGCGTTCAACTTCACGCCCCGTCGCCTTGAGCGATGCCCCCTGCGGTAGCCAGACGTCAATCATCAATTCCAATCGGCTGGCGGCGGGGAAAAACTGTTGTTGCACGAACTTGCCAAAAGCACCCATCGACAGAATAAAAATCAGCACCGTGGCCGCGATCACCCGCCAGCGGTGATGCAGGCACCAGGTCACCAGCGCGCGGAAGCGCCGGTAAAACGGTGTGTCATAAATATCTTCGCCATGGCGCTGGGCACGTGCGACCAGTTTTTTGGGATCAAGAATTTTGAATCCCAGATACGGCGTAAATACCACGGCCACAATCCACGAGGTCAGCAGCGCGATAGTGACCACCTGAAAAATGGAGATCGTGTATTCACTGGCCGCAGACTTTGAAAATCCGACCGGCGTGAATGCGGCGGCGGTAATCAGCGTGCCTGTGAGCATCGGAAACGCCGTTGAAGTGTAGGCAAAGGTGGCCGCCTTGAAACGGTCCCAGCCCTGTTCCATTTTAACCACCATCATTTCGGCCGCGATGATGGCATCGTCCACCAGCAAACCCAGCGCAATCACAAGCGCGCCGAGGGAAATACGCTGCAGGTCGATCCCGAAAATTTTCATCAGGAAAAAGGTGATCGCCAGCACCAGTGGAATCGAAAGGGCAACCACCGTGCCGGTGCGCCAGCCCAGGCTGATAAACGAAACCGCGAGCACAATGAGAATCGCTTCAGTCAGCGAGTTTTCGAACAGATGAATTGACCCCTTCACGACTTCGGGCTGATCGGCAATCACGTGCATCTCGATGCCCCGCGGCGAAGCCGCCGTGAGTTCGCGCATGGTGTTCCTGAGATTGTCGCCAAGCTGGATCACGTTGCCGCCCTTGGTCATGATCACACCGATCCCGATCGCGGGCTGCCCTGCAACGCGCATTTGCGGCGCAGCCGGATCAACCAATCCGCGGGTCACTTTGGCAATATCGCCCAAGCGGAAATGCTTGCCGTTGACCAGCAAATCGGTCTCACGGATTTGCGCAATGCTGTCGTAGGCGCCGCTGACCCGCAAGCGCACACGCTCGGTGCCAGTTTCAACAAATCCGGCCGGCGCCACGGCGTTGCGTTTGTTCAGCGCATCGGCAATCTGGCCCACACTGATCCCCAGGCTGGCCAGACGCTGCGGTGCCACATCGATGTAAATCTTTTCATCCTGCACACCGATCAGCTCGACGCGTTTCACATCCGGTACGCTGCGCAATTCCAGCGCCATCCGATCCGCCTCGCGGCGTAAATCCGCCAGATCAAAACCGTCGCCGGTAAGCGCGAACACATTGATCAACACATCGCCAAATTCATCATTGGGGAACGGCCCCTGCACACCGGCGGGCAAGGTATGCCTGATGTCATCAAGTTTTTTACGGACCTGCCGCCAGGCTTCCGGCACTTCGGCTTTAGGGGTGTAATCCTTGAGCAGCACAAAGACCAGCGACTCGCCCGGCTTCGAGGCCGAGCGCACGATATCCACCCACGCAGTTTCCTGCAGCTTCTTTTCGATTCGCTCGGTCAGCTCGTGCTCAACTTCTTCCGCCGATGCGCCCTGCCAGAGCGTGCGGACGACCATGACTTTGAACGTGAAATCCGGGTCTTCGGCGCGCCCCAGTTTGAAGTAGGACAGCACGCCAGCCGCCATCAGAACAATGATGAGATACAGCACCATCTGCTGATGCGTCAGCGCCCAGGCGGATAAGTTGGGAAAGCGTTTCATCGCGCCGGTCCGTTATCCGCCACGCGGATTTTTTCACCCGGACTCAGCTTGTGTACTCCGGCCGCCACAATTCGTTCGCCGGAGACCAGACCGTTGCTCACAATGGCGTGATCATCCTGCCAGGCGGAAATCCTCACCGGCCGCAAAGTGACCCGCTGATCGGCGCCCACCACCCAGACGGCCGCCTTTTCACCCTGCTGAAAAACCGCACTCAGGGGAATCTGCCAGGCAGAAGCAGCTTCCTTGCCCTCGGCGAAAGTCACGCGCGCACTCATTCCGAGCGCGGGCAAAGCCGCTTTCCCTTCCAGGGTCACGCGGGCAGCATACGTCCGGCTCAGTGGATCGGCCACGGCCGAAAGCTCGCGCAAATGGCCCGTATAGCTCGCGGCCAGCCCGTCATCTGCCCAGATGCGAATTGTGGCTGGCATCCCGAGTTTGACTTTGTTTAGACGTGATTCCGGAATCGCCAGCTGCACCTCGCGCACGCCTGCCTGCGCCAGCCTCAAAACCGCTTGTCCGGCACCCACGACCTGCCCAACTTCGACCAGCGTCGCCGCGATTACGCCGGCATGGTCTGCCCGCAACACCGTGTAGGACGTCTGGTTGCGGGACAGCCCCGCTTGGGCGGCCGCGGCTTTGAGGGTTGTTTCCCGGGCATCGAGTGCGGCCTGACTCACAAATCCGCGCGCACGCAATTCGCGGTAGCGCTTCGCATCGGCCTCGGCCAGCTGGAATTGCGATTCTGCGGCACTGGCCTGCAATCCGGTATCGACCGGATCCAGACGGGCCAGCACCTGACCGGCCTGCACCACCGTGCCCGCATCGACCGTGCGTTCAATCATTTTTCCGGGCACCCGAAAAGCCAGCGTGGTCTCGTGGCGCGCATGAATTTCACCGCTGTAGGTCGTATCCTCCGCGCCCGCCAGCGTCCCGACCACGTGCGTCAGAACAGGCTGTTCGACTTTGGCGGGGGCGGGCGCCTCCTTGCCACAAGCCGCCAGCAACAGCGCCATTCCGGAAATTAAAACCAGTCGTTTCATGTCATTCACTCCCTGACGCTTAATCCGTTCAACAATAATTCCAAATGCGTATTCAAATACGTCTCCGGGTCCTGCTTGCCGCAACCCTGCGGCACCAACGAATAACGCCAGATCGCCAGCATCAGCGGCGGCGCAAGAATCACGTCAATGCAGGATTCCATATCCAGAGGACGGAATTCACCAGCCTCGATGCCGCGCTGCAAAACCCGGCGCAACAAACTGCGGATGCGCACAATCACCTGTTCGTAATAATACTGCGCCACCTCGGGGAAATTCCCGGCTTCGGCGATCATCAGTTTCGGAATGCCGCCCAACGGCGTGCTGCCGACCATCGCCCACCAGCGCAGCACCAGTGCCTGCAGCAGGCTGCGCGCATCACCCTGATGCTGACTGAGCAAGGTTTCACCTTCTTCCAGTGCCGGTAGGATACCCTGCTGGATCACCGCCTTGAACAGCATTTCCTTGCTGCCGAAATACAGATACAGCGTGCCTTTGGAGACTCCGGCCTGTGTAGCGACATCTTCCAGACGCGTTGCGGCAAATCCGCGCTGCACGAAATGATCCAGCGCCGCCGCCATCAATTCGGCCGGACGCGCCTGTTTGCGACGCTGACGTGAATCGGAAGTTGACATCGATTTCGGAAGATAAACCACAAAACTGACTGACCGGTCAGTAATGTAGCCATGCGCCAGGTGACTGTCAATCTGTTCGGCAGGCAGAAGGGGTGACGATGATAGAATCCCGCCATGCTGAATGAACGCGCCCAAATCCTGCTGAAAACTCTGGTGGAACGTCACATCCGTGAAGGTCAGCCGGTCGGCTCACGGGCCTTGCAGCAATATTCCGGCCTGGAGGTCAGCTCGGCCACCATTCGCAATGTCATGGCGGATCTTGAAGAGATCGGGCTGGTCAGTAGCCCCCATACCTCCGCCGGCCGGGTGCCTACCGCGCTGGCCTACCGTCTCTTTATCGACACCATGATGGTCGCCCAGCCGCTGGATGAATCCCGGCTCCGACTTTTGGAACACCGGCTGCAGCCGGACAATCCCTCCCGTTTGATCAATCAGGCTTCCACCCTGCTCGCCGAACTGACCCAGTTTGCCGGCGTGGTCGCTACGCCGCGCCGCGACGCCCTGCGGGTGCGCCAGATCGAATTTTTGCGGCTGGCGGAAAAGCGCATCCTGCTGATCATCGTTATGCCGGATGGCGAGGTGGAAAACCGGGTTCTGCTGATGGAACGTGACTATACCCAGTCGCAACTGACGGAAGCCGGCAACTTCTTCAATCAGCATTATCTCGGTTGCAGTTTTTCCGGTATTCGCGAAAAGCTGCACAACGAATTGCGCCAGCTGCGGGATGATTTGGGCGCGCTTATGCAGGCCGTGCTGGCCGCTGGTGACGAAGCTGTGGCCAATCAGGCTGAAAATTATGTAATTCGCGGCGAACATAAGCTGCTGGACGTGCAGGATCTGTCTGCCGATATGACCCGAATGCGCGGACTGTTCAACCTGTTTGAACAAAAAACCGATTTGCTGCATTTGCTGGAGGCCGGTCGCAAAGGCCAAGGCATCCACATTTTTGTCGGGGCCGAGTCCGGACTCGCCTCGCTGGAGGAATGCAGCGTGATTACCGCGCCCTATTCCGCCAATAACCAGATCGTCGGCACACTCGCCGTGATCGGCCCTAGACGCATGGATTACCAGCGCGTCGTCCCCATCGTCGACATTACCGCGCGCCTGCTCGGCAATGCCCTGTCACACCACTAGAAGGAAGAATATGCGTTACCAAACCGAACCCGAATTTCACCATGGCACGCCTGAAAAAACTGCCATCCTGCTGGTCAACCTCGGCACACCGGATGCGCCGACCACACCCGCCGTGCGGCGCTACCTGAAGGAATTTCTCGGTGATCCGCGCGTGGTGGAAATTCCCCGCGCCGTCTGGTGGCTCATCCTTAACGGCATTATCCTGAATGTGCGCCCGAAAAAATCGGCGGCAAAATATGCTTCGATCTGGATGACGGAAGGTTCACCACTGCGGGTTTACACGGAAAAACAAACCGGGAAATTGCGCGAAATTCTGACCCAAAAGACAACCGGCCCGGTGGTCGTGGAATACGCAATGCGCTACGGCAATCCGTCAATTGCGAGCGTCCTCAAAAAACTCAAGGCGCAAAATTGCCAGCGTATTCTCGTTGTGCCGATGTATCCGCAATATGCGGCCAGCACCACGGCCACCGTTACCGATATTGTCTATCGCGAATTGCAATCCCTGCGCAACACGCCTGCCGTGCGCACGATCAAACACTTCCATGATGATCCCGGCTATATCGCGGCACTTGCCGGCAACGTCCGCGCTTACTGGCAGACGCATGGCCGTCCGGAAAAACTCGTCATGAGCTTCCATGGTTTGCCGCGCTATACCCTGGACAAGGGCGACCCCTATCATTGCGAATGTCGCAAGACCGGGCGTCTGCTGGCAGAGGCGCTGGAATTAACCCAGGAACAGTACGCCGTAAGTTTCCAGTCCCGCTTTGGCAAGGCCGAGTGGCTGCAGCCCTACACCACGACCACCCTCAAGGCGCTGGGCGCACAGAAGACGGCCCGCGTGGATGTTGTCTGCCCCGGCTTTGTGGCTGACTGCCTGGAGACTCTGGAAGAAATCGCACAGGAAGGCAAGGAGGATTTCCAGCACGCAGGCGGGGGCGAATATCACTACATCCCGTGCCTGAACGACCGCGACGACTGGATGCAGGCGCTCGCCGACCTGACGCTGGAAAATCTGCACGGCTGGCTGACCGAACCCAATACTGAGGCGCTGGCGCTAGGCCGCCAAAACGCGCTGACGCTGGGCGCGAAAAAATAAATCCCGGCGACAAAAAGCCCGCCTGCTGGCGGGCTTTTTTACGTCTGTGAAAAGGATCAGCCTTTGGCCGCCATCAGACGGTCGTATTTGGCCCGCAGCTGCGCCTCGTTTTCCTCGTGCGCAGGATCCTTGGGAATACAATCCACCGGACAAACTTCCACGCACTGCGGCGTGTCGTAGTGACCGACACACTCGGTGCACTTGTTCGGATCAATCACATAAATCTCGTCGCCCTGGGAAATCGCATCGTTGGGGCATTCCGGCTCGCAAACATCGCAATTGATACATTCGTCGGTAATTATCAGTGCCATACGTCTCTCCTCGTTAAATCAAACTAGTTTTTTGTTTTCAATTTTTCCGCAACCAGCGGCGACACAAACTTGCTGACATCGCCGCCAAAGCGGGCCACCTCGCGCACCATGGTCGCCGAAACAAACGTGTACTGCTCGGCTGGGGTCAGGAACAGCGTCTCCACCTCCGGATACAGATTGCGATTCATGCCTGCAAGCTGGAATTCATACTCGAAATCCGACACCGCCCGTAACCCGCGCAACACCACCCGCGCATCGCATTTGCGCACAAAATTCATGAGCAAACCGCCAAATCCGCAAACCTGCACATTGGCAAAGTCGGCAAATACCGCCTGCGCCATCCCGACCCGCTCTTCCAGCGAAAACAGGGTATGCGCCCGGCTTTCGGCAACCGCCACCACAACCTGGTCAAACAGCCCGGCCGCACGCCGCACCACATCTTCATGGCCGCACGTGATGGGATCAAACGTCCCCGGATACACCACCTTAATCATCGCCGCCCAGCCCTAATAATTGGTAATACACCTGCCCCGCCCGACCCGATTTCAATATCCGCCAGGACGATGGAATATCCACAGCCGCACCGGATTCCACATACACCACCCCTCCCGGGTTGAGGCGCGCCGGCAAAACCTCGAGCAGCCTAGGCAAATAATCGCTGGCAAAAGGCGGATCCAGAAAGATCACGTCGTAGCACTTCACATCGCGAGTGGCGAATTCTAGCCCATCCTGCGGGTGAACGAAAACGTTGCCGAGCGCAAGGTTTTTCAGATTGGCCCGGAGCGCACGCAACACTGCAGGGTTGAGCTCCACAAAACTCACCTGCGCCGCACCGCGCGAGGCCGCTTCGATACCCAGCGCGCCGCTGCCGGCAAACAAATCCAGGCAGGTGCGGCCATAGAGCGTCTGCCCCAACCAGTTGAACAGCGTCTCGCGAATGCGGTCCGGTGTGGGCCGCAATCCCGGCGCATCGGGAAAGGTGATCACCCGACTACGCAATTCACCGCCAATAATACGCAAGCGGTTTATTTTGCGTCTCCCGTCTCCGGCGCCCCGACAATCACGGTTGCCATAGCCGCCGTATCAAGATGCCGGGCAAACGCAGCGCGCACCTGCACGGCGCTAACCTGCTCGACCCGGCGCGGGAAATCTTCCAGATAAGTGAGCGGCAAATCATAAAATCCGATCATGCTGAGGTAATCGAGAATCTTGCGGTTACTGTCGATGCGCAATGGGAACCCGCCCACGATGTTCTGTTTCGCCGCATGCAATTCCTTGTCGGTCGGGCCTTTGGCAATAAATTCGGCCAGCGTCTGGCGAACGATCTGCAACGCCTCGTCGGCCTGGTCCTTTTTGGTTTGCAGACCGATCTGGAATGCGCCCCCCTGCTGCAACGGCATGAAATAGCTGTACACGCTGTAGGCCATGCCGCGCTTCTCGCGCACCTCATTCATCAGCCGCGAAACGAACCCTCCGCCACCCAACACATAGTTTCCCACGTACAACGGAAAATAATCCGGGTCGCTGCGCGCAATGCCGGGTGCGCCGACGAGGATATGACTCTGACTCGCCGGATGGTTAATCCGCTGCTCGCTCGCCGCAATTCTGGCGACCGCCGGAGCTGCTTGCTCAACCGGTTTTCCGGTAGGCAAGGCGCCCGTCAGTTGCTGCGCAATTTTTTCGGCTTGCGCGCGGGAGGCGTCTCCCATAATCGCCACGACGGCCGCGCCGGCGCGATAATGCGCCGCATAAAAATCGCGCAAATCCTGAACATTGACCTTCTGCAATGTCAGCGGCTCACCCGAGACGGGCAGCGCGTAGGCATGCTGACCGAAGACGGCTTTCTGAAACGCCTTGTCAGCGATGGTTTCCGGTTTGGTTTCGGCTTCTTTCAAGGCCGCAATCACACGCGCCTTCTCACGGGCCAGCACAGCTTCCGGAAAAGCCGGCTGCTGCACGACCTTTGCCATGATTTCCAGTGCCTGACCTCGCTCCGCCTCACTACTCAAAGTCCGCAGGGAAACGACGGCCCGATCCTGATCGAAACTGCCGCCCAGCTGCGCGCCAAGGTCGGCAAGGTTGCGCGCAATTTCATCCTCACCCAGCCCGCCCGCGCCCAAATCCAGAAGATGCTGGGTCAGTCCGGCAACACCGGACTTTTCAGGATGATCGAAACGACTGCCCGCCGGTAAAGTCACGGCGACATCCAACATCGGAATGTCATGATTTTCGACGAACAGCACGCGCGCGCCACTGGCGCTTTGCCACTGCTGGATCATCGGCGTTGCGGTAACGCCGGCAGCCGCACAGGACAGCATCATTGCGGCAATAAACTTAGCGAACATGTGCGCCTCCTGCAGGAACAGACTTGGGCTTGCCGGACAAAGGCTGCGGATCAAGTACCGCGACCGTCAAATTATCATCGCGCAAAAACTCGGCTGCCACCGCGCGCACCTGATCGGCCGTGACGGCCTGCAATCCGGCCAGCATTTGCGGAATGGCTTGGTGACCCAGCCCGATGCTTTCGAGCTGACCAATCTGCATCGCCTGATAAAACAGCGAATCGCGCTTGTAAACTTCAGAAGCGGTGACCTGTGCCTTAACCCGGCGCAATTCCTCTTCATTGACGCCGGTCTCGATCAGCGCGGTAATTTCCGCACGCAGGGCGGCTTCGACATCGGCCACGGTTTTCCCCGCACTGGGCGTCGCCTCCAGCGTAAATAAGCCCGGACCGCGCGCGATCGAGTCATATCCGGCACCAACACCGCTGGCGACCTGCTGCTCGCGCACCAAATGCTTGTTAAGCCGGGCGGAAGCATGGCCATCCAGCACACCGGCCAAAATTTCCAGCGCATAGGGTTTCCAGTCCTGCCGCGGAGCCCTGATCACCGGCGTGTGATAAGCCATGATGATTTGCGGCAGCTCAGCCGGCGCCTTGACCATCAGACGCCTAATACCCATTTGCGCCGGTTCCGAAAAATCGCGCCGCAACGGCAAAGTCCGCGCAGGAATGCGCCCGTAATATTTTTCGGCCAGCGCAAACACCGATTTGGCATCAACATCGCCCGCTATCACCAGCGTCGCATTATTCGGCACATACCAGCGCCGGTACCAGGCGCGCGCATCATTCACACTCAAAGCCTCGAGATCGTTCATCCAGCCAATCACCGGATGCCGGTAAGGATGCTGTTGATAAATGTTGGCGAGCAATTGCTCCTGCAACAGCGACTGGGCATCGTCATCCGTGCGCCAGCGCCGTTCTTCCATCACCACTTTAACCTCCTTGGAAAATTCAGCGCCGGACAATTGCAAATTTTGCATACGGTCCGATTCGAGTCGCATTGCCAGCGCCAGTTTCGACTGGTGCAGCTGCTGAAAATAGGCGGTGTAGTCATAGCTCGTAAACGCATTTTCACGCCCGCCCGCCGCCGCGATGCGCCGTGAAAACTCACCCGCCGGCACGGCCTTCGTTCCCTTGAACATCATGTGTTCAAGAACGTGTGCCACCCCGGTTACGCCGCTGGGTTCATCCATGCTCCCGGCCTTGTACCAGATTTGCTGAACCAGCACGGGCGCCCGGTGATCTTCCTTGACCACGATCTTCAAACCATTCTCCAGTGTGCGTTCATACACGCTGGCGTGGGCGGTGAATCCCGGAAAAATCGCAAGCAAAAACAGCAAAATCCTCATATTTTCTAGCCTCTGACAGGTTAATCAGCATAAAATGCGCCCGCATTATGCGACACTTTTTTGCCCTTCGGCCATGCTGATTCATGTTTAGTTTCCTCAAAAAAGATAACCCTGCGACACCGGCCACATCAACCGATGGCGGCTGGATCGCCCGCCTGAAGTCCGGGCTGGCGCGCACGGGCAACCAGATTTCCGATCTGTTTTCGCGCGGCGGCAAGATCGATGAAGACCTCTACGAAGAGTTGGAAACCATCCTGATCACCGCCGATGTCGGTATGCCCGCAACAAATGCGCTGCTCGCCGATTTGCGCCATCGCGTCAAGGAACAACGCCTTACCGAGGCGCCGGAACTCAGACAGGCGCTGGCGGAGTGCCTGCTCAAACAGCTGGCACCGCTGGCCCGGCCGTTGGAGATCGGGCAGCATCGCCCCTTCGTGATTATGATCTGCGGCGTCAACGGGGTCGGCAAAACCACCTCCATCGGAAAACTGGCCAAATATTTGCAAAGTCAGGGGCTGTCGGTGCTGCTGGCGGCAGGCGACACGTTCCGCGCCGCGGCGCGTGAACAACTGCAGGCCTGGGGCGAGCGAAACAATGTCACCGTAATCTCGCAGGAAAGCGGGGATTCCGCCGCAGTCATTTTCGATGCCGTCAATGCCGCGCGGGCACGCAAGATCGACGTTGTGATCGCCGACACCGCCGGACGTCTTACCACGCAAGCCCATTTAATGGAAGAGATCAAAAAGGTCAGGCGCGTCGTTGCCAAGGCGATGCCGGAAAGCGCGGAATCACCGGCAGCGCCGCACGAAGTGTTGCTGGTGCTGGATGCCAACACCGGGCAGAACGCACTCTCGCAGGTCAAGGCCTTTGATGATGCGCTGGGCGTAACCGGCCTGATTCTGACCAAGCTCGACGGCACTGCCAAGGGCGGCGTGATTGCCGCTATCGCCAAGACCCATCCGATTCCGGTGCGCTTCATCGGGGTCGGTGAAGGACTCGATGACCTGCGCCCGTTCGTGGCTGAAGATTTTGTCACCGCACTGCTGGGGCTGGAGCGCGCATGATTCGCTTTAACCAGGTTTCCAAACGCTATCCCGGCGGTTACGAGGCACTCAAAAACGTCTCTTTCAATATCGCCGAAGGGGAAATGGTATTCCTGACCGGGCACTCCGGCGCCGGGAAAAGCACATTGCTCAAACTGATCGCCGCAATCGAACACCCGAATTCCGGCAGCGTACTGGTCAACAATCAGAATGTGAGTGTGCTCAAGGAGGCCGCGTTGCCCTATTTGCGCCGAAATTTGGGGCTGGTGTTTCAGGATCACAAGCTGCTCTTCGACCGCAGCGTGTTCGATAACGTGTTGCTACCCCTGCAAATTTGCGGCTTCGATCCGCGCGAAAGCAGCAAGCGGGTTCGCGCCGCCCTGGATAAGGTGGGGCTGCTCAAGCGCGAAAAGCTCAACCCCATCGCGCTGTCCGGTGGCGAACAACAGCGTCTGTGCATTGCGCGGGCCATCGTCAATCGCCCCGCCATCCTGCTGGCCGACGAACCGACTGGTAATCTGGATGCTGACTATTCTCGTGAAATCATGGAAATCTTCCGTTCCTTCCACCAGGTCGGTGCCACCCTGCTGATTTCCACCCACGACCAGAGCGTGCTCGAGGACGAAGGTGTCCGGCGGATCACCCTAAAATCAGGAGCGCTGGTATGACGGGGAAATTCGGCCATCAGCGCTTTCTGATCCAGTCGGCACTTCGGCGCATTTTTGCCTCCCCGCTGGGCGGCATACTCAATATTCTGGTGATCGGCATTGCACTCAGTCTGCCGGCGGGCGTGTATACCCTGCTCAAAAATGCTCAAACACTGGCGGAACAACTTCCCGGCAAACCGGAGATCAGTCTTTATCTGACCACAAAAAGTAATGACCAGACGATCGAAAGCATTCGCACCCGGCTCGCCCAGCACCCCGAGATCGCCGGCAGCCTGTTCATTTCCCGCGACGACGCGCTCAAAAAAATGCAACAGGACAGTTCGCTGGGGGATGTCATCGAAGCGCTGGACCGAAATCCCCTTCCCGACGCGTTCGTTGTCACACCACGCGTTGACTCGGCTGCCGTACTCAAAAAACTGCGCGACGAGCTGGCTCAGTGGGATGGCATAGCCCTTGCACAACTCGATTCGGACTGGGCCTATAAGCTTGAAGCGCTCATCGCGCTGGGTCGGATGCTGGCACTAATTCTGGGAACCTTGCTCAGCTTGGCGCTGATTGCGGTGACCTTCAACACGATCCGTCTGCAAATCCTGACCCAGCGGGAAGAAATCGAAGTGGCCCGGCTCATCGGCGCAACCAATGCCTTTATTCGCCAGCCCTTTCTTTTCTTTGGCGCCATTCAGGGCTTGCTCGGCGGCATCGCCACCCTGCTGATTCTGGCGGCAGGCATCCGTCTGTCAAATGTACCGCTTGCTGATGTTGCCCTCCTCTACGCCAGCGATTTCAGACTTCAAGCCCTGGGCTGGGGAGATAGTCTATCCCTGCTGCTGTTCTCCCTGTATCTGGGATGGCTGGGGGCCTGGCTTTCCGTGAGCCGGCATTTATCCCGAATCCGGCCGCAATAAACATTTTCGGGAACCTTGCGCCAGCTTGGCACTCTGATCAGCCGAGTGCTAGAATTCCCGTCCAAGGAGGAAACCCAATGAACGCAACCATGAATTTTCCCGTACCGTCTGCCACGGGCAGCCTGGAAAACTACGTGCAAGCCGTTAACCGTTTTCCCGTGCTTTCCCAAGCGGAAGAGCATGAATTGGCAACACGTTTTAAATCCCGGGATGATCTGGATGCCGCACGCCAGCTTGTATTGTCGCATTTGCGCGTCGTTGTCAGCATTGCGCGCGGCTATGCCGGTTACGGATTGCCGCAAGCCGACCTGATTCAGGAAGGCAACATCGGCCTCATGAAGGCCGTCAAACGCTACGATCCCGATCGCGGCGTGCGGCTGGTTTCGTTTGCACTGCACTGGATCCGCGCCGAAATCCACGAATTCGTCGTCCGCAACTGGCGCATGGTCAAAATCGCCACCACCAAGGCGCAGCGCAAACTGTTTTTCAACCTGCGCAGTATGAAACAGGGGCTGGAACCGCTGAAACCCCAGCAGATCAGCGAGATCGCCACGCAGCTGAATGTCAGCGAACGGGATGTCGTCGAGATGGAAGGGCGCTTTGCCGGTCACGATGTCGCGCTGGAAGGCCACGGCAGCGACGAGGACGACACTTTCGCGCCTATTCAGTATCTGGCAGAGAATGAAGAATACGAGCCTTCCCGCATTCTGGAAGTCGCCGAACAGGAACACTTGCAAACAACAGGACTCGCGACCGCACTGGGCAGTCTGGATGAGCGCAGCCGCCGTATCATCGAAGCGCGCTGGCTGAATGAGGGAAATGCGGCCACACTGCATGAGCTGGCAGCCGAGTTCAATGTATCGGCCGAACGCATCCGCCAGATCGAACAAAAAGCTTTGGGCAAAATGCAAGGCGTACTGACGTTGTCCGCCGCCTGATTTCGGATCAGCAACCATAAAAAAAGCCGCAATTGCGGCTTTTTTTATTTAACGATTTTCAGTTGCGGCCGCTTCGGTGGTTCAGCCTCCGGGGGAGGCATATCACCCGGCTGGAAGACTAGGCCTTGTCCGGTCTCCTTGGCAAAAATGCCTGCAACGGCATCCAGCGGCACGACGATGTCAAAAGGTACACCACCAAAACGCGCGCTGCAGGTAATGAAGTCATTGCCCATCTGCAAATCGCGCACGGCAGAGGCGCCCAGACTCAGCGTGATCTGTCCATCCCTGACATAAGCCTGAGGGACGAAAGTCCGCTCATTGATGCTAACCGCCAGATAAGGCGTCAGGCCGCCGTCCACGCACCATTCGTAAATGGCCCGAACCAGGTAGGGGCGCGTGGACAAATCGTTCATTACTTGCGCATCGCCCTTTCCGAGGGGGTCAGCGCGTCGATGAATCCTTGGCGCGAGAACATTCGCTCGGCATATTTCATCAATGGCGCAGCCTCTTTGCCAAGCTGAATCCCGTAACGGTCCAAACGCCAAAGCAGCGGTGCAATCGCCACATCCAGCATGGAGAACTCTTCACCCAGCAGATATTTCTGTTTGACGAGAATTTGTGAAACCTGGGTCAGATTGTCCCGGATTGCCGCACGCGCCTTATCGGCAGTTTTTCCATTCTGTTCGATGATATCCACGTTGCTGTAAAGCTCCTGCTCGAAGCGGTGCAGGAACAGGCGTGCGCGCCCGCGCATCACCGGATCAGGCGGCATGAGCTGCGGATGCGGGAAACGCTCGTCAATATATTCGTTGATGATGTTGGCCTCGTACAACACCAGATCGCGTTCAACCAGCACCGGCACCCGATTGTAGGGATTGATGATGGCAACGTCTTCCGCCTTATTCATCAGGTCGACATCGATCACCTCAAAATCCATACCCTTCTCATAGAGAACGATACGGCAACGGTGGGAATATGGGCAGGTTGTGCCCGAATACAATCGCATCATGAGAATTTTACCCAGATTGAGTTGGCAAAAAACCAAATGGCGAAGCACCAGCTCCGCCATCGGTTCGCTTCAGGCGCGGGAAATTACCATAAACGCTATGGCAAATTCAACCCGCGTTTAGTGAATATCGCGCCAGATTTCCTTTTTCAGGGCAAAAACCAGCACAAACAGCACCGCCAGGAAGCCCAGTACGATCATGCCGAGCTTGTAGCGGACCAGCTTCGCCGGTTCGCCCATGAAAACCAGATAATTCACCAGGTCACCCGCCGTAGCGTCATATTCGGCGGTTGTCATGGAGCCTGGTGCGGCCAGTTCCAACTTATGGGTTTCATGGCCGTCGTGCGCCTCCACCACCAGATGCTGCTCGCCCTGTAGATCAGCCAGTACGTGCGGCATCCCCACATTCGGGAAGGCCGTGTTGTTCCAGCCGCTGGGACGATTGGCATCCACATAGAAGCTACGCAGGTAGGTGTAGAGCCAATCCGCGCTGCGTGAACGTGCAATCACGCTGAGATCAGGCGGCGCCACGCCATAAGCCAGCTTGGCCGATCCCGCATCCATCGCGGCCTGCATGGTGTCACCGACCTTGGTATCTTCGGGCAAACCCAGGTCGGTTTTGATCTGCTCATCGGACAGGCCGATGTCGTTCAAACGGTTGTAACGCATCGAAGCCGCAGCGTGACAAGCCAGACAGCGCGAAGTGAACAGTTTGGCGCCACGCTGCAGCGAAGCCTGATCCTCCAGGTTGACGGGTGCCTGATCGAGATGCACGGCAGCGCCGCTTGCCAACGCCACTGCGGGCATAACCAGCAGCAGTGCGGCTGCAACAAGTTTCTTGAATGTATTCATTTCTCGAACCTCTCTATCCTATTTGAACGTCACACGATCGGGTTCGGGCTTGCACTTGTCGATCTTGGTATACCAGGGCATCAGAATGAAGAATGCAAAGTACACCACGGCAAGAATCCGGGAGATGATCGTATAGGTGGGTGTTGCGGGCATCAGGCCAAGGTAGCCCAGACCGACGAAGCTCACCACAAACGCCGCGAGGAAAGTCTTGTAAATCGGGCCGCGATAGCGAATCGACTTAACCGGACCCCGATCCAGCCACGGCAGTGCAAAGAAGATCACGGTCGCAACGCCCATCGCCACCACGCCCGGGAACTGTGAGCCAAACATCGGCGGCACAGCACGCAAGATGGCGTAATACGGCGTGAAGTACCACACCGGCGCGATATGCTCGGGCGTCTTCATCGGGTTGGCCGGTACGAAGTTGTTGTACTCCAGGAAGTAGCCACCCATATCCGGCGCAAAGAACACGATCGCGCAGAATATGATCAGAAAGCCCACCGCCCCCAAACCATCCTTCACGGTGTAATAAGGGTGGAAGGGAATACCATCCAGCGGTTTGCCGTTGGCATCCTTGTGTTTCTTGATCTCCACACCGTCCGGATTGTTGGAGCCAACTTCGTGCAGCGCGACCAAGTGCGCCACGATAATCAGCACCAGCACCAGCGGAATCGCGATCACATGCAGGGCAAAGAAACGGTTCAGCGTGATATCCGAAACCACATAATCACCGCGAATCAGCACCGCCAGATCCGGACCAACGAAAGGCACGGAAGCAAACAGATTCACGATCACCTGCGCGCCCCAGAAGGACATCTGACCCCAAGGCAGCAGATAGCCCATGAAGGCCTCGCCCATCAGTGCCAGATAAATGATCATGCCGATAATCCACACCAGCTCGCGCGGCTTGCGGTAGGAGCCGTACATGATGCCCCGGAACATGTGCAGGTAAATCACGACGAAGAACATGGAAGCGCCGGTCGAATGGATATAGCGCAGCAACCAGCCCCACTGCACATCGCGCATGATGTACTCAACCGAAGCAAACGCAAACAGCGCATCCGGCTTGTAGTTCATCGTCAGGAAAATCCCGCTGACGATCTGGATCACCAGCACCATCAGCGCGAGGGAGCCGAAGAAATACCAGAAGTTGAAATTCTTCGGTGCGTAGTATTCGGAAACGTGCGCCTTCCAGGTGGAAATCAGCGGAAAGCGGTCATCGATCCAGCCAACCAGTTTAGTGAGCAGATTCATTATGCGTTCCCCTTGCTATCGTCACCGATCAACAACCGCGTCTCGCTCAGATACTTGTGCGGCGGGATAATCAGATTAGTCGGCGCCGGGACGCCCTTGAACACGCGCGCGGCCAGGTCAAAACGGGAGCCGTGGCACGGGCAGAACCAGCCGCCGGCCCAGTCTCCGCCCAAATCGGCAGGCGCCACTTCGGGGCGGAATGTCGGAGAACAGCCCAGATGGGTACAAATGCCGAGCACCACCAAAAACTCCGGCTTAATAGAGCGTGTGGGGTTATTGCAATACTCGGGTTGCTGCGGGACTTCGGAGGATGGATCCGCAAGTTCTGCGTCATGTTTGGACAGCATCTCCAGCATTTCCGGCGTGCGGTGCACGATCCAGACCGGCTTGCCCTGCCATTCGACGCTAATCATCGTTCCGGGTGTAACGCCGCTCAAATCAACCTCGATCGGCGCGCCCGCTGCTTTGGCGCGCTCGCTTGGCATCAGGCTCAACACGAATGGCGCTCCCGCGCCCGCCGCTGCGACACCCCCCGCCGCCGTTGTCGCGGCAATCAACAACCGCCGCTTGCTGTGATCCACATTATCAGTCATGACCATCCCTTAATTATCTAGAACGTTGGCGTAATCCCGCAGGCGCGGCATACACCGGAACCTGCAACACTTACGGAGGACATTTCAGCATCGCCGGACGTTTTATCGTTGTTATTCGATCCGG
The DNA here is from genome assembly GCA_028699065.1 of Gallionella sp. Classification (GTDB taxonomy): domain Bacteria; phylum Pseudomonadota; class Gammaproteobacteria; order Burkholderiales; family Gallionellaceae; genus Gallionella. The sequence goes on from JAQVVH010000001.1 coordinate 467,846, forward strand.
CAAAGGTTTGGCTCCCCAACTCAAACCTCATGCCTGCAACGAGAGCCTGCGCTCCCGCCACAATACGGAATTAATTATTGCGTGCGCCTTGGGCGACCCACTTGCGCAGCGTCAAAATGTACTGACGATCCAGTGTGCCGGTTGCATTCAGACCCATAGGCATCTTCAGGCCCTTGTTGGTCCCCGTCAGCAATTTTGTAAACGTGCTCACATCGCTGTTGCCGGGAATAACGACAGGGCCATATTTGGTCCCCTTCATCAAACCTTCGTAGGAAGTCATATCAAGACCGCTTTTGACGTAACCCTTACCGCCAGGCTGGTGGCAGCTGACACAGTGATCGTGCAAAATGGGCTGCACATCTTTTTTGAAACTGATTTCATCGTGCCCAAGCACTTTGAGCGCACCATCCTGCGGCTGGACCGACTCACCCATCGCGTAAGCAGTGAACGGCAATGCAGCAATCATAGCCGCTCCCAGCAATGTCTTATATTTCATACCTCTCCCCCAGATATTCCGACATGATCATAACCGTGAGTGCAAATGCACTTGCGCGGTAACGCCGCTTTACCCCTGTCCGTTGACAGGAGGCAAGCGCCGCGATGTTACGCAACGCCTCACAAAAAGGCAAATAAGCACCCGCTAATTTAATAATTCGCCGGGGTTATTTTGCAATCACACCGGATTCGCCTGATCGAAAAACTGGTGTACCAAACCAAATCTTCCGGCCAGATGCTCTCCCAGCGACTGAATACCATAACGCTCCGTGGCGTGGTGCCCGGCTGCGATAAAGGCCACGCCGCTCTCCTCGGCAAGATGCACGTTCTGTTCCGAAATCTCGCCCGTCAGAAAAGCGTCGGCACCCAGCGCGATCGCCTGCTCAAAATAGGATTGTGCGGCCCCGCTACACCAGGCCAGTTTGCGCAGCGGTTTATTTGTTGCGCCAATCACCTGCGGCGGACGCTGCAGAACATTCGCCACCCGGTCTGAAAAATCGGCAAGGCTGCAGGGCTGCAGAGGCTCCCCAAAACAGGCGACATTCTGCTCGCCGAAACGACCCCGCTCCGCAATCCCCAACAAAGTCCCCAAACGCGCGTTGTTTCCCAACGCCGGATGGGCGTCGAGCGGCAGATGATAAGCCAGCAGACTGACATCGGCCCCTAGCAAACGCGCGATACGCCGCTTTTTGATTCCCGTCAGCGTCGCGTCCTCGTTGCGCCAGAAATATCCGTGATGAACAAGAAGGGCATCCGCGCCCCAGTCGATCGCCGCCTCCAGCACAAATTGCGACGCACTCACCGCCGTTGCAATTCGCCCGATTTCGGGACGCCCCTCAACCTGCACGCCGTTGGGGCAGTAATCTTTGAACAACCCGGTTTGCAACAGGCTTGCGTTATAATCCCGCAGCGTTTCAAGCAGCATGCAACTCCCCTTCAATTTCAAGACTGGCGATTGATCTTAACATGCGCAAACACTGGCTACTGTTTTCCCAGGCCGTCACGATTGCACTGGCCCTGCTGTTCATCATCCACACCCTGAAGCCCGAGCTCCTGCCGTCCGCCGCGCGCAGCGGTGTTGTCACCCTTTATGAAAGCCTGCCGCAATCCGCGGGCACCCCGTCCGGCGGCAGCGGCTTCAGCGCGGCGGCGCAAAAGGCCATGCCGGCGGTAGTCAACATCTTCACCAGCACGATGGTCAAGACCCCTGCGAACCCCTTCATGGACGATCCACGCTTCCGCTTCTTTTTTGGCGACCCCGGCGACAGCGAACCGCAAAGCAGCGCCAGCCTCGGTTCCGGCGTCATCGTCAGTCCGGACGGTTACATTCTCACCAATCACCACGTCGTCGAAGCCGCCGACCAGATTGAAGTTGCCCTCGCGGATGGCCGCAAGACCAAGGCGCACGTCATCGGCTCCGATCCCGAAACCGATCTCGCCGTGATCAAAATAGAACTTGCGGGAGAACTGCCCGCCATCACCTTCGGTCACCCCGAACAGGCCCATGTCGGCGATGTCGTACTGGCTATTGGCAACCCCTTTGGGGTCGGGCAAACAGTCACCATGGGCATTATCAGCGCGCTCAAACGGAATCATCTGGGACTGAATACCTTCGAGAATTTCATCCAGACAGACGCGCCCATCAACCCGGGCAATTCCGGCGGTGCACTCGTGGACACCCGGGGTGACCTGCTCGGCATCAACAGCGCCATCTATTCCCCGAACGGTGGCTCGCTCGGCATCGGTTTTGCCATCCCCGCCAACATCGCCAAACAGACCATGGAACAGATTATTCAGCACGGTGCCGTCACCCGCGGCTGGATAGGCACTGGCGTTCAGGAGCTGACCCCTGAATTGGCCGAATCTTTCGGGCTGGAGAATAACCAGCAAGGCGTGCTGATCACCGAAGTGATTCGCAGCAGTCCGGCCGAAAAAGCCGGCGTGCGCCCGGGTGACATTCTGATCTCAATCGATGAGACGGCCATTCACAACTGGAATGAAATGCTGCAAACCGTGGCAGATCTGCCTCCGGGAAAAAGCGTGAAACTCAGCCTCGTGCGTGAAGGAAAGTCGGTTAGCCTGCCCGTAAAAATCGGCAAGCGTCCGTTACCCCAAATCCAATAGGATCAAACGGATTTGGGTTTCAACCAGACCGCCGCCACAATACCGGCCTCATAAAGCAACCAGAGCGGCATCGCCAGCAGAAATTGCGACACCACATCCGGCGGGGTGAAAATCGCCCCCGCCACGAAAGCGCCGACGATCACATAGGGCCGGATCTCGCGCAATTTCTGCACCGACACCATCCCCATGCGCACCAGCACCACCACGGCCACGGGCACCTCAAAAGTCATCCCGAAAGCCACAAACATACCGAGCACAAAGCTCAAATACTTGTCGATATCGGTCATGACCGCAACGCCCTCGGGCGCCGTGGCATTGATAAACCCGAACACCAGCGGAAACACCACAAAATAAGCAAACGCCATCCCGCTGAAAAACAACAGCGTGCTCGCCGCCACCAGCGGCAGGATCAAACGTTTTTCGTGCACGTACAACCCCGGCGCGACAAAACGCCACACTTGGTAAAGCACATACGGCAGCGCCAGCAAAAAAGCCGCCATCATCGCCACCTTGAGCGGCACGAAAAACGGCGTGGTCACATCCGTCGCAATCATCTGCCCGCCGCGCGGCAATGCGGCCAGCATCGGCTGCGCGAGCCAGGCATACAAATCGCCGGCCCAAGGCATCAGGCAGACAAACGCGAGCAGCACGGCAATCACCGCATGCAACAGGCGGGCACGCAACTCCACCAGATGCTCTATCAGGTTTTGTGTACTCATTTGGGGGGATTTTCCGGCGCGGATTCCGCCGGCGGTTTTTTATATTGCGCCTGCAACAACTGCTGCTGCAGGGTACGCCCATCCTCTTCCAGCTGGTGCCCGACCTCGTCCATCTGGCGCTGGAATTCCTCGCGCATTTTGCGCGCATCTTCCATCGCCATATCGTTCATGACATCGTGTTTGACGTTCTGTGCATAGCGCTGAACGCGCCCCCAAAGATGCCCCGCCGTGCGCGCGACCTTGGGCAGTCGTGCCGGACCCACCACAATCAGCGCCACCAACGCGATGATGACCAGCTCGGAAAACGCAATGTCAAACATTGCTGTCGGACTTTTCCTTTACCTCACCCTCGATAGTCCGACCGGCCGGCTTGCCCGGCTCATCCTCGCGCATACCTTCCTTGAAACCCTTCACCGCACCGCCAAGGTCGCTGCCGATGCCGCGCAGTTTTTTGGTGCCAAAAATCAGCACCACGACCAGCAACACAATCAACCAATGCCAGATACTGAATGAACCCATGAGTCGCTCCCCGTCGTTCAACCACGCTTGACCATCGGCGGAATAATGCCACCACCGATGATATGGATGTGCAAATGAAACACTTCCTGCCCGCCGCCTTTGCCACTATTGATGACTGTGCGAAAACCATTTTCCAGCCCCTGCTCGCGCGCCAGTTTGGGCGCCAGCAGCAACATTTTGCCCAGCAACGCGGCATGGCTTTCGTCAGCCTCAACCAATGACACCAGATGCTGTTTCGGAATCAGCATGAAATGCACCGGCGCAACCGGATTGATGTCGTGAAACGCATAGACATTCTCATCCTCGTACACCTTGCGGCTCGGAATTTCGCCGCGTGCAATCTTGCAGAAAATACAATTTTCGCTCATGTGCGGCTCGCCTTTTCCGTGATGCCGGATACGCCCTCGCGGCGCGCAAGCTCCTGCAGCACCGCATCGGCGGAAAGCCCCTTGTGCGCCAGCAACACCATGCTGTGAAACCACAAGTCGGCCACTTCATACACCAGATGCGCCGAATCGCCATCCTTCGCCGCCAGCAAAACTTCGCCCGCCTCCTCGATTACTTTTTTCAGGATCGCATCATCGCCCTTGCTATACAGCTTGGCGACATAGGATGAATCCGGCGCAGCGCCTTTGCGCGCCTCAAGCGTTTCGGTCAGTCGTTGCAGAATGTCATTCATTTTTTATAAATCTCGTCCGGATTTTTCAGCACCGCATCGATTGCCTTCCACTCGCCGCCTTCCAGCCGGCGGTAAAAGCAGCTTTCGCGCCCGGTATGGCAGGCGATGCCGCCCTGCTGCTCCACTTGCAACAAAATCACATCCGCGTCGCAATCGAGGCGAATTTCCTTAACGGATTGCACATGGCCGGATTCCTCGCCCTTGTGCCACAGCTTCTTGCGCGAGCGCGACCAGTACACCGCCACCCCGTTCGCCGCTGTCAAACGCAACGCCTCGCGATCCATCCACGCCACCATCAGCACGCGGCCCGTCGCCGCGTCTTGCGCAATGGCCGGAACCAGACCATCCGCCGACCAGTTCACCTTGTTCAGCCAGGTTTCAGCATTCATCACAAAAGCCTCATCACAGACGCACTTCGATTCCTTGCCCGGCCATATATTCCTTAGCCTGATGCACGGTGTATTCGCCGAAGTGAAAGATACTCGCCGCCAGCACCGCATCCGCGCCGCCCTGCGTCACGCCGTCGGCCAGATGTTGCAGATTGCCCACGCCACCGCTCGCAATGACCGGAATTTCCAGCGCATCCGTCACAGCCCGGGTCAGCGCGAGATCAAAGCCGCTCTTCTGTCCGTCTTTGTCCATGCTGGTCAGCAAAATTTCCCCCGCGCCCAGCATCTGCATCTTTAGCGCCCATTGCACCGCATCCAGCCCGGTCGCCTTGCGCCCGCCGTGGGTAAACACTTCCCACTTGCCCGGCCCGGTCTGCTTGGCGTCAATCGCCACCACAATGCACTGCGAACCGTAGCGCCCGGCCGCATCCGCCACGAGCTGCGGATTCAAAACCGCCGAGGTATTGATGCTCACCTTGTCCGCACCCGCATTCAGCAGATTGCGTACATCCTGCACCTCGCGGACACCACCGCCCACGGTCAGCGGAATGAACACCTGCGAAGCGACATCCTCGATGATGTGAAAGATAATGCTGCGATCGTCGGAACTGGCGGTAATATCGAGAAACGTGAGTTCGTCCGCACCCTGATCGTCATAGCGTTTGGCGATTTCGACCGGATCGCCCGCATCGCGCAACTCAACAAAACTCACGCCTTTGACGACACGTCCGGCGGTCACATCCAAACAGGGAATAATGCGTTTTGCCAGCACGTCAGACCTTCAACCCCAGTTCGTCCGCCAGCGCCTGCGCCGCACGAAAATCCAGCGTGCCCTCGTAAATTGCACGGCCGGTAATCGCACCCATGATGCCTTCCTGCTCGACTGCGCAAAGTTTGCGCACATCATCCAGATTGGTAATGCCGCCGCTGGCAATCACCGGCGTATGCAGCGGCCGCGCGAGATCGACGGTTGCCTCGATATTCACGCCGCTCAACATACCGTCGCGACCGATGTCGGTATAAATAATCGCCTCAACGCCATAGCCCTCAAAGCGCTGCGCGAGATCCGCCACGTCGTGCCCGGTCAGCTTCGACCAGCCATCCACGGCAACCTTGCCGGCCTTGGCATCCAGGCCCACCATAATGTGGCCGGGGAATGCGTCGCAAGCCTCGTGCAGGAATCCCGGCACCTTCACCGCCGCCGTCCCGACGATGATGTAACTCACGCCGAGATCGAGATAACGCTCAATGGTTTCCAGATCGCGGATGCCGCCGCCGAGCTGAACTGGCACGTCGTCGCCCACAGCTTCGACGATTGAACGCACAGCGTCCTCATTTTTCGGCTTGCCGGCGAACGCACCGTTCAAATCCACCAAATGCAGGCGGCGCGCGCCTTGCGCCAGCCAGTGCCGCGCCATCGCGGCGGGGTCCTCGGAAAAAACCGTGGCGTCTTCCATCAGCCCCTGGCGCAAACGCACACAGTGGCCATCTTTCAAATCAATCGCGGGAATAATCAGCATGACACTCTCGTTTCACTTACCAATCAAACAGGGTTCCAGTTCACAAAATTCTGCAGCAGACACAGACCGTCCTGCGCACTTTTTTCCGGGTGGAATTGCACGGCAAACAAATTATCGCGGGCCACCGCGCAAACAAACGGCTGCGGATAATCACTCGTACCCTGCACCACCGCAGCGTCGCGCGGCTGCACATAATAGCTGTGCACGTAGTAAAAGCGCGCACCCTGCGCAATGCCATCCCACAAAACATGGTCGCCATGTTGCACGCGGTTCCAGCCCATGTGCGGCACTTTGAGTTTGCGCCCCTGGGCATCTTTCAGTTCATGCGCAAAGCGCACCACCTCGCCGGACAACACTCCCAGCCCCGGCACATCGCCCTCGGCACTGTGCTCGAACAACATTTGCAGGCCGATGCAAATCCCCAGAAACGGCTTGCTGCGCGCAGCCTCCAGCACCGCCGTGCGCAAACCGCGCGCATCCATCTCACGCATGCAATCCGGCATCGCTCCCTGACCGGGAAACACCACCCGACCGGCCGCCGCAATCACGGCGGGATCGTCCGAAACCACAATGCTTTTTCCGGGCGCCACTTTGCGCAAAGCCTGCTCGACCGAGCGCAAATTGCCCATGCCGTAATCAACGACTGCGACATCCACCATGGTGACTATAGCGATCCCTTGGTTGAAGGCATCACGCCCGCCATGCGCGGATCAAGCTCCAGCGCCATGCGCAGCGCGCGGCCGAACGCCTTGAAAATCGTCTCGGCCTGATGGTGGGCATTATTACCCGCCAGATTGTCGATATGCAGCGTCACCAGCGCGTGGTTCACGAAGCCCTGAAAAAACTCGTTGACCAGATCCACCTCGAAATCGCCGATGCTGCCGCGCACGAATTCACAGTTGAACACCAGCCCCGGGCGCCCGGAAATATCCAGCACCACGCGCGACAGCGCCTCGTCCAGCGGCACATAGGCGTGACCATAGCGGCGCAAACCCTTTTTGTCGCCGACTGCTTTATTGAACGCCTGGCCCAGCGTAATCCCGACGTCCTCCACCGTATGGTGCGCATCGATATGCAGATCGCCCTTGGCGAAAATCGTCATATCGAGCAAACCATGCCGGGCAATCTGGTCGAGCATGTGCTCGAGAAACGGCAGGCCGGTCTCGAATTTTGCCTTGCCCGAACCGTCGAGCGCCAATTCAACGCTGATCTGCGTTTCCAGTGTATTGCGTGAAACTTGTGCACTGCGCATGATTTCTTCCTATGCGAGTTGGTTAATCGACTCTTTCAGCGCGTTCATGAATCGCTCATTTTGGTTACGACATAACCTGAAGGTTAGTCTCCACCGAAATTCGCTAGTCACAAGCCAGGCTTTCCTTCAACGCGTTCATGAATCGCTCATTTTGGTTACGACATAACCTGAAGGTTAGTCTCCACCGAAATTCGCTAGTCACAAGCCAGGCTTTCCTTCAACGCGTTCATGAATCGCTCATTTTCCTGCGGCGTGCCCACCGTCACCCGCAGGCAATCCTGCAACATCGGATGACCGCCGTTCAAATTCTTGATCAGCACCCCGCGCTGCTTAAGCCCTTCAAACACCGCCGTCGCACCGGCCACACGGAACAGCAGGAAATTCGCCTCGCTCGGATAAACCGTCACTCCGGCAATTTCCCCCAGCGCCGCCTGCAAGCCCGCGCGATCCGCACGAATTTGCGCCGCCTGCGCCAGCAAAACATCGTGGTGTTCGAGCAGCTTTTCCGCGACCAGTTGCGGCAAAACGCCGACATTATACGGCAAGCGCAGCTTTTCCAGCTCATTCAACCAGGCCGCGGGGCCGGCCAAAAATCCCAGCCGCAAACCGGCCATACCGAGCTTTGAAAACGTGCGCATCACCAGCAGATTCGGGTATTTGCCGAGCAGCGGCAAAAAGCTCTCGCGCGCAAACGCGTAATAAGCCTCATCCACCACCACCAAACCTTCGGTGGTTTCAAGAATCTCCTCAAGCGCACTGCTATCGAACAGATTGCCGGTGGGATTATTGGGAAAGGCAAAAAACACCAGCGCCGGACGCTCGCGCTCGATCGCCCGCAGCGTCCCCATCAAATCCACAGAAAAATTCGCCCGCAGCGGCACGCCGACATAGCGCATCCCGGTAAACGCCGCGATCATCTTGTACATCACAAACGACGGCTCCACGCCCAGCAGCGTTGCACCCGGCTTGTTCAACGCCAGCGCCAGCAACTGAATCAGCTCATCCGAACCATTCCCGAGCAGAACATCAATACCGGACGGCAGCCCCGTCACCTCGCGGATTTTGGCTTTCAGCGTGGCCGCAGACGGATCGGGATAGCGGTTCATCGCCGCCTGCGCGACCGACGCCGCGATCTCCGCACTCAACGACTCAGGCAATGAATAGGGATTTTCCATCGCATCCAGCTTGATAAAGCCCGCGCTGGGCGGCACATGGTAAGCGTGTAAATCAAGAACCTCGCGGCGAATCAGCGACTGCGCGAGCAGGGTGGCAGCATTGGAAACCATGGTAAATCTTGTCATCCGGAAATTGGAATAGCAATGGCGCGGAGGGTACCACAAGGCAGCCGCGCCGTGGAAAAGCCGGCGCGGATAACCGCATGTTTATCGGCATAAAGCACAAATCCCAGGTACAAAAAAAGGGAGGCCGGAACCTTCCTTGTTTGCGCTGCACCAGCTCTTGTGTGATGGATGCACTGGCTAGATTCTATGATGCCAATAGCCTGGTTCACGATGGCAGTGCATTACCGCAACGATCAGAATGTAATCGCCCTCAATCGTATACAACACGGCATAAGGAAAAACTTTGGTCAAAAATCTCCGGACGTCCCCGGCTATCACTCCAAGCTTCTGGCGAAGAAACAATATGATCGACAGCAGATTGAACGGCTGCGATAAAACGATCGCCCAAGCCGGGTTGTTGTGAACTATAGAAAATCGCAGATTCCTGAAATTCGTACAACGCTTCAGGATGGAACTCGTAAATCATCTTCCGATTGCTGATCTAACTTGGGCAAAAGCAATCTCGCCCGGGATGGTTGCGACGCTACCGTTACGCACTTCATCAATGCGCCTCTGGGCTTCTTTTAGCCAGAGCTGTCGAATATAGCCGTCTTCTGCGGGGTCGAGGCTCTCGACTAGGCGATCAGCCAGCAACGCGCGCGCTTCGCTTGGCAAAGCCAGAGCCTCTTCGGCTATTTGCTCAACAGTAATCTGCATGTTCGCCTCCTTTTAGTGACTGAAATCAGTGTAGCAGAAAAAACAAGCGCAAAAAAACAGGGGAGACCGAATAACCAGCCACTTGGCGCATGTTTCACCGCGCTTAGTGGAATGGCTAGTTGTTTCATCAGTCGACCCTGCTAAAGAAAAAGGGAGACCGAAGTCTCCCTTTTTCACACTTCATTAGCTTTTGTGTGATGGGTATCGGCTAAGCCTCAACTCATCCTACATTTGCTAACTTACCATGCAGCTTCCAGCATGAATGTAGTCAGAGCCTTGACGGAACCAACTGCATTGCGGGAAGAGCCGCTGTACGAGCTGTAGTTCACGTGCAGAGCAACGTTCTGAACCAGATCGTAAACAGCCGTCAGGGTGATAGCGTCGTCGCCGTCAGCACCAACTGCGCCACCGGTCTTAGCGTTACGGTATGCAGCGCCGATAGACAGAACATGAGGGATGACAGAGTAGTCAGCACCGATGGTGGTTGCCTTCTTGGTCTGGATGTTCGCGCCATTGTATGCATTCAGCACGCCAACTGCGCTGATCGGGGCGGATGCATGTTGTGCGTAAACGCCCAGTTCCTTGCCAGCCACTTCGCCTTGAGCCTGGAAGTCAAAGAAAGTTTCCTTGGTTTGAGCGGATGTGCCGGCAACGCCGTTACCGGAAGTGCCGCTCATCGAGCCAGCGCCGACAACCATTGCCCAGTCGCCCACGGTCGGAGTTGCTGCGATACGGACATAAGTGGACTTCATGTCAACGGACGGAACAGCGGCACCGTTAGCACCCATGCCGAAAGCAGGAGCAAACTTGGTGATGTTGATGAAGCCCATGTCGTTCTGTGCGGACAGAGCGAAGCCGGTTGCTGCGCCCAGGCCAGCGCCGCCATCGTTGGCGAGGTACTGGATAGCGGAGGTTTCACGACGGTGCTCAGCCCAACGGTTTGCACGCAATACGCCGCCGCTGGACAGTTCGAAGCCGTACTGTGCGCCCAGAGCGTCGGTGGTGAATGGGGTCACGCCGATCTTAGCGCCGCCCATGTCGAAAACGATAGGCATCTTGAAGCCAGCCAGCAGTGCGCCGCCGACAGCAACGGTGTTGCCTTCGAACAAGAAGCCGATGTTTTCAGCAACGCGACCGCCGAAGAACAGGCTGAATTCGTCGCCGAATTGCAGTTGGCCGTTAGCAGTGCCGTTAGGATCGGTAGCCAAAACCTTGGTAGAAGCGCCGTTATCTTTTTGGTAACGGACCTTAGCCAAGATAGCTGCGTTCAGAGTGTTAGGAATAGACAGGTGTTCGCCTTCCACTTTTTCCTGCGCGCCCATCATGGTGTAGCCGGCGGCCTTGAATGCGCGACCGAAGCCGTTCAGAACTGGGAAGTGTTGTGCGTGGCAAGCGGTACATGCCATGCCGGTTTGACGGGCAAATGCCGGGAGAGCAGAAGCTTCCGGAGCAACTGCGGTAGCAGCCACTGCAGCAGCGATCGAGAGAACAATCTTCTTCATTGTGATTTCCTCATTAAAAGTTATTAACGTTAAGTACTTTTTACCTAGTGAAAGCGGGATCTCCCCCGCTCACTGGTGCGCACTCTATAGAAGCCCTGGCGGCACTGTCAAAAGTTATGAGGATGCTTGTTGCATTTTTGCAACAGCCCTCATTTATTTAACGATTGGGCACCAAATCCCCTAGCGCATCGAGCAACGGGCCCAGATGACGCTCATAACGCCGCCAGCGCTCTACCGAGGATGTGTATACCGGTTCGCGCACCTGCAATAGGCTTGCAGTTCTGACTGTACGTTCGGTCTTGTGGGATTCTAGGCACCTGTCGTCCCATTTTAGTCCGCAATATTCGATGAGATGTCTCGCCTGCGTTTCGCGATCCCGCACAATATCTTCGTAATGGATGTCCAAAAATGTGCCTGCTGGCAATACGCGACGCCAATGAGCCATCAGGCGGGCGTAGCCGGAATAGTAGGATTCCAGTTCTTGCAGATCGTACGACCACGGCACATTGTCGTCCTTGAACAGCATGGTGAAGCATGACAGGCAGGTGTCCATCGGATTTCGATTGACGTGGATAATCTTCGCGTTGGGCAGCATCAGGTGTATCAGTCCGATAGCCATGAAATTCGCCGGCAATTTATCGGTGATGCGCTTTGCGTCGGGATTGATACGGCCCATTGCGGTCAGGTATTCGGCTGTCCATGCGGCTAACATGGGGTGATCGAGCAGGCGAATACTGCCCGGATATGTCACTCCGGAAATGTTGCGCTGGGTGATTGTCATCAAATCGGTCAATTCTCCCGCACCATGCACGTCGGGATGGCTGGCTATGATCTGTTCCGTTAGTGTCGTGCCGGAGCGCGGCATCCCTACAATAAAAATCGGTTTCTCGGACGGGTTGCCATTGCCGCGCAGGCGATTGAGCGTTTCCGAATCGAATATTCGTATTAGCTCTTCGATATTGCGAGTATCGATGGATGGGTCATATTGATAGGTTTGTCGCTTCAGGCGGGCGCCTTGGGCGTAGTGAGGGAATGCGCTACCGGCCTCCTTGAGGTTGTCGTAGCTCTTGCCCAAGGCAAAATGCAGAAAAATTCGGTCTTTGGTAGACAGCGTCAGCGATTGCTGGAGTACCCGCTGTTCGATTGCGGCGAGGGCCTTGAGATTTTCGTCGGCAATTTTTGCCTTCTTGTTCTGTGCGATGAAATATCTGGCCTCGACACAGTCCGGGTTGATGGTTAGCACTTCCATGAAGCAGTTTTCCGCCTCCTCGATTTTTCCCAACTGGATAAGCACCACCCCCAGATTGTGCAAAGCGTCCTCATACAGCGGTTTGAGCGATATTGCGCGCCGGAAATAAGGCTCAGCTTCGTTTAGTAGCCCATGTTTTGCTAACGCATCTCCCAGGTTGCTCAGCACTTCGGCATCCTGTGGCAGCAGCCTCGTCGTTTGTTGCAAGGCGGGCAATGCATCCTTACCCTGAGCCATCAGCGCGCCGCTCAGAATTTTCCAGCCAAATCCGGAGTCCGGATAGCGCCTGAGGAAAAGACTGGCTTGTCCTTCCAGTTCGGCATGGCGTCCAGCCTTGTACAGGGCAACAAATGATTCTGTTCGTTTGTGGTCGGGGCCTGGGATGCGGGCTGGGCAGACGTGCTGGCCTGGGACAGGTTAGAGCAGCAGTGCTTGTATTTCTTCCCGCTGCCGCAGGGGCAAGGATCGTTTCTGCCGGGTTTCATGTTTTTTATCCTTAATGTGGCCACTTCGTGGGCGCGGATTTTACCGTATCGGGCCGGCTCTGTAGTTTTCCAGATTTGCAGTGATCGCATGAAGCGAAATTCGGAAACTACGTGGAGTTTATCGGCCCCTTGCTCACGTTGCTGCCCCCGGATGAAAAAATATGAGCAAATTACCTAAACCGAATTAACTAGGTTTTTCGGCCTATTGTTCTTTTTAGGGCGGCTCGTATAACCAAACCTCCATTCGTAAAGGAGGTCATCATGAAACGTCGGCAAACGGGCTTTACGCTCATCGAGATTGCGATTGTGCTGGTTATCATCGGCTTGCTGCTCGGGGGTGTTTTGAAGGGGCAGGCGCTGATCGATAGCGCAAAAGTCAAAAATCTGGCCGGGGATTTCCGCAATGTGCCGGTTTTCGTATTCAGCTATCAGGATAAGTTCAAGGCGCTACCGGGCGATGATGCCGGCGTCGCCACGCATCTTGCCGGCGCAACGGCGGCAACCACGCCAACCGATAGTCAGGGCAACGGCGCCATTAACGGTAACTGGAACAGCTCGACCGCGACGGATGAATCCTTTCTCTTCTGGCAGCATATTCGGCTGGCGGGCCTGACGCAGGGCGCAACGAGCACGGCGGCAACCAATTATCTGCCGAAAAACACGCTCGGCGGCGCGCTGGGTGTTTCAGCCACGACGGCCATCACCGGACTGACCGGCGCACACTTCATTTGCTCGGATGCGATTCCCGGCAAGTTTGCGACCGAGCTGGATGTTTCGCTGGATGATGGCAATCCGGCCACGGGCCGCATGATGACCGCAACGCTGGGCACCGGCGGCGCAGCCGTAGCCGCCCCGGCGGCCGAGACGACGTATCTGGTTTGCATGGGTTTTTAACCCGCATTTCCGGGAGGCTGTCATGATCTCGACACATAACCCGTCTCACCCGGGCGAAGTGCTGCGCACCCGGTTGCCCGACCGCATGACGGTGACCGATGCTGCACAGGCGCTGAAAGTTTCGCGGGTGACGCTTTCCAAGGTGTTAAACGCGCGCTGCGGCGTCACCGCAGCCATGGCTTTGCGGCTTTCCGCCTGGCTGGGAACTTCGCCAGATCTCTGGCTGGAAATGCAAACCCGCTGGGATTTGTGGCAGGCGAGGCAGCGCCCCCTGCCCAATATCACGCCGCTGGCGCCGCCAGCGCAGGAGGATGGATGAGCGTTGAGAATCGCACTGCGGTGAAAATGCGCATCGGTTTTTTCGATCATGCTTGCGCTTGACGACTGTAACCCCACGCTATACGATCAGCCATGATTAAGTCATTTCGGCATAAAGGACTCGAGGCGTTTTTCCTAACAGGTAGCAAAGCGGGTATTAAGCCCAGTCACGAATTGAAACTGCGGCGCCAATTGCGGCGCTTGGACGAATCGGTCGCCCCGACTGACATGAACCTCCCCGGCTGGAAATTACACGCGCTGGCGGGGAGCATGGTTGGGCATTATTCGGTGTGGGTGAATGGTAACTGGCGCCTGACGTTCGCTTTTGAAGGGCAGGATGCCGTGCTGGTGGATTATCAGGATTATCACTAAAAGGAAGCAAATTATGAGCAACATGCATAACCCGCCGCATCCTGGCGAAACTTTGCGGGACGATATTTTGCCCACATTAGGGTTAACGGTGACCGATGCGGCGCAGCAATTGGGGGTGACACGTGTGGCATTGTCGAGGGTGCTAAATGGCCGTGCGGCGATTTCACCCGAGATGGCACTGCGAATCGAGCAATGGTTGGGAGTGGAAAACGGCGGGCGGGCGGATGTGTGGCTGGCTGAGCAGGCAAGCTATGATTTGTGGCAAGCCAGAAGCCGATTCACGCCCAATGTCCGTCGCTGCGCAGGCGTGGCTTGATTGGAAGTCTGAATCTTTAAACTCGGGGGGGCAGGCGAGGCAGCGCCCCCTGCCCAATATCACGCCGCTGGCGCAGCATCCCGCTTGCGAGTCATGTCATTTTTTACCGGGCGCACGCGATGCAAATCGAAATAGTTCGCATACTTCACGCTAGGCAAGATCCGTCCCGGCATAGCCTTCCGTAGCGGATCACTCGCCGCGCAAACGTTTTTCTGCAGCTTCCAGGGTGAGCTGCTGGCCGAGCAGCACCAGCACATCGCCCGATTCGAGAATCATGTCGCCCGCCGGCTGGCTGCCTTCGACGTTGTGGCGGCGGACGGCATTCACTTCAACATTCAGGTCATCCAGTTGCATTTCTTCCAGCCGTTTGCCGACGGCGGCATCGTGCTCGCCCAGCAATACATTCTGAAAGCGCGATTGGGTGCTTTCAGAGGTTTCGGCGGGGTGATTCATGCGCAGGTAGCCGCTGAACATGCTGTAGCGGCGGGCGCGGGTTTCCTGAATGCGGCGCACCACGCGATTCAGTGGCACGCCGGAGAGCAGCAGGGCCTGTGAAGCCAGCATGACGCTGCCTTCGGTAACTTCGGCCACCACTTCCGCCGCGCCGGCCTGTTTGAGCAAGCCGATGTGGGTGTCATCCGCAGTCCGCACCACGACGGGCAAATCCGGCCGCAGGGCTTTGACATGATGCAGTATCTTGAGCGCGGAGGGTTTATCGTCATAAGTAATGACCAGCGTTTTGGCACGCATCAGGCCGGCCGCCAGCAACACTTCACGTTTGGCCGCGTCGCCATAAACCACGCGCTCGCCTGTGGCGGCGGCCTGCCGCACATGGCTGGAATCAAGATCCAGCGCAATGAAGCTGATGCCTTCTTCGGTGAGAAATTTGCCCAGCGCGCGGCCGCTGCGGCCATAGCCGCAGACGATAATGTGCTGGCTGCTGGACATGCTGCTCACGGCAATCTGGTGCATCAGCATGGCGCGATTCATCCATTCATCGGGCGAAACACGCCGCACAATGATTTCGGCATGCTGGATCAGGAAGGGCGCGATGAGCATGGAAATTAGCATTGCCGCGAGGACGTTCTGCATCACGTCGTGCGGCAGGACTTGCACATCCCCCGCCAGCGTCAGTAGCACAAAACCGAATTCACCGGCCTGCGCCAGCCCCAGACCGGTACGCAGCGAAGTGCCCCATTCGCCTGCAAAAAACCTGGCCAGCAGCGCAACCACGGTGGCTTTGAACGGAATCAGAATCAACAGCAGCAGCAGAATCCAGCCCCAGCCCGCCGCCACCGCATGAATATCAAGCATCATGCCTATGGTGACAAAAAACAGCCCCAGCAGCACATCGCGGAACGGACGAATGTCTTCTTCCACCTGGTAGCGGTATTCGGTTTCGGAAATCAGCATGCCCGCGACGAACGCACCCAGCGCAAGCGACAGCCCCGAAAGCTCCGTCAGCCAGGCCATGCCGAGCGTGAATAGCAACACGTTGAGCATGAAGAGTTCGGAGGATTTTTGGTCCGCCACAAGATGAAACCACGGGCGCAGCAGGCGCTGCCCGAACAACAGCAAAGCCGCAAGTACGGCGGCGGCCTTGAGCATGGCCAAGCCCAGCGTAACGCCGAGATTGCCTTCGTTGCTGGCCAGTGCGGGAATCAGAATGATCAGCGGCACGACGGCCAAATCCTGAAACAGGAGGACGCCCATGATTTTCTGGCCGTGGGGCGAGTTCAGTTCGGCGCGCTCCACCAGCATTTTGCTGACAATGGCGGTGGAGGACATGGCCAACACACCGCCAAGCACCAGACCGGCCCGCCAGTCGATTTCGAAAAACAGCGAGGACAGCATGACCAGTAACATGGTGGCCACGACTTGCGTGGTGCCCAGTCCGAATACCAGACGCTGCATGGCGCGCAAGCGGGCCAGGCTGAATTCCAGACCGATGCTGAACATCAGAAAGACAACACCGAATTCGGCGAGGTGACGCGTTTCGGGCGCGTCGGGAATCCAGCCGAGTGCATGCGGCCCGATGAGGATGCCGACCAGCAAATAGCCCAGCATCGCGGGTAATTTCAGCACGCGAAACAGGACGACGACGCCCACCGCCACGGCAAGCAAAATCAGAATCAAATGCAGGGAAGAACCATTCATGCGGCGATGATGCCTGAACTTGTGCGGTTTGCAAAATTCCCCACACCAACGCTGGCGCAGACAGTGACGCAAGGCTTCCGATATAATCGCCGCCACTATGAATAAACACCTGACTGCCGCACCGCGCGCACTGGAACTGGCCCGCGAAGTGCTGACAATAGAAGCGGCTGCCGTAGAAGCACTGGCCCGGCGGCTGGATGCGAATTTTCTGCACGCGCTGGATCTGATCCTCAGTTGCGAAGGCCGTGTCATCGTCAGCGGCATGGGCAAGTCCGGCCACATCGCGCGCAAGATTGCGGCAACGATGGCGAGTACCGGTACGCCCGCCTACTTTGTCCATCCCGGCGAGGCCAGCCACGGCGATCTCGGCATGATTACCAGCGAGGATGTGTTTATCGCACTCTCTTATTCCGGCGAGAGCGATGAACTGATGGCCATCGCACCGGTCATCAAGCGCCAGGGCGCGAAGCTGATCAGCCTGACCGGAAATGCAAATTCCAGTCTGGCGCAAGTCGCCGATGCACATCTCGATGGCCATGTGGACAAGGAAGCCTGTCCGATGGGTTTGGCGCCGACTGCCAGCACCACGGCCGCGCTGGCACTCGGTGATGCGCTCGCAGTTGCGCTGCTGGATGCCAAAGGCTTCGGCAAGGAAGATTTCGCACGCTCGCATCCGGGCGGCAGTCTGGGCCGGCGTTTGCTGACGCATGTGCGCGACATCATGCGTAGCGGCGAACGGGTTCCGAGTGTGCGGGATGACGCCAGCCTGAGCGACGCGATTCTGGAAATTTCGAAAAAAGGCGTGGGGATGACCGCGATCGTGGATGTTGCCGAGCGCGTGCTCGGCATTTACACGGATGGCGATTTGCGCCGCACATTGGCGAAAAAGCTGGATTTTTCCGCGACCTCGGTGCGCGAGGTCATGTCCCCCAATCCGCGCTGTATCGGGCCGGATGCTTTGGCCGCCGAAGCCGTGCAAGTGATGGAAGAGTTCAACATCAGCCAGATTCTGGTGGTTGATGCCGATCACCGTCTGGTGGGCGCGCTGAACATGCACGATCTGTTGCACGCCAAAGTGATTTAAGGAACCAAGATGCCTGTTGAACGCGCCCGCAAAATTCGCCTTGTCGCTTTTGACATCGATGGTGTCATGACCGACGGCGGTCTGTTTCTGTCGGATTCCGGCGAGGAGTTCAAGCGCTTCAATTCGCTCGACGGGCACGGGATCAAAATGCTTCGTGCAAGCGGGGTGGAATGCGCCATCATCACCGGACGGACGTCACGCTGCGTCGAGCTTCGGGCGCGCAATCTGGGCATTCCGCACGTGCATCAGGGCATCGAGCACAAGCTGGAAGCGATGATCGGACTGCTGGAGACACTGAACCTGCCGCCGGAAGCGGTCGCCTACATGGGCGACGATGTGGTGGATTTGCCGGTCATGCGTCATGTCGGACTGGCGCTTGGCGTCCCCGATGCTGCCCAACAGGTGCTGGACTCCTGTCATTACACGACGCACCGGCATGCCGGCCATGGCGCGGTGCGCGAAGCCTGCGAAATGATTATGGCGGCACAGGGAACGCTTGACGCCCAGCTGGCGAAGTATCTGGCATGACACTGGCCAACCGCGCCCGCCACTGGCTGCCGTTGCTGCCGCTGCTCGGCCTGCTGGCCGTGACTTACTGGCTCGACCAGCAGGTGCAGCCCGAGCCGCCCAAACCCGACCCGCGCCTGCGTCATGATCCCGACGCGTTCATGGGCAATTTCACCGCGGTGCGTTTTAATCGCGCCGGACAAACCAGCTTCATCATGTCGGCCCAAAATCTGAAGCACTATCCCGACGATGACAGCAGCACCATCGATGCGCCGCAACTGACCTCTCTGGCGGAGGGGCGACCGCCCATCCATGTCGTCGCCCGGCGTGGGAATGTCGCCAATCGGGGCGACGAGGTGTTTCTCTACGAAGACGTTGAGGTGTTGCGCGAAGCCAGTTCGGAGCGCCCGCAAATGACGCTGGAAACCGAGTATCTGCACGTCATTCCCGATCGCGACTGGGCTGACAGCAATCAACCCGTACTGCTGCGCGATCCGCACAATACGATTCACGCCGTCGGCCTTGAAATGGATAACCGTCAGCAAACCCTGAAACTGCTCTCACAAGTTAGAAGTATTCATGAACGTGTCCGCCCATAAAAAAATCTTCCCTCCCCTCTTATGCCTGATGTTCGCCAGCGCCCCGGCTCTGGCCGAACGGGCCGACCGCGACAAGCCCGTGCATATCGAAGCCGATCAGGTGCTCGTGGATGATGCCCAGCAAATCAGCACCTTTACGGGCAAGGTCCAGATGACCCAGGGTACGCTGATCATTCGGGGCGACCGCATTGTCGTCACGCAGGATGCGGAAGGCTTCAAGCACGGGACGGCTTACGGCAATCTGGCGAGCTTCCGGCAAAAACGCGAGGGGATGGACGAGTACGTCGAGGGTTATGGCGAGCGCATCGAATACGACACGCGCGCCGAAACGGCGGACTTTTACGTGCGTGCCAAGGTCAAGCGCAACCTCGATGAGGTGCGCGGCGACCACATCACCTATGACCAGAAAACCGACATTTTCAAGGTGCACGGCAAACCGGCAAGCGACACACCGCCGAAACGGGTGCGGGCGGTGCTGCAACCCAAACCCAAGGCGGATCAACCGAAACCTGCCCCCAATCCGGCGTTACCGATAGCGCCCAGTACCACTTTGACCCCGGAGGAAAACTGAGCATGAGCGAATTGCGCGCCGACGGCCTGAAGAAAAAGTACGGTTCGCGGACCGTGGTGCACGACACTTCACTCGTTTTGCAAAGCGGGGAGGTTGTCGGGCTGCTCGGCCCCAACGGCGCGGGCAAAACCACGTCTTTCTACATGATCGTGGGACTGGTGGCTTCCGATGGCGGAAAAATCACGATCGACGGCCAGGATGTCACGCATCTGCCGATTCACCGCCGGGCGCGTCTGGGTCTTGGCTATCTGCCGCAGGAAGCTTCGATCTTCCGGCGTATGACGGTGGCGCAAAACATTGAGGCGGTGCTGGAGTTGCAGGATTTGTCCGAAGACGCGATTGGTCACCGGCTGGATGAATTGCTGGAAGATCTGCACATCACCCACATCCGCGACAACGCCGCGATCAGTTTGTCCGGCGGCGAACGGCGCCGCGTGGAAATCGCCCGCGCGCTCGCCACCAATCCGCGCTTCATTCTGCTCGACGAGCCCTTCGCCGGGGTGGATCCGATTGCCGTGCTGGATATTCAAAAAATTATCCGTTTCCTCAAAGCGCGCAATATCGGTGTGCTCATCACTGATCACAATGTGCGGGAAACGCTGGGCATCTGCGACCGCGCCTATATCATCAACGCCGGCGAGGTCATGGTCGAAGGCAAGCCGGATGAAATCATTTATAATGAGGCCGTCCGAAAAGTCTATCTGGGCGAACATTTCAAGCTATGAATCTCACCGGCGGGGTTGCCGCCTGATAACGCAATGAAGGCTGCCCTTCAACTCCGTACCTCCCAGCAACTCACGCTGACACCCCAGTTGCAACAGGCCATCCGGCTTTTGCAGCTCTCGACCCAGGAGGTGCAAGCCGAGGTGGCTCGCCTGCTGGACGAAAACCCGCTGCTGGAAATCGATGAAGAGGTCGCGCCCGGAATTTCCGGGGGTGAAGCGGGTCGCGCGCACGAATCTGCGCAGGAGGCTCCCGCACGTGACAGCGACGAGCACAACGCCGAATTGCCGGATTGGTCGGGTAGCAACGCCCGATCGGACGAAGATGACAGCCGTTTTCCGGAACAGGCGGCCGAAGCTCCCGGCTTGCGTGAGCATCTGCTGCTGCAACTGGCCGTGAGTTCGACGGAAGCGAACGATCAAAAAATCGTCCGCCTCCTGATCGAGACGCTGGACGAAAACGGCTATCTGGGACAGGATCTCGCCGAATTGGCAACCTTGCTCGAAAACACGGGCATCGGCCCCGACGAACTCGAAACCGCGCTGGTGCAGTTGCAGCATCTCGATCGGCCCGGCATCGGCGCGCGGTCGCTGGCGGAGTGCCTGACCCTGCAATTGCGCGCCCTGCCCGAGGATACGCCCGCGCGATCGCTGGCGCTGAGGCTGGTCGCCGAACATCTGGAATTACTGGCCCACCACGATTTCGCCCGGCTGCAAAAACTGCTGCATTGCAGCACCGACGAACTGCGTGCCGCACAGCAGCTGGTGTTGGGACTGAATCCGCGCCCGGGAATGGCTTTTGATCACAGTGTGGCGGATTACGTCATTCCCGATGTAATTGTTGAAAAACACCGCAAGGGCTGGCATGCTCGTCTCAATCCCGATGCCATGCCGCGATTGCGGGTCAACCAGATGTATGCCAGCATCCTGCAGCAACGCGAGGAAAAAGATGCGACGGGTATGACACAACAATTACAAGAAGCCAAATGGCTGGTAAAAAATCTGCAGCAACGCTTCGAGACCATCCTGCGTGTTGCGCAAGCCATCGTGGATCGGCAATCCAATTTCTTCGAACACGGTGAAATCGGATTGCGGCCGCTGGTATTGCGCGAGATCGCCGAAGAATTGGAGCTGCATGAATCGACCGTATCGCGCAGCACCACGCAGAAATTTATGCAGACGCCGCATGGCGTGCTCGAATTCAAACATTTTTTTGGCAGCGGGCTGGCCACCGAAAATGGTGGTACCTGTTCCGCGGCCGCCATCCGCGAGCTGATCCGTCAAATGGTCGGCGCGGAAGATCGGCGCAAGCCGCTCACCGACAGTCGCATGTCGGAAATCCTGGCACAGCAGGGCATCGTTGTCGCCCGTCGTACTGTGGCAAAATACAGGGAGGCGTTACATATACTCCCGGTCAACCTCCGCAAATCACTCTAACATCAAGGAGCCAACATCATGAATCTGCATCTCACCGGACGTCACATGGAAATCACCCCCGCCATTCGCGAATACGCAACCGGCAAGTTCGGGAAGATCAAGCGTCATTTTGACAATGTCATCGACGTGCATATCATTCTCTCTGTGGAAAAGCTGAAGCAAAAAGCTGAAGCCACCATTCATGTCAGCGGCAAAGACATCTTTGTCGAATGCGAGGATGAAAACCTGTATGCGGCAATTGATGCGCTGGTGGATCGTCTGGATCGTCAAGTACTGAAACACAAGGAAAAAATGTCGGCCCGTCGCCACGACGACAGCGGCAAGATTTCTGCGGGATAAACCCCACGGGCGGCTCTGTCGGGTCGCCCTTTTTATTTCGAGGCATCATGAACCTGATCAGTAAAATTTTGAGCCCGGACGACATCCTGCTGGACACCGAATCCACCAGCAAGAAACGTGTGTTCGAACGTGCCGGGCTGATGTTTGAAAACAATCTGCAGATCGCCCGCAGCCAGGTGTTTGACAGTTTGTTTGCGCGGGAAAAGTTGGGCTCGACCGGTCTCGGTCAGGGCGTCGCCATCCCGCACGGGCGCATTACCAAATTGCGCGAGGCCTCGGCGGCCTTTATCAAAACCAGCCATCCAATTCCTTTCGACGCGCCCGATGGCCAGCCCGTGAATCTGATTTTCGTGTTGCTGGTGCCGGAACGCGCCACAGACCTGCACTTGCAGATTCTTGGCGAACTGGCGCAAATGTTCAGCGACAGCCAGTTCCGCAACCGCCTGAATGCCTGCGAGGATGCGGCCAGCATTCACCAGCTGTTCTACGACTGGCAGCAAGCCGGCTGATGAGCGAAGTCAACATCCGCCAGCTGTTTGAGGACAAGCAGACCCGGTTGGGCTTGAGTCACATTGCGGGCGGCGACGGCAACGAACGCATCATCCGCAGCGAGGAGGTCAATGCCTCCAACCGCGGGCTGATCGGCCACCTCAATCTGATTCACCCGAACTGGGTACAGGTGCTCAGCCAGATAGAGGTCGATTATCTGCGCAACCTGCCTGCAGACGAACGCAATGCAGCTTTCGCCAAGATCCAACAAAATGGCACGACCTGCCTGATTCTTGCCGCCACCGAAGACACCCCGGACGAATTGATCGCGTTTGCCAATCGCACGCAAATCCCGCTGTTTCGTTCACCGACGCCCAGCGTGCACCTGATGTGGCTGATCCGCCACTATCTGGCCAAGGAGCTGGCCGAAGCCACGACACGGCACGGTGTGTTTCTCGATGTCCTCGGGGTGGGCGTAATGATCACCGGCGAGAGTGCCGTCGGCAAAAGCGAGCTTGGGCTGGAGCTGATTACCCGGGGTAACGGTCTGGTGGCCGATGATATCGTCGAGCTGCACCGCATTTCGCCCGACACGCTGGAAGGCTCCTGTCCGGAATTGCTGCGCGATTTCCTGGAGGTGCGCGGACTGGGCGTGCTGAACATCCGCACCATGTTCGGCGAGACCGCGGTTCGCCGCAAAAAAAGTTTGAAGCTGATTGTGCACCTGAACCGGCCGCCCGGCGGCGACCTCTCGCAAATGGAGCGTCTACCGATCAATGCCACGCATCAGGAAATCCTCGGCGTCAATATCAGCACGGTAAACATTCCGGTGGTCGCGGGCCGCAACCTCGCCGTGCTGGTGGAAGCCGCCGCACGCAACTTCGTGTTACGCCAGCGCGGCATCAACAGCATGGCGGAATTCATTGCCCGCCATGACCAGATGCTGCAGGAGGACTGAGTGCAGCTGATCGTCATCAGCGGACTCTCGGGTTCGGGCAAAAGTGTGGCGCTCAGAACGCTGGAGGATGCCGGCTACTACTGCGTTGACAACCTGCCCGCAGAATTGCTGCCCGCGCTGATCGACCGGCTTCTGCCGGCAGGGTATCGCGATATTGCGGTCAGTATCGATGTCCGCAACACCCACAGTGTGGAAATTTTGCCTTCGATGCTGCAGGAAGTGGGACGCAAGGAAATCACCGTTCACCTCCTGTTCCTGGACGCAAAAAACGAAACGCTGGTCAAACGCTATTCCGAAACCCGGCGGCTGCATCCGCTCAGCGACGGTGTGCGCACCTTGCCGGAGTGCGTCGCGCACGAGCGCGACATGCTGGCCGAGATCGGACATATCGCGCATCACATCGACACCAGCGATATCAGCGCCAATGCCCTGCGCGCCTGGATCAAACGTTTCATCAATCTTGATCGCAGCCGCCTGACGCTGCTGTTCGAATCGTTCGGTTTCAAGCACGGCATTCCGCTGGACGCCGATCTCGTCTTCGATGTGCGCTGTCTGCCCAACCCGCATTACAACGAAATTTTGCGGCCACTGACCGGTCGCGACACACCCGTGATCGAATTTCTGGAGCAAACCGAAACGGTCCAGCAGATGTATGGTGACATCCGCGATTACATCGCACGCTGGCTGCCCTGCTTCATCGCCGACAACCGTAGCTATCTCACAGTCGCGATCGGCTGCACGGGCGGGCAGCACCGCTCGGTGTATTTCGTCGAAAAGCTTGCCCGGCATTTCGAAGGGCAGCAACAGGTGCTGGTGCGTCACCGTGAGTTCACATGAGCTTTCAGGCATTGCATTGCGGCGTTATCTGCGCCCGGGTGACTGGCTGATCCTGTTGCTCGGCGCGGGCATCATCGGCCTGATGATTCAAGTTTTCTGGCAGGGTGGACAGGCGAATACCGTCATCATCCGCGCGGGCGGCAAAGTATTTCTTGAAGCGCCGCTCTCGCGTGACCGCGAAATTGAAGTTCCCGGCCCGCTGGGCCAAACCCGGGTTCTCATTGAAAAAGGCCGAGCCCGCGTGGCGGCGGATCCGAGCCCGCGACAATACTGTGTCAAACAGGGCTGGCTCTCGCAGGCGGGCGAAGTGGCGGTCTGCCTGCCCAATGAAATCAGTGTTGAGCTAAGCGGCGGCACGAATCGCTATGACAGCCTCAATTATTAAGCTGACCAGCACGCCGGCCGACCATCACCTGGCCAAAATGGCAGCGGTGGCTTTGGGTTTGAGTGTGCTGGAAGGCGCCATTCCAACGCCGCTTCCGGGCGTCAAGCCGGGACTTGCGAACATCGTCACACTGATCGTGCTGGCGCGTTATGGCTGGCGCGCGGCAGTCTGGGTGTCGCTGTTGCGCGTGATTGCCGGCAGTCTGCTGTTCGGCAATTTTCTCGCGCCGGGATTCTTTCTGAGTCTGAGCGGTGCCCTGTTCAGCCTGCTCGCCCTGGCCGCAAGCTTGTCACTGCCCGCACGCTGGTTTGGGCCGGTGAGCCAAAGCGTCCTGGCGGCTTTTGCCCATATTGCGGGGCAGTTGCTGGTCGTTTTTCTGTGGCTGATTCCGCACAGCGGCGTGGCTTATCTGATTCCGGTCTTCGCCACGGCGGCTCTGCTGTTCGGCGCCGCCAATGGTTTGATCGCCGCGCATTTCATGGATAATGCGCGGGACAACTCCGCAGAGAGCCCCTCATGACCCAAACTATCACGCTCGCTTTTACCGGCGCCTCCGGCCTGCCCTATGGCATGCGCCTGCTCGAATGCCTGCTGCAAGGCGGCCAGCGCGTGCAGCTGGTCTATTCGCAGGCTGCGCAAATTGTCGCCCGCCAGGAAATGGATTTCACTTTGCCCGGACGGCCGCAGGAGGCGGAAGTAATGCTGCGCGAACGCTTCGGTCCGTTTCCCGGCGAGCTGAAAGTCTTCGGCCTGCAGGACTGGTTTGCACCGATGGCTTCCGGTTCCAATCCCGGAGATGCGATGGTGGTCTGCCCCTGCACCATGGGTACGCTGGGAAAGATCGCTGCCGGTATCAGCGACGATCTGATCACCCGCGCTGCGGACGTCATGCTCAAGGAAAAACGCCGGCTTATTCTGGCGCCACGCGAGATGCCCTTCTCCGCCATCCATCTCGACAATATGCTCAAACTCGCGCATGCCGGTGCCGTCATCATGCCACCGAATCCGGGGTTTTATCAGCACCCGCAGAGTGTGCAGGATATGGTCGATTTCGTGGTGGCGCGGCTGCTTGATCATCTAGGCGTGGCACAAACCCTGGTGCCGCTCTGGGGCGAAAATCCCTGAACCGACTCAGCGCGCGTTTTTGATTTGCGGTAACAGGCTGCGCACGGGGGCGGGAATTGCCGCCGCATCGATATCATCGAGCGCCAGCCACACACGGCCCGGCTGTTCAATGCGCTGCGGCTTGCGCCCCAGCCGCAACAACAGCGGCGTGATGTGCAATTTGAAATGCGTGAAGCTGTGCGTCATGACAGCCAACTCGGACAGGTCGCAAAGGTCGAGGTCGATGCCGTTACGCGCCGCATAATCGGACACCCCGGCAGAATCGTCTTCCAGTTGCGGCGGACACCACAACCCGCCCCAAATACCGCTCCCGGGACGCTTTTCCAGCAATAACTCGTTGTTGTCCAGCAACAGTAAAAAAGTGGCGTGTTTTTCCGGCAGCGGTTTGCGCGGGCGCGATCCCGGCAATTCATTCACGCGATTCTCTGCCAGCGCTACGCAATCTTCCCGAACCGGACAATGCGTGCAATCCGTCCGGTGTCTCGTACAGACCGTCGCCCCCATATCCATAAGCGCCTGGGTGTAAATCGCCACATCCGTTTCAGGCAATAAGACTTCAGCCTGCTGCCAGAGCTGCATTTCGACTTTGGGATTGCCCGGCCAGCCCGCGATGCCGCGATGGCGTGCGAGCACACGCTTTACGTTACCGTCGAGAATCGCACGCCGCTCGTGGAAAGCCAGTGCACAAACGGCCGCAGCGGTGGAACGCCCGATGCCGGGCAACACCAGGATGGCGTCGTAGTCGCGCGGGAATTGACCCCGATGCTGCGCCAGAATCTGCTGCGCGGCACGGTGCAAATTACGGCCGCGCGCGTAGTAACCCAGACCGCTCCAGAGCGCGAGGACGTCGTCCTCGCTGGCACGGGCCAACACCGCCACATTGGGGAAGGTCGCCAAAAACCGCCGGTAATAAGGAATAACCGTGGCGACCTGGGTCTGCTGCAGCATAATTTCGGAAATCCAGATCCCGTACGCGTCGGCGCCCTGCCAGGGCAGGCCATGACGCCCGTGCCGGCGCTGCCAGCCAATGAGGCGTGAAGCAAAATCCGACACTAGCGGAATAAACCCTTGAGCTGGTCCTGCAGCTTGGTCTTGATTTCTTCTTTTTTCTGTTCAACTTTTTGCTTGGTTTGTTCGCCGGCCATCGCCGCAAAATCCAGCGTGTACTTGAGATCGGCAAACGGGCCGCTGATGCGCACCGGTACCGTGAGACCGCCCACCACGTCCTGCCCGCCCTGGCCTTGCAGCGTGCTGGCGACCGTAGCCTTGGCCAGATAATTCATGCGGTCATTGCCGATGTCGATATCGCCATTGCCGGTCAGTCGCAACAGGGGGGATTTCAGCAACAAGTCATCATTGTGCGCAACGCCATTCGTGACTTTGAAATTGGCTTTCAGCTCGCTGAAATCGGTCTTTTCATCCTGATTGGCCGATTGCGTTTGCGCGCCTTGGCCGATCATGCTTTTTGCATCGCGCAATTTCTTTGCGATGTTGATGCCGCGAATCGCGCCATCGGCCAGATTCAGCGACATCGTGCCGTTCAAAGCTTTTTTCATTGCACTGACGCGGTCACCGCGCATGCTGAGATTCAGGCCAATATTACCTTTGCCTTCGAGCGTATCAAAGTCCGCTGCATCCCGGGTCAGCGCCGCGACGTTGATGCCGCTCAGCGTCTGGTTCACGCCGATCACCGGTGTGGCCCGTGCATCAATGCTGACGCTGCCGGCGGCACGGCCTTCGTAAAGATTGGCCGACAACGGCGCGATATTGACAACGCCGTGACGCGCTTTCAAATCCACCCGGACGTTTTGCGTTTTTACGTTGGCGACTTTGAGCGCACCCACGCGCAGGCTACCGTTCAGATTGAGATTGCGCAGCGCGGATAGATCAATCGACTCCTCGGGCCCGGCGGATTTTGCGGTTTTTTCCGATTGGGCCGGCAGGTAGGGGTCGGCGTCGAACTGGTCGACCTCAACATCGAAATTGATCGCCATGTCCGCAAAATTGCTCACACCCACCCTGGCCTTGACTTTGCTCTGCAGCAAACTGCCGGCCAGCTGGACTTGTACTTGCTGTCTGGCCAGATCAAGTTTGGCACTCCCCTGCATTTCACTGCTGACCGACTTGTTCGGCAGCTTGTCGCCGGTCGCCTGTAATGCCAAAACCAGTTTCGGAAGACTGAATTGCTGACCCGCCAAGTCGCCCTGCAGCGGCGAACGCAGCGTCAGCTTGAAACTCTGCTCGGGCTGGGCAAAATTCAGGGTGACGGCCACCCCTTCTCCGGCGAGTGCCTGCCGGTTCAACTGCAATGTGGCGGCTTCAATAGTCGTGTCGAAGTTCTGTTGATCGCTGCTACCGCGTGTTTGCAGGGTGAGCCCGTCAAGCTGGTAATGCTGCTTGTCGGTGTCAAAGCTTAACCCGGTTTTCAGGCTGACAACCGCATCCAGCTTGGGCTGTGCCGCCTGAATTTTTGTGTTCAATTCAATCTCTGTGGGAACTCCGCTGGCGACCCGGCCGGTGTGCAGATTCAAATCCGAGAATGTGTATTGCGCGCCACTGGATTCGTCGCGATAACTGAACCGGGTATTTTCGACAGCAATCGCGGCAATATCAAAATCCACCGGGGATTTTTCAGTCTCGGGCTGTTTATTTGTCTGCAGCAAGTCGTCGATGTTCATCGTACCGTCACGATGGCGGATCAGGGTGGCCTGCAAACCGTTCACCGAAATTTCGTTCACGACCACGCGTTTTGAGAACAGCGGCATCAGGGCCAGCGAAACGCGCGCGGCATCGACCGCCACAAAGGTTTTTTCACTTTGGTATTCTGAAAAGGAAACCTTGCCGAGATTGGCGCCGATGTTGGGGAAAAACGACAAGGTAATGTCACCATCGAGGCGCAAATTACGCTGGGTGTTTTCCTTCACCGCCTGGATGATTTGCGGTTTGTAGTCGTTGGGATTGAAGGTGGCCAGCAGATAGCCGGCCCCGGCCAATGTCACTGCCGCGAGGCCGCTAGCGCCCAGCAAAGAATATTTGAGTGCTTTGTTCATATCACCTCCGCCGAAATACATGCCCCGATTATAGCGAGTCTGCCGCCGACCACAGGTTAACTGTCAGATCACCTTGGAGTAACGCGCGTGTTCGGTGCGTGTGCGCAAATAGTGGTCAAATACCATGCAGATGTTGCGGATCAGCATGCGGCCCTTGGGCGTGACGCGAACCTCCTGCGCGGACAGTGTCACCAGCCCCTCGGCTTCATGCTCGCGCAATTCGGCCAGTTCGGTCGCAAAGTAGGCGTCGAACTGAATGCCGAACTGCCGCTCAAGCGTGCCTTTGTCGAGACAAAAATGGCACATCAGCGCCTGAATAATTTCCCGCCGGATGATGTCATCCTGATTCAGCTCCATGCCCCGCATAACGGGCAACTCGTCACGATCCAGCGCATCGTAATACGCTTCCAGCTCGCGCTGGTTCTGGCTGTAGGTGGGGCCGACCTTACCGATGGCACTAACGCCCAGCGCCACAAGATCGCAATCGGAATGGGTGGAGTAGCCCTGAAAATTCCGGTGCAGCCGACCCTCGCGCTGAGCCACGGCCAACTCGTCCTCCGGCTTGGCAAAATGATCCATGCCGATGTAAACATAGCCGGCATCGGTCAGTTTTCGCACCGCGAGGCTGAGGATGTCGAGCTTGGTTTGCGCGGCGGGAAGGTCAGTTTCATTGATCCGGCGCTGCGGTTTGAAAATGGTCGGCATGTGCGCGTAGTTGTAGATCGACAGGCGATCGGGATTGGCCGCAACGACCCGGTCCAGGGTGCGCCCAAAACCTTCAATCGTCTGCTTCGGCAGGCCGTAGATCAGATCGATGCTGACCGAATTGAAACCGTTGGCGCGCGCCGCACGGATGATACGCAGGGTCTCTTCCTCGCTTTGAATGCGGTTGACCGCCTTTTGCACTTCGTCGTCAAAATCCTGAACGCCAATGCTGATGCGGTTGAATCCGGCCTGCCCCAGTAGCACGATGGTGTCATCGCTGACCTTGCGCGGATCGATCTCAATCGAATATTCACCGTCTTCAATGAGCGTGAAGTGCTGGCGAATCGCCGCCATCACCTGACGAATCTCGTCGTCGCTCAAAAACGTCGGCGTACCCCCGCCGAAATGCAGCTGCTCAACAATCTGGCCCGGCCCCAGCAACTCGGCCTGCATGGCCATTTCCTTGAGCAGGTAGCGCACGTATTCCGCCGACTTGCTGCGGTCCTTGGTGATGACCTTGTTGCAGGCGCAGTAGAAACACAGGGTGTTGCAAAACGGGATATGAATGTACAGCGACAACGGCCCGCCGCCGGCCGCACGCCGGGCGGACACCCAGTGCTTGTAGCGATCGGCATTAAAGTCGGCCGCAAATCGGTCGGCTGTGGGATAAGAGGTGTAGCGTGGACCGTTTTTGTCCAGCCGGCGAATCAGTTCTAGGTCTACGACCAGTTCGTTAGTTGTCATGCCTGCCTTCACTCCTTGGAAGGCGTGAATTATGCCAGCAGGCGGCCCCTGCGGGGAAGGTTTGCGCGGGTGCGATGAAATGACGCATTCCCTAATCCGACGGGAAACGGTATCCTGCACGGCGCAAAAAGAACACAACTATTCATGGGGGATGGTATGCCACAAACTTATGCTGCGACGGCAGACGAGATCAAACAGGCCAAATGGCCGCACGAAATTTTTCTGATCAATTTGGTCTTCAACCATATTCTGGTGTTTGCTTCGACTTTCGGGGTTTTCAGCACTTTTCCGCTGATGGTACTCGTCGTCCCCGCTCTTTCGTTTGGCATCACGGGCTACATTCTGCTCAAGGCACGAAAAATCCGGGCCGGAAACGCCAGCCTGTTCGTCAAGGCACACTGGGAAGTGGCCAATAAGCGCAATACGCATTTCATGTGGCTGTTGAGCATTGCTTGTGTCGTGCTGGGCGGCGGCTTTCTGTTGTCTCAAGCCATGGGGTGGTCGAAAATCGCAACGATCGCCCTGCTCGGCGGTGTCGGCCTGTTACCCTTCATGGTATCGCTGCTGGTGCTGATCGTGCTCGGCAACGATTCGATGTATCAGGCACGCCACAGCAAGCTCCCCAAGGGCGCCGCCCCCGCAACCAACTGATAAGGCAATATAGGCTTATGGAACGCAAGATTTACTGGACCGTCGCCATTATTTCAATCCTGATTCTGGTGGGTAGTTATTTCCTCCCCGGCGACCCCATGGACAAAACCGACCTGCCTTGGCACATCGAACACACGAGCTCCAATCAGACGCGTGTTTTCGGACTCACACTGGGGCAAAGCAGCACCGACGATGCCGAGCATCGATTCAGGGAAAGCGCCAAGCCCAGCCTGTTCAAGTCACCCGATGGCAAGCTGGTCGCGGAGGTATTTTTCGAGCAGGTTGACATGGCCGGATTGCGTTCGCGTATCGTTCTGACCGTGGCCGTCCCGGAAGCCGAAATTCAGGGAATGTACGAGCGCGGTTTGCGTATGAGCGGTACTGGCAGCGGGAAGAAAATCACCATCGCTCCCGACGATGTCGCTCATCTGCGCACGCTACCGATCAGCAGCCTGACTTACATGCCGGGTATTCGCATCGAGGAAGAAATCATCCTGCACCGCTTCGGACAGCCTTCCCAGAAAATCCGTGAAAAGGACAGCGGCGCAATGCACTGGCTGTACCCGGAGAAAGGGCTGGACATCACCCTAAGCAGCGAAAAACCCTTAATGCAGTACGTCGCGCCCGGGGCGTTTGAATTATTACGTCAACCCCTGTTGAATAACGGGGAAGTTATTCAGCCGTAGTTTTTTTTGCGTCGCTCCGCCCGCCCGGGTGGGGCATCATGTCTTCGTCCTCATCGAGCAAAATCCGGTTGCCGTTGCCTTCCATGTCTTCGTATTGCCCTTTTTTGACGGCAATAATCAACACGATGACGAACAGGATGCCAAAAAACATCATCCCGGGGATCAGGCTATAAATCACGTTCACGCTTGATTCTCCTTTTTGAACAAGGTGCGAATGCGGGCGGCGTTGCCAATCACGATCAGCGAGCTGATCGGCATGGTAATCGCAGCCACCAGAGGACTCACCTTTGCCATCATGGCCAGCGGCACCATGATGATGTTGTAGACGAACGACAGGCCGATATTCTGCCTGATTGTGCGCAATGTGCGACGGGAAAGTTGCGTCGCCTGCAATACCTTGCGCAACTCGTTGTGCATAAGCACGATGTCCGCGCTCTCTACCGACACGTCCGTTCCCGAACCCAAGGCGATGCCAACATCGGCACGAATCAATGCAGGGGCGTCGTTGACGCCGTCGCCCACCATTGCGACGATTGCCCCGTTTTGCTGCAAACGCCGGATCACCTGATCCTTGTCCTGAGGCAACACCCCGGCAATGACTTCCATGCCGCCCAATTCGCGAGCGACTGCCTCCACCACCGGTTTGCGATCTCCCGACAGCAAGGTCAAGCCAATGCCGCTGGCTCGCAAAGCATCCACCAGCGCCCGCGCGTCCGCACGCAGACGGTCAGCGATCGCAAAAATAGCCACGTGTTTTCCGGCTCTGGCCATATAAACACAGCTGGTTGCCTGCGCCTCCAGCGCTCGCGCGCGCTGATCCAGCACGGCATCGAGCATGACGCCGCTTTGCGCCAGCCACTCGGCACTTCCAAGCAGGATAGTTTCTCCGTTGACCTGCGCAACGACGCCGCGACCGGCCTTGGCCTCGAAATCTCTGATGTCCGTATTGCGAGCCTGGCAGTGGCGAGATTCGGCCTCGGCGACAATCGCACGCGCGATGCTGTGTTCGCTAAAGCGCTCAACGGCAGCTGCCAGGCCGACCAGCAGATCGGCCGTTTCACCTGGGGCGACGTCAACGCCCGAGACACTCATCTTGCCTTCCGTCAGCGTGCCGGTTTTATCCAGCACGAAGTGTGTGACGCGCGACAACGTCTCGAGCACAAGGCCGTTTTTGACCAGAATGCCGTGTTTGGCGCCCAATCCGGAGGCGACGGCAATCGACATGGGGGTCGCCATCCCCAGCGCGCAGGGACAGGTAATAATCAGCACAGAAGTTGCCGCCATCAGGGCAATTTCAAAATCATCACGGGTCCAGATAAAAAAGGTGATGCTGGCGCAAATCAGGGTCACCAGCACAAACCACGGCACGATGGTGTCGGCGAGTCGTTGGATCGGCGCTTTGGAGGCCTGGGCTTCTTCAACCAGCCGGATGATCCGCGACAGGGTCGTGTCCTGCATTTGCGTGCGGACCTCCACCAGCAAAACGCCACTGGTATTCAATGTGCCGGCGGAAACAACCGCCCCCTGCTGTTTGCGTACCGGCAGGGATTCGCCGCTCAGCATCGATTCGTCTACCGCGCTTTGCCCTTCCAGCACAATCCCGTCCACCGGCACGGTGTAGCCCGGTTTAACCAGCACCTGGTCTCCCGGCTTGATGCCACGAATTGATGTCATCTGCTCCTGCCCGTCTCTTACCAGAAGGGCTACGCGGGGTTGCAGCTCCATAAGCCGCTTGGTCGCCGAGACGGCCTGATGACGAAACATGCCCTCAAGGTAACGCCCGATCAGAATCACGAAGATGAGGTTGGTCACCGTGTCGAAATAAACCTCGCCGCTCTGATTGTGCGTCACCGTCACATAGCACGAGTAGGCGTAGGTTACTGACAGCCCGATTGCAATCGGCAAATCCATGGTGAGGTGTCCCGCCCGCAACCCGCCCGCCGCTCCACGGAAGAAAGGGTAGCCCGAGTACAGCAGGGTCGGCGTCGCCAGGAGCAGCCCCATCCAGTGGAAAAATTGTCTGAATTCATCCTCATTGGCACCGCTGTAAAGTGCGATCGAAATCCACAACATGTTCATCATGGCAAAGCCGGCGAAGAACAGACGGAACAGCATGGCCCGATTGGTCTTACGGATGGATCCTTCGGCGGTTTCAGGATCGTAAGGCACGGCCGAATAACCGATTCTGGTGAGGAGGCGGATCAGGTCGGAAAGCTTGCTTTTGCTGTTATCCCATTTGAGATGAAGTCGCTTGCCCGCCAGATTGACTTCGGCATTGAGCACTGCGGGGGAGCGTTGCAGTCCGCGTTCAATCAGCCAGACACAAGCGGCGCAATGAATACCTTCCACCAGCAGATTGATTTCCCGCGCGTCACCCGAGCAGCGCGAAAACTCCTGCTGCACTTCGTCGAAGTCATATATTTCGATATCTTTGGGCGGCTCCGGTGGCGGGCCCAGCAGGCCCCCCTCGGGAGTGCGCTGGTAATATCCCTGCAATCCCGCGTCATAGATCGCCGCACAAACCGACTGGCAGCCAAAGCAACAAAAATGCCGGTCAGTATTTTCCAGCACCTGATGGAAATCAGCATCAGTGGAAATTTCCAGCCCGCAATGAAAACATTTTCCCGCAACCGCCTGCCCGGAGGAACTCATGGTATGTGATGCAGAACGACCGCCTAGCGTGCAGCCGCCACCTTGAAGCGATCGGCACTAACCTGGAATAGCTCTTCACCGCGCTGAACCCGAATATGCAGCTCCCAGTAACCCTTTAGCGGGAAGCTGATATTTCCCTGATAATTTCCCGGCGCGATCTCCTGAAATGGCGTCACAAAATCGCGGCTGGCATCCGCGGCACGGTAGGCTTCGACCTCGAGCGTACCTCCGGTCACCGGCTCACCGGCTTTGTCGGCCACGCGAATTTCGTACGAAACCGGCTGACCCGTCGTAATCCCCTCCGGCTTGTTGATAGAAATTTGCCAAGCCAAGTGGTGGTATTGCCCCAAATCTTTGAGCGCGGCTTCGGTGGTTTTTCGGTCCCGGGTCTTGTAGTCCCGCTCCACCAGGGAGGAGCGGCTGCTGTTGGCGGAATACCAGATGAAGGTGATATTCACCCCAAGAACCAGGATGATCAGCGAAAGAATACCCAACAGCCACGGGTTGCGCAGACCGGATTTGTTGTTCTGCGAAATCATTTACGCACTACTCCTTCGTTATTCATCTGGGTTTGGGCCCGTAGAATTTGCTCTTGTATTCTGCGGCTACGGCAGGATCCTCGACAGACTGAACACGGAACTCAATAGGCGTTGTGTCATCCTTAAGGTTTTTTCCCGGTGCTTTGACGAAAATCGTGAAAGACGTTACACGCCCATGGTGCGTCAGCGGCGCCTTCTCGGCCCCGAGAATATTCTGCCCGGCGACACCGCCTTCGGCCGTCACGTTGACGTGCAAATCGCGATCCGTCTTGTTGAGCACCTTGAAGGTGTATTTGTTCTGGATCGAGCCGTCACTCAGGCGGACGAACATGGGTTGCCGCTCGGGAATCACCTTGAGCGTCATCGCCCCAAGATGCGTAAGCCCCCAAATAATGCCGCTCATAGCCAGAACAATGATGCCAACATACACCAGCGTGCGCGGGTGCTGATACATCTTCTTGGCCGGCTGGCCCGAGAGTTCATCCAGCGAAGCGTAACGGATCAGGCCGCGCGGCTTGCTGATTTTATCCATAATGGAATCGCAGGCGTCGATACACAGGCCGCAGGTAATACAACCCAGCTGCTGCCCCTCACGAATATCCACTCCGGTCGGACAAACCTGGACGCACTGGAAGCAGTCGATACAGTCCCCCTGCTGGGCCACCACCTCACCGCCACGGCGCAGTTTGCCGCGCGGCTCGCCGCGTGTGTGATCGTAGGTCGGCATAATCGTTTGCGCATCGCTCATGACACCCTGAATGCGCGCATACGGACACAGCCAGAAACAGGTCTGCTCGCGCAACAACCCGGCCAACAGGTAGGTGCCGAAGAAGAACATGATCAGCACAACCCAGCCGACCGGCGCCAACTGCAGATGGATCAGCTGATTCCAGTAATCAAAAGCATCCACAAACCAGATCGAAAAGCTGATGCCCGTCAGGAGCGCAATCAACATCCAAACCGCATGTTTCAGTGCTTTCTTGCGGAGCTTGTCAAATGTCCACGGCGCATCGTCCAATTTCTTGCGGGCCGTGGGGTTGCCTTCAATCCGCTCCTCAATCCAAGTGAACCAGTCTGTCCAGGCGGTCTGAAAACAGAAATAACCGCACCAGACCCGCGAAGCCACCGAGGTCACTGCAAACAAAGTCATGGCGGCAACGAGCAAAACCAGCGACAGCATCCAGATGTCCTGGGGCAGCACAGTCAAACTGAAGAAATGGAATTGCCGATGGTCGATATCGAACAAGACGGCTTGGCTGCCGTTCCAACGCAAATAAGGCAAAAGAAAGAAAGGCAACCAGAGTGCCAGCTGAGTATAGTCCTTAACTTTGCGAAAAAAACCGGGCATACGCTTTGCGTGAATGGTTTTTCCACCCGTGTTCACCGACCAGGATTCAAACTCCTGATAGATTTGCGTTACCTCTCCCGGTTCTTTTTTGATTTCCGCTGTACTCACGATTGCTCCCGAATTTTGTAATAGTGCTGGCTATTATTCCTTAATCCATGACTAAGTTCTGTGACAAAACTCACTCATGGATTATTTGGGTACCACAAATGAAAAGGGAGGAGAGCTTACTCTCCTCCCGTCTTACAAGTGCAACTTACTTGTCCTGACCTTTGGTTGCGTTGCGGTAGGCCATGTAGAACAGCCAGGCAACAACAGCAATCGATCCGAGCAGGCTAATAATTACGCCCCAAAATACCCAATCCTGATTCATCTTAAATCTCCTTCTAGCTCATTAATCCGGGGCAGCATTCGCGGAATGCCACCACCGGAAGAGACCAAAATTACTGTGCCGCCTCGACAGGTGCCGCTTCTTCAGCAGCAGGCGCAGCCGCGACTTCATCAGCCTGACCACCGCCAAACTTGTAGACATACACAGCCAGCTTCTTGATTTCAGCATCGGACAGCTTGACACCCTGGAAGGCAGGCATCACAGCAACACGGGTCCCTGGCATACCGGCATTAACGCCGTTCAGGATCGTGTATTTGATGCCTTCAACCGAGCCGTCAAAACGCCAGACCTGGTCTGTCAGATTAGCCGAACCCATGGCCTGAATACCCTTGCCATCTTCGCCGTGACAGGCAATACAGCCCTTCTCGGCAAACAGCGGGGTTGCTGTTGGTGTACCAGCCGCGACAGCATTGGCCAGGGCATCAACTTCCGCATCGGTCAGCATATCCTTGTGGGCCATCATCATGCCCTGACGGCCACCCTGAATGGTCGTATGGATGTCGTCAATCTTGCCACCATAGAGCCAGTCATCGTCGTTCAGGATAGGGGCAAACAAGCCCTCCTTACCGACCACACCCACACCATTCGTTCCGTGACAGGCTGCGCAGTTGTCACCGAACAGCACCTTACCGGAACGGGTAACGTACTCGGTGAGTTCGCTGTCGGCCAGAATGGCTGCTGGGGTCATGTCCTTGAGCTTGGCCTCATACTTGCCGCGCACCTCGTCCACCACACCCTTGTCAGCCTCCATCTCGGCGATAGCAGTCCACCCCCCGAGCCCCTTAAAGTGCGTGCCGCTCATCGAGAACGGAATGCCCGGATAGTAGAGCCAATATACGACCACCCAGATTGCACTGGCTGCCAAGCCCAGCATCCACCATTTCGGAGGCTGGTTGGTAAAGTCACCCAGGTCATCGTCCCAGACGTGACCTGTCGTTGTCACGCCACCCACATCGTGTTTTTCACTCATCTTTTTTCTCCCATATTCATAGGGTCTTCGTCGTCCAGCGCCATACTGCGCTGGGCTTCGAATTTTTCCTTGTTGGACGGCCGGAACACCATGACATAGACCGCCACCATGCCGATTGCTGCAACCAGGGCAAAGAACACCCCCAGCCAATCGTTCGTGGTCATTGCCTCAACATCCATGCCAAGGTATCCCAACAGCTTAGTCACGGTAGTTCACACCTTCTTCGAACTTGACGTGATTGCCCAAGCTCTGCAGGTAGGCGATCAGCGCATCCATATCCGTCTTGCCTTCCAGTTGAGCGGCCGCACCAGCGATGTACTCGTCAGTGTAGATGCTCTTCGGTACCGGGTTGAACGGCATAATCGTCATGACTTTCAGCGTTTCCACCGTCTCGGCGACATTAACACCCTTGTCTTGCAGCCAGAAGTAGTTAGGCATCACAGACTCGGGCACAAGATCACGCGGGTAGCGCAGGTGACGCAGGTGCCATTCATCCGAATACTTGCCCGCCAAACGTGCCAGATCCGGACCTGTACGCTTGGAACCCCACTGATACGTGTGGTCGTACATGGACTCCTCCGCGATCGAGTAGTGACCGTAACGGTCTTTCTCATCACGGAACGGACGGATCATCTGCGAGTGACACAGGAAGCAACCCTCACGGATGTAAACATTACGCCCGGCTGTTTCCAGCGCAGTATATGGACGAACGCCATCACCCGGCTGCCAGTCATCGAGTGTTTTGTGCTCGGAGGTCGCTGGATTCCAGACAATCTTATCCATCGGGATAACATTGCCATCCAGATCCTTGTGCTGGGTGTTGTTGTAAGTACCATCCGAGCTAGCCATGCCGGTATTCGGCAGGTAGAACAGGGGCACGATTTCCACGATACCGCCGATTGCCACAGCAAAAGCGGTCATGACAAACATCAGGAGCGTATTGCGTTCAACCTTATCCTGGAATTTTGTCGAATAAATTTTGTCGTGATCAGACATGTCTCACTCCTTATGCGTTAGCCGGTACAGCATTGGCGCCACGCACCGCATTAGCGGTACGCACGGTCATCACAATGTTGTACAAGGCAATCCAGGCACCCAGGTTGAAGATTGCGCCGCCAACGGCACGCATCGCATAGTACGGATGCATCGCAGCAACAGATTCAACGAAGGTATAGGTCAGCGTACCGTACTCATCGTAGTCACGCCACATCAGGCCCTGCATAATGCCGGACACCCACATTGCGACGACATAAACGACAGTACCGATGGTCGCCAGCCAGAAGTGCACATTCACAAGCCCCTCGGAGTACATCTTTTCAACACCG
The DNA here is from genome assembly GCA_028699065.1 of Gallionella sp. GTDB lineage: Bacteria > Pseudomonadota > Gammaproteobacteria > Burkholderiales > Gallionellaceae > Gallionella. The sequence continues at coordinate 506,944 of JAQVVH010000001.1, forward strand.
TAGAGCTTCTTGATCATGTGGTACATCGCGCCGAAGGCCACCATCGCCATCCAGCCCAAAGCACCAGAGTGCACGTGGCCCACAGTCCAGTCAGTGTAGTGAGACAGGGCATTCACGGTCTTGATGGACATCACCGGACCTTCAAAAGTGGACATCGCGTAGAAGGCGAGAGAGACCACCAGGAAGCGGAGGATGTAGTCGGTACGCAGACGATCCCATGCGCCGGACAGCGTCATCATGCCGTTCATCGCACCACCCCAGGACGGGATGATCATCGCCAGAGAAATCGCAGCACCCAGCGAACCAGTCCAGTCAGGCAACGCGGTGTACTGCAGATGGTGAGCACCCAGCCAGACGTAGCCGAATGTCAGCGCCCAGAAGTGCAGCACGGACAAGCGATACGAGAACACCGGACGACCGGCCTGCTTGGGAACGAAGTAGTACATGATGCCCAGGAAACCACCGGTCAGGTAGAAACCCACAGCATTGTGACCCCACCACCACTGGATCATTGCGTCTTGCACACCAGAGTAAATCGAGAACGAGTTAGTCAGGCTGACAGGAATCGCCATGCTATTCACCACGTGCAGGTAGGTAATCATGACGATCATACCCATGGTGAACCAGTTGGAGACATAAATATGGGAAGTCTTGCGAATCGCCACGGTCATAATGTGATTCAGACCGAATGCCAGCCAGACGACCGCGATCAGAATATCGATCGGCCACTCCAGTTCGGCATACTCCTTGCCAGTAGTCATACCCAGCGGCAGGGTAACAACAGCCAGCACGATGATTAGATTCCAACCCCAGAAAGTGAACCAGGCCAAACCGTTGCTCCACAGCTTGGTCGCGCCGGTACGCTGAACCATATAGAAGCCGGTACCCATCAGCACACAGCCACCAAAGGCAAAAATCACTGCATTGGTATGCAGCGGACGCAGACGACCGAACGTGATGTATTCGGTGTCAAAGTTCAAAAACGGCCACGCCAGTTCCGATGCGACATACACACCGATCAGCGTACCCACCACCGCGTAGACAGCAGCCATGATGGTGAACCATCGGACCACTTTCATATCGTATTTTACTGGTGTCGCTTGAGTTGCTTCCACAGTAGTCTCCTCCCAGAGCCAAGTTAAAAACGGCGCACCGGCCGGCCAAATCCAGCCGTCAAACCAGCACGCAACTCCATTACAGCTTTTAAAGCTGCGCAATCATGTCACAGCAAGTGGCGCCGCGTAAAGTGCAAAAACGCATTTTCTCCACGCAAAACCCCCGAAAACACTCGGGATTAATGCGCACATTCCAAGCCTCCGCCCACAACAACCCTATGGAATGCAATGTTTTTCCGGCGCCAGATCGGAAGCCTGCCCCGGCCATCCGTCGCGTGATCCACACCCTTGCTGATGCGCCGTTAGAAATATTTCCAAAATGACTAGTCATTTCAGCCTAGTCTTTTCGACCTATTGCCCCTCCAGGTGAGCTCGCCTTATTAGTCTGCCGCACGACACAAGAGGCAGTGAAACTCATGAGCAATTCCCGTCGGACTGCATTGATGCGACTTATTCTTATGACACTGGCAGCGGTAATCGCCGGGGGCTGCGCTTCGGCGCCGCCCGCATCTCCCGCCGCACATCTCCAAGCGAATGGGCATGAGGACGCCAAAACCATTCCGCCGCCACTGACCTACAACCCGTTCCCGCCACCGCCAATTCCGGAGATTCCCGAAGAAACGTTCAACATAACCGTCCACAACCTGCCCGTGCGGGAGGTGCTGTTTGCACTCGCACAGGACGCCGGCATCAATCTCGACATCCATGCCGACGTGCAGGGACGCATCACGCTGAGCGCCCTGAATCAGACCTTGCCGCAGATCGTCCGCCGCATCGCAAACCAACTCGACCTGCGTTACGCGATGACCCGTGACACGCTAACCCTGATGCCCGACACACCTTACCTGCAACATTACGACATTGACTACGTCAATATCGCGCGGGATGCCGAAAGCGCAATGTCCACCTCCGCACAGGTTTCCGGCAACACGGAGGTCAATAACGTCGCAGGCAACCGCAACAATTCCTCCATCTCCATCAAGAACCTGTCTCGCAACCGCTTCTGGGAAACACTGACGCAGAACATCAAGGACATCCTGCACGAGACCGATAAAATTCTGCCCGCCGGATCAAGCGAAACTATCGTGGAGCAAAGCAACGACAGGCGCACAGGCGCGCCCGGATCTGCACCCGACCTCAAAGCCAGCCCGCCGGCATTGATACACGAAGGTGGCTCCACGCTGACCCGGCGCAGCACCTTTCGCGAAGCGGCTGCCGTCATTGCCAACCCTGAAACCGGTCTGATTACCGTGCGAGCCACCGCGCGACAGCACGAAAAAATCCGGGAATTTCTCGACCAGATCATGGCCAGCGCCCGGCGCCAGGTCATGATCGAAGCCACCATCGTGGAAGTCCGACTGTCCAACAACTACCGTCAGGGCATCAACTGGTCCGCTTTAATCCGCGCAGAGGGTAAAAGTTTCCGCGTGGCGCAGGGTGGCGCAGGACTTCCCACCGCAGCCAACATTCCGGGCCTGCTCGGAATTTTCACCAACCCCGGCGCGGACACGATCACCGCACAGGTTAACCTGCTCGAAACCTTTGGCAACGTCCGGGTACTTTCCAGCCCCAAGCTGAGTGTTCTCAACAACCAGACTGCCGTTCTGAAAGTTGTCGATAACCTCGTCTATTTCACGATCAAGGCCGACACCACGAGCAACCAGAGCAGCACAGTCACCACCTATACCACCACACCGAACACTATCCCCATCGGTTTCACGATGAGCGTTACCCCGCAGATCAGCGCTAGTGACAGCGTGCTTTTCAACCTAAAACCCGCTATTTCCCGTGTGGTCAGCTTCGTCAATGATCCCAATCCGGATTTGGCCAAAGCCAACGTTGTCAGCCGCATTCCGCAAATCCAGACGCGCGAGATGGAATCCATACTCAAAGTCGACAACAACCAGATCGCTGTCATGGGCGGGCTGATGCAGGATGAAATCAACAATCTCACGGATGCCGTCCCCGGTGTCTCGGCAATTCCCGTTGCCGGCAATCTCTTTCAGCATCGCAACGACAACAGCAATAAAACCGAGCTGGTCATATTTCTGCGCCCAACAGTCATTAAAGAAGCCAGCCTGAATGGGGATTTTCACCATCTGGGCAAGCTGTTACCGGATGAACAGTTTTTCAGCACTAGGCGCTGAAACCCGACCATGCCAAAGACGCCGAACCACCTCAAGATTTGCACCACACTGATCCTGCTGGCGGGTCTGTTTTTTGATGCGAATGCAGGGGAGACATTACCCAAGACGACGGCTACCACGAAAATCTCCCCGCAACAAACGGGGCAAATTAACCCCCTGATCGCGCGGGCTTATCAACATTTACAGCACAACGAAGCGGAGGCTGCATATCCCTTGTATCAGACAGCGCTGCAGCAGACACCCGGCAATCGGGATGCCTTGCTGGGACTGGCCACAATTGCGGCCTCACTGAACGACCGGCGTCTGGCGCGCCACTATCTAAACCAAAGACTGGCCACCGACCCACAGGATCCGCAGGCGCTGGCTGGATGGTTCAATCTCGCTGTTGACGATGGCACGCATGAAAGTCGTCTGAAGTCTCTGTTGAACCAGCACCCCGCGATCGGCGGTCTGCACTTTGCACTGGGCAATGTTTATGCGCACCAGTCGCGCTGGAGCGAAGCTCAACGGGCCTACGAAAACGCCTGCCGGCTAGCGCCTGCCAATCCTGCCTTCAACCTGAATCTTGCGATTAGCCTCGATCATCTCGGGCAAACCCAGGCTGCCGCCCGACATTACCGCGAAGCCGTCAGGCTCAACCGCTATCACCATGCCGGCCTCGACACGACCGCCTCAACCCGTCTGCGCGATTTGCCTTGGCCATGACGTCCGACATCTCCATGACGTCCGGAAGCGGCGGAGAGAATCCTCTCCTCTCATTGGAAATCGCACCGGAAATCCTGTCACTGATCCCGGCGGGTGTGGCCCGACGACTGCAATTACTTCCCATCGCGCTGGATCATGCCACGAACACCCTGTACCTGATGCTCGCCCAGCCGGAAAACATTGTGGCGCTGGACCGGATTCGCAACCTCCTGAAACACCGTTATCGCCTGATTCCGAAACGCGCGGATAGCACCGAAATCGATGAAGCCATCGCCCATCATTACGGCCCGGGCGGCGCCATCGACGGGATTCTGGGTGAAATTGCGCCGGCCGCCCCGGATCATCCGCCCGCCAGCACCGGGATCACCGACCAAAGCCAGCCGATCGTGCGCCTGATTGACCGGCTGCTGCGGGAAGCGATAGCGCATCACGCGTCCGACATTCATTTCGAACCGGAAGTCGAACATCTGGGAATCCGCTATCGCATTGACGGCGTCCTGTACCATATCCACCGCCTCGAAAAAACCCTCTGGCCCGCGCTGGCCGTACGGCTCAAAATCCTCTCCGGCATGAACATCGCCGAAGCCCGCGCGCCGCAGGATGGCCATTTTTCCCTGCAGCTTGGCGAGCACGGCATCGATTTCCGCGCAGCCTCGCATCCCACACTGCACGGCGAAAATTTCGTACTGCGCCTTCTGGATCGCCAGAAGGGCATCGTCCCGCTCACGCAACTGGGCTTGCCGGACGATCTGCGCACGCGCCTTGAATTGCTCATCACCCGGCCGGAAGGCATCATCCTGATGACCGGCCCCACCGGCAGCGGCAAGACCACCACGCTATATGCAGTACTGAACCACATTAACCGTGAATCGCTGAACATCATGACGCTGGAAGATCCGGTCGAATATCCGCTACCCGGCATCCGTCAGACCTCTGTCAATGAAACGGCGCGGCTGGATTTCGCCAGCGGCATTCGCTCCATTCTGCGCCAGGATCCCGATGTCATTTTGATCGGCGAAATTCGGGATCACGCCACGGCGGAAATGGCTTTCCGTGCCGCCATGACCGGCCACCAGGTCTACGCTACCCTGCACAGCAATTCGGCAATCGGCGCGCTGCCCCGTCTGTTCGATATCGGCATGCAACCGGACCTCCTCGCGGGCAATATTATCGGCATCCTCGCACAACGTCTGGTGCGCATGCTTTGCCCGCATTGCCGCCAACCCTACTCGGCCAACGCAGAGGAATGCGGGCTGCTCGGGCGGGCCGCTTCCGCAGCACTCACGCTTTACCGGCCCGCCGGCTGCGCTGCCTGTCACCACCAGGGTTACCGTGGACGGATGGCCCTGATGGAAATGCTGGAAATAGACGCCGACATGAATGACCTCATTTCGCGCCGGGCCGGCAGCCGGGAAATGCACCGTATGGCACAACAAAAGGGCTACCGCCCCCTCGCGGCCGATGCCGCCCATCGCGTATTAGAGGGCAGCACCTCGCTCACGGAAGTGCGCCGCGTCATCAACCTTTCCGGGAATACGCCCTGACATGCCCCGCTACCGCTACCTTGCACTGGATACCGGCGGGCACAAACAGCGCGGCCAAATGGATGCCGGCACCCTGCCCGAGCTTGACCTGCAGTTGCAGGCACTCGGACTGGATCTGATTGATGCGCGCACCGGCGCGACCTCCCGCTGGCAACGCAAGCCGCCCTCCCGCGCAGAGCTGATGATGTTCTTTATGAATCTGGGCCAGCTGAGTCGGGCGGGCGTCCCGCTGATCGACGCCTTATCCGATCTGCGCGACACCGCGGAACACGCCGCCCTGCGAAATTCGCTCGACGACCTGATCGGCGCCATAAAAACCGGCAGCGCCCTATCAAACGCCATGGCACAACAACCCAAAATATTCGAGCCTCTGCTGGTCAGCATGGCGCATACCGGCGAAGAAAGTGGCCAACTCACCGAAGTGCTTGCGCAGATCGGCACCTTGCTGAGCTGGCGCGAAACGCTGGGGCAACAATTCAGAACCGCCTTGCTTTACCCCGCCATTCTCGCCCTCACCATAGGCGCCGTCGTCCTATTTCTGATGGTCTATCTGGTGCCGCAACTGGCGGATTTCCTGCTTGCCTCCGGACAAACACTACCATGGCAAACCCGTCTGCTGATCGGACTGTCGGATCTATGCATCCGCTACTGGCCCCATGCGCTGTTGCTGATCGCCCTGCTGTGGCTGATCTTTTATATCGCGCTGCATCGCCTTCACGGGCTTCGCCTCAGGATCGACCGCTACAAGCTGAAACTCTGGCTGCTGGGTCCATTGCTGCAAAAAATCATCCTGGCCCGATTTGCGAGCGCATTTGCGATGATGTACCGCTCCGGCTTGAGCGTGTTCGATTGCCTGACCCACCTGCAGCCGCTGCTCGGCAACCGCGTCTTGTCCGCCGCGCTGATGCAAATCAGGCAGGACATCGAAGGCGGGCGTTCACTGACCGAAAGTTTTCGCGATTCCGGGCTATTCCCCGCGCTGATCACCCGCATGCTGCATATCGGCGAAACCACGGGCGGCCTCGATGAAGCGCTGCTGAATGTCAGCGAGCTCTACAACCGCGACATCCAGGCAACGCTCCGCCGCATGCAGCTGATGATCGAACCGGCCATGACCTTACTGCTGGGAATCCTGCTGGGCTGGATCATGCTCGCCGTGCTCGGCCCTGTTTACGACCTGGTCGCGGGCAGCGCGCTGTAATGAAAACGCGCCTCCTGATGCTGCTATCGGAAAATGGGCTCACGGCATTCATCCCGGAATCAGCGCCCGTTGAGTTTGCGAATACACCCGCGGGACACGCCGACTTTCTGCGCTGGCTGCCCGCCGCCCTCAGCGAGGCCAGTCTGCTCATCGACTTGCCTGCAGAAGAATTTCGCCGGGAATCCGCGCCACATCTCTCCGGACAGCGTCACCGGGCACTGCTGCAACGCAAACTGGACGTATTTTTTCGCGGCCTGACTTTTCGCCTGGCCGAGCGCCAATCGCGCCAAGCGGAAAACCGGCGCGATGACTACCTGCTGTTTTCGGCGCTGCAAAATCCCGACCCCCTGCAATCCTGGCTCGAGGTCATGCAGTCCGCTCGGATTCCCCTGCGCGGCATTTATTCACTGGCACGGCTCGGCAGTCATCTGCTCGGAAAAACCGCCGCACCGCATGTCCTGCTCGTTTCCTGGCAATCGGCCAGCGGCCTGCGCCAGAGTTATTTCCATGACAGGCAGCTGGTTTTCTCCCGGCTGACCCGCGGCATCGGCAGGGACGGCTTCATCGATGCGATATGCGCAGACATGCCGGACACCTGCCGCTATCTCACCAGCGCAGGAATGCTGCCGGACGGCACAGCACTGCAGATTCGGGTCGTCGGTCAAGAATCCGATCTGCGGAAATTGCGCAAGCGCCTGCCTGACACCCCCGACCGGCATTACCGCTACCTCACGCTTGAGCCCCTGCAGCGCCATTTCAGAATCGGTAAAACGCCGGACAACTCCGACGCCACATCGGTCTGGCTGGCGATTCTGGCGCAACACCCTCCCGCTGCCAGTTATGCCCAACCGGTTTATACGCGGCCTTATCGTCTGCGTCGCATAGGGGAACATCTGAAACACGCCGGCATGGCCACGCTGGCGCTGAGCTTTTTATGCACCGGGCTGTTTTACTGGAAGGCCGCGCAACAAAACAAAGAAACGCAATCCCTGCAGCCACTGGATATCGGAGTGCAACGGGAAATCCTTGCGCTCGAAGCCGAATTGTCCGCGCTGCAAACATCCCCGGCTGAAATGCGCACAACCGTCGAATGGGCCCGCCGCCTCGAACAGGCAAATCTCAACCCGCGCGCCTTCCTGCTGCCCATAAGCCGTATTTTCGACCGGCACCCGGACATCATGCTGGATGAACTGGCCTGGCAAGCCGCTACCGACGTTTCGCCCGGCAGCGTGCGAATCAGCGTCGAATGTCATATTGAGGGTTTCGACGACGACCCGCGCACCGCACAAGCACAATTCAGCCGTTTTCGCGCCGACCTCACCGAGGCGATGCAAACTGTGAAAACCTTGCGGCTTCCCGCTGGCAGCAATCCGGAAGACAGCCTGGACAGCCTTGAGCGCGACATCCCGGCGTCAAATCACTTCTTGCTGGAGATGACATGGCAACGTCCCGGCTGATCGCGCTGCAAGCAACGCTGAAAATACTGGCCGCGCCTTTGCTCTGGATACTAGTGACCATGTCATCGGGGGGTGCGCTGATTTGGCAAGGCTGGCAACACCAGCGGCTTGCAGAGGAAAGTCATGCCGCAACCTTGCAATCCCTGACGGCAAACCGCAAACGGCAGAAACTGCTGCTGCAACAGCAACAGGATGCGGCTGATTTCTCCGCGCCCTATCTGGCACTGACCGGCCAGAACCGGTTCGCGCCGGACCGAAAGTTTGACTGGCGCGATGCACTGGAAAATCTGCGCGAACGCAAACTTGTGTCCCGGCTTGACTACCGCATATTTCCGCAAGCTCGCTTCGACGGCGCAAACATTTCCGGTCAATCTCCGGGATACAGCGAAATGAAACTGAATTTCGGACTTCTGCACGAGGAACAGCTGCTGGATTTTTTGGACGCGCTGGACACGGAAGATTCCGGCTGGTTTCGGCTGGAATCCTGCACACTGCAACGTGATGCCACCAATGATGCGGAAATTATTTTGCACGCTGAATGTAACGGCCGCTGGATCACCCTGGGCCGCGAGGGTTCGCCGTGAGCAAGATGGCGTGCATTCTGCTGTTTGCCTTACTGGCGGCCACCCCCTGCAATGCCGAGCCGCTGGGCCGTCTATTTCTGACCCCGGCGCAACGCAAGCCCAGTGCGAAAACGCCTGAAGGCGCGCCCAAAACCACGCCCGCCATCAGCGGCATCATCCGCAGCTCGCGCGGCGGCGGCACCATCTGGATCGACGGTCGGCCGCAACCACTGACTACCGACGATGCGCGGCTTCCGCCCGAAAGCGCACCTTCCGCGCCAGAATTCTCAGCATCATCGCAAGTGGCCCCGCCATGAATCACATTCATCTTCCGCACCGGCAACGCGGCTTCGCCCTGATTGTTCTGCTTACCCTCGTGCTGCTGACACTGGGAAGCACCATGCTGCACTGGATCGAGCCAGCCAGTCTGGCGCTCCAACGCCAGCAGCAAACCTCGGCCTCGCTCGCCCGAGCCAAAGCTGCGCTGATCGGCTACGCCATCAGTTACGGGGACACGCATCCCGGCAAGGTGCACGGCTACCTGCCCTGCCCTGACCTGGCCGGCAGAAATCCGGAAGGCAGCGCCGAAACCAATTGCGGTAGCAAAAATATCAGCGTGATCGGCCGCCTGCCCTGGAAAACGCTGGATCTCCCACCCTTGCGTGATGGCAGTGGCAGCTGCCTGTGGTACGCGGTTTCCGGCACCTACAAATACAACCCGAAAACCGACCTGCTGAACCCCGACACGCCCGGCCAGCTGCAAGTCTTTTCCGCTGATGGCCATTCCGCCCTGCATCCGCAGGATGATCCCGTCGTCGCGGTTATTCTCGCGCCCGGCCCCGTGCAACCCGGGCAGCCGCGCACACCGGACAATGCCATCTGCAGCGATAACAATACGGCGGACGCCTATCTCGATAACGATCCCGCGAGTGGCATCAATAATGCCGCAGCGGTCGTTGAAAAATTTCAGCAGGGCAGCGTGACCGGCATCCTCAATGACCAGATCGTTTTAATCCGGCGCAGCGAAATCTGGAACGCCCTGCAGCGCCGCACGGATTTTTACGCCACCCTTCAAACCTTGACGCAGCAAATCGCACTTTGTCTGGCAGATTACGCCCGGCATAACAGCGATCCGGCCAACCTGGGCTTGCCCTGGCCCGCACCCGTAACTATTGCCGACACCGGTGACAGTACAGATTACAACGATGGCAGCGGACTGCTTTCCGGACGGGTTCCGTACATCGTCAATAGCAGCAACACGCTCACCGGCAACCGCATGAGCGGCGATATTCTGATGACGGACAACGGTCTGAACTGCCCGCGTTACAGCACAAGCTTCGTCACTCTCCCCGAAAAGATATACCCCTGGTGGGACAACTGGCAGGACCATCTTTTCTATGCGTTGGCGAAAGAATTTCAGCCGCAATCCGGCCCAACTGCGGCATGCGGAAACTGTCTTTCAGTCAACGGGCAGGGACCTTATGCCGCTGTCGTACTGTTCGCGGGCAATGCACTGGGAAATCAGCTGCGCGGTAACAATACGGGCGCCGAACGTTCGCAAATTTCAAACTATCTGGAGCAGCGCAACGCCGCCAATCATCCCAACAGCGGCGGCAATGCGGACTATCAGACGGCAGTTTCCTCGGCAGATTTCAACGACATTTTGTATTGCATCGGCACCGACCTGCAGGTAGCAGCATGCCCATAAAACGACACGACACAAGGGGATTTACCCTGATCGAAATGGCAATCGTGCTGCTGATCACCGGACTATTGCTGGGCGGATTGCTGATACCCTTCGGCACCCGGATTGCCCAGCAGCAACGGCAGGACACGCAGGCCCGGCTGGACGCGGCGCAGGAAGCCCTGCTCGGTCACGTGCTTGCAACCGGTCGTTTTCCTTGTCCCGCCGACCCCACGCTGGCCAGTACAACGGCTGGCGCCGGACTGGCGCGCATGCCGCCCTGCACGGGGAACCTCTCATCCGGTGCACTGCCCTGGGCAACGCTGGGATTGCGCGAAACCGATGCCTGGGGCAACCGGCTGAGCTACCGCGTTAGCAGCGATTTCGCCGATGCCATCGACAGCAATACATTGGGCGGCTGCAGCCCGAATCCGGCGCCATTGCACGCCAGTTTTGCACTGTGTTCGACGGCGACGCTGGATATTCTCGCCGCATCCGGAGGCACCACCATCGCGATCGATGTTCCCGCAATCATCATTTCACACGGCGCAAACGGGGCGGGAGCCTACACGCCGCAAGGCACGCAGAATTTCGCCGGCAACAACGGCGACGAACAGGAAAATAGTGATAACGGGGCCGATCTGAGCTATGTCGATCATCTTCCCACGCCGGATTACGACGACCAGCTCGTGTGGGTTTCGAATCTGCTGCTGATGAACCGCATGGTCGCGGCGGGATTATTGCCCTAGGCGCGGCGCCAGCTGGTCCCTTGCGGACCATCCTCCAGCAGGATGCCGACCTCGGACAGGTGCTTGCGAATGCGGTCAGCCTCGGCGAAATCCCGGGCTTTTTTGGCGGCAATGCGTGCGTCGATCATGGTCTGAATCGCGGCCTCATCCAGCCCGCCCTCACTGCCCCTCCCCTGCAAAAAGGCCTGCGCATCGCGCTGCAACAACCCCAGCGTACCGGCCAGCAACTTGAGCTGCGCCGCGGCCGCGGCCGACTGACTGCGATTGACTTCAGCCGCCAGCTCAAACAACACCGCGATGGCTTCCGGTGTATTGAAATCATCATCCATCGCCGCTTTGAAACGGATCGCATAGGGCTCGCGCCAATCGATTTCGGCCCGTTCACCCTCCGTTTCAGCGCCAGATTTGAGTGCCGTATAAAGCCGGGTCAACGCACCCTTCGCATCATCCAGATGCGCGTCGGAGTAATTCAGCGGGCTGCGATAATGCGCACGCAAAATGAAGAAGCGCACCACCTCGGGATCGTATTGAGTCAGCACCTCACGGATGGTGAAAAAATTCCCCAGCGACTTGGACATCTTTTCGTTGTCCACGCGCACAAAGCCGTTGTGCATCCAGTAATTCACAAAATGGCATCGGTGCGCACCCTCGGATTGGGCAATCTCGTTTTCATGGTGCGGGAATTGCAAGTCGGCGCCACCGCCGTGAATGTCGAAATGCCGGCCGAGCAGTTCCGAGCCCATCGCCGAACATTCGATATGCCAGCCGGGGCGTCCCTTGCCCCACTTTGAATCCCACTTCACCTCGTCGGCTTCGCTTTCCTTCGCGCGCTTCCACAGCACAAAATCGAGCGGATCATGCTTGTCCGACGCGACATCGACACGCTCACCCGCGCGCAGATCTTCCAGCGATTTTCCGGAAAGTTTTCCGTAGCCGTCGAACTTGCGCACGGCGTAATTCACATCGCCATCCGCAGCCTGGTAAGCCAGCCCGTTCTGCTCCAGCTGCGCAATCATCGCCAGCATCTGCGGCACATATTGTGTCGCGCGCGGCTCGTGGTCAGGACGCTGCACACCCAGCGCATCGGCATCTTCATGCATGGCGTCGATAAAGCGACCGGTCAGCGCGTGGATGGATTCGCCATTCTCGGCGGCGCGCCTGATAATTTTGTCGTCGATATCGGTAATGTTGCGCACATAGGTCACGTCGTAACCACTCACTTTCAGCCAGCGCTGCACCATGTCAAACACGACCAGCACGCGCGCATGGCCAAGGTGGCAATGGTCGTACACCGTCATGCCGCACACATACATGCGCACCTGGTTCGGCACGATGGGTTTGAAATCCTGCTTGTCGCGGGTCAGCGTGTTATAGATTTTCAGCATCAATCGGTCACTTCAAAACAGTCATTCAAGTTCAGGCGCCGCGCACCAGCAGTACCGGCATCGGCGCGGCACGCATCACACCTTCGGCAACACTGCCAAGCAGAAAATGGTCCAGTCCGCGCCGACCGTGCGTGCCGATCACAATCAGTTCGGCCTGCCAATCCTGCGCCTGCTGCGCAACCACTTTGCCGATGCGCTGGCCATCGTCGTTGACGCGGCGAGTCTCGAATTCCAAACCGACGCCCTGCACCTTCTTCGCGGCATGATCAAGTATGCCCCGGCCGATTTCCTCGAAAATTTCCGGCGACAGCATGGGCGGGGTGGCGGCCATCCATTCGCTGCCGATCCAAACCTGCGACACGTCTTCACTCACATGCAACAGCAGCAATTGCGAATGCCCCTCCTTGGCCAGTTTGATCGCCTCATCAAGCGCGCGATCCGATGTCTGGCTGCCATCCACGGCCACGAGTATGCGTTTATACATGTCGTTCTCCTTTCGTTTGCCCGGGCGCTTATCCCTGTTCCCTCGCCCAGGAATCCTTCAGCGTCACCGTGCGGTTGAACACCGGCTTGCCCGGCTGATGGTCGCGCCGGTCAATGCAAAAATAGCCCAGCCGCTCAAACTGGTAGCGCGTCTCGGGTGCGGCATCCTGCACGCAGGCCTCCACCCAACCCTGAACTACGGTCAGCGAGGCCGGATTGAGATGCGTACAAAAATCCACCTCACGGTCGGCATCCGGCTCAGGCACGTTGAACAAGCGGTCATACAGGCGGATCTCGGCGGGCAGCGCATGCTTGCAGGACAGGAAGTGAATCACGCCCTTGACCTTGCGGCCTTCCGGATTTTTGCCCAGTGTGTTGTGGTCGATGCTGCACTTCAGCTCGATCACCGCACCCGCGGCGTCTTTCACCACTTCGTCGCAGCGCATCACATAACTGTGGCGCAAACGCACTTCGCCCCCCGGCGTCAGGCGTTTCCAGCCCGGCGGCGGCACTTCGGAAAAATCGTCGGCCTCGATGAACAGCGTCTCGCCAAAAAGGACCTCGCGCTTTCCGAACTCGGGATGATTGGGATGAAAATCCGCTTCCCGGGTCAGTGCGCCGTCGGCATTGGTGATCGTAACCTTGAGCGGGTTGATAATGGCCATCACGCGCGGCGCACGCGCTTCGAGATCGTCGCGGACCGCAGATTCAAGCACGGCCATATCGACAATGTTTTCGCTCTTGGACACGCCGATGCGTTTCGCGAATTCGCGCAATCCCTCCGGGGTATAGCCGCGCCGGCGCATTCCGGAAATCGTGGGCATGCGCGGATCGTCCCAGCCATTAACTTTCTTCTCATTCACCAGCTGCAACAATTTGCGCTTGCTAGTGATGGTGTAATGCAATTCCAGGCGGGAAAACTCGTACTGGCGCGGATGGCAGGGGATCGTGATGTTATCCAGTACCCAGTCATACAGCGGGCGGTGATCTTCGAACTCCAGCGTGCAAATGGAATGAGTGATGCCTTCCAGCGCATCGGAAATACAGTGCGTGTAGTCGTACATCGGATAGATGCACCACTGGTCGCCGGTGCGAATGTGGTGCGCACGGCGGATGCGGTAGATCACCGGATCTCGCAGGTTGATATTGGGCGAAGCCATGTCGATCTTCGCACGCAGCACCATCGCACCATCGGCAAATTCACCGGCTTTCATGCGTGCAAAAAGATCCAGATTTTCGGCGACTGTACGGTCGCGATTCGGGCTGTTCTGCCCCGGCTGGGTCAGCGTGCCGCGATACTGGCGCATCTGCTCCGGCGTGAGGTCGTCCACATAAGCCAGCCCTTTATTGATGAGCTCAACCGCAAAACCATACAGCGCCTCGAAATAATCCGAGGCCCAGCGCACCTGCCCATTCCATTCAAAGCCCAGCCAGCGCACGTCATCCTGGATGGACTGCGCGTATTCCTCGCTTTCCTTCTCCGGGTTGGTGTCATCGAAACGCAGGTTGCAGGTTCCCTGATAATCCTGTGCGAGCCCGAAATTCAGGCAAATGGACTTCGCATGACCGATATGCAAATAGCCATTCGGCTCGGGCGGGAAGCGCGTGGCAATGCTCGCGTGCTTGCCGCTGGCCAGATCGGCATCAATGATGCTGCGGATAAAATTGGAAACGGGCGCGGGGGGATTGCTGCTCATTTTGACTGAATTCACATCTGGGTAAGGGATGGCGGATTTTACCCGAAAACACGGAGATTTCCCGCTTGTAGCCACGCACCGGACGGCATCAATTTGCTAGAATTCGCCTCCGTGCCGTTCTGCCGGCAATCCGAGGAATCATCATGGCCCTATTCGCGCAATACCGAGCGTCGCAATTCACTCGCAATACTGCGGCGCTGCTGGCAGCTTTACTGCTCTGCCTCAGTCTGCCGGCGCAGGCCGACGATATCCAGGACGCGAACAAATTATTAAAACAGGGTGAATACGCGCGAGCCATGCAAAAGGTGGACGGCCACCTCGCGACCGATCCCAAAAATCCGCAAGCTCGATTTCTGCGCGGACTGATTTTTAATGCCCAGGGCAAAAGCGATGAAGCGCTCGCCACGTTCCGCGCCCTGACCGAAGACTATCCGGAATTGCCCGAACCCTATAACAACCTGGCCGTCATCCATGCGAGCCAAGGCAATTACGACGAGGCGATTAATGCCCTCAAGCTGGCAATTCGCACCAATCCGAACTATGCCACGGCACACGAAAATCTCGGCGATCTGTACAGCCGCATGGCCGGCCAGTCCTACGAGCGCGCGATGAAACTGGACCGTGCCGATGCCAGCGCAAAACGCAAATTCGAATTAAACCGCGAATTGCTGGGCAACGGCTTGCCGGCCCCGTCACCGGCCGCCCCTGCCGCAAGCGACAAAACCCCGGAGGCCGCACCATGACAATGCGCCGACTGTTTGCAGCGCTGTTTGGGCTGCTGTTATGCTGCGCCTCCCCTTATGCCCATTCATCCAACCAAGGAAAACACCCCATGATCAAACTGCACACCAACCACGGCATCATCACATTGCAACTGGACGCGGAAAAAGCACCGCTGTCCACGAAGAACTTTATCGATTACGTTAGCAGCGGTTTTTATGACGGCACCATCTTCCACCGCGTCATGGACAATTTCATGATTCAGGGCGGGGGTTTCGAGCCCGGCATGAAGCAAAAGCCGACGCAGGCGCCCGTCAAAAACGAAGCCGCCAACGGTTTGAAGAATGTCAAATACAGCATCGCCATGGCACGCACCAGCGATCCGCATTCGGCCACAGCGCAATTCTTCATCAACGTCAGCAACAACGATTTCCTCGACTACCCGGGCCAGGATGGCTGGGGCTACACTGTATTTGGCATGGTGACCGGCGGCACCGAAGTGATCGATGCAATCAAAAAAGTGAAAACCGGCAACAGCGGCTTTCACCAGAACGTGCCCAAAGAAGACGTGATCATCACCAAGGCTGAACTCGTTCAGTAAGCGCATGGCGCCCTACGCGCCGCCTTGCATGCCTCACAGCCTGTTCATTTCAGACCTGCATCTCAGTGCCGAACAGCCGGGCAGCATGGCGGCGTTCCGGCGTTTCACCGCGGGCATGGCGCGGCAGGCCGAGGCGCTCTACATTCTCGGCGACCTGTTCGAATACTGGGCGGGCGACGACGACTTGCAGGATCCGTTCCACCGCGAAGTCGCCGGCCTGCTTGCCGGCGTTGCGCAAAACGGCACGAAAATTTTCATCATGCAGGGCAACCGTGACCTGCTAATGAGCGACGCACTCATGCAGGCATGCGGTGCCGACGCCATCGCCGACCCTCATCTGATCAACCTCTACGGAACCCCCGCACTGCTAAGTCACGGTGATCTGCTGTGTACCGGCGACACCGCCTACCAGCAGTACCGAGCACAGGTTCACTCAGCGGAATTCCAGCAGCAATTTCTGGCCCGCCCGCTGGCCGAACGCAAGACTTACATCGCCGAATTGCGCACGCGCAGCCGGATGGAGAAAACGTGCAAGGACGAGGACGTGATGGATGTGAGCAGCGCCGCTGTTGAGTCAATGCTGCGCGAATATGACTATCCGCGCCTGATTCACGGTCACACCCACCGGCCGGCCCGGCACGAACATCTTGTCGACGGCCATCGCTGCGAACGCTGGGTTTTGAACGACTGGGATGCCGCCCCCGGAGCACTGCGCTGCAATGCCGCAGGGTGCACTCCGCTATTGCTTGCCTGAGCCAAGAGAAGCGTCCCCGCCGCACAATGCCTCGCAAGGCAATCCATCGCCATCGGGATCCAGCGCACGCACCCCACATCGTGTCAGGTGATAGTGCGCCTCGTCGCAGGTCACCATCTGACTGCAACGCTGGCGTTGCCCACAACGGTAGTCCGGTTCGGCCTGCGAGGGATGGAACGGGTGCTGTTTGCGCCATTCCGAGGGCGCGAGGGGGTTGGGTTCAGCCCATAAGCCGACGCCGGCGCGGCGCGCTTCCGCGGCCATCTGCACATAAGCACGGTTGCGATGATGCAGGGAATATTCCCAGGCCAAGCCGCGCTGAAGCTGTGCGGCATTCACATTCGTTTCCCCGCTAAAAACCCGGGCCACCAGCCGACCGAAATGGTCCACTGCCACGGGATCGACCGTGACCGGTCCGCTGGCCGTAAGCTCGGCCAACGAACGGGTTGACGCGTCGCCGAATGATTGCGCGTGCTCCGGTGCATCGATATCCGCAAGGCGCACTTTGATCGGCCGCCGTCCGACCTCGCGCCAGACCAGCAGCGTGTCGCCGTCGATCACGCGGACCGAGCGGGCCACAAAATTTTCCGCCGCAACCGGCGCGGCCAGCAGGCATCCCGCCAGCAGCAGTAGCACATAGTTCACAGAATGACGCTTTTGATCAACGCCAGACACAACAGTGCATAGCCCGCCGCGAGCAGATCATCAAACATCACACCCAGCCCGCCATGCCAGTGGCTGTCGAAATACTTGATGGGCTGCGGCTTGATAATGTCAAAGAAGCGAAACAGGGCAAATGCCAGCAACGACCAGGCCCAGCCCGGCGGCGTAAAAAACAGCACCAGCATGAAAGCCACGATTTCGTCCCAAACGATACCGCTGTAATCGGCCACACCCAGCGCCTTGCCGGTCTTGTCACACACCCAGATGCCGAGGGCAAAAGCCCAGATCAGCAGCAGCAAAAACATCATGTCGGACAGACGCGGCGCGAGATAGGCGTACATCGGAAAAGCCACCAGCGTGCCCCAGGTGCCGGGGGCCTTGCGCGCCAGCCCGCTGCCAAATCCGAATGACAGAAAATGCGCCGGATGACTCATCAAAAACTTCCAGTCCGGTTTAATCTGCAGCTCAGCCGAAGTGGTCATATCCACGCTCCTCGAAAGTAAGGCAGGCACCGCCTGCGTCCCGCAACTGGCAACCCTGTTCGACCACCACCTGTCCGATGCGCGTCAGGGGCAAACCCATCGATGCTGCAATCCATGCAACCTCGTCGCGCCGTTCGGCCGGGGCGGTAAAACACAATTCGTAATCATCGCCACCGTTCAGCGCGAGACGCGTCTGCTGCAAACGGCGCAGCAGCGCGGACACCGGCAACGCATCAATCTCAAGCACGGCGCCCATGCCGGAGGCATCGAGAATGTGTCCTAGATCGGCCAGCAAGCCGTCGGAAACATCGATCGCGGCATGCGCCACGCCGCGCAATGCCACTCCCAGCGCCACCCGCGGCTGCGGCTGATGCAGACGTCCCGCGCAGACAGCGTAGTCTTCTGCCGACAGATTCACCTTTCCCTGCAAGTGCGCCAGCGCCAACGCAGCATCGCCCAATTCGCCGGACACCCAGATGTCGTCGCCCGCTCGGGCCGCATCGCGACGCAGGACCTGCCCGGACGCCACCTCTCCCAAAATAGTCACGCTCAGCGTTAACGGCCCGCGGGTCGTATCACCGCCGACGAGATCAACCTCATGCTGTTGCGCCAACGCAAAAAATCCGGCGCTGAAGCGATCCAGCCATTCGTCGTTTTGCGCCGGCAGGGAAATCGCCAGCGTGGCCCAGCGGGGTCGCGCACCCATCGCCGCCATGTCGGACAGATTTACGGCCAGCGTCTTGCATCCCAGCAGAAAGGGATCCGCATCGGGGAAAAAGTGCGTGCCGCTGACCAGCATGTCGGTGGAAACCGCCAGCACATTACCCGGCGAAACCTGCAGGAGCGCGGCATCATCGCCCACCCCCAGCAGCGCGCCGGGGGCTGCGCGGGTGAAGTGGCGGCGAATCAGGCCGAATTCGGACATCGCACCTCAGCGACCGGAAAATTCCAGCGTGCGAATTTCCGGAACCAGCTTGTCGAGCACACCATTGACGTATTTGTACCCGTCGGTGCCGCCAAAGGTCTTGGCCAGCTCGACCGCCTCGTTGATAACCACGCGGTAGGGAACCTCAATGTGATGCACCAGCTCGTACGCACTCAGCAACAACACGGCAAATTCAACCGGGCTCAGCTCTGCCAGCGGGCGATCCAGATATTTGGCGAGCAACGCTTCAATATCGGCGTGCTCTGCCAGTGCGCCGCACAGCAATTTGGAGAACAGTGCCCTGTCATAACGCCCGAGGTTTTTTTCGGCGAGGATATGGGTTTCGATTTGCTGCACATCGGTCGCGGCAATGCGCCACTGGTAAATCCCCTGCATCGCCAGTTCCCGTGACCGGTGTCGCGGACTTACCGGCGTTTTTTTCGGAGTTTCCACGGTGTTCATCATATCGCCCGCAACAGGTTGACCATCTCAATGACCACCTGCGCAGCCTCGCCGCCCTTGACGTTCATGCGCGCAATCGCTTGGTCGTCGTTGTCGGTGGTCAGAATGGCATTGGCGACCGGAATACCGCTCGCGAGTTGCACATCGCCGACACCCCGCGCCGACTCGTTAGACACGACTTCGAAATGATAGGTATCGCCGCGTATCACCGCGCCCAGCGCCACCAGCCCGTCGTACTGTCCGCTTTCCGCCATACGCAACAGCACCAGTGGAATTTCCAGCGCGCCGGGCACGCTGGCCAAGGTAATGTCATCCTCGGCCACGCCATGCGCCACCAACTGGGCACGACAGGCTGCAAGCAAGCCCTCGCATACTTCGGAATTAAAGCGGCTTTGCACAATACCGATGCGCAAGCCCGCGCCGTTCAAGTTCTGTTCAATTTCTTTCATATTCATTCCTCAGGCGTAGCCCAATATTTCCAGTCCAAATCCGGCCATGCTCGGCAATTTGCGCGGTGTTCCGACCAGACGCATTTTGCCGACACCCAGCTCGCGCAAAATTTGCGCACCGATACCATAACTTTTCGGATCCCATTTTGCGGCCGCGTGGGTGTCCGGCTGCTCCAGCGCCCGCGCGCACAAATTTTCGGCCGTTTCGGCCTGATGCATCAACACCAGCACACCGGCTTCCGCCGCCGCCAATTTCTGCATCGCATCGTGCACACTCGTGCCCTGGGAAAAGTGCGCCTGCTCCAGAAAATCCATCACGGATAGCGGCTCATGCACCCGCACCAGCGTTTCACGCCCGGCCTGTATCTGCCCCTTCACCAGCGCCAGATGCGTGCGCCCCGTGCTATCGTCGCGATAAGTTACCAGCTCGAACTCGCCATAGGCTGTTTGCACCTTGCGACTGCCCGCCCGCACCACCAGCCGTTCGTGCTGGCTACGGTATTCGATCAGCTCGGCGATCGTTCCGATTTTCAGACCGTGCGTGCGCGCAAAGGGGATCAAATCCGGCAGGCGCGCCATTTCACCGTCATCCTTGAGAATCTCGCAAATAACAGAGGCGGGCGTCACGCCGGCCAGACGGGCCAGATCGCAACCGGCTTCGGTATGTCCCGCACGCACCAGCACGCCGCCATTGCGTGCCATCAACGGGAAGATGTGGCCGGGCTGCACAATATCGGCCGGCCGGGCATCCGCCGCCGCCGCCGCGAGGATGGTACGCGCGCGATCAGCCGCCGAAATCCCCGTGGTCACACCGCGGGCAGCCTCGATGCTCAGCGTAAAATTGGTCGCCAGGGGCAGACCATTTTCGCGCACCATCAGGGGCAAAGCGAGCTGGCGGCAATGCGCCTCGGTCAGTGTCAGACAAATCAGGCCGCGCGCATGTTTGGCCATAAAATTCACCATTTCCGGGGTCGCAAATTCGGCGGCAAAAACCAGATCACCCTCGTTCTCGCGATCTTCTTCATCGACCAGCACCACCATACGCCCGGCGGCAATGTCGGCAATGATGTCCTGAATTGGCGCGATTTCGCTCATTGTGCAGATTCCTTTTCCACCTGTTGCATACGCTCGACATAACGCGCGATCAGATCAATTTCCAGATTAACCGTCGCACCCGCCTGCAGCCGGCCCAGCGTCGTCACCGCGAGGGTATGCGGGATCAGGTTAACCTCGAATTCGCAACCCGCCACCCGGTTGATCGTCAGACTCACACCGTTGATCGTGATCGATCCTTTCATGGCAATGTATTTCGCCAGCGCCTGCGGCGCGCGCACAACCAGTCGCCAGCTCTCGCCCAAATCGACGAACGCAGTCACCTCACCAACGCCATCGACATGACCACTGACCAAGTGCCCACCCAGGCGATCGGAAAGGCGCAGCGCCTTTTCCAGGTTGACACGCCCACCCGGCAACTCGAGTCCCGTCGTGCAATTCAGTGTTTCGCGCGAAACCTCAACCACGAAATCGAACCCTTCCAGAGCAATCACCGTAAGGCACACGCCATTGACCGCAATGCTGTCGCCGAGCTGGACATCATCCAGCCCCAACGCGCTCGTCGTCACCGTCAGACGCAAACCGCCCTCGCGGTCCTCCGCCCGGGAAATCACACCCATATCCGTCACAATGCCACTGAACATTCCTATCCCTTCACTCTTGCCAGAATCCGCAGATCATCACCGACCTGACGAATATCCTGCCAGCTCATCTCGATACGCTGGTCCAGCGTAATCATCTCACCCAGTTGGGCGATCCCGCGTGCGCCATCGCCCAGCAATTGCGGCGCAACATACAACAACAATTCATCGACCAGCCCGGCCTGCAACAGCGCGCCATTCAAGGTGCTGCCCGCCTCGACCAGCACCTCATTAATACCGTGCCCGGCCAGATCCGCCAACACTTGCGGCAGATCCACCTGCCCCTGCGCATTGGCCAGCACGCGAATTTGCGCACCGGCCTGTTCCAGCGCCGCGATCTTTCCGGCATCCGTAACCGCGCTGTAAATCATAACCCCGGGCGTTTGCAGCAAGCGCGCCCAAGCCGGCATTTGCAGTGTGCTGTCGAGCACCACCCGCAAGGGCTGCCGCTCGCAGGGAAAAGCACGCACATTCAGCGCGGGATCATCCGCGAGCACGGTGCCGCTGCCCGTCAGCACCGCACAGGAACGCGCGCGCCAGCGCTGCACATCCTCGCGCGCCGCCGCACCGGTAATCCACTTGCTGGCACCGTTTGCCAGCGCCGTGCGTCCGTCCAGACTCATGCCGACTTTGCTGCGGATCCAGGGGCGGCCGCGGGTCATGCGCGAGAAAAAACCGACATTCAATTCCCGTGCGGCGGACTCCATCAAGCCGCATTCCACTTCAACCCCGGCGGTGCGCAAACGCGTCAAACCCTCGCCCGCCACTTGCGGATTGGGATCCTGCACCGCCACCACCACGCGCTTCACGCCGGCGGAAACAAGCGCATCCGCGCACGGCGGCGTACGCCCGTGATGACTGCACGGCTCCAGCGTCACATAAGCGGTCGCACCCCGGGCGGATTCACCGGCCGCCTGCAGGGCATGCGCTTCGGCATGCGGTTCGCCCGTGCGCACATGCCAGCCCTCGCCCACATTGCGCCCCTCCCGAACCAGCACGCAGCCGACCCGGGGATTGGGGGATGTCGTGTTCAGTCCGCGTGCCGCAAGCTGCAGCGCGTGGGCCATCCATACGTTGTCCTGCACCTCCGCCATCAGCGCTTGCCCGGGGGGCGTTCGCGCATGGATTCAACCACCTCGGCGAAGTCGCTGACATCCTGAAAACTCTTGTAGACCGAAGCGAAACGGATATAGGCCACTTTATCGAGCTTGAGCAATTCCTTCATGACCATCTCGCCAATCTGCCGCGAGGGAATCTCGCGCTCGCCCATTTCAAAAACCTTCTGCGTCACATGATCAATCGCCGCATCCACAAGTGCAGTGGAGACAGGGCGCTTGTGCAGCGCACGACTGAAGCTGGTACGCAATTTTCCGACATCGAACTCGCTGCGCATGCCGTTCTGCTTGACCACCTGTGGCATGCGCAACTCCACCGTTTCGTAGGTCGTAAAACGCTTGTCGCACGACAGACAGCGGCGGCGGCGGCGAATGCTGTCGCCCTCTTCACTCTCGCGCGTGTCCACCACCTGGGTGTCGTCGCCTTTACAGAATGGACATTTCATAACAATGAGACCCGGCGAAAATTAAGGGCGAGTGACGATGAAAGTCACCCGCCGCTCTTCACGTCTTTAATTTCAGGCGCCGTAAACCGGAAACTGCGCGGTCAGCTTTTTCACTTCACCGACAACGCGTGCGATCACGGCCTCGTCATTCGGTGCATCCAGCACGTCGGCAATCAGGTGCGCCAGCTTTTCCGCTTCCAGCTCCTTAAAGCCGCGAGTCGTCATCGCCGGCGAGCCGATACGGATGCCGGACGTCACGAATGGCTTCTCGGGATCGTTGGGAATCGCGTTCTTGTTGACTGTGATGTGCGCCTTGCCCAGCGCTTCTTCGGCGGCTTTTCCGGTCAACTGCTTGGCGCGCAGGTCAACCAGAAACACATGACTGTCGGTGCGACCGGAGACGATGCGCACACCGCGCTCGGTCAGCACTTTGGCCATCACGCGGGCATTGTCGATCACCTGCTTCTGATATTCCTTGAACTCCTTGCTCGCGGCTTCCTTGAAGGCGACCGCCTTGGCAGCAATCACGTGCATCAGCGGGCCGCCCTGCAACTGCGGGAAGATAGCCGAATTCAGCGCCTTCTCATGCTCCGCCTTGGCCAGAATCAAGCCGCCGCGCGGGCCGCGCAGGGTCTTGTGAGTGGTGGTGGTGACGAAATCGGCAATCCCGACCGGGTTGGGGTAGACGCCCGCCGCGATCAAGCCGGCGTAGTGGGCCATGTCCACGAACAGATAGGCGCCGACACTATCGGCGATCTGGCGGAAACGCTTCCAGTCGATCACCAGCGCGTAGGCGGAAGCGCCGGCCACGATCATCTTGGGCTTGTGCTCGTTGGCCAAACGTTGCACTTCGTCGTAATCAATCTCTTCGTTCTCGTCCAAGCCATACTGAATTGCGTTGTACAACTTGCCACTGATATTCACCGTCGCACCGTGGGTCAGGTGGCCGCCATGCGCCAGGCTCATACCGAGAATGGTGTCGCCGGGCTTGAGCACAGAGACGTAAACGCCCTGGTTGGCCTGCGAACCGGAATGCGGCTGCACGTTGGCATATTCCGCGCCGAACAGCGCCTTGGCGCGGTCGATCGCCAGCTGCTCGGCAATATCGACATACTCGCAGCCCCCGTAATAGCGCTTGCCGGGATAGCCCTCGGCGTATTTATTGGTCAGCTGGCTACCCTGCGCTTCCATCACGGCCGGGCTGGTGTAATTCTCCGAGGCGATCAGCTCGATGTGATCTTCCTGGCGGCGATTTTCGTTCTGAATTGCGGCCCACAATTCCGGATCAACGGTAGCAACGGTATTTTTTCTTGAAAACATGGCGATAACGTCCTGAAGAGTTGGAAAACGACAAGGGCGCGGATTTTAGCACGCCGGATCAGCGTCCCGCGATGGTCATCCCGTCCACAAGAATCGAGCCGCACTGCCGCGCACCCTGTACCAGCACATCGTTGCCCACGGCGACCATCTGCCGGTACATATCGCGCAAATTACCCGCAATGGTGATTTCTTCCACCGGGTACTGAATTTCGCCCCGCTCCACCCAAAAACCCGCCGCGCCGCGCGAATAGTCGCCGGTAACCGAATTTACGCCCTGACCGAGCAATTCGGTCACCAGCAGGCCACGGTCCATCTGCTTCAGCAGGCCCGCAAAATCCAGAGGGCCCGGCCGCAAAATCAGGTTATGCGTGCCGCCCGCGTTGCCCGTGGTCGGCATGCCCAGCTTGCGCGCCGCGTAGCTACCCAGAAAGTAGCCGCGCAATACCCCGCCTTCGACCATGCGGCGGTGCTGCACACGCACCCCCTCGTCATCGAACGGACTGGAGCCCAGGCCCCGGGGCAGATCCGGCACATCGTCAATGTCGATATGCGGCGCGAACACCGGCTGGTCGAGCTGTCCGAGCAGGAATGAAGACTTGCGGTACAGGGCGCCGCCGCTGACCGCACCCGCGAAATGTCCGAGCAGGCTGGCCGCCACAGGCGCCTCGAACAGCACGGGTGCTTGCAGCGTTTTGAGCTTTCGCGCATTCAAGCGTCGCACCGTGCGCGCGGCGGCAATCCGCCCGATCTCGTCCGCCGGCAACAAATCGCCCGCGGCGCGGGCCACGCTGTACCAGTAATCGCGCTCCATCGCCTCGTCGCCGCCGGCGATCACCGCACAACTCAGGCTATGGCGCGACGTCGGGTAGCCGCCCATAAATCCCAGGCTGTTGGCAATCACAAATTGCGACTCGTGCACATTGACCGACGCCCCTTCGGAATTGGTGATGCGGCGGTCACTGTCCAGTGCCGCTCGCTCGCAGTCCCGGGCAAGCGCAATCGCGCCTTCCACCGGCAAATCCCACGGATGATAGAGATCCAGATCCGTCACTTCGCGCGCGAGTAATGCCTCGTCCGGCAGCCCGGCACAATCGTCTTCCGCAGTAAAGCGCGCGATCGACAGTGCCGCGTCTACCGTATCGCGGATCGCCTGCGCGGAAAAATCCGAGCTGCTTGCATTCCCGCGCCGCTGGCCGAGATACACAGTGATCCCGACGCCTTTGTCGCGGTTGTATTCGATGGTTTCGACTTCGCCGTGACGCACCGACACGGTCTGACCGAAACCTTCGGAAATCTCCAGCGCCGCCGCCGTTGCGCCGCGCTGTTTCGCGTAATCCAGCATGTCGCTGGCAATCGTGCGCAGGGTCGCGGCATCATAGGAAAACCGTGCGCCGGAAGCGGAATAATCAGACATATGCATCGGGTAAGTTTTACGAAAGGCGGTATCATAGCAGCGTTGCCAAAACCCCAGCTTGCCATGAATACGGACTACACAGACGAAGAGCTTCCCGAAGGCGAATTGCCGCCGAGCAAAACCAAAATCAAGAAACAGATGCACGAACTGCAGGACATCGGCGCGGAGCTTGTCGCTCTGGGTAAGGACCAGCTGGCCCAACTCCACCTGCCCGAGAACCTGCGCGATGCCGTTCGCGAAATGCACCGCATCAACAAATTCGGGGCGCAGCGCCGCCAGATGCAATACATCGGCAAGCTCATGCGCGACATTGATCCCGCACCCATCATTGAAAAACTCAATGCCTGGAAAGGCGTGTCGCAACAGCACACGGCCCACCTGCACCTGCTGGAACGCTGGCGCGACCGTCTGCTCGAAAACGAACAGGCACTCACCGAATTGCTGGCCCAGCATCCGCAAGCCGATGCCCAGCGCCTGCGCACGCTGATCCGCAATGCCCGCAAGGAACAGGAAGCCGGCAAATCGCCAAAGAATTACCGCGAGCTGTTTCAGGCCCTGCGCGAGGTTTTCCCCGAACCATGAGCGAGCTGCTGCAGAGCATCGTTCTGGACAGCGGCCCCAACCCGCAAACCGCTATCATCTGGCTGCACGGCCTGGGCGCTGACGGACACGATTTCGAGCCCCTGGCGGACGAGCTGCAACTCCCCTGTCCGGTCCGCTACATTTTCCCGGACGCGCCCATGCGCCCCGTCACCATCAACGGCGGTTTCGTCATGCGCGCCTGGTACGACATCACCGAAATGGACATCGCGGCCCGGCAGGACGATGCCGGCATCCGCGATTCCCAGACCAGGATCGAAGCCCTGATCCAGCGCGAAACAGAACGCGGCATTCCGCCCGACAAAATTTTTCTCGCCGGGTTTTCGCAGGGCGGCGCCATTGCGCTGCACACGGCGCTGCACCAAACCCGGCCGCTCGCGGGCGTGCTGGCCCTCTCCACCTATCTGCCACTCGCGGAACGCGCCTCCGGCGAAATGCAGCCGGGCACGCTGAACACGCCGATATTCATGGCGCATGGTCGCAGCGACACCGTCATCCCGCAGACACTGGGGCAGACCTCGGCCGCAGCGCTGAAGGCGCTGGGCTACCGCTTGGATTGGCACGAATATCCGATGGCGCATTCGGTTTGCGCGGAAGAGCTGCGCGACATCGAGCGCTGGCTATCCTCTCACATGGGCTAAGCGGCCACGCATGATTCCCTGGCTGGACGCCTCACCCGAATTCCCGCCCGCAGAACACGCGCTGCGCCAATCCAACGGGCTGCTGGCCGCCGGCGGCGATTTGTCCGTCCCGCGCCTGCTTAACGCCTACCGCCACGGCATTTTTCCCTGGTTCAACACCGGCGAGCCCATCCTCTGGTGGAGCCCCGATCCACGCATGGTGCTGGTGCCGGCCGAGTTCAAACCATCCCGTTCGCTGCGAAAAACGCTGAGCCGAAAAACATTCGAGGTGCGTTTTGACACGGCGTTTGAGGCTGTTATGCGGGCCTGTGCCGCACCGCGCGATGGTCAGGCCGGCAGCTGGATTCACGAGGACATGATCGCCGCCTATTGCACGCTGCATGAGCTCGGCTACGCGCACTCGGTGGAAAGTTGGCAGGACAATCGGTTGGTCGGCGGACTCTACGGCATCGCGATCGGCCGCATGTTCTATGGCGAATCCATGTTCAGCCGCGTGAGCGACGCTTCCAAGGTTGCGCTCGCGCACCTCGCAGGCCAGCTTGAGCGCTGGCAATTCGAGCTGATCGACTGCCAAATGAACACTCCGCACCTCGCCTCGCTGGGCGCCCGCGAAATCCCCCGTACCCGCTTTCTCACCCGTGTATGGGAATTGGTACACTGTGCACCGGTCACTCACTGGCAATTCGATCCCGACTTATACGCATGAGCCTGCCGCATGACATTCCGATCAGCGCGCTGCACTACTACCTGACCGCGCCTTATCCGTGCAGCTACTTGCCGGATCTGCGGGCGCGCTCACAAGTCGCCACCCCTGAATTTCTGATCGACAAAGCCATGTACTCGCAACTGGTGCGTCATGGTTTCCGGCGCAGCGGCACCCACACCTACCGGCCACGCTGCGACCAC
The DNA here is from genome assembly GCA_028699065.1 of Gallionella sp. Taxonomy (GTDB): domain Bacteria; phylum Pseudomonadota; class Gammaproteobacteria; order Burkholderiales; family Gallionellaceae; genus Gallionella. The sequence continues at coordinate 534,866 of JAQVVH010000001.1, forward strand.
TGCCGCGCCTGTGTTCCGCTGCGCATCCCGATTCGGGCATTCCGGCCCAATCGCGCACAGCGCCGCGCCTGGACACGCCATGCCGGAATTGAAGTCAGCGTTCATACACTGGAATTCCGCGACGAACATTACGCGCTTTACCAGCGCTACCAGCAACAGCGGCACGCCGACGGTGAAATGGCGGACGACAGCCGCGACACCTACCGCAATTTCCTGCTGCGAAGTCATGTCGAAACGGCTCTGGTGGAATTTCGCGAACACGGTATCCTGCGCATGGTCAGCTTCATCGACATCCTCGACGACGGACTTTCGTCGGTGTACACCTTTTTCGACCCGGATCCGCCGCAAGCCAGCTACGGCATTTTTAACGTACTTTGGCAGATCGAGTTAAGCCGTCAGCTTGGTCTGGATTATGTCTATCCCGGCTACTGGATTCGCGATTGCCGGAAGATGGCGTATAAAATCCGGTTCCAGCCCGCCGAAGGGCTGATCCACGGACAATGGCAACCTCTGCCCGATTTGAAAGGAAACCTGTGAAAACACGGCTCGCAATTTTTATTGTCACCCTGCTGCTGCTCCCGTTCGCAGGTGCCTGGCTTGCCGGTGCAGAATGGGAACCCCTCCCGACCGGCGACGCAAATGCGCTGGCTGCCACCAGCGTAGCCGCACTCGCAACCGCGTGTCTGCTCCTGCTCGGCAATCTCGGCGTGGTCTGGCGCACTGGCAACAATCCCCTGCAAACACAACGCCGTTATTTTCTGACCGTGGGCGCCGCCAGCGCCGCGCTGGGCTGGCTGCTGGTTTATCTGAATCAATATGCGACCGGCCTTTCATCCGGCCAGCATTTCAACATCGCACAAGGACTGTTCAGCACCCTGCTCTTCGCCCTGCTCGCACCGGCGGTGTTAAGCCTGCGCGCGTTTCTCGGTACGTTCACCGGCATGCTGCGCCGCCTTGCCCGCGCACCTGCCCTGCCGCTGCTGGCAGATGACATGCTGATATTCCTGCTGAGTCCGGTGGTGATCGTCGGCCTGCTCGGAGGCGCGGCCTGGCCGGAAATTTTGTCCCCGCTATTCTGGCTGGGGCCCCTGCTGCTGCTCGTCGTCCTGCAACTGATGTGGCAGGAAAGCACCATATTTGCGGGTCTGAAATATGGCGACTGGGGGCGCCTCGTCCATGCTGCGCTGGCCGGGTTAATCGTCTGCAATCTGGCCGTCTGGAGTTATGCCTTCGCGGGCGGCGATTTAACCCCGCGACTTCCGGCAGGATTCAACCAAGCCGGATATGCGCTGTTTGGATTGCTGATCCTGCAACTGAGCGACGTCATCGCAGAAAACTGGCGCGGCAAATCGCGCAGTGAAGTTTTCAAACGCAAACCTTTTCCGATTCCTGTCAGCGCCCGAAAATGAACCCTTATCCGCTGCTGCGCCCCGCGCTGTTTTCACTGGACGCCGAAACCGCCCATCACCTCACCCTGAACAGTCTGAACACGGCGCACCGGCTGGGATTGCTGGCGCTGACCACCCCGCAGCCGGCCGACGATCCACGCGAGGCCATGGGGCTGAAATTCCCGAATCCGGTCGGGCTGGCTGCCGGGCTGGATAAAAACGGCGAATGCATCGATGCGCTGGGGGCGGTCGGTTTCGGCTTCATCGAAATCGGCACCATCACACCGCTGCCGCAGCCCGGCAACCCCAAGCCGCGTCTGTTCCGCCTGCCCGAAGTGCAGGGCATCATCAACCGCATGGGCTTCAACAATCTCGGCGTGGACGCACTGATCGAAAACGTGAAGCGCGCAAACTATCGCGGCATTCTCGGCATTAACATTGGCAAGAACGCCGTCACGCCGATCGAAAAAGCCGCCGACGATTACCTCATCGGCCTGCGCAAGGTGTACATCCACGCCAGCTACGTCGCGGTCAACATTTCCTCGCCCAACACCAAAAATTTGCGCCAGTTGCAAGGCGGTGACGAACTCGACGCGCTGCTCGGGCAACTCAAGACAGAACAACTCAAACTCGCCGACCAGCACGGCAAATATGTTCCGCTCACCGTAAAAATTGCCCCCGACCTGGACGCCGGACAAATCCGGGAAATTGCCGCGCTGCTGGTGCGCCATCAAATCGACGGCGTCATCGCCACCAACACCACCCTGTCGCGCGATGGCGTTGCGCATCTGCCGCACGGCCACGAAACCGGCGGGCTTTCCGGTGCGCCTGTGCGTGAAAAATCCACCGCCGTCATCCGCGCACTCGCCGCCGAACTGGACGGCGCGCTGCCCATCATCGGCGTGGGCGGCATACTCAATGGCGAAGACGCTGTGGAAAAAATCCGCGCGGGCGCGGCATTGGTGCAGATTTACAGCGGTCTGATTTATCGCGGCCCGGCGCTCGTCAGCGAATGCTGCGCCGCCCTTAAAAACCGCTGAAGAAAGTTATTTCAGGCAAATAGCGGCGCCTGAACCGGATCGCGCCCCGACTTGAACAGCGACTCCAGCGCGCGTTCCGCGGTTTCCGTCATCCCGTACTGGCGGCCATGCTCCAGCAAACGCCGCAGCGCCTGCGCCAACGGATAATCGCTATCCGACCAATTCTCCACCAGCTCGCGCGCCGGCACCCGCACCAGCCGCAACTTGCCCGACTTCACCCGCAGCAAATGCGCGCAATCGCTACCGCGCCGCGCCACAATCGCCACATGCCGCTGACGATCGAGCAGCACCTGCCCGCGCGTGACATGCAGCGTCGGCGCCACAAAATCCAGTGTGCTGTAATCGGTCGGGTCTTTGGCCATGGAGCGGCTTGGTTGATAACTGGGGCAGATTCTATGCGATTTGACGCAGCCTGCGCACCAAACTTCCCAGCATATTCATATTCCCCCGGTGCGGTTGAAGGGGTTGGCGATTCGGCGCATAATCCGCCCCTGTTTTTCGGGTCGAAAATGAAAGAATATTTGCTAATTCTGGTCGGCACGGTGTTCGTGAACAACATCGTCATGACCAAAATTCTCGGGCTGTGTCCGTTCATGGGGGTTTCCAAGAAGTTGGAGACCTCGCTCGGCATGGGCGCGGCCACGACCTTCGTGCTGACGCTGGCGTCCGCCAGCAGTTATCTGATCAATCATTATTTGCTGGGGCCGGAGCTGGCTTATCTGACGACGCTGTCGTTCATTGTGGTGATTGCGGGGATTGTGCAGTTCACCGAGATGGTGATCCAGAAAACCAGCCCGGTGCTGCATCAGGTGCTGGGCATTTATCTGCCGCTGATTACGACCAATTGCGCGGTGCTGGGCATTCCGCTGCTCAATGTGCAGGAAAACCACAACTTCATTGAGTCAATTTTCTTTGGTCTCGGCGGCGCGCTGGGCTTTACGCTGGTGATGGTGCTGTTTGCCGGCATGCGCGAACGCATGGAAGGCGCGGATGTGCCGGAAGTGTTCAAGGGCTCGGCCATTGCGATGGTGACAGCGGGGTTGATGAGTCTGGCGTTCATGGGTTTCTCGGGGCTGATCAAATAATGCTGGCCGCGTTGCTTGCGATGTCTGCCATCGCGATTGTGCTGGGCGCGGTGCTGGGCTATTCGGCGATCAAATTCAGGGTTGATGGCAATCCGCTGGCGGACAAGATTGATGCGGTGCTGCCACAAACCCAGTGCGGCCAGTGCGGCTATCCCGGCTGCCGGCCTTACGCGGATGCGATTGCCAACGGCGAGGCGGATATCAATCTTTGCCCGCCCGGCGGCGAGGAAGGCATTCAGAAACTGGCCGAGCTGCTCGGCGTGGAGCCCAAGCCTTTTGGCAGTGACGCGCAACCCAAGCCGAAATCGGTCGCTTTCATTGACGAGAACACTTGCATCGGCTGCACGCTGTGCATTCAGGCTTGCCCGGTGGACGCCATCAGCGGCGCGGCCAAGCAGATGCATACCATCATCGCGGCCGAGTGCACGGGGTGCGAGCTGTGTCTGCCGCCGTGCCCGGTGGATTGCATCAGCATGCTGCCGCTCGAGGAAAATGTTGCGAACTGGAAATGGAAATATCCGGTGTACGCGCTGAGGCCCTCGAAATGAGCGCGCTGTTCAAATTCCATGGCGGTGTTCATCCGCCCACACACAAAACGGAATCAACCGCCACGCCGATTACGAGATTGCCGCTGCCGGCCCGGCTGGTTGTGCCCTTCCGCCAGCATGCGGGCGATGCGGCCATCCCGATCGTCAAGCCCGGCGATCATGTGCTCAAGGGGCAGTTGATCGGCGAACCGCAGGGTTTTGTGTCGAGCGCGGTGCATGCCCCAACCTCGGGAGTGATCGAATTCATCGGTCCGCACCCGGTCGCGCATCCTTCCGGTTTGCCTGATATCTGCGCCGTACTGATTCCCGATGGCAAGGAAAGCTGGATCGAGAAGGTTTCCGTGGATTATCGCAACACGCCGATAGCCGGATTGCGCGAACATTTGCGCATGGCGGGCATTGTCGGGCTGGGGGGCGCCGTGTTCCCGAGCGACATCAAGTTGCGCCCGTTGCGCGGTCATTCCATCCAGAACATCGAGGTGCTGATTCTCAACGGAGCGGAGTGTGAACCTTACATCACCTGCGACGATATGCTGATGCGCGAACGCGCGGCGGAGGTGGTACGCGGCGGCGAGATTCTGCGCTTCATGCTGGGTGCCGGGAAAGTACTGATCGGAATCGAAGACAACAAACCCGAGGCGATCGCCGCGATGCGTGCCGCCGTGCAAGCAGAGGGACTCCCTTTTGAGGTGGCCGAGATCCCGACGCTTTACCCCAGCGGCAGTGCCAAACAATTAATTCGGGTGCTAACGGGACGGGAAGTGCCGTCCGGCGAGCTGCCAACGGACATCGGGGTGCAAAGCTTCAACGTCGCCACCGCTTACAGTGTGGCACGCTGTTTCGAGCAAGGCGAACCGATGTTGTCGCGCATCGTCACCGTGACCGGCAACGTCACCCAGCCGCGTAATTACGAGGTGTTGCTGGGCACGCCGATTGCCGATTTGCTCGCGCATAGCGAGCCCAAAACCGATACGCGCGGCTATCTGATGGGCGGCCCGATGATGGGAACGCCACTGCCGTCTACGGATGTACCACTGGTCAAGGCCAGCAACTGCTTCATCGCGATGTCCGATGCGCTGTTCCCAGCGCCACCCGCCACATTGCCCTGTATCCGCTGCGGACGCTGCGCGGACGCTTGCCCAGCCGATTTGCAACCCATGGATTTGTACTGGTTCGCGCGCGCCAAGGATTTCGGCAAAACGCAAAGCTACCATCTGTTCGACTGCATCGAGTGCGGCGCCTGCGCCTATGTCTGCCCCAGCCACATCCCGCTGGTACAGTACTATCGTTTTGCCAAGAGCGAGATTCGCGCCCGCGAGCAGGACAAGCTGTCTGCCGACCGCGCCCGCGAGCGTCACGAGTATCGCGAGTTCCGCATGGAACGTGAAAAACGCGAGAAGGAAGAGAAGCTGCGCGCCAAGGAAAGAGCTGCACAAGCTACCAAACCGGCGGCAACCGGCGAAGTTCCGACAGCATCAGATGCGGCCGCCGAAGCCCAGCGCAAGATTCAGGACGCACTCGCGCAGGCCAAGGCACAGGCTGCCGAGGCGCAGCCGCGCAATACCGAAAACCTGACACCGGAACAGCTGGCAGAAATCGCGGAAATCGAGGCGCGACGCGCCCGTATCCGCGAGCTGGCGAAATCCGACGTGGAAGCCCCGAAAGAATAATATGGCCGCTTTTTTCTCCCCTTTCCTCAGCAAGCCGGACACCGTCTCACGCATCATGTTGCAGGTGCTGCTGGCCTTGCTACCGGGTATTGCGATGTATGTCTGGTATTTCGGGCCGGCAATTCTGGTCTCGATTTCGCTTGCGAGTATCACGGCGCTGGGCACGGAAGCGCTGATGCTGAAATTGCGCGACCGCCCGGTAGCGCCTTTTCTGAAAGATCACAGCGCGCTGCTGACGGGCTGGCTGCTGGCGCTATCGATTCCACCGCTCGCACCCTGGTGGCTGGTTGTGGTCGGCACGGCGTTCTGTATCGTCGTGGCCAAGCATCTTTACGGTGGACTGGGCAACAATTTGTTCAATCCGGCCATGGTAGGCTTTGCGGTGCTGATCATCTCTTTTCCGGCACAAATGACGCAGTGGATTTCACCGCACGGACTGGGTCAAATCGAACTGACGTTTGCCGACCAGTTGCGCTATATGTTTCTCGGCATCCTGCCCCCCAACGTGACGCTGGACGCCATCACGATGGCGACACCGCTGGACACCCTGAAGACACACCTGCATCTGGACGAGCCGATCCGGCAGATTCTCGACATGCCGATTTACGGGCGACTCGCGGGACAAGGCAGTGAAATGGTGTCCTGGGGATTTCTCGCCGGCGGCCTTTATCTGATGGCCCGGCGCATTATTAGCTGGCACATTCCACTGGCTTATCTCGGCACAATTTTTGCCATGGCCGGAATTTTTCATCTGGCGGATCCCGCTCACTATGTCACGCCGCTATTCCACTGGTTCTCAGGTGCTGCGATGCTGGGCGCGTTTTTTATTCTGACCGACCCGGTCAGCAGCCCGACCACGCATCACGGCAAGTTGATTTTTGCGGCGGGTGCAGGCCTGATTACCTACCTGATTCGCGCGTTTGGCGGCTTCCCCGATGGCACGGCATTCGCAACGCTGCTGATGAATATCTGCGTGCCGCTGATTGTGCTTTACACCCAGCCCAAAATTTTCGGCAGGAAAGGTCGTAAACCATGAGACGCACCATGGCCAAGGCGTCTTTCCTGACCGCGATGAATCTGCTGTTCTTCGCGATCATCGGCACCGCCCTGCTGGCGTTAACCTATCAGCTGACCCACGAAATCATCGCGAAAAGCGAGGAGCAGGAAAAACTCAAACTCATCGCGCAAATTCTGCCGCCCGGCAGCTATGACAACGACATCATGAAAGACACGGTGCTGCTGCCGGATGATCCGTTGCTCGGCAACCACGCGGAAACGATTCTTTATCGCGGTCGTCTGGCGGACAATCCGTCGATCGCGGTTCTGCAAGCGACCGCGCCGGATGGATATTCCGGGAAAATTCAACTGATCGTGGCCGTACAGCAGGATGGCCGCTTGGGCGGCGTGCGCGTGGTCAGCCACAAGGAAACGCCGGGGCTTGGCGATTACATCGAAGCTGCGAAAAGTCGCTGGATCGATATTTTTACGGGACTTTCGCTGGCCAATCCCGCAGATGCCGGCTGGAAAGTCAAAAAGGATGGTGGCACCTTCGAGCACGTGGCGGGCGCCACAGTAACGCCGCGCGCTGTCATCAAAGCCGTACACAAAGCGCTCTTATACGCGCAAGTGCACCGGGATGAACTGTTTCCCACGACAACCGGGGAGAGCAAACCATGATGCTGCAGGAATTGAAGGATGTCTTTCATAACGGCCTCTGGAAACAAAACGCCGGCATCGTCCAGCTGCTCGGCTTATGCCCACTGCTGGCGATCAGCAGCTCTGTAGTCAACGCTCTCGGACTGGGGTTGGCTACCACACTCGTCATGGCGCTTACGGGTACTGGTGTAGCGCTGATCCGCGGTGTTATACCCAATGAAGCACGCATCCCGGTGTATGTTTTGATGATCGCGGTGCTCGTCACCATAGTGCAATTTCTCATGAATGCTTATGTGCATTCGCTGTATCTGGTGCTGGGGATTTTTGTGCCGCTGATCACGACCAACTGCATCGTGCTGGCACGCGCGGAATCGTTCGCATCCAAGAATGGCGTACTGCCTTCCGCGCTCGATGGCATCGCCATGGGGCTGGGGTTGACCGGCGTACTTGTTCTGCTGGGGGCAATGCGCGAAATTTTCGGTCACGGCACACTGCTGTCCGGCATTGATCTGGTCTTCGGTGAGGCGGCAAAATCTTGGGTCATCACGCTGATTCCCGACTATCACGGATTCCTGCTGGCCGTTCTGCCGCCGGGCGCATTCATCGGGCTGGGGCTGTTGATCGCCGCACGCAACTGGCTCAACCGGCGCGCCGAACAGAAGGCACGCAAACCCATTCCCATCCGGGCCGCACAAACGGCATGAATCTCGCGCAGCGCCGCGAAATTTTTCTGCGGCTGCAGGCGGCAAATCCGCACCCGACCACCGAGCTGGAATATCACTCACCCTTTGAGTTGCTGATTGCGGTGATGCTCTCGGCACAAGCGACGGATGTGAGCGTCAATGCCGCAACCCGGCAGCTGTTTCCTGTGGCCAATACGCCTGAAGCCCTGCTCGCGCTCGGCGAGGAAAATTTACGCGTATACGTCCAGCGCATCGGCCTTTACAAAACCAAGTCCAAACACGTGATCGAAACCTGCCGCCTGTTGCTCGAACGGCACGGCGGCGAGGTGCCTCAGGAACGCGAGGCACTGGAAGCCCTGCCCGGCGTGGGCCGCAAGACGGCCAATGTGATTTTAAATACCGCATTTGGCCAGCCGACCATCGCGGTGGATACGCATATTTTCAGAGTCAGCAACCGCATCGGATTGGCCCCCGGAAAAACTGTGCTCGCAGTGGAACAGAGGCTGTTAAAGGTCGTTCCGGATGCGTTCAAACACGATGCCCACCACTGGCTGATTTTGCATGGCCGCTATGTCTGTCGTGCGCGCAAACCGCTGTGCGCGTCCTGTATCATCGCCGACCTGTGCGAATACAAACACAAGGAGTTGTGATGTTTGCCCCCAGCCGAGACGAAGCCCGACTGTTTCTGTTTGAATCCTGGCGCAAACGTTGTGCGGGTGAATTGCTGACGCCGCTGGAAGACCTGACCGCGCAACTGATCAACAAACATCCGGAATATCACGCGCTGTTTTCCGACCCCGAAAAAAACCAGGACAAGGATTTCGCGCCCGACGGGAATGTCGTCAATCCCTTCCTGCACCTGATGATGCATCTGACGCTGGAGGAGCAGATCTCCATCGGGCAACCGCACGGCGTGCGCGAGCAGTTCACGCGGCTGACCGAAAAATACCAGTCCGAACACGAGGCGCAACACGCGATGATGGACTGCTTGGGCGAAATGATCTGGCAGGCACAGCGCAACAAAACCGCACCTGATGCCCAGGTGTATCTTAATTGTCTGGAGCAGCAATGAGACTAAGCAAAATTGTCACCCGCACCGGCGATGATGGGACAACCGGTCTGGCCGACGGCACACGACTCAGCAAGCACGATAAACGTATCATCGCCATGGGCGATGTGGATGAACTCAACAGTCAGATCGGTTTGCTGTTGAGCGAAACGTGCCCGGGAAATATTCGCGACGAATTGCTGCGAATACAGCATGATCTGTTCGATCTTGGCGCGATGCTGGCCATCCCCGGAAGCAGCCTGAATCCGGAAAGCATCCTTCGGCTCGACGCGGTGATTGCGCAGCACAATGCCGCACTGTCACCGCTCCGCGAATTCATCCTGCCCGGCGGCTCGCGCGCGGCGGCGCTCTGCCACGTGGCGCGCGCTGTTGCCCGTCGCAGCGAAAGGAACATGGCTGATCTCGCGGAACAGGATCGCAACGCAAAAGAGTCGCTGCCTTATCTCAACCGCTTATCGGATCTGTTGTTTGTACTTGCTCGCCGCCTGAATGCGGAAGCGGGCGTTACCGAGAATTTCTGGCGCGGCCCCGCGGGGCAATAAAAAACCGGCCTCCGGATATCTCCGGAGCCGGTCTTCTTTAAGCAGATGCGAATTACTTGCCCAGCATGCGGGAAATTTCAATTTCCGCAGCGGACCAGTGCTCGGCAGAACACCCCTGGAAACCGTTGCGCTCGGCGATGAAATACGCCGCGGTTTGTACCATGCGATAACGATCCTCTGGCGAGTATTCCATTTTCTTGGATTTTTTAGGTGCAGCCGCCTTCTTGGCTGGCGCTTTCTTCTCAGCAACGGGCTTGGCTGCAGGCTTTGCTGCCGGCGCTTTCTTTGCAGGCGCTTCGACCTTCTTCGCTACCGTTTTTTTCGCGGGCGCTGCGGCTTTCTCAGCCTTGGGTTTGACGGCTGCCTTGGTTGCTACAGCTTTTTTGGCGGCGGCCTTTGTCTTTTCTTCTGCCATGGTATTAATTCCTTTCTCAATACAAATAAAATACAAATAAAAAAATCGGACGGCTCTAAAATCACACTCTGCGAATACTCAGCAGGGGGCTTGCTGAGCCTCACACGGGCGCATCATAGGGACACAATCTATACCCGTCAACAACTTATGGCTAATATAATGTCCGCCAATTACTACAATTAGATGTCATAAATGAAAATCTTTCGATCTGAAACACCCATCCTTCTCGCATTGATTGTCTTGTTGCTTGGCTTCACCTTTGAACATTCCGCAGTTGAGCATGGCGGCCCGATTCTATGGGGAACGCTGCTGGTGATCCTAACGGCGGTAATCGGTGTGGCATTCCGTATTGCCCATCATGCCGAGGTTCTGGCGATTCGGCTGGGCGAGCCTTACGGCACGCTGATTCTGACACTGGCAGCCGTTTCTGTGGAAGTGGTGATCCTGATCGTTTTGCTGCAGGGGTCGCCGAATCCCACACTGGCACGCGATACTGTTTTTTCAGCGGTGATGTTCGACATTAACGGAATCCTTGGGCTTGCCGCCATCGTCGGCGGACTCAAACACGGCAGCAGTAAATACAACGTGGATTCGGCCAACTCTTTCATTGCAATGCTGCTGGTCGCTATTGGCATTGGCATGTTCATCCCGGATTTCGTGCCCTCTGCGCAATGGCAAATCTACTCGGTGTTTTCCATCGTAATTATGGCGGTCATGTACACCGCCTTCCTTCGTCTGCAAACCGTCGAACACCGGAATTTTTTCGAGTACAGCGCCGACACCGAGGATGAGGCACACGATGTTGCACGCAGCCCGAATGCTTTGCATGTCGGCATCATGCTTGGTGCGATTGTGCTGGTGGGATTATTGTCCGAGGTATTATCGGTGTTGCTCGACGCAGGCCTGGAAAACAGCAGTCTGCCAAAGTCCATCCCGGCCGTTCTGGTTGCACTGATTTCAGCCAGCCCGGAAATTCTCACGGCCTTGCGTGCCGCGCAGCATGACCGGATGCAAACCACCGTAAACATTGCGCTGGGGGCGTCTCTGGCGACCGTGCTGCTCACGCTGCCGGTGATCGAAGCCATCGCGCTGTTCAGCGGTGAACGAATCGAGATGGCGCTTACCCCCGTTCAGGGCGGCATGCTGTTGCTCACTTTTCTTGCCGTGATGAACAACCTGCACGATGGCGAAACCAACGCCATCGAGGGCATCAGTCACTTCGCACTGTTTGCCGCGTTTATTGCGCTGGTGATGCTGGGGCTGGTCTAGTTCAGAAATTCTGTTTCTGGCGCAAGGCCACACGCCGGAGGTAAGCCTCACGCGCGATCTGCACGTCTTCCAGAAAATACGGCAGCTCCTTGAGCAGCATGGCCTGCGGCCCGTCCACCAGCGCCTTCGGCGGGGCCGGGTGAAAGTCCACCAGCACCATGTTGGCGCCCGCCAGCACGCCCTGCGCAGTGACGTGCATCACGTCAGGAATACCGTCCGGCGCGGCGGCACGCGTGCCGACCGAATGCGAAGGATCGATACAGACCGGCATACGGGTTAGACGCTTGACCACTGGCACGTGCGCGAAATCGACAAAGTTGCGATGCGGATCGCCCATATTAGTCTTCATGCCGCGCAAGCCAAAAATCACCTTGCGGTTCCCCTCCGAGGCCAGATATTCGGCGGCATTGAGCGACTCGTCCAAAGTAATACCGAAACCGCGCTTGAGCAGGATCGGCATCTCGGTCTGGCGGCCGACAATTTTCAGCAACTCGAAATTCTGTGTGTTGCGCGTGCCGATTTGCAGCATGACGCCGGTCGGGTTGCCAGTCTGTTCCAGCGTTTCGCGAATCTCGTTCAGGTGCGACTCGTGGGTGATTTCCATCGCAATCACCTTGATGCCGTATTTGCCCGCCAGCTCGAACACATAAGGCAGACAATTTTTGCCGTGACCCTGAAAGGCATACGGACTGGTGCGCGGTTTGTAGGCGCCCATGCGTGTGCACACCTGGCCCTGATCGGCCACCGCCTTCATCATGATTTCGACGTGCTCGCGGTTGTCCACGGCACACAGGCCGGCAAACACATGCAGTGTGTCCTGCCCGAAACGCACGCCGTTATATTCGAAATGCGTGTCGCGCTGTTCGTCCTTGTGCCGGCCAAGAATTCGGTATTCCTCCGAGATTCGCACCACGCGCTCGACACAGGGCAGGCTTTGCATGTCCCCGATTTCCAGCGCCTTGGTGTTGCCGATGAGATAGATTTCGGTCAGGCGCTGCTCGGTCCCGCGTTCGGCGTGGATCCGGGTCTGAATACCTTGCAGCGTCGCCAGATGCGCCAACAACTGGCGGTAGGCTTCGGACTGTTCGTCCACATTGGGGGTCAGGATCAATATCATGAAATTCTCCGTTAACGGCTCAACAAAATCGGCTGCTGCGCCGGCCAGCCTTGCAAAGGGTCGCGCGTAAAACCGGATTTGGCGAAGAGTTGCCAGCGACCGATGACATAGCAGATCAACGCGTTGGCACGTGCACCGACATCGACCGCCTCACCCAGCTCGCCCTGCGTCGCGGCCATGCGGAAAGACTGTTTGAAGCTCGCCTCAATGCGGTCTAGTAACTGGTTGATGCGCAGCTGCAGCCGCTCGTTTTCGTTGACCAGCGCATCGCCGGTCAGCACCCGGGTCATGCCGCGATTTTTTTGCGCGAAAGCCAACAGCATCTGCACCATCGCCTCGAGCTGTGCCAGCCCACTCTTTTCGTCCTGGGTAATTTTGTTGATGAGGCCGAAAACCGTCTGCTCAATGAATTCGATCAGCCCCTCGAACATCTGCGCCTTGCTGGCAAAATGCCGGTACAGCGCCGCTTCAGAAAGCGCGAGTCGCGCCGCCAGCGCAGCGGTTGTAATTTTTTCGCCCTTGGGCTGTTCCAGCATTTCCGCCACGGTTTGCAGAATTTGCAGTTTGCGTTCGCCCGCCGGTTTATTCGCCATAATTCCCCCTGATTACAGTTTGTTCAGCATGCGCGGCAAGGCCAGCACATTGCGAACTTTTACATCCACCCACGCCGGTGCGGCGGGCGCATCGCTCACCCAGACCGTGCGCATTCCCAGACGCTTGGCGGCATACAAATTCTCCGCACTGTCTTCCACCATCACACATTGCGCGGGCTGCAGCCGGTGCCGCTGCAGCAGGCGCCGAAAACCGGCGAACTGCGGCTTGGGCCGATAGCGCGTATGTTCAATGGCAAAAACATCCTCAAACAAATTGTCCACACGCAACAGCGCCAGCACGGCGCGGGCGTAGTGTTGCGGCGCATTGGAAAACACTACCTTGCGCCCCGGCAGGCTTTTCAGCACATGCCGCAGACGCGACTCGCGCAGCACCATTTTGGGCAACTCGGGAAACTGGTGCGTATGCCACAAAAAATGATCCGGGTCCGTCCCGTGATGCCGCATCAGTCCGCTCAGTGTCGCACCGTAACGCTGCCAGTATTCCATCCGCAAAGCGTTGGCCTGCACTTCGTCGATCTGCAAATGTTTTTGCAGATAGGCCGTCATGCTCCGATTGATGTGCGGAAAAATATACGGCGTCGCGTTATGCAGGGTATTGTCCAGATCAAAGATCCAGACGCGCCGATTCATTATTTGCTTTTTATGAGCGTCCCGACACCTTCGTCGGTCAAGATTTCCAACAGCAGCGCGTGCTCGACCCGGCCGTCGATAATATGCACCGACTTCACGCCACCGCGGGCAGCATCCAGCGCCGAGCCAATCTTCGGCAACATGCCGCCGGACAGGGTGCCGTCTGCCACCATCTCGTCAACTTTCTTCGGTGTTAGCCCAGTCAGCAATTCGCCATTCTTGTCCAGCACACCCGGTGTGTTGGTCATCAATACCAGCTTCTCGGCATGCAACACCTCGGCCAGTTTTCCCGCCACCAGATCGGCATTAATGTTCAGTGTTTCGCCGTCGGGCGCAACACCAATAGGTGCAATCACCGGAATGAAATCACCGGAATCAAGGAAGCTGATGATGGAAGGATCGATCTTGGTAATTTCGCCAACCTGACCGATGTCGAGCATCTTGCCCGGTTCATCCTGACTTTCCAGCATCAGCTTGTCCGCGCGAATGAAAGCACCGTCCTGTCCGGTCAGTCCAACCGCTTTACCGCCATGTTTGTTGATGAGGTTGACGATGTCCTTGTTGACCTTGCCGAGCACCATTTCCACCACATCCATGGTTTCTTCGTCGGTAACGCGCATGCCCTGAATAAAGGTGCCCTGCTTGCCGACGCGGGTTAGCAGATCATTGATTTGCGGACCGCCGCCGTGGACAACCACGGGATTCATGCCGACTAGCTTAAGCAATACTACGTCGCTGGCAAAACCATCCTGCAGCGCCGGATCGGTCATGGCATTGCCACCGTACTTGATCACAATAGTCTTGTCGAAAAACCGCTGGATGTACGGCATCGCTTCAGACAGTGTGCGGGCCTTTTTGTCTGCAGCAGAAGGTGAAATTGCCATGATGTTCTCCGGGTAGGTCAACGGGCGATGTAAGGTCGGCAGCACCCGCAAAAAGTGCTGCGGATTCTACACCAGAACCCTTGCCCAAAAACAAACCGGGCGAGATCAGTCGCCCGGTATTGGTGATGCGGAGAAATCTGAAATTTTAATGAGGGTGATGCATGGACCCCATATCGTGAGCCGGTTTGCCCGCATTGATCGGACGCACTTCGGCAGTGACGGGAAGTGCCTGTACCCGACCGTCCGCGCCGCGCACCCGAAGTGTCAGGGTAACTTGCTCTCCGGCCTTCAATGAGCGTTTGAGCCCCATCAGCATCAGGTGATAGCCGCTGCCGCCCAAATTAACCGACTTACCTGCCGGCAAGTCGATAAATTCAACCTGACGCATTTTCATCATGCCGTTTTCATGCGTCATGCTATGCAGTTCGGCGGCCGCGCAGATACTGCATTCAAAAGCGATCAGGCGCGCAGCCTCGGGGCTGGTAATAGTGAAATCCACCATTGCCGCATCCTGCCCCGGCGCCGTGGCACGCGACCAGGCATCGCGCACGGTGATCTCGCCCGCCTGCGCAAGCGCAGCCAGGCTCATGGAAAGTCCCAACAGAAACCCTGCAAACAATTTGGTCATGATGTTATCCGATAGATAGCGTTGTGAAAGAGGTGCGGATTTTATAGCGAAACACCAAAAGCCTGTCGCCCGGAAATACGTCGGGAGGAGACATCGCAGCGAACACAGCACCATGATTACACTTGCTGCAGCAGGCGCCCGGCTTTTGGATGTTCGCATTATGGCGATCAAAGCAACTAAATGGAATGCGACAAAATGTCGCACCCCCGTAATCCACCAACAGGACAGGCAGCAGGTAAAATGCGCGGGATGAGCCACTCTATGTTCATCACCGAAACCGGGCACAGCCAGCTTCGCCGGCTGTTCTGGCTGCGGAATACGGCAATCGCAGCCCAAGCCCTAACGCTTTGGCTGGTTTACCGCTTTCTGAGCACGGAAATGTCCTGGTCACCCATGCTGGCGACGATCGGTTTGCTGGCTATGCTCAACACTTACACCGGCTGGCGCTTGCGGAGTGATGTGCCGGTGCCGCCACTCGAACTGTTTCTGCAGCTTTCCGCCGATGTCATTGGCCTGACTGTACTGCTTTACTTTGGCGGTGGTTCGACCAACCCCTTCGTTTCGCTTTATCTGCTGCCACTGGTCATTGCGGCGGCCACCCTGCCACGCCGCCTGACCTGGGCCATGGCAGCAATGACGCTGGCCTGCTACAGCCTGCTGATGGTCTGGTACGTTCCGTTGCCGGGCATGAACAGTCACGATCATCCCAACAGTACCAACCATGCCCAGCATGCCGGCGACCCGCTTGCTTCCGATCCGGATTTCTGTCGCACGGATCCGCTGCCGGTCATGAGCAGCGCGCCGGCTGACGCCTTCAATACCCATGTGCTTGGCATGTGGCTGGGGTTTGTCATCAGCGCCGTGGTTGTCGCCTATTTCGTGGTGGAGATGGCCCGCATCGTTCGCCAGCGCGATGCGCAACTCAATCAGGCGCGCGAGGAAACGCTGCGCAACGAACGCATTGTGGCACTGGGCACTCAGGCGGCCAGCGCGGCCCATGAACTGGGAACGCCCTTGTCCACGCTGGCCGTGCTGATCGGGGAGCTCCGCCATGAAGCCCTCGCACGCAAAGACAGCTCGGACGATCTTGACATCCTTGACGACCAGGTCCGACATTGCCGGCGCATTCTTGACGGTCTGTTAAGCCACGCCAGCGATACCCCCGAAAATCAGACGCCGGACGAATTTCTGCGCGGCGTACTCAACGAATGGCAGTTGCTCCGCCCCACCGTGCGTTTCAGCTACACCCCGCGAGATCCCGGCACCCAACGCTACGCGATTGACCCCTCCCTGCGCGCGGCGCTGCTCAATCTGCTCAACAATGCCGCGGACGCTTCGCCGGAAAAGGTCGAAATTCACACCCATCACGAGGATCGTCGCTGGCATTTGCAGATTCGTGATTTCGGCCCCGGGTTGTCTGCCGAAAACGCCGCACGCGCGGGCTCGGTATTTTTCACAACCAAGCCGGAAGGTCGTGGCATCGGTCTATTCCTGGCCAATGCCACGATCGAACGCATGGGCGGCTCGGTACAACTCACCAACAGGCCGGAGGGTGGCGTCACGACCGAAATTATCCTGCCACTGGAACCTGCAACATGAACGAAAGCGAAAAACCCTCGCTCCTGCTGGTCGATGATGACCCGACGTTTTGCCGCGTTCTCAGCCGAGCCATGAACAACCGTGGCTTTGAAGTCAGCATCGCCCACAGCGTGGAAGAAGCCCTGCCGCTCGCCCGCGCCAATCCGCCGGAATTTGCAGTGGCTGACCTGAAAATGGACGGCGCCTCAGGGCTCGAACTGGTGCGCGTCCTGCACGAGCTTGATCCGAATACGCGTATCGTAATGCTCACCGGTTATGCCAGCATCGCGACGGCGGTTGAAGCCATCAAACTGGGCGCGACCCAATATCTCACCAAACCCGCCAACGCCGATGAAATCCTAGCCGCATTCGATCACATACCGGACAGCGCACGCTCGCTCAGCCCACTCCCAACCAAAATCGGCAAGCTCGCCTGGGATCATATACAGCGTGTACTGCGGGAAAACGGCAACAATATTTCCGCTACCGCACGCGCGCTGAACATGCATCGACGCACGCTGCAGCGCAAGCTCGGCAAGCCCCCGACCCGGGCCGATTAAGCGCCGCTACCCGCGACGGTTGGCGCGGACTATAATTGCGCCCCCGACGATGTCTTCCGCCATGAATATTCTGTCTCTTGTTTTCCTGCTGCTGTTCTCCGCGACAGCCTGGGCCGAGCCGCCCGCTCCCAGGGTAGCCGCACCGGATATTTCCGCAGCCGCATACGTGCTCTATGACGAAAGCAGCAGCCAGTTCCTGCTTGAAAAATCCGGCGACACCCGGCGTGAACCGGCCTCGCTGACCAAGCTGATGACTGCCTATCTTGTCTTTGATGCCTTGCGCCGCGGCGATCTCACCTCGGATGAAACGCTGACCGTGCCGGCCGAAGCGCTGCGCCATAATGGCGGGGAAGCCCGCATGCTGCTGACCGAAGGCCAGAGCGTCAGCGTCAGCGACCTGTTGCAGGGGCTGATCGTCCAATCTGCAAGCGATGCCGCGCTGACATTGGCCGCGCATCTGGGGGGTGAAACAGCGTTTGTAGCCCAGATGAATGCCAAGGCACGCCAGTTGGAGCTGAATGCCACCCGCTTCAATAATCCTGTGGGATGGGCGGAAGCGGGACATTACAGCACGGCACACGACCTGGCACTTTTGGCCGGTGCGCTGCGCCGCGATTTCCCGCAACACTATCCGCTGTTTTCCCAGCGTGAATTCACCTTCAACAAGATCACCCAGGCGAATGCCAATCGTCTGTTGTGGATTGACCCCTACACCGACGGTTTGAAAACGGGGTATTCGCGGACGGCCGGCTACTGTCTCATCGGTTCGGCCACACGCGGCAATCGCCGGCTGGTTTCGGTCATACTGGGCGCGCCGTCGGAAACGCTCCGCGCCACCGAGAGCCAGGCGCTGCTAAATTACGGTTTTCAGTATTTCGACGCGGTACGCCTGTACGGCAAGAATCAACCCGTCACGCACCTCCGCCTATGGAAAGGGACCGAAAACACGATTGCCATCGGTTTTCGCAACGAGCGGTTTGTAACGTTGCCCAAAGGAAGAAAGGCCCAGCTCAAGGCTACGGTGGAAACCCGCCAGCCCGTCCTGGCACCGGTAGCGGCCGGCCAACCACTGGGCGAACTGAAACTAACGCTGAACGACCAACCCTACGCACGCTTTCCGCTTGTGGCGCTGGAAAGCGTGCCACTGGCAAATGTCTTTTCACGCGGCTGGGATAGCATTCAACTATTGTTCAGATAGGAGGCGACGATGACGATCTACCTTAACGGCGCGTACCTGCCAATCGAAGAAGCCCGGATTCCCGTGTTGGATCGCGGCTTCATTCTGGGCGACGGCGTGTACGAAGTCATTCCCGCGTATTCCGGACGCGCGTTCAGGCTCGGCGAGCATTTGCGGCGGCTGCAGCACAGTCTGGATGGCATTCGCCTGTCCAACCCGCATTCCGAAGCCCAATGGGTCGAGATCGTCGAAACGCTGATTGCGCGCAACGAGGGCGAGGACCAATACCTCTACCTGCATGTGACACGCGGAGTTGCCAAACGCGATCACGCCTTTCCGAATCCGTCCGTCGCGCCCACGGTTTTCGCGATGAGCAGTCCGTTGCCCACCCCTGCGCCGGAGTTACTGCAAAGCGGCATTCGCTGCATTACGATGCCCGACAACCGCTGGCTACGCTGCGATATCAAGGCGATCTCCCTACTGCCCAACGTTCTGCTGCGGCAAAGCGCCATCGAGGCCGGCTGCAGTGAGAGTCTGCTTATCCGTGACGACAGCTTCCTCACCGAGGGTGCGGCCAGCAATATTTTCGTCGTGAAGGATGGCGTTCTGCTCGCGCCCCCCAAGGATCATCTGATGCTACCCGGCATTACCTATGACGTAATTCTGGAAATGGCCGAGGCCAACGCCATTCCGTGCGAAGTGCGGCGCATCGCCAAAGCTGAAGTATTTTCCGCCGACGAATTACTGCTCACCTCCTCAACCAAAGAGGTGCTGGCCATCACCACACTCGACGGGAAACCCGTCGGCACCGGCCGCACCGGCCCCATGTTCGCCCGGTTGCACCAGCTTTATCAGGATTTCAAACGGGATGTGATGCGCAAATGACTGAATCCGAAAACCCCGGGCTGCGCGACAGCCTGATCGAATATCCCTGCGACTTTCCGCTCAAAATTTTCGGCCAGCAACAGGCCGGATTCGCCCAGGCGGTGCTGGAAGTCGTCAGCAAACACGACCCCGATTTCGTGGCCGCCAGCATGGAAATGCGCGCGAGCAAGAATGCCCGCTACGTCAGTCTCACCTGCACCTTGCGCGCCACCTCGCGCGAGCAGCTCGACGCTGTGTATCAGGCGCTCTGTGACCACCCGATGGTCGTCATGGTGCTATGAGTCACGGACCGGCCGCTAACGCCGCACACCCGCAACTGCCCGCCATACACAGTCTGGGGCTGGTTGACTACCGCCCGACCTGGGAAACCATGCAGCGCTTTACGACCGAACGTACGGCGGAAACACGTGACGAAATCTGGCTGTTGCAGCATCCGCCCACCTACACGCAAGGTCAAGCAGGAAAACCGGAACATCTGCTGCGGAACAGCCCGATCCCGCTGGTAAAAATCGATCGCGGCGGGCAGATCACCTACCACGGTCCCGGCCAGATGATTGCCTATCTGCTACTCGATCTGCGCCGCTGGAAACTCAACGTGCGCGAGCTCGTCAGCCTGATGGAACAAGCGGTGATCGACCTGCTCGCCACGCGGAGCATCACGGCCTACGCAAAAAGAGACGCGCCGGGTGTTTATGTCGGCGATGCCAAAATTTCCGCGCTGGGGCTCAAGGTACGCAACGGCTGCTGCTATCACGGACTCGCGCTGAACGTAGACATGGATATGGCGCCATTTACCAACATCAACCCCTGCGGCTATTCGGGACTGCGGGTCACCCAGACCTGCGAGCTTGGCATCACAACACCACTGAATGAATTGCAGGCGGAGCTCGCGCTAAATTTGTGCCATGCCCTGCAACATCACTTTGAGAAAAAACATGAGCAACGCTGAACACAAACAAACCGGCAAAGCCAAAACCGCGCGCAATCCGATCAAGATTGTTCCGCTGCAAGAACGCCTGCGCAAACCGCAATGGATACGCGTCAAAGCCGGAAGCAGCGCGGGCTACAACGAAGTGAAGCGCATGCTGCGCGAACACCAGCTGCACACCGTATGCGAGGAAGCTTCCTGCCCAAACATCGGCGAATGCTTCGGCAAAGGCACCGCCAGTTTCATGATCCTCGGTGACATTTGCACGCGGCGCTGCCCATTCTGCGATGTCGCGCATGGCAAACCGCTGCCGCCCGACCCCGCCGAACCGGAAAATCTGGCACGCTCAATTGGTCTGCTCAAACTGCGATATGTCGTCATCACCAGCGTGGACCGCGACGACCTGCGCGATGGTGGCGCACAACATTTTTCCGACTGTTTACGTGCCATCCGCGCGGCCTCACCGGAAACCCGTCTGGAAACACTGGTGCCGGATTTTCGCGGTCGGCTGGATGTCGCGCTGGATGCCATGGCGAACGAACTGCCCGACGTGCTCAATCACAATCTGGAAACCGTGCCGCGCCTGTATCCACTCGCGCGTCCCGGTGCCGATTACGCGCATTCGCTCAAATTATTGAAGGAATTCAAGCGCCGCTTCCCGCACGTTGTCACCAAATCCGGCCTGATGCTGGGACTGGGCGAAACCGATGAAGAGGTGCTGCAAGTCATGCGCGATCTGCGCGAACATGATGTGGAAATGCTCACATTGGGCCAGTATCTGCAGCCGTCCGATGGACATCTGCCTGTGCTGCGCTACGTCAGTCCGGAAGCTTTCAACCAATTCGAGGCCGCCGCCAAAGAAATGGGGTTCTCGCATGCTGCCTGCGCCCCGATGGTGCGATCCAGCTACTTTGCCGATGAACAAGCCACGCTTGCAGGCATCGGAGAGCGGAACTAAATCCGACAACCACGATCCAAAATGCCAACTTTTGGGGAGCCCCTATCAAATCTGGGGCTACCCAGTTTCGATAGTCAGGAGTAAACTCCGGCCACCAATTTTTTACTCAAGGAGACCATGATGAAAGTGACTCACCTCGTTGCACTCAGCGCTCTGCTGGCGATTTCCTCCACAGCCTTTGCCGATGGCGAAGCGGCGTTCAAGAAGGCCAACTGTGCAGTCTGTCATTCCGCTACCAGCAAAGCTGTTGGCCCTTCTCTGGCTGCCATTGCCGCCAAATACAAGGGGGATGCCAGCGCCCAAGCCAAGCTGGAAGCCAAGGTTCGCAACGGTGGTTCGGGTTCCTTTGGCGGCATGCCCATGCCGGCCACTCCGAAATCCGTCGGCGATGCCGACATCAAAACCATCGTAGGCTGGATTCTCGCCCGCTAATACCGGAAGCGCTCAAACAGAAAGCCGGCAAATGCCGGCTTTTTTCATGGTCGCGCACACATGGGCACCCCCACCCCTGCTGCTATAATTCGCGCTGATTTTTTCGGCGCCATTACATGAACCTCCTCTACGAAGAAGACGGCAATTTCAAGGTCGGCAACATCATGACCGACAACACTACCTCGCTGCAGGTGGAAAGCCTCTCGGGCAAACGCAGCAAGATCAAAGCCGCCAATGTCATGCTGCGTTTCAGCGACACCGCGCTGGAACGCTTTCTGCCCCAGGCCGAGCAGATGGCGGAGGACATTGATGTCAGCTTTCTCTGGGAGTGCTGCCCGCCTGAAGACTTCGGTTTCGAGCAAATCGCGGCCGAATATTTCGGACATACCCCGACCCCGCTGGAGGCGGCCGCCACGCTGATTCGCCTGCATGAAGCCCCGATTTACTTTCACAAAAAGGGCAAGGGCCGTTATCGGGCCGCACCGCCGGATGTGCTGAAAGCCGCGCTGGCCGGTGCCGAAAAGAAGCGCCAGCAGCTGGAATTGCAAAACCGCTTTAGCACACAGCTTGCCGGTTTTGAGCTGCCGCCCGAGTTCACCGAGAAACTGCCGCAGCTGCTGTACAAACCTGACCGCAACACGCTGGAAGTTAAAGCGCTCGAAGCGGCCTGCGCCGAAACCCATTTGTCGGCGGCACATCTGCTGCAGCGCTGCGGGGCGATTCCCTCGACACGGGATTACCATCTGCAGCGTTTCCTGAGCGAGCATTTCCCCAAAGGCACCGGATTTCCCGAGATCGAACTGGCTGCATGGCCGGAACTGCCGCAAGCCGGCGTGGCCGCTTTCAGCATCGACGATGCCACGACGACCGAAATTGACGATGCCTTCTCGGTGGAAAAACTGGACAGCGGTAACTGGCGCATTGGCGTGCATATCGCGGCGCCCGCGCTGGGTTTGCCGCGCGACTCTGCGGGCGACGAGGTGGCCGCACAGCGTCTGTCCACGGTCTACATGCCGGGCGACAAAATCACCATGCTGCCGGATGGGCTCGTGCAGGCCTTTACCCTGAGCGCCGGAAGACACTGTCCGGCACTCTCGATGTACATTGATGTCGATGCCGGCTCTCTCGATATCCTGACGTACCAAAGTCGCATCGAACAGATTCATGTGGCGGCCAATCTGCGCCACGACACGCTGGAACCCCTGTTCAATGAAGAAACCTTGGCCGCCGGAAAACAGGATTACGCCTACGCCGGTGAATTGACCCTACTCTGGCAACTCGCACAAAAACTGGAGGCTGCACGCGGCAAAGCAGCCGACAACAATCAGCAGCAGGTTGATTATAATTTTCACGTCGAAGATGACCGGGTCAGCATCACCCAGCGTCGGCGCGGTTCGCCGATTGACAAGGTCGTGTCCGAGCTGATGATTCTGGTCAATTCCGAGTGGGGCAAACATATTGCCGAGCACGGTTTCGTAGCGATTTACCGGACACAACAGGGTGGCAAGGTCAAAATGAGCACGGTCGCCGCACCGCACCAGGGACTGGGTGTGGCGCAATACATGTGGTCCAGCTCTCCCCTGCGCCGCTATGTGGATATGGTCAACCAGCGCCAGATCATCGCCATGCTGAACGACTCCGAGCCCGCCTATCCCAAAAACGACCCGGCGCTTTATGCCGCGATGCGCGATTTCGACACCATGTACGCGATCTATGGCGAATTCCAGCGTCACATGGAACGTTACTGGTGTCTGCGCTGGCTGCAGCAGGAAAAAATTGAAACCGTGGATGTCGTCGTGCTGCGGGAAAATCTCGTGCGACTCGAAAATATTCCACTGATTTTCCGCGCGCACGGTGTTGCCGATTCACCGGCCGGAACCCGCCTGCGGCTCGCCGTCGGCGACATTGACCTGCTCGATCTGGACATTCGGGTGCGTCAGCTTGAAGTATTGGCGGAGCCCGGCCAGCCATGATGCCGCTTCGGGAATGTCACCCGTGCTGAACCGGCTGAAACAGCCGCTGACGGGCACGATGGCATTTTCGGTTGCGCTGCACGTGTTCGCGCTGTTTGGAATAACGCTTGTCATGCCGGACCCGCGCCAGGCCCTGAATTTCCTGCAACCCCTGCAAGTGGTGCTGGTCAACAGCAAATCCGCGACCCAGCCGGTCAAGGCCGACGCGCTGGCCCAGGCCAATCTCGATGGTGGCGGAAACACCCCGGAAGAACGCCAGGCCAAATCGCCGCTGCCCACGCTGCGCGACGATCCGCACATGAGTCCCGCGCAATCCGCCCGGCGCGTTACCGAACTGGAAGCCGAATCCAAACGCATGATGACGCGGCTCAAAAATCCGTTTTCGGTGCCGGCCGAAAAATCCCGTCAACAATCCAAAACATCTTCTCCCCAAGGCGACGACCTTGTTCAGAAAGCGCTGGAGATTGCCCGCCTCGAAGCGCAAATCAGCAAGAATTATGATGCTTACCAGAAAATGCCCCGGCGCAAATTCATCGGTGCACGCACGCAGGAATACCGCTTCGCGCAGTACATCGAAGACTGGCGCATCAAGGTCGAACGCATCGGCAATCTGAATTATCCGGAAGACGCGCGGCGGGACAAGCTTTACGGCAAGCTGCAGGTGAGCGTGTCAATCCGGGCCGACGGCAGTCTGGAAAGCGTTGAGGTCAGTCGTTCTTCGGGACAGCGGATTCTGGACGCGGCGGCTGTACGCATCGTCCGCCTTGCCGCGCCGTATGCGCCGCTGCCGCCCGACATCACGCGCGACACGGACATTCTCACCATTATCCGCACTTGGACTTTCACCTCGACGGACAAGCTCGAAAGCGAATAGAATCCGCGCCATGCAACGCTCCCTGGTCATCCGCTTTCTGCTCGTCGTCGCTCTGCTGTTTGTTCAGCTCGGCGGCGCGGTGCATGGTATTGCGCATGCTTTGGCCGAACAGCATCAGGATCAATCGCTGCCGCACGATAAGCAATGCGATTTGTGCGCTGGCTATGCGCAGCTTGGTAGCTCACTAGGCAGCGATCAGCCGCCGCAATTTGCAGCTGCCGAGATCGGCGAGACATTTGCCACCTCAGCCCCCACCCGTTATCACACCGCACCATTCGCCGCGTTTGCCGCGCGCGCACCGCCCCACTCCGTTTAAGCACAACCCTGATCTGCGCGAGTTTGATGTATCGGGCTCTTGCGCGCTATCAATTCAATTGCTTGATACGGAATATCACATGTTCAAAAAAACTTATTTGAGCGCGACGCTTGCCGCGCTGTTATCTCATCTGCCCTATGCGTCTGCCGCAACGAACGGCGACTTGCAATCTATCCGCGAGCAAATCCAGCAACTAAAGCAAAGCTACGAGCAGCGCATCGCGCAGTTGGAACAACGTTTGCAACAGGCCGAGTCTGCCGGAAAACGCGCGGAAGCCGTGGCTGAGCAGGCGCAAGCCACTGCACAGCAAACCGTCGTTTCACCTGCTGCCGCTTCCGGCACGAACGCTGGCGAGGGTGCATTCAATCCGGCCATCTCGCTCATTTTGGGAGGCACTTACGGCTCGCTGCAACAAGATCCCGCGGTACCCGCTACCGGCTTTGCAATGAATCCGAATATGGGACACGCGCAAGGCTTCAATCTCGGCGAATCGGAGTTGGGCATTGCTGCCAACATTGATGTGAACTATCGCGGCGTAGCCACGCTGGCACTCGATCCTGCGGGCGGGGTAAGCGTGGAGAATGCGTATGTGCAAACTTCGGCATTGGGTAACGGCCTCAATCTGAAATTCGGCCGCTAT
The DNA here is from genome assembly GCA_028699065.1 of Gallionella sp. Taxonomy (GTDB): domain Bacteria; phylum Pseudomonadota; class Gammaproteobacteria; order Burkholderiales; family Gallionellaceae; genus Gallionella. Next base: position 560,425 of record JAQVVH010000001.1, read on the forward strand.
TTTTCCGGAATGGGTTATCTGAACGAGCAACATGCCCATGCCTGGGATTTCGTCGACCAACCCTTGGTTTATGCCGCACTGTGGGGCAATCAACTGGGTGAGGACGGATTACAGGTGAAGTGGCTGGCACCGACGGATATATTTATCGAGCTCGGCGCCGAACTGGGACGCGGACGCGGCTTTCCGGGTTCTGACCGTGTGAAAAACGGCGCAGGCTCCGGCGTACTGTTCGCACATATCGCCGACGACATCGGCATCGAACACAGCTGGCGTGCGGGCGTTTCGTTGCATCAAACCCGCGCCGAAAACCGTATCAGCGACGGCGTGCCGGATCTGCCCGGAACCGTGGGCGGGGTAAGCAATAGCTTCAGCGGCGACAGCCAAACCGCAGGATTGGATTTTGTCTGGAAGTATTCACCCAACGGCAATATTCGCGACCGTTATGTGAAAGTACAGAGCGAATATTTCCGGCGCAAAGAAATCGGCTCGCTCACGTACGACCTTGCCACGGCAAATATCGCCGACAGCTACAGCGTCACACAAAGCGGCTGGTATCTGCAGGGCGTGTACCAGTTCATGCCGCACTGGCGCACGGGTTTGCGCTATGACCGGCTTGATCCGGGCATCGCGAGCATCGGGCCGCTGAATGCCGGCAACGTCATCGGCAACTATGCGTTCAACCCGACGCGCACCTCGGTGATGCTGGACTACAGTCCGAGCGAATTCTCGCGTCTGCGCCTGCAACTCGCGCGCGACAACTCGCGGCAAGGCTTGCCGGACAACCAGCTTTTTCTGCAATACATCATGAGTCTGGGCGCGCATGGCGCCCACACGTATTAGGAGACATCACATGAGAAAAATTCTCGCACTACTGCTTCTGCTGGCCTGGGCCCTGCCGGCGCACGCCGCACTCAACGTGTTCGCCTGTGAACCCGAATGGGCGGCACTTACCCAAATACTAGCCGGTGACCAGGCCAGCATTTACACCGCCACCGGCGCACTGCAAGACCCGCATCGCATCGAGGCGCGCCCCAGTTTGATCGCCAAAGCCCGCCGCGCCAATCTGGTGGTCTGTACCGGTGCCGAGCTTGAAATGGCATGGCTGCCAGTGGTGCTGCGCGAGTCCGGCAACAGCGCGATTCACCCCGGCAGCAGCGGTTACTTCGAAGCGGCCAACGCGGTACACATGCTGGATATTCCCGCACGTCTGGATCGTGCCGATGGCGACGTACATGCACGGGGCAACCCGCATATCCAAACCGATGCGCGGAATTTTTTGCCCATTGCCGATGCGCTTAGCCAACGTTTGACCCAGCTCGATCCGGCAAACACGACGCATTACCAAAACAGGCTCGCCGCTTTTCAGCAACAGTGGCGCGCGGCGCTGAAGAAGTGGGAACGGCAAGCCGCACCGCTAAAAGGTACGACAATCGTCGTGCAGCACAAAGGTTTCCCCTATCTGAATAACTGGCTCGGACTGCAGGAAATCACCGCGCTGGAACCCAAGCCGGGCATGGAGCCGAGCGCCGCATATCTCGGACAAGTGCTGAGCCAACTCAAGCTGCATCCCGCCAAAATGGTACTGCGTGCCGCTTATCAGGATGCCCGACCTTCGCAATGGATCGCCCAGCGCGCGCATATTGCGGCGGTCGAATTGCCTTACACGGTGGGTGGAAACGATGCGGCCAGCAATTTGTTCAGCTTGTTTGACGACACCATCGCGCGCTTGCTGACGGGCGCACAATAGCCGCATGATCAGCGCAAGGCACAAGCGACGCGGCGTAAGCCACACGCTTTTCTCGCGTCGTGTGTGCCGTTCCTGAGCCGGAGGACTTACCCATGAATACCGTTGAATTAAACATTCTCATCCCCGCTTTCATTGCCGGAATGCTGATTCTTGTCACCCACATCCCGCTCGGGATGAAAGTACTGCAACGCGGCATTATTTTTGCCGATCTCGCTGTGGCGCAGATCGCCGGACTGGGCATCGTTATCGCCGGGCTGTTCGGGATGACAGAACACCCCGTTGCCGTACAAGGCATCGCCGTAAGCAGTGCACTGCTGGGCGCGGGACTGCTGGCTTACACCGAGCACCGCCACGCCGAGACACAGGAAGCCATCATAGGTTTACTATTCGTCCTCGCGGCCAGCGGCAGCGTTTTGCTGCTGAGCAGCGATACCCATTCGGGTGAGCACCTGAAAGACTTGTTGATCGGCCAAATTTTATGGGTCAACTCAACTCAACTCATCGCCACCGCATGTCTAAGCGCGGCTTTACTGCTCACGTGGCCATTGCTGAAGCGATACTTGGGATCACTGGGCTTTTATGCCGCATTCGCGCTGGCTGTCACCGCCTCGGTACAATTGGCTGGGATATACCTCGTTTTCGCGAGCCTGATCGTCCCGGCGCTGGCCACACTGCGCTGCGGGCACAACCGTCTCGCACTCGCGTTCCTCGTCGGCCTCAGCGGTTATGCGCTCGGCCTGCTGTGTTCAGTCTGGCTCGATTTGCCCGCTGGCGCCGCGATTGTCTGGGCGATGAGCGCATGTGGTGCAGCCGTCGCACTGTGGCAACGCGCCTAACCCGCTATAATCCGCGCCAGTTTGAAACCGACCCGAATCATGACTGATCATTACGCCGTCATCGGCCATCCCGTTGCCCACAGCAAATCGCCGCTCATCCACGCGCTGTTTGCCGCTCAGACCGGCCAGGATATGACTTATGAGGCCATTGAAGCGCCGCTGGGCGATTTTACGGGCACCGTCGCGCGCTTGCGCAGCGCGGGTTTTCGGGGCTGCAATGTGACCGTGCCGTTCAAGTTCGAGGCTTTCAAGCTCGCCACGCGCCGGAGTGCACGCGCGGAATCGGCGCAGGCCGTTAACACGCTGAATTTTTCCGGAGAGGTCATCGAGGGGGACAACACGGATGGCGCGGGATTGGTGCGCGACATCGAAAATAATCTGGGAATCATGCTACAGGGCCGGCGCGTGCTACTGATGGGCGCCGGGGGGGCCGCCTATGGCGTAGTCCTGCCGCTGCTGCAAGCCGGTGCAAATCTAACGGTGGTCAACCGCACGCCCGAAAAAGCGATCGCGCTCGCCGAAACATTTCCGGATGCCGCCATTCAGGCGGGCGGTTATGCCGCGCTGGATGCGTCCCCGTTTGATGTTGTCATCAATGCGACCTCCAGCGGCCTTACGGATGAACTGCCCCCCCTGCCGGAAACAGCGTTGTCGTCCGCCACACTGGCCTACGACATGATGTATGGACGGGAAACGCCCTTCATAGCGCTGGCCCGAACGCGCGGCGCCCGGATCGCCGACGGGCTGGGAATGCTGGTGGAACAGGCGGCCGAAGCCTTCTTCGTCTGGCGTGGCGTGCGCCCGGACACACAAACTGTCCTGTCACAACTCCGCAAAACATGAGATTCCTCGGTTATCTGGCATGGCGTGCGCTGCTGGCCGTACTGGCGCTGATCCTGCTATATCAGCTGTGGATTTTTGCGCACATCGTGTGGTGGATCAAATTCAACCCCTCGACCAGCGCATTCATGGCGGACCGGCTCGCCGTGCTGCAGGACAAAAATCCCGATGCCGAACTGAAGCACAAGTGGGTACCCTACAACCGTATCTCCAATAATTTGAAACGGGCCCTGATTGCCGCCGAGGACGCCAAGTTCGTCGACCACGAGGGTTTCGACTGGGAAGGTATTCAGAAGGCCTACGAAAAAAACCTGAAGAAAGGCAAGATCGTCGCGGGCGGCTCCACCATCAGCCAGCAACTCGCGAAAAATCTGTTCCTCTCGACCAAACGCACCCCATGGCGCAAGGTGGAGGAGGCCATGATTACGCTAATGCTTGAGACGGTAATGGACAAGCGTCGCATCTTCGAGATTTATCTGAATGTCATCGAATGGGGCAACGGCGTGTTTGGCGCCGAGGCTGCCGCCCGGCATTACTACCGCACCAACGCAGCTTACCTCTCCACCGGGCAGGCCGCGAAACTCGCGGCCATGGTACCCAATCCCCGCTATTACGACCGGCATCGCGAGGCGCGCGGACTGATGCGCAAAACCGGCATTATTCTGGCCCGAATGAACAGCGCCGAAATTCCTTAAGCGCCCCTCCGCCTAATTCTTTACAATGGCGCGGGCTCAACGGGGACTGGCGCCATGACCAACGCTCACAGCGAAAATCATCACACCGAAAATGTGCAGGAACACCTGAAACAGGTGGAATTGCTGCTGCACAAGCACGCCCTCGTGGAGACCATTGCGCACAAGCAGGAACTCGCGCGTGAAGACCGGCACGTATTGGTGGACACGCTGCTGCACAAGCAACATCTGGCCGAATTGCAGCGCAAACTGGACGAACTTCACCCAGCCGACATCGCCTATATTCTCGAAGCCCTGCCGATCGAACCGCGTCTGCTGGTCTGGGATCTGGTCAAGTCAGAGCGCGACGGCGAAATTCTGATCGAAGTTTCTGACGCGGTACGCGAATCGCTGATCGCAACCATGAGCCGTGAGGAGCTGCGCGAGGCGGCCGAACAGCTGGACACGGACGAACTTGCCGATCTCGCGCCGGATCTGCCGCAACACGTTATGCGCGACGTGTTCAAGTCACTGTCTATCGAAGAGCGCGAGCAACTGCGCTCGGCCATGTCCTATTCCGAGGACTCGGTGGGTGCGCTGATGGATTTCAACATGATCCATGTACGCGATGACGTGACACTGGAAGTGGTCTCCCGCTACCTGCGTCGCTTCGACGAACTGCCCGACCATACCGACCAAGTCTTCGTTGTCGATCGCGACGATCATTTCAAGGGCGTGCTGCCCATCAATCTGATTGTGGTGAACGAACCGGAAACCGTGGTCAGCAAATTGATGCTGAGCGACACCATCCAGCTGCATCCGGAGAACAAGGCGGATCAGGCGGCACAGGCGTTCGAGCGCTACGATCTGGTTTCCGCACCGGTGATTGATGAAGATAACAAACTGGTCGGCCGCGTAACGGTGAACGTTGTGCTGGATTTCATCCGCACCGAATCGGAAAGCGACCTGCTTAATCAGGCCGGCCTGCGCGAAGAGGAAGATATTTTCGCCTCCGTCTGGAAATCGGCGAAAAACCGCTGGGCCTGGCTGGCGCTAAATCTGTGCACCGCATTTTTTGCCTCGCGCGTCATCGGCGAATTTGAAGGCACGATCGAAAAATTCGTGGCGCTGGCAACGCTGATGCCCATCGTTGCGGGTATCGCGGGCAACTCGGCGAACCAGACAACCACCATCATCATCCGCTCGCTCGCACTGGGACAAATCACACCGGGAAACGCCCGCCGCCTGATGATCAAGGAGCTGATTATCAGCGGCATGAACGGTCTGGTTTGGGGCGGCATCGCAGGTCTGTTTGCCTACCTCCTGTATCACAGCGTTGCGTTGGGTGTCGTTATGACCAGCGCAATGCTGCTCAATCTGTCCGTGGGCGCGATTGTCGGCATGGTCATTCCGCTGACCATGCAAAAATTCGGGCGCGATCCGGCCATTGGGTCCAGTGTGATGATTACCGCCATCACCGACAGCGGCGGCTTTTTCATCTTCCTTGGCCTCGCGACACTGTTCCTGATCTAGTCTAGCCGGCTTCCTGCAAGCGAAAAAAAGGGCGACTTGTGTCGCCCTTTTTGAATGATTCCGGAACTCGCCTAGGCGCCCAGAATACCTCGCCCTGCAGACTTCTTAGCCGCCGGCTTTGCGGCAACTTTCTTAACTGCTGGCTTGGCTGCGGCTTTTTTCACTGCAGGTTTGGCGACTGCCTTTTTAGCTGCAGGCTTCTTGGCAACGACTTTTTTAGCCGCTGGCTTTGCGGCAACTTTCTTAACGGCTGGCTTGGCTGCGACTTTTTTCACCGCAGGTTTAGCGGCTACCTTTTTAGCTGCAGGTTTAGCCACTGCTTTTTTCACTGCAGGCTTGGCCACTGCTTTTTTGGCGACGACTTTTTTAGCCGCTGGCTTTGCGGCAGCTTTTTTCACTGCAGGTTTGGCCACTGCTTTTTTAGCGACGGGCTTTTTGGCGACGACTTTTTTAGCCGCTGGCTTTGCGGCAACTTTTTTCACTGCGGGTTTAGCGACTGCTTTTTTGACTGCGGGTTTGGCTGCGGCAGGTTTTTTTGCCGCGGGTGCTTTTTTCTTGGTCTCGGATGTTGCCATTTTCATCTCCATAAAAATTAGAACATTCTCACAACGTTATGACACCCAAACGCCAGAGATTCAGTGCAAGACGCTTGCGGCATCGGCACTGTATCCAGCTTGTCATATTCGCGCAACAAATTTCGCAACGCTGTGGCGGAAATGGCAAATCACGATAAGAGATGCTCACCCGAAAAGAGGTCAGAAATTTTTTCGCGCTCGCGAATCAGATGCACACGATCAACATCAACCATCACCTCTGCAGCACGCGGGCGCGTGTTGTAGTTCGACGCCATACTCATACCGTAAGCACCCGCTGAAAGCACTGCCAACAGGGCGTTTGGCTCGATCGACAACTCGCGCGCGTGACCGAGGAAATCGCCCGTTTCACAAACCGGTCCGACAATTTCACACGTCATTTTCGGCAGATCGTTCTGCGTTGCCGGCACGATGTTGTGATATGCGTCGTACAAGGCGGGACGCATCAGATCATTCATTGCCGCATCGACGATGACGAAATTTTTTTCTTCACCGTGTTTGAGATATTCAACGCGCGTCAGCAGCGTGCCGGCGTTACCGACCAGCACGCGCCCCGGTTCGAGAATCAATTTTTCAGCGCGCCCGTTCAGCGCTGACAACAGCGCCGCGACATAGTCGGCAATCGCGGGGGGCGTCTCATCGTCATAACAAATACCCAGTCCGCCGCCCAAATCAATATGCTCCAGTGCGATGCCTTCCGCCGCCAGTGCATCGACGAGCTGCAGCACTTTTCCGACAGCGGCTGCAAAGGGACTCACCTCAGTCAGCTGCGAGCCAATGTGGCAGTCGATCCCGCGAATATGCAGATGCGGCAGATCGCGCGCCTGACGATACAGCGCCAGCGCGTCTTCGTAAGCCACGCCGAATTTGTTCTGCTTCAGCCCGGTGGAAATATAGGGATGCGTCTTGGCATCGACATCGGGATTCACGCGCAAACTGACCGGCGCAATTTTGCCCAGACTGCCGGCCACTTCATTCAGACGCAGCAACTCGGGCGCCGATTCCACGTTGAAACACAGAATGCCGGCATCCAGTGCCCGCCGCATTTCGTCCGCCGTTTTCCCCACGCCGGAAAACACCACCTTGCCGGCATCGCCCCCGGCCGCGAGCACGCGTTGCAACTCGCCGCCCGAAACAATATCGAAGCCTGCACCCAGTTTTGCAAACACATTCAGAATCGCCAGATTGGGATTCGCCTTGACCGCGTAGCAAACCAGATGCGGCGTGCCGGATAGCGCCTGCTCAAACGCCTGATAAGCTTCGGTCAGCGCCGTGCGCGAATAGACGTAGCAAGGGGTGCCGAACCGGCCGGCAATTTCATCGAGCGCAACCTGTTCGAGAAACAGACGCCCGTCGCGGTAATGAAAATGGGGATTCATCGTACCGCTCCGTTGCTGTCTGCCGTTTCTGCGGATGGCAGTGTCAGCGGTCCTTTTTGACCGCAACCTTGCAGCAGCAAGGCAAACAACAAGATAATGGCGAGGCGCATCATGTGCTTTCAATAAACGGAACGGGCGGGATTATAAATGACGGAAGCTGAATTCAACGAACGGGCTGATGCCGCACTGGCACGTATCGAAACCACGGTCGATCGTGACGCGGATGGCGCCGAATGCAATCGCAGCGGCAACGTGCTGGAAATCGAGTTCGATAACGGCCAGAAAATTATCGTGAATCGCCACGACATCAACCGGGAAATCTGGGTTGCCGCGCGCGCGGGAGGCTTTCACTTTGCCTGGCGGGAAGAGCAGTGGAAAAGCCAGCGCGACGACAGTGAATTGTTCTCCAAACTGACAATGCTATTCGCCGAACAGGGCGAAAACCTCCACTTCTAGCCCGGCGTGAATGCGCCAAGCTCTCGGCGCAGACGCTGATATTCCGGACAGACGTCAGCCACCACCTGCCAGAACACGGCAGAATGATTCATCTCGCGCAAATGTGCCAGCTCGTGCACGACCACATAATCAACTAGGTCCAAGGGCAGCCGGATCAGCCCATGATTCAGACGGATGATGCCCCGCGCCGAACAGCTACCCCATTGGGTCTTTGCGTTGGATAGCCGCACAGCGCGCGGCTGCAGATTCATTTGCGCGGCGTAGTACGCCACCCGCCCGGCAAATAACAATTCCGCCTGCGCGCGATACCAGCGCATCAGCTGCCGTTCAACCGCATGAGGCTCAGCAATTCCGCGCACAAAAATCCACAACGATTGTGACTCACGCTGGGGTTCCATTTCGAACAATCCGCTCCGGATTTTCAGCGTGAGCGGCTCGCCCAGAAATGGAATCGGGGCACCCTCGGCATAGCGCACAGTGGCAGGTACGCGTTGCCGCCAAACCTCCAGCTTTTCCACAACCCACTGCGCCTTCCCGCGCAGCACATCGCCGAGCCAGCGTTCGGAAGCGCGCAGCGGCATGCTCACCGTCAGTCCGCGATCGTCGATACGCAAACCGATGCTGCGCCGCCGGGCGCTGCGTTTAAGGGTATAGGGAATCTGCCGGCCGGCGAGCACAATCTCGCGCTGCTCAATGGCGGGGGGTACGGCCCAATTGCGCAGGCGCGTTAACATCAGTGTGCAATATGCTGAATCTCGTTCTCGATCCACGCCTCGACTTCCGCGCTGATCTCATCCGCCTTGCGCCCCTGCGTGGAAATCGGCTTGCCGATGCTCATTGTCACCAGCCCCGGGTGTTTGCTGAAGGCATTGCGCCCCCACAAGCGGCCGGCGTTATGCGCCACCGGAACGACAGGCACGCCACTGCTCACGGCCAGCAGCGCGCCACCCACCTTGTACTTGCCGCGCTGGCCATAGGGTACGCGCGTCCCTTCGGGGAAAATCACCACGCAGAATCCCTGCTTGAGCCGGTCTTTGCCCTGTTTGAGCAACTGTTTCATCGCGCCCTTGCCGTCGCTGCGATTGATCGCAATCGGACTCGTCATCGCCAACCCCCAGCCGAAAAATGGCAGCCACAGCAACTCGCGTTTCAACACCCACACCTGCGGCGGGAAAATCACCTGCAGCGCCAACGTTTCCCACGCCGACTGATGTTTGCAAAGCACAACGCACGGCTCCTTGGGTAGATTCTCCGCGCCGATCACCTCATGCCGGATGCCGCACACCCAGCGCAGGACGACGACCATCGTGCGCGCATAACCTGAAATGAGGCGGTAACGCGTCAGCGGTGGAAACGGAAACGTCAGCAGCGCCAGCGTCGAGAAAATCGGTGTCAGCAAAAATTGCAGCGCCAGAAAAACCAGCGAACGCAGCGCGACCATCAGACGAGCTCCGCGACCACAGCGGCAAGATCGGGCAAGACGCGCGTTCCTTCCGGCAACCCGCCTGCGGCTTGCGTGCGCGTACCTTTGCCGGTCAGCACCAGATAGGGTTGTGCGCCCAGCGGTACGGCCGCCTGCAGGTCTCGCAGCGAATCGCCCACGGCCGGCACGCCGGCAAGGTTACCGAGGTTATAGCGCGCGGCAATTTCTTCAAGCATGCCGCTCTTCGGCTTGCGGCAATTGCAGTGCGACTCGTTCGTGTGCGGGCAGAAAAAGATCGCGTCGATACGCGCACCCACCAAACCGCAGGCCTTGTGCATCTTGTCGTGGATTGCGTTCAGCATTGCCATATCAAACAGACCGCGGCCGATGCCGGACTGGTTGGTCGCCACCACCACGCGGTAATCGGCCTGATTCAGGCGCGCAATCGCCTCCAGGCTGCCGGGGATCGGCCGCCATTCTTCCGGATTCTTGATGAACTGGTCGGAATCGAAATTAATCACACCGTCGCGATCGAGTACGATGAGCTTCATGCGGCCAACCTCGACAAATCGGCGACACGATTCATCGCACTGTGCAATTGCGCCAACAAGGCCAGACGGTTGGCGCGCAATTTTTCATCTTCCGCATTCACCATGACCTGATCAAAGAACGCGTCCACCGGCACGCGTAAAGTCGCCAGCGCTTTGAGCGAGCCGCTGTAATCACCCGCGGCAAAAGCCCGGTCAGCCGCCGGAACGATGTCTGCCAGCACGCGATACAGCGCCTGTTCGGCGCTTTCCTGCAACAGGCCGACATCAACGTCGCCGCGCGCACCCTCCGCCTTCTTGAGGATATTGCCGACGCGCTTGTTGGCTGCGGCCAGCGCCTCGGCTTCCGGCAAGGCGGCAAAAGCGCGCACGGCGGCAAGCCGCGCGCCAACTTCGCCCAATTGTTGCGGCTGCAAAGCCAGCACCGCATCAACCTCCTGTGCCGAATAACCCGCATCACGCAAGCCCACCGCAAGGCGGTCGAAGAAGAACTGCTGCAAGGCCTGCGTAGCATCGGCCCAACCATCCACCGCCGCAAACGCCTGCTGCGCGCTGCCGATCAGACTATCCAGAGCCAGCGGCAAATCGCGTTCGCTCAACATGCGAATCACCCCCAGCGCGTGACGCCGCAGCGCGAAAGGATCCTTGTCGCCCGTCGGAATTTGGCCGATGCCGAACATACCGGTCAATGTCTCCAGCTTGTCCGCCAGCGCCACGCAAATACCCACCGGATTGCGCGGCAACTCGTCGCCGGCAAAGCGCGGCTTGTAGTGATCCTCAATCGCGAAAGCAATGTCCTCGCCAAGACCATCGTGCCGCGCGTAATAGCGGCCCATAATGCCCTGCAGCTCCGGGAATTCACCGACCATGTCGGTCAGCAAATCGGCCTTGGCCAGCAGCGCGGCCTGATCGGCGTGTTGCACCAGTGTCGCATCGCCGAGTTTTTCAGCGATTGCGCGGGCAATCGCCTGCACGCGCCCGACGCGTTCACCCTGCGTGCCGAGTTTGTTGTGGTACACAACCTTGGACAAGCCAAGCACGCGCGCATCCAGCGGCTTTTTGCGATCCTGGTCGAAGAAGAATTTTGCATCGGCCAAACGCGGCCGCACGACGCGCTCGTTGCCGCCAATCACCAGACTCGCATCGGCCGGACAAATGTTCGACACGATGAGGAATTTGTTCGTCAGCCGGCCGTTCGCGTCCAGCAGCGGAAAGTATTTCTGGTTCGCTTTCATGGTCAGAATCAGACATTCCTGCGGTACCTCGAGGAACGCTTCTTCAAATTGACCCAACAGCACATTCGGCCGCTCGACCAGCGCCGTCACTTCATCAAGCAAGGCCTCATCCTCGATCGGGCGCAGCCCTTCTTGTGCGGCAGCGGCCGCCAGTTGCCGCACGATTTCGGCGCGGCGCCCCGCGAACGAAGCGATCACAGCCCCCTCTTCGGCCAGCTGTCGTTCGTAACTGTCCGCATCCCGAATCTCAATCACGGGCTTGGCGGCTTCGAAGCGATGCCCCTGCGTTTCGCGTCCAGCCTGCAGTCCCAGCGCACCGATCGCGACGACATCGCCGCCGTGCAGCGCCACCAACCCGTGCGCGGGTCGCACGAAATTTACGCTATCCCAGCCATCCGCCAGCTGATAGGTCATCACTTTGGGAATCGGCAATTTCGTGATCGCCTCGTCGAGCGCCTTCTGCAAACCTTCTGCCAGCGGAACCCCCGCCGCAATGCTGTCGAAAAACAGCGCCTCGTTTTTGCCGTCCGGCGCGCGCTTGAGTTGCGCCACCACGGCCGCATCCGCACCCAGTGCAGCAAGACGTTTCAGCAGCGCGGGCGTGGCGTGGCCATTCGCATCCAGCCCCACCGATACCGGCATCAGTTTTTGCGACACCGGCTTGTCAGACGCTTTATCCAACACTTGCGTGATATGCGCAGCCAATCGGCGCGGCGTGGCAAAGGCGGTGACCGCACTCTCCGGCAGCAACAGCCCCTGTGTCTTGAGCACCGCGGTCAGCGTCGCCGCAAAATATTCGCCGAGTTTCTTCAGCGCCTTGGGCGGCAATTCCTCGACAAACAACTCAACCAGCAAATTCCGTGTCGTCATGATTACGCCGCCTCCCGCTGCATCTTTGCCAGCACATCTTCCGCCCAGGCCCTGGACGCCATCGGGAATCCCAAACGGGCGCGACTGTCGAGATAACTCTGCGCCACGCTGCGGGCAAGGTTGCGAATGCGGCCGATATAGGCCGCGCGCTCGGTCACCGAAATCGCACCACGCGCATCCAGCAGATTAAAAGTGTGCGCGGCTTTGAGTACCTGCTCGTACGCCGGCAGGGCCAATTGCTGCGCCATCAGATGTTGCGCCTGTTTCTCGTAGGCACCGAAGGCGCTGAACAGAAACTCAACATCACTGTGCTCGAAGTTGTAGGTTGATTGCTCGACCTCATTCTGATGAAACACATCGCCGTAACTCACCCCCGGCGCATAAGTCAGGTCAAAGACATTTTCGACGCCCTGCAAATACATCGCGAGGCGTTCGAGGCCGTAGGTAATCTCGCCGGTGATCGGCTTGCAGTCGATGCCACCGACCTGCTGAAAATAGGTGAACTGCGTGACCTCCATGCCGTTGAGCCAGACTTCCCAGCCCAGCCCCCAGGCGCCCAGCGTCGGATTTTCCCAATCGTCCTCGACGAAGCGAATATCGTTTTGCTTCAGATCAAAACCCAGCGCCTCCAGCGACCCCAGATAAAGTTCGAGAATATTGGCCGGCGCCGGCTTCAGGACGACCTGGAATTGGTAGTAATGCTGCAAGCGGTTCGGGTTCTCGCCGTAGCGACCATCCTTGGGGCGGCGTGACGGCTGCACATAGGCCGCCTTCCAGGGCTCTGGCCCCAGCGAACGCAAAAACGTAGCCGTGTGCGAAGTGCCCGCGCCGACCTCCATATCGTAAGGCTGCAGCAGCGTGCAGCCCTGCTGACCCCAGTATTCCTGCAGCTTCAGAATGATTTGTTGAAACGTGAGCATGAACAAAAACCGGCGTAATTTGCGAAGGCCGCATTTTACGGGTTTTCGACGGTGCCCGTCATCACGCACAAGCTTTGTTTTGCCGCACGCGGCATCCGCTTGATTTCCCGCTCGCGTTTCAATGCCGATGATTTGTCGGCACAGGGTTCGGTGTAGGCAAGTATCACCGGCAACCGGCTGCGGGTGTATTTCGCGCCCAGGCCTGCGTTGTGTGCGGCCAGACGTTTGTCGAGATCGTTGGTGATGCCGCAATACAAAGTGCCGTCGGCACAGTGCAACAGATAGCAGAGCCAGCTCATGCCGCAAGCCTTTTATTTGACGGAAACGCGCTCTGCTGCAACACGGTTGCGTTAATTTTCCTGTATGGACGCTGAAACAGTGCTGGCCTGTTTTAGCTGAATGATGACGCTGTTGCTGCCAATAATTTCGCGAAATGCCTCGCTGGTTGCTGCCCAGTCAACCACGTCAACCTTGATCGTTAGATCCGATTGGTCAAACGCTTCGGCAAGGGCCGCGCTCACCGACCAGTCGAGCGGTTTGTCCGTAATAACGGCAAGGTCAAGATCGGAATATTTTTTGGCTGTCCAGCTGACGCGAGAGCCGAAAGCCCACACCTCATATTGCGGTACGTGACGGGCCAATATCCGGCGAACAATTTCCAATTCTGCGGGGACAAGGTCTATGGCCGCCGCTTTTTGTGAGGTCATGCAGCATCTCTTTTCGCCATCAACTGGCGGTAAAGATGGCGGGCTTCTTCAAGGAAATCCGGAGCAACAGCGTAAACAGCCTCGGCTTTTTCCTCGTCGTAGGTATGACTACTGTCAGTGCGCGCTTGGCGATACTCTTTCCAGCGCAACCAGTCGGAGCGCAGCAGGTCTTTTTCATTTCCCGTGCGAATCAGGTTTTGGAAGGAGGCCAGATCGAATTCGCCAGGGTTTGCCGCAGTTGATTCGAGATAACGTTTGAGCATTTTGTAGCTTAGCTCATAGGTGAATTCAAAACACTGGATCACGGAATTTCTTAACTGCTCAAACAGGCCGCGATCCGAGTTGGCCAAGTCCGAGTTGGCGTATTCGAGGCTTTTCGCAAGCTGCGCGATGGCATTCGCCAAGGGAGAGAAATCAAGATTCATGATGGGAGCTGTTTGATTTGGCGCGAATATTATGTCGCATTTTTAGCCGCCGGGACGCCAAAATTTCAAACCGCCTCTGCACTATCCATTTGCGGGTTCCCGGCGCAACCAGGCATAGGCGAGCATGCCGGCCAGCAATAGCCACAGGCCCGCGTTGCCGAGGCGCACATAGGGCGTCGCACCGGTATAGCCTTGCGCCACACCTTGGAGGATGCCGGGCTGGTGCTGCGGTAGTTGCTGGAGGATTGTGCCGTCCGCGCCGATGATGGCGGTGACGCCGGTGTTGGTGGCACGCAACATCATGCGCCCGGTTTCCAGCGCGCGCAGTTGCGAAATCTGGTTGTGCTGCGCCGCGGCATGGGAGTGGCCATACCAGGCGTCGTTGGTGAAGTTGGCGAGCAGGGTTGCCTGCGGCAGGGCGCGGATGATTTCCTCGCCAAATACGTCTTCATAGCAGATGTTTGCGGCAACCTGCTGTCCCGCCACGGCCAGCGGCGCCTGGGTGTGATCGCCCGCTGCCAGATCGCCCATCGGGATATTCAGCACTTCGTTGATCAGCGGCCCAAGCACAAAACGCAGCGGAATGAATTCGCCAAAGGGGACACGATGCTGTTTGCGGTAATGCTGCTCAGGCGCCGCGCCGAAGGTGACGACGCTGTTGTAATACTGGCCGCCTTCGTGTTCAAACACCCCCGCCAGCACATCGCCGCCGCGCGCCTCGGCCTGCACCTCCAGCCCCGTCACCAGTAACGGTGGCAGTTCCTCCCGCAGTATGGGGAAAGCGGTTTCCGGCAGGATAGTGAGGCGGGCGTCGGCTTGCCCCACCAGATGCTGATAGGTTTCGAGCGTATCGGCCAGCAGATCCGGATTGAATTTGATGTCCTGCGGAATATTGCCCTGCACCAGCGCCACACTGAGCGGCTCACCCTGTGGTTGCGTCCAGGACACTTGCTGCAACAGAGCGCCCCCCAGCCAGATGGCCAGCAGCAAGCCAAGCGCACGTTTGGCGCGCGTCTGCCAGAAGAGGGCCAGCGCACCGGCGCTCACGGCCGCGGCAAGCGAAACGCCATAAACGCCGAGCACGGGGGCATAGCCGGCCAGCGGGCTGCCGCTGTGCGCATAACCAAGCGTCAGCCAGGGGAAGCCTGTAAAGATCGTGCCGCGCAACCACTCGATCGCCACCCAAATGGTGGGCATCAGGAGGCCCAGCATAAGTGGCTGCGAAAGCTGCCAGCGCAAACCAGGCTGTGCGCGCTTCTCCGCTTCGGGGCTGCGGAAATATCTGCCGTTGATATTGGGGAAACGCGCCTGCGCATAACCCGCCAACGCGGGAAACAGGGCGAGAAAGGCCGCAAAAAGCAGCGTCGCCAGTGCCGCAAGCGGCATCGGCATGCCCCCGTAATCATGCAGTGCGACATAAATCCAGCCGATGCCCGCGCCAAACAGACCGAGACCGAAACTCCAGCCCAGCCAACCCGCGGCGGAAGGGGTGTCCACACGCTGCCAAAGGATGAACAAAACCGACAGCGCAAGTACAGGCAGCGGAAACAGCCCGAAGGGCGCGAAGCCGAAAACGCAGGCCGCGCCGGCGAAAAAAGCCAGCAGATGAAATTGATATTTTGCGAACATGTAAAGCGTGCCGTAAGAACGCGCAAAGCATAACCGATAACGTCCCGCACGACATTTGTGATTAAATCGCTTGTGCAAACCGCATCACTCAAAATCATCATGGAAAAAGTACGACTCTCCAAACGTATGTCCGAACTCGGCTTGTGCTCGCGTCGCGAGGCCGACAGCTATATCGAAAAAGGCTGGGTGCAGGTCGATGGCCAGACGGTCAGCGAACTCGGCAGCAAGGTCACTCCGGACCAGCGCATCACCCTGCATCGCGCCGCACAGGCCACCCAGCACAAGCGCGTCACCATACTGCTCAACAAGCCGGTGGGTTTCGTTTCCGGGCAGGCCGAGCACAACTACAAACCGGCCAGCACTTTGCTGGATAGTGCGAGTCGCTGGGCGGAAGATACTTCGGCCACCCAATTTCATCGCAGCCAGCTGATCGGCCTGGCCCCCGCGGGGCGTCTGGACATCGATTCGACCGGTCTGCTGGTGCTCACCCAGGACGGGCGTATCGCCAAGCAACTGATCGGCGAAGATTCGCCTGTGGACAAGGAATATCTGGTGCGCGTGCAAGGCACGCTGAGCGACAACGGTTTGCGCCTGTTGAACCACGGGCTGTCACTGGATGGGCAGGCGCTCAAGCCGGCACAGGTCGTCTGGCAGAATGAGGACCAGCTGCGCTTCGTCCTGCACGAAGGCAAAAAGCGTCAAATCCGGCGCATGTGCGAGCTGGTGGGACTGAAAGTCACCGGACTCAAGCGCGTGCGTATCGGCAGGGTCAAGCTGGGGAATCTGCCCGTCGGCCAGTGGCGCTATCTGGGCGAGGACGAAAACTTTTAGCGCAGTCCCTGCGGCGCTTTCCTGGAGGGAATCGGCATGGCTTCATTACTCGAACAACTGAAAAGCATGACCGCTATCGTGGCCGATACGGGCGACATCGAGGCGATACGGCAGCATCGCCCGGAAGATGCCACGACCAACCCTTCCCTGCTGCTCAAGGCCACCGCGCTACCGGAATATGCGCCGCTAATCGCCGAGGCAGTCAGCTGGGCGAAAACGCAAAGTGAGGATCGCGCGCAACAGCTTCAAAATGCGCTGGACAAACTCGCGGTGAACGTCGGAGTGGAAGTGCTGAAATCCATTCCCGGCCGGATTTCAACCGAGGCCGATGCGCGCCTATCCTTTGAGACACAAGCCACGCTGGCCAAAGCGCGCAAATTGATCGCGCTGTATAACGCGGCCGGCATCGGCAATGAACGTATTCTCATCAAGATCGCAGCCACCTGGGAAGGCATACGCGCGGGCGAGACTCTCGAACATGAGGGTATTCACTGCAACCTCACCCTGATGTTTGGTTTTGCCCAGGCACGTTGCTGCGCGGAAGCGGGCGTGACGCTGGTTTCGCCTTTCGTCGGCCGTATCCACGACTGGCAGAAGGCGCATGAAAGACGCGATGCGATTCCCGCCGAAGAGGATATGGGTGTGCTGTCCGTGCGGCGCATCTATGATTACTTCAAGGCGTATGGTTATCCCACCACGGTGATGGGCGCCTCGTTCCGCAACGCGGGTGAGATCATCGCGCTGGCCGGTTGCGACCGGCTCACGATCAGCCCGTCCCTGCTGGATGAACTGGCCGGCATGGAAGGCATTTTGGAACGCCGATTGCACCACGATGGCCCGACCCTGCCACGACCAGCCGCGATGACGGAAGCGGCGTTTCGCTGGGAAATGAATCAGGATGCAATGGCAACCGTGAAGCTGGCCGAGGGCATCCGGGGCTTCACGGCGGATCAAATCAAACTGGAAAAACTGCTGGCTGAAAAATTTTAGGGGCGCTTAATCGTCGGCTGTTTCTGCGGACGGAACCGGCATCACCAATAACGAATACAGCCGCCGACTGTCGGCGCGCAACACTACAAATTCGAGTTCGCCGATGCGGAAACGCTCGTCGCGCTTGGGCAAATGGCCGGCCGCCTTCAAGACCAGGCCACCGACGGTATCACAATCTTCCTCGCTGAATCGGCCGCCGGTCGCCGCATTGAAATCGGCGATTTCGGTATCCGCCTTGACGCGCCAATTGCCCGCGCCGTCGGGGATGATGTTGTCCCCGTCCTCGTCGAAATCGTATTCGTCCTCGATATCGCCGACGATCTGTTCCAGCACGTCCTCGATGGTCACCATGCCGGACACGCCGCCATATTCGTCAACAACCAGCGCGATGTGATTGCGGTTACTGCGGAAATCGCGCAACAGCACGTTCAAGCGTTTGGACTCCGGCACAAAGACGGCCGGGCGCAACATGTCGCGCACGTCAAATTCCTCGCCCGCGTAGTAACGCAGCAAATCTTTCGCCAGCAGGATGCCGATGATGTTGTCCTTGTCACCGTCAATCACCGGGAAGCGCGAATGCGCGGTCTCAACGACGAAGGGAATAAATTGTTCCGGCGGCTCGCTGATGTCGATCACATCCATCTGCGCGCGCGGGATCATGATCTCGCGCACCTGGCGCTCCGACACCTGAATAACGCCTTCCATCATCGAGAGGGCATCGGCATCGAGCAGGTTGTGTTCGTAACTGGAATGAAGCAGCTGGATGAGTTGTTCGCGCGATTCCGGCTCGCGCAGCAACAGGTTGGAAAGACGTTCTAGCAGGCCGGGTTTACTACTCTCGGATGAATCCATTTGGTGTTCAGAGTTCCTGATAAGGATCGGGGTGGCGCAATTCTAGCATCAGCCGGCGTTCCAGCGATTCCATCTCCAGTGCATCGGCCTCGTCCTCGTGATCGTAGCCCTGCAGGTGCAGCGCGGCATGAATCACCAGATGGGCGAAATGTGCCGTAAGCGATTTACCCTGTTCGGCGGCCTCGCGCTGCAACACGGGAATACAAATCACCACATCGCCCGACAGCCCTTCTGGCTCGTCGTAAACAAAAGTCAGCACGTTGGTTGCGTAATCCTTGCCGCGAAACTGGCGGTTCAATTCGCGCCCTTCCGCCTCATCCACGAGCCGCAGCGTCACACGCAAATCACGCTGCAAAGCGCGCTGAAACCAGCGCCGCAATTGGGGACGACCGGGCAGCGCCGGCGCCGTGCTCGCATACTGCACGAAGAGGGAAAGCCTAGGCATTTTTTTGCTGTTCATAGCGTTCGTAAGCACTCACGATTTTCTGCACGAGCGGATGCCGCACGACATCCTCGGCCAGAAATTCGCTGAAGACGATCCCGCGCACATCCTGCAGCACAGCTTTCGCTTCGATCAATCCGCTCTTCTGGCCGCGGGCAAGATCAATCTGGGTCACGTCGCCCGTCACCACGGCCTTGCTGCCGAAACCGATGCGGGTCAGGAACATTTTCATCTGCTCCGGCGTGGTGTTCTGCGCCTCATCGAGAATGATGAACGCATGATTCAGCGTGCGGCCGCGCATATAGGCCAGTGGGGCAATTTCGATCACGCCGCGCTCGAACGCGCGCGTCACCTTCTCCACCCCCATCAGGTCGTACAGCGCGTCATAAAGTGGACGCAGATAAGGATCCACCTTCTGTGTCAAATCACCCGGCAGGAAACCCAGCTTTTCGCCCGCTTCCACCGCCGGCCGCACCAGCACCAAACGCCGGACGGATTCGCGCTGCAGCGCATCCACGGCACAGGCCACGGCAAGATAGGTTTTGCCGGTACCGGCGGGACCAATGCCGAAGGTAATATCGTGTTCCTGAATCGCTTGCAGATAACTATTCTGTCGTGGCGTGCGCCCGCGAATCTCGGCCTTGCGCGTCATCAGCAAGGGCACGAAATCTCCCGAAGGTTGCGGCTCGTTGCGCCATTTCATGGCTTCGATCAGGCCGAGCTGCAGCCTCTCCAAAGTAATGTCGTGACGGGCGTCGCGATAAAAATTCTGCAGCACATCCCGGGCCAGCGCGGCCTGTGGGCCACTGACGCTGAAATGCTCGCCGCGACGGCTGATACTCACCTCCAGCGCCGTTTCGATCTGGCGCAGATTTTCATCCAGCGGGCCGCACAAAAACGCCAGCCGCTGGTTATCGACCGGTTCCAGCGCAAATTGCAAAACGTCACTCATCGTTCAGCACCAGTTCGCCGCGCAGCGTATGCCGCACCACTTCGGTGATCCTGACGTTCACGAAGCGCCCAGTCATGGCCTGTGCCCGCGCGGCATCCGGCGCCCCCCGGAAATTCACAACACGGTTGTTGTCCGTCCGCGCCGCCAGCTCGCTCGCATCCTTTTTGGAGAAGCCTTCCACCAATACCCGCTGCACCGTGCCGAGCATGCCCCGGTTGACCTGCTGCTCGAGTTCGTCGATGCGTGCCTGCAAGCGCGCAAGCCGGGCCGACTTCACCTCGGCCGGCGTATCGTCCGGCAATTCTGCCGCCGGCGTGCCGGGACGCGGACTGTAGACAAAACTGAAGCTCACGTCGAAACCGACCTCGTCGATCAGTTTCATGGTCGCCTCGAAATCCTGCTCGGTCTCGCCGGGAAAACCAACGATGAAGTCTGAGGAAATGCAAATGTCCGGCCGCGCGGTACGCAAACGCCGCACGATGGATTTGTATTCGAGCGCGGTATAGCCGCGCTTCATCGCCGCCAGAATTCGGTCCGAACCGGATTGCACCGGCAAATGCAAATGGCTTACCAGTTTGGGCGTGCCGGCATACACGTCAATGAGTCGCTGGGTCATTTCCTTGGGATGCGAAGTGGTATAGCGCAGACGCTCCAAACCCTCGAGCGCGGCCAGCGCCTGCAGCAGAAACGCGAAGTCCACGGTATCGCCGTCGGCCGTGTCGCCGGCGTAGGCATTTACATTTTGTCCCAGCAGGGTAACTTCACTGACGCCCTGCGCGATCAGCGTTTCCACATCGCGCAACACGTCCTCGAACGGACGGGATACTTCTTCACCCCGCGTGTAAGGCACCACGCAGAAAGTGCAGTATTTGCTGCACCCTTCCATGATGGAGACAAAGGCAGCGCCACCCGCCACCTGTGGCGCGGGCAGGTGATCGAATTTTTCAATTTCCGGGAAACTGATATCGACCTGCGGCACCCCGGTTTCGCGCCGAACGCGCAACAACTCGGGCAAACGGTGCAGCGTTTGCGGGCCGAATACCACATCCACGTACGGCGCGCGCTTCACAATCGAATCGCCTTCCTGGCTGGCAACACAACCGCCCACGCCGATCAGGAGATTCGGGCGCGCCTGTTTCAGCGAACGCAAGCGCCCG
Source organism: Gallionella sp. (assembly GCA_028699065.1). Lineage (GTDB taxonomy): Bacteria > Pseudomonadota > Gammaproteobacteria > Burkholderiales > Gallionellaceae > Gallionella. The sequence goes on from JAQVVH010000001.1 coordinate 581,461, forward strand.
AGATCGGAAAACACCTTGTCCTCCGCCTTCTCCCGGATCGAACAGGTGTTCAGTAGTATGACGTCCGCCTCTTCGGGATGCATCGTCTGCTCCATCCCTTCGCAGGCGCGGAGTACGTCGGCCATCTTGTCCGAGTCGTACTCGTTCATCTGACAACCGAAGGTTTTGATGTAAAGCTTGCCGCTCATAATTCCTTGTATTCAGACTGAAAAGTTGAGTAAATAAGTCGCCTTAGATTTTACCAACAAGGGGTTGCTCGCGCGAAAAACTATGCTACGATTCGTCCCGCATTTACTGCGTAGTTATGTTCAACCTAATTCTCTCGGGAGGAGAAAAATGTCCTTAATCGCTGATATCTCGTCGATTGGTACGGCCGTGTTGGCAGTTGTTTTTTCGCTGTGGATGGTGAAGCAGTTGTTCACTGATAACAAGTAACACTCGCGATACTGCAACCAATAAAAACTCCAGCTCGCTGGAGTTTTTATTTTTACGGCAGGGATCATACACGAGAACCCCCTCCTTTCAGCAGCCCGCGGCCATGATCTGTAGACCTCAGTTTACGGCAGCATATCCCGCCAAACCACACGGCAGACGTTTGAGCGTAGTCCCCGAAAAACGTTTTTGCAGCGCGTTCAATTTCTCGACGATGGCCGGTGCGGGATCGGCAATCTGGAAAACTGTCGCTCGGATGTTGCTTTCCCGCTCGCCCATTTGTGCGGAATTAACGCCCTTGCGCCGTAATTCCTGCAAAAATCCCTGAGCCGCTTCAGGGGTCTTGAAGATGCCCAGCGAAATGGCGTTATGCCAAGGCCCCGCATCCTGCACCACAAAATATTCCCTGACGCCGCGTGCCTTGAGCTGGGCAATCTTGCGCGCCACGGTGGTCTTGTCTTTTTGCGGCGGTAAATAAACCCAATAGCCGATATTTTGCTCGACCTGGTGCTCTTGCAGCGCTGTACCCAGTTGCAGTTCGGCCAGTGCCTTACCCGCGGCTGCCCGTGCCGTTGCGTTAAATTCACCCCAAGCCAGACAGCTGGAACCTTCCGTCAGACTCACCCGTGGCGGCTGACCGGAAGCCTCCGCGGCAGGTGTTGCACTCGCGGGGAGTAATGTAATTTTTTCGGCATTCAGTGGAAGTTGGGGCTGCATTGCGGGATCGGGTACGCGCAACAACGGGCCCCATTGCATCAGCGCAAAAAAGGCCAGATTCAACACGAGTACAAACCAGAATATTTTTTTCATCACGCTGCCTTCTCCGTGGAGACAAGATTCAAACCTTGCAGGACCAGATTATCCACGAGGCGCACCGGTAACTGAAGATGCGGCCGGAGCTGCGCCGCCGCGCCCCCCGACAACAACACTGGCGCCGCCGGCTCGGCCAGAAGCGCGTGCTGGCGGCTAATCGCGCCGCAGGTCGCCTGAATCGCGCCGCTGAACAGCGCATCCGCCGTATTGTCCGGAAACTCGGCATAGCGCCCCGACTCAACGGACAATTGCGTGTGATCGGTCAAACTGCGTTGCATCAGCGCAATGCCCGGCAAAATCAGTCCGCCAACAAAGATCCCATCGGCACGCAGCGCATCGATGGTCGTCGCAGTCCCCGCATTAACGACCAGACATGCCCGGGCTTCCATCCGCCAGGCCGCAATCAGCGCGGCCCACCGGTCGCTGCCCAGTTGCGCCGGCCGGGCGTAGGTATTGCGCACGCCCGCGCAAGATGCCGTGGCCAGCAAAAATTCCGGCGCACCATGCGGCCCCAGTTTTAGCGCGCAGATTTCCCGCGCGACCGCTTCGCCTGCAACATTGCTCACCCGGATTTCCCGCACGTCGGACAGACCGGAAAGTTGCTGCGCCAAGGCTTGCGGCGTTCCCGTCTCAACCACACCGCTGCGCAACCAGTGCGAGCCCTCTGCCAGCGCCCACTTGATTCGGGTGTTGCCCGCGTCGATCAGCAGTCTCATGCTTGCTCTCCCACCTCTCCCGAATTCAGGTACCGCAGCCCTTCAGCGGTCTCCAGACATAATTCGCCACCCGGCATAACACCCCGGGCGATGCCGGAAATGCTGCGCCCGTCCGGCAAATTCACTCGCACCCCACGATCTTGAAACACATGGCAACCCTGCCATTCCGCACCCAGCTGGGCAAATCCCTCGCGGGAAAATTGTTGCAGCACATCAACCAGCGCCCGCAGCAGCGCCGCCAGCACGATTTCACGCCGGGGCAATGCCGCATGCAATTGCGCCAACCCGCTCACCGGCTGCTCGATCTGTGCCAACGCTGCCAGCGATGGCAAACGCAGATTCAGTCCCACGCCGATCACCACGGCGCTCGGCCCCAACATGTCGCCCTGTGCCTCGATCAGAATGCCAGCCAGTTTTCCCTGCGGGGTCATCACGTCATTCGGCCATTTCAATCCGGCATCGTGCACTCCCAGCGTATTGAGCGCACGCACAATCGCCACGCCGACGGCCAGACTCAGTCCGGCCAGCGCATTCAATCCGGCATCGAAACGCCAAAGCAAGGAGAAAGTCAGCGCGTCGCCGAGCCCGGACACCCAGCGCCGCCCCAACCGGCCGCGGCCGGCCGTTTGCCATTCGGCAACCAGCACCGTACCCGTGCGTGCCTGTTGCGCTGCTTGCCGCAGCAACTCAGCGTTGGTGGAATCTACTTCGCGCCGGATTTCGACGGTAAGCGCATCCCGCACAGTGCCCAACCCCTCAAGCAACACCGCCGCCTGCAGCGGCTGCCAGACATGTGGCAGGCGATAACCGCGGCCGCGAATCCGATGCAGAACAATGCCTTGCGTCTCAAGACCGGACACCAGCTTGCACACACTGGGCCGCGAAATTCCCAGTGACCGCGCCAGAGCGTCACCCGCGTGAAACTGCCCGTCCGCCAACGCCCCGAGCAACTGCCAGGCACGTTCACTCAAAAGCATTCCGGCCTTTTCGATTTCCTGTCGCACAACGTTGCAATTTTTCCCGCCATACCGATATCTTCCGGCCTAATTTTCTTCACGTTCCAGATGCAGCGTTGCCAGCGTCCGGCGACGGACTTCGTGCAACAGCGCGACATTCTCATCCAGCGATTCGCCGTAGGAAGGCACCAGATCCCTGATCTTGTACTGCCATTCCGCCGAAGCAATGCGCTCGGCAAAACAGCGCTCGATAACTTCCAGCATCGCGGCAACAGAAGTGGAAGCACCGGGTGACGCCCCCAGCAGAGAGGCCAGCGTACCATCGCGCGAGGTGACAATCTCGGTGCCGAATTCCAGTCGCCCCCCCTTGTCGGCACAGCGCTTGATGATCTGCACACGCTGGCCGGCCGACGCCAATTCCCAATCCTCGTTTTTCGCCTCGGCATAAAAATCCCGCAACGCGTCAACCCGGTCCGTATGTGACTTGAGCGCCTCGTTCACGAGATAGCGCGTGAGATCCAGATTGTCGCGAGCAACTGCCAGCATGGGTTTCAGGTTGCCCGCCGTCAGCGAGGAAAAAAGATCCATCAGCGATCCCTCCTTGAGGAATCGAGTGGTAATGCTGGCGAACGGACCGAACAACAGCACAGATTCGCCCCCGAGAATGCGCGCGTCCAGATGCGGCACCGACATCGGCGGAGCACCCACCGGCGCCTTGCCGTAAACCTTGCTGGTGTGCTGACGCACGACCTTTGGATTGTGACAAATAAGCCACTGCCCGCTGACCGGGAAGCCGCCGTAGCCCTGCGCCTCGGGAATTCCGGATTTCTGCAGCAGAGGCAACGCTCCGCCCCCGGCCCCCAGGAAAACGAAACCGGCCTCGACCGTTCGCACCTTGTCGGTGTGATTGTCGCGTATCCGCACATGCCAGCGCCCGTCGCCATGCTGGCGCAGCCCGGTAATGGTGTGGCCGAGCTGCAACTCAAACTGCGGCAGTTTGAGCAGGGACTTGACCAGCTTGCGCGTAAGAAAGCCGAAATCCACGTCGGTGCCATGCTTCACCCGTGTCGCGGCGACGGGCGTGTTGCTGTCACGTTGCGCCATGACCAGCGGCATCCACTCGCGCAACACGGCAGGATCTTCGCTGTACTCCATTTCCTCGAACAGGTGATGCTCACGCAGCGCCGCATAACGCTTGCGCAGGAACGCCACATCGGCCGCGCCATGCACAAAACTCTGGTGATGCACGGGATTGATGAATTTTTCCGGCGTCGGCAGCAGACCCTGCTCGACCAGATAGGACCAGAATTGCAGCGACACCTCAAAGGACGCATTGATTTTCAGCGCGCGATCGATGGACACCGAGCCATCGGCCCGTTCCGGCGTGTAATTCAGCTCGCAATACCCGGCGTGTCCGGTCCCGGCGTTATTCAACCCATGCGAGCTTTCATGGCCCACCTTGCCGAGGCGCTCCACCATCATCATCTTTAGCGACGGGTCGAGCTGGGACAGCAGCTTGCCGAGCGTCGCGCTCATCACGCCCGCGCCCACCAGCAACACATCAACCTTTTTGTTCGACATTTTCAATTTCCTTTCGGCGCGATTCTACCCGTTCAGGCCGGACAGCATCTTTTCCATACGCTTGACCGACACAATCACCGGCGTCTTGAGTTCCTGCGCAAACAGGGAGACGCGCAACTCCTGCAACATCCAGCCGAAATCCGCGATGCGGGAATCCGTTCCCGCCGTCTGGCGCCGCTTGTTCCAGGCCTGCAATAACGGCTGCAACTGCGACTGGTTTTGCGCATCGCGTGCCGGGTTGGTGCGCAGTTTTTCGATGCGTAGCGTGATCGCTTTCAAATAGCGCGGGAGATGCTGCAGGCGCTCGAACGGCGTGCGGGACACAAAATTCTTATGCACCAAGCCTTCCAGCTGCGCGCGGATATCCTGCGCCGCCTGCGGATACGCTTTCAACTGTGGCAACGTTTTTTGCAGCCCCTGATACTCCGCCAGAATGGCGCTTAGCAGCCGGGCGATCTCCTGCGCAATCAGCAGCAGGCGATTCTTGGCTTCCTTGCCGCGCGCCAGGAATTCAGTCTCGTTAACCGGCCAAGGATCGTTAAGACAGCAGCGGTCAAACGTTAGCGCGAGAATCTGCTGCTGCAACTCCTGCCAGGTACCGAACGGCATGAACAACATCCCCAGCCGTTGCGCATCCGGCAAGCTCTTCTCCAGATATTTAACCTGATCTTTCAGCAACAGCATGAACAGGCGGCGCAGCCCGCCGCGGTGAGCTTCCTGCGCGGCCTCGCGCGTATCGAACGCGCGCAACTCGACCGCATCGCTATCATCAACCAGCGCGTTGAACAGCGTGACCGGCTGCCCCGCACGGGTCACGCTACGGGTCTCTGAAAACACACCGAAATCCCAGCTTAGATGCCGCGAAATATCACGCTCGGGCGCGCTTTCCGGAGCAATTTCAGCGGCAATCGTCGCAGACACGCGCGGCGCGAATTCCGCCTGCAGAGAGGCAAACTGGCGCGACATACCCAACTGTCGCCCGTGTTCGTCCATCACCCGAAAATTCATCAGCAGATGGGGCGGCAATTGCTCCAGCCGGAAAGCGTCCAACGGCACATCCAGCTGTTTCTGCTCGCGAATGTAACGTTGCAAAGCATTCAGTAGCGGGCCATTCAGGGGCGGCACCTCGCGGCAAAATGCCGCCGCAAATTCCGGCACCGGCACCAGATGACGGCGGAGCCGCTGCGGCAAAGACTTGACCAGCTGCGTCACTTTTTCTGCCAGCAATCCCGGGACGAGCCACTCGCAACGCGCCGCACTGACTTGATTGATTAATGCCAGCGGCACAGCCAATGTGATGCCATCGTCATTTTTGCCCGGTAAAAAATGATAGGCGAGGGCGAAACGGATGTTGTCGATTTTCAGTTGCGGTGGAAATTGCTCGGTCGTGATGCCGGCGGCCTCGTGCCGCATCAGATCGTCTCTTTGCAGGTATAACAGTTGTGGCGTATCGCGCTCGGCCTGTTTGCGCCAGTGCTCGAACGCTGCACCGTTGTGAATATCGGCCGGAATACGGCTGTCATAAAATGCAAAGATCAGTTCATCGTCCACCAGCACATCGGGACGGCGGGCCTTGTGTTCCAGCGCCTCGATGTCGCGGATCAGCTTCTGGTTGTGTGCAAAGAACGGCGCCCGTGTCTCGTACTCGCCGGCCACCAGCGCCTGACGGATAAACACCGCTCTCGCTTCGGGCGGATTCATCGGCCCGTAATGCACGCGTTTCTTCGGGTTGATCACCAGCCCGTGCAATGTCGAACGCTTCCAGGCCGCAACCTGCGCCGCCTTTTTTTCCCAGTGCGGATCGAAATAATGCCGCTTGATCAGATGCGCACCAACTTCCTCCAGCCATCCCGGTTCGATACGCGCCACGCAACGGGCGAACAGCCGGTGCGTCTCGGTCAGTTCGGCGGCCATCACCCACTTCGCCCCCTTCCTGGCCAAGACAGACTGGTTTCCGACCAGAAACTTGATCCCGCGCGCACCCAGATATTCGTAGCCTTCCACCGCCTTCATGCCGATATTGCCCAGCAGTCCACAAAGCAGGGCTTTGTGAATCTGTTCATAGCCGGCGGGTAATTCGTTCGAACGCAGCCCCATTTCCGAGACCTGGCCGTGCAACTGCTGGTGCAGCTCGAACCACTCGCGCAAACGCAGCGGCGAAAGAAAATGCTTGCGGCATTCCTCGGCCAGCTGGCGGTTTGATTTTTTGTGTTGCACCGCTTCGCGAAACCAGCCCCACAACTTCAGATAGGCCAGAAAATCCGAGCGCTCGTCGGAAAACCGCTTGTGCGCCGTGTCTGCGGCTTCCTGCCGATCCAGCGGACGTTCGCGCGGATCCTGAACTGATAGCGCGCTGGCGATGATCAGAATCTCGCTCAAACACTGGTATTGCTTGCCGGCCAGCAGCAGCCGCGCGATTTTGGGATCAAGCGGCAATTTGGACAGCGCTTGTCCCGTTGGGGTCAGCTGCCGCTGTTCGTCCAGCGCGCCCAGTTCCGCGAGCAACTGGTAACCGTCGGCAATCATGCGCGGCGTGGGGGGCTCGATGAAGGGGAATTCCGCCACATCGCCCAGATCGAGGGCGCTCATTCTCAGGATGACAGTGGCCAGCGATACCCGGAAAATTTCGGGATCGGTGAATTCACCGCGCTGCTGAAAATCCGCCTCTTCGTAGAGACGCACGCAGACGCCGCTCATCACCCGCCCGCAGCGCCCCGCCCGCTGATTGGCCGCCGCCCGTGAGATTTTCTCGATATGCAGCTGCTCGACCTTTTGGCGCAGGCTGTAGCGGTTGACCCGCGCCAGACCGCAGTCGATCACGTAGCCGATATTCGGCACGGTCAGTGAGGTTTCCGCCACGTTGGTCGCCAGCACCACGCGGCGAACGCCGCTCGCCGGCTTGAAAACACGATCCTGCTCGGCCGCAGACAAGCGGGAAAACAGCGGCAGAATCTCGATCCCGCGCGGATGGTGTTTCCGCAGCGCTTCGGCTGTCTCGCGAATCTCCCGTTCGCCCGGCAGGAACACCAGTACATCGCCGCGCAATCCGCCCGCCGCCAGTTCATCCAGCGCCGCGCTCACGGCCTGCGGCGTGTCTAGCGACGCACCCTCGGCATTTTCATGCGATGGCCGGTAGCGTATTTCAACCGGATAACTCCGTCCCGAAACCTCGATGACCTGCGCGCCAAAATGGCGGGCAAAGCGGTCAGCATCCAGCGTGGCCGAGGTGATGATGAGTTTGAGGTCGGGACGGCGCGGCAGCAGCTGTTTCAGATAACCCAGCAAAAAATCGATGTTCAGCGACCGCTCGTGCGCTTCGTCGATGATCAGCGTGTCGTATTGCCTCAGCAGGGGATCGCTGTGAATTTCCGCCAGCAGAATGCCGTCGGTCATGAGTTTAATGCTGGTATCCGCCGACACCTTATCGTGGAAGCGCACCTTGTAACCGACCACGCCGCCGAGTTCTGACTTCAACTCGGAAGCAATGCGGTTCGCCACCGACCGGGCCGCGACCCGGCGTGGCTGGGTGTGACCGATACAACCGCGCACACCGCGCCCCAGCGCCAAACAAATCTTGGGCAGTTGCGTTGTTTTACCCGAGCCGGTTTCGCCGCAGACAATCACGACCTGGTGACATGCAATCGTCTCGGCCAGCAAATCGCGCCGAGCCACCACCGGTAAGTCGGCGGGAAATTCAATTTCTCCCAGCACATCGATTCGATGCTTGCGCTTCAGCGCGGCGGCGGATAAGACTTCGTTTGAATTCATGTCGTCATAAGGAAAGAACCGCATCGCACCGGCCCAGATTTTGGCGCAAAGCGGCGGCAGGCATTTTCGTAAGAACAGTTGGTACTGAACCGGAGAATCCGTTACTCAGCTAACAACCCGATTTCTCCCGGTGCGTTTTGCCTCGTACAATCTGTCGTCCGCCCGTTTAATCCAGTCATCGCGTTGCTCGCCCTTTGTGTATTCGGCGACACCAATGCTGGCCGTGGTAATCAACCCCGGATAGGAATGCAAATCCTTCAGCAGATTCTCTGCAATCGCGACCGCCCCGCTGCGTCCGGTATCAAACAGAAGCACCAGGAATTCCTCGCCACCGTTTCTGAAAATCTTGTCGGTACAACGAAACCTTTTTTTCAGCAATTCTGCAAAATTTCGTAGCACCCGGTCGCCGCCATCATGGCCATGCTCATCGTTTATCTTCTTGAAATGATCAAGGTCCACGGCCAGGATAGTCATCGGAATTTGGCTGCGATGATTCTGTTGAACCGAGTCATCCAACGACTGACTGAGGGTCATCCGGTTCAACAGACCTGTGAGCGCATCCGTGATGGCCGCGCCCTTAAGCTGCTCCTGTTGTTTCTCGATAATGGCAATAAAGGAAGCCACGAAGAGATTCATGACCACCATTGCGGCAATTATCCGTATGAACACCTGAAAATCCACATCCCCGAAGAATACAAACGCAACTGCACCCATAAATATGGCGTTAGTAACAACCGCCTGACGCAGGGCGAGCAAGAGATAAAAAAACGTTATCACCGGATAGAGCCAGAATGCCGCAAGCACTCCGTGAACGTGGAATGCAAATCCAATCCCTATAAACAAGGTGGGAACCAGGATAAATCGCACCGTTTTCATGGCACTTCTGTCTTTGGCCAGCAGCCACGCTGCATAACCGCAAACCGTCGCGACCCAAATCGCAACGACCCCCATCGCGGCATGTCCGTTGCGAAAATTGACGAAAGCCCCAAGCAACAACACCACCGCGATTACCGCAGCAGAGATCCTCGTTGTGTTCGCACGGAAACACTGCCCAGAATCGATCGGGTAATCATTATCTTCCAGCAGGACGGCAGAGAAATCAAACCTCATTCCACATTTCCCAATATTTTCGCCCAAGAATTCTAACTCATGAGACCGTCTCAAGTAGCGACAACCCTAATTGGTGAAAAGAAAAAGCACTTGCGACTGCAAGTGCTTTTATTGGTGGGCCCACCAGGACTTGAACCTGGGACCAAAGGATTATGAGTCCTCTGCTCTAACCAACTGAGCTATAGGCCCGAAAGCGTTTAACCTTCGCTGTCGAGGAAGCTTTTGAGCCGCTCGGAACGCGACGGATGACGCAGCTTGCGCAGCGCCTTGGCTTCAATCTGGCGGATGCGCTCGCGGGTCACATCGAACTGCTTACCCACTTCCTCCAGCGTATGGTCGGTATTCATTTCGATCCCAAAACGCATGCGCAGCACCTTGGCTTCACGCTGGGTCAGACTGTCGAGAATTTCCTTGGTGACATCGCTCAAACTATCGTAGATCGCGGCATCGATCGGTGCCGTGGTGTTCTGATCTTCGATGAAATCACCCAAATGGGAATCATCGTCGTCGCCAACCGGGGTTTCCATGGAAATCGGCTCTTTGGCGATCTTGAGGATTTTGTGAATCTTGTCCTCCGGCATTTCCATTTTTTCCGCCAGCGTTGCGGCATCGGGCTCCAGACCGGTTTCCTGCAAAATCTGGCGCGAAATACGGTTCATCTTGTTGATCGTCTCGATCATGTGCACCGGAATACGGATGGTGCGCGCCTGATCGGCGATCGAGCGGGTGATGGCCTGGCGAATCCACCAGGTGGCGTAGGTCGAAAACTTGTAGCCGCGACGATATTCAAACTTGTCCACGGCTTTCATCAGGCCGATGTTGCCTTCCTGGATCAAATCGAGGAACTGCAAACCGCGGTTGGTATATTTCTTGGCAATCGAGATCACCAGACGCAAGTTAGCCTCGATCATGTCACGCTTGGCCCGGCGTGCCTTGGCTTCGCCGTTGGTCATCTGCTTGTTGATTTCCTTGAGATCCTTGATCGGAATCCCGACACGCTGCTGCAGATCATAAAGCTTGCGCTGCTGTTCCACGACGGCATGCTGAAAATGTGTCAGCGCTTCGACATAGGGCTTGCCTGTCGTGAGCTCGTGCGTAACCCATTCAAAATTGATTTCATTTCCCGGGAATGTCTTGATGAAATGCTGGCGCGGCATACGACTCTTGCTCACGCACAGATCCTGAATCGCGCGCTCCGAACGACGCACCTCATCCACAAGATTGCGCATGGTGTCGCACAGAATGTCCACCTGTTTGACGGAAAACCGGAAGCCCATCAACGCTTCGGAAATTTCATCCTGCAGCTTGTCGTATTGCTTGCTGCGGTAACCGTAACGCTCATAGGCGCGCCCCATCTTGGTAAACAGCGTGGCAATGGCCGTAAAACGCAGCAGCGCATCTTCTCTCATTTGAGCCAGATTGGCGGCCGCGGCGGCGGCGCTAGCATCCTCGTCATCCGCGTCATCGCTGTCGTCTTCGTCGGCAGCATCATCGCTGGAGGAATCCTCACTGTCAGAACCAATCACGGCCTCGTCTTCGCCATCAACAAAGCCGTCGATCAGCTCGTCGATGCGCATTTCTTCGCGTTCAACCTTGGCAGCAAGCGCAAGAATTTCGGCAATCGTCGCCGGGCAAGCGGAAATGGCCTGAATCATGTGCTTCAGGCCCTCCTCAATACGCTTGGCAATCTCGATTTCCTTTTCGCGCGTCAGCAGCTCCACCGTGCCCATCTCACGCATATACATACGCACGGGATCGGTGGTGCGGCCAAATTCAGAATCAACGCTGGACAAGGCTGCCTCGGCTTCTTCCGCGGCATCTTCATCCGCGACCGCGGGCGCGTTCTCGGTCATGATCAGGGACTCACTATCGGGTGCGACGTCGCACACGCTAATGCCCATATCATTGATCATGCTGACCACGCCCTCGATCTGCTCGACCTCGAGCATGTCAGGCAAATGGTCGTTGATTTCCGCGTAAGTCAGGTAACCGCGCTCTTTGCCGAGCACGATCAGGGCTTTCAGCCGGGTGCGGCGCGCCTCGATATCCTGCTGGGGATCGACCGCAGGCTGTTCGAGGACAGCCGTTTTCTTGTCCTGCTTCTTCTTGTCTTTGGATACTGCCATGGTATGAATTCTCCGGTGCATAATTGCGTGGAAAAGCGGCGGATTATACTCGATTTCCCGTGATTCTCCATGCCGGACAGTTCCCTGTCCGGCAAGTCAGCGTTGCAGCAGCTGTAAATATTGTTCGCGTTCGACGCTGGTCAAGCCGGCCAAACCTGCCTGCATAACCTTCTGTTGCAGCACTTCAAACTGGCGACGGCGGCGCGACTCCCCCATGTGGGCAAGCAAGCCCTCGAACTCGGCATTCACATCAAAAGCCTCGCCCCAGTGCAGCATATCCGCCTCAATCTCGGCCAGCACGCGTTCATGCGGACTCGCCTGAAACATCTGGGTCAGCGCGGCGCCACTCATGGCATAGTCTGTTTCCCGAAGCACCAGCAACAGCGCCTGCAGCAATTCGGCATCCGCCCCCTCGCACTGCCAGTCGGCCGGCAACTGCCGGGCCAGTGCGGGCTGTGCAATCAGACACTGCAACAGCAAACGCTGCGACGAAAGAGCAACCCGACGGGATCGTCCCGGGAGCGGACGCACCGACTTGACCAGCGACTTGATCTCGAACAAGGCCTCCAGTTCTGCCTGGCTGATCCCGGCGAGGGCGGCAACTTCCTTGCGCAGCAGCAGTGCCGAAGTGGGGGCGCTAATAGCTATTAACAAGGGCTTGGCACGCTGCAACAATTGATTGCGCCCTTCCTGGCTTTGCAAATTCAGCCCCGTACTGATTTCCTGCAGTAGATAAACCGACAACGACAGCGCTCCGACTATTTGCTGCTCGAAGGCCGCGCGGCCAAATTCCCGAATAAAACTGTCCGGATCATGCTCGGCCGGTAAAAACAGGAAGCTGATCCGCTTGCCGTCCTGCAGCAAGGGCAACGCATTTTCCAGCGCGCGCCAAGCAGCCCGTCGTCCGGCCTTATCGCCGTCGAAACTGAAAATAATGTGCCCGGTCAGACGTAACAGTTTCTGCACGTGGTAAGGCGTGGTTGCCGTACCGAGCGTGGCCACCGCATAGCCAACCCCCTGCTGGGCGAGCGCGACGACATCCATATAGCCTTCGACCACCAGCACCTGCTGTGCCTCGCGGATAGCTTTTTGCGCCTGGTACAGACCGTACAGTTCACGCCCCTTTTCAAACAGGGACGTTTCCGGAGAGTTCAGATATTTGGGTTCGCCCTTGTCCAACACCCGGCCGCCGAACCCGACAATCTGGCCACGCGCATTGGCAATCGGAAACATGATGCGATCGCGAAAACGGTCGTAACGCTTACCCTCTTCGGAGGTGATGACCAGACCGGTTTCCTGCAACATCGTGTTCTGGTAATCCGGGAATGCCGTCGCCAATCCCTGCCACGCTTCCGGCGCGTACCCCAATCCAAAGCGCGCGGCGATTTCACCGCTGAGTCCGCGCCCTTTCAGATAATCGATCGCGCGTGGAGATTGTTTGAGCTGCTCGCGGTAGTACCCCGCCGCAGTCTGCATGACTTCGTACAAATCGGTCGCGACTTTCTGGCGAATTTCGCCGGCCGCCGGCCGTTCGGCCGGCACTTCCAGTCCAACGCCGCGCGCAAGTTCTTCCACGGCATCCACAAAACCCATCCCGGCATGCTCCATGACAAAACCAATCGCCGTGCCATGCGCGCCGCAACCGAAGCAATGGTAAAACTGCTTGGCTTGGCTGACCGTAAAAGAGGGGGATTTTTCGTTGTGGAACGGACAACAGGCGACAAAATTCGCGCCCGCTTTTTTGAGCGGCACATAGCGCTCGATGACGTCGACAATATCGAGACGGTTCAGCAAATCCTGGATGAAACTTTTCGGAATCAAGTCAGCACCCTTCGCTCGTCCGCCCAAACGGACTGGCCGGAAATTTATTTGCCGCTGAGTCGAGCCTTGATCAAACCGGAGACTTTACCCATGTCGGCGCGCCCGGCCAACTTGGGTTTAAGCGCGCCCATGACCTTGCCCATATCCTGCGGGCCGGCGGCACCCGTCGCGACGATGGCTGCATCAATCGCCGTTGAGATTTCCGCTTCGGTCATTTGCTGCGGCATATAGGTCTGCAATACGCCGATTTCAAATTTCTCGACATCCGCCAATTCCTGACGCCCGGCGGCTTCATATTGGCCAATGGAGTCGCGCCGCTGTTTCAGCATTTTTTCGATGATCGCGATGACGTCGGCATCCGAAAGCTCAATACGCTCGTCCACTTCGCGCTGTTTCAGCGCCGCCAGCAAAAGACGAATAGCCCCGAGGCGGGCCATATCCCTGGCACGCATCGCGGCTTTCATATCATCGCTGATTTGCTGCTTTAAACTCATCGCACAGCAGCCTGCCTGACGGCAGGCGATTAGTACATGCGCGGAGGCAGGGTCTGGCTACGCAGACGCTTGTAGTGGCGCTTCACGGCGGCAGCCAGCTTGCGCTTGCGCTCCGAAGTGGGCTTTTCGTAAAACTCGCGGGCACGCAGATCTGTCAGCAGGCCGGTTTTTTCGACGGCGCGCTTGAAACGACGCATGGCGACTTCAAACGGTTCGTTTTCTTTTACACGTACGGTTGTCATGAATGAACTACCTCTTACCAAAAATTCGAGGGCGCGATTCTACAGAACTCGCCCGACACACACAACCGGTATTTAATTCACCGTCACCCGGGCAAATCTGCGCTTGCCAACTTGTGCCACCAGCGTACTTCCGGCCGCAATTTGCAGACCACGATCGCTGATTTTTTCGCCGTCCAGCTTGACGCCGCCCTGCTCGATCATGCGCAGCGCTTCCGAGGTGCTGGAAACCAGCCCCGCGTGTTTCAGCAGATTCGCTACAGCGACATGGCCGGATTCGCTGATGACAGTGACTTCCGGCATCTCGTCGGGAATCGCGCCCTGACGGAACCGCGCCTCGAAATCCGCCAGCGCCTGCTCTGCGGCCGCCTGAGAATGAAAACGCGCCACGATCTCCTGCGCCAGCAACACCTTGATATCGCGCGGGTTGCGCCCCTGCCGCACGGTCTCGCGCCAACCGGAAATCTCGTCCAGACTGCGGAACGAGAGTAATTCCAGATAACGCCACATCAGCTCGTCGGAGATGGACATTAATTTACCAAACATATCCTGCGGCGCATCGGTAATCCCGACGTAATTCCCCAGCGATTTGGACATTTTGTTGACCCCGTCCAGACCTTCCAGCAGCGGCATGGTCAGCACACACTGGGCCGGCTGGCCGTAATGTTTCTGCAGTTCACGCCCCATTAACAGGTTGAATTTCTGGTCGGTGCCGCCGAGCTCGATGTCCGCGCGCAGCGCGACGGAATCATAACCCTGCACCAAGGGATACAAAAACTCATGAATTGCGATCGGCTGTCCGCCGCGGTAGCGCTTGGAAAAATCATCACGCTCCAGCATCCTCGCCACGGTATGTGTCGCCGCCAAACGGACCAGATCAACCGCGCCAAATTTATCCATCCAGCTGGAATTGAATACAATTTCCGTCTTTTCCGGATCCAGCACCTTGAAGACCTGATCGCGGTAACTCTGCGCATTCGCGAGCACCTGCTCCCGCGTGAGTGGCGGACGGGTCGCATTTTTTCCGGTGGGGTCACCGATCATGCCGGTAAAGTCACCGATCAGGAACAGCGCGTGATGCCCCAAATCCTGCAACTGGCGCATTTTGTTCAGCAGTACGGTATGGCCCAGATGCAGATCCGGCGCGGTCGGGTCGAATCCGGCCTTGACGCGCAGCGGCCTGCCGGACTCAAGTTTTTGTTTTAGCTCACTTTCCACCAGAATCTCATCCGCACCACGGCGGATCTGGTGCAACACCTCATCCAATTTTGCTTCCCTGACCATGTTCCGATTTTCCTGAAGTCATTACTTGACGCAACATCCGCCTGAAATTCAACATTAGCGGTTTGATTACGTGCAATTTTCTGTTACAGTTCGGCGCTAGAAAAACGAGCGTTGCCTGCCAGCGCGAGCCCAACAAACGAGGCGCGAATGTTACCCCAAAACCTGCTCAGCCAAGAGCGCAAGTTGAAATTGCGCTGGTTTGTCACTTTGTCCACGATGCCCCTGCTCGGCGTCCTGACAGCATTCGGCCTGGTTCCGGAAAGCGAACTCGGGCTTAAACCCGCACAACTTTCCGTAGAAGAAATTATCTTGCCGGTCACGCTGACAGACAATGCAGGCAGCCAGCGGTTTTGGCGTACCGAGCGCATGCAGCGCGGCGACACGGTTGTCAGCCTACTGCAGCGCCTGAACGTGGATGATGCGGCCGCCAGCCAGTTTCTCCGCACCGCGCCCGACGCAACCTCTTTCCGCAAACTGCCCACCGGTACGGAAATTCAGGCTGAAACCTCGGCATCCGGCGCACTGCTAAGTTTGCGTTATTTGTCGGCGGACGCCACCCAGAATGTCCTCACGAAAGAAGGGGACGGCTTCCTCGTCACACAGCAGCCCGCCCAGCTGGAAAGGCGCCTGTTCGTTCGCACCGGTGAAATTCAATCCAGTCTTTACGCGGCGACAGATGCGGCTGACGTTCCGGACGGCACCGCCAACCAACTGGTCGAAATTTTCAGCGGCGACATCGATTTTCACCACGATCTGCGCCGCGGCGATAAATTCACTGTCATCTATGAAATGACCTACAACAATGGGGCTTTGGTGGATAGCGGCCGAATTCAGGCGGCCGAATTCGTCAACCGCGGACAAAGTTATCGTGCGGTTTATTTCAGCCCGGACGATCAGCGCGGCGGTTATTACACGCCGGAAGGCAAAAGTTTGCGCAAGGCATTCCTCCGCTCACCCATTGCTTTCTCGCGCGTCAGCTCCGGATTCTCCAATTCACGTTTTCACCCTGTATTAAACAAATGGCGCGCCCACAAAGGCGTCGATTTTGCTGCCCCCACCGGCACACCTGTCAAAGTTACGGCCGATGGCATTGTTGACTTTGCCGGCCGCCAAGGCGGTTACGGCAACGTCATCATGGTTAAACACTCGGGTAATCGCTACACCACGGTTTACGGTCACCTTTCACGCTACGCCAAAGGCCTCCGCCACGGCCAGCGCGTCAGTCAAGGGGATGTCATTGGCTATGTCGGCATGACCGGTGTCGCCAGCGGCCCGCACCTGCACTACGAATTCCGTGTCGGCAACCAGCAGCGTGATCCGCTGCGCGTCGCACTGCCCACGGCAAAGCCGCTGAGTACCGCGCATCGGGCTGAATTCCAAGCGGCGTCCGCTCGACTGACGGCACAGCTGGAACAGCTGCGCGACACCAATCTCGCCAAACTCGACTAGAGGCTCCAGTGCCGGCCGCCGAATGGTATGTCGGCCTGATGTCGGGCACCAGCCTGGACGGAGTCGATGCAGCATTGGTCGATTTCTCCGCGGCGACACCCCGTCTTACGGCAAAACATTTTCTCCCTTTTACGACCGAATTAAGGCATGAACTACTCGCCCTGAATCAGTCCGTGCCGGATGAGCTGCACCGCTGCATGATCGCGGCCAACCAACTGGCCAAGTGTTACGCCAAAGCCACACAAACATTGCTCGCCAAAGCAGGCGTTTCCGCGCAGGCCGTGCGGGCAATCGGCTGCCACGGCCAAACCTTGCGGCATCGCCCGGAATCCGCTTACACCGTACAAATCGGCAATGCGGCAATGCTCGCCGAACTGAGCGGGATTACCGTCATTAGCGACTTCCGCAGCCGTGATATAGCCGCAGGGGGCCAAGGGGCACCTCTGGTGCCGGCGTTCCACGATCGCATTCTGCGTCATCCCGAAATTCACCGCGTGATCGTCAACATCGGCGGCATCGCCAACCTCACCGATCTGCCGCCGAACGGCCCTGTTTCCGGTTTTGACTGCGGCCCCGGCAATCTTCTGCTGGATGCCTGGTGTCAACGTTATTGTGGCCTCGCCTTCGATGAAGACGGACGCTGGGCCGCCGGCGGAAAAGTGTTGCCGGCATTACTGGCACGCCTGCAGGCCGAACCTTTTTTTGCGCTGCCACCGCCCAAAAGCACCGGGCGGGACCTGTTCAATCCGGACTGGTTACAGGATCGACTGGAAGGCGGCGAAGCGTCGGCCGACGTGCAGGCGACACTGCTGGAATTGACATGTCGGGGCATCGCCGATGCCATTTGCCGACACGCCCCGGGCGCGGCTGAAATCTATCTATGCGGCGGCGGCGCACGAAATACGGCCTTGCGCGAACGTCTAGCCGCATTGCTGCCGGAATGCGTCGTTGAGACCACCGCCGCACTGGGCACAGACCCGGATTTTCTGGAAGCGCTGGCGTTTGCCTGGCTGGCGCGACAAGCGCTGCTCGGACAGCCCGGGAATCTTCCCGCGGTCACTGGCGCGCGCCATTTCTGCGTGCTCGGCGCCATCCACCCAGCGTAAAAAAGCCGGGGACAAGCCCCGGCGATCGTGTATTCAGCGCAACAAGGTTTACACGGAAAAGGACGAACCACAGCCGCAAGTCGTGGTGGCATTGGGATTCTTGATCACGAACTGCGCGCCTTCCAGGCCTTCCTGATAATCGATTTCCGCACCGACCAGATACTGAAAACTCATCGGGTCGATCAGCAGTTGCACTCCGTTTTTGCTCATCACGGTGTCATCTTCGTTCATGACTTCGTCAAAGGTGAACCCGTACTGAAAGCCGGAACAACCGCCACCGCTCACAAACACGCGCAACTTGAGCTCGGCATTACCCTCTTCGTCGATCAGCTGTTTTACCTTGTTGGCCGCACTGTCGGTAAAGTTCAGCGGGTCTTGAGTTTCGGTCATTGCATTCATAAAATTATCTCCAAAAATTGATAGCAGGGCCGGCAGTCGGCCGGACAAAATCAGACGATTCACCACGCGAGGCGCAATGATAACCCAAACGCGCCGCTTGCCTACCCCTTCAACAATATGGCCATATAAACCCGGATGTTCGGTGAGGATCCGAAATCACGGCAGCAGGGGGACATTTTCCAGCGCAGTCGTCTCCGGCAGACCGAACATCAGGTTCATGTTCTGCACCGCCTGTCCGGCAGCCCCCTTAACCAGATTATCGATCACTGACAGCACCACCACCGTGTCGCCGCCCTGCGGCCGATGCACCGCAATACGGCAACGATTCGCGCCGCGCACCGAGCGCGTTTCCGGATGACTCCCCGGCGGCATGACGTCCACAAAAGGCTCATTCGCGTAGCGTTGCTCGAACAAAGCTTGCAAATCCGCATCGGCGTTCAACCGGCCATACAGCGTGGCGTGAATTCCACGAATCATCGGCGTCAAGTGCGGCACAAAAGTCAGCCCCACGGGGTTGCCATGCACACGCGCCAGCCCCTGGCGGATCTCCGGCAGATGGCGATGCCCGGGCACGCCGTACGCCTTAAAATTATCCGAGGCTTCGGAAAACAGCGTCGGAATTTCCGCCTTGCGTCCGGCACCGGAAACCCCGGACTTGGCATCCGCAATCAAATGCGCCGGATCGATCAACCCGGCCCCGAGCAGCGGGATGAAACCCAGCTGTACCGCCGTGGGATAGCAGCCCGGATTGGCCACCAAACGCGCGGTGCGAATCTGCTCGCGATTGACTTCTGGCAGACCGTACACCGCCTCGGCCACCAGATCCGGGCAGGCATGCTCCATCCCGTACCACTTGCCCCATTCGGCCACGTCCTTGATTCGGAAATCCGCGGCCAGATCGATCACTTTGACGCCGGCCTCCAGCAAGGCACGGGTCTGCTGCATGGCAATCCCGTTTGGCGTGGCGAAAAACACCAGATCGCAATCTTCCAGACGCGCCTGATCCGGATGGGTAAAGTCGATATCCACATAGCCGCGCAGACTGGGGAACATGCGATTCACCGGCGTGCCCGCATCGGCGCGCGAGGTGATCACTTGCAAAGCCACTTGCGGATGCGCGGCCAGCAAACGCAGCAATTCAACGCCGGTATAACCGGTGCCGCCAACAATACCCACTTTGATCATGATTTCGACCTTCCAAAAAAATCCGGGGGCATGATACAACAAAAGCCCAATGCAAAAGCCGCCCGAAGGCGGCTTTTGCGATGCAGCAGGTTCCTGCGATTAACGCTTGGAGAACTGCTTGCGGCGGCGCGCCTTGCGCAGACCGACCTTCTTACGTTCCACTTCACGGGCATCGCGTGTCACCAGACCCGCAGCCTTCAACACCGGCTTGAATTCGGCGTTGTAGTCGATCAGTGCGCGGGTGATGCCGTGACGCACGGCGCCTGCCTGGCCGGCTTCACCGCCACCGATCACGTTCACCATGATATCGAACTTGCTCAGTGTTTCGGTCAGTGTCAGCGGCTGGCGCACGATCATGCGGCCGGTTTCGCGGGAGAAAAATACGTCCACCGGCTTGTCGTTGACGACGATGTCGCCCTTGCCCGGCTTGATAAACACGCGTGCCACCGCACTCTTGCGACGACCGGTTCCGTAATTGTAGTTTGCGCTCATGCTTTAAGCTTTCAACAGATTGACTGGTTTCGGTTGCTGCGCGGTATGCGGATGATCCGCACCGGCATACACCTTCATCTTGCGCAGCATCGCGTAACCCAGCGGCCCCTTGGGCAGCATGCCCTTGACGGCCTTTTCCAGCACGCGCTGGGGGTGACGCTGTTGCAACTTGGCGAAGTTGGTGGTGTACAAACCGCCCGGGTAAGTCGTGTGGCGATGGTACAGCTTGGCTTCCGCCTTGTTGCCGGTCACGCGCAGCTTGTTGGCGTTCACGACAACAACAAAGTCACCGGTGTCCACATGAGGCGTGTAAATCGCCTTGTGCTTGCCACGCAGTCGTGCAGCAATCTGGGCAGCCAGGCGACCCAGCACCTGATCAGCGGCGTCAACCAGAAGCCAGTCATGCTGGACTTCATGGGGTTTGGCAGAAAATGTTTTCATAGCCACAATTCCTAAAAATTCAATTGGTAAACCTCGAAGGGCGCGCATTCTATTTCAGCCCGGCCGCGGCTGTCAAACCCTATTTTCCAAACGCGATGCCAATCCCCTCTGGTGCTATGATGATCCCATCAGAATACCCGCCTGTCCGCATGTCCTGGCTCATCACCAACACCCTCGCCACGTTTCTGCTGCCTCCACTAGCCCTGCTCTGCCTGCTCGGTCTTGGGCTGCTGCTTCTGAAACGTCGGCGCAAACTCGCCACCACGCTGCTATTTTCCGGCTTCGCATTGCTCTGGCTGGGGTCCACACCCTACATCGCTGAGGGCGCTTTGCATTTGCTTGAGTCGCGCACTCACATGGTCGATATGCAAGGCCAGTCGGCCAACGCGATCATCGTTCTTGGCGGCGGCAGTTATGCGCGGGCACCGGAATACGGCGGGCAGGACACTGTCAGCCACCAGACGCTGGAACGCCTCCGCTACGCGGCCCGCTTGCAACGCGAAACCGGTTTACCCCTGCTCGCCAGCGGCGGCAAGCCCGAAGGCAGCGTTCTGGCGGAAGCCGAGCAGATGAAAATTGCGCTGGAGCAGGATTTCCGCGTGCCGGTGCGCTGGATCGAGATTGGCTCGGACAATACGGCCGAAAATGCCCGCCATAGCTTTGAACTGCTGCAACAGGCCGGCATTCGCAAAGTCTATCTGGTCACCCATGCCTGGCACATGCCGCGTGCCTCCAACGTTTTTCGCCGGGCCGGATTCGAGGTGATCGAGGCACCAACCGCGTTCACCACACGCAATCATGTCGATATACTGGCCTTTCTGCCGCGCGCGGACAGCCTGTACGATAGTAAAATATTCATGCACGAAGTCATCGGGCTGCTTTGGTGCCGGCTAAAGTCCGGCGCAGCCTGAATCAATCATTTCCGGGAGCACCACTATGAAAACACGCGTCAAATGGGTTGAAGGCATCACTTTCCTGGGGGAAACCGAAAGCGGCCACGGCGTCATCATGGACGGCTCGCCGGCGGTAGGCGGCCGCGATCTCGGGCCGCGTCCGATGGAAATGCTGCTGCTGGGTGCGGGTGGCTGCTCCAGCATTGATGTCATCATGATTCTGAAAAAATCGCGCCAGTCAGTATCCGACTGTTATGTGGACATTTCGGCGGAGCGAGCCGATACCGACCCCAAGGTTTTCACCAAAATCCACATGCACTTTGTGGTGACCGGCAAAGACATCAAGTCTGAAGCCGTGGGAAAGGCCGTCAAACTCTCGGCCGAAAAATACTGTTCCGCTTCAATCATGCTCGGCGCCACCGCCGAAATGACGCACGATTTCGAGGTCATTCAGGAATAGGATCCCCGCGGCCCGCTCCCTAAATACGGTAGGCCGTGTGCGTCAGAATTTTTGAAGTCGTGCGCATCGCCAGCTTAACCGGACCGGGCAGCTCGGCCCCGCCCATTTGCCGGGCCATTTCCGAATGCCCGGTTTCGTCAACGTACATCTGCTGCACAATGGCGCGACTCTTGGCATCCTGCACCGGTAATTTGTCCAGATGACCCTGCAAATGACCGCCAACCTGCCGCTCGGTTTCGGACAGAAAGCCCAAATTCCATTTGTCCCCCAGCAAGCCGGCGAAAGCACCCAAGGTAAGTGATCCGGTGTACCACAACGGATTCAGTACGCTCAAATGCCCCCCGAGCTCATGCACGCGCTTTGCCGTCCAAGCCAAATGTTCGGTCTCTTCCTGCGCAGCATGCTGCAATTCCTTTTGCACCGCCGGATCGCGTGCGGTCAGCGCCTGCCCCTGATACAAGGCCTGCGCGCAAATCTCGCCACTGTGATTGATGCGCATCAGGCCGGCCGCATGTTTGCGTTCAGTCTCATCCAGCGGCGCGTCCGTGGCATCGGCATCCGGGTGCGGTCGAACGCTGTGCGCCTGGCTAAAAAGCGTACGCAAGCCTTTGTCGAACTCGATAATCAAGCGATCCAGATTCAGCATGATTCACTCCTGCGGCGAGTTAAAAACCCGCGCCAATTCTACACCCGGATCTTCCGCGCGCATGAACGCCTCGCCAACCAGAAAGGTATGCACGTTATGCCCGCGCATCCGTCGCACATCGTCGCCGGTAAAAATGCCGCTTTCGGTCACGACAATGCGATCCGCCGGGATCTGCGGCAGCAAATCCAGCGTCGTTTGCAGCGAAACTTCAAAGGTGCGGAGATTGCGGTTATTGATACCGATGAGCGGCGTCTTCAGCTGCAAGGCCAATTCAAGCTCGTCGCCGTCATGCACTTCGACCAGAACCGCCATACCCAGCTTATCTGCAAGCGCCTCGAAAGCTTTCATTTGTCCCGGTGTCAGCGCAGAGGCAATCAGCAGAATGGCATCCGCCCCCATCGCCCGCGCCTGCCAGATCTGGTATTCGTCGACGATGAAGTCTTTGCGCAGCACCGGCAATTCGCAGGCGGCACGCGCTTCGCGCAAATATTCCGCGCTGCCCTGAAAGAACGACTCATCCGTCAGCACCGACAGGCAGGCCGCCCCGTGGCGGGCATAGCTGGCCGCGATCTGCGCCGGATGGAAATCGGCGCGAATCACGCCCTTGCTGGGACTGGCTTTCTTGATTTCGGCGATAACGGCGGCTTGTCCGGCGGCAATCCTGTCGCGGATTGCGCCCACAAAATCACGCGGCGCCGACATCTCCGCCGCTTCGGCGCGCAATTGCGGAAAAGGCTTGACAGACAAGGCGGAACGAACTTCCTGGGCTTTGACGTAAAGGATTTTGTTGAGGATATCTGACATGTAACGCTCTCTCGAATTCCTGCGCATTCTAACCGATGCGGGATGCTAAAATGCGCGCTACGGTTTTTTTCGGAATGGAAATGGATAACATCAGGCAATACATGCAGGACGTCGGCCGGCGCGCACGCGCCGCCTCACGCGTCATGGCGACTGCCGACACCAATGCCAAGAACACTGCATTGCAGGCAATCGCCGATGCCATCTTGGCGAACAACGCCCTGCTGACCGCAGAAAACGCAAAAGACATCGCCGCCGCAAAACAAAACGGCCTCGATGCAGCCGCCATTGACCGACTTACACTCAGTGAAAAAACCATACAGGGTATGGCGGAAGGTCTGCGCCAGATCGCGGCCTTACCTGATCCCGTCGGCGAAATCAGCGACATGTGTTATCGCCCCTCCGGCATTCAGGTCGGCAAAATGCGCGTGCCGCTGGGCGTGATCGGCATCATCTACGAATCACGCCCCAACGTGACAGCGGACGCCGCCGGTCTCTGCCTGAAGTCGGGCAACGCCTGCGTCCTGCGCGGCGGCTCGGAAGCCATTTATTCCAATCAGGCCATCGCCGCCTGCGTGCAACAGGGCTTGCGGTCTGCCGGCTTGCCGGAGAGCGCCGTGCAGGTGGTGAACACCACCGATCGCGCTGCCGTGGGCGAGCTGATCACCATGAAAGAATTCGTGGACGTAATCGTGCCCCGCGGCGGCAAGAGCCTGATCGCGCGCATTTCGGAAGAAGCCCGCGTGCCCGTCATCAAACATCTCGACGGCATCTGCCATGTTTATATTGACGACGAGGCCGATCTGGCCAAAGCCATCCGCATCGCGGACAACGCCAAGACTCATCGCTACGGCGTATGTAACGCCATGGAAACGTTGCTGGTGAATGCGAATGTCGCGGCGCAGGTCCTGCCTGGCCTCTGCAAAATTTACCTGGATAAGGGCGTCGAGCTGCGTGGCGATGATGCCGCGCGACAAATCATTTCACAAATGAGCTCGGCCACCGAAGAGGATTGGCGCACCGAATACCTCGCGCCCATCCTCGCGGTCCGCATCGTGGCCGATCTCGATGCCGCGATCAACCACATCAACACTTATGGATCGCAGCACACCGACAGCATCGTCACCGAGAATTACAGTCGGGCACTGCGTTTCCTGCGCGAAGTCGATTCCTCCAGCGTCATGGTGAACGCCTCGACGCGTTTCGCCGACGGCTTCGAATACGGGCTGGGCGCGGAGATCGGCATTTCCACCGACAAAATCCACGCGCGCGGGCCGGTCGGACTGGAAGGCCTGACCTCACAGAAATTTATTGTTTTGGGTAGCGGACAAATCCGCATTTGACAGAAAGCACAACATGAGCACACTTATCGAAATCAAGGTTCCGGACATCGGAGACTTCAAGGAAGTTGTCGTTATCGAAATTGGCGTCAAGCCCGGCGACGCCGTCGCGCAGGAACACACGCTGATCACGCTGGAAACTGACAAGGCGACACTAGATGTTCCCTCGCCAGTTGCGGGTGTCGTAAAAGAAATGAAGCTCAAGGTTGGCGACAAGGTCAGTGAGGGCTCCGTGATTCTGCTGCTAGAAAGCGACGAACAGGCCGTGGCCGCGCCCGCCGCCCAGGAAGCCGCACCGAACACAACGCCGGAAACAGCACCCGTCTCCGACACACCCGTGGCCGCAACACCCGCCACCCGGGGCGAGTTTCATGCTGAAGTCGTGGTGCTCGGCGCCGGGCCCGGCGGCTACACTGCCGCGTTCCGCGCCGCAGATCTCGGCAAGCAGGTCATCCTGATCGAGAAGCACGCCTCGCTTGGCGGTGTATGCCTCAACGTCGGTTGTATCCCGTCCAAAGCGCTGCTGCATGTCGCCAAGGTGATTAACGAGGCGGACGAAGTTGCGCATCACGGCGTCACCTTCGGCAAGCCGAAAATCGACATCAATCAGATTCGCGGCTGGAAGGAAAGCGTGATCGGCAAGCTGACCGGCGGGCTCGCCGCACTGGCCAAGCAGCGCAAGGTGCAAGTCATCCGCGGCGTTGCAAAATTCGCTACATCGCACCTGCTGGAAGTACAAACCGCCGACGGCGTGAAAACCGTTTCTTTTGACAACTGCATCGTCGCTGCCGGCTCCAGCGTGGCGCGCATCCCCGGCTTCCCGTATGAGGACGAGCGCATCATCGACTCCACCGGCGCACTGGCACTGAAGGAGGTGCCGAAGCGCATGCTGGTGATCGGCGGCGGCATCATCGGCCTGGAGATGGCCACGGTGTATGACGCGCTCGGCGCGAAAATCAGCGTCGTCGAACTCATGGACCAGTTGATGCCCGGTGCAGACAAGGACATGGTCAAGCCGCTGCACAACCGCATCGCCAAGCGTTACGAAGCCATCATGCTGAAGACCAAGGTGACAAAGATTGAGGCCGAGAAAAAAGGCCTCAAGGTCACCTTCGAAGGCGAACAGGCTCCGGCCGAACCACAACTGTACGACAGCGTGCTGATGGCTGTGGGGCGTCGCCCAAACGGGCGCGAGATCAACGCGGAAGCGGCCGGCCTTGTCGTCAACGAACGCGGCTTCATCCCGGTCGACAAGCAGATGCGCACCAACGTGCCGCACATCTACGCCATCGGCGACATCGTGGGTGATCCGATGCTCGCGCACAAAGCTGTGCATGAAGGCAAGGTGGCAGCTGAAAACATCGCCGGGCACAAGGCATTCTTTGAACCCATGACCATTCCTTCCGTGGCTTACACCGATCCGGAAATCGCATGGATGGGGCTCACCGAAACCCAGGCAAAGGCGCAGGGTATCGAATATGAGAAAGGCAACTTTCCGTGGGCTGCCTCAGGCCGCGCGCTTTCCATCGCACGCGAGGAAGGCGCGACCAAAGTGCTGCTCGATCCCAAGTCTCGCCGCATTCTCGGCATGGGCATCGTCGGCACTAACGCCGGTGAACTGATCGCCGAAGGTGTGCTGGCACTGGAAATGGGCGCGGACATGGAAGATCTCGGCCTCACCATTCATCCGCACCCGACCCTGTCGGAGACCCTGTGTTTTGCCGCCGAGATGGCGGAAGGCACGATTACCGACCTGCTCCCGCCGCGAAAGAAATAACAACCGGCACGGGGCGCATCGACCATGAGCGACCTGTTCAGTCTCGGCGCCCTGTTCACCAGCAGCCTGCTGGCGGCGACGCTGCTGCCCGGCGGCTCCGAAGCCGTGTTGTTCGGTGTGCTGAAAACCCACCCGGACACCTTCTGGCTGGCCCTCGCGCTGGCAACGCTCGGCAATACGCTGGGAGGGATGATCACTTTCGGAATGGGCTGGCTGCTACCGCAGACTCAACAGCTTAAACACGTCGATAAGATTCGCCGTTACGGTACGCCCGTGCTGCTGCTGGCCTGGGTGCCGCTGCTGGGTGACGCCTTGTGCCTGGCTGCCGGCTGGCTGCGGCTCAATCCCTGGCTCGCCACCCTCTACATGGGCATCGGAAAGTTCGTACGCTACGGGCTAATTGCTGCCGGCATGCAATACGCCATGCTCTTCGTGCCGTAATCAGCCCGCGCCCGATTCCCGCAGCATCGCTACCCCCCAAGCCACGCCGAAGCCGGTGACTTCATCAGCCACAATGCCCAGCCCGCCTTCGCAGCGGCTCGCGGACAAATCCACATGCAGCCAAGGCGTCTCGTGCTCGACAAATCGTTGCAGGAACAGCGTTGCCAGAATGTGGTCGGCTTCGCCAGCAAGGGTGCACTGTTTGACGTCAGCCACTTTGGATTCCAGCGCCACCGCATAATCTTCGGCCAACGGGAAAGCGCATAGCCGCTCGCCCGTCCGACTGCCCACGCTGACCGCCCGTTGCAATAACTCGTCGCGATTACCCAGCACGCCGGAATAGCGGTCGCCCAACGCCGTTGCCATACTGCCGGTAAGCGTCGCGAAATCAATCATCAGATCCGGCTTCGCGCGCGAGGCCAACGTCAATGTATCCGCCAGCACCATACGTCCCTCGGCATCGGTATGCACGATTTCGATGTGCGTCCCGTTGAGCGCCTTCACAACATCGTTCTGCTTGTAAGCCTTAGGGCTGATGTGGTTCTGCGCCAGTGCCAGCCAGCAGTCGATATTCACCGCCAATTTCTGCCGGGTCGCCGCGAGCAGAATACCCAGCGCGACGGCGGAACCGTTCATATCTTCGTGCATGTTATGCATGTAGCGGGACGGCTTGAGGTTGTGTCCTCCCGTGTCGAAGCAAATGCCTTTGCCGACCAGCGCCACGGTCTGTTTTGCTTTTGGATGGCGGTAGGAAAGATGCACGATGGCCGCATCCTCAACCTCGCTGCCCTGCGCCACCGCAACGAATGCACCTGCGCCCAGTTTGCGCAATTTTTTCATGTCGAACGCTTCCTGCTGCCAGCCTTGCGCGCGTGCCAGCTTCTTCACACGCCCGCGATATATCCCCGGCGTCAGCTCATTCGGCGGCAGGTGGGTCAGCTCGCGACATAATAAATTTCCTTCCGCCTGCGCGCGCAAGGCTTCGAACGGTTTGCGATCCACCTCTCCATGCAACATGATCTTCTGCAGCGGCTTGCGCTCGTCTGTCTGCTTGTGCACCGGCAAAAGCGCGGCGTTCACCCATGCCCCGTAAACGGCAAATTCGGCGGCACGCTGCGCGACATTCCCGGATACCACGATGGCAATCCCTTTGGGCTGTTCCTGCAACAACAATTGCAGGGCCTTGCGCACCAGCACCTGCTGTGCAAATGCGTCTTTTGTTTCATCCAGCATCGCCCAAGCTACCAACGTCCCATCCGACGCATTCGCCGCTACAGGCGTTTTCGCCAACTCGTCCGCTTTCATGGCGCGGCGCTTGAGCACCGTGCTCAATAGCCCGCCATGTGGCGTATCCTTGGCCACAGCAGACGCCGTCGTAAGCAGCACCAGAACATGACTCATGCTGGGCAGGATTTTGGAAAAAGTGAGTTGTGCTAGCATTGCGGCCTCGAATTTAGTCAATGAACGTCGCGATTATACGGGCTACCCCATGCGCCAATACCTCGATCTGATGCAACACGTGCTGGACCACGGCACCACCAAATCCGACCGGACCGGCACCGGCACGACCAGCGTTTTCGGCTACCAGATGCGCTTCAATCTGCAGGACGGCTTCCCGCTTGTGACCACTAAAAAGTGTCACCTGCGCTCGATTATTCACGAGCTGTTGTGGTTTTTGCAGGGCAGCACCAACATCAAATATCTCAAAGAAAACGGTGTTTCCATCTGGGATGAATGGGCCGATGAGCAAGGCAACCTCGGCCCGGTATACGGAAAGCAGTGGCGTTCGTGGGAGGCTATCGACGGCCGCGTGATCGACCAGATCAAGATCGCCGTCGACCAGCTCAAGAACAATCCCGATTCCCGCCGTATCATCGTGTCTGCCTGGAACGTGGGCGAATTGGACAAAATGGCGCTCGCGCCCTGTCATGCTTTTTTCCAGTTCTATGTCGCGGACGGCAAGCTCTCCTGCCAGCTCTACCAGCGCAGCGCCGATATCTTCCTCGGTGTGCCGTTCAACATCGCGAGCTATGCGCTGCTGACGATGATGATGGCGCAGGTGTGCGGGCTGGAATACGGCGACTTCGTGCATACCTTCGGCGATGCGCACCTGTATTCCAACCACATGGAACAGACAGCACTGCAACTATCACGCGAGCCGCACCCGCTGCCGACGATGCGCATCAATCCCGACGTGAAGGATATTCACGGCTTCAGGTTTGAGGATTTCACGCTGGAAGGCTACGACCCGCATCCCGCAATCAAGGCCCCGGTTGCGGTATGAGCATCGCCATTATCGTGGCCATGGCCAGCAACCATACCATCGGCATCAACAACACTTTGCCCTGGCGCTGTCCGACTGATCTGCAACACTTCAAGGCACTGACCATGGGACACCATATGATCATGGGCCGCAAGACATTCGATTCAATCGGCAAGCCGCTGCCGGGTCGCACGACCATCGTCGTCACGCGCAATCCCGATCTGCAAATTCCGGGCTGCACAACGGCGGCCTCTTTGCCGGAAGCATTGGCCGCATGCGCCGGCGATCCTCAAATCTTTATCGTGGGAGGCGCTGAAATTTATGCACAAGCCCTGCCGCTGGCAGATACCTTGTACATCACAGAAATCAAAAAACCTGTCGAGGGAGACGCACATTTCCCGGACTTTGGCTTGGATGTCTGGCAGGAAATAGCGCGTGAATCCCAGCAGCAAACTGAACCGCAGCCTTTATCTTTTGACTTTGTTACCTATCGCCGCCGATGAAACGCCCGCTCTCTATTCTTCTGACATTTCCCTTCTTTTTGCTCACCTCGCTGGCGCAGGCAGCTGACGTACTCCCGCCCGTACGCAGCGTCGCACAAGTCGATCTCGAACGTTATGTCGGAAAGTGGTATGAAATCGGGGCCTTCCCGATGTATTTCCAGCGCCACTGCACCGGCAACAGCACCGCAGAATATGCGCTAAAGCCGGATGGCGAGATTCGAGTCACCAACCGCTGTCGCACCCGCGAGGGCAGCGACGAAGCGCTCGGAAATGCCTGGGCACCCGATTCGGCAAAACCCGGACAGCTCAAGGTTTCCTTCTTCTGGCCATTTCGCTCGGACTACTGGATCATCGGTCTGGATAACGAATATCGCTGGGCGGTCGTCGGCAATCCAAACCGGAAATATCTGTGGATTCTGTCGCGCACACCGGTCTTGCCACCGCCGCTTCTGGATGCCGCCCTGCAGGCCGCGCGCCTGCAACATTACGATCTAACGCCGCTGAAGTACACGCCCCAGACTCAACCCTGAAGCTGCTCACCCGTCAAAGTTCGCGTTCCAGCTGTATCCGCAAGGTGTTTCGGGGCGCTGCCTGACTCACCCCGAATAGCCAGGCAGCATTAAATTTAATGGGCTCTTCACCGCCAAATGGCAGCTTGCCGAAGAGGGCCGGCCCGGCACGATGATTCTGTTGGGCGGCACCATCCCAACGGTCCCATTGCCCCAATTCGCCAAAACCTTGCACGCCGAACGCCAGCACGTCCTTACGATACTGCCGGACTTGCCACTGATAGCCCAGATTGGTGACATAGGCCGCGCCATGTTCGTCCGCATGGCCAAACGCGCGCTCGAATAGCACATTGGCATTCAGTTGCCACGCGCCGGCATACGTTTGGAATAGCGGCCCCAGCTTGACTTCCCACGGCGCCCCCGTCTGTAATGGCGCTTCCAGCTCGGTTACAAAGCCAACCTCATAGTTGGTTGCCGAGACAGGCGTCAGTTTGATCTTGTTTTCCCATTCGAGATAATCGCTGTCCGCCGCGCCGCCGTTTTTCAACTTAAGGGCGACCTCACTGAACCAGCGCTCGCTTACGCCATAACCGAGACCCAGGCTGGCCACTTGAGGACGCGCCCCGGCATTGGCGCTGGCCGCGCCATAACTGACATCCAGTTCAAGTTCGCCCTGTTCAACTTTGGGTGTCAGTACATAATCCGCAGGGCCCGCCGTTGCCGAGGCTGTCAGCAGCATCCCGAATATTCCGTATTGCAATTGTTCCCAAGTCTTCACTGCGCGCTCCCTGATTAGACGTTACTGAATTTATGCAAACGATAATCATTCTCATTTGCAATTGCAAGCACTTTCGGGCAGGATAGAAACGAATGCTGTGGAGAAACCGCAATGGATGCTGCACAACCTGAAAATCTTAAAAACGCCGGTCTCAAATTCACCCTGCCCCGACTGAAGGTGCTGGAGCTGTTTCAGCGCAGCGAAGTCCGCCATTTGAGTGCGGAAGACGTCTACAAGCGCCTGCTTGCGGACGGCGAGACCGTCGGGCTGGCAACGGTGTACCGCGTGCTGACACAGTTTGCACAGGCGGGTCTGCTCACCCGACACAATTTCGAGGGTGGCAAGTCTGTGTTCGAATTGAACGAAGGCAGCCACCATGATCACATGGTGTGCCTTCAATGCGGTCACGTGGAAGAGTTCTTCGACAGCGCCATCGAAGCCCGGCAAAAAAAGATCGCAACAGAACTGGGCTTTGAGATCCACGATCACTCGCTGCACATCTATGCCGACTGCACCCGAAAAAGCTGCCCGAACCGGCGCTGATCCCAATCCTGCACCTTCGGTATAATCGCGCCGCATGTCAGCATCCAATTCATACCTCGAACTCCTCGCCCCCGCAAAAACCGCCGCCATCGGCCGCGAAGCCATTCTTCATGGCGCGGATGCGGTTTACATCGGCGGGCCGTCATTCGGTGCGCGCGACAAAGCCGGTAATTCAATCCAGGATATTGCGGAACTGGTGCAATACGCGCACCGCTTCCACGCAAAAATCTACGTCACGCTGAATACCATTCTGCACGATGCCGAGCTGGAGTCCGCGCGCAAGCTGGCTTACGACTGCCACGACATCGGGGTCGACGCGCTGATCGTGCAGGACATGGCGCTGCTCGAACTCGACCTGCCTCCCATCGATTTGCATGCCTCAACACAATGCGACATTCGCACGCCGGAGAAAGCGCGCTTCCTGGCCGAAGTCGGTTTCTCGCAACTGGTGCTGGCGCGCGAACTGACCCTGGACGAGATCGCGAGGATACGCGCCGCCGTCCCGCAAGACACCGTGATTGAGCACTTCATCCACGGTGCGCTGTGCGTCGCTTACTCCGGCCAGTGCAACATCAGCCACGCGCACACCGGCCGCAGCGCCAACCGTGGTGATTGTTCGCAGGCGTGCCGTCTGCCCTACACACTGGAAGACGACAAGGGCCAAATCGTCGCGTTCGAGAAACACTTGCTGTCGGTGAAGGACAACAACCAGAGCGAAAATTTGAACGCGCTGATCGCTGCAGGCGTGCGCAGCTTCAAAATCGAGGGACGCTACAAGGACGTGCCTTACGTAAAAAATATCACGGGACATTACCGCCGCCTGCTCGATGCCCTACTGGAAGGGCGCAGCGATTTGCACCCCGCCGCCAGCGGCCGCACCCAACTTTTTTTCACGCCCGACCCGGACAAGACCTTCCATCGCGGCGCGACCGATTATTTTGCCACCGGCCGAAAAGCGGATATCGGCGCGTTCGACGCACCCAGCTTCGTCGGCTTGCCGCTGGGCACGGTTAGCAAGCTCGGCCCGGACTGGTTCGAGATCGAAACGAACGAGACCCTGTCCAACGGCGATGGGCTGAACTATCTGCACAAGCGCGAGACGCGCGGCATTCGCGCCAACACGGTGAAACAGCTGGGCGGCGTTTGGCGCGTGTGGCCAAATGAAAAGATGTTCGGGCTGGAAGGTTTGCGTGCCGGCCTGAGCATCAACCGCAACAGTGACCAGGCATGGGAAGCCACGCTGGCGAAAAAATCCGCCGAACGCAAAATCGGCGTGCACGCTCAGTTTGCCGAAACCGCGCAGGGTTTCGCGCTCACCCTCACCGACGAAGATGACATTCGCGTCACGGTCGAAACCGTTTTCGAAAAACAACCTGCGCAACACCCCGCGGAAGCCGAGGAGGCCTTACGGGCGCAAATTTCACGGCTGGGCAACACCGATTTCGAACTGGATGAGCTGAATGTTCAATGGTCGCAGCCGCAATTTGTGCCCAGTTCGCTGCTCAACCAGTTGCGACGCGACGCGGCAGGAAAATTACTCGCGGCGCGCCTGACCGACTACCGGCGCCTGCCTCGCAAACCCGCCGCCGAGCCGCCCGCGAAATATCCGGAAGAAGCGCTTTCCTTCCTCGCCAACGTTTATAACAGCGCCGCGCGGCGCTTCTACGAAAAACATGGCGTCAAGCTTATCGCCGCCGCCTACGAGGCGCACAAGGAAGCCGGCGAAGTGTCGCTGATGATCACCCGCCACTGCATACGCTATTCGCTGAGCTTGTGCCCGAAACAGGCCAAAGGCGTGATCGGCGTGCAGGGCCAGGTGCGCGCCGAACCGATGACATTGGTCAACGGCAGCGAACGGCTGCGACTGGAATTCGATTGCAAAGCCTGTGAAATGCATGTGCTGGGCAAGGCAAAGAAACACATTCTCCAGTCACCGTCGCCGACGGTCGTACCCGTCGCCTTCCATGCGCGCCGCCCATGAGGCAAATCCAGCTTGAGCGCCTGTGCACTACGCGCATGCCCTTTGGCAAATATGAGGGCCGTCTCATCGCGGACTTGCCGGGGCGCTATTTAAACTGGTTTGCGCGCAAGGGCTTCCCGTCCGGCGAGCTGGGGCAACTACTCGCATTAATGCACGAGATTGATCACAACGGTCTGGGTGCCCTGCTGGAACCGCTGCGCAGGCTCCATTCAGCGCAAAAGGAAATCACATGAATAAACCCGCATTGCACTGGCAAATCCTAGCCGCGCTGATTTTGGCCGCGATTGCAGGAGGCTGGGCGGGAACCGATGCCAGCTTTTTCGGCATTCGCTATTACGCAATATTCGATTTCCTCGGCACTCTGTTTCTCAATGCGTTGAAGATGCTCATCGTCCCGCTGGTCGTGTCATCCATTATCGTCGGCATTGCGGGTATCGGCTCCAGCGGCGCCTTCGGCCGGCTGGGGCTGAAGACACTGACCTACTACGCGGCGACCAGCCTGTTGGCGATCCTGGTCGGGCTGACCCTCGTGAATCTCACCACACCCGGCATCGTCGACGGTCACCCCGCGAAGGAACAGCTCGGCATAGCCGCGACTGGAAGCGAAGTGATTGCAAATATCGAAGGCAGGGGCGCAGGTGACCTGGTGAATATTTTCCTGCGCATGGTGCCCACCAACATTGTGGCGGCCGCAGCCGATGGCCAGATGCTGGGGCTGATTTTCTTCAGCCTATTGTTCGGTTTTTTTATGACGAAAATCGAGGAGCCCTACGCCGAAAGTCAGTACAAACTCTGGAATGGCCTGTTTCAGGTCATGATGAAAATAACCGACTGGGTCATGAAATTCGCTCCCATCGGCATCTTCGGACTGGTGGCAAAGGTGGTTGCAGGCACCGGCTTCACCACCATCGTGCCGCTGGCCTGGTTCTTTTTCAGCGTACTGGCGGGACTGGCAGTGCATTTCCTGCTGGTATTACCGGCGTTGCTTTATTTCGTGGGCCGCGTCAATCCGCTGCGCCATTACCGCGCGATGGCCCCCGCCTTGCTGACCGCATTTTCGACCAGCTCTTCCGCCGCGACATTGCCGTTAACGATGGAATGCGTCGAGAAAAATGCGGGCGTCTCGAATCGCACCAGCAGTTTCGTCCTGCCACTGGGCGCAACGGTGAACATGGATGGTACGGCGCTGTATGAATGCGTGGCGGCGATGTTTATCGCACAGGCTTATGGCATTGAGCTGGGCTTCGTGCAGCAATTCGCCATCGTGCTGCTGGCGCTGGTTACCTCCATCGGCGTGGCCGCAATTCCGTCCGCCAGCCTGGTTGCCATTGCCATCATTTTGGGCGCGATCGGCCTGCCGCTGGAAGCGATCGGGCTGATTCTTGCAGTGGACCGCATCCTCGACATGTGTCGCACCACCGTCAATGTGTTCAGCGATGCCTGCGGGGCCGTGATTATCGCTCGTCTGAACGGTGAATCGGGCGTGCTCTCCGACGCACGCACGCGCACGTGACGTTTATCTAACGCAATCCACGTAGTAGACGCGGGTGCTGTTTTCCTCTTCCGCCACGAGGCCGTGAATATCGGTCTCGAAGCCCGGGAAACACCTGTTGAAATCACGCGCAAACTTGAGATAGTCCACAATGGTTTTGTTGAAGCGCTCGCCCGGAATCAGTAACGGAATGCCGGGCGGGTAGGGCGTGAGCAACACCGCAGTAATGCGTCCTTCCAACTCGTCCACCGGCACGCGTTCGATTTCGTCGTGCGCCATTTTGGCGAACGCATCCGACGGCTTCATGGCCGGCTGCATGTCCGACAAATACATCTCGGTCGTCATACGCGCCACATTGTTGGCTTTATAGGTGTCGTGAATCTGCTGGCACAAATCGCGCAGGCCGGTACGTTCGTAACGGGGGAATCGCGCTGCAAACTCCGGCAGGATGCGCCAGATGGGCGCGTTCTTGTCGTAGTCGTCCTTGAACTGCTGCAGCGCGGTAAGCAAGGTATTCCAGCGCCCCTTGGTGATGCCGATAGTGAACATGATGAAGAAGGAATACAGGCCGCACTTCTCCACAATAACGCCGTGCTCGGACAGGTACTTGGTGACCATCGCCGCCGGAATGCCGGAATCTGCAAAGTCACCGTCCACATCCAAGCCCGGCGTAATCACCGTGGCCTTGATCGGATCCAGCATGTTGAAACCTTCCGCGAGATTGCCGAAGCCATGCCACTTGTCGTCGCGATGCAGCACCCAGTCCTCGCGGGAGCCGATCCCTTCATCCGCAATCTTCTCCGGCCCCCAAACCTTGAACCACCAGTCGGTGCCAAACTCCTCATCCACTTTGCGCATTGCGCGGCGGAAATCCAGCGCCTCGGCGATGGACTCTTCCACCAGTGCCGTGCCGCCCGGCGGCTCCATCATCGCCGCAGCTACGTCGCAGGACGCGATGATCGAATACTGGGGCGAAGTCGAAGTGTGCATCAGATAGGCTTCGTTGAACACATGACTGTTCAGCTTTCGCGTCTGCGGTTCGCGCACCAGAATCTGCGATGCCTGCGACAGCCCCGCAAGCAGCTTGTGCGTGGACTGCGTGGCGAAAATCATGGATTCCTTCGCACGCGGACGCTCGCGACCGATGGCGTGCATATCCTTATAGAAATCGTGAAACGCCGCATGCGGCAGCCACGCTTCGTCGAAATGCAACGTGTCGATTTTTCCGTCCAGCATTTCCTTCAACATTTCGACGTTGTAAACCACGCCGTCGTAGGTGCTTTGTGTGATGGTCAGGATGCGCGGCTTGCGCGTTTTGTCCTTGATGAAAGGGTTCGCATCAATCTTTCTTTGGATACTTTCCGTCTCGAATTCGGATTTCGGAATCGGACCGATGATGCCGTAGTGGTTACGCGTCGGCGTCAGGAATACCGGCACCGCGCCGGTCATCATGATCGAATGCAGAATGGACTTGTGGCAGTTTCGATCCACCACCACGATATCGTCCGGTGCCACGGTCGAATGCCACACGATTTTGTTCGAGGTCGAGGTGCCGTTGGTCACGAAGAACAAGTGGTCGGAGTTGAAAATACGCGCGGCATTACGCTCCGACGCGGCGACCGGGCCGGTGTGATCCAGCAACTGGCCGAGCTCGTCCACCGCATTACACACATCGGCGCGCAACATGTTCTCGCCGAAGAACTGGTGGAACATTTGCCCGACGGGGGACTTCAGGAACGCCACGCCGCCGGAATGTCCGGGGCAATGCCAAGAGTAGGAGCCGTCCTGCGCATAATGAGTCAGCGCACGGAAAAACGGCGGCGCCAGCGAATCCAGATAGGACTTCGCTTCGCGGATGATGTGGCGCGCCACGAATTCCGGCGTGTCCTCGTGCATGTGAATAAAGCCGTGCAACTCGCGCAACACATCGTTCGGAATATGGCGCGAAGTGCGAGTTTCACCGTAAAGATAAATCGGAATATCGGCATTGCGGAAACGGATTTCCGCGACGAAGGCGCGCAGATTTTTCAGCGCGGCCTCAATCTCCTCTCGGCTGCCGCCGCCGAATTCCTCGTCATCGATGGACAACAGAAACGCCGAGGCGCGGCTCTGTTGCTGGGCGAAAGAGGTCAGATCGCCGTAGCTGGTCACGCCCAGCACCTCCATACCTTCTTTCTCAATAGCCGCCGCCAGTGCGCGAATGCCCAGACCACTGGCATTTTCGGAACGAAAATCTTCGTCAATGATGACGATGGGAAATCTGAATTTCATGACATAACTCCTGTCAGCGCGAAGTCTGAAAATGAAGATTGCGCCGGCGTGCCGGAAACACGTCGACGAACGGAAAATGGGGTCAGATTTTTGGCAGCGTCACACCGACCTGCCCCTGGTATTTGCCGCCTCTATCCCTGTACGAAGTTTCGCAAACCTCGTCACTCTCGAAAAACAGCACCTGTGCCACGCCTTCATTCGCGTAAATTTTCGCGGGCAGCGGCGTGGTGTTGGAAAACTCCAGCGTCACATAACCTTCCCACTCCGGCTCAAACGGCGTGACATTGACGATGATGCCGCAACGCGCGTAGGTCGATTTTCCCAGACAAACGGTCAGGACGTTGCGCGGAATCCGGAAATATTCGACCGTGCGCGCCAGCGCGAAGGAATTCGGCGGGATGATGCAATAGTCAGCTTCGACGTTCACGAAGGAACTCGGGTCGAAGTTCTTCGGATCGACGATGGTGCTGTTGATATTGGTGAACAGCTTGAATTCGCGCGAGCAGCGGATATCGTAGCCGTAGCTTGAGGTGCCATAGGACACGATCTTCTGCCCGTTTACTTCCTTCACCTGATTCGGTTCGAACGGCTCAATCATGCCGTGCTGTTCCGCCATACGGCGTATCCACTTGTCTGACTTGATGCTCATCACAATTCCCGTAAAGGTTAAGCGGTCGCGATTCTACCGAATTCCGCAGCCGTGTGCGGGTTTTGCTACAATCGCCGCCTGTTCAAGGAACCCGGACCATGTCGCGAAAAATCCTCGTCACTTCTGCCCTGCCCTATGCCAACGGCAGCATCCACCTCGGCCATCTCGTGGAATACATCCAGACCGACATCTGGGTGCGTTTTCAAAAGCTGCGCGGCCACATCTGCCACTATGTTTGCGCCGACGACACCCACGGCACGCCGATCATGCTGCGCGCCGAAAAAGAAGGCGTCACGCCGGAGCAGCTTATCGCACGCGTGTGGCAGGAACATTTCGACGACTTCTCGGCATTCCACATCCGCTTCGACAACTACGGATCGACCAATTCCCCCGAAAACCGCGCGTGCGCGGAAACCATTTACCGTCGCTTGCGCGAACGCGGACTGATCGAAGTGCGTTCGATCGAACAGTTTTACGACCCGGTCAAGCAGATGTTCCTACCCGACCGTTTCATCAAGGGCGAATGTCCGAAATGTCACGCCAAAGACCAATACGGCGATAACTGCGAGGCTTGCGGCGCGGCGTATGCCCCGACCGACCTGATCGAGCCGTTTTCCGCCGTTTCCGGCGCCAAGCCGGAGCTGCGCAATTCCGACCATTACTTCTTCAAACTTTCAGCCGACACCTGCCAGCAATTCCTGCGCCAGTGGACCCGCAGCGGCACCCTGCAGGCCGAGGCCGCCAACAAGATGCAGGAATGGCTGGGCGCGGAAGGCGAGAACAAACTGACGGACTGGGACATTTCGCGCGATGCGCCCTATTTCGGATTTGAGATTCCCGATGCGCCGGGAAAATATTTTTATGTCTGGCTGGATGCGCCGGTGGGCTACATGGGCAGTTTCAAACAGCTCTGCGCCAGAACCGGCATCGAGTTCGACGACTACTGGAAGCAAGGCTCAGACGCCGAGCTGTATCACTTCATCGGCAAGGACATTCTGTACTTTCACGCGCTGTTCTGGCCTGCGGAATTGCATCACGCCGGTTTCCGCACGCCGACCAAACTGTTCGCGCACGGTTTCCTCACCGTGAATGGCGAGAAGATGAGCAAGTCGCGCGGCACGTTCATCACCGCGCGCAGCTACGTCGATCACATCAAGAACACTGAATACCTGCGCTACTACTACGCCGCCAAGCTGAATGGCACGATGGAGGACATCGATCTCAACCTTGAGGATTTTGTGGCCAAGGTAAATAGCGACCTAATCGGCAAGTACATCAACATCGCCAGCCGTTGCGCGGGCTTCATCAGCAGGAAGTTCGACGGCAAGCTGGGCACATGCAACGTCGCGGCGACCGCCGAATTCAAAGCGACGTTCGACGGCAATGAAATCGCGCGCTGCTTTGAGGAGCGTGACTTTTCCCGTGCTCTGCGCGAAATCATGCGTCTGGCCGATGTTGCCAACCAGTACATCGCCGAAAAAGCGCCTTGGACGATGGCCAAGCAGGAGGGCCGCGAGACCGAATTGCAGGAAGTCTGTTCGACCGCACTGACGCTATTCCGCGATCTGACGCTGTACCTCAAACCTGTGCTGCCCGAACTCGCCGCACAGGTCGAGCAATTTCTGAACCTCGCGCCGTTGACCTGGAGCGACACGTGGCAGCCCCTGCCCGCCGGACACAGCATCAACAATTATCAACATTTGGCCACCCGCCTCGATCCCAAACTGATCGACGCAATGATCGCCGCCAATCAGGAAAGCCTGAAAAACATGACCGAAAACCATTCCGAACAGCGCCACGCCGAACACCAGCAAAAGGTGATTGAACCCATCGCTGAAACCATCAACATCGACGACTTCGGCAAACTCGATCTCCGCGTGGCGCGCATCGCCAACGCCGAACATGTGGAAGGCGCAGCCAAGCTGCTGAAGCTAACGCTGGATATCGGCGAGGAGAATCCGCGCACCGTATTCGCGGGCATCAAATCGGCCTATGATCCGGAAAAACTGAAAGGCCGCATGACTGTGATGGTGGCAAATCTCGCGCCGCGCAAAATGAAATTCGGCTTGTCCGAGGGCATGGTACTGGCTGCTTCCGGCAGCGAGCCCGGCCTGTTCATTCTGTCACCGGATGACGGAGCGCAACCCGGCATGCGCATTAAATAAACGTCGGAAACCCAACTGTTTGAGGAGGTGCTAAACCAGCCCGTATGAATCTTTTCCGTCTGTCGCAGCTTTCCGGATTTTTCCGGCCCCGCCTGCTCGATGCCCTGCAGGGCTACAACCGGGCGCGGCTCACTACCGATGTGACGGCGGGCGTTACCGTCGGTATCGTCGCCCTGCCACTGGCCATCGCCTTCGCCATCGCCTCCGGCGCAAAACCCGAGGCCGGTATCTTTACCGCTATCATCGCCGGCTTTCTGATTTCCGCGCTGGGCGGTTCACGTGTGCAAATCGGCGGACCGACCGGGGCGTTCATCGTCATCGTGTACGGCATCATCGCCCAGTACGGTTACGCCAACCTGTTGATCTGCACCATCATGGCCGGTTTTATGCTGCTCGCGATGGGAGCTTTCCGTCTTGGCACACTGATCAAATACTTTCCGAGACCTCTGATCATCGGATTCACCAATGGCATCGCCGTGCTGATCGCCATTTCCGAGATCAAGGATTTTTTCGGACTACAAACCGACGCGCTGCCGGCTGAGTTTTTCCACAAAATTGCCGTCCTCTGGCACGCCCTGCCCAGTATCGATTTGCCGACACTGACACTGGCCGGCATTAGCGCCCTGCTGATCTGGTTTTACCCCCCGGCTTGGGCGAAACGTTTTCCGTCGCCCATCGTCGCACTGGCGTTGGGCACCGCAGCCGTCGCCCTGTTCAACCTGCCGGTCGAAACCATCGGCACGCGCTTCGGTGGCATACCGCAAGGCCTGCCGGAATTCACGCTGCCGGAATTCAGCATCGGTGAATTGCGGCACCTCATCATGCCGGCCTTTACCATTGCCCTGCTCGGCGCAATCGAATCGCTGCTTTCCGCCGCCGTGGCGGACGGGATGATTGAAGAACGTCACGACCCCAATCAGGAGCTGATGGCGCAAGGCATCGCCAATATCACCACCCCGTTTTTTGGCGGCCTGCCGGCGACCGGCGCGATCGCGCGCACCGCCACCAACGTGCGCAGCGGGGCAAGCAGTCCTGTCTCAGGCATCGTCCACGCTCTGACCTTGTTGCTCATCATCCTGATTGCCGCACCGCTGGCGCAATACATTCCGCTTGCGTCACTCGCCGCGATTCTGTTGATTGTCTCGATCAACATGGGCGAATGGGAAGTGTTTACGCGCATCAAAACCTATCCGCGCCAGGACGCGATCGTATTGCTGACCACGTTTGTGTTTACGGTCATTTTCGACCTGACCGTCGCGGTAGAAATTGGTCTGTTGCTGGCCGGAATTTTCTTCATCAACAACATGACCGAGCTGTCGCATGTGCGCCTTGCCGATGGATCTGCCGCGGACGCGAATACAAATCAGGCGCAGCGGCCCGTGCCTGCGGGCGCACTGGTTTACCGTCTCTACGGCGCGCTGTTTTTCGGGGTGGTTGATAAATTGGAAAATGTGCTGCACCAGCAGCACACCGAACCGGAAGTCCTGATTTTGAATATGAGCGAAGTGATCAGTATGGATGCAAGCGCCTTGCACGTACTGGAAGATCTGCACAAAAAGCTGGCCCGGCGCGGCAAGCATCTGGTGCTGTGCGGACCGCACACACAGCCGTATTTTCTGATGCATCAGGCCGGATTTTTCGAGCGGCTGGGCGCCGCCAATCTGAACGCGAATCTGGATGATGCGCTCACGCGCGCGGAAGATTTGCTGCAGCGTTCCTAATAAGCGATCTGGACGTTTTCCGGCCCCAGCAAGGCCTGCAGATCGCGTAACAGATCGTCGTGCAAGGTCAGCCGCCAAACCTCCCCCAGCTGCATTTGGCACGCCGCCTCGGGTGAACGATAGTCGATAAACACGGCACATTTCCCCTCGCGGTACGGCAGAAAAATCGCCTTCAGCGCATCGGTGCCAATCCGCCCGTCGCAGCGCAGGCGCAAGCACTGCGCAAAGATTGAACGCGCCGAGGCGAGATCAAACACCTCGTCGGCGCTGACGCGAACGTTGCCGGAATATTCGTCCAAGCTGGCCTTGCCGCGCACGATGAGCAATTCGTCCTCGCGAATCCAAGGACGGCTACGCTCGAATTCCTCGTTGAACACGGTCAACTCGACTTGCGCTTCACCGTCATCCAGCGTAACCACCGCCATCCTGCCGCGCCGGGTCTGCTGCAGCCGCCAGGCGGATACGATACCGGCCAGCACCACTGGAACACCGCGCCGTGAATTTTGTCCGCCGTGCCCATTACCGACAAATCCCGGCACCAGATCAACCAGCTTGACCTTGATGAACTGCGCCAACTCGTCGCGATACTCCTGATAAGGATGCCCGCCAAGATAATAACCAAGGCTGATCTTCTCTTCCTGCAATTGCTTGCGCAACGGCCAGCGCGGCACTTCGGCATTCTGCGCGATCAACACCTCGTCCGCGTCATCGTCGCCAAACAGGCTGTTCTGGTTAGCCGCCCGTGCCTGCTGATCTGCGCTCGCCAGCGCGGCATCCACAGTGGCCATGAGACTCGCACGGTGATCGTTGATACTGTCGAGCGCGCCGGCCTTGATCAGCGCCTCCACCGTGCGCCGGTTAACCAGCCGCTTGTCCACACGGCGGCAGAAATCGAATAAGTCGGTGAACGACCCGCGTGCGCGGGCCTCCACAATATTCGCAATCGCGGCTTCGCCGGTGCCCTTGATCGCCCCGAGTCCGTAAGCCATGGTTTGCGCGTCGACCGGTGCAAAGCGGTAGCCGGAGCTGTTAACGTCCGGGGGACGGATGAGAATGCCTTGTTGCAGCGCATCCTGGTAAAAAGTTTTGACCTTGTCGGTGTTATCCATATCGGCCGACAACGTCGCCGCCATGAATGCGGCCGGATAATGCGCCTTGAGATACGCCGTCTGATACGCGACCAGCGCATACGCGGCCGAGTGGGACTTGTTGAAACCGTAGCCCGCAAACTTTTCCATCAGATCGAATAGCTGCGTCGCCAGCTGCTCGTCAATGCCGCGTTTGACTGCGCCGCCCACAAAAATGTCGCGATGCTGGGCCATTTCTTCGGGCTTTTTCTTGCCCATCGCGCGGCGCAGCATGTCCGCACCGCCCAGCGTGTAGCCGCCAATGATCTGGGCGATTTGCATCACCTGCTCCTGATACACGATGACGCCATAGGTCGGCTTCAGCGACACCTCAAGATCGGGGTGGAAATAGTCGGCTTTGGCGCGACCGTGTTTGCGGTTGATGAAGTCATCTACCATGCCGGATTCCAGCGGCCCGGGACGGAACAGCGCCACCAGCGCCACGATGTCCTCGAACGTATCCGGCTGTAGCCGCTTGATCAGCTCTTTCATACCGCGCGATTCCAGCTGGAACACGGCGGTGGTGTTGCACGATTTGAGCAGCTCGTAACTGGCACGGTCATCGAGCGAAATCGTTTCAATGGAAAACGGCACGCTGCCCGGCGGCGCGGCTTCCAGCGCGCGCACATATTTCACCGCCCAGTCGATAATGGTCAGCGTGCGCAACCCCAGAAAGTCGAATTTCACCAGACCGACCGCCTCGACATCATCCTTGTCGAACTGGCTCACCACGCTGGCCTGGGGATCGGCGCAATAGAGCGGGCAAAAATCGGTGAGTTGGCCCGGTGCAATCAGCACTCCGCCGGCGTGCATGCCGACGTTGCGGGTCAGGTCCTCCAGCCGTTCGGCCAATTTCAATAGTTCGGGGACACCTTCCTCGCGCTCGGCAATCGCGTTGATTTCCGGCTCCATCTCGCGCGCCTTGCGCAGCGACACGGGCTTGACACCCTCAAGCGGGATCGCCTTGGACAGGCTGTCGCAAAGTCCGTAGGGAAATTCCATGACGCGACCGACATCGCGTATCACCGCCTTGGACGCCATCGTCCCGAATGTCGCGATCTGCGACACGCATTCCGCGCCGTATTTATTCTTGACGTATTCGATCACTCGCTCGCGGCCATCCTGGCAGAAATCCACGTCGAAGTCGGGCATGGAAACCCGCTCGGGATTCAGGAAGCGCTCAAACAGCAATTCGTAACGCAAGGGATCCAGATCGGTAATCCCCAGCGAGTAAGCTACCAAAGAGCCGGCGCCGGAACCACGCCCCGGCCCCACCGGTACACCGTTCTTTTTGGCCCAGCGAATGAAATCCGCCACGATGAGAAAGTAGCCGGGGAAACCCATCTGGATGATGGTGTGGTTTTCAAAATCCAGTCGCGCTTCGTATTGCGGCAATTTCTCCGCCCGCTCGGCCTCATCGGGATACAACTGCAGCATCCGGTTCTGCAGGCCGAGTGCGGATTCGCTGCGCAAAAAATCTTCCAGACTTTCGCCATTCGGCGTCGGGAAATCCGGCAGCTGCGGCTTGTCCAGTGACAGCAACAGATTGCAGCGCCGGGCAATTTCCACGCTGTTTTCCAGCGCCTCCGGCAAATCGGCAAACCGTTCGGCCATTTCGGCCTGCGTCCTGAAATACTGCTGCGGGGTAAATTGTTTGACCCGACGCTTGTCGTTCAGCACATAACCTTCGGAAATGCAGACGCGCGCTTCGTGCGCCTTGAAATCGACCGCCTCGAGAAATTGCACCGGATGTGTCGCGACGACCGGCAGACCGAGCTCCGCCGCAAGCCGAACAGCCCCCTGCACGTGCGCGGCCTCGTCCGGAAAGCCCGCGCGCTGGATTTCGATGTAATAACGCTGGTTGAACAGCGCCGCCCATTCATGCGCATATTGCCGGGCCTGGGCCGGATTACCGCTGAGCAATGCACTACCGACGTCGCCCAAATGCGCGCCGGATAGTGCAATCAGCCCTTCGGTGCCAGCATGAAACCATTCGCGCCGGAGCTCGGCCCGGCCGCGATGCTGGTTTTCAAGATAGCCGCGCGACAACAGGCGGCACAGCAACAGATAACCCTCGCGCGACTGGCATAGCAGCAGCAAACGGTGTGGCCGGTCGCGGTCGGACTCGTTGCTAATAAACACATCGCAGCCGACGACAGGTTTAATCCCGGCACTGCGCGC
The DNA here is from genome assembly GCA_028699065.1 of Gallionella sp. GTDB lineage: Bacteria > Pseudomonadota > Gammaproteobacteria > Burkholderiales > Gallionellaceae > Gallionella. Next base: position 626,414 of record JAQVVH010000001.1, read on the forward strand.
GGCTTTGTAGAACTTGATCAGGCCGAACACATTGCTGAGATCGGTGAGCGCCAGTGCCGGCATGCCATCAGCGGTTGCGGCAGCGATGGCCTCATCCACCCGCAGCATGCCATCCGAGATGGAATACTCGCTGTGCAGCCGGAGATGAACGAAGGATGGTTGCGGCATGATGAAAATCTGACAAATCGGGGGCCGATTCTAACATTGACCGGCAGCAAAGATTCCGCCGGCCGAGTCCAAACCGTTAGAATGCGTCTCCGGATTTTGCAAATGACCATGACGCCCCCGCTTCCACCCGCGCAGGAAAAATATCTACTATTCACCTTGGCCGGCATCCAGTTCAGCCATGTGCTGGATTTCATGATCATGATGCCGCTTGGGCCCATCCTGATCGCCGAATTCGGCATCAGCACGCATGCGTTCGGTCTGCTCGTAGCAGTGTACAGTTTCAGCGCGGCCGCGGCCGGATTGCTCGGCGCGATCTTCGTCGACCGCTTTGAGCGGCGCAATTTGCTGCTGGGAACCTTTATTCTGTTCGGACTGGCCACGCTCGCCTGCGGACTCGCGCCCGGTTATTTCTCATTACTGATCGCGCGGGGATTCGCGGGTGCCTTCGGCGGCATCATGGGCGCACTCGTCCACACCATGATCGGCGATGCCATTCCCTTCGAGCGACGCGCAAAAGCGGGCAGCCTGGTTTCGGCGGCCTTTTCTGTTTCCACCGTTGCGGGCGTGCCGGTTTCGCTGTGGCTGGCGAACCTGTTCAACTGGCGCGCCCCCTTCATTTTCATCGCCTTACTGGTCGTTGTCTTCGCCGTAGTCGGCTGGAAAATGCTGCCGCAGTTGCGCCATCATCTCTCGCCGGAAAAACAGGCCCATCCCTTCGCGCCGATGTTTAACGTACTGCGCGACGCCAATCACTGGCGTGCGCTGGCTTTTTCGGCGCTCATTATTTTTTCCGGCTTTACTGTAATTCCCTACATCACCGTGTATTCGGTACACAACATTGGTATTTCCCAGCTCGATATTCCGCTGATTTATCTGGCTGGGGGCACGGCCACCCTGATTACCGCACGACTGATCGGCCACTGGGCCGATGCACGCGGCAAAGTGGAAGTCTATCGCCGGGTTGCCTTTGCGGCGCTGCTGCCGCTGTATGTGGTCACTCACCTCGCAACCGCCCCGCTATGGTTGTGGATCGTCTGCACCACGGTATTTTTCGTGCTGGTTTCGGGCCGGATGATCCCCGCAATGGCCATCATCACCTCGTCCGCGCAACCCAAATTGCGCGGCACCTTCATGACGCTCAACGCCACCACCCAAGCGCTCGCCATGGGACTGGCGACCACGCTGGCCGGATTTATCATCAGCCAGGACGAAGCCGGTCTGATCGTTGATTATTCAGTGGTGGGGTATGTCGCCATCACGGCAAACCTGATTGCGATCTGGTTTGTCGGGCGCATTGCGATGCACCAGCGACACTAAATCTGGAGCGGGTGAAGGGAATCGAACCCTCGTCGTAAGCTTGGGAAGCTTCTGCTCTACCATTGAGCTACACCCGCAAGTAAAGACCTGCAGGGCGCGCATCTTATCGGACGGCTTGGTTGTTGCCAAGCGAATGACGCACGATATGGCATCGGCCTGATGCCGCAAATTGAATTTGCTGATACGATTCGGTCACCCGTTCTCATTCAAAGAAAATCGCCATGAACTCAGACGCCATCCTGACCATCATCCGCAGTTCCGGTATTGCCGCCGAGCTGAGGGAACCCGAAACCGAGACCATCGCGCAGCTGATTGAGGTTCGCGAATACAAGGCGGGCGAAACCATTCTGGCGCCTGGGGAGACAGGCCTGCAGGATTGTCTGCTGATTCTGGGTGAGGGCAGTGCCGAGGCCCGATCAAAGTCGGGAACTGTGCTTGGGAACCTGAAGCCGGGTGACTTGGCGGGGATTATCAGCTTCGTCGGTGGAGATGTTTCGCAAATCAGCGCCGTGGTCGCGGCAAAAACGGACTGCAAGATTCTTGCGCTGCCCAGAATAAAATTCGAGAAACTGTTGCCGACAAAACCCGCGGTTGCCTATTACCTGATGCGCGGCATCGTGCGCTCGGTGCACGGTATCGCGCGACAGATGGACAAAAAATCCGAGGAAATGAAGAGTCATTTGTATGGCCAGATGGGGTTGTACTAACCCGCTGCCCTGCCCTTTGCTTGCCGCACAAGCGTTCCGCGCCACGTCCAGCCACTTCCCCGCATTGGTGTAAAATGCCGGGCATTATTTGACGGATACAGGCAGTGATCACCCTCCACATCAACGGCGAACCGCGCCAATTTGAACAAGTCACCAGCGTCGCCGAGCTCATTGCCGCAATGGGGCTGACGGGCAAGCGCATCGCACTGGAACGAAACGGCGAAATCGTGCCGCGCAGCAGTTTTTCATCGCAACCCCTTACCGACGGCGACAAGCTGGAAATCGTCGTTGCAGTCGGTGGCGGTTAAGTATTTCAGGAAAAAATCATGAACGATAATTTGATCATCGCCGGCAAAAGCTACTCGTCCCGTTTGCTGGTCGGCACAGGCAAATACAAGGATTTTGCGGAGACCCGCGCAGCGCTGGATGCCAGCGGCGCGGAGATCGTAACCGTGGCGATTCGTCGCACCAATCTCGGCCAGAATGCAAACGAACCCAACTTGCTCGATGCGGTGCCGCCCTCGCAGTTCACTTATCTCCCAAACACTGCGGGCTGCTATTCGGCCGATGATGCGGTGCGCACACTGCGCCTCGCGCGCGAATTGCTCGATGGACATTCGCTGGTGAAACTTGAAGTGCTGGGCGACCCGCAATCGCTTTACCCCAACGTGATCGAGACTATTGCCGCCGCAAAAACGCTGGTGGCCGAAGGTTTTCAGGTCATGGTTTACACCTCGGACGACCCCATCGTCGCAAAGCAGCTTGAGGATATTGGTTGCGTCGCGATCATGCCGCTGGCCTCGCTGATCGGCTCCGGAATGGGCATCCTGAATCCCTGGAATTTGCAGCTCGTAATGGAGCGTGTCAGCGTGCCGGTAATCGTGGATGCAGGCGTGGGCACGGCCTCGGACGCGGCTATCGCAATGGAGTTGGGCTGCGATGGCGTGCTGATGAATACCGCCATCGCCGCCGCGCAAAATCCCGTGCTGATGGCCTCCGCCATGAAACAGGGCGTCGCTGCCGGACGCGCCGCTTATCTGGCCGGGCGCATGCCGAAAAAACTCTACAGCGCCAGCCCGAGCTCACCCACCGGCGGCATGATCGGCAAGGCCTGATGTCCACGCAGCACCCGCACATTCGCAGCTATGTGCTGCGCCAGGGACATCTTTCGCCGGCGCAGCAACGCGCAGTCGAAACACTGATGCCGCGCTTTGGCATTCCGTATGCCGCAGCACCGCTGGATCTGGCACAGACTTTTGGCCGCGCCGCCCCAAAGATCCTGGAAATCGGTTTCGGCATGGGCGACACCACAGCCGCCATCGCCAAAGCGCATCCCGAGCAGGATTATTTGGCGCTGGAGGTGCACACACCGGGCGTGGGCAACCTGCTCAAACTCATCGAGGCGGATCAAATCGGCAATGTACGCATCATCCGCCACGACGCGGTGGAGATACTGCGCGACATGATTGCGGACGCGTCACTCGACGGGGTTCACATCTTTTTTCCGGACCCGTGGCACAAGGCCCGGCATAACAAGCGGCGGCTGATTCAGACCCCTTTCATCGCCGGTCTGGTGCAAAAACTCAAGCCGGGCGGCTATATTCATGCCGCGACAGATTGGCAGGATTACGCGGAACAAATGCTGGCGGTGTTCAGCGCCGAGCCGTTGCTGGAAAACACCAGCGACGGTTATGCTCCCCGCCCAGACTACCGGCCGCTGACCAAGTTCGAACAGCGCGGCTTACGCCTCGGGCACGGTGTCTGGGATCTGGTGTTCCGGCGCAAGGAAAATCTGTAGCAACTCGTTGAGAAAGCGCTGGCCCAATTGCGTCGGTGCGATGCGGTCAATCTCGCGCCGCAACAAGCCTCGCGCCTCAGCCTGTGCCAATTCGCGGCGAATCGCCAGCAGAGACAGACTGGTACGCAATTCGAACAATGCCGGATCGAACCCCTGATTCAGGCGCAGCGCGTTCATCATGAACTCGAACGGCAGCTCGGCTGCCGACACAGCTTGAAAAGTTTGTCGCGGTTCACCGCGCTCAATCGCCGCCAGATAAGCCTGCGGCTGCTTGTGACGCATCTGGCGCTCGACCCGATCCGGAAAGCTTAGTTTGCTGTGTGCACCCGCGCCAATGCCGAGATAGTCGCCAAACTCCCAGTAATTCAAATTATGCCGGGACCGTTTACCCGGCCGGGCGAACGCCGACGTTTCGTAATGCTCAAAGCCCTGCGCAGCGAGTCGCGCTTCGATGTGTTGCTGCATGTCGCTGCTGATGTCCTCGTCCGGCAAAACGGGCGGCTCGCGATGAAAGCGCGTATTGGGTTCGAGCGTCAGTTGATAACAGGACAAATGCGGCGGCGCAAAAGACAGCGCAGTTTCCACGTCGCGCACGGCGTCTGCCAGCGTCTGCTGCGGCAAGCCATACATCAGATCGAGATTGAAATTGTCGAAATATTCCTGCGCAGTGGCAATGGCACGATGCGCATCATCGGACGAATGAATTCGCCCCAGCGCTTGTAAATGGTTGTCGTTGAAACTTTGAATGCCGAGCGACAAGCGGTTGATGCCCGCGTCGCGATAAGCGGCAAAGCGTTCCGCCTCCACCGTTCCGGGATTCGCCTCCAGCGTGATCTCGGCATCGTGGATCAGGGGTAGCAGGGTACGCAGCTGGCGCATGATTTCCACAATCCCCGTACCGGAAAACAGGCTGGGTGTGCCGCCACCGAAAAATACGCTGCGAATCTTGCGGCCCCAGATCTGCGGCAGCGCCAGTTCGAGGTCGCGTACCAGCGCGGCGATATAGGCCTGTTCCGGAATCGGCGCACGTGCCTCGTGCGAATTGAAATCGCAATAGGGACATTTGCGCACGCACCAGGGAATATGGATGTAAAGAGACAACGGCAGCACGGCGCGGAAGGCAATGCGCGGCGCCGACAGGGCGACGGGCTGCAGGGGATGCAGGGTCATGCGTGCTGCAGGCGTTGCAATAAAATTCGCAGGGCTTGGGCGCGGTGGCTGATTTGCGCTTTTTCGTCGTGGCTCAGTTCGGCACTCATGCGCCCCAGATCGGGCAACCAGAACATCGGGTCATAGCCAAATCCGCCATCACCGCGCTCGACATGTGCAATTTCACCCTGCCACTCGCCTTCTGCGATCAGCGGTTGCGGATCGTCGGCATGACGCACAAGCACCAGTACGCAGTAATAATGCGCCCGGCGATCGGTCACATCCTGCATGACACGCAGTAGTTTCTCGTTGTTGCGCGCATCGGACTTTGGTTCGCCGGCATAACGTGCGGAGAGCACGCCCGGCGCGCCGCCCAAAGCATCAACGCAAATGCCGGAATCATCCGCCAGCGCGGGCAGACCACTCGCGCGGCTGACATGGCGCGCCTTGGCCAGCGCATTTTCGACGAAGGTGCCGTGCGGCTCCTCGGCCTCCGAAATGCCGAGTTGCGCCTGCGTCAGCACTTCAATACCAAACGGCGCGAGCATGCGCTGAAACTCTTTCAGCTTGCCGGGATTATTGGAGGCGAGAACCAGCTTGTTCATTGCGCCAATGCGGCTTTCTGTTTCTCAACCAGTTGCGCGATGCCGGATTTGGCCAGATCCAGCAGGGTATCCATCTCCTCGCGGGAGAAGGGATGGCCCTCGGCGGTGCCCTGCACTTCGACAAAGTGACCGCTGCCCAGCATCACCACGTTCATGTCGGTGTCGCAGGCCGAGTCCTCAACATAATCGAGATCCAGCACCGGCATACCTTCATAGATGCCCACGGAAATCGCGGCGACAAAATCTTTCAGCGGGTTGTCCTGCAACAAGCCTTTTTGCAGCAGCGTTCCAACGGCATCATGCAGCGCGACAAAAGCGCCGGTAATGCTGGCCGTGCGCGTGCCACCATCGGCCTGAATGACATCGCAATCCAGCGTAATCGTACGTTCGCCCAGTTTGGCGAGGTCAACCACAGCGCGCAAACTGCGGCCGATCAGACGCTGAATTTCCTGGGTGCGCCCGCTTTGTTTGCCTTTGGCGGCTTCGCGCAACATGCGGCTACCGGTGGAGCGCGGCAGCATGCCATATTCCGCTGTTACCCAGCCCTCACCGCTGCCTTTTTTGTGGGGTGGCACGCGCTCTTCGACACTGGCGGTGCAAATCACGCGGGTGTCGCCACATTCGATTAGCACTGAGCCTTCGGCATGTTTGGTGTAACGGCGGGTGATGCGAATATCGCGCAGCTGATTCGCTTGTCTTTGGCTCGGACGCATGATGATTCCTGTTAAAAAATTAATGGATTTCCAACACGCAACCGATAGGCACGGCAGCGGGATGAAAAGATTCAGTTCGGCCCCAGCGAACCACTAGGCCGGTGAGATTATCCGAATGCCCGGCTTCTCTTTTGAGTGCCTGCCGGAGCAGATTTTCGAGGGCAATGTCGGGCGGAGCCGCAGTGAATGGCGCACAAACTTCACGGTCGGTAAATGCACTCCATAAACCGTCGCTGCCCAGGAACAGCACATCGCCATCACGCAGGTTTTCGGTCTTGCCCGGCTCGATGTAAAAGATATCGTCATAGCCGCCGAGGCAATTGGTAATCTGATTGCGTTGCGGATGGGTACGCGCCTCTTCCTCAGAAATGATACCGAGCTCCAGCCACTGGCCGACGGCGGAATGATCCAGCGTACGTGCGGCTATTTTGCCGTCCCGCATCAGATAAAAACGCGAGTCCCCCGCGTGGCCCCAATAGACTTTGCCGTCCTGCGCCAAAGCAGCCACGCAAGTCGTGCCCGGAAAGGATGTGCCAGGTTCCAGCGGAAAAGCCATGATGCGCCGGTGCGCCTGCTTCATGACATCGGCCAGGAATTTCTGGGGATCGGAAATTTTGGGATTGGCCACCGCACCAAACGCCTCGACGAAAGTTGCCACGGCAGTTTCGGCGGCCCACTCTCCGTTCAAATGCCCGCCCATGCCATCGGCCAGAACCAACAGTAATGATTCATCGGTGTAGGCGTAAGCAACGCGGTCCTGATTGTATTTTCGGTCGCCGATGTGGCTGAGCTGGTGAGCGGTAAAATTCATAGGGCGCAATCGTAATATAATGCGCGCTCCAATCACAGCTTAATTCACAGCATATTCCATGATACTCAGCATGACCGGCTACGCCGTGGCCAGAACGGAGCTCGACGGCGCATCCCTCACTCTGGAATTGCGTGCGGTCAATCACCGCTATCTCGATGTGCAGTTGCGCATGCCGGAAGAGTTGCGCGGTTTTGAATCAGCACTGCGCGATGCGATCAATGCAGAATTGCAGCGCGGCAAGGTGGAATGCCGCATTAATTACACGGTTCGCGCCGGCCAATCCGGCACTGCACTCAACCGCGACATGCTGATCCAATTGGTCGATTGGCAACAGGAGGTACGCGCCATCTTGCCCGAAGCGAGAGTGCTTTCGGTTGGCGAGTTGCTGCGCTGGGAAGGCGTCCTGCAAGCGCCGGAGGCCTCGGCGGAAGAATTGCGTGACGCTCTACTGGCACTTTTACAGAACGCTCTGACAGAATTTTCCGCAGCCCGGGCGCGTGAGGGTGAGAAGCTGAAAGATTTCCTGCTGCAGCGGGTCGAAAAAATTGAAGCGTTGCGCACGGCTGTCATCCCGCATGTCCCTGCCGCAATCGCAGCCTACGAGCAAAAGCTCACAAACCGCCTGCGCGAGGCCATGCAACAGTCCGAGGACGATCGCATCCGTCAGGAAATTACGCTTTTTGCCAGCAAGATCGACGTCGATGAAGAACTTTCGCGCTTGGAAAGCCATTTGGGCGAAATGCGCCGCATCCTCGCCCAAGGCGGTGCCGTCGGCAAGCGGCTGGATTTTCTAATGCAGGAACTGAATCGCGAGGCGAACACTCTGGGCTCAAAATCGGTGGACGCCGAAGTATCGCGCAGCGCAATGGAAATGAAGATTCTGATCGAGCAGATGCGCGAACAAATTCAAAATCTGGAGTGAACATGAGGGGCAATCTTTTCGTCATCAGCGCGCCATCCGGCGCAGGCAAAACCAGCCTGGTGCAGGCACTGCTGAACATCAATCCGCAGATCGGACTGTCGGTTTCATATACCACCCGTGCGCCGCGTGCGGGCGAGCATGACGGCCGGGATTACCATTTCGTAAGCCGTGACATTTTCATCGCGATGGCCAAGCAGGGAGAGTTTCTCGAAAGCGCCGAGGTGTATGGCAATTTTTACGGCACCTCGCAAAAGTGGATCAGCGATCAAATCACCGCGGGCAAGGATATTTTGCTGGAAATCGATTGGCAGGGCGCGGCGCAGGTTCGCGCATTGTTCCCGTCATGCATCAGTATTTTTATCCTGCCGCCGTCGCGTGAAGCGCTGGCACAGCGTCTTAACGGGCGCGGCAAGGATGACGCCAGCGTCATTGCCCGACGTTTGGCCGCCGCACGCGAAGATGTCGCGCATGTTGCCGAGTTTGACTATGTTATTATCAACGACAGCTTGAATGAGGCGCTGCGTGAGCTGAATGCGGTGGTGCTGGCAGCACCCCTCCGAGGCGACAAGCAGTTATCCCGATATCAGCAATTAATCAACGAATTACAGTCTCCGGAGTAAATCATGGCCCGTATTACCGTCGAAGAATGCCTGACCCAAATCCCCAATCGCTTTGATCTGACGCTTGCGGCAGCCTATCGCGCACGCCAGCTCGCCAACGGGGCCACGCATATGGTTGAGGACACCCGCGACAAGCCCACCGTCATTGCCCTGCGCGAAATCAGCGAGGGCAAGGTGGGCGCGGAAATCCTGAATCGCGGCCAGGCCTGAACGGGCAACAATCTATTGTTGACCCGGCATGGCCGACGCCGACCTGCTCATCCAGGAAGTTTCGGCCTATTTGAAGCCGAAGGATGTTTCGCACATCCGCGAAGTCATTGAATTCAGCCGTGTAGCGCATCAGGGGCAGATGCGCCACTCCGGCGACCCCTACATCACCCATCCGATTGCCGTTGCCAGAATTCTGACGCCGTTGCACATTGACGTGCAGGCTATCGTCGCGGCCCTGCTGCACGATGTCGTGGAAGATACTGATGTCACACTGGAGGAAGTCGCCGCCAAATTTGGAAAGCCGGTGGCCGATCTGGTGGACGGTCTTAGCAAACTCGACAAGATCAAATTTGAAACTCGCGAGGATGCCCAGGCCGAAAATTTCCGCAAGATGCTGCTGGCGATGGCGCGCGATGTCCGAGTCATCCTCATCAAGCTGGCAGATCGTCTGCACAACATGCGCACGCTGGGCGCCATGTCCCGCGAAAAATCCGAACGTATTGCGCGCGAAACCATGGAGATTTACGCCCCGATCGCCAACCGACTGGGACTCAACGAAATCTTCCATGAATTGCAGGATTTAAGCTTTAAACACCTGCATCCGAATCGCTACAGCGTACTTTCCAGAGCACTCAAGGTGGCTCGAGGTAATCGCCGGGAAATTGTAAGCAAAATTCTGGAAACGATTACGCGACGCTTGGGTGAGCATCACATCCACGCGGAGGTGCATGGCCGCGAAAAGAACATTTACAGCATTTACCATAAAATGCAGGCGAAATCCCTAGCATTTGCCGAAGTTCTCGATATTTATGGATTTCGGGTGCTGGTGGAAGATGTCGATGCCTGTTACATCGCACTCGGCGCGCTGCATGGTTTGTACAAACCCATTCCCGGCAAATTCAAGGATTACATCGCTATTCCCAAGGTCAATGGGTATCAGTCGCTACACACCACGCTGTTCGGCCCATTTGGTACGCCGATAGAGATCCAGATCCGCACCCAGGAAATGCACCGGATTGCCGAAGCCGGGGTGGCATCACACTGGCTCTACAAAAGCGGCCACAGCACCACCAACGAACTGCACCAGAAAACCCACCAGTGGCTGCAGGAATTGCTCGAAAGTTTGGGGCAAAGCAGTAATTCCTCCGAGTTTCTCGAACATCTCAAGGTGGATTTATTCCCCGATGAAGTCTACGTGTTTACGCCCAAGGGCAAAATCATGTCACTGCCGCGCGGTGCGACGGCCGTGGATTTTGCCTACAGCGTACACACTGAAGTGGGCAATCGGTGCATTGCGGTCAAGGTCAATCATGAACTGGTCCCACTCCGTACAGAGCTGCGTAGTGGCGATCGCGTGGAAGTCATCACCGCACCGAATGCTCGCCCCAATCCGGCCTGGTTAAGTTACGTCGCAACCAGCAAGGCGCGCGGCCATATCCGGCATTTCCTGCGAACCATGCAATCGGGTGAATCAGCGCAACTCGGTGAGCGCCTATTGAATCAAGCCCTGCACTCGCTCGGCGTGAAACCCCAGGAAATCGATCAGGCCCACTGGAACAAACTGCTGCGCGAAACCGGCGCGAAATCCCGCGAGGAAATCCTCGCGGACATCGGTCTGGGGCGACGGCTGAATCTGGTTGTCGCACGCCAGCTTGCCAGCATCGGTGAGAGCGTGCCCGACCTGCCAGCGACTCCGGTCATCACGATCCAAGGCACGGAAGGCATGACGGTTCAGTTCGCCAAGTGCTGCAATCCGATTCCGGGGGATCCGGTCATTGGCATCATCAAACGCAATCAGGGACTGGTGATTCACACGCACGACTGCCCGACACTGCGCCGCGGACATGGCAGTGGGGAACAATGGCTCGACGTTATGTGGGACAGCAATATCTCGCGTACCTTTGATGTCAGTATCAAACTCATCGTGGCGAATCAGCGCGGCGTGCTGGCAAAAGTCGCGGCTGCCATTGCGGAAGCGGAATCCAATATCAGCAATGTGAATTTTGCCAGCGAGGGTGAATACACGGCGCTGCACTTCACTCTGGAAGTCAACAACCGTCTGCATCTGGCTAGCGTTATGCGCAGCCTGCGTAAAATTCCCGAAGTGATCCGGATTATCCGGGTAAAACAAATCGGCTAATCCTTGGGTTCAGCCCGCACCAAAATCCCGCAAAACCTGCAACAAGGGGGCAGCCTTGTCGAAGGTTTCCTGATACTCGGCCTGGCATTCCGAATCCGCCACAATTCCGCCGCCGGCCCAGCCCTGAATCTGCCCTCCGGCGTAAACCAGAGTGCGGATGGCAATGTTGCTGTCCATGTTGCCATCAAAGCCAACATAACCGATGCTGCCGCAATAGAGCCCCCGTCGATGCGGCTCGAGCTGGTCGATAATTTCCATCGCACGCCGCTTGGGTGCGCCTGTAATCGATCCGCCGGGGGAGCTGTCGCGTAACAGATCCAGTGCGTGATGTCCCGGCATAAGCTGCCCGGTCACGGTGCTGACCAGATGATGTACGCTGGCATAGCTTTCTACCTGAAATAACGCTGGCACTTGCACCGAGCCCGGCAGGCAATGCTTGCCGAGATCGTTGCGCAGTAAATCGACGATCATGAGATTTTCCGCCCGATCCTTGGCATGGCTGGCCAAATCGGTCGCCAGCGCTCGGTCCTGTTCCGGATCAGCGCTGCGCGGACGGGTGCCTTTGATCGGTCGCGTCACCACGCGTGCATTTTCGACGCGCAGGAATTGTTCCGGTGACGCGGACAATACCTGAATCCCCGGAAAATCGAGAAAGGCGGCGTACGGCGCGGGACTCAACGCACGCAGAGCCAGGTAGACCCCGAGCGCATTTCCCTCCGCACGCGCGGAAAAACGCTGCGCCAAGTTAACCTGATAGCAGTCGCCATTCGTTAAATAATCTTTGATTCGCTCGAACGCACGCTGATAACTTGAGCACGTAAAGCTGAAATCGATTTCGCCGCTTACCTTGAAATCCAAATTCCCGAATTGCGCGGGCTCACGCAGGCGAGTCAGTAATTTCGGCAACAACAGCCGGGTTTCCGGAAACCGGCAATATGAGACCAGCCGGGCACGCTTTGCTTCGTGATCCAACACCAATGCCCAGTCGTAAAGCCCCAGCTGCATAACAGGCGGATGCTCAGACACGGGTTTGCCGGATACCATTCCCTGCGCGGACATTCCCCAGTCATAGGTCCAGTATCCCAGCAATCCGCCCGCGAAAGGGATGTCGGGTGTCGAGGGAACCGTGGGCCCCAGCGCTATGCGCAAATCTGCGACGAATTTACCCGACTCGTCGCTACTACTGAACATTTTCACGGGCGCGGCAGTAAAAATATCAAATCGCCGCAACCCGCCGCTGTCCAGCCAGGCCGCACAAGGCAAATCGGCAAGCCCGGAAAAATATCCAGCCGGATCAGGCCGATAGGGTAAATCTACGCTGTAAAAATTCATACGCAAAATCGCAGAAAGCTGCCGCTGAACAAACCAATGTCGCCGGAAATTTATTCTGGCTTGACGGCAGAAAGCGGCAGTCGCGCTGTTTTTTCACGGGAGAACTGTCGTATCAACTCTAGAATCCGGGGGATTTGTGCAAGTGTCGCCTCCTCCCCGCTTTTCATAAGACGCTGCTTGCCCGCAAGATCGAGCTGAGGCAACTCACCAATAGCCGGATGAACAACCACCTGTGCCATTTCCAGTTCGCGTGCCATGATGGACTGACGCATGATGCGAATGCTCTGTTTGAGAATGTCGATGATTCCCTCAGGCGGCGGATTCTCCCCGGGATGCCGTGAAATATCCACTGCAATCACGATATCGGCGCCCATTTCCTTGGCAATACTAACGGGCACCGGCTTCTTGAGATCACCATCCACATATTCCTCCCCGGCAACCATGACGGGGTGGAACACCCCCGGAATGCTGCTCGAGGCGCGCACCGCCATCCCCGTGTTGCCATGATTGAAAGCGGCCGAATCACCCGTCCGCAACCGGGTTGCCACCGCAACAAACGGCTTGTCCAACTGCTCAATTGAGCGATTGCCCAGAGCCTTGTTGATGAAATCCTGCAAAGCCTCGCCACGAATATAGCCGCGCTTGGAGATATCCACATCATCTATCTTGTCGTCGTCGAGCTGGAATGCCAGATGCTCGAGCTCCTGCCCAAGATAACCGCCCGCATACAACGCGCCCACCACGCTGCCCGCACTGGTGCCGACGACCATATCTACATGGATACCGTTTTCCTCCAGCGCCTTGATGACCCCGACATGCGCAAAGCCTCGCTCACCCCCACTACCCAGTGCCAGCGCGACAATCGGGCGCTGCGATTGCATGGGCACAATCGCAGTGGCCGAAGGTTCAATTACATTCTTGTATTGAATCGGCTGCACTGCCGCGCAGGCAGTCAGCAGCAGAGGCGTCAACAGAATAAAAAGGCGAATAAGTGCGCGCATTTTGCATCAATTCAAAGTACCTAGATCTCGCAAGGCTACCATGGTAAAAATATATAGTGAAAAACTTGCGGCAGGTAATATCCCTGCCGCAACAAATACCATCCGCGAGAAGCTTCGCGGGCTCAGCTGAGCTTGCCGATCCCCGGTGTGGCAAATGGCCAACTTGCTGCAGGCCGGATGGGTGCTGGTGCTTCCGGTGCTGCTGCAGGCTTGGCCGCAACCGGCGTTACCGCTGGCGCAGCTTTCTTCACGACGGCAGCAGCCTTGGCCACAGGTTTCTTGGCGGGTGCAGCTGCCTTTTTAACCGCCGGTTTCTTCG
>JAQVVH010000001.1:640325-1236393 GCA_028699065.1 Gallionella sp.
CTGCGGGTGCAGCTTTCTTCACCGCAGGCTTTTTCGCTACCACTGCTTTTTTCGCCGGGGCCGCTTTCTTCACGGCAGCAGCCTTGGCCACAGGTTTCTTGACGGCCGGTGCAGCCTTTTTCACAACAGCTTTCTTGGCGGGTGCGGCTGCCTTTTTAACCGCCGGTTTCTTCGCTGCGGGTGCAGCTTTCTTCACCGCAGGCTTTTTCGCTACCACTGCTTTTTTCGCCGGGGCCGCTTTCTTCACGGCAGCAGCCTTGGCCACAGGTTTCTTGACGGCCGGTGCAGCCTTTTTCACAACGGCTTTCTTGGCGGGTGCGGCTGCCTTTTTAACCGCCGGTTTCTTCGCTGCGGGTGCAGCTTTCTTCACCGCAGGATTTTTCGCTGCGGGTGCCGCTTTGTTGGCGGCCGGTTTAGTTTTCTTTTCTGCTGCCATTTCAACCTCCTTGAGTCAGATCAAAGTTAAAGAAATACAACAACTGCACTACCCCCCCTCAGCAACCGCCGCGCGGCCGACCAAAGTCTGCATGTGCGCCCCCGCATGGGAAACGCACATGCGACAAACACACCACAGGAAGAGTGGTGCGTTTGTCGCCATTACATTCATGCTCTCCCGAGATCTAGTCCCAGGACAATGCGCCACCGCTTTGATATTCAGTGACGCGTGTCTCAAAGAAATTTTTCTCTTTCTTGAGGTCGATCATTTCAGCCATCCACGGGAACGGATTTGCCGCACCCGGGTATATTACGTCAATGCCGATTTGCTGGCAGCGGCGATTTGCAATAAATCGCAAATATTCCTTAAACATGGCGGCATTTAACCCCAACACGCCGCGTGGCATGGTGTCTTCCGCATAGCGATACTCCAGCTCGACCGCCTTTTGGAACAGGCCGCGAATTTCATTGCGGAACTCGGACGTCCACAGATGCGGGTTTTCCAGTTTGATCTGATTGATCACATCGACGCCGAAATTGAGATGCATGGATTCGTCGCGCAGAATGTACTGGTACTGCTCGGCGGCACCAGTCATCTTGTTTTGGCGTCCCAACGCCAGAATTTGCACGAAACCGACATAGAAGAACAGGCCTTCCATAATGCACGCGAAGACGATCAGGCTACGCAGCAACTTCTGGTCCGATTCCGGCGTGCCGGTCTTAAATGCGGGATCGGTCAGTGTATCAATGAACGGGATCAGGAATTCATCCTTGGCGCGAATGCTGTCCACTTCATGATAGGCATTAAACACTTCGCCCTCATCCAGCCCCAGACTTTCGACAATGTACTGGTAGGCATGAGTGTGAATAGCCTCTTCAAACGCCTGACGCAGCAAGAACTGGCGACATTCCGGATTGCTGATGTGCCGGTAGGTTCCCAGCACGATATTGTTAGCCGCCAAACTGTCTGCTGTGGTGAAAAACCCCAGATTGCGCTTGACCAGCCGACGCTCATCCTCGCTCAGCTTGTCACTTTTCCACAGCGCAATATCGGCGGTCATATTCACCTCTTGCGGCATCCAGTGGTTGGCGCAGGCTGCAAGGTATTTTTCCCAGGCCCACTTGTACTTGAATGGCACCAACTGGTTAACGTCCGCCCGCGAATTGATGATGGCCTTATCCTCAACCCGCACGCGCGCCGTGGAAACGGTTTCCGTTGTTGTGGCCGCAGGCGATTGATTTAAAACATCACCGGACGCAAACGATGGCGCGGCGGATTGGATATTATCTTCAAATGTCAGCATAAAACTCTCCTCATATTTCCGAACGGCTTTCCCGCTCAAAATGCCGTGATTAATCCTAAAGGCTTATTGGCAAGCCTCGCACTCGGGGTTGTCGATCGAGCAGAATTTGGTTTCCTCCGCCCCGCTTGCAGACACGGCATTCAGCGCACCAGCTCGGCCGGTCGATTTTTCTGCCGAAGTCGCTCCCAGCGTACGCAGGTAATACGTTGTCTTCAGACCTCGCAACCAAGCCAACTTGTAGGTTTCATCGAGCTTGCGACCCGACACACCGGCCATGTAAATATTGAGTGACTGTGCCTGATCGATCCACTTCTGTCGGCGCGAAGCTGCCTCAATCAGCCAAGCAGGCTCGATTTCAAAGGCTGTTGCATAAAGATTGCGCAAGTCCTGCGGCACCCGGTCTATCTTTGCCAGACTGCCGTCAAAATATTTCAGGTCGGCGATCATGACCTCGTCCCACAAGCCCAGTTGCTTCAAGTCCGCAACCAGATGTTCGTTGATGACGGTAAATTCGCCTGACAGGTTTGATTTGACGAAGATGTTCTGATAAGTCGGTTCGATACAGGCCGATGCGCCGATGATGTTGGAGATAGTCGCAGTCGGCGCAATAGCCACGCAATTTGAATTGCGCATGCCGAATTGCTTGACCCGGGCACGCAGCGCGTCCCAATCCATGACCGCCGAAGTATCAACTTCCACGTACCCCCCGCGCTCCTCGCGCAGCAGTCCAAGGGAATCCTGCGGCAAAATGCCGCGATCCCACAGGCTGCCACGATAGCTTGCATAACGACCACGCTCTTCGGCCAGCGCTGTTGAAGCCCAGTATGCGTAGTAGCAAACAGCCTCCATGGACCGGTCCGCGAATTCCACCGCCGCTTCGGAGGCGTAGGAAATACGCAGCTCGTGCAGGCAATCCTGAAAGCCCATAATCCCCATACCGACCGGGCGATGCTTGAGGTTGGAATTGCGCGCCTTGCCAACTGCGTAGTAATTGATATCAACAACATTGTCGAGCATACGCATCGCAGTGCTGATGGTGCGGCGGAGCTTTTCATGATCCAGCTGGCCGGCTTTTTCATGGCCACAGGGATAGAGGTGCGCGGCGAGATTTACCGAGCCCAGATTACATACGGCAATTTCACTGTCGCTGGTATTGAGCGTAATCTCGGTACACAAGTTAGAGCTGTGCACGACGCCCACGTGCTGCTGCGGCGAGCGAATATTGCAAGGATCCTTGAAGGTGATCCAAGGATGACCAGTCTCGAACAGCATGGTCAGCATCTTGCGCCACAGGCTTTGCGCCGGAATCTTCTTGAATAACTTCAGTTCGCCGCTGGCGGCCTTGGCTTCATATGCGGTGTAAGCACGCTCAAATTCCGCGCCAAACTTTTCGTGCAAATCCGGGACGTCCGAGGGAGAAAAGAGGGTCCACTCGCTTCCTTCCATCACGCGCTTCATGAATAAATCGGGGATCCAGTTGGCCGTGTTCATGTCATGGGTCCGACGGCGATCATCGCCCGTGTTTTTGCGCAAATCCAGAAACTCTTCAATGTCCAGATGCCAAGTCTCTAGATAGGCACACACGGCCCCCTTGCGCTTGCCGCCCTGATTTACCGCAACCGCAGTGTCATTCACAACCTTGAGGAACGGCACCACCCCTTGGGACTGACCATTGGTGCCCTTGATATGCGCCCCCAACGCCCGAACCGGCGTCCAGTCATTACCAAGCCCGCCCGCATACTTGGCGAGCAAAGCATTTTCCTTGATTGCCTCGTAAATCCCATCCAAATCATCGGCAACAGTTGTCAAATAGCAGGAAGAAAGTTGCGAGCGCAGGGTTCCCGAATTAAATAATGTAGGCGTGGAACTCATAAAATCAAAACTGGATAGCAGACGATAGAACTCAATAGCACGTGATTCGCGATCAATTTCGTTCAACGCCAAACCCATGGCAACGCGCATAAAGAATGCTTGGGGCAATTCGATGCGTTTTTCCTGTACATGCAGGAAATAGCGATCATAAAGCGTTTGTAAACCCAAATAACCAAACTGGAGGTCGCGCTCTGCATCCAGCTCTTGCCCCATTCGTTGCAGATCAAATTGAGCCAGTCGAGGATCCAAAAGATCGGCTGAAATCCCGTGTTTGATAAATTGCGGAAAATATTCGGCATACCGCCCGGCCATTTCGGCTTGCGTAACTTCCTCACCCAAAACTTCCGTGCACATATTGTTCAGCAACAAACGCGCTGTTACATAGTTGTAAGCGGGCTCCTTCTCGATCAGCGAACGCGCCGAAAGAATCAGGCATTTACGCACCTCGCGCGCAGGCACGCCGTCGTACAAATCCTTGGTTGTTAGGGCAATCACCGCCGCGGGATCAACCGCCTCACCCAAACCGATGCAGGCCGCGCTCACAATTTCAGACAAACGAACGAAATCCAGCGGCCGAACCACCCCATCCTCACCCGTCACGTTAATCTCGTGGGCAGGCTCAACCGATCGGGTCTGGGCCCGGCTGCGAGCACGTTCCTCGCGATAAAGCACATAGGATCGGGCCACATCATGTTCGCCGGAACGCATCAGCGCCAGCTCAACCTGATCCTGAATATCCTCAATATGCAGGGTTCCGCCATGTGGCTGGCGGCGTAACAACACAGCCACCACGCTCTGGGTCAGGTCCTCCACCAGTTCCCGCACTCTTGCCGAGGCTGCGCCTTGGCCACCGTTAACCGCAATATAGGCTTTGGTCAGCGCGATTGAAATTTTTCCCGGCTCAAACGGTACAACGGATCCGTTCCGGCGAATCACTTTATATTGATCGTACCGGCTTGAATTGGAGCTCACTTGATCAGAATCTGTGGCGGGGTGAATTTGAGGGGAAAAAACGCTTTCTGCAGCAGCATGCAACATGTACTCACTCCCTTGTTTGGTTAGCCAAAAACTACAAAACCACTATATATAGTATATTTTCTCAGCAGAGGAACTAATTGTAGTGGTCAACCAAAATGTAATGCAAGCACAAATTTCTGTTTTTTACCTCCAAAATCCCAAGCTACCTTAAAGGCTGGAAAGATATCTGCACCAGTCGAACAACGTCCCTGGGTCTGTCTTGCGTCCGGGTGCGATATCACTGTGACCGGCAATTCCTCGCAGCGGATAAGCCTCGCGGAGAGCAACCGTCAGATCAACAAGGCAGCGGTACTGGGATTCTTCAAATATCGAAGAATCCGCCCCCTCCAGCTCAATGCCAATTGAAAAATCATTACACCGCTGACGCCCTTGCCATGAGGATAAACCCGCATGCCAAGCCCGTTGCAGGCAAGACACAAACTGCACCAGCGTGCCGTCGCGCCGGATATAAAAGTGGGAAGAAACTCGCAAGCCGGCAATCTGCGCAAAGTAGGGATGAGCGTCCGCCTGCAATTGGTTGGTGAACAAGCGCTCCACCTCGTCGCCCCCATAGATGCCTGGTGGCAAGCTGATACTATGAATCACCAGAAGATCAATTATCGGCGCAGGGCGCGCATCGAAATTGGGGGATGGCACAAATATTCCATCGGCCAAAACCCCATTCTGGTCAATTTTCACGAAATTATCCAACGTTAAAGGCACTTAAACCACAAAAGCATCGCGATGCGCCTCATTGCAAAAATACTGACCGCCCTCCTGCAACCCTTCGCTCTTGGGCAAATGCACCCCGCAATAAGCGCACTGCACCATATCCTCGGCCAACGCATGATCGCCCGCATTGGGATTTTTCGACCAAAATACACGAAGAATCAAGTAAATTACGAAAATTATCGCCAAAAAAAGGATAAGTCTCGCCATTTCATTTCACCTTTGAATTGAACACGAATCTGTCAGCGCGTATTCACTTGCCGCGCATGATCAAGCAACCAAACCGCGTTCTGATGGCACACAAAAAATTCCGGGTTATGCAAATCCGCCTTGTTATAGCAAAGCTCATCGCCGGCGATGCTGCAGACTATCCCACCTGCCACAGAGACAACCGCATGCGCAGCGGCCGTATCCCATTCCATGGTCGGACCTAGGCGGGGATAAAAATCCGCAGCACCTTCGGCAACGAGACACAATTTGAGCGAACTTCCCATACTGACAGACTCGAACTCACCGAGCGCCTGCAACAAGGCAGCGGTCCTTTCATCGCTGTGCGAGCGACTGGCAACAACGCGAAGCGGCGAACCCGGCACCGGCTCATGAACCCGAATAGGCTGCGCGGCGGAATCCCCCCGCAGCACAAATGCACCAACGCCCGCAGCCGCGAAATAACAAACGCCTGTCACCGGCACGTAAACCACCCCCAACACCGGCCGGCCAGATTCGATCAACGCAATGTTGACCGTAAACTCGCCGTTACGCTTAATGAATTCCTTGGTACCGTCCAGTGGGTCCACCAGCCAAAAACGCGCCCAATGACGACGTATCTCATAAGGAACGTCTGCGGCTTCTTCCGACAAAATCGGACATAAAGGATCAATTTTCTGCAATCCAGCGATAATTGCATGATGCGACGCCATGTCTGCACGCGTTAATGGGCTATCGTCCGCCTTGCGGATTTCACCAAAATCATCGGCTTTGTAGATATTTAGAATGGCAGCACCCGCAACACGGGATAACGCCACAACTGACTGAAGCAACACTTCAGAAGAAACAGGGGAAATTTTCATTGGCACCAACCTATCAAGAAAGTTGGTCGGAGAAAGAGGATTCGAACCTCCGGCCCCTGCGTCCCGAACGCAGTGCTCTACCAGGCTGAGCTATTCTCCGAGATCAATACTGCCGTGTGGCAGCGAAGCGGGCCAATTCTAGCAGAGCCTGCTTGTATTTTGTATCCGCAAACGCAGAAATCGCCGCGCACGCGGCATCGGCTTCGCGTAATGCCTGCTGGCGCGTAAAATCAAGCGCGCCAGTCTCGCGAATGATTTGCAACACCTCGGCGAAACGCCCCACGTCGCCCTGCTCGATCGCCGTACGGACCACTTCCGCCTGCGCCGGAGAGCCATGCTGAATTGCGTAAATCAAAGGCAACGTAGGCTTACCTTCAGCCAAGTCGTCGCCGAGATGCTTGCCGGTTGCAGCCTCCTCGGCCGAATAATCCAGCACGTCATCAATCAACTGGAAGGCCGTACCTAGGTGCATGCCATAGCGTGCGGCCGCATCCTCAATTTCGGGCACGCTTCCGGCCAGAATCGCCCCTAGGCGCATCGCCGCCTCAAACAGCTTCGCTGTTTTGTAATGAATAACCCGCATGTAGTTGGGAACATCCACATTGGCATCGTGGCAGTTCAAAAGCTGCAGCACCTCGCCCTCGGCAATCACATTGGTCGCATCGGCCAGCGTCTGCATCACACGCATCTCGCCCACATCCACCATCATCTGGAACGCCCGCGAGTACAGGAAATCGCCAACTAGCACACTGGCCGCATTACCAAACAGCGCGTTTGCCGTCTCACGCCCCCGACGTAGCTCGGACTCATCAACCACGTCATCATGCAGCAAAGTCGCGGTGTGGATAAATTCGACCACTGCTGCGAGCTCGTGATGATATTTACCCTGATAGCCCAAAGCTTGGGCGGAAAGCACCGCCAGCGCGGGACGCAAGCGCTTCCCGCCACTATTGACGATGTATTCGCCCACCTGATTGACCAGCGCCACCTCTGAGTGCAAGCGGGCACGTATCACCTGATCAACAGCGGCCATATCCGCCGCAATCAACTGCTTGAGGTTATCCAAAAGTTTTCGCCAGAATTCGTCCAAAAAACAGGATGCGCCCTGCGCCTGCATCCTTTTTGCGGCGCGCATTGTCGCATAAACCCTAGCTCTCCGCTAACCGGCCGGCAAGCCAATGACGCGCAAACAAAATTTGCGCGCACGGTAGATTTTATGGATAATGCGCGCCCCTGTGAGTGCGTACACCCGCCGCACCAGTAGCCCAAAGGAAAGAAAATGAAAGCAGATATTCACCCGAATTACAAAGAACTCACCGTTACTTGCAGCTGTGGCAACAGCTTCCAAACCAAGTCCGTGATTGCAAAACCCGTGCTCAACGTTGAAGTATGTTCGGAGTGCCACCCGTTCTATACCGGCACCCAAAAGATTGTTGACACTGCCGGCCGAATCGACAAATTCCGCCAAAAATACGGCAAGAGCGGCGCCTAAGGGAACTTCGGGCCGGCTCGAACTCAAAAGGCAGCATTTGCTGCCTTTTTTGTTTGCGGCGAAAATCACGCCCAACCCCACCCTGCACAGGAGTTTTTGATGCGAACCTTGATCCCCCTGCTTGCACTGGTACTGCTTGCCGGCTGTGCCCAGAATCCGGTCACCGGCACTCAGGATTTCGTCATGATGTCCGAAAGCCAGGAAGTCGCCCTCGGTCGCCAGGCCGACGTCCAAGTCAAGAAGCAATACAAAGTTTACGAATCGAAAGCGCTTCAGGATTACGTTAATCGCGTCGGCCAGCGCATCGCTAAACAAAGCCACCGGCCCGACCTGCAATACCATTTCACCGTACTGGACTCGCCCGAGATCAACGCCTTCGCCCTGCCCGGCGGCTATGTCTACATCACCCGCAGCATTCTGGCCTACCTCAATAGCGAAGCCGAGCTGGCCGCCGTACTCGGACACGAAATCGGCCATGTCACGGCACGTCATGGCGTTCGCCAGCAAAGCGCAGCCCAGGCCGCCAATCTCGGACTGACGATCGCCTCCATCTTCGTTCCCGAAGTCGGCTCAGTGGGCGGCCAGAATCTGGCGAACATCGTCGGCGGGGCCCTGCTTTCAGGATACGGGCGCGATCACGAACTTGAGGCCGACCGCCTTGGCGCCGAATATCTCGCGCGCACCGCCTACGATCCTCAAGCCATCATCAAAGTCATCCGCGTCCTGAAAGACCAGGAACTGAAAGATGCCGAGCTGGCCAAACAGGAAGGACGCGAGCCGCGCCGCTATCACGGCCTGTTCGCCACACACCCGGACAACGACACCCGCCTACAGCAAGCCGTTGCGGAAGCCGGCAAGAACGGCAGCGCCCACACCCATCTCGAAGGACGCGAGGCATTTCTCACCGCCACCGATGGACTGTTGTTTGGCGACAGCAGCGATCAGGGGATCGTACGCAACAATCGCTTTTATCACGCCGATCTCGGCATCAGCCTGGCTTTCCCGTCCACATGGCAAGTGCACAACCAGCCGGATGCGCTCATCGCCGTCAGCCCCGGTGGTGAAGCCATGATGCAACTCAAACTGGATCAGCAACCGCGGGGGACGCCCGTCGATTACGCGCGACGTATCATTGGCACTAGCACCGGCGTACGTCCGCTGGAAATCAACGGCCTCTCGGCGGCGACCTTCGAACTCAGCAACGCAATAGGCGGCGTCATTTACCTCGGCAAATTTGCCTATGTTGTGCAAGCCCAAGGCAAATCCCGCGGTGCGCTAACCTCGTTCCGCAACGATATTTTTGACACGGTGCACAGCTTCCATTCCCTCACCCCGGCGGAACGCAAACAAATCCGTCCGCTGGCACTCCGCGTCATCAATACACGGCCGGGCGACACCTATGCCCGTTTGGCGCAAGGCTCGCCGCTGGGCAAATCCGCAGAGACCTATTTACGCCTGTTCAACGCGCAATATCCCGATGGCGAACCGCGCAGCGGTCAAGCCCTCAAGATCGTGGAATAAGCGCCCTTGTACTTCATCAAGCCCACCGACCCGCACCCGATCACGCCCGCCAAGGCATTTATGCTGGCAGCCTTGCTGCTGATCTGGGTGCTGACCGGACTGATCGGTCACGACCCGTGGAAACCCGATGAAGCACAAGGTTTCGGCATTGTGTATTCGATGCTGGAAAGCGGCCGCTGGCTGGTACCCACACTCGTAGGCGAACCCTACCTGGACAAACCGCCCCTGTACTACTGGACGGCCGCCCTGTTTGCAAAAGCGTTTTCGTCCTGGCTGCCACTACATGACGGCGCACGTCTGGCCAGCGGTTTTTATGTCGGACTCACATTGCTATTTACCGGATTGGCCGGGCGCAAGCTGTATGGCGAGAATCGCGGCTGGGCCGCCGCCATCATTCTGGCCGGCTGCATCGGGCTGCTGGTACGCGCCCACCAAATGGTCACCGACCTCGGGTTGCTGGCCGGTCTCGCCATGCTGCTATACGGCTACGCCATCAGCCAGGATCGCCCCATCCGCTCGGCCCTGTGGATCGGCACGGGACTCGGCGTGGGCTTTTTGTCCAAAGGATTTATCGCCCCCGTACTCTGGTTATTGATTGCCGTGGGTTTGCCCTTGCTATTCCGGCAATGGCGCACCGCGCGCTACACCCAAAGCCTGCTGCTTTCCGTACTGTTTGCACTGCCCTGGCTGACTCTCTGGCCACTATTGCTGTACCAGCATTCGCCCAATCTTTTCGCCGAGTGGGCTTGGACCAACAACATCGGGCACTGGCTGGATTACGCCAGCAGAGGCCCCGACAAATCCTCGCTCTACTATCTGAACAACCTGCCCTGGCTGGCCTGGCCTGCCTGGCCGCTGGCCGCCTGGGTAGTGTGGCAATCGCGCCACCGCCTGCAACAACGCGATGATTTACAACTACCGCTGCTTGCCTTCGGCGTAATGTTACTCACCCTCAGCTTGGTGCCGAACATCAAGGAAGTCTTCGCCCTTCCGATGCTATTGCCTCTGGCATTACTGGCGACCGCCTCCCTTTCTACCCTCAAGCGCGGTGCGGCCAACGCGCTGGACTGGTTCGGACTGATGACGTTTGCCGTGTTTGCCATCGCCATGTGGTGGGGCTGGGCGGGGCTGTTGCTGGACAATCACGCCAAGATCACCCAGTGGCTCAAAGACTACCAGCCGGGTTTCGAGCCCGTGCTTAACACTACCCATTTCACCCTAGCCATTATTGCAACGGTTTTGTGGCTGGCACTGGTTTGGCGCGTGGGCCGCTCAATGCGCCGCGCCGTCACCAACTGGGCCGCCGGGATGACGCTGATCTGGATTCTGGCCATGACGCTGTGGCTGCCCTGGCTGGACAGCGGCAAGAGCTACCGCAATATGGTCGCCTCGCTTAAACATTCCATGCCGGAACACTACAAATGCGTGGGATACGATTATGTCGGTGACGGCCAGCGGGCCATGCTGCATTATTTCGGCGGCATCATCACCCGCGAGGATCGCCGGGAACGCTGCGACCTGCGCCTGGTTCAGGGCGATCGCCTGTCAAAACCCCTGCTGGATGAAACACACTGGAAGAAAATCTGGGAAGGCCGCCGCAAAGGCGACAAGAACGAACACTTCCGCCTCTACCAGCGGAAACCGGACTAAAGTCGGGCAATCAAATGCGGGGCGTCGCGCACTGCACATCCGCGTTTTGCGCGCGATGCCGCAAGGCATGGTCGATCAACACCAGTGCCAGCATCGCCTCGGCGATGGGCGTCGCACGGATACCCACACAAGGGTCGTGGCGCCCTTCGGTGGACACCATCACCGGATTGCCAGCCTTGTCGATGGAATGTCGTGGCAGCCGAATACTGGAAGTCGGTTTGATCGCGTAATGCGCCACAATATCCTGGCCAGTTGAAATCCCGCCCAGCACCCCACCCGCATTATTTGAAGCAAAACCCTGCGGCGTCAGTTCATCGCCGTGTTCGCTGCCACGTTGCGTGACGCAACCAAAACCCGCGCCAATCTCGACCCCCTTGACCGCATTAATCCCCATCAGCGCATGCGCAATGTCCGCATCCAGCCGATCGAACACCGGCTCGCCCCAACCCACGGGTACATGCTGCGCCACCACGGCCAGCTTGGCGCCAATGGAATCGCCAGACTTGCGCAAGGCGTCCATGTAATTTTCCAGTTGCGGTACATAGCTCGCATCAGCCACGAAGAAGCTGTTGCCCTCGGCGGTCACGTCATCCCACGATTTGAACGGAATCTCGATCTCGCCGAGCTGCGCCAAATAGCCGCGCACACTCACGCCATATTTTTCCGCCAGCCATTTTTTGGCAATGGCGCCAGCCGCCACACGCGCCGCCGTCTCGCGTGCCGAAGAACGCCCGCCGCCGCGATAGTCG
The DNA here is from genome assembly GCA_028699065.1 of Gallionella sp. Classification (GTDB taxonomy): domain Bacteria; phylum Pseudomonadota; class Gammaproteobacteria; order Burkholderiales; family Gallionellaceae; genus Gallionella. The sequence continues at coordinate 652,165 of JAQVVH010000001.1, forward strand.
CGAATGCCATATTTGTGCCAGTAGGTGTAATCCGCATGGCCGGGGCGGAAAGTTTCGGCGATGCTGCCGTAATCCTTGCTGCGCTGGTCTTCGTTGCGAATCAGCAACGCAATGGGCGTGCCTGTGGTTTTACCCTCGAACACGCCGGAAAGAATTTCCACCGTATCCGACTCGCGCCGCTGGGTAACATGGCGCGAAGTGCCCGGCTTGCGGCGATCCAGATCAATCTGGATATCGGCTTCGCTCAAAGCCATGCCCGGCGGACAACCATCCACGACGCAGCCAATCGCCGCGCCATGGGATTCACCAAAATTCGTCACAGTAAAAAGAGTCCCGAATGTATTGCCTGACATGATGTCGTCTCGCGTAAACAGTGCGCGGAGTTTAACATAGCGCTCCCGAGACTTACTTGCCCGGAGCACGGCCCATGAAAGCCATACTTGCGATTGCTGCCGGCGGCACCGAGGTGCTGCAACTCCAGGAAATTCCGCTGCCGGAATTGCCCTCGCCGCATCACCTGCGCATCCGTCTGGCCGCGGCCGGCGTCAATCCGGTCGACACCAAACTGCGCGCCAAACCCGCCTATCATCCCGACAAGCTGCCGACCATTCTCGGCTGCGATGGTGCCGGCACCGTTGAATCCATCGGCGACGCGGTCACCCGATTCAAAGTCGGTGATGCCGTCTATTTTTGCAATGGCGGCCTCGGCGACGAACCCGGTAATTACGCGGAATTCACCACGCTGCACGAAGGCTATTGCGCGGCCAGCCCCAACACCCTGACGCTGGCGGAAGCGGCCGCACTGCCGCTGGTGCTGATTACCGCCTGGGAAGCGCTGCTTGAACGCTGCCATCTGCAAGCCGAACAAACCCTGCTGATTCACGCTGCCGCCGGCGGGGTCGGGCACATCGCACTCCAGCTCGCGCATCGTCTTGGCGCGCGCATCGCCGTCACGGTCAGCGACAACAGAAAAGCCGGACTGGCGCAAGCCCTCGGCGCGGAAAAAATCATCCACTACCGCGAACAAAATTTCGTGCAGGAAATCCTCGACTGGACCGACGGGCGCGGCGTGGACATCGTTTTTGACACCGTCGGCGGCGACACTTTTTTGCGCTCGCTCGACGCCGCCAGCATCGGCGGCACCGTCGTCAGCCTTCTCACCACACCGCTTAGTCAGGCCGACGTACAGAAAGCCCGCCTGCGCAATCTTTCGCTCGCTTTCGAGCTCATGCTAACGCCGCAAGTCATGCAGCTTCACGAGGCGCGCGTTCGCCAGCGCATCATCCTCGAAGAGGCTGCAAAGCTGGTTGAGGCCGGCCAGCTCGGCGTGCTGATCACGCACCAACTGCCGCTGGCAGAAGCCGCCGAAGCACACCGCCTGATCGAACAGGGCGGAACAACCGGCAAGATTGTACTCACCGTCACGGCATGATTTTTATCGACACCCACTGCCATCTCGATGCCGCCGAATTCAACGGCGGACAAAGTGCGCGCATTGCCGCCGCGACCGCTGCGGGCGTCGCGGGCATCGTCATCCCCGGCGTGGCACGCGAAAATTTTGCCCTCGTGCACACGTTGTGCGCGCAAGCCCCCGGCTGCTTCCCCGCCTTCGGCATTCATCCGATGTACACCGATCAAGCGCATCCGGACGACTTACCCGTGCTGCGCGACTATCTGAGTAAGGCCGAAACCGTTGCCGTGGGCGAAATCGGGCTCGACTTTTTCATCGACCATTACGACCGCGCGCAGCAGGAATATTTTTTTATCGCGCAGCTCAAACTCGCGCGTGAATTTGATCTGCCCGTATTGCTGCACATCCGCCGCGCGCAGGACATCATTCTCAAATATCTGCGCCGGCATCCGGTTCGGGGCGGCATTGCACACGCCTTCAACGGCAGCCCGCAACAGGCGGCGGAATTCATCAAACTCGGCTTCAAGCTCGGCTTCGGCGGCGCCATGACCTATCCGCGTGCCACACGGCTGCGCCAACTGGCCACCCGCTTGCCACTCGACAGCATCGTGCTGGAAACCGATGCGCCGGACATCCCGCCGGCATTTCTCGAGCGCGGCAGCCCGAATGCGCCGGAATATCTGCCGCAAATCGCCGCGACACTGGCCGAACTGCGCGGCATGTCATTGCAGGACATTGCGCGCATCACCACCGAAAATGCACTTGCCGCCTTACCCAAACTTGCCGCCGCCATGACGGCCCGATGACCATGCCACTTTCCCATCTCGATGAAGATCACGGCCGCCGCTTTGGCGGTATCGACCGGCTTTACGGCGACGGCGCGCGCCTCACCCTGCATCGCGGCCGCGTCGCGATAATCGGCGTGGGCGGCGTAGGCTCATGGACCGTCGAAGCCCTGGCCCGCAGCGGCGTTGGGCATCTCACGCTGATCGACCTCGACCACATCGCCGTTTCCAATATCAACCGGCAAATCCAGGCGCTGGAAAGCACGCTGGGCCAGGCCAAAGTGCTGGCCTTGCAAAACCGCATTCGCGATATCAATCCCGCCTGCCAGGTGAACGTAATCGAAGATTTTCTCAGCCCGGAAAATATGGCGCAGCTAATTGACCCGCAACGCTTCGATGCCATCGTCGACGCCTGCGACGACGCCAAAACCAAAGCCGCGCTGATCGTCCACGCCCGGCAGCATAAAATCCCGCTCGTCGTCTGCGGCGCGGCCGGCGGCAAAAGCAATCCGCTGAATCTGCGCCAGGACGATTTGGGACGCGTCACCCACGACGCCCTGCTCTCACGCCTGCGCAGCCTGCTCAAGAAAACATTCAACCTTCAGCCCCGCAAAAACGGCAAATTCGGCGTGGCCTGCGTTTATCTGGAAGAAGCCTCACGGCGCAGCACAAGCTGTACCGCGAACGACCTCAATTGCGCCGGCTACGGCTCAGCCGTCACCGTCACCGCCGCGATGGGGCTCGCCGCAGCAGCCTGGTGTTTGGAAAAATTGCTGGTCCCTGAAGCCGACCGGAAATAGTAAAAAACATCCGCAGGAAGCACCGGCCTATATATTTCGGCCTATTGTTATTTCCGGCCTAATCGCCTAGGCTCCGCCCATCATGCTTTTCAACTCCTACAGCTTCATCTTCCTGTTTCTGCCCCTCACTTTCGCCGGCATGTTCTGGTTGGGGCGTTACAGCCATCGCTTGGCGGCACTGTGGCTGGGGCTCGCCTCGCTGACGTTTTATGCCGTTTGGGATTCGCGCTTTGTCCTGCTGCTGCTCGGCTCCATCGCATTCAATTACGGCGCCGGTTACTGGATAGGCCTGCGCCGCGCCGCTGACGCAAGCAAGCAAGCAAGCAAGCAAGCAAGCAAAGTATTCTCTGGTAGCCGCGATTACGGTCAATCTGATTCTGCTCGGCTACTTCAAATACACCAACTTTTTTATCGATTCAGCTAACCAGTTTTTCGGTAGCCACATTCCGGCGCTGGATATCATCCTGCCGCTGGGCATTTCCTTCTTCACTTTCACCCAGATAGCGTTCCTGGTTGATGTCTATCGCGGCATCGCCCGCGAATACAACTTCATCCACTATCTGCTGTTCGTCACCTGGTTCCCGCATCTGATTGCCGGGCCGGTGCTGCATCACAAACAGATGATGCCGCAGTTCGGCCATGCCGATACTTACCGCGTCAATATGGATCATGTTGCGGTGGGTTTGACGATCTTTGTTCTCGGGCTGGCGAAGAAGGTGCTGATTGCCGACAACCTCGCCGAATACGCCACGCCGATATTTGCTGCGGCAAGTGAAGGTCACACCCTCATGCTGTTCGAGGCCTGGGTGGGCGCGCTGGCTTATACCCTGCAACTGTATTTCGACTTCTCCGGTTACTCGGACATGGCCATTGGTTTGTCGCTCATGTTCAACGTGCGCCTGCCGCTGAATTTCGATTCCCCCTACAAAGCCACCAACATCATCGACTTCTGGCGGCGCTGGCACATGACGCTTTCCGCCTTTCTGCGCGATTACCTCTACATCCCGCTGGGCGGCAACCGCAAAGGGCCGGCGCGCCGCTATCTCAATCTGATGGCGACCATGCTGCTGGGCGGACTCTGGCACGGTGCAGGGTGGACTTTTGTGATCTGGGGCGGCCTGCACGGCTTGTATTTGATGATCAACCACGGTTGGCGCGAATTCAAAACCCGGATGGGTTGGCGTGATGGCGGACGCCTCGCCAAGCTCGGCGCCGGCGCGCTGACCTTCCTCGCCGTCGTGGTGGCATGGGTGTTTTTCCGGGCGGACAGCTTCACCTCGGCGCAATCCATCCTCACGGGCATGGCGGGAATGAATGGCGTTTCGCTGCCGAGTTCGCTGGAAACCAGATTAGCCTCCGCTCTCTCGAATCTGCCATTGATCAGCCCCGTGTTTGAAGGCATGTTCCCCAACACCCTGCTAAATACGGGGAACGCTATTGGCAGCATTGCCATTGGCCTCGCCCTCGTCTGGCTCTTCCCCAACGTCCGGCAAATCATGCGCAACTACAAACCAACCTGGGAAGATATGGCCGGCAAGTCAACCCCGGCACCGCTGCCACAAGGCATGGTGGCGAGGGGGCTGGTTTGGAGGCCGACAATCATTCGAGCTTGGGCGCTATCAACGATATTTCTGCTTTGTGTGTTCAGTCTGACCAAGGTCAGTGAATTTCTATATTTTCAGTTCTAACCATGCGCCGCTATCTCAAACATTTTTTTCTGGCTGGCCTGATTATGGGAGCGCTTATTCCCGCGCTGAACTGGCTGATCGATCCCTATGCCGTCTTCAGCGGTCTACGCATTGCAGGTTTCAATGCTGACAAACCAGCCATCGCACCCAACGAACGAATTTACAAAACCCTGGGGCTTGCCGAAGAAAAACCTGAAATCATTTTCTTGGGTACGTCACGCACTGATATCGGGCTTGACCCCAAGCACCCCGCTTTTTCTGGAAACAAGGTATTAAATCTTGGCATCAGCAGCCAACCGTACCGCGAAAGCCGTCTATTGCTGGAAAAGGTGATGGCAAGTGGCAACCTCCGCACTGTGGTTATCGGCACTGATTTTTTTGCTGCGAATACTTATCTGAAGCCGCCTGCCAATTTTACTGATGACGATTATTCGGCTTATCGGAAATTGCAACTTTTGACTGCGGTTTCAACTATCAAGGACAGTATTAAAACCGCATTGGGACGGGATATTGGAGCGGGTAATCGATGGGAAGCCGATGGCCGGCGAATCTATAATGACATGGCAAAAACGTTGGGTGGAAATCGGGAGTTCTTTTCGAGAAACGTGAAATCTTATACGCAGGCCACTTATCTCCCGGAACCCCAATGTGATTTCTCTTTTGGCGGAACCAACAAAGAACCCCTTGAAAACATTCGCCTGATCATTGCCGCAGCCTATCGTGACGGGTTGGACTTACGTCTTTTCATCTCACCATCGCATGCCTGGCAATGGGAGACGATAGCTGCGGCCGGTCTGTGGCAGCAATGGGAGGAATGGAAAAGAAGGTTAGTTCGGATCAACGAAACGGAAGCAGCCAATGCCGGGAAGCCTCCATTTCCCATTTGGGATTTGACTGGCTACAGCAGCATAACGACAGAAGCAATTCCTCCGCTCAACGATGTCAGCATATTTATGAAAAATTATTACGATGCTTCCCACTACACACCCGAGGTTGGCAATCTCGTCCTGGACAAAATCTTCGATTTCCATGAGCCGTCTCGCCAAGTGCCTAAGGATTTCGGCGTCCGCATTGCCTCTGACAATATTGAAAGCCACTTTGCCCGGATTCGACATGAACGGGAAATTTATCTGGCAAGTCACCCGGCCGATATCAAGGAAATTGAGTCCATCGCCACAGAGGTAAAAAGCAAAAAGCACTGCATCAATCCGCTAAACTCCGCCGCACCGCAGCGCCGCAACCCACCTCAACCCGGCTGATTGCGCATGTGGTCAGCGACTTTGGTGAAGGCGGCAAACAATTCCTCGCGCAGCGCCGGGTCCGTTACCACTTCGTCGAGCGTCTGACGCATGCACAGCAGCCACTGGTCGCGTTCGGCGGCGCCAATTGCAAATGGGAAATGGCGGCGGCGCAAAAAAGGCTGGCCGAATTCCTGCACGAATAGCTGCGGTCCACCCATCCAGCCCGACAAGAATTTGAACAGTTTGTCTTCCGCGCCGGCCAGATTTTCCGCGTGCATTTTGCGGATGCCATAGGTCTCCGGCAGTTCGTCCATGATCCGGTAAAAACGTTGCACGAGCTGGCGCACAACGGTTTCACCGCCGATGCGCTGGTAATGGGTTGGGGGTGCCGAAGTTTGTGACATGATTTTTTGCGGGTATGCCGGGGCGCCGATTCTACTTCAGCGGGAAGCGCGCCAGCACTTGATAATGCGGCGTTCCGGCGTCGGGCATGGATTGCACCAGAACGAAGTCGGAGACCGGCCACTCGATTTTGGGCACTTGCGGCAAGGGGGCTTCGCTGCACTGGGCATAGCGCAATAGCGTCACATGTGGCTGGTAGTCGCGCTGTTCAAAGCGAAACCGGTGGCGCCGCAAGCCGGCCTGCAATTCGGCCACAAGGGCGCGCAATGCGGGCGGGACGGCAGCAGGCGCTGCGTAGGCGATATGGTTATGCTGCCAGTAACGGGGCTGATCGAACGTAACCGAAAACGGTGCGATCGTCAGCTCGCGGGCCGCGAGTTGCAACGCCTCCAGCCGCCGCACGGTGACATTACCGAGAAAGACCAGCGTGGCATGAAGCGTATCTGCGCGCATCTCCCGCCCGCCGAAAACGGGATGGAGCATGTGCTGCCAGCCGGCCAGCGCCTCCCGTTGGGCGGGGCCGGGCCAGAGTGCAAAAAATACGCGCGCGTGAGGATCAGCCTGATTCATGGGCGCATTTTATCCGTATCGGCAGCGTGGTCGAGAAGGTGGCCGCATTCGGGTAAAATGCGCGCCTTACCCGCAAGGATTCCGCATGACCGCACGCTTAAGAGAAATCCCGTACAACTACACCTCGTTTTCCGACCGGGAGATTGTGTTGCGCATTCTCGGCAGCGAGGGCTGGGACATCATCAACACTCTGCGCGAGGAACGCCGCACCGGCCGCTCGGCGCGCATGCTTTACGAGGTGCTGGGCGATATCTGGGTGATCACCCGCAATCCCTATCTTGAAGACGATCTGCTGGCCAATCGCAAGCGGCGCAACGCGCTGGTTGACGCGCTGCGCCATCGACTGAACGCAATCGAGGATCGGCGGCAAAACAATGAGCGGGTCAGCCGCCTGCTGGCGCTGGCCAATATCGCCGTTGAAAATTTTGCGGCGGAGTTTGAGCAGACGCTGCAATTGCGCAAACGTGCCCTGCGCACGTTGGGACGCATCACCCGCAAGGACAACATTCAGTTCGACGGTTTGGCCCGCGTCTCCCACGTGACTGACGCCACGGACTGGCGGGTTGAATATCCGTTTGTGGTATTGACGCCCGACAGCGAAGCGGAAGTTGCGCCGCTGGTGCGCGCCTGTATTGAACTCGGCCTGACGCTGATTCCGCGCGGGGGCGGCACCGGTTATACCGGCGGGGCCGTGCCGCTGGACAGACGCTCGGCGGTGATCAACACGGAAAAACTGGACGCGCTGTCGCCGGTCGATGTTCGCCACCTGCCCGGCGTATCGCGGTCTTATGCCACCATCCATTGCGGTGCCGGCGTGGTGACGCGCCGGGTTATGGAGGCCGCCGAAGCCAACGGTCTGGTGTTCGCGGTGGATCCCACATCGGCCGATGCGTCCTGCATCGGGGGCAATGTCGCCATGAATGCGGGCGGCAAAAAAGCGGTGCTCTGGGGCACCGCGCTGGATAATCTGGCCTCGTGGAAAATGGTGACGCCGGACGGTCGCTGGATGGAAGTGGAGCGGCTGGAACACAACCTGGGCAAGATTCACGATGCCGCCTACGCGCGCTTTTCGATCCGCCGCTTTGAGGTGGATGGCACAACGCCTTTCGGCGAACCCGAGCTGCTGGAGATCCCCGGCAGCGCGTTCCGCAAGGCTGGGCTGGGCAAGGACGTTACCGACAAATTCCTCTCCGGCCTGCCGGGCATTCAGAAGGAAGGCTGTGACGGCATCATCACGTCGGCACGCTTTCTGTTGCACCGCGCGCCGGCACATACCCGCACCGTCTGTCTGGAATTTTTCGGGCAGGTGCGCGAGGCCGTACCCGCTATTGTTGAAATCACGACGCTGCTGAATAACCGCAGCGCGCCTTCCGACTCGCTGCTGCCGCCACCGCAAGTGCTGCTCGCCGGGCTCGAGCATCTGGATGAGCGCTATCTGAAGGCGGTCGGTTACGCGACCAAATCCAAACGCGGCACACGGCCGAAGATGGTGCTGATCGCCGATGTCGTGTGCGATGACGAACGCGCGGTCGGCGAAGCTGCCTCGGAGATCGTGCGCCTCGCCAATCTGCGTCACGGCGAGGGATTTATCGCCGTTTCGGCCGAGGCACGTAAAAAGTTCTGGCTGGACCGCGCCCGCACCGCCGCCATTGCCAAGCACACCAATGCGTTCAAGGTGAACGAGGATGTGGTCATTCCGCTGCCGCGCATGGGCGACTATTGCGACGGCGTGGAGCGCATCAACATCGAGCTGTCGCTGAGCAACAAGCTTGCGCTGCTGGCTGCGCTCGACGAATTTTTTGCCGGTGAGCTGCCCTTGCATTATCAGGATGATGCGCAAATCGGCGATGAAGAATTGCTCGGTAACCGTCCGCAGCGCGCCCGCGAACTGCTGGCCGAAGTGCGCGCCCGCTGGCAATGGCTGCTCGACAATCTCGATGCGCCGCTGGCGGAGTCTCTTTATGCCCCGGCCGACCGGCAGGATGCAGCCACGGTCTTCGATGCCGTCCAGCGCCACCTGCTGCGCGCTTCCTGGAAGCAGGAACTGCGCGAACCGCTGCGCCAGATTTTTGGCGGAACAACGTACCAGCCGATTCTTGAGCAGTGCACTGCCATCCACCAGCAGGTGCTGAAAGGCCGGGTCTTCGTCGCGCTGCACATGCATGCGGGTGACGGCAATGTGCATACCAACATTCCGGTGAACTCCGACGATTACGCCATGCTGCAGCAGGCAAACCGCGCGGTGGATCGCATCATGGCGCTGGCCAAATCCCTGGGCGGCGTGATCTCCGGCGAACACGGGATCGGTATTACCAAGTTCGATTTTCTGGAAGCGCACGAGCTTGCACCCTTCGCCGCCTACAAACAGAAAGTTGATCCCGAGGGCCACTTCAACCGGGGGAAACTGCTCAAGGGCGGCAATCTCGAACGTGCCTATACGCCCAGCTTCAATTTGATGGAGCTGGAAAGTCTGATTCTTGAGAAAAGCGAGCTGTCGGAAATCGCCGATTCCATCAAGGATTGTCTGCGTTGCGGCAAATGTAAACCGGTCTGCAGCACACATGTGCCGCGCGCCAATCTGCTCTACTCGCCGCGCAACAAGATTCTGGGCACCTCGCTGCTGATCGAGGCTTTCCTTTACGAGGAGCAAACCCGGCGCGGCATTTCCATCCAGCATTTCGACGAGTTCAACGATGTGGCCGACCATTGCACCGTCTGCCACCGCTGCGAGAAACCCTGCCCGGTGGATATCGATTTCGGCGATGTTTCCGTGGCGATGCGCAATTTCCTGCGCAAACAGGGCAAGAAGAAATTCAACCCCGGCACCGCCGCGGCGATGACCTTCCTGAATGCAACCGATCCGGCCACGATCAAGATTATTCGCAAGCTGATGATCGAATGGGGCTACTGGGGCCAGCGTATTGCTTACCAGGCCGTCAGCAAACTCGGATTGATCCGCAACAGCAAGCGCCAGCCGCGCGCCACGCTGGGCAAGCCGGCGTTGACGGCGCAGGTCATTCATATCATCAACCGGCCGATGCCCAAGGCGATGCCGATGCGCACCTCGCGGGCCTTGCTGGGGCTGGAAGATCAGAGCATGGTGCCCGTGATTCGCAATCCGCAACGCGCCGCCGATGACAGCGACGCCGTGTTCTATTTCCCCGGCTGCGGCTCGGAGCGGTTGTTTTCCAATGTCGGACTGGCGACTCAGGCGATGCTCTACGACCTTGGCGCGACCACGGTTTTGCCGCCAGGCTATTTGTGCTGCGGCTATCCGCAATCCTCTTCCGGCAATCACGACAAAGGCCAGCAGATCACCACCGAAAACCGGGTGCTGTTCCATCGCGTGGCGAACACGCTCAATTATCTCGACATCAAGACGGTGATCGTGTCCTGCGGAACCTGCATGGATCAGCTGCTGAAGTACGAATTCGAGAAAATATTCCCGGGCTGCCGCCTGCTCGATATCCATGAATATCTGATGGAAAAAGGGATCAGCCTGAGCGGTGTCGAGGGACAAAAATATCTGTACCACGAACCCTGCCACACACCGATGAAAACCTACGACTCGGCGAAAGTAACCCGACAGTTGATGGGCGTCGATGTGCCCCTGAACGATCGTTGCTGCGGCGAATCCGGCACTTTTGCCGTGAGCCGTCCGGACATCGCCTCGCAGGTCAAAATGCGCAAGCAGGAGGAGCTGGAAAGCGGCCTCTCCAAACTCGGCCTGACCCCCGGTGCGCCGGAACAGCCCGTCACTGTGCTGACTTCGTGCCCGTCCTGCCTGCAGGGTTTGAAACGCTATGGGGACGATACCGGCATCGAGGCCGATTATCTGGTGGTGACGCTGGCGAACCGGCTACTCGGCGAAAACTGGCAGGACGATTATTTGCAAAAAGCCAACAACGGCGGGATCGAGCGCATTCTGCTCTGAGCGACCGCTCAGCGCGTTACCCGCCGTGCCGGGAAGGTGAGCGAAAAAGTGCTGCCTTTGCCTTCCTCACTGGTAATTTCCAGCTGGGCCTGATGGCGCATGGCGATATGTTTGACGATGGCCAGCCCCAGGCCGGTGCCACCGGTTTCGCGTGAACGGCTGCGGTCCACCCGGTAGAAACGTTCGGTCAGACGCGGAATGTGCTGCGGCGCGATGCCGATCCCGCTGTCCTGCACGGCGTAAATAACCTGTTCGCCGCGCAACTCCCAGCGCAACCAGATATCGCCGCCGGCGGGCGTGTAGCGAATAGCGTTGGTGAGCAGATTGCCAAACGCGCTGCGGATGGCGTCGGGATTGCCACGCAACTTGATCCCTGCCGCCACCACCTCGTGCAGCGTATGTCGTCCTGCACTCAGCGCACGCCCGTCTTCGGCGATCCCGTGCAGCAGAACGGCAACGTCGATATCCTCTTCGCGCATCGGGCTCTGGTCGTTTTCCAGCCGCGACAGCGAGAGCAAATCGGAAACCAGGTTTTCCATGCGCGCAGTCTGTTCGGCGACCAGCTGCAAAGCGCGTTGCGCGTCGGCACGATCGATATCCGGCATGTCGCGCAAGTTTTCGACGAAGCCGTTCACCACCGTCAGCGGTGTGCGCAATTCGTGCGAAACATTGGCCACGAAATCCCGGCGCATCGCCTCGATGCGTTCCAGCTGGGTAATGTCACGGCTGATCAGCAGATGTTTGTCCTCGCCGTAGGGCACAAGCTTGATCGACAAGACCATTTCCTGATGCCGCGAAGGCCGCATCACCAGTGGGTCCCGGAAATCACGCTGTTGCAGGTAGGTAATGAACTCGGGTTGCCGCACCAGATAGGTGATGTCCTGCCGGATGTCGAATTGCGGGTCCAAACCGAAATGGGCCTGCGCCAGCGGATTGCACCATTCGATGCGGTGTCCTGTGCCGAGAATCGCCACGCCTTCCGGCAGCGCAGCCGTAGCTTGCTCGATGTGCTGCAACTCTGCCGCCAGCTCTTGCTTGGTCTGGTTGTGGCGCTTCACCATTTTGTACAGACGTGAATAAACCTCGTTCCAGATGCCGCCCGCCGAGGGAATGGTTTGCAAAAGCGGATTGGATAGCCACTGCCCCAGCCGGTAAAGCTGGCGGGCGTGCAAGCCCATCACTAGCAACAGCACGAACAGGGTGAAAACCACCGCCAGCGCAAAAGAAAATACGCCCCAGATGATCAGTGCGGCAAACGCCACCAGAATCATGGGCGTGGTAAGTTTCCACCAGAATTCCTGCAAGTTTTTTCCTATTGGGTCGAAAAGCGGTAGCCGCTGCCACGCACGGTCTGAATCATGCCATCAAATTCCGCCGGCTCCAATGCCGCACGCAAACGCCGGATGTGCACGTCGACCGTGCGTTCTTCGACAAAGACCTGCGTACCCCAGACCTGATCAAGCAATTGGGTACGGCTGTATACCCGTTCCGGATGGGTCATGAAGAAATGCAGCAGCCGGAATTCTGTCGGGCCCAGCTCGATGCTGACATCACCGGCTACCACACGATGTGCCGTGGGAGACAGCATCAGGCCGGCCACCTTGATGGTTTCGTCCGGCATTTGCGGAATATGGCGGCGTAGCACCGCCCGAATGCGCGCCATGAGTTCGCGCGGAGAAAACGGCTTGGTGATGTAGTCGTCCGCACCGGCTTCCAGCCCCATCACCTTGTCGCGCTCGTCACCCCGCGCCGTCAGCATGATGATGGGAATGTCTTTGGTGCGTGCATCCGCGCGCAACTGTTTCGCCAGAACGATGCCGCTGGTGTTGGGCAACATCCAGTCCAGCAGAATCATATCCGGCAATTGCGTGCGGATTTGCTGCCAGGCCGTTTCGGCATCTTCGGCGCGCATCACCTGAAATCCGGCTTGCCGAATATTGAATTCCAGTAATTCCTGGATAGCCAGCTCGTCTTCTACCAACAAAATTTTCGCTGTCATTTTTTACCCCTTCACGTCGCTGTGGAGTTGCAAGGGTATGAATAATTTATGACAGGAATATGACACTCAATCGGCCGCGTGACGGGGAGGCAATGGAACGGTGTGTTCGGTGTGGCTGGCCGCATGGTGATGCAACCAGGCGTGCTCGGGCTCCTCGGGTAGGGGATCGTGAATCAGCTTGGGCGTCAGCGACCCAACCAGCATCCCGACAATGCTCATCAGCAAGCCGATCAATTGCGGTGGCCATATTTGGGAGGGCTCAAACACCTCGCACAAACCCCAGGTCGTCAGTCCCAACACCATTGCCAGCAGTGCGCCCTGGGTATTGGCGCGCTTCCAGTAAAGCCCGAAAGCCAACGGGACAAACGCAGCAACCAGGGTAATTTTGTAGGCATTTTCAACCATCTTGAAAATACTCAGCTCCGAATTCAGCGCGACACCCAAAACCACTGCACCAAAACCCCACAAGGTAATGCGCATGGCACGCAAAAACTGCCGATCGGACATTTGTTCGAACATGAAATGCTTGAGAATATTTTCGGTAAACGCGACCGAGGGCGCCAGCAGCGTGGCCGATGAGCAGCTCATGATGGCGGACAGCAGCGCGCCGAAGAAAATGACCTGCGCAAACACCGGCGTGTGCTGCAAAATCAGAGTGGGCAGGACTAACTGGGAATCCTGTTCCAGTAGTTCGCCAAAAAGTTGGGGGTCAACGAGTGTGGCCGAGTAGGCCAAAAACATCGGCACAAATGCAAAGGCGAAATACAGCGAGCCGCCCAGCACGGAGCCGCGCACCGCAGTCTTCTCATCCCGCGCGGCGGTGATACGCTGAAACACATCCTGCTGCGGAATGGACCCCAGCATCATAGTCAGCCAAGCGCCAATGAAAGGGACCCAATGGGTGTAGTCGCCCTTGGGGAAAAAATCCAGCTTTCCCGAGGCGGCGGCGTGCGAGACGACCACCCCAACACCGCCCGTCATTCCGCTGACAAACCAGGCGATGAACAACATGCCGCACATGATGACGGTCATTTGTACAAAGTCGAGCAGCGCCACCGACCACATGCCGCCAAAGGTGGTGTAGGTCAGCACGATCAGAGCGCCAACCACCATGCCGGCTTCCTGCGATACGGCGCCGCCGCTAATGACATTGAAGACCAGTCCGAGCGCCATGATCTGCGCCGACACCCAGCCAAGATAGGAAATCACGATGCACACCGCCGCGATCAACTCGACCGCCTTGTTGTAACGCACGCGGTAAAAATCGCCGATAGTCAGCAAATTCATGCGGTACAGGCGATTGGCAAAAAACAGTCCCGCCAGAATCAAACACAGCGCCGCACCAAACGGATCCGCGACGACACCGCCGAGGCCTTCCTGCACAAAAGTTGCGGAAATTCCCAGTACCGTTTCCGCGCCAAACCAGGTGGCAAAAACGGTCGCGGTGACGATAGGCAAAGGTAAATGCCGGCCGGCCACCGCGAAATCTTTGGCGCTGTGCACGCGCGTTGCGGCATACAAACCGATCCCGACGGAAACCAGCAAATACAGCACTACAAACCAGATCAGCATGGCGCGAAATCCGTCCCGTGAATAATGACCGCGATTTTAGCAGGGCCAGACAAATATGCAGCGCTTAAGCGTTCGGGTTGCGGCCAAAGGTTTCCCGCACGCGCGTGGCGGAAAAGAGCCCCAGCAATGCAAAAGCCAACATGGCGGAAAGGCCTATACGGTAATCGGCAAGCGTGTAGCCCTCCGGCATTGCAGCGCCACGCCAGGCGCTTGCACGATCCAGCAGCCATCCCGCCAGCGGCTGGAGCAGCCCTGCCGACAGGAACGCCCCCGTATTCACCAGGCTGGTCGCCATCCCGCTCAGTGCCGGAGAATTCACTTCCTTGGCGCAGGACCAGCTCAGGGTAAATCCGGCAGCCCCCGTACCCATCAATCCGAAGAGCAACAGGCTTGCCGACAGCGACATCGTCCCGCCGGCCAGTAACGCGCCCCAGCACAGGCAATAAAGCAGCGCCAATGTCAGCAACACCGGTTTGCGTCGCTCCAGACGATCGGACACCATCCCGCTAAATAGCGCACCAAAAGCGAAGGCGAGCAGCAACACGGTGGTGTGCCAGCTGGCCAGTTCACGGCTCATGCCGTGGCCTTGCATCAAAAAGGGCACGGCCCAAAGCCCGGCAAAACTAAAAAAACTGCCGGCTATGCCGACATTGACCCAAAATCCCGGCCAGGAAGCCGGGTTTCGCACCACCTGCCGCAACCCATCGAGCCAATGACCGAGGTGTGGCTGATGATCATCCTTGCCTTCCAGTTGCCGCATCGAAGGTAGCCCTGCCGATTTGGGATGGTCGTGAATCAGGCGCCAGCTCAGCAACGCCAGCAACAGGGAAAAAAGCCCGATCCCGACGAACACATCTCGCCAGGACATCAGCGCCATCAGCCACGCCAGCGGGATGGCCGCCAGCACAGCCCCGATATTGCCCAGCAAGACGGTCAGGCCGGTAGCCGTCGCGAAATGTCGCTCATAAAACCAGGCGGCGTTGATTTTCAGCAGGGCAATAAACATCACGGACACGCCCAAGCCGACCAGCGTCCGACCGATAGCCGCGACCTCAAAGCTCGGGGCCAACCCGAACAGAATGGCCCCCAGCCCGCCCACCAGCCCGCCCATGGCCACGATGCGCCGTGGCCCCAGCGTATCCACGAGAACACCGGTGGGAATTTGCATCACGGTGTACACGTAAAAATAGGTCGCAGCCAGCATGCCCAGCTCCGCACCCGTGGTGTGGAAGGCCTGCTGCAAATCGCCCGCAATGGTGGCCGGCGCCACGCGATGAAAAAACGACAAAATGTAGGACATCGCGACCAGCAGAAAGGCGGTCCAGCGATGACGCCACATGTGTCGCAAAATCCGTTTGTGTTCAGTCATAAAAATTATCCGGCAAACAAAAAGGCTCCCGCAGGAGCCTTTCGGGTCAACTTACGGGGGATTAAAGTTCGCCCGCGTGGTTGGCCAGATATTTGGCTACACCCTCCGGCGAAGCATTCATGCCGGCCTTGCCCTTGGCCCAACCGGCCGGGCAGACTTCGCCGTGTTCTTCGGTAAATTGCAGCGCGTCCACCATGCGCAGCATCTCGTCGATGTTACGGCCCAGCGGGAGATCGTTCACGACTTGGTGACGCACCACGCCGGCGCGATCAATCAGGAAGGAGCCCCGGAATGCCACACCGGCGGCATCGAATTCAACGTCGTAGGCCTTGCAGATTTCGTGTTTGACGTCGGCCACCAGCGGATACTGTACCTGACCGATGCCGCCTTTTTCCACGGGGGTGTTTTTCCAGGCCAGGTGGGTAAATTGCGAGTCGATGGAGATGCCCATCACTTCCACGTTGCGCTTCTTGAATTCGTCCAGACGATGATTAAAGGCAATCAGCTCGGACGGGCATACGAAGGTAAAGTCGAGCGGGTAGAAGAAAATCACCGCGTATTTGCCGTTGATGTGTTTTTTCAGGTTGAAAGTTTCGTTGATTTCGTTGTTACCCATGACGGTAACGGCGTTGAAATCGGGCGCCTGTTTGCCTACGAGCACAGCCATGATGATCTCCTGAATAAAAGTGGTTGAGTGAAATGGTTGGGTTTGAAATGTAGCGACATCACGAAAGCCTGTCAACCGGCGATGCCCGCATCGGCAACACCGAACTGCATGCGGTGCAACTGCGCGTAGACGCCCTGCTTCGCCAGCAATTCGGCATGGTTGCCGATTTCCGCAATCTCGCCTTTTTGCAGCACCACAATCCGGTCCGCTTTCTCGATGGTGGACAGACGGTGCGCGATTACCAGCGTCGTGCGGCCTTGCATCAGGGTTTCCAGCGCCGCCTGCACATGGCGCTCGGATTCGCTGTCGAGCGCGGAGGTCGCCTCATCCAGAATCAGAATGGGCGCATTTTTGAGAATGGCGCGCGCAATCGCGATGCGTTGGCGCTGGCCGCCGGAAAGCTTGACGCCGCGTTCGCCGACAACAGTACCCAAGCCCTCGGGCCAGTCACGGATGAATTCCATGGCGTGCGCCGCCGTCGCGGCCGCCTCAATCTCGGCAGGGCTCACTTCGCGTGACAATCCATAAGCAATGTTGGCCGCGACCGTATCGTTGAACAGCACCACTTCCTGACTGACGAGCGCAATGTTGGCGCGCAGGCTGGTCAGCGTTAGCGCATTGATATTTTGTCCGTCCAGCAAAATGCGTCCCAGCGTGGGTACATAGAAACGCGGCACCAGATTCGCGAGTGTGGTTTTGCCACTGCCGGAGGCACCCACCAGCGCGATACTCTCACCCGCCCGAACATCCAGCACAATTTGTCGAAGTGCGTGCCGACCGTCGTCGCCGTAGGCAAAAGTGACCTGATCGAAAACCAGTTCGCCGCGCACGCGGCCGACCGAAATTGTGCCGGTGTCAGTTTCACTTTCCGTATCGAGCAACTCGAACACGCTCTCTGCAGCCGCGAGGCCGCGCTGCAGATACTCGCTCACACCGGTCAGACGCTTCAGCGGCGCGGTGAGCATCAGCATCGCGGCAACAAAGGAAAGAAAGCCGCCCACCGTTGTTTCGTCCGTTTTTGCCTGTTGCGTCACGAGATAAACAATGACGGCCAACGCAATGGCCGCAACCATTTGCACGATGGGGACGTTCGCCGCAGCCGCGGTAGCCTGTTTCATATTGTGGCGGCGCACCCAGTTGGCCTGCTCGTGGAAACGGCCGCTTTCGTAGTGCTGACCGCCAAACAGTTTGACGACCTTGTGCGCGGTCACGCTTTCTTCGATGACTTGGGTAATGTCGCCCATAGCCCGCTGCGAATCACGGCTGCTGGTACGCATACGCTGGCTGATGGTGCGAATGATGTAAGCAATGACCGGCGCCATCACCAGCGAAAGCAGCGTCAGCTTCCAGTTGAGATAGAACAGCCAACCCAGCAGGCCCGCGATGATGATGGAATCGCGCACCACAATGGTCACCACGGTTGTTGCGGCGGCCGTGACCTGGGTCACATCGAAGGTCAGCTTCGAAATCAGGTTGCCTGTCGCGTGATCATCGTAGTAGCGCGTGGGCAAACTCAGCAGCTTGCCGAACATTTCGTCGCGCAGATCCATCACCACCTTGTTTCCGACCCAGTTGATGGCGTAGGTTGAAATGAAAGTGGCCACGCCGCGTACAAGGAAAATCGCCACGATGAAAAACGGCGCCAGCCGGATAACCGTATCGTCTTTGTGCACAAACGTGCCATCCAGCATGGGTTTCAGCAGTGCGGGCAGGAGCGGCTCGGTTGCAGCCGCGACCGCCATACCAAGGATGGAAGCCGCGAAGACGCGCCAGTAAGGCTTTACATAGCCGAGCAGGCGCAGGTAGAGCGAGGCAGAGGTCATGCGCTGAACGTGTCGTCTCCGCGCTTCAGGCTGTTATGGCACGACTGCGCGATGGGTTGCCAAACACCGACTGCACACCGGCCGCCAGCGCCACATAGACCAGCATCACCACCACATAAGAAACCTGATAGGCGACGACACCCGCGACGTATTCGCCAAAAGTCATGTTGCCGAAATAACCGGCAAACAGGAAGAACGCGACATTGGCGATCCAGAAAGCCACGCTGCCGGCCGCAACCGTCATCAGGCCAAGATTCAGGAAACCGCGCAAATTCAGCGCGTGATGCGGTGCAAAACTGCGCCCCATCAGCCACAGCACGATATAGGCGAGTTGCAGCAGCCCGTAGGCCGGCGTGACGCACCATGCGCTGACGTTCTGGAAGTTGATTGCGTAGCAATCCACCAACACCGCGCCCGCCAACAGTGCCAGCAATATCATCGCAGCCCCCCGAGCACGCCCCAAGAATAGCCCCGCGAGGAAAAATATGGCATAGGACGCATCGGGCAGCGACACCGCCGATCCGAAATGATTAAAGCGGGTCGCAGCCATCAGCGCGGCAAGCGCCGCAGCGATCTGGAATGTTCGGTTTTTCAGGATGTTCACGTTGGCTCCTTGGGGTATTTCCACCGGAATTTCAATGCGGGAAACTTTAACAGAAAACCGGGGCGATGCGCTGCCCCAGCGTCGTTTTATTGGTAATTCAGGCCGACAAAGAGCGTGCGGCCCAGCGTGTTGTAGCCATGCGCCAGCATGTAATCCTTGTTGAACAGGTTGTCCACGCGCAGTGACAGACCGAACTGTTTGTCCAGCGCATAGCGGGCAGTCAGATTCACGACATCATAGCTAGCTAGCGTAGTGCGGGAGAAGGTGTTGATGTCGATGTCTGCGCGAACACCGCTGTGTTGCCACTCGCTTCCAACCTGCCATGCGCCGAATTTCTGCGTCAAGCCAATGCTGGAAAAGGACTTTGCGCGGCGCAGCAACGCCAGGCCGGTCTGAGCATCACGCGGATTTTGCTGGGTCAGCGCCGCCTTCACACCGGTGTCGCCAAAATGCCCCGCGTACGACACCTCGAAACCGTCGATACGAGCCTCGCCTAGGTTGACCATGGTACTGGCCGGCAAGTAATTGTTGACGATCAGATCGCTGATACGATTGTCGAAGTACACGATGTCAGCACGCTGTGCACCTTGAACATAGTGCAGTCCCAACTCATTGTTGCGCGAACGCTCCGGCTTCAGGTTTGGATTGCCTGTGTAAGAAAAGCCGACATAATCAACGAAGGGATAGAACAAGTCGTTCAGTGTAGGCGCCTTGAATGCGGTGGCTGTGCTGGCCGTCACCCGCCACGCGTCGTTGACCTCATAACCATATCCCAGTAAGTGGGTATCTGCCGCACCGAAATCGGAATAACGGTCGCGGCGCAGGTTGAGTTGCACCTGATGCGCGCCGTACACGCCGGTATAACCCGCGAACAGGCTATCGTCGGTGCGGTTGGTACGCGTAAATATGGTGCTACTCGACACGCGCTGCTTGAGTTGCTCGACGCCAATGTTCAGCACGTTATGCTGACCGAGCTGCAACGTGTTCTGCCAGCTTGTCTGGTCGCTGACAGTCTTGAACTGCGCCCCCAGTCCCAGATCCGGCACGCCGTTCAGGAAGTTCTGCGTATCGTCCATGCCTTGCGATAACTGCAGCTTGCTCTGCCACATCTCGCTCAAACGGTTGTTCGAGGCTAACGTCATTGTGCTGACCGCAGCACGGCTCTGGTTCGTGTCGGATGTCAGACCAAAGGCGTTGTCGGTTTGGCTGTCGGCTCGACTGTTGAACAACGAGAACAATAAGCTGTGGTCGTCGCCGAATTGCTGGCGCACATTGGCAGAAATGCTCGTATTGTCATAGCCGTCCTTGTCCGGATTGACTGTCGGCACTAGGCTAGACTTGATCGACGATACGCCATCAGTCTTGAATTTGGATACCTGCACATGGAACAATGTGTCTCCCGCTTCGCCTCCAAACCTGGCCGTTGCGCGCCGGGTGTTATGCGAGCCCGCTCCGGCGCTGACATTCAATGCCGGCGCCCCCTTGCCGCGCTTGGTAAATATCTGGATCACCCCGCCAATGCCTTCCGATCCATACAGGCTACTGACGTTGCCGCGCACGACCTCAATGCGCTCGACCTGATCCAGCATCAGCTGATCGATCGCCGTCATGCCGGAAGTCGCCGACCCTATCCGCACCCCGTCCAGCAACACTAAAGCGTGGCTGGAGTTAGTGCCACGAACAAACAGACTGCTCTGTTTGCCAACGCCACCCGCCTGGTAGATTTCCACACCGGAGAGATTCTTTAACAGCGAAGGAACGTCTGCAGCCTGAGACTCGCGAATTTCTTTCGGCCCGATGACCGTAACGTGTGCCATCGACTGGTCCAGCGGCTGTTCCACACGGGCAGCTGTCACGACCACTTCGTCGAGATCTGCGGAAGCTTCTGCATTTGCGAAAGGTGTAGCCGCACATAAAAATGCGGCAAGAAGTATTCTTTGTTTCATGATAATTTCCCGATTGTGTTCCAAGCGTCCCCGTTGGAACATAACAAAATCAGGAAATGAGGGAGAAAACGCAGAACGCGGAAGGCTCCGCGATACGTTCATGCGCCTCCCGCAGCATTTCCTGAACCAGGCTTCCAGGCCGGTATCCGGGCTCGCAAGTTTTGATCCGCCGCCTTCCCATGCATTCGCACAGTGGCTGATGGCGGACCCGCACTCGCTGACCGTTGCGGGGGCAGCACAGGCATCACACCTGTTTCCCGTTTAACCGCGCGGCGTCAGCCGCACGGCACCTCAAAGCGGCGCGCACTTTAACACGCGAGCCCGCCTCCTGCAAAAATTGCCGGGTGAATCAACGTTGAGTTGTTACGCTTACTATTTGACGATTCGGCAGTTTTCCCTCTATAGTCGCCGCATGGAAAATGAACTGCACAGTCTGGAAACCAAGCTTGCACTGTTGATCAGCAACAGCGCCAAATTGCGTGAAGAGAATCTCCGGTTACGCCAAGAGTTGGCACATGCCCAAAGTAGCAACCGGCAATTCGGTGATCGCATGGAAACGGCCAAAGCCCGCCTTGAGAAACTGCTGCTCACCCTGCCGGAAGATCGCTCATGAACAGCGAAATCAAAACGCTCGATATCAAAATCCTTGATCGCGAATTGCGTGTCGCCTGCCCGGAAGAAGAGCGCGGCGAACTGCTGGATGCGGTCGCCTATCTCGACCGAAAAATGCGGGAGATTCGTGATGCCGGAAAGCTTGCCAGCATCGAACGCATCGCCATCATGGCCGCACTGAATATTGCCCACGAATTGCTGACGACCAAGGTGGGACGAGGCGTTGACCTCGGAGCAATCCGGCGTAGAATGAGTGCCATGGAGACAGCGATTGACGAGGCTCTGGCCGAGCAAGACAAGCTGTTCTGAGTTGTCCCCTGCGGTGTTCGTGAGGCTCACTATGCTTTGAACCGATAAGCGAAAGCTTAGGCCGCCGACCCAATGTTGCTGTTGTGCGCGTCCCTTGTGGATGTACCTGATGCAACCGGAAGGCAGCCCTCTTGAACCCGGGTTCAAGACTTTGGACCCACGGCACAGGCGGGGGGCTTGATTTGAAATGCGGCTTCGGCCGCATTTCTTTTTTCGGAGCGAATCAATATGCGTTACTGGCTGATGAAGTCCGAGCCCTCGGATGTCAGTGTTGATGATTTGGCAAATATGCCTCAGCAAACCGTCGCCTGGTACGGCGTGCGTAATTATCAGGCGCGCAATTTCATGCGCAACCAGATGAGTGTCGGCGATGGCGTGCTGTTCTACCACTCCAATTGCAAGGAAGCCGGCATTGCCGGTATCGCCAGGGTTTCCGCACCCGCCTACCCGGATGCCACCCAGTTTGATCCGGATAACAAATACTTCGACCCCAAGGCCACCCGGGAAAGCCCGCGCTGGTTCAACGTGGATGTGCAACTTGTCCGAAAAACACGGCTGGTTCCCATCGCGGAATTGCGCGAGCATTCCGAACTGCAAAACCTGCGCACGCTGCAAAAAGGCAACCGGCTATCGATTACACCGGTCGATCCCGCAGAGTGGAATTTCATTGTTGGGCATCTGATTGCTGCCTGATTACTCTTGGCTGCTGGCCTACCTTGCGCTCGGCTCATTGACCGGCTGGCTGGGCGGATTGTTCGGGATCGGCGGGGGACTGTTACTCGTGCCGGTGCTGGCATTTCTGTTTCAGGCACAGGGCATGCCGGCATCCCATTTGCTGCAACTTTCTCTGGGCAGCGCCATGGGCATCATTCTGTTTACCTCGCTGGCCAGTCTGCGCAAGCATCACCAATTGGGCGGCGTGCATTGGCCAACTTTCCGGGCACTTACGCCCGGCATACTGTTGGGCACCGGTTTCGGCACCTGGATCGCGGCGCAAGTCCCCGCATCTTTCCTCGCCATATTCTTTGCCTGCTTCGTCTATCTGGTCGCGGGACAAATGTGGCTCGGCAGCAAACCCCCTCCGGCCCGCCGATTGCCGGGCACAGCGGGAATGACCGCTTTTGGGATAATCACCGGCAGTCTCAGCAGCCTGGTTTCCATCGGTGGCGGCACCTTTGTCGTCCCGTTTCTGGTCTGGTGCAATGTGCCGCTGCGCAACGCCATCGGCACGGCGTCGGCGACAGGCTTTCCTCTGGCGGCCGGCGCCAGCCTGGGTTATGCCATCGGAGGCTGGGATGTCAGCGGACTACCCGCGCCGCATGCCGGTTTCGGTTATTTGCCGGCGATTTTCTGGACCGGACTGGCCAGCCTCTTTACAGCGCCAATCGGGGCACGGCTGGCACATCGATTGGACGTTGAAAAACTGCGCAAACTCTTCGCCCTGCTACTTGCGGTGTTAGCCACCAAACTGCTGACAACCACTATTTGAGGCTGATTTCACGATCCAGCTCACCACTGGCAAGCTTATCCGTGTATTGCCCGAGCGCGACCTTGACCTTGCCGCTAAGCAGATAAAGCCCGATCAGGTTCGGGAAAGCCATCCCCAGCACCAATAGCTCCGTAAACTCCAGCAAGTTTGCAGCGCTTACAACAGAAGCAATCACCGAGAAGCCCAGAAAAATAACTTTGTAGAACAGCGAATAGTGATCGCCAAACACATAAACCCAGCAGCGCTCGCCATAATACGACCAGGAAATCGCCGTGCTGAAGGCAAACAAAACAACCGATAAGGTCAGAATCGTGCTGAATACTGGAGAGATGGTAGAAAACGCGACCGAGGTCAGCGCCGCGCCCTGAGCAGTTGCGCGCAAACTCTCGTACTCGGGTGCGGCATACACGCCGGTAATGACAATCACCAAAGCCGTCATGGTGCAAATGATCACCGTGTCGATGAATGGCTCATACAGGGCGACCAGTCCCTGACGGATCGGATACTTAACCGATGCGGTGGAATGCGCAATGGCTGCCGAACCTAGTCCCGCCTCGCTGGAGAACATCGCCCGCTTGAATCCCTGCACAATCACGCCGACCACGCCGCCAGTAACGGCCATCGGCGAGAATGCTTCCGTCCCGATTGTCGCAAGCGCCTGCGGAACCAGTGCCGCATTACTTCCGATAATCCAGAGACATGCCGAGAGATAGATCACCACCATGCTCGGCACCACTGCTTCCGCCACATGAGCAATCCGGCGCAGACCGCCGATAATAACCAGCCCGACCGCTGCACCCATCAATATTCCAAAGGCCAGCGGCACTTCACGAAAAAAGGGAATTTGCGCCTGCACGGCGCCCATGGATTGACTCACCTGAAATGCGCTCCCCGCCCCAAAGGAACCCAGCACGGTAAATACCGCAAACAAAATTGCCAGCGCCCTACCCACCTTCGGCGCGCCCTTTTCTGCCAAGCCTTGGGACAAATATTCCATCGCACCCCCCATCAACTTGCCATCGGGGCGAACCTCGCGGTACATCTGGGCCAGCGTGGCCTCGGTAAACTTGGTCGACATCCCAAGGAAGCCCGCCACGATCATCCAGAATGTGGCCCCGGGGCCGCCGATGGAAATGGCAATGGCCACACCCGCGATATTACCCAGCCCTACCGTGGCAGAAAGCGCCGTCGACAGTGCCTGAAAGGGACTAACCTCGCCACGATCTTCCGCGGTGCGGTATTTGCCCCGCAGCACCCGATAGGCATGGCGCATCATGCGCAAGTTGACGAAATTGAATCTGATTGTCAGGAAAACGGCCGCGATGATCAGCCAAGCCACGACAATCGGCATGGAAGCTTCCCCCGGGAAGATGTCAAAAAAGATGATCTGCGCGAGAAAGGCATTGATCATTCCAAAAACATGATCCACGCCGTTATCCGCCGCCCAAGCCGTTGAGGGGGCGATAAAAAATAGAAAAAACAATTGGCAGACCCGCTTCATTCATCCACCTTGACCTGAATTTAAACGGTTTGGATTATCCCCCAAGCCGAGAATTGCAGCGCAATGAACGCGGAGGCGTAAAAGCAGAAAAGCCGGCATCGCCGGCTTTTCTGCTGGTTACAACCGAAATTACAGACCCTTGATAAAGGCAATGATTTCCTTCATGTCGTCATCGCTAACCTTGGGGTTAGCCGGCATTGGCATAGCACCCCATGCACCGCTACCACCCTTTTTGATCTTGGTAGCAACCTTATCCCAGGCAGCGGCATCGCCCTTGTATTTGGCTGCGACATCTTTCCAAGCCGGGCCCACTACTTTCTTGTCCACAGCGTGACAAGCAGTGCAGTTATTTTTCTTTGCCACGGCCGGCATGTCAGTCGCCATTGCCGAACCTGCAACCATCAGACCTGCTGCTGCAACCATGCTTACGATGATAGATTTCATAGTCTCTCCGTTTGTAATTGAACACGCTGTAAAAATGAAGGCTCCAGCCCTCGGTAATGATTCTAAACAACTCTGCCTGCCTTGCAAACCAAATTTTCCGGCAGTGCGCATCTAACGCCGGCCGACCATCCAACGTTGACAACTATTTTAACGACAACACAAACTTTGCCAGCGACCGCCGCTCGGCCTCACTGATTTTTGGATTGGCTGGCATCGGCATATTGCCCCAGGCACCAGCGCCGCCCTTGGCGATTTTCTCCGCCAGCCTCGCTTCGGCACCACTATCCCCGCGGTACTTGGCCGCGACATCCCGCCATGCCGGGCCAAAAACCTTTTTGTCGATCGCGTGACAAGCCAGACAGCCGTTCTTTTTGGCCAGTGCCAGCGCATCGCTTTCCGACAAAACAGCCGATGTAGCCTTCTCTGGAGATTTGACCTCAACCGGTATCGCCGCAACAACATTAGCAACGGCGGGCGTTGGTGCTGGATTTTCAGCCACTCGCGCCGGGGGAATGATTTGTTTTACCACCGGCTTGCTGGCCAAAACTGGCTCGGGTGCCGCCGCCACACGATCAGATGCCAGCGCTGAATCGGCCACGGCTGGCGCTGAAACCGGTAGCGCTTCGACTGGAGCGGGGGAAACCACTTCAGTAGCAGCAGGCGTCTCGACCGCCGTTTGTGGTTGACACGCTGCCATGGAAAGCACAGAAAGTGCCAGATAAATATTTCGAAATTTCATGCCCTGCCTCCCGGTCAAGATGACTTACGCGATATTCACCGCACGATATTCGACGACCAGCGAATGACAAGTTCCCGGCGCGACAGTCACCAGATTCTCCAGCGCGTTGGCAGATTCCACACAGACCATCTCGCGCCAGCCATCCGGCTGTCCCATATCACCCATCTTTTCGGCCTTTTCAACCCACGGTGTCCAGACCACCGTCGACTGGCTGCCGGACTTGGACACATGGATTCGCCGTTTCAACCTTTCATCTTCAATCACACACTCGGCAGCAGTATTGATGTAAACCCGGTCAGTCTCTTCGGCAAACGCAATTGAACCCGTCTGCCGGCGCAGATTAGAGCCTCCGACCTTATCCCAGTATTCACAACCTTCAAGCCCGGAAACGCGCACAGCACCAATGTCGCCAATTTGAAAATAGGTATGGAGGGCCTCACCAATTACGAAGGCTTCGCTGCCGGTATTCTCGGTTACCAGCTCCATCCGCAAAGTTTCCCCCACGTAAATATTCAGATCAAGCTGACAGGCATGGGGCCATTGAGCCAGCGTTTTCTCGCTATTCTCCAAGCGCAATCTCAGACGCGTTGCGCCCCCAGGCTCGACACCGGTTTCCAGTAACCGCCAGGGGACCGTACGCGCAAAGCCATGACCGGGAAAACTGCTCTCGGACGCATGCGCCCCGAACCAAGGCCAGCACACCGGCGCACCACCGCGAATAGATTTCCCTGCCGCGACTTTGGCATCACGCGACAGCCACACCACTGGCACCGACTGATCCACCGGCTGCCAAGTCATCAGATGTCCACCTTGCAGACACAAAGCGGCCTTTGCCGATGAATTTTCAATCATCGCAATGATCAAACCGCTCGCATCTTCGTTGAAAGAAAGATGTCCATCGATACCAAATTGCGCGTTCAACATTTGTACTGTGCTCATATCTTCCCCCTGAAAATTATTTGCCTACCCTATCACTCGACTTGCGAAACGTCACGCACCGCGCCCTTGTCAGCCGAAGTCACCATCGCCGCATAAGCCCGCAATGCCGCAGAAATTTTGCGCGGTCGCTCGGCTGCGGGTTTCCAGCCGGCCTTGCCGCGGGCATCCATCGCCGCGCGTCGCTGAGCGAGTACGTCGTCTGAAACCACCAAGTTGATCGCGCGATTCGGAATGTCGATGGCAATCGTATCGCCGTCCTCGACCAGCGCAATCGCCCCGCCACTCGCAGCTTCCGGCGACACATGACCGATCGACAGCCCAGAAGTACCACCGGAGAAACGCCCATCGGTCAACAGCGCGCAGGCTTTGCCCAACCCTTTCGACTTCAAATAGGACGTCGGATAAAGCATTTCCTGCATGCCGGGGCCGCCTCTGGGCCCTTCATAGCGGATGACGACAACATCGCCCGCGACAATCTGATCCGCGAGGATGCCGGCAACAGCGGCATCCTGGCTTTCGAATACGCGTGCACGGCCAGTGAATTTAAGGATGCTGTCATCCACCCCTGCGGTTTTGACGATACAGCCGTCTGCGGCAATATTGCCGTACAACACCGCAAGGCCGCCGTCCCGCGAAAAGGCATGCGCCTTGTCACGGATACAGCCCTGCGCACGGTCGGCATCCAACTCGGGATACAACATCGATTGCGAAAATGCGATCGTCGTTACGATCCCGCCCGGCGCAGCACGATAAAAGTTTTTCACCTCCGCACTTTGCGTTTGCGCGATGTCCCACTGCTGCAGAGCGTCACGCAAAGTCTTGCTGTGTACCGTCCCGACTTCGCCATGCAATAAGCCGGCGCGGTCGATTTCCCCAAGGATGGCGGCAATACCACCGGCGCGATGCACATCTTCCAAATGATATTCGCTGGAAGGCGCAACCTTGCACAGCGTCGGCACGTGGCGCGACAACCGGTCCATATCCTTCATCGTGAAATCAACGCCGGCCTCGTGCGCGATGGCCAGCAGATGCAGCACCGTATTGGTCGAGCCGCCCATGGCGATGTCCAGTGTCATCGCATTTTCGAACGCCTCGAAGGTTGCGATACTACGCGGCAGCACTGAAGCGTCATCCTGTTCGTAATAACGTTTGGCCAGATCGACAATCAAGCGCCCCGCACGCAGGAACAGCTCCTTGCGCTCGGCATGTGTCGCCACCAGCGAACCGTTGCCGGGCAACGACAAACCCAGCGCCTCGGTCAGACAATTCATCGAATTGGCGGTAAACATGCCGGAGCAGGAACCGCAGGTCGGGCAGGCGGAACGCTCGATGGCCTCGACCTCTTCGTCGCTGCAGTGACTATCTGCGGCCGCCACCATGGCATCGACAAGATCGAGGCCGCGAGTCTTGCCCTGCCAGCTGACCTTGCCCGCTTCCATCGGCCCGCCGGAGACAAAGATGACCGGAATATTCAGACGCATCGCGGCCATCAGCATGCCCGGGGTGATCTTGTCGCAATTGGAGATGCACACCAGCGCATCGGCGCAATGCGCATTCACCATGTATTCAACACTATCCGCGATCAGGTCGCGGCTGGGCAACGAATACAGCATGCCGTCGTGCCCCATCGCGATACCGTCGTCGATGGCAATGGTGTCAAATTCCTTGGCGATGCCGCCGGCCTTTTCAATCTCGCGCGCCACCATCTGCCCGAGATTCTGCAAATGCACATGCCCCGGGACGAACTGCGTAAACGAGTTAGCGATGGCAATGATCGGCTTGCCAAAATCGCCCTCGGCCATGCCGGTGGCACGCCAGAGCGCGCGGGCACCGGCCATATTGCGGCCGTGGGTGGATGTACGGGAACGGTAGGCGGGCATCTTGTCTCTCTCCTGAAATTGAAGCACACGTATAATCGGGTTTGCCGATTTTACTCCAAGCTACTCATGCTCGTTCACCCGCAATTCGATCCCGTCGCTATTCATCTCGGTCCGTTGGGCATCCATTGGTATGGACTGATGTATCTGGCCGGCTTTGCCACATTTATCTGGCTGGGACGATTACGACTAAAAACACTCAACCGCTCCGGTTGGAACAACAAGTTCCTCGACGATCTGCTGTTCTACGGAGTGCTGGGCGTCATCCTCGGCGGCCGCTTGGGCGAGATCTTGTTCTACAACCCCGCCTATTATTTTTCGCACCCGCTGAAAATGCTGGCGGTATGGGAAGGCGGCATGTCCTTTCACGGCGGGTTTATCGGGGTGTTACTGGCAATGGCCTTGTTTGCCTGGCAACACAAAATCCGCTGGCTTGCTCTGATGGATTTTGTTGCTCCCCTAGTGCCGCCCGGACTGGCGTTTGGGCGTCTCGGAAATTTCATCAACGGCGAGCTCTGGGGACGGCCCACGGATCTGCCCTGGGGCATGGTGTTTCCGCAGGTAGACACCCTGCCGCGCCATCCGTCACAGCTATACGAATTCGCACTTGAGGGGCTCGCCTTGTTCGTCCTGCTCTGGATTTATTCCCGCAAGCCGCGCCCGGTGGGTGCAATCTCCGGTCTATTTCTGGTTGGCTACGGCAGCTTCCGTTTCATAGGCGAATTTGCCCGGAATCCGGATGACGGCATCTTCGGTTTGATGACTTTCGGCGTCAGCATGGGACAGTGGCTGAGCCTGCCGATGGTGATCGCCGGCCTATTGCTCATGCGCCACGCTTACCGTCACCCGGCTTGACACCGCCGGTGTGCTAGTTCTACATTCCGCTTCGTCTTATCCGCGCAACCTCAAATTTTGGACGACATTTCTCTAGGCACGCTATTCGGCATTCTCGTGCTTTTGCTGCTATGCAGCGCCTTCTTCTCCGGCTCGGAGACCAGCATGATGGCGATCAACCGTTATCGCCTGAACAGCTTGGTGCGCAAGGGTAACCGCGGCGCGAAGTTGACCAATCGGCTGCTCGGGAAGGTGGACAAATTACTGGGCTCTATCCTGCTCGGAAACACACTACTCAATGTGGGCGCGGCCGCTGTAACTAATATCATTGTATTCCGCCTGTTCGGACAGGACGATCTGGCAATATTGCTGGGCACGCTGGCTATCACCTTTGCATTGCTGGTGTTCAGCGAAATCATGCCAAAAATTATTGCGGCCAGCTATCCGGAACGGATTGCCCTGCCAGCCAGCTATATTCTCACCCCGCTGATTACCCTGTTTCACCCGGTCGTGTCGATTGCCGGCGCGATGGTCAACGGGGTGTTGTGGCTGCTGCGTATCCGCATTCAGACGGACCAGAGCAAACAGAAAATGACGCTGGAAGAACTGCGCGGACTGGTGCTGGAGGCCGAGCATTTCCTGCCGCGCAAACATCAGAAGATGCTGCTCAACCTGGTCGACCTGGAACGCATCACCGTCAACGACGTGATGGTGCCGCGCAGCCAGATCGAGGCACTGGATCTGAATGCCGACCCGCTCGAACTGCGCGAGCAAATCATCACTAGTCATCACACCCTGCTTCCCGTTCACAGCGGGGTATTAAGCAACATCGTTGGCATCCTGCACATCAAGCGGGCACCAGCCCTGCTGCAAGCCGAAACGCTTGATGCCGCAGCTTTGCAGGACGTACTCGGTGATCCCTATTTCATTCCTTCGGATACGCCGCTGCTCAAACAGCTGCAGCAGTTTCAGGAGCGCCACAGCCGGCTGGGCCTGGTCGTGGACGAATATGGCGAGCTGCTCGGGCTGGTCACCCTGGAAAATATTCTCGAAGAAATTGTGGGCGAATTCACGACTCAGGCACCGGCGCATTCGGGAAAATTCATGCTTCAGGAAGACGGTAGTTATTTGCTTGAGGGCAGCAACAGCCTGCGCGACCTCAATCGCAAACTAGGCTTGCACTTACCCTTGAAGGAAGCCAAGACACTGAACGGCCTGATTCTCGAACACCTGGAAGACATTCCGGAACCCGGCACCAGTCTAAAAATCGCGGGCTATCCGATCGAAATCATCCAGACCCAGGATCGCATCGTCAGAGTCGTCAAAATCTTTCCGCACGTCGGCGGCTGAAGAATGACTGCCGCAACTTTACAAGTCGCATAAAGCTCGGCATCATGCCCCTCGCCGTTAGACTATATCCGGGATAGCCCATGGCCGCTGCGCCAAAGACCAACAAAGCCAAAGAATATTCCTACCTCTGGGAAGGCCGGGACAAATCCGGAAAACTGGTTAAAGGCGAAATGCGCGCCCCCGGTGAAGCCACCGCATCGGCGCAATTGCGCCGTCAGGGCATCCGGGTCATCAAAATAAAGCGTCTGCGCGCGAGCAGCAAACCGGTTACCGAGAAGGACATCTCCCTCTTCACACGCCAGCTCTCGACCATGCTGCGCTCCGGTGTGCCACTTTTGCAGGCTTTCGATATCGTTGGCAAGGGCCACAGCAATCCCTCCGTCTCGCGGCTGTTGTTTGACATCAAAACCGATGTGGAAACCGGCAGCAGTCTGCAACAGGCTTTCCGCAAATTTCCACTGTATTTTGACGACCTCTACTGCAACCTGATTGGTGCGGGCGAAGCTGCGGGGATTCTGGATACGCTGCTGGACCGGCTGGCCACTTACAAGGAAAAAATCCTCGCCATCAAGAGCAAGATCAAGTCGGCATTGTTTTATCCGGTTTCCATCATCGTGGTGGCATTCGTCATTACCGCCATCATCATGATTTTCGTAATTCCCGCCTTCAAGGAATTGTTTTCGAGCTTCGGTGCGGATTTGCCCGCGCCGACCTTACTGGTCATGGCCATTTCGGATTTCTTTGTGGACTGGTGGTGGGCTATTTTCGGCGGGATCGGCGGCAGCCTGTATGCGTTTTTCTATACCTGGAAACGCAACCGTGAAATGCAGAAAGTCATGGATCGTCTGTTGCTCAAACTCCCCATTTTCGGTCCGCTAATCCGCAAAGCCACGATCGCACGCTGGAGCCGCACGCTCTCCACCATGTTCGCCGCCGGGGTACCGCTCGTGGAGGCATTCGACTCGGTGGCGGGCGCTTCAGGCAACGCCGTGTATTTCGATGCCACCAAGGACATCCAGCGCGAAGTCAGCACCGGCAACAGTCTCACCATTGCGATGCAAAATACCGAAGTCTTTCCCAGCATGGTGTTGCAAATGGTTGCAATCGGCGAGGAATCCGGCTCTCTCGACGCCATGCTCGGCAAAGTCGCGGATTTCTACGAACAGGAAGTCGACGATGCTGTCGCCGCCCTTTCGAGCCTGATGGAACCAATCATCATGGTGGTGCTGGGCACGCTGATCGGCGGCATGGTCATCGCCATGTATCTGCCAATTTTCAAAATGGGCCAGGTGGTTTGAGCACGCTGCACGCCTTACTGCAAACTTCATCCGCCTTATTCATCGGCATCAGCCTGCTGCTGGGACTGCTCGTGGGCAGTTTTCTGAATGTCGTGATTTACCGACTCCCGAAAATGCTGACACTGTCGTGGCAACAGCAATGCGCGGAATTGCGGGGTGAGTCGCCCCCGGCAGACACACGCTTCAACCTAATCACCCCGCGTTCAGCCTGCCCGCACTGCCAGCAACCCATCGCCGCCTGGCAGAATATCCCGCTGCTCAGTTACCTGCTGCTGGCCGGAAAATGCGCCCACTGCAGCACCCGCATTCCCTTGCAATACCCGCTGGTCGAACTGTCCAGCGGTTTGCTTTGCGCCTTTGCCGCTGCCCATTTCGGCTATACCTGGGCCGCCGTCGGCGCCATGCTGCTCATCTGGTTTCTGCTGGCCTTGACGGTCATCGACCTGAATACCCAACTCCTGCCCGACGACCTGACGCTGCCGTTGTTGTGGGCCGGCCTGCTCTTCAATCTTTCCGGCGTGTTCGTCCCCCTGCAGGATGCGGTCCTTGGCGCCATTGGCGGCTATCTTGTGCTGTGGAGTGTGTACTGGTTATTTCGTCTGGTTACCGGCAAGGAGGGAATGGGCTATGGCGATTTCAAACTGCTCGCCGCGCTTGGCGCCTGGCTGGGCTGGCAAATGCTGCCGCTCGTTATCCTGCTCTCGTCTCTGGTCGGCGCCGCGGTAGGCATCGCATTGATCCTGTTGGCCGGGCACAACCGGCAGGTGCCGATTCCTTTTGGCCCTTATCTCGCCGGCGGCGGACTGATCGCACTCTTCTGGGGTGAAGCGCTTACCACCCGCTATTTGCAACTGCTTCACTTATGAGTCTGGTTGTGGGCCTCACCGGCGGGATTGGCTGCGGCAAAAGTACCGTCGCCGAATTATTCGCCGCTTGCGGGGCGGGCATTGTGGACACCGACATCATTGCGCGCGTGCTTACGGGAATTGAGGGCCAGGCAATGACGGCTATCCGCGCGGCATTTGGCCCGGATTTCGTCTGCGCGGATGGCAGCCTCGACCGACCCCGCATGCGCCGGCACGTCTTTTCCGACGCAGCCGCCCGACAACAGCTTGAAAAGCTACTACATCCCCTAATACGCGAGGAGGCACGTCGACAACTTACGCAGCTGTCGTCCGCACATCCCTACAACATGCTGGTTGTGCCGCTGCTGGCGCGCAGCCAGGATTTTCGGAAACTGAGTCAGCGGATACTGGTTGTCGATTGCGCCCCGTCCACCCAGCTTGCGCGGATTACACAACGCGACGGCCTCAGCGAAATTGAGGCTAACGCCATCATCGCGGCACAAACACCACGCGATGCGCAACTGGCATTGGCCGAC
This sequence comes from Gallionella sp., assembly GCA_028699065.1. Classification (GTDB taxonomy): domain Bacteria; phylum Pseudomonadota; class Gammaproteobacteria; order Burkholderiales; family Gallionellaceae; genus Gallionella. Next base: position 685,749 of record JAQVVH010000001.1, read on the forward strand.
GACATTATCCGTAACGACGGACCACCGGCCGCCCTTGCCGCCGAGGTTCATCTTCTGGATCAGCAATATCGTCAAATGAATCATTGACGCTGCACCGGCATTCAATATATCTTTCGCCAACTCAATCCGCTCCCAGGCAATTTTCCGGCGAAAATGGCGTGATCAGTTACGAATTCCCCCTTACTGAAAAAGTCCGCACACTCCTCCGTTTGGAGGATCTGTTTGCGCGCGTTGCCCATTTTTCAGCGCAAAATCATCGCATTGATCATCATGCGGCACTGCTTACCCTGTTTGAAGTTCTCGAGGTCGTCAGCCGCGCCGATCTGAAATCCGAATTGCTGCAAGAACTGGAGCGGCAGAAACGCGTACTGACCGCGCTGCACGAAAATCCCGCCATCTCCGAAGATGCATTGGATGCAATTCTCAGTGAGATCGAGCAGGTTTCCTCGGACTTGCTCAAACTGTCGGGCAAGCTCGGCCAGCATCTGCGCGAGAATGAATGGCTGATGGGCATCAAACAACGCAGTTGTATGCCCGGCGGCACCTGTGAATTTGATCTGCCGTCGTATTACTACTGGCAAAAGCAAGGCCCGGAAACACGGCGGCGCGACCTGGAATCCTGGCTGGCGCCCCTGCTACCGATTGGCACTGCAGTGGAGATCGTGCTCCGATTGCTGCGCGGCAGCGGAAAAACCCTGCACTTCACTGCCCCGCGTGGCGTTTTCCAGCAAATGCAGGGAGGCCGTGTTGCCCAACTGCTCCGGGTCCGCCTGAATCCGGAACTGGCGTGCATCCCCGAGGTCGGCGCCAACAAATATGCCATCAACATCCGCTTCATCGTCGCCGATTTCGCGGCCAAAACCACCCTGTTTGAGGAAGATGTGCCGTTTGACCTGATTTTCTGCACACTCCCGACCTAATGTCTAATCACGCGCCGCCAATAGTCCGCTGTCCGCAGTGCGGCAAGGAAATGCTCTGGGATACGACCAACCGCTACCGCCCGTTCTGCAGCGAGCGTTGCAAGCTGGTCGATCTGGGAAAGTGGGCCAGTGAAGACTACCGGATTGAGCAACCCGAACAGGTATTCCCTGACAGCAACTCGGAATTTCCGGACTAAACCCAGGCTTGCCGCAACAGGGCAATGCCGTGTGCGCCGTGGTGCCAAGCGGTTTCCATATCCCCCACCCGCAATCCACCCAGCGCATAAACAGGCATTGAAATTCCGGCAACCATGGCATCAAAGCGCTTCCAACCCAGATGCGCCGCGCCCGGATGCGAGGCCGTCGGCAGCACGGGACTCAGCAGGGCAAAATCGCAACCCAGCGCCTCGGCCCGTTCCAATTCTTCACGACTGTGACAGGAAGCGCCACACCACGGCACATCGGGCCGTTTAGCAAGACTCGCCAGCTGTCCCGAATTGAGTTGAACGCCGTCCGCCTGCACTTCCTGCGCGAGCGCAATGTCTGCATTCAGCAAAAGCTTCGCTTCTGTCTCACGCACCTTGGGCAGGAGGCGCAGGGCAAGTGCGCGCATCTGTTCACGCGAGAGGTTTTTTTCGCGCAGCTGCAACAAGCGCAAGCCGGATTGAAGCTGCGCGTCCAATCTCACGACAAAGGCTGCTTCGCCCAGCTCGGCAATGTTGCTGATCGCATACAGCGACGGCAAGGAAAGTGCGCGCAACACCGGCGCATTGGCGGGCAACAAAGGCGCAACAGAAACTTGGGGAAATCGCTGCCAGGAAAATTGCTGGCCTTCACGGGGATGCAGTTCGCCCGTCCAGCCGGTCACCCGGAAAAAATTCAGCCGCACGGTAGCGTGCGGATAGGTAAAGATGCGGGTAATCCACGGGTAAGCGTGCTGAACGGTGATGCCCAGTTCTTCGTGCAGTTCGCGCCGCAAGGCCTGCGCCGCCGTTTCGCCGACTTCGACTTTCCCTCCCGGAAATTCCCAGTAGCCGGCCCAGATTTTATCGGCGGGACGTTGCGCCAGCAGAAAACTGCCATCGGAATGCTGCAAAACGGCAGCGGCAACTTCCACAACCCGGCTCACGCGCGACTCGCCTGTTGGCCCACCCAGTCGCGGGCAAACTGCCAGGCCACGCGGCCGCTGCGTGAACCGCGCAACAACGCCCATTGCAGTGCCGAACGGCGCACGGCTTCGTCAAATTGTCCGCCGCCCAGCCGCTCGACCCAGTGGGCCGCAATCGTCAGATATTCATCCTGTGAAAACGGATAGAACGAAACCCAGAGACCAAAGCGCTCGGACAGGGAAATCTTTTCCTCCACACCCTCGCCCGGATGCACCTCTTCACCCTCGTGCCGGGTGGACAGATTTTCCCGCAGATATTCCGGCATCAGATGACGGCGATTTGAAGTGGCGTAAATCAGCATGTTGTCCGGCAATGCGACAACGGAACCATCCAGCGCGGCCTTGAGTGCCTGATAGCCCGGCTCTTCGTCGTTAAAAGAAAGGTCGTCGCAATACAGCAGGTAACGCTCTGAACGGGCGCCAACCAGCGCGATAATTTCCGGCAGATCGGCGAGCCCGGCTTTGCCGATTTCGATAAGCCGCAAGCCTTCGCCGGCATACTCGTTCAACAGGGCTTTGACGAGGGAGGATTTGCCGGTCCCGCGAGCGCCCGTTAATAGCACATTGTTAGCCGGCAGACCCCGCACGAATTGCAGCGTGTTCTGCACCACACGCTGTTTTTGCAGGTCGATATCGCGGAGATCGTCCAGCCGGATGGAGTGCAAGGCATTGACCGGCTGCAAGGCGCTGCGCCCGTTTCGCGGCTGCCAGCGAAATGCGATGGCCGCTGAGAGATCAACACCGGATTGTTGCGCGGGCAGATATTGCTCCAGACGGTCCAGCAGACGCAGCGCCCGTTCGATCAGCGGCTCAACTTCTGTAGCTGGCATTAATCTTGACGTAGTCGTAGGAGAAGTCGCAGGTCCACAACGTGGCTGCGGCATCCCCACGGTTCAGTACGACACGGATGCTGATATCGCTTTGCTGCATGACGCGCTGGCCATCTTCTTCGCGGTAGCTCGCGGCGCGCCCGCCATTTTCGGCAACCAGTACATCGTCGAGATAGAGCGCCAGCCGCGCCACATCCAGATCGGCCACGCCGGCATAGCCGATCGCGGCGAGAATCCGGCCCAGATTGGGATCGGACGCGAAGAAGGCTGTCTTGACCAGCGGTGAATGGGCGATGGCATAGCCAATTTTTCGGCATTCTTCCGCATCCCGACCGCCTTCGACACGAAGCGTCATGAATTTGGTCGCGCCCTCGCCATCGCGCACAATCGCCTGGGCAAGTACAGTGGCCACTTCGGTGACAACGGCCTGCATTGCGACCAGATTGGAAGCATCGATGACCACGCCGCTCCTGCCGCTCGCAATCAGCATCAGCGCATCATTAGTCGAAGTGTCGCCATCTACGGTGATACAGTTAAAGGAGCGGTTGGCCGCCTCGCTCACCATTTGCTGCAACAAGGGCTGCGGAATGGCCGCGTCGGTCGCGATATAACCCAGCATCGTGGCCATGTTTGGATGAATCATGCCCGATCCTTTGGACATGCCGGTGACCGTCACGACCTTGCCGCCAATCGTGATCCGGCGCGACACGGCCTTGGCCACGATATCGGTTGTCATAATGGCATGCGCCGCATCGAACCAGTTGTTTTCGATGGCCCCGGCCACCGCGCGCGGCATTCCCGCCACGACCTTTGCGACCGGCAGCGGCTCCATGATTACCCCGGTGGAAAAAGGCAGGATCTGTTCCGGCTCGCAATTCAGCAAACCCGCCAGCGCAATGCACGTCATGCGCGCATCCTGCAATCCCTGCTCGCCCGTGCCGGCATTGGCATTGCCGGTATTGATCACCAGCGCGCGGATTGGGTGACCCGAGGCCAGATGTTCGCGCGCAACGGTCACCGGTGCGGCGCAAAAACGGTTTTGCGTGAATACGCCCGCAACCGTTGTTCCCTCTTCCAGACAAATGACCAGCAGATCCTTGCGATCCGAGCGCTTGATTCCCGCCTCGGCAGTACCCAATAAAACGCCGCTGACCGGCAAAAGTTCAGCGGCGACTGGGGGCGTCAAATTAACCGGCATACCAACTCCTAGTAACGACCGCCCATTTTGTAGAAATAATTGCTGAATTCCTCAGTCTCTGCATTCTTGCGGCGCGCAACGCCATGCATGTAGCGCACGAGCCCGCGCATCACGTAGTACACCAGCGCCGGATTGGAATCGAGCAGGGTTTCAAATTTGGCGCGTTCCAGCAGCAGCACAGCCCCGTCTTTAAGCACCTCGACGCGCGCATTGACCACCACATCACGCCCGCCGACGAAGCCGATAATGCTCGCGACATCACCCGGCTTGGACAGCTGCAGCTTCATGGGCTCACCGTCCACCGTTGCGCTGATTTCGGCCTCGCCTTCGGCCAGAATCATGAGCGATTCGCCCAAAGGGTTGCGACCCGGCTCAATGATCACTTCACCCGCCTTATAGCGCTTGAGCACAATCACCTTTGCCAGTGTTTCGATTTCTGCATCACGCAGCTCTTCCGTCAGCGGCGTGCAGTGCAGTGTTTTCAGAATAAGATCATCAGTCGTCATGCCAATCTCCACTTCAGTTAGTTCAGTTTGCCGTGACATTGCTTGTATTTTTTGCCGGACCCGCAAGGACAGGGATCATTGCGGCCGACCTTGATATTCTCGCGCACAAACGGCTTGTGCGCGTCATCGGTTGACTCCGCCAGCGCCTCGTCGTAGTCGGCGTGATGATACTGCACATTTTCCGGCGCGGGGGAGGCTTCTACCGACTCCACATCGGCCTGATCGCGCACCTGAACCGTCATCAAAACCTGCGTTACCTCGCGCTTGATGGCCTCCAGCATGGTCGAGAAGAGCTCGAATGCCTCACGTTTGTATTCCTGCTTGGGATTTTTCTGGGCATAACCACGCAAATGAATGCCCTGGCGCAAATGATCCAGCGAGGCCAGATGCTCGCGCCAGTGCTGGTCCAGGCTTTGCAGCATGATGACCCGCTCGTAATGATGCATCTCCGGGCCGACCAGATCCACCTTGGCCTGATACAACTCGCGGGCCTGACCGGCGATGCGCAGGCGCAGACCTTCCTCGTCCAGCGTCTTGTCTTCGTCCAGCCACTGCTGCAGCGGCAGTTCAAGCCGGAATTCCGCGGCCAGCGTTTTTTCCAAACCCGGCACATCCCACTGCTCTTCCATGCTGTGCGGCGTAATGTGCAGACTTGCCGTGTCATCCAGCACGCCCTCGCGCATCGCGGAAATGGTTTCAGAAATATCGCTGCTTTCCAACAACTCGTTACGCTGCTGGTAAATCACCTTGCGCTGGTCGTTGGCGACATCGTCATATTCCAGAATCTGTTTACGCATGTCGAAGTTGCGCGCTTCCACCTTGCGCTGCGCATTTTCGATCGCACGCGTCACCCAGCTGTGCTCGATGGCCTCGCCTTCCGGCAGCTTGAACTTGTTCATGATCGCCGCAACGCGGTCGGAGGCAAAAATGCGCAGCAGCGGATCTTCCAGCGAGAGATAGAAACGGCTGGAACCGGGGTCTCCCTGGCGGCCGGAGCGCCCGCGCAGCTGGTTGTCCACCCGGCGCGACTCGTGGCGCTCGGTGCCGATGATGTGCAAACCGCCGCTGTTCAGAACCTGCTCGTGCAGGACGACCCATTCGGATTTCAGCGCTTCGACGCGTTCACCCCGGACCGTTTCATCGAGACTTTCATCGGCGTGCAGCAAGTCGATTTGCTTCTCGACATTCCCGCCCAGCACGATATCGGTTCCACGCCCCGCCATGTTAGTCGCAATGGTAATCATGCCCGGGCGGCCCGCCTGCGCCACGATTTCCGCCTCACGCGCATGCTGCTTGGCATTCAATACCTGGTGCGGCAATTTTTGTTCGTCGAGCAGCCGCGACAGCAGCTCGGAATTTTCGATTGAAGTCGTGCCCACCAGTACCGGCTGGCCACGTTTATAACAATCCTGGATGTCCGCAATCACTGCTTGGTGTTTTTCATTCGCCGTGAGATAGACCTTGTCCATCATGTCATTGCGGATGGTAGGCCGGTGGGGCGGAATAATGACAGTTTCGAGGTTGTAGATGGACTGGAATTCAAAGGCTTCCGTGTCCGCCGTGCCGGTCATGCCGGCCAGTTTTCCGTACATGCGGAAATAATTCTGGAAGGTGATCGACGCGAGCGTCTGGTTTTCCTTCTGGATAGCCACGCCTTCCTTGGCTTCCACAGCCTGATGCAGTCCATCCGACCAGCGGCGTCCCGCCATCAAACGGCCGGTGAACTCATCAACAATAGTCACCTCACCGTTTTGAACCACATAGTGCTGATCACGGAAATACAGGTTGTGCGCCCGCAGTGCGGCATACAAGTGATGAATCAAAGTAATGTTCGCGGGATCATACAAACTGCCACCCGGCGGCAACAATCCCGCCTGTTCCAGCAGCGCCTCGGCATGCTCATGGCCTTTTTCGGAAAGCAGAATCTGGTGGCTTTTTTCATCCACACTGAAATCGCCCGGACTTTCCTCGTCTGCCTGGCGCTTGAGCATCGGCGAAAGTTTATCCATGCGCTGATAAATCTCGACGTTGTCTTCTGCCTGGCCGGAAATAATCAGCGGGGTACGCGCTTCATCGATCAGGATGGAATCCACCTCATCGACAATCGCGAAGTTGAGCGGCCGCTGATAGCGCTGGTCGGCATGGTTCGCCATATTGTCGCGCAGATAATCGAAGCCGAATTCGTTGTTGGTACCGTAGGTGATGTCGGAAGCATAGGCCGCCTGCTTTTCCTCGTGCGGCATTTGCGAAAGGATGACGCCGACGGACAGACCAAGAAAACGGTACAGCTTGCCCATCCAGGCTGCATCGCGGCTGGCCAGATAATCATTCACCGTCACCACGTGCACGCCCTTGCCGGCAATCGCATTCAGGTATACCGGCAGGGTTGCCATTAGCGTCTTGCCCTCGCCCGTACGCATCTCGGCGATCTTGCCGTAATGCAGCACCATGCCACCGATCAGCTGCACGTCGTAATGACGCATCCCCAAGGCGCGCTTACCCGCCTCGCGCACTACCGCAAACGCTTCGGGCAACAGACCATCCAGTGTTTCACCGTCCGTGTGGCGACGGCGAAATTCTTCCGTTTTGGCGCGCAAGGCTTCATCGCTCAAGACTGCCATCCCGGCTTCGAGCGCGTTTACGGCTTTCACTGTCGCCCCGTATTGCTTAAGCAGGCGATCATTGCGGCTACCGAAAATATTTTTGAGTACTTTGGAAATCATGATTTTGTCTCGACTGCCCATAACAAAAGGGCGAGCACTGTTCGTCTCACCCCGGATTATTGCGGTTTTATCGCCCGAAAGCGCTCGCCTGTCATCCCGAAAATTGGCCGCCATCTTACCACAGGGCAAGCGCTATTCCGAACTGCGGCCGCCACGTCGTACTGCCCGCTTTGCCCGAACACGAAAACTGGCATACCATGCCGACCCCGCCTCCGATTATCCGGCCTGCCCATGTCCAGAACATTTGCATCGCTGCTCAACGCCAATCCGGAATTGCGACCGCTACTCTCAAAGGCGAGAACGCTGTCCACACTGGAACAGCATTTCTCAGCCATCGTCCCGGCATTTTTGGCTGCGGCAACGCGTGTCTCCGACCTCGGCGACGGGCGCCTGACGCTGATTGCGCAAAGCCCGACTGTCGCCGCAAAACTGCGGCAGATGGCGCCGGATCTGGTTCAATCCCTGCGGCACCGCGGCTGCGCCGTCGAAGAATTGAAAATTCGGGTGGAAATCAGTCCGCGCATGCCCGCACCACAACCGCGTGAGCTGGGGCCGCACGCCTTGGACGCACTGCAAACCCTCGAACATGATCTGGAAGAATCACCGCTCAAACAGGCGGTCTCGCGCCTGACTGAACGCCGATCCTAGAGAAACACCCGCCAGCCGACCAGCACATAACGCTCGAGCAGGAACAACAACCCGAACACCAACAGCGCCAAACCCACCAAGCGGATCAGCTGCCAGGAAAAGCGCAAATATTTAGGGTCGCGGGCAAGGAAGTACAAACCAACGCTGAACACCAGCACCAGCGCGGCCAGAATGAGCAAAAATCTCAACAGCAGCACAACAACCTCAGACGGCTTGCAGCTGAAGACGCAGGAAGGCCGGTGCGGCCTCGACGCTGTCAAACGTCACATATTCCCAAGCCTCTTCATCGGCCAGCAGCGCACGTACCAGCGCATTATTGAGCGCATGCCCGGATTTGAAACCCGAGAAGGCACCGATCAGCGGATAACCCAGGAGATAGAGGTCACCGATGGCATCCAGCACCTTGTGTTTGACGAACTCGTCCTCGAACCGCAACCCGTCGGCATTCAGCACCCGGTAATCATCCATCACGATGGCGTTATCCAGACTACCGCCAAGCGCCAAACCCTGCGCGCGCATATTTTCCACATCCTGCATAAAACCAAACGTACGGGCCCGACTGATGTCGCGAATGTAGGATTCTTCGCCCAGATCTACCGTCACGTGCTGTTTGGTGTTGGCAAACACGGGATGCGCAAAATTGATCGTAAAAGTCAGCTTGTAGCCATTGAACGGATCAAAGCGCACCCATTTGTCGCCCTGCTTCACTTCGACGGTTTTTTTAACGCGAACAAACTTCTTCGGCGCAGATTGCTCGACAACCCCGGTTGATTGCAGCAAAAAAATGAAGGTGCCCGCGCTGCCATCCATGATGGGCACTTCGGCGCTGTCCATGTCCACATAAACGTTGTCCACCCCTAGTCCAGCGAAGGCGGACATGAGATGTTCAATCGTGGCGACACGGACACCGTTCTGCTCCATACAGGTGGACAGCCGGGTATCGTGGACCAAATCCGCCCGCGCGCGAATTTCCTCGACGGGTTTGACGTCCACACGGCGGAACACGATCCCCGTATTCACCGGGGCCGGACGCAGCCCGAGCGTCACCTTCTCGCCGCTGTGCAAGCCGACCCCGGTAACACTCACCGAGCTTTTCAATGTTCGCTGTTTGACCATCGCACCCCCGCCTTATCCTGCATTGCGGCGAATTTTACCACGCCCTTCCAGCCCGCCGCAGCGGGCTTAGTCAGCCTGACGGCGCAGGAATGACGGAATATCGAGCATTTCCATGCCGGATTTTTCCATTGCATCGATCGTCTCGCGACGACCGCGGCGCATCACTGCAGGCGTATCCAGTTCGGTGTAATTCACACCGCTGCCCATTACCGGCTCGTTGTCGGTGCCGGTGCGCAACTCTTCGCCGCGATAAACCACTTCCGGCTTCGGTTGCCGACGTGCCAGTGGCGCACCCAAACCTGTCGCGACCACGGTGACGCGCAGCTCATCGCCCATGGCTTCGTCGAACACCGAACCCACAATCACGGTTGCCTCTTCCGCCGCAAACTGCACGCACTCCATAACGTCGTCAATTTCCTTGAGCTTGAGGCTGCTGGACGAAGTGATGTTCACCAGCACACCGCGCGCGCCGGACATATCCACATCTTCCAGCAGTGGGCTGGCAATCGCACGCTCGGCCGCAGTGCGGGCACGATCCGCGCCGTTGGCAATCGCGGAACCCATCATCGCCATCCCGTTTTCCGACATCACAGTGCGCACGTCGGCAAAGTCGACGTTGATCAATCCCGGAACATTGATGACTTCCGCAATCCCCGCAACCGCGCCCTGCAACACGCCATTGGCGGCCTTGAAGGCTTCCGGCACGGTAATGTCGGCACCCAGCACCTCCATCAGCTTCGAATTCGGCACGATGATCAGCGAATCGACATGCTCGTGCAGTGCCTCGATACCCGCTTTTGCAAAACGCATGCGGTTACCTTCGTAAGTAAACGGCTTGGTGACCACAGCCACGGTCAGAATGCCGAGCTCGCGCGCAATCTGAGCCACGATCGGTGCCGCACCGGTGCCGGTACCACCACCCATCCCGGCAGTAATAAAAACCATGTTGGCACCCTCTACCATTTCGCGGATGCGCTCGCGATCTTCCTCAGCGGCGGCCTGTCCAACCGAAGGCTTGGCACCGGCGCCCAGCCCTTGGGTGATACTGGCACCGATTTGCAGCTGCGTACGCGCACGGCTCCGTTTCAGCGCCTGGGCATCGGTGTTGATGGCGATAAACTCCACCCCCTGCACCCCCTGTTCGATCATGTGATCAACCGCATTGCCGCCACAACCGCCGACACCAATGACCTTGATCACCGCATCCTGGGATTGCGCTTCCATAATTTCAAACATCGTTCTCTCCTTTACTTGAATGACAAAACCAACCCTGATCCTGCTGCCCGCTTGCTAAAAATTGCCCTGAAACCACGCTTTCATCCGTCCGACCACATCGCTGATTGATCCGGACGTTGCACGCACCTCCTGATGACGCTGAAAGTGTTCCAGCCCGTACAACAGCAAACCCACCCCCGTCGCCATGCGCGGCGTTTTCACAACATCCGATAGGCCGCCGATGTACTTCGGAATTCCCATACGCACCGGCATGTGGAATATTTCCTCGCCCAGCTCGACCATGCCCTGCATCGCGCCGCTCCCCCCGGTAATCACAATTCCGGAAGAGAGCAAATCCTCGAAGCCGCTGCGGCGCAGCTCCTGCTGCACCAGCGAATACAACTCCTCCACGCGGGGCTCGATCACCTCCGCCAGTGTCTGGCGCGACAGCATGCGCGGCCCGCGCTCGCCCACGCCCGGCACTTCGATCGAACCCTGATCAGCCAGCTGGCGCAAGGCGCAGCCATGTTTGATCTTGATGTCTTCGGCATCCTGGGTTGGCGTGCGCAATGCCATCGCGATGTCGTTGGTAATCTGGTCCCCCGCAATCGGGATCACCGCGGTATGGCGAATCGCGCCACCGGTGAAGACGGCGATGTCGGTCGTGCCGCCACCGATATCCACCAGACAAACGCCCAACTCTTTTTCATCCTCCTCGAGCACGGCCTTGCTGGAGGCCAACGGCTGCAGAATCAACTCATTCACTTCCAGCCCGCAGCGGTGTATGCACTTCATGATGTTTTGTACGGCAGCCACCGCGCCGCTGACGATATGCACCTCGACATCCAGCCGCATCCCGCTCATCCCCAACGGCTTCTTGATGCCTTCCTGCCCGTCGATGCAAAATTCCTGTTCCAGAATGTGCAGAATCTGCTGGTCGCCCGGCAGACTGATCGAGCTGGCCGTTTCCACCACCCGGTCGATATCGGCCTGCGCCACCTCTTTTTCCTTGATCTTCACCATGCCGCGCGAATTGATCCCGCGAATATGGCTCCCGGCAATTCCGGTGAAGACCTCATGGATCTTGCAGTCCGCCATCAGCTCGGCTTCTTCCAGCGCGCGCTGGATGGAGCCGACCGTCGCTTCGATGTTCACCACCATGCCTTTTTTCATGCCGGCCGATTCATGCATCCCCATCCCGATCACCTCGAGCGCACCGTCCGGCTTGATCTCGCCGACAATCGCCACAATTTTTGAGGTGCCAATATCCAGTCCGACCACCAGATTTTTGGTTTCTCTGCTATTTCTGCTCATCCCTGACCTCCACTGCCCGCTAACCATTGAATGTCCCATCCACTGCAAATCCGTTCCGATAACGCAAATCCACCACCCTGATTGAGGTCACCTGGGGCGCCAGCGTGTACGGATACACCGTCACAAAACGTGCTAGCCGCCTGCCGACCTCCTCTTGCCCCAAGGCTAAAATCAGACCGTTGTTCAATCTCACCTGCCAGGCATGCCGCGGACTCAGGCTGATTTGCTCAATCCGCAAATTCACCTGCGCCAGTGACTGATTGAATTCCTGATACTGGCGCGCCATCTCGGCGGAGCGCCCATCCTGCCCCGAAAACGCCGGCAGAGATTCCTCGCTGTAGGCATGAAAAATCTCGCCATAGGTATTCACCAGCGCCTCGCGATTCCAGCGTGCCAGCGGCTCGTGTTCCTCGATGGCGAGGCTCAGCTGATTCGGAAATTCCCGCCGCACACTCACCTTGCGCACCCAGGGCAGTTGCTCCAGCGCCAGACGCACCCGCTCAATATCCACGGTAAAGAGATTGCCGTTTACCTCGCGCCGCAACACCTGTAATACCTCCTGTGGCACGACATGCCCGGTTGCCGTTTCGATCCTGGCCGTCTGCAACGGAAACAACCCCGGCTGGTGCACGGCAAAATGCAGCGCGCCATACAGCATGGCCAACAGGCTCAGCCCGAACAGTGCGTTGGCGGCCAACCGCAACAGGGGCGCGTTATCCCACATGGGCCAACTCCAGCACCTGCAACACCAGCTGCTCAAAACTGATCCCGACCTGGCGCGCGGCCATCGGCACCAGACTGTGATCCGTCATCCCGGGCGAAGTGTTGATTTCCAGCAGGTAGGGCCGGCCGTCTTCGCTCATCAGAAAATCCACGCGTCCCCAGCCCTGGCCGCCGATGAGTGCAAAAGCCTGCTTCGCCAGCTGCTGAATTTCCGCCTCGCGTTCCGCACTCAGACCGCACGGACACAGATAGTGCGTGTCATCGCGCAGATACTTCGCCTCGTAATCGTAAAATTCACTGGCGGGCTCAATCTTGATCACCGGCAGCGCCCGGTCGCCCAGAATCGCCGCGGTATATTCGCCACCGCCCACAAAGCTTTCGGCAATCACCAGACGGTCATGGCGGGCCGCTTCACGATAGGCGGGCGCCAGATCTGCGAGTGTTTTTACCTTGCTGATGCCGACGCTGGAACCCTCATTGGCCGGCTTTACAAAAAGCGGCAAACCGAGTTGCTGCACCACACCCGACCAGTCGCTGTCCGCGTCCAGCAGGGTATAGGGCGGCACCGGCAAACCGGCCGCTTGCCACACCAGTTTGGTGCGCCATTTGTCCATACCCAGGGCCGAGGCCAGCACGCCGCTGCCGGTGTAGGGAATACCCAGCAATTCAAGCGCGCCCTGTACCGTACCATCCTCACCGCCGCGCCCGTGCAGTGCAATGAAAACCCGCTCAAAACCCTCGTCCCTGAGCGCCTGCAAATTGCGCACTGCGGGGTCAAACGCATGAGCGTCGACACCGCTGCGCTGCAATGCTGCCAGCACCGCCGCACCACTTTTCAGCGACACTTCGCGCTCGGCCGAGCTGCCGCCAAACAATACGGCGACCTTGCCCAAGGATGCGGAAACCTGTCCGGAAGCCGGCATTACACTCATTTCGTCTCCCCGATAATTCTGACTTCCGGCTGCAGCTGTACGCCCGTTTTTTCGGCCACGATTTGCTGTACTTCGTGAATCATCATTTCAATATCCGCAGCGCTGGCATCACCAACATTAACGATAAAATTCGCATGCTTCTCGGACACCTGCGCGCCCCCGATGCGTTTCCCCTTGAGAGCGCACTGTTCGATCAGGCGCGCGGCGAAATCGCCCGGCGGATTGCGGAACACCGAACCGGCATTCGGCATCTGCAGGGGCTGGCTGGCCATGCGCTTGTCGAGCAGAGTCTTGATGGCCTGACGCGCCGCACTGGCGTCGCCCGGTTCAAAGTGCAAGGCGGCCGCCACAAACCACGCCTCGGCGGGTTGCAACAGGTGCGCATGCCGATAGCCAACCTCGTATTCCGCCGGATTACGCCAGCACAGCTCGCCGCGCCGATTGATGGTCTGCACCCGCAAAACCCTGTTCCAGGTTTCGCCGCCGTAACAACCGGCATTCATCGCCAGCATGCCGCCCAGCGTGCCGGGAATCCCGGCAAAAAATTCCGCGCCGCAAAGATCGTTTTGGGCGGCAAAGCGCGCCAATTTGGCACCGGCCACCCCCGCCTCGGCGTAAATCTCTGCGGGGGCCGTCATCCGCAAACCGGTAAGCGCGCCGTGCATCAGCAACACCGTGCCCCGCAAGCCGCCATCGCGCACCAGCAAATTACTGCCGAGACCGACGGGATAGATCGGCTCGTCCGACGGCAGCGTTGCCAGGAATGCCTGCAAATCCGCCAAATCAGCGGGACGATACGCCCGGTCGGCCTGCCCCCCGGCACGCCAGCTGGTATGTCTGCGCATGGGCACATCGCTGAGCAGTTCGCCCCGCAATTGCGCCACAGCAAATTTTTCCGGTTCGCTCATATTCATTTCTGCGCCAACTGCCTGACCTGTTCCGCCACCGTGCCAATCGAGCCCGCCCCCATGGTGAGCACGACGTCGCCATCCCGCACGAGTCGCAAAATAGCTTGCGGCATTTCAGGAACCTGCTCGACAAACACGGCTTCGTTTTGCCCTGAAACACGCAGGGCATGCATCAGTGCACGGCCATCCGCGGCGACAATCGGCGCCTCGCCGGCCGCATAAATTTCTGCGAGCACCAGCGCGTCCACGCTGCAAAGTACCCGCACAAAATCCTCGAACAGATCGCGCGTCCGCGTGTAACGATGCGGCTGAAAAGCCAGCAGCAAACGCCGCCCCGGGAACGCGCCTCGAACCGCCGCCAGCGTGGCGGCCATTTCGACCGGATGGTGACCATAATCATCAATCAGCGTGCATGTGCCACCGCCGGGCAAAGCAACCTCCCCGTAGCGTTGCAAACGCCGTCCGACACCCTCAAACTCGGCCAGCGCCGACACGATGGCTTCATCGGCCACGCCCACTTCGAGCGCAACGGCAATCGCGGCCAGCGCGTTCAGCACGTTATGCAAACCCGCAAGATTGAGCCGGATATCCAGATCGCGCGGTGTGCCGTTTTGCCGGCATTCCGCCGTAAAGCGCATCTGCCCGCCCTCGTGCCGAACATTGACGGCACGAATCTGCGCGCCTTCGTTCAAACCGTAAGTGCACACCGGCTTGGTAATGCGCGGCATGATTTCCCGCACGTTGAGATCATCGACACAGAGCATCGCCATCCCGTAAAACGGCAGATGCTCGATAAAATCGACAAAGGCCTGCTTCAATTTCTCGAAGTCATGACCGTAGGTTTCCATATGGTCAGCGTCGATGTTGGTGACGACCGCGAGTATCGGCTGTAGATAAAGAAACGAAGCATCCGACTCATCCGCCTCGGCCACAATGAATTCGCCCGTACCCAGTTTGGCATTGGTTCCACTGCTGTTCAGCCGCCCGCCAATCACAAAGGTTGGGTCATAACCGCCCCGAGCCAGCACGCTGGCAACCAGCGAAGTCGTCGTGGTTTTGCCGTGTGTGCCCGCAATCGCAATCCCCTGGCGCAAACGCATGAGTTCCGCCAGCATCATCGCCCTCGGCACCACGGGAATTCGCCGTGCACGCGCGGCCAACACCTCGGGATTGTCCCCGCCCACCGCCGTCGAAACCACGACCACATCCGCATCGTTCAGATGCGTCTCGGCATGCCCCAGATAAATGGTTGCCCCCAGTTGTTGCAGGCGTTGCGTCGCGGCATTTCCGGAAAGATCGGAACCACTGACACTGAATCCCAGATTGAGCAGCACCTCGGCGATCCCGTTCATGCCCGAGCCGCCAACGCCCACGAAATGTATGTTTTTGACTTTGTGTTTCATCTTCAATCCTCGGCCAGTTTGGCGCACACCTGCGCCACACAATCCGCTGCACCAGGTTTCGCGAGTACGCGTGCCTGTTGCGCCATTAGCTGTAATTTTTCGCGCGTCAATGTTTCCAGCAGGCGTGCCAGCCCTTCCGCGTTCAAGTCCGGCTGTGGCAACAAAATCGCCGCACCCCGTTCGCTCAGGAAACGGGCATTGCCGGTCTGATGGTCATCCACCGCGTGGGGGAAGGGCACCAGCACGCTGGCCACGCCCGCTGCCGCAAGCTCGGCAACCGTCAATGCGCCGGCCCGGCAAATCACCAGATCCGCTTCCGCATAGGCATGCGCCATGTCGTCCAGAAACGGCCGGACGTCTGCGTCAACACCTGCCATCACGTACGCTTTTTGCACGGATTCAAAATGGGTCTTGCCGGTTTGATGCAACACGGTAGGCCGCGCAGAGGCGGGCAGCAACGCCAGCGCCAAAGGCAGTGTATCGTTCAGCGCTTTGGCGCCCAGACTTCCCCCCACCACGAGAAGATTCAGGGCACCGCTGCGGGCAGCGTAACGTTGCGCGGGATCCGGCAGGGACGCGATGCTGCTACGCACCGGATTGCCGCACCATTCCGCAGTGGGCAAGACATCCGGGAATCCGCTTAGCACCCGCTGCGCCAGTCGCGCGAGCACCCGATTGCTCAGACCCGCAATCGAATTCTGTTCGTGAATCACCAGCGGTCGGCGCAACACGGCAGACATGAATCCGCCGGGGAAGGTGATGTAACCGCCCATGCCAAGCAAAACATCGGGACGATGCCGGAAAATTGCGGCGGCGCTTTGCCCCAGCGCGCGCAGCAGATTGAAGGGCAGCGCCAGCCTCCGCAGCCAGCCCTTGCCGCGCAAGCCGGAGAAATTCACCCAGGCCATCTCGTAGCCGTGCTTGGGCACCAGCTCGGCCTCCATGCTGCCCGGCACACCCATCCAGACCACTCGCCAACCCTGCGTGCGCAGACAATCCGCAACGGCAAGTCCCGGCATGATGTGTCCGCCCGTGCCGCCGGCCATGATCATGATCGTGCGGGCGCTCATACCGGCAACCCCCTGGCGACGCGCCGATTCTCGTAATCAACGCGAAGCAAAATTGCCGCCGCCACGCAATTCACGACCACGCCGCTGCCGCCAAAGCTGAGAAATGGCAGCGTCAGCCCCTTGGTGGGCAGCACGCCCATATTCACACCGATGTTGATCATCGCCTGCACGCCCAACCAGACACCGATGCCTTGCGCCACGAGCGCCGGATAGAATCGCTCCAGAAAAGCCGCATGCCGGCCGATCTGCATTGCGCGAATGACGAACAGCGCAAACAGCATCAGCACAACCGCCACGCCGAACAATCCCAGCTCTTCGGCAATCACCGCCATCAGAAAATCGGTATGGGCTTCGGGCAGATAAAATAATTTTTCGACACTGCCGCCGAGACCCACGCCAGTCCATTCGCCCCGGCCGAATGCGATTAGCGCATGACTCAGCTGATAACCCGAACCGAACGCATCCGCCCACGGATCCATAAATCCGGTTACCCGCTTCAAACGATAGGGAGAAGAGACAATCAGCAATGCGAAGCCGATCGGCACCGCGAAGACCAGCGCGGCAAAGACTTTGCCATTAAAACCGCCCAGCCATAGCGCACAAACCGTAATCGCGAGAATCACCACAAAAGCACCCATGTCCGGTTCCGTCAACAACAGGGTACCCACCAGCATGATCACAACAAACATGGGCAGAAATGCTTTGAAAAACGTGTCTTTCACACTGGTTTTACGCACCACATAACTGGAGGCATAAAGCACCGCAAACAGCTTCATCAGTTCCGAGGGTTGCAGGTTGATCACAAACAGCGACAGCCAGCGGCGGCTCCCGTTGACCTCGCGACCAATTCCCGGAATCAGAACCAGAATCAGCAACAGCACACCCAACATGAACAAATAGGGCGCATAGTTTTGCCACTGCTGCAGCGGCACGGAAAATGCCGCGATCCCTGCGGTCACGCCGATCAGTACAAAAATGCCATGACGGATCAGGTAATAGGCCGGCTCCTGCCCGGTGAACTTGCTGCCTTCTGCCGTCGCGATCGAAGCGGAATACACCATGACCAGCCCCAGCATCAACAGGCCGGCCAGCGCCCACAACAGCAATTCATCAAACTGCTGCTGGGGCGGACGCGTGCGGGTTCTGACCATGGAGACCATTACGCCGCCTCCCTGCACAAATCCTGAACCGCCGCGACAAACACCTCGGCGCGATGCACATAGTTGCGATACATGTCGAAACTCGCACAGGCCGGCGACAGCAATACCGCGTCACCCCGCTCCGCGAACCGCGCCGCCTGGCGTACCGCATCTTCCATACCGCGCGCATAAATCAGCGGCACGCCGCTATCACGTAAGGCTTCGGCAATCAGCTGCGCGTCGCGCCCGATCAAAATCACGGCACGAGCATGCCTTGCGACGGCCGCCTTGAGCGGTGAAAAATCCTGACCCTTGCCCTCTCCGCCGAGAATCACTACCGACGAACGCTCCAGCCCCTGCAACGCGGCAACCGTCGCGCCCACGTTGGTACCTTTGGAATCATCGTAATACATCACGCCGTCTATTTCGGCGACCGCCTCGACCCGGTGGGGCAGCCCGCGAAACTGCCGCAACGCGTTCACCAGCGGATCAAGCGGCAGCGCAAGTGCGCGGCAAAGTCCCAGCGCAGCCAGCGCATTCGCAACGTTATGCAAACCCGCCAGCGGCAACTCATCGGCGCGCATGATTTTCTGTGTGCCCTGCACCAGCCAGACCACGCCATCCTCGCGCACAATTCCCCAGTCTTCCGGATTCTTGGGCGGATTCAAGCCAAAGGTGGCGGCAGGCTGCGCCATCGCCAGACTCAAGGCGTCATCGCGATTCAGCAACGGCATCCCATCGCCGCTGAAAATGCGCGCCTTGGCCGCTGCGTACTCGTTCATGCCGGCATAGCGGTCGAGATGATCCTCGCTCACATTCAGCACCGTCGCGACAGCAGCCTTCAGACTGTACGTGGTTTCCAACTGGAAGCTGGACAGCTCCAGCACCCAGACCTGCGGTTGCCGCCCTTTGCGGGCAAGCAACACATCCAGCACTGCCGGCGAAATGTTGCCCGCCACTTCGGTATCCAGCCCGGCCGCACGGCACATCGCACCCACCATACTGGTCACAGTCGTCTTGCCGTTGGACCCGGTGATCGCAATCACGCGCGTCTCGCTTTTTCCGCCGGACTGAGCCAGCTCCTGTGCCAGCAGCTCGACATCTCCCTCGACCGGAATCCCTAGTGCCAGCGCTCGCTGCACTAGGGGTGTCGTCATCGGCACGCCCGGGCTGATAGCGATGCGTGTCACACCCTGGAGCAAGGATTCGCTGAAATCGCCGCAAAAGATTTCTGCGGCCGGACAATCGCGCCGTAGCGTATCCAGCCCCGGCGGCTGCATGCGGCTATCGGCCACGCGGACTTGTGCGCCCGCGGCCGTTAGCCAGCGCGCGAGCGAAGCCCCGGTCTCGCCGAGACCCAGCACCAGCACACGTTGTCCGTTCAGTTCACTCATCGCAGTTTTAGTGTCGACAGTCCGATAAGTACCAGCAGCATGGTGATGATCCAGAAGCGCACAACCACCTGGGTTTCTTTCCAGCCTTTTTGCTCGAAATGGTGGTGCAGCGGCGCCATCAGCAAAATGCGTTGGCCCGCGCCATATTTCCTCTTGGTGTATTTAAACCAGGACACCTGCAGCATCACGGAAACCGCTTCCATGACAAAAACACCGCCCATAATGAACAGCACCAGTTCCTGACGCACAATCACGGCCACCGCCCCCAAAGCCGCGCCCAGCGCCAGTGCGCCGACATCGCCCATGAACACTTCGGCGGGATACGCGTTGAACCACAGAAAGGCCAGACCGGCCCCCGCAATGGCCGCACAAAACACGGCCAACTCGCCTGCGCCGGGGATGGCCGGCTCACCGAGGTATTTCGAGAACTCGGCATGGCCGGCAACGTAGGCGAATATCGCCAGGGCTGCGGCAACCATGACCGTCGGCATGATGGCCAGACCATCCAGACCGTCCGTCAGGTTGACGGCGTTGCTGCTGCCCACGATCACGAAATAGACCAGCAGGATAAAACTCACCATACCCAGCGGAATTACCAGATGCTTGAAAAACGGCACGATGAATTCGGTATGCGCGGGCAACGTGGCGTGACTCCAGAGATAGA
Source organism: Gallionella sp. (assembly GCA_028699065.1). Classification (GTDB taxonomy): domain Bacteria; phylum Pseudomonadota; class Gammaproteobacteria; order Burkholderiales; family Gallionellaceae; genus Gallionella. The sequence goes on from JAQVVH010000001.1 coordinate 705,620, forward strand.
TACCTACCGCCAGTGCAATCAGCGATTGCCAGAACATCTTGGCGCGCGCCGACAATCCGTCCGGATTGCGATTCACAACTTTGCGATAGTCATCGACCCAGCCGATGGCCCCCACGCCCAGCGTTGTAAACAACACCACCCAGATGTAGGCGTTGTGCAAATCACCCCAAAGCAGGGTCGTTATCGCCACTGACATCAGGATCAGCGCGCCGCCCATGGTCGGCGTTCCCGCCTTGACCAGATGGGTCTGCGGACCGTCGCTGCGCACCGACTGACCGATCTTCATGGCCGTCAGCTTGCGGATCATCCAGGGGCCCAGCATGAAGGAAATGATGAGCGCCGTCATCGCCGCCATCACCGCACGCAGGGTAATGTAATTGAACACGCTGAACGCGCGAACATCGATCGACAGCCACTGGGCTAATGCGAGCAGCATGTTTCCTCCTGTGCCATGCAAAATTGGACGATGCGCTCCATCTTCATGAAGCGCGATCCCTTGACCAGCAAAGTGATCCCGGATTTGAGCTCCGAGCGCAATGCGATTTTCAGCGCCTCTGCATCATCGAAATGCTGACCACCCTCACCGAACGCACGCACCATGCCCCGGCTTAATTCGCCCAGCGCATAGAGCGCATCAATACCGGCCTGCTTCGCCGCTTCGCCAACCTGCGCATGCAATCCGGCCGCATCCCCGCCGAGCTCGCCCATATCGCCCAGCACCAGCACACGGCGTCCGGGATACTGCGCAAGCACAGCGATGGCCGCGAGCATCGAAGCCGGGTTGGCGTTATAGGTATCGTCGATGATCTGTACACCCTGCTGTCCGGATTTATGCTGCAGGCGTCCGGAAACACCGGAAAATTGCGTCAGCCCGCGCGCAATCGCATCGGTTGGAATATCCAGTGCAACGGCCAGCGCCGCCGCCGCCAGGGCGTTGCGGGCGTTATGCTCGCCGGGTACTTGCAGTGCGACGCTGAAATCTCCTGTAGGGGCACTAATCTCCAGCTCGGAACCCGCAACATTCGGCCGCCAGCGGCCTTGCACGGAAGCCGGATTTTCGAGCGCAAATTCCAGCAACATCCGGGTGCCGGCCAGCTCGCGCCACAGTGGCGCATACGGATCATCAGCGTTGATCACCGCCGTGCCGGACTCACTCAGGCCGGAAAAAATTTCGCCCTTGGCACGCGCCACCGCTTCGATCGAACCCAGGCCGGCGAGATGCGCCCCGCTGGCATTGTTGACCAGCGCGACATCGGGCCGCGCGATCTGCGTCAGATAATCAATTTCACCGGGGTGATTCATGCCCATCTCGATGACCGCATACTGATGCTGCGATTGCAGGCGCAAGAGGGTCAATGGCATGCCAATGTCATTGTTCAGATTGCCGCGGGTCGCGAGCACAGCGTCTTCTCCGGCAGCGGCACGCAAGATACTGGCGAGCATTTCCTTGACGGTCGTTTTTCCGTTGCTGCCGGTAATCGCGGCCAGACGCAGTGGACACTGACTGCGCCAAAAGGCTGCCAGCCGACCCAGCGCAAGACGGGTATCCGGCACGGCCAGCACGGCGGCGCCGGCAGGCACGGCCGCCGGATTGGCCGCGTAACTGTCGGCATTTACCAGCGCCGCTACCGCACCGGATTGCAACGCACCTGCCACGAAGTCGTAGGCATCGAAATTTTCACCGCGCAATGCCACGAACAAATCCCCGGCTGCCAGATGGCGGCTGTCGGTGGAAACGCCGGTAAAGATGACTTCGGGCCCGACGGATACGGCCCCCAACGCTTTGGCTATCTGTGACATGTTCATCATGCCGGCACTCTCCACGATTGCAGTGCGCGGACTGCGGTCTCAACATCGCTGAACGGCAAACGCTCGCCGGCGATTTCCTGATAGCTTTCGTGCCCCTTGCCCGCCAGCAAAATGGTGTCCCGCGCACCAGCGGCCGAAATCGCCCGTGCAATTGCAGCCCCGCGATCCGGTTCAACTTTGAAATTCTCGCGCTCGATACCGGCAAGAATTTCTGTGATGATGGCTTCAGGCATTTCGCTGCGCGGGTTGTCGCTGGTCACAATGCAATGATCCGCAAACAGGGTGGCCACGCGCCCCATCATCGGACGCTTGCCCCGGTCGCGATCACCCCCGCAACCAAACACACAGAACAGTTGACCGCCATTGGCGTGACACAGCTCTTCCAGCGTTGTCAGCACTTTTTCCAGCGCGTCCGGCGTATGCGCATAGTCGACGATGACCGTTGGTTTTCCGTCGCCACCGAGACGCTGCATGCGGCCGGCGACCGGCTCAACGCGGGAGAGCGAATCGACGGCTTGTTCCAGTGAAATATCACTGGCCAGCAACACGGCCATCACACCCAACAGATTCGCGGCATTGAAACGTCCCACGAGCGAACTCTGCAATTGCGCACCGCCCCAGCTGGAATGCAATTGCAGGGTCAAACCCTGTGCACTCAGCCCGAGCAGGTGGCCATGAACCATGCGCAATCCCAAGCGCTCGGCGCGCTGCAGCGCCGCATCGGACATGCCGTAGCCGATAATCTCGGGGCCGCGTCCCGACAAGGTTTCCGCCAGATCGGCGCCGTAGGGATCGTCGAGATTGAGCACGACGCTGTGCAGCGTTTCCCAGTGAAACAGCTTGCGTTTGCTGGCCGCGTAACTTTCCATATCACCGTGATAATCCAGATGATCCCGACTCAGATTGGTGAGCAAAGCCACGTCAAAATGCACACCGTTCACCCGCCCCTGAGCCAATGCATGGGAAGACACTTCCATCGCAACGGCCTGCGCGCCGGCGTGCAAATATTCCGCGCACAGGCCGTGCACTTTCACCGCATCCGGCGTGGTATTAGCGCTGGATTGCAGCCCGCCCGGAAAACCGTTGCCCAAGGTCCCGATCACGGCGCATTTTTGGCCTGCATCGTTAAAGGCCCTAGCAAGCCAGTGGCTGCTGGAGGTTTTGCCGTTGGTGCCGGTCACGCCCACCATCCAGAGTTTTTCGGTCGGTTGCGCATAAACCTCATGCGCGAGCACGCCGGCGTGATGGCGCAAATCACGCACCGCAAGATTGGGCACTGGCCAGGCGGCATTCCATTCAAAATCTTCCGCTTCCCAGATCACTGCGTTTGCCCCTTGGGCAATCGCTTGCGGGATAAAACGGCGACCATCGGCACATTCACCCGGATAAGCCAGGAAAGTGTCACCCGACATGACTTCTCGGCTGTCTGTCAGAAGCCGTACGACCGGGATCCCCAGAGAGGCAATGGCATCACGAAGGCTGGCGAAAGGCATGCTCATCACACCTCCTCCTTCACAATGTCGTCGGGCGGAGCAATGACGTTATCGAGCGGCGCGTCGTTCGGCACACCCAACTCATGCAACGCCGCACTGGCAATCTTGCTGAACACCGGCGCAGCCACAAGTCCGCCGTAATAGACACCGTTGCCGGGTTCATCAATCATGACCGCCACGATCAGGCGCGGTTCGGACGCCGGTGCCAAGCCCACAAATGAAGCCACATAACGATTTACATAACGGCCGCCTTCGAGTTTGTGCGCGGTCCCGGTTTTGCCCGCCACGCGGTAACCGGCCACCTGCGCCAACGGCGCAGTTCCACCGGGCTGCGCAACCAACTCCATCATTCCGCGCAAAGTACGTGCAATACCGGCCGAGAACACCGGTTTACCCGCCGGCTCACCGTCCACCTTAAGCAGGGAAACCGGTTTCAACTCACCGTCATTGGCAAATACGGTATACGCACGCGCAAGCTGCAACAGGTTTACCGAAATGCCGTGACCGTAAGAAATCGTCGCCTGCTCGATAGGCCGCCAGCTTCCGGGGTCACGCAAACGCCCGGTGGCCTCACCAGGAAAATTGCTACCGGTCGCAGCGCCGAAACCACTATCCACTAGGCGCTGCCACAGCGTTTCCGGCGCGAGCATCAGCGCCATTTTTGCTGTACCGATGTTGCTCGATTTCTGAATGATTTGCTCGACGGTCAGCCGATCCTCAGGATGCGAATCGTGAATCCTGCGATTCCCGACACTGAACACGCCATGCTCTGTGTTGATAACGGTGGAAGGCCGGACTTTTCCCTGCTCCAGCGCGGTTGCAACCGCAAACGGCTTCATGGTGGAACCAGGCTCGAACAAGTCGGCAATGGCCCGATTGCGCATATCCTGAGGGGAAACATTGCGCCGGCTGTTCGGATTGAAGCCCGGATAGTTGACCAATGCCAGCACCTCTCCGCTCTTCGCATCCAGGACCACCGCCGCACCCGACCGGGCATGGTGTTCGCGCACGGCCTCGCTCAACTCACGGTAGGCCAGATGCTGCACATTGGCATCCAGACTCAGCACAACGTCGCTGCCGGGCTTCGGCGCGCGCAGACTACCGGCATCCTCAACGATGTCTCCGCGACGATTCTTGATCACCTGCTGACTGCCGGACTTGCCGGCGAGCTGTGTCTGCATGGCCAGCTCAAGCCCTTCCTGACCATTATCATCAAGTCCGGTGAACCCCAGCAGTTGCGCGGTTTCCTCGCCTGCAGGGTAGTACCGGCGATATTCGCGTCGCAGGAAAACCCCTGGCATATTCATCGCTCTAACGCGCGCAGCCTCATCGGGTGGCAACTGGCGTTTGAGATATACGAAATTGCGTGACGCGTCAGCCAAACGTTTTTTGAGCGCACTCTCATTCATCGCCAAAATGCGCGCCAGCTGGCGCACCTGCGCATGCGTGGCCACGACATCCTTGGGACTGGCCCAGACAGAGTCAACCGGCGTACTCACCGCCAGCTGGACCCCATGCCGGTCGGTAATCATGCCGCGATGGGCGATGACTTCAATCACACGGCTGTAGCGCGCACTCCCTTTTTCCTGCAAAAACTCGTCGTGCACGCCCTGCAGATAAACGCCGCGCCCAAGTAAACCCAGAAAACCCAGCAGCAGCAGGCTGAACAACAGGGTCGCGCGCCATCCGGGCAATCGCACCGGGATGTCTTTTTTTGCGCTGGCCGCGTAATTCATGGTTGCCTCTGCCCTTCGGGCTCAATCCTGACAAATCGTATTTCTTCACTGGAGGGCAACCGCATCTGCAATTGCCGCACCGCAATTTTCTCCACCCGCCCCGGCGCAGCCCAAGTGCTCTGCTCCAACTGCAGCTGCCCCCACTCAACCTCCAGCTCCTGCGCCCGCTCTTTCTCTTTCTGCAGGGCAATGTATTGCTTGCGCGCCTTGTGCTGCGAAGTCACCACGCTTAACGCGCACATCACCACCGCAGCCAGCAACAACACATTCAGTCGATTACCCCCAGGCAACATCGCTGCGCTCCGCCACCCGCATGACCGCACTGCGCGCACGCGGATTTGCCTGCACCTCTTCCGCGCCGGGACGCATCGCCCGCCCGATCAAATGAAAACGGCCCTGGGGCACTTCGCTCGCACGAATCGGCACATACCTCGGCAACTTGTCACCCTCGGCCATGTCGCGCATGAAATGCTTCACCATACGATCTTCAAGCGAATGAAAACTGATCACGACCAGGCGCCCCCCGGGCGCGAGTTGCGCGCTACAGTCTGGCAACACCTGCGCAAGCTCCTCGAGTTCCCGGTTGAGATAAATCCGTATAGCCTGGAAAGTGCGTGTCGCGGGGTTTTGGCCGGCTTCGCGAGTACGTACCGCCTTGCCAGCCAGCTCGACGAGCTGCGCCGTTGTTTCGATTGGGCGGACCGCGCGCGCTGCAACAATCGTCCTTGCAATCTGCTTAGCAAACCGTTCCTCACCGTAATCACGTATCACCTCCGCGAGCAATTGCTCGTCCACTGTTGCCAACCACTCGGCCGCCGTCGGCCCTTTACTGGTATCCATGCGCATATCCAGCGGCGCATCAAACCGAAAACTGAATCCGCGCACCGCCTCATCCAGCTGCGGCGAGGAAACGCCCAAATCCAGCAACACCCCGTCCACCTTGTCGACGCGCAACTCCCGCAGCACCTCTGTCACTCGGCCAAATTCGCTGTGCCGGATACAAAAACGGGGGTCGCGCCATTGCACCCCCACTGCGACCGCACTTGGATCTCTATCCAGCGCAATCAAACGGCCTTGCGGCCCCAGACGTTCCAGGATCAGCGCACTATGGCCGCCGCGCCCAAACGTCCCATCGACATACGTTCCTGCTGGCCGGATCGCCAGCGCATCAACCGCCTCCTGCAGCATCACCGTGGCGTGGGCCGAACCCGCGCTCACATCACTCACAAGGAAAAACCTTCCAGCTCGGGCGGCAGCTCGCCGCCGGCAAATGACAGATCAGCCTCCTGCTGCGCCTGCCACTTGGCTTCGTCCCACAATTCGAATTTATTGCCCTGCCCCACCAGCATGACCCGCTTGTCCAGCCCGCCGTAGGTACGCAAGGCCGGCGAGACCAGCACACGCCCGGCGTTATCCATAAGCACATCCTCGGCATAGCCGATGAGGCGGCGCTGCAAGGCGCGGATCTTGGGATTCAAGGCGGAAAGTTTGAGCAATTTATCGCGGATGGGCTGCCACTCAGGCTGGGGATACATCAGCAGACAGCCGTCGGCATCCGCCGTCATGACCAGATTGCCGGCGCACGCATTCAGCAGCACATCGCGATACCGAGCCGGTATGGCGAGCCTGCCTTTGCTATCAAGATTGAGTTGTGCCGCCCCCTGAAACATTTCCCACTTTTCCCCACTTTTTACCACTTGAGCCCACTATATTGAAAAACAATGGGCCGGTCAAGCGGGAAAACGGGATTTTTTCTTTTTAGGACAAGGGCTTAGCGCAGAAAGCTCATAAAAACAAATATGCTTAAAAAGCAATGAATTGCGCAAATGAGCTAAAGTGGTTTGTGACAAATGGCGTTTCAAGTTGCTGTGCGATATCGGGCATCCGGCAAAACACGCTCAGACCAGCCCGGCCAGCTCTGCCTCGCTAAAACCGGCCTTGCGCCTGGCTTCAAAATTGAACGGGCCGCGTGGCGCCGGCGCCCCATATTCCGCCACAAGTTGCGTATAAGCCCCCAGCGGGTCCAGCCCACGCTGCGCGCAAAGCCAGTTAAACCATTGATTTCCAATGGCTACGTGGCCAATTTCGTCACGCAGAATAATCTCCATGATCGGCGCAATTTCGGACTCTCCGGCCTGCACCAATTTGGCTTTCATGCCCGGCGTCACATCCAGCCCCCGCGCCTCCATCGTGCGCGGCAGCAAAGCCATGCGCGCCAGCACATCGTGCTGCGTTTTCAAGGCCAGCGCCCACAATCCGTCGTGCGAGGGAAAATCACCATAAGCAAAGCCGAGTCGGTCGAGATAGTCGGACAGCATTCCAAAATGCAACGCCTCCTCGTCTGCGACCCGCAGCCAGTCGGCATAGTATTCGCGCGGCATGCGGGAAAAACGCCACACGGCATCCAGCGCGAGATTGATCGCGTTGAATTCAATATGCACCATCGCATGGATCAGCGCCGCGCGGCCTGCCGGCGTATTCATCCCGCGATGCGGCACGGCACGGGGCGACACCAGTTCGGGTTTATCAGGCCGCCCGGGGATGGCGGGCAATTCAGGTAAGTCGATGTCGACATCCAGCGTTAGCCGGCCAAGCAACCCGTCGCGCGCCAACTGCCGCACGCCCGCCGCTTTTTTCACCGCATCGCGCTCGGCCAGCCAATGCAGCGCGGCGCCTCTGAGCTCAGCAAATGCCGGCACGATTTCCGCCTATCGTTGCTACCGACTGATCGGTTTGTAGCGAATCCGTTTCGGCTTCGCGCCCTCCTCGCCGAGTCGCTTGCGTTTGTCGGCTTCGTATTCCTGGTAGTTGCCGTCGAAGAACGTCCACTTGGAATCGCCCTCGCAGGCGAGGATGTGGGTGGCGATGCGATCGAGAAACCAGCGGTCGTGCGAGATGACCATCACGCAGCCGGCAAATTCAAGCAGCGCATCTTCGAGCGCGCGCAAGGTTTCCACGTCGAGATCGTTGGAAGGTTCGTCCAGCAGCAATACATTGCCGCCCGCGATCAGCGTCTGCGCCAGATGCAAACGCCCGCGCTCACCCCCGGAAAGCTGCCCCACAATCTTCTGCTGGTCCGCTCCTTTGAAGTTGAAACGGCCGATGTAGGCACGCGCCGGCGTCTCATATTTTCCGACCTGCAGGATGTCGCGGCCTTCGGCAATCGCATCGAAGACCGTCTTGTCGTTGTCCAGCCCTTCACGCGACTGGTCGATGTGCGCGATGTGCACCGTCTGGCCGATCTTGACGCTACCGCTATCGGGTTGCTCCCTGCCCGTGATCATGCGGAACAGGGTGGACTTACCCGCGCCGTTGGGGCCGATGATGCCGACAATCGCGCCGGGCGGCACCTTGAAACTCAGATTGTCGATCAGCAGACGATCGCCATAGGCTTTGCTTACGCCGTCGAATTCAATGACTTCGTTACCCAGGCGTTCGCCGATGGGGATGAATATTTCCTGCGTTTCGTTACGCGCCTGGTGTTCCTGCGAACTCAGCTCCTCGAATCTTGCAATACGCGCCTTGGATTTCGCCTGACGCGCTTTCGGATTTTGGCGCACCCATTCCAGCTCCTGCTTCATCGCCTTGGCGTGGGCATCGAGCTGCTTCTGTTCCTGCGCCAGACGCTCGCCCTTCTGCTCCAGCCAGCTCGAATAATTTCCTTTCCACGGAATGCCGTGACCGCGGTCGAGCTCGAGAATCCACTCGGCGGCATTGTCGAGGAAGTAACGATCGTGCGTAACCGCCACTACGGTGCCGGGGAAGCGCACGAGAAACTGCTCCAGCCATTCCACCGATTCCGCATCCAGGTGGTTGGTCGGCTCATCCAGTAGCAACATATCGGGTTTTTCGAGCAGCAGCTTGCACAGGGCAACGCGACGCTTTTCGCCGCCGGAAAGATTCTTGACCACGGCCTCCCAGGGCGGCAGGCGCAGCGCATCGGCAGCGATCTCAATCTGGTGCTCGGAATCCGCACCGCTGGTCGCAATAATGGCCTCCAAACGCGCCTGCTCGGCGGCGAGCGCGTCGAAATCGGCATCCTCCTCGGCATAGGCGGCATACACCGCATCAAGTTTGGCTTGCGCTTCCATCACCTCACCAAGCGCGGATTCCACTTCCTGGCGTACCGTCTTGTCGGGATCAAGCAGCGGCTCCTGCGGCAGATAACCGACACGAATGCCCGCAAGATGCTGCACCTCGCCCTCGTATTCCTTGTCCTCCCCCGCCATGATGCGCAGCACGGTGGATTTTCCCGAGCCGTTCAAGCCGAGCAGACCGATCTTGGCCCCCGGGAAGAAACTCAACGAAATATCCTTGATGATTTGCCGCTTGGGCGGGACGATCTTGCTCACGCGGAGCATTGACATAACATATTGGGCCATACTTTTTCACCAACCAATAAACAAAAACAGAAGCGCGAAGTGTACTAGAGCACGATGCTGCTGACGATGCCGAAGTAGATCAGCAGACTCAGCAAATCCTGGATGACGGTCGCAATCGGGCCGCTGCCGTATGCGGGATCCACGCCCAAACGATTCAGCAGCCAGGGAAGGAAAAGGCCGATGGTCGTCGCGACGGTGCTCGCCGAAAACAATGCCAGCGACACGCCCGCCGCCAGCGCGTAATCATTAAACACTAACCCAATTAGCGGGAAAGTCACCGCCCCCAGCGTCGCACCGATCATCAGTCCGGTGCGCAATTCTCCACCGATCAGGCTCGACAGGCTGGCATGGCTCAAAGACAAACCGCGCACAGCTACCGCTTCACTTTGCGTGCCAATGGCATCCGCCAGATAAACCAGGCCCGGCACAAAGAACGCGAGCGCCATTTTGGTATCCAGTGCGCGTTCAAAATGGGCCACGATCCAGGTCGCGGCGATACTGCCGAGCAAGCCGACGAACAGCCACGGCAAGCGGTCGCGCGCACGGCGCAACGGCGGTGATTCCATGGCCTCCCGGGCGCGATGCGTTTCGCGCCGGATACCGGCCAGTCGATGGATATCCTCCACATGTTCGCGCCGCAAAATATGCAGCAAAGCCTCCGCCGGAATGACGCCGCGCAAACGTTGTTCGACATCCACGACCGGAATGGCATTCATCACGTGATGCAGCGCCAGCGACGCCACTTTTTCCTGATCCAGCTCGGCCTGCACGCGCGGCGCATCCTTAAGCAACAGGTCCGCCAGCCTTGTTTCCGGTGGCGCCGCAAAAAGGTCGGAAAGACGCACCACGCCACGCAGAACACCATCGGTTTCTATCACACAGAACAGCGCCAGACATTGAAATCGTTGCCCCGCCAGAGACGCGATGGCCTGCGCAGCCGTATCTTCAGGAGCACCCCGTGGAACGGCTTCGACGAGGTAATGCGCCGCGGTCTCAATGCGTGGAAGCGCACGCCGGAAAAATGAAGCGCGCGCGCTCACCGGGAAACGCCCGCCCTTCCACACCTGCGCCGCAAGGCGAATTTACTCGACCAGCTGCTGGCCATGCTCTCGGGTGGCGTGAAATTGCACCTTGGGCCAGCGCTCCTGCACGAGACGCAAATTGACCCCGGTATCGGCGAGATAAGCATAGTTGCCGTCGACATCTTTCGCCAGCCGTCCCTGATTGGCCTTCACAAATTCGTTCAGGTGATTCGCATCCGGACAGGTCACCCAGCGCGCGGTGTGAATTCCCGCACGCTCGAATGCCGCATCCACACCGTACTCGTCTTTCAGGCGATGCTCCACCACTTCAAACTGCAATTGCCCCACCGCGCCGATCAGCGGCGTGTTGTCCAGCAAGGGCTCAAACACCTGCACCGCGCCCTCTTCGCCGAGCTGGCGCAAGCCCTTCTGCAACTGCTTTGTTTTCATCGGATCGCGCAAGCGCGGCCGGCTAAACAGTTCCGGCGCAAAATACGGAATACCCTTGAAGGTCAGCGCTTCGCCTTCGGTCAACACATCGCCGATTTGCAGCTGGCCGTGGTTATGAATGCCGATGATATCGCCCGCGTAGGCCTCTTCCATCCGCGCGCGCTCGTTGGCCATAAACGTGACTGCATTAGCCAGCTTCATCTCCTTGCCGGTGCGCCGATGTTTCACTTTCATGCCCGACGTATAACGGCCTGAACACACCCGCATGAAGGCGATGCGGTCGCGGTGGTTCGGATCCATATTGGCTTGAATCTTGAACACAAAGCCGCTGAACGCCGGCTCGTCCGGCTGCACCAGCCGCTTGTCGGTCTCGCGCGGCTGCGGTGCCGGAGCCCAATCGATCAGGGCGCGCAACACTTCGCGCACACCGAAATTATTGATCCCGGAACCGAAGAACACCGGCGTCTGCCTGCCCTGCAGAAAATCATGCAAATCAAACGAGGCACCCGCGCCCATCACCAGCTCGGTCTCGTCGCGCATGGTCTGCATCTCGCCCGGACAATGCTGCGCCAGCGTATCGATCTGCGCACCGCGCAGCACCTCCACTTCGCCCGCCTTTTCTTCGCCCGGCGTGAAACGCAACACCTCGTCCTTGAGCAAGTGATACACGCCCTGAAAACGTTTGCCCATACCGATGGGCCAGGTCACCGGCGCGCAATGAATTTTCAGCACCGACTCGATTTCGTCCAGCACCTCCAGCGGCTCGCGGACCTCGCGGTCCATCTTGTTGATGAACGTAATAATGGGCGTGTTGCGCAGGCGGCACACTTCCAGCAGTTTGATGGTTTGCGCCTCGACGCCCTTGGCCGCATCGACCACCATCACCGCCGCATCGACGGCCGTCAGCACGCGATAAGTATCTTCGGAAAAATCCTGGTGGCCCGGCGTATCAAGCAGGTTGATCACGCAATCATCATAGGAAAACTGCATCACCGAACTGGCCACGGAAATACCGCGCTGCTTCTCGATCTCCAGCCAGTCGGAGGTGGCATGACGCCCGCTCTTGCGCGCCTTTACCGTTCCCGCCATCTGGATCGCACCGCCGAACAGCAACAGCTTTTCGGTCAGCGTGGTCTTGCCCGCATCGGGGTGGGAAATGATTGCAAACGTGCGGCGGCGCTTTGCCTCGCGCGCAATTGCGGGTGCGCCTGCCGTCACGGTTTCTGTTGGACTTTCAGTCATGGGAAAATATACAAGCCTTTGAGGGCGCGAATTATAGCAAGCGCGGGCACGGAGCCCTGCCATGAAATTTCTGCTACATTCGGCACGAAGCCACAACACACGGGGAAGGGAACAGCATGAGCGGATGGGGATGCCAGCATGAAGTGAAAGGGCGCTGTTCGCACGTGAACAACATTCCCTGTGATCCCGGCATGAAAGGCTGCGTACTATTCGGACGTTTTATCTGGGCGGACGAAAGCAAGAATCGACCCAAGAAGACACCACGCGCGCCCGCGCCGGAGAACAAATCCGGCACGGACGGGACATCAAAAAACTAGTGGTGGGATTTCGCCATCAGCTTGAGCATTTTCAGGTTAATCGCCACGAATCGAACAATCTGCCACAGAAAGCAGGTGCGCATAAAACGTGTGATTCCAGTAGGTGACGGCGGGTAATACGCCTGCTGATAAGGCTCCCGGTTGCTGACTTTAGGCATAACGCACTCCTCAAAAATTCGTTAAATGGCAATCAATCCGGCAGGATGGACCAACCCGGACGCATCTTCGCCTGATACAGGAAAGTATGGTGCAGGAAGTATTTCATCCAGTGCCCGGCCAGCCCAATCTCTCCAAAAGTCAGATCCATGTCACGGCCGTACGCCGGATATTTTTCATAATCCGGCACCACGGGGAACACGGTCATGGTTGCTGCCGTTCCCTTGAAAACGTGTGACCCGGTCGAGGCCACACAGGCCGCGCCCATTTCCGCCATGGACGCGGTATGCGTTGGCTTGTCGGCACCGTTCAACATATCCCGAATACTCATCGCAACCGCTTTCGCCATGGCAGCGGAAGGCATACCGGTACGCGGTGGCGCCGGGTTGATCGGCGTGCCGTTGGCACTCTGCATCGGCTTGCTGATCAGATGCGGCGGCGCGAAGGCGATACCGACTGCAAAGATATTGCGATAGGCCGGCGTCTGGTAAGTGCGCGGCCAATCGTTCGCACTCCACTCGATATAGGGACGCGGCGTGTAATCCGCATCCACCTTCATAAAGCCATTGGGCAAAAACACTTGCGCCGTAATATCTTCACCGGCCTTGTTATAGGCTTTCAGACCCACGCCGGCAAACGGCGGAATCAGCATTGCGAAATCGAATTCCTGCTCATGGAAGCTGCCATCCAGTATTTCGTAATGAATTTTACCGGCCTCAACCTTTTTCACATGGGCACGCGTAATCCACTCGATGCCGCGCTCCACCATCAACGATTCGGCAAACGTCTTGCCGCTGGTGAAATAACCGCCGCGCTTGATGTGGATGCCGCCCATACCGAAGTCGCCCAACTCATATTCGTTGCTCAGCCACACAATGCGCGCCTTATCGCGCACGCCGGCCTCGCGCAGCACATGATCGACGTTATAAATGTATTCAAAGGCCGCGCCCTGACAGGTACACATGCCGTGCCCGGTGCCAATCACCAGCGTGCGCCGTTCACCCGCGCGCAGCGCATCGATAATCGCCTGCAGTTTTTCGTTGGCCTCCAGCGCATGGCCCGCAGTACACACCGAGACCGTATGGCCATGTTCCGGCCCCAACCCTTCGGTCGCGCCAAAATTCAGCTTCGGCCCGGTCGCATTGATGAGGTAATCGAACGTAATATTTTCCTGAACGCCCGCTTTTGAGGGCAGCGTGTATTCCACCGTCACAAAAGGTGCCGCGCTCTCGGCGCTACCTTCCGGATTGATCGAAATCGCCTTGGCCTGACGGAAATCGACACTCGTCTTGCCATACACCTCGGCCAAATCGAACGTCACATCCTCTTCGGTCATCTGGCCCACGCCCACCCAGATATTGGAAGGAATCCAGTTCCACTTCGCGTTTGGAGAAACCACCACGATCTCGTGCTGTGCGCCCACCCACTTGCTGAGATATCGCGCCGCGGTATGCCCGGAAATTCCCGCGCCCAGAATAACTATTCGTGCCATCCTCATCCTCCCCGATGTTGGTTTACAGTCGACTTCAGACGCCCTTATACACCATGCTGCACATAGGGAAAACCCCCCAAAAGGGGGGCTTTCCGCATTCTCCGATCAACGTCCGCCGCGCCCGCCACCTTGGCCTTGGCCTTGGCCCTTGCCTTGGCCCTTGCCTTGGCCCTTGCCTTGGCCCTGCGCTCTCGGCTCATCCGGGATGGAAACGCCGCGCTCGGTCGCACGCGCCTTCATCTCCTCGTGCTTTTCGCTGCGAACTCGCTCTTCTTCCGACGTCGCATTGCGCATCTGCTCGCGCTGCCCGGCACGCTCTTCATCGCTCATCATCTCGCGTCCCACTGTCTGGCGATTCTGATTTTGAGTTTGAGCCTGAGAACGGGTCTGATCCTGCGATGTCACCTCATCGGCCATGGCCACGCCACCGGCCAGCAAAAGCGCCCCCGCCAAAATGCTCCAAGTTGTTGTCATGCGTTTCATTTTGCACCTCCTGTGCTTGAGAATTTTCGGAATCCGCCCGAAACCCCCAAGGGGTTCCGGCGCAGTTCCAGTATCCGGCGAGGGCGTGCAAACTTCTGTGCTTTTTGTCACCGAGGTGACTGGAGGATTGTTTCAGGATGTTTCAAAAGCGGCGGACTTACGAAGACATTTCGGCCATCTGCACCTGATTGCGCCCGCCTTTTTTGGCGCGATACATGGCCGCATCGGCATTGATCGACAAGGCCTCTTCGTCCTCGCCATGCTCGGGATAAATCGCGATACCGATGCTGGAAGAAATTTTGACTTCAATCCCGTCGAGCATAAAAGGATCCGCCAGCACAGCGCGCATTTTTTCGGTCACGGCTTGTGCGTCATCCTTGTGCTGGATTCGGGCAAGCACCGCCACAAATTCATCGCCACCGACGCGGGCGACGGTATCTGAAGCGCGGACACAATCCAACATTCGCCGCGCTGCCTGACGCAGCAACTCGTCGCCTATCGCATGACCATAGTTGTCATTGACCGGCTTGAACTCATCGAGGTCGATATACACCAGCGCAAAGCGTGTTTTTTCGCGTCTGGCGGTCAGCAATATCTGATGCAAGCGGTCGTCCAGCAGCGCGCGATTGGGCAGTCCGGTCAGATTGTCGTGATGCGCAACATGTTGCATCTGCGCTTCAACCAATTTGCGCTGGCTAATGTCTTTATAGGTGCCTAACATCATTTTCGGTGAGCCGTCGCGCATTCGGCTCATCACCCGACCGCGGCTGTGCATCCAGACCCAACGACCGTCTTTGTGTTGTACGCGCAAATCACTCTCGTAATTCGGGAGCATGCCGGCGAAATGCTTTTCCAATAGTTCTTTAGACACCGCCAAATCTTCGGGATGGACCATCTTTTGCCAGGCTGCCATGGAAAACCGGTCCAACTCGGCAAGGTTGTAGCCCAGCATATAGGCCCAGTGATGATTCACCTTAACCTCGCCGGTAGCGACATTCCATTCCCATGTGCCTGTGCGCGTGCCTTCAATGATACTTTCCAAACGCAGCTTCTTCTCTGCCACCTCGGCCGCGGCGATCTCCCTGCCGACACGATTGTGCACAACCAATACGGTCGTCGTAATCAGCAACAATAAAATGACGACAAAGCCCAGCTTGTATTTTTGCAGCAAGCTTTCACCGCGCAAATGGGGCATCGACACCCATGAAACGACTTTCAGATTCTGCTGCTCATGGTCGCGCATTCGCAGGGTATCAAAAACAAACAGCCCGTTTCTATCCTCGATTACCCCGTTATCTTTCGCGGCAATGACCGGCCACTCCTTGGGGAAGTCATGCTGAAAAGTACGCGCCGGTTTCCCGAGCATGAAACCCCACTCGTCTTCCGGCTTGTCGCTTTTCAACCAATATCCATCGCGGTTGAGCATCATCAGAATGCCGTCGTCCGTACGTAACGCGTTGCGCCGATCAATCGCCTCGAGAAACGGGCCGTAAAGCATATTCAACACCAGCACCCCGCGCCGCACGCCCTGCGCATCATCCACGGGCGCGGCCAGGCGCAACATCGGCTTGAATGGCGTCTCGATCTCCCCGTGCTCGATATTCAGATCAACCGGCGAGAGATAGGTCTGCCCCGCAGGCAGGCCGATGGCCTCATGAAAATAAGACCGTGAAAACTTGTTTTGCAGTTCCGGGCGGGCAACGATAGCGGGCGCGCCGGCGTTGTTATTGACGCGAATTTGCTCAAATCCCTTCGCGTCAATGAATCTGATCTGATCAAAATGAGCCGTCATTTGGGCGGCCTCGAGAAAATCCTGCGCCAGTTTTTCCCGGTGAGTCGATCCGCCGTCCCGCAAAAATTCTTGCAGGCGCTCACCCTCGAGCAACGTATTCAACACCCTGATGGCGTCATCATAGGCCGACTCCGTGAAAGCAGTGGTGGCCGCAATCCGCGCTAACTCTACCCGCGCCTCGTCGGCAAAATGGGCGCGCAGCCAGGCCTCATTGACAATAAATACCACCAGAATGCTGACACCCAGAAGGGGTATCAGCGATAGTAAGGCTCTCTTAATAAACATGACGCGGCTTGCTTGCTTGCTTGCTTGCTTGCTTGCTTGCTTGCTTGCTTGCTTGCTTGCTTGCTTGCTTGCTTGCTTGCTTGCTTGCTTGCTTGCTTGCTTGCTTGCTTGCTTGCTTGCTTGCTTGCTTGCTTGCAACATTGTTGCCATCTCCCTAAATCGATTTCGGCAATTTTTTGATTACCGAAACCTTGCGGTTACTTGACCGCCAATTTCCCCGGCCGTTATAACTTTGTTGGAGCGGCATTTTAACTGCATTACCCCTCGAGGGTAACCCCAAAAACCCGAAATCAAAGACAAAACCCCGCAATCACTGGGATTGAACGGGGTTTTCTGCACGACATTGGATGCCGCTGGGCGGCGTTTTGGTGGTGATAGGTGGATTTGAACCACCGACCCCAGCATTATGAGTGCTGTGCTCTAACCAACTGAGCTATATCACCGGGATTTGGTGGCTCGGGGCGGAATCGAACCACCGACACAAGGATTTTCAATCCTCTGCTCTACCGACTGAGCTACCGAGCCAAATTTTTCTTCAAACTGCCACAAGCGCACAAGGATTTTGGTTCCGACTAACCTGAAGGTAAGTCTTCACCGCAATCTTCGCTAGGCTCGATTGTCAATCCTCTGCTCTACCGACTGAGCTACCGAGCCAAATTGGAATCCGGCGTATGCACGAGATTCGCAAGGCCGCGCATTATACCGATAACCGCCAAAATAACAAACCCCGCCGAAGCGGGGTCTGTCTTTGTGCAGCCTGCAGCAAAATTACATCATGCCGCCCATACCACCCATGTCGCCCATGCCACCTGGTGCAGCAGGCTTGTCTTCCGGCAATTCGGCAACCATGCAGTCGGTCGTCAGCATCAGACCGGCTACGGATGCGGCGTTCTGCAGCGCGGTGCGGGTGACCTTGGTTGGATCAACCACGCCCATTGCGAGCATATCGCCGTATTCGCCAGTTGCGGCGTTGTAACCGTAGCTACCCTTGCCTTCCAGCACTTTGTTGACGACCACGGAAGGCTCGTCACCGGCATTCTCGGTAATGGCGCGCAGCGGCGATTCCATAGCACGCAAGACGATAGTGATACCGGCATCTTGGTCATGGTTGTCACCCTTGATTGCGGCCACGGCCACTTTGGCACGCAGCAGCGCAACGCCACCGCCGGGAACGATGCCTTCTTCAACGGCGGCACGGGTAGCGTGCAGCGCGTCTTCAACACGGGCTTTCTTTTCCTTCATTTCGACTTCAGTTGCGGCACCTACCTTGATGACGGCGACACCGCCGGCCAGTTTGGCCTTGCGCTCTTGCAGTTTCTCTTTGTCGTAATCACTGCTGGACTCTTCGATCTGCTTGTTGATGTTGACGATACGCGCCTTGATGCCGGCTTCGTCACCTGCGCCGTCGATGATGGTGGTGTTGTCCTTGGCCACTTCGATGCGCTTGGCTTGACCCAGCTCGGCCAGCGTTGTTTTCTCCAGCGTCAAACCGACTTCTTCAGCAATCACCGTACCGCCGGTCAGGATGGCGATATCTTCCAGCATGGCCTTGCGGCGGTCGCCAAAGCCCGGAGCCTTGACGGCCACAGTCTTCAGAATGCCGCGGATGTTGTTCACCACCAGTGTGGCCAGCGCTTCGCCTTCCACGTCTTCAGCGATGATCAGCAGCGGACGGCCTGCCTTGGCAACTTGTTCCAGTACGGGCAGCAAATCACGGATGTTGGAGATCTTCTTGTCGTGCAGGAGGATGTAGGGATTTTCCATCACCGCGATCTGGCGGTCCTGGTTGTTGATGAAGTACGGCGAGAGGTAGCCGCGGTCAAACTGCATGCCTTCAACCACGTCCAGTTCGTCCTGCAGACCGGAGCCGTCCTCAATGGTGATCACGCCTTCCTTGCCAACCTTGTCCATCGCTTCGGCAATCTTCTCGCCAACGGTGGTGTCGGAGTTGGCGGAAATCGAACCGACCTGAGCAATTTCCTTGCTGGTGGTGCAAGGCTTGGAAATTTTCTTCAGCTCTTCAACAGCGGCCGTCACAGCCTTGTCGATACCGCGCTTCAGATCCATCGGATTCATGCCGGCGGCCACGAATTTCATGCCTTCCATCACGATGGATTGCGCCAGCACAGTCGCGGTTGTTGTACCGTCACCGGCCACGTCGGAAGTCTTGGAAGCCACTTCCTTGACCATTTGCGCGCCCATGTTCTCGAACTTGTCCTTCAGCTCGATTTCCTTGGCGACGGAAACGCCGTCCTTGGTGATGGTCGGTGCGCCGTAGGAACGGTCCAACACCACGTTACGGCCCTTCGGGCCCAGCGTCACTTTGACCGCATCGGCCAGAATGTTGACACCAACGACCATCTTGGAACGTGCGGCGTCGTGAAATTTAACGTCTTTAGCTGCCATTTCTTATATCTCCTGAATTCGTTGAATACTTACGCTTCGATGATGCCGATGATGTCGTCTTCACGCATCTGCAGCAGCTCGACGCCATCCATCTTGAACGACTGGCCGGAATACTTGCCAAACAGCACCTTGTCGCCAACCTTGACGTTCATCGGGCGCACCTTGCCGTCGTCGCCAACTTTACCGTTGCCAACGGCAACGATTTCACCCTGATCAGGCTTTTCAGTCGCTGCATCGGGAATGACGATACCGGAAGCGGTTTTACGCTCTTCTTCCACACGCTTGACGATAACGCGATCGTGCAAAGGACGAATTTTCATACTGATTTCTCCTAATAATCATTGGGTTATTGAATAAACAGACTGGGAAAATGTCGACAAACAGGGTATTGAAACCGACGCTGCTTTAGCACTCTCCCCCAGCGGCTGCTAATAATAGGGGCGGGCCCGCCGCTTTTCAAGAGCGGGCCGAAAAGTTTTTTCAGCCCGGCAGCGCGACCCGGTTGTCTGTGCTGAACTGGTAATCGTGGAAGATGTGCTCGGCGGTAAGGATCTGATAATGGCCGGCCGCATCGCGGGTGGTGGTGTCCTTGAGACGATAGGTGTAATGACCGCAGGTCCAAATCTTGAAATTGCGCATGTGGGTGCACAAACAGGTTTTGTCGAAAACCTGCACTTTTTTGGCTTCGGGATGCAGCGCGACTTCACGGTTGTAGGCGTCGATATAGGAGCACTTGCCATCACTGTCCAGCAAGTAGCCGTAAGATTCGCAGCCGGGGCGGATACCCGAACCGATGCCCGGGCTGTTTTTCAGCATGCGCATGGGATAGCCGGTAGGCGAAGTTCCGTTGACCTCGATGTCGCTTTCGCTGGCTTTGAAATATTCCTGCTTGACGTCATCCGGCAAGCCGCACTCTTGCGATACGGTAAACCGTGTTGCAACCTGGACCGCGGCCACGCCTTCTTCGAGAAATGAGACGGCATCACTGCCGGTGAAGATGCCGCCTGCCGCAATCACGGGAATATTGAGCTGTTCCGTGCGCAAATACTGCACGATTTCGTTCACGATGGTGCGCAGGTCGTACTGCGCCCAATCCATGCCGAAGCCGAGATGGCCCCCGGCCAGCGGACCTTCCACCACGATGTAATCGGGTAGCCGGTTCATGCGGGCATTTTTGCGCAGGAAAAGCTGCAACGCGCGCAGCGAGGAAACAATGATGCCCAGCTTGACGTCGCGGAAGCGCGGATGATCTTCCATCAGCGCGAACGAACCCAGGTGCAGGCCGGCTGCCAGCGTAATGCCGTCGATGCCGGCACTCATGGCCTCCTGCATGCGCACCCGCAGCGTTTCCTTGGGTGCGTTCATGGTGAGCTTTTCCATGCAGTTGATAAACACCATGCCCTCGCCGCGTTTGGCTTCCATGGTTTTGCTCACGTGCAGGCGGGTTGCTTCGGCAATATGTCCGAGGTCGAATTTGACCTCCGCCTTGTCGGCGTTATCGATGTTGTATTTGTACTGCTGGAGTTTGGTTTTGACGAAATCGGTTTCGTAGCGCCGATCGGAAACCGTGGGCAGCATGGCATCGGAGATATGCCCGATCCCGCCCAGCCGTGCGGCCTCGAGCGCCAGCTCGGCGGTGGAAATGTCCACCCCCATCCCGCCGATCATGATCGGCACAATCTCACGCTCACCGAAGCGCAGACGGAAATCGTCCACACGTTTCATCTATGTCCCCCCAGATATCGCGGCAAGAGGTGCTCAGGCGCGACAGGAAATATCGTTATTAGGATGCGAAGAATGCCACAGAAAGCGCTCTGACGGAAAGAAATCCTTGCGCAACGGAGCTGGTCAGCGTGTACTCACATCGCGCAAGGCGTCTTCCAAAAGAGGATAGCGATGCTGGAATCCGAGCTGATGCATGCGCTCGGGCAGGACGCGCTGCCCTTCCAGCAACAGGCTGGCGCGTTCGCCCAGGATCAAACGCAACAAAGCGGCCGGGGCGAAAAACCAGGCCGGACGGTGTACCGCGCGCGCCAGTGCACGGGTGAAATCGGCATTGGTCACCGGCGCAGGTGCGGTTAGATTGAATGGGCCGCTCAGGGATTCGTCCTGCAGCAGCTTGAGCACCATTGCGACATGATCATCGAGGTGTACCCAGCTCATCCACTGACGGCCATCGCCCAATCGCGCGCCCAATCCCAGCTTGAACGGCAACCACAAACGCCCGAGTAAACCGCCCTGCGGCGCGAGCACCAGACCGGTTCGCAACAGACAGACCCGCACGCCCAGCGGCTGTGCGGCGAGGGCGACATCTTCCCAAACACGACATAGCTGCCCGGCAAAATCGTTCGCGGCCTGCGCGCTTTCATCGACCGGCATTTCACCGTTGCCGTAAAAGCCGATCGCCGAGCCGCTCAGCAAAACTGCAGGCTTGTGCTGTGCCGCAGAAATCTTCCGAACGAGCGCCTCCGTCAGCGTGACCCGGCTGTCCCACAGTGCTTGCTTGCGGGCGGCGGTCCAGTGCGCATCAGCAATCGGCTCGCCCGCCAGATTGATGACGGCATCAAAAGTCTGCTCCGGCAGCCATTCTTCCAAGCTACGCATCGCTTGAACACCTGCACCACACTTGGCAGCCACGGTTTCCGGACGCCGGCTCAACACCGTCAACGCGTGCCCCTGGTCCCGCAACTCCCGACATAAACGCCGGCCGATCAGACCTGTGCCACCTGTCATCAGAATTCGCATCGCGCACATCTCCAGAAAATTAGTCTGCGCAGACTATCCAAACTTCCGACTGCTGACAACCCGCAAAAGCCGTTATGATTCCGGCCATGTCTGATTCCGCCTCTTCCAACGACCGCCTGCTGGCACGTAGCCTGGATGCCGTCTGGCACCCCTGCTCGCAGATGAAGCACTACACCCGGTTTCCGTTGGTGCCGCTGGTACGCGGCGAGGGCGTGTGGCTGTACGACGCCGACGGCAAACGCTATCTCGATGCCGTCAGCTCATGGTGGGTGAATCTGTTCGGGCATTGCAACCCCCGCATCAACGCGGCCCTGCGCGACCAGCTGGAACATCTGGAGCACGCCATGCTGGCCGGCTTTACCCATGAACCGGTCGTCCGGCTTTCGGAACGTCTGCGCGAACTGGCGCCCTCCGGCCTGGGTCACTGTTTTTATGGTTCAGACGGCGCATCCGCCACCGAAATCGCCCTGAAGATGAGCGCCCATTTCTGGCGCAACCATGGCCAGTCAGACAAAACCCGCTTCCTGAGTCTGGCCAACAGCTACCACGGTGAAACGCTGGGGGCACTGTCCGTCACCGATGTCGCTCTGTTTCGCGATGCCTACGGTCCGCTGATCACACAACAAGCCACCGTACCTTCGCCCGACTGGCGTAACGCCGAACCCGGCGAAAGCGCCGAAGCCTTTGCGCTGCGTTGCGCCGGACAACTCGAAGCGCATCTGCAGCAGCATCACGCAACACTCGCCGCATTCATCGTTGAACCGCTGGTGCAGGGGGCGGCCGGCATGGCCATGTATCACCCGGCTTATCTGCGCGAAGCCCGCCGTCTGTGCCACCATTACGGCGTGCATCTGATCGCGGATGAAATTGCCGTCGGCATGGGGCGAACCGGCACGCTGTTTGCCTGCGAACAGGCGAACATTACGCCGGATTTTCTGCTGCTTTCCAAAGGTATTACCGGCGGATATCTGCCGCTTTCGCTGGTGATGACGACCGATACAATTTATGCCGCGTTTTATGACGACGATACCGCGCGCGGCTTCCTGCATTCGCATTCCTACACCGGCAATCCGCTGGCCTGCCGGGCAGCGCTGGCCACACTCGACATTTTTGCCGCAGACGACGTGATCGCCCGCAACCGCGAAAAAAGCACCCGCTTTAATGCACTCGCCGCGCCGTTGCGCGAACATCCGCGTGTATCGCATTTTCGCAACACCGGCATGATCTGGGCATTTGAAGTCGACACTGTGCAGACAGATTTTGCGAGACAGTGTTTTGCGCGCGGCTTACAACAGGAAGTGCTGCTGCGCCCGATTGGCAATACCGTGTATTTCATGCCGCCCTACGTGATCGACGCCGAGACCTTTGCACTGCTGGTCAACCGCACGCTGCAAATCATCGAGGCTCTGCCATGAAGCGCCTGCTCGCCGGTCTGCTCGGACTCTCGCTCACGCTGACGGCAACGGCCGCGAGCCTGCCCAAAAGCGTACGCAGCGCCCTAAAAGAGGCGGAGATTCCGCTCGCGGCGGTCAGCGTCGTTGTCGAAAAAACGGGCAGCCGCTCACCTTACATCAGCCTGAATGCGCAACGAGCCGACAACCCGGCGTCGACCATGAAGCTGCTCACCACCTATGCCGCGCTGGACATGTTGGGCCCGGCCTACACCTGGAAGACCGAAGCCTGGTTGGATGGCGAATTGCACGATGGCGTACTTAACGGCAATCTCGTGCTCAAGGGCTACGGCGACCCGAAATTCACCATCGAGCAATTCTGGCTCTGGCTGAGCGAATTGCGCGCGCGTGGCTTGCGCGAAATCCATGGCAACCTGATTCTGGATCGCGGTTTTTTTGAATTACCGCCGCACGATCCCGGCGAGTTTGATAACGATCCGGTGCGCGCCTACAACGTCGGGCCGGACGCGCTGCTGCTTAACTTCAACACGCTGCGTCTGCATTACCTGCCCGACGGCGAGCGCATGAAAATCGTCGCGGAACCCGCGCTGGACACGCTCAAACTCGACAACCGGCTCGCACCACAAGCGCCTTCCGGCGAATGCGACAACTGGGACGACTCAATTCTGATTCAAGCTGGCGGCGACCGCATCGTGTTCGAAGGCGGCTATCCCGGCGACTGCGGCGAACGCGCCCACAACCTCAGCCTGATGTCGCATGCGCGTTACGTTGAAACCGTATTTCGCGGCATCTGGCAACAACTCGGCGGCAAACTCACCGGCGCGGTGCGCGAAACCGCGATACCACCCGGCGCGACACTCCTTTCAACCCACGCCTCGGAGCCGCTCAGCGGCATCATTCGCGACATCAACAAATTCAGCAATAACGTGATGGCCCGGCAGCTTTTTCTGACGCTGGGTGCCACCGACCACGCCAGCCTGGAACAAAGCGACGCGGCGGTACGTCTGTGGCTGGAACAGCAGGGTTTGAAATTTCCGGAGTTGGTGCTGGAAAACGGCTCCGGCCTGTCGCGCAAGGAACGCATCAGCGCACGACACATGGCCGACCTGCTGCAACATGCCGCCGCGCATCCGCTCAGCGCCGAACTGGAAGCCTCCCTGCCTATTCTCGGCGTGGATGGCTCGGTGAAAAAACGTCTCAAGGGCAGTGCAGCCGCCAGCCATGCGCACCTAAAAACCGGCACGCTAACGGGCGTCAAAACCATCGCCGGTTATGTGCGTTCAACCCGCGGTCAGGAATGGGTCGTCGTATTCTTCATCAATCATCCGAATGCCAAACGGGGCCAGTCTGCGCAGGATGCATTGATCGAGTGGGTGCAACAGCGCTGAAGTTACAGCCCGAGTGAATTCCACATCGCGTCCACCCGCGCCTTGACGGCTGCATCCATGACGATCGGCACGCCCCATTCGCGCTGTGTCTCACCGGGGAATTTGTTGGTGGCATCCAGCCCCATCTTGCCGCCCAGCCCGCTGACCGGCGAGGCAAAATCGAGATAGTCGATCGGCGTATTCGGCACCAGCAGCGTGTCGCGCACCGGATCCATGCGCGTGGTGATGGCCCACATGACTTCCTTCCAGTCGCGCGTGTCGATATCGTCGTCCACCACGATGATGAATTTGGTGTACATGAATTGGCGCAGGAAACTCCACACACCGAACATCACGCGCTTGGCGTGTCCCGCATATTGCTTCCTGATACTGACCACCGCCATGCGATAGCTGCAGCCTTCCGGTGGCAAATAAAAATCAGCAATCTCCGGAAACTGTTTTTGCAGCAGCGGCACGAATACCTCGTTCAGCGCCACGCCCAGCATCGCGGGCTCATCCGGCGGTTTGCCGGTGTAGGTGCTGTGATAAATCGGATCGCGACGCATCGTGACGCGTTCGATGGTAAACACGGGGAAGTGATCCTGTTCGTTGTAGTAACCGGTGTGGTCGCCATACGGTCCTTCCAGCGCGGTTTCGCCGGGATGGATCACGCCTTCCAAAACGATCTCGGCAGACGCCGGCACTTGCAGATCGTTGCCGATGCATTTCACCAATTCGGTTTTGCTGCCGCGCAACAATCCGGCGAACTGGTATTCGCTTAGCGAATCAGGCACGGGGGTCACCGCGCCAAGAATGGTGGCCGGATCGGCGCCGATCACGACCGCGACCGGGAACGACTGGCCGGGATTTTTCTGGCAATGGTCGCGGAAATCCAGCGCGCCGCCGCGATGGGCCAGCCAGCGCATGATCACCTTGTTCGGCCCTAGCACCTGCTGGCGATAAATACCAAGATTCTGCCGCGTCTTGTGCGGACCGCGCGTAACGACCAAACCCCAGGTGATGAGCGGCGCGATATCGCCCGGCCAGCAATGCTGGATCGGCAACTTGCTCAAATCCACCTCTGCGCCTTCCCACACCACTTCCTGACACGGTGCGGATGAACGCACTTTGGGCGCCATGCTCAACACCTGCTTGAGCATGGGCCATTTTTCCCACGCGTCCTTCAATCCTTTCGGCGGTTCTGGCTCCTTCAGATACGCAAGCAATTTGCCGACTTCGCGCAAGGCGCCGATGTCATCCTCGCCCATACCCAGCGCCACCCGGCGCGGCGTGCCGAACAGGTTGGCCAGCACCGGCATCTTGTGTCCGGCAACATTCTCGAACAGCAACGCCGGGCCCTGCGCGCGCAAAACGCGGTCGCAAATTTCGGTCATTTCCAAATGGGTCGAAACGGGAGCAGAAATGCGCTTCAGCTCACCCATGGTTTCGAGTTGTGCGATGAAATCGCGCAGGTCGTGATATTTCATCAGTAAAGCCTTTCTTCACCCGGGGGGCGGTTCTTGAAACGCTTGTGCAGCCAGAAATACTGCTCAGGCATTTCCAGAATGCGCTGTTCGATAAATTCATTCATGCGCTGCGTATCGGCAATCTCATCGTCGCCGGGATAATTCTCCCAGGCCGGATAAAAGGTCAGCACATAACCTTGTCCGCCGGGCAACATGCGCGTGATGGCGGGCACCACTTTCGCACCGGTCATTTTGGCGATGCGCGACACCGAAGTCATGGTGGCCGCAGGCACACCGAAGAACGGAATGAAGGCCCCGTCCTTGACGCCCTGATCCTGATCCGGCGGATAAATAAAAGGCATGTTCTCGCGCATGCCCTTGAGAATGGGACGCAGCCCCTGCTGGCGCGAATACAAACGCTGCTGTCCGAAACGGGCGCGCTTCTCCCGCAACAGCCGGGTCAGATATTCACTTTTCTGGTTGGCATACATACACACGGTGTCGGCATGTTGGGCGATCCATTGGCCGCCGGTATCCATCCCCACAAAATGCGGCACCAGCAAAATAACCGGCTGCCCGCGCACCGCTTCAAAATGCGCGCGCCCTTCGACCCGAATCAGGCGATTAATCCGTGCCGGACTCGCCCACCAGATAATGCCGCGCTCGACAAAACTGCGGCCGAACATCTGAAACACCTTGCGCACGAGCGCTGCCCGCTCGGGTTGGCCCATTTGCGGAAAACACAATCTCAGGTTGATATCCGCCACGCGCCGGCGTTCGCCCGCCACAAAATACAGCACCCATCCGATAAGCCGCCCGAACCGCGACAGCACGGCCAGCGGCAGAAAATGCAACAACCAAAGAATGAATATGCCCAGCCTGCTCATGCCGAATCTCCGTCCAGCGCAACTCCGCGCGGAATCTTGTAACGGTTGTAGCCCCACAAATATTGCTCCGGACACGCCCGGATGGTGCGCTCCAGCGCCGCGTTGATCTGCGCCGATAACGGCTGCAACGGATCAAGCGCCAGCGGTTCAACATGAATCACATAGCCCGCGCCGCCTTGCAAACGTTCCGAATAGGCAATCAACACGGTCGCGCCGCTGGATTCCGCCAGCCGTCCGGCCAGCGTCATGGTGTAAGCGCGCCGCCCGAAGAACGGCACCCACTCGCCCTCACCCCGACTGGGCACCTGATCCGGCAACAGGCCGATTGCCTCGCCGCGCCGAAGCGCTTTGTACAACAAGCGCACGCCGCTGACATCCGCTCGGGCAAGTTTGGCCTGCCCGCGCTCGCGCCCTGCGCGCATCACCCCTTCGAGAAAACCCAGTTTGGGCGGACGATACAACACGGTAATCGGCAAGCGCTGCGCGGCGTAAAGCGCGGAAATCTCAAAACACCCCAGATGCGGCGTCAGAAAAATGATGCCCCTGCCGGCGGCCTGGGCAGCCTCGATATGGTGCAGGCCGACGCATTCGCGCACCTTGCCCAGCACCTCGTCGTAAGGCCGCCGCCAGATCCAGGGCAATTCCGCCAGACTCTTGCCGGCCTCACGAATGACCGACGCGCGCAGCGCGATATCCTCGCCGAAGCCCGCCAGCGCAAGGTTTTCGCGCAGGCGTGCAGCGTACTGGCCGGAGCTGGCGTAGGTGAGCCGCCCCAGCAGCGCGCCGAGCCGGTGCAGGAGCGCCAGAGGGAGCGCTGCCAGCAACGCAAAAAGGGCTTTAATCAGAAAGGCGTACATGAATCATGCTTTTGTTATAATGCGCGCCCTATTTAATTGACGAAGTTTACGAACGGAGAGCCATGAACGAATATTTCTTCACATCCGAATCAGTGTCCGAGGGCCATCCGGACAAGGTTGCCGACCAGATTTCCGATGCAATTCTGGACGCGATTCTAGCGCAAGACCCTTACGCGCGGGTAGCCGCAGAAACTCTGGTTTCGACCGGACTGACCGTGCTGGCCGGTGAAATCACCACCAGCGCTACCGTAAACTACGCCAAGGTCGCCCGCGACACCATCCGCCGCATCGGCTATGACGATCCCAGCCTGCGCTTCGACGCCGACGGCTGTTCCGTGCATGTCTGCTATGGCACCCAAAGCCCGGACATCGCCCAGGGCGTGGACCGCGCTTCCGATGACTACCTGAATCAGGGCGCCGGCGATCAGGGCCTGATGTTCGGCTACGCCTGTACCGAGACCGACACACTGATGCCGCTGCCGATCTACCTGTCGCACCGCGTCGTCGAGCGCCAGTCGCAGCTGCGCCGCGATGGCCGTTTGAACTGGCTGCGTCCGGATGCCAAATCGCAGGTCACCATCAAATACGTGGATGACAAGCCTTATGCCATCGATACCGTCGTGCTCTCCACCCAGCACACACCGGAAATGACGCTGGAACAGATTCGCGAAGCCGCGATTGAGGAAATCATCAAGCCGGTGCTGCCGAAAGAACTGATCAAGGGCGACATCAAATATCTGGTCAACCCTACCGGCCGTTTCGTCATTGGCGGCCCGCACGGCGATGCTGGTCTGACCGGCCGCAAGATCATTGTGGACACCTACGGCGGGGCCGCCCCGCACGGTGGCGGTGCGTTCTCCGGCAAAGACCCGTCCAAGGTGGATCGCTCGGCCGCTTATGCCGGCCGCTATGTCGCGAAGAACATCGTGGCTGCCGGTCTGGCCGACAAATGTCTGGTGCAAGTGTCCTACGCCATTGGCGTGGCGCAACCCACCAGTGTCATGGTCAGCACCTACGGCACCGGCAAGATCTCTGACGAAAAGATCACCGAACTGGTCAAGCGCCATTTCGATCTGCGTCCGAAAGGCATCGTGCAGATGCTGGATCTGTTGCGTCCGATCTACCAGAAGACCGCCGCTTACGGCCACTTTGGCCGCGAAGAACCGGAATTCAAGTGGGAAGCCACCGACAAGGCGGCTGCATTGAAGGCCGACGCAGGACTGTAATTCGTTTCACCCCGTCCGCCGAGGGGCGCTGCGACCGGAGTTTCCGGCCAGGCTCGACGGACGGCTCAATACTGTTGCAACGGCGCCCATTCATTAACTTATTAAATGAATGGAGAGCTTTATGACTGCTGCAACGCACGATTACAAAATCGCTGACATCAACCTTGCCGGCTGGGGCCGCAAGGAAATCGCCATCGCGGAAACCGAAATGCCCGGCCTGATGGCCATCCGCGAGGAATATGCCGCCACCCAACCGTTGCGCGGTGCGCGCATCGCCGGTTCGCTGCACATGACCATCCAGACCGCCGTTCTGATCGAGACGCTGAAAGCGCTGGGCGCCGATGTGCGCTGGGCGTCCTGCAACATTTTCTCGACCCAGGATCATGCGGCCGCAGCGATTGCCGACGGCGGCATCCCGGTGTTTGCCTACAAGGGCGAAACGCTGGAAGAGTACTGGGAATACACCCACAAGATTTTCGAATGGGCCGATGGCGGCACACCGAACATGATTCTCGACGATGGCGGCGACGCCACGCTGCTGCTGCATCTGGGCAGCCGTGCCGAAACCAATCCGTCGCTGATCGCCAGCCCGACTTCGGAAGAGGAAACCTACCTGTTTGCTTCCATCAAGAAGCGCATCGCCGAACAACCCGGCTGGTACACAAAGAACCTGAACGCCATCAAAGGTGTGACCGAAGAAACCACCACCGGCGTGCATCGCCTGTACCAGATGCATGCGCGCGGCGAGCTGAAGTTCCCCGGCATCAACGTAAACGATTCCGTGACCAAATCCAAATTCGACAACCTCTATGGCTGCCGCGAATCGCTGGTCGACGGCATCAAGCGCGCCACTGACGTGATGGTCGCCGGCAAGGTTGCCGTGGTCGCTGGTTATGGCGACGTGGGCAAAGGCTCGGCGCAGGCACTGCGCGCGCTGTCCGCGCAGGTGTGGATTACGGAAATCGACCCGATCTGCGCGCTTCAGGCAGCGATGGAAGGCTACCGCGTCGTCACCATGGACTACGCCTGTGAACACGGCGACATCTTCGTCACCGCCACTGGCAACTTCCATGTGATCAATCACGAGCACATGAAGAAGATGAAGGATCAGGCCATCGTCTGCAACATCGGCCACTTCGACAACGAAATCGATGTCGCCTCGCTGGAGCAGTACCAGTGGGAAGAAATCAAGCCGCAGGTCGACCACATCATCTTCCCGGACGGCAAGCGCATCATCCTGCTGGCCCAGGGTCGTCTGGTGAATCTGGGTTGCGGTACCGGCCATCCTTCTTACGTAATGTCGTCCTCCTTCGCAAACCAGACCATCGCGCAAATCGAACTGTGGACTGAATCGGAAAAGGGCAGCAACAAGTACCCGGTCGGCGTTTACACCCTGCCGAAGCATCTGGACGAAAAAGTCGCGCGCCTGCAGCTGAGGAAGCTGAACGCGCAACTGACCGAACTATCCGACCAGCAGGCAGCGTACATCGACGTGCCGAAGGAAGGCCCGTACAAGCCGATGCACTACCGCTATTGATTCTGCAAACCTGAACGGGCGGCAACCGCAAGGTTGTCGCCCCCGACCGGAGCACCTATGGCACGACTGCTACTCATCTGGATACTCAACGCCCTGGCCCTGCTCACCGTGGCCAATTTCGTGCCGGGTATTCACCTCGACGGTTTTGGTGACGCGCTGATTGCCGCCCTGCTCCTCGGGCTGGTGAACACCCTCATCCGGCCGCTGTTGCTGCTCCTCACACTGCCTGTCACTGTGGTCACGCTGGGATTATTCATCTTCGTGATCAACGGCCTGCTGTTCTGGTTTGTCGGCTCCATGCTCAAAAATTTCGTCGTGGACGGCTTTTGGTATGGCGTCCTCGGTGCCGTGCTTTACAGTCTTTTTTCCTGGGCGCTCTCTGCCGCCGCCCAGCAACTCATGGGGAAGAAATGAATCTACCTGCCCTCAGTTTTGAATTCTTTCCACCGCAGACGCCCGAAGGCGCTGCGAAGCTGGTGAATGTCCGCGGACAACTCGCCGCACTGCAACCGGAATTTTTCTCGGTGACCTTTGGCGCGGGCGGTTCCACACAGGAACGCACACTCGACACCGTGCTGCAAATCAAGGCGGAAGGCTATGCCGCCGCGCCGCACCTGTCCTGCGTAGGCTCCACCCGCGACAACATTCGCAAACTGCTGCACACCTACCGCGAGGCCGGCATCGGCCGCATCGTCGCCCTGCGCGGCGACCTGCCCTCCGGCATGGCGAGCATCGGCGAATTTCACTACGCGAACGAACTCGTGGCCTTTATCCGCGCCGAAACCGGCGATCACTTCCACATCGAAGTCGCCGCTTATCCGGAATTCCATCCCCAGGCCAGATCCGCGCAGGATGACCTTAAAAATTTCAAGCGCAAAATCGATGCGGGTGCCAACTCGGCCATCACCCAATATTTTTACAATCCCGACGCTTACTTCCGCTTTGTCGATGCCTCCACGCGACTGGGTGTCAGCGCGCCCATCGTGCCCGGCGTCATGCCTATCGTGCGCTTCTCCCAGCTTGCCCGTTTTTCCGATGCCTGCGGTGCGGAAATTCCGCGCTGGATGCGCAGAACGCTGGAAGGCTACGGCGACGACGTGGAATCGGTACAGGCTTTTGGCCTTGATATTGTTGTGCAACTCTGCGAAAAACTCATCGCCGGCGGCGCACCGGGCTTGCACGTGTACACGCTGAATCAGGCCGCCGCGCCCCTCGAAATCCTCAAACGAATCGGTTATCAATGAGCCACTTGCGCACGCCTGAATTACTGCTGCCCGCCGGCACGCTCGACAAAATGCGGGCCGCCTACGCGTTCGGTGCGGATGCGGTGTACGCCGGTCAGCCGCGCTATTCGCTGCGTGCACGCAACAATGAATTCAAATTGGAAGAGCTGCGCACCGGCATTCAGGAAGCCCACGCGCTGGGCAAAAAACTCTTCGTCGCCAGCAACCTGATGCCGCACAACGCCAAGGTCAAAACCTACATGGCCGACATGCAGCCGGTCATCGAAATGCGCCCGGACGCGCTGATCATGGCCGATCCCGGCCTGATTGCGATGGTGCGCGAACGCTGGCCGGAACAGGAAATCCACCTCTCGGTACAAGCCAACACCGTCAACTACGCGGCAGTGAAATTCTGGCAATCGCTGGGGCTGTCGCGCGTCATTCTGTCGCGCGAACTCTCGCTCGACGAGATCGAAGAAATCCGCCAGCAATGCCCGGACATCGAGCTTGAAGTGTTCATCCACGGCGCGCTGTGCATCGCCTATTCCGGCCGCTGCCTGCTCTCCGGCTACTTCAACCACCGCGACGCCAACCAGGGCACCTGCACCAATTCCTGCCGCTGGGATTACAAGGTGGAAAACGCCGAAGAAAACGGTGCCGGCGACATCCAGAAAATTGATTTTGATTTCGACAAAGCCTTAAGCCAGTCTGCGCTGTCCGACTGCGGCAGCCAGCCGCGTCACCCGCTGGCCGACCGCGTTTATGTCATCTCGCGCCAGGATCATCCCGGCGAACTGATGCCCGTCATGGAAGACGAACACGGCACCTACATCATGAATTCCAAAGACCTGCGCGCCGTCGAACACGTCGAGCGCCTCGTCAAAATCGGCATTGACTCGCTCAAAGTCGAAGGCCGCACCAAGTCCATTTATTACGTCGCGCGCACCGCCCAGGTATATCGCCAGGCGATTGACGACGCCGTTGCCGGACGCCCCTTCAACCTGCAACTGCTGGGCGCGCTGGATGCGCTGGCCAATCGCGGCTACACCGACGGCTTCTACGAACGCCACCACACCCACGAACAGCAAAACTACCTGCGCGGTCACTCCGAAAGCTTCCGCCAGCAATACGTCGGCGACATCATTCGCTGTGAAAACGGCCTCGCCGAAATTGCCGTTAAAAACCGCTTCCAGATTGGCGACCGGCTGGAAATCATCCACCCTGCGGGCAATCACATCGTGGAACTCTCGACCATGCAAAATCTGCAAGGCGAATCACTCAGCGTCGCCCCCGGCAGCGGCCACTTCGTCCGCATCCCCTTGCAGGGCGAATTTGCCAACGGCATGGTGGCGCGGTTTATGGCGGAATAGATCAGCGCCTCATTAAGCACTTTTACAATCAAAAAATTGGTTGGCAATCAAAAAATAATCTTTTTATTGCACCCCTAATCGCTTTGATGCATATTTGCAGGCCTAAAACCGGGGGAAAGCAATTGCTATGAATACCAAATACCTTGGCAACGCGTGGTTGCGTGAATATTACGACCTCAGGGATTTGGAGCTTGCAAAAGTTTGCCTAGTGGGCTCAGGTGCTCGAAAAAGTCCCGTTTGGGAAGATGAATTAGTGGCCTTCCCGAAAACGTACGAGCCCAAACCTGCGGCATTGGAGCATGTTCAGTTCGCGCTCAAATATGACTACCTGCGCCTCGATCTTCTAAAAGAAGTTTTTCTTCGCATCCCCGTCGAGGAAATGTCTCAATGGGTTGGTCGTCAACCAACCGGCAAGTGGGTGCGTCGGGTTGGCTTTCTTTATGAATTCCTGACCGGGCGAGACCTCAACCCCCAGAGCCTTGGGGTGGGCGGCAACTACGTGGACTTACTTGATCCGGAGAAATATGTCGTCGCCTCGGACGCGCAAAAAATACCGGAATGGCGTATTGGCAACAATCTTCTCGGCGGCAAGGAATTCTGCCCGGTCGTTCGTTTGACCCCTCAGCTGAAGGAAGGGTTAAACCTCAACATAGAAAGCCGCTTGAACGCGTTGTCCAGCCATTATTCGCCGGAGGTATTCAAGCGGGCGGCTGGCTACCTTTATCAAAAGGAAACGAAATCCTCATACGACATTGAGAGCGAAAAACCCACCCCTGAGAAGGAAGCGCGCTTCGTCGCGGCATTGCAGGATGCGGGCACGGCAGCTATTGATGACGCATTGAGCCTCAAGCGTCTGGTTGCGCTCCAAAATATCATCGTAGCGCAACGCTATGCCGAAACGCGGTATCGGGACCTTCAAAATTATGTAGGGCAAAATTTGCCAAACTATCGGCAAAAAATTCATTACGTCCCACCGCCTCCCCAATTTGTTGAATCGCTGATGGTCGGACTGAGCGGTTTCCTGAAAAAAAGCAGGGGCGCCAGTCCAATCGCCAGGGCAGCGATTACCTCCTTCGGGTTTGTGTTTATCCACCCTTTTGAAGATGGAAACGGGCGGCTGCACCGATTCCTGATTCACGACGTCCTGGCAATGGATGGATATATCCCGCGCGGGATCATTTTGCCTGTTTCAGCCTGGATGCTGAAAAACATGGGCAGCTACGACCGCTGTTTGGAAGCTTTTTCCAAGCCCCTGCTCAAGCGCATCAAATACAACCTGTCCGATGACGATCAGCTGCAAGTGCTGAACCCGGACAAAGTGGAACTGGACTACCGGTTCCCCGACATGACAGCACAGGCCGAATATCTGGCGACCGCAATAGAAGGCGCGTTGACGCAGGAATTGGAACCGGAGCTAATCTTTTTGTCAGCTTACGATCGGGCAAGGGAATCCTTGGCGACCATAGTAGACATGCCGGACCGCCGGCTGGATTTACTGATCAAACTGCTGCATCAAAATCGCGGCAGGCTTGCCCATTCGAAACGCGACAAATTCAGCGAGCTCACCGATGCTGAAATAGAGGCAATGAGCGCGAAGTTCCGCGAGGCATTTGGCATAACGGAGCAGTGATACAGGTGCATCTGGTGCGCTTTTGTACCCATAAGCGGCCCACGCCATTAAATCACCCGTGGGGCGGCCACGTCGTCCGCATTCCCTTTTTCCTTGCGCGCCGCCAGTCCCATGGCGTAACAGGATTGGGATCAGTCCATAGCCCACGGTGCGCGGCTTGCGCTTTTGATTGCAATGGGTAGAGCGATTTATCGATGTTGTATTTGTCATAAACCCAAGCCATACCCCGGCGTATCTGTTCCGCGTTGACATCAACGCCACTGCAAGTAACGCGAGCCACTGTACGCTTATAGCGATCCGTGGCCTGGACCTGAAGGTCAGCGGTTTTCATAAAGCAGATTTCAGACAGGGATTGCTTTGAACGCTGACCGAAGGGCTGATCCTTCTCCGGAGCATCGATCTCGGCAAGCCTTACCCTGACCTGCTGGTGGTTTTGGCACAAAGCAGTCAGGGTATCGCCATCGGAAACGCCAACAACCAAGCAGGTTGCAAGAATGAAGGGCAGCATCTGCGCTGATACTAATGGGCTGCGTAAATCTTGTAGCCGCGCTCAGTCATGCAATCGCCCAAGATTTTTTCTCGGGCGGCAGACTCCTTCATTTGGGTGCTTCCGCCTCCTACACCGGCTCCGGCAACCGTGCCGGCAACAATAAAGGGGATGGCCGGGGCAAAAACAGCGCCAGCAATCGCAGTTGCAACGCCTGCGACAGTAGCGCCCCCAGCAGCTGCGCCAACAACAGCGTTTGTTCCTGTCGTTTTGCCAAGATCATAGGTCTCAGCTACCTTTTTGCACTCCGACAGGTCTTTTTCAAGTTGAGCCTTATCGCTGACGGATTTAGGATCGATTGCAATTTGTGGGGATGGGGCGCAACCGGTAACGCCCAATATCGAAACAACAACGAAAGCGGGTATTGATTTCATTTTGACAAGTCCTTTAGGTAAGATCGGCTCGAAGCAAGCCGACACCCAATAGACGGGAGCTATGCCAATAAGTCAGGCCAGATATAAAGGAATCATCATCTTTTGTGTCAACGCGCCTGAAAGTTTAAATGCTCAAGGTATGTTTACCGCCTGACGAATTTAAATTTCATGCGTCTTTAGCAAGAGATTTTAGATAAGGCTTAAGGTATGCCGCTGCGGTGAATAACTGTTCGGATCCGAAGTTCACGCCGCCGTCGCTTGATATAGAATGAATCGCCCCTTACTTTTCGGGGACAAACTCATAATATTTTCGATGACATGGACGACCTTCAAAACCTAAATTTGATCCGACAGGGCGGGAAAATGCGCGACCAAGGCGTGGCCGCTCTCTATCGCAAGTATGCCCCGCATTTTCGCAAGTTTTACCTTTATCAAGGCATGAATACGGCCGATGCAGAAGATATTGTTCAGGAAGTCTTTATCAAGATAGTTCGGCACGGCGACAGTTTTAGTGGCGAGTCGCCTTTTGAAGCATGGCTGTGGTCAATTGTGCGGAACAGCATGAATGATCACTTTCGGCGCACCAAAGTCCGCCCGAGTGTCAATATGACCGACGAAGAATGGGACATTCTTCAAAACGAGTCTGCGGCGATGCGGACCTATGATCCACCCCCCAAGGGGGAGACCCTTGAGGATTGCGTCGGCCAAGCATTTGCCGCGTTCGCTAAAAAGTTTAGCGAACGCGCGCATGTGCTTTCGATGACGATGGAGGGATTTGATACCGCGCACATAGCCGCCGTGATTAATCGAACGCCCGGTGCAACGAGAGAATTCATCTCGCAGAGTCGCAAGAGGATCGAAGAATTCATGCGCCCCTGCCGGGAATATTTATCCGCAGTCTGAACACCCTGAAAATTAGAGACTATTAACAATGGCAAAAGACCCAGATCAAGACTGGTTAGACGCATTGGCAGGAAAAGCCGGCGAAGAAGCCGATCCCGAAGAGGTGTGGCATGCATCGCTATTGCGTGATGCAATCAAACGCCACAATTCTGCACTCGGTGCAGATGCGTTTGATGTTGATGCGGGGCTGCAAAGGCTCAAATTTCGTATGCGCCGCGAAGGCCTGGACAATAAGCACAAGCCGCCTCAGGGATATAGCCGATTCGTAAAATATGCCATGGCGGCCTCGCTGGTTCTGACTGTTGGTCTGACCATGCGTCTTTATCTGCATGAGCAACCCATGCAGAACGAGGCCGATATCATGCGAGGCAGTCAGCTACAAATCGTTATGGCGGAAAGCCCGGAAACGCGATTAAAACAACTCACAATCGAACTGGACAAGCTCGGCATACCCTATCAAGTTGAGCGCGAAGGCGGAAAGATTATTCTTAAGGCGCAGGGCGTTGATCCGGTAAAGGATGAAGTGGCGAGCTTCCTGGATCGCAATCACATCACGCCACCGGTTGGGATGGATATTGAACTGGATATTCGTCCCTTGGCGAAGCCGTGACCATTTTTCCCATGACAAAAAAACTGTTCATTGCGTTTATTCTGCTGATGGTTGCATGGGTGCAGCCATCAGCGGCGGAGCCGGCACAACAAGAAATCGATCTAGCCGAACAATTCAGCCAGCAGGCTAATGCGTTGTATCAACATGGCAAGTATCAAGAGGCACTGTCGCTGCACCAGCGCGCTTTGGAGATTCGTGAAAAGGCACTCGGGTCTGAGCATGAGAGTACGGCGACCAGCCTGAACAATCTGGCTGAGCTATACCGTGTGCTGGGTCAATACGACAGGGCACTGCCGTTATATGAGCGGTCTTTTGCGATTCTTGAAAAGACCCTCGGGTCTGAGCATGAGAGTACGGCGGCCAGCCTGAATAATCTTGGGCTGCTTTACGAGGAGCTTGGTCAGTATGACAAGGCACTGCGGCTATATGAGCGGTCTTTTGCGATTCTTGAAAAGGCACTCGGGTCTGAGCATGCGAACACCGCAACAATCCTGAATAATCTTGGGCTGCTTTACGAGAAGCTTGGTCAGTATGACAAGGCACTGCCGCTGCACCAGCGCGCTTTGGAGATCACAGAAAAGGCACTCGGGCCCGAGCATGCAAGCACCGCAACAATCCTGAATAATCTGGGGGCGCTGTACCTTATGCTTGGTCAGTATGACAAGGCACTGCGGCTATATGAGCGGTCTTTTGCGATTCTTGAAAAGGCACTCGGGCCCGAGCATGCAAGCACCGCAACAATCCTGAATAATCTGGGGGGGCTGTACCTTAGGCTTGGTCAGTATGACAAGGCACTGCCGCTGCACCAGCGCGCTTTGGAGATTCGTGAAAAGACCCTCGGGTCTGAGCATGAGAGTACGGCGGACAGCCTGAATAATCTGGGGGGGCTGTACCTTAGGCTTGGTCAGTATGACAAGGCACTGCCGCTGCACCAGCGCGCTTTGGAGATTCGTGAAAAGACCCTCGGGTCTGAGCATGAGAGTACGGCGAACAGCCTGAATAATCTTGGGCTGCTTTACGAGGAGCTTGGTCAGTATGACAAGGCACTGCCGCTGCACCAGCGCGCTTTGGAGATCACAGAAAAGGCACTCGGGTCTGAGCATGAGAGTACGGCGGCCAGCCTGAATAATCTGGGGGGGCTGTACCTTAGGCTTGGTCAGTATGACAAGGCACTGCCGCTGCACCAGCGCGCTTTGGAGATCACAGAAAAGGCACTCGGGTCTGAGCATGCGAACACCGCAACAATCCTGAATAATCTTGGGCTGCTTTACGAGGAGCTTGGTCAGTATGACAAGGCAATTTTGCATTTGCAGCGTGCTTTCCATATCGCACTATTGACTCGCGTGCCCGATACCCTAAAGTCGGTAGAAGGGAATCTCGGCGACTACTACGCGACGCATGGCAATATTGATGCCGCCATTTTTTATCTAAAAAACGCTGTAAATACCATGCAGAGCATCCGCGCCGAATCGCGCAGCCTTGACAGGTCATTGCAGCACTCCTTGCTGCTGACGAATCAGTACATATACAACCAGCTGGTCGATTTGTTGGTGGAGCAAGGGAGGCTGGCTGAAGCCCAGCAGGTGATCGCCATGCTCAAAGGAGGAAGAATATTTCGACTTTATCCGGCGTGATTCGCGCTCGGATAATCGCCGTACACATATGCGCTTCAACGATGGTGAGCAACCCTTTATGACGCAGCTTGAAAAGCAGGGCAAGGAGGGAGCGGCACTTATTGAGCAACTCAACAAACTAGACAAACAGTCCAAGCTGGGGCTCACACCGAAACAAGAACTTGAACGCAAGAAGATCAGAGCAATGCTGGATAAAAAGGAGCAGCAAACCATCGCGGTGCTGAACCAAATTCCCCGGCAATTAGTTTCATTACAGAAAGCGCGACGGATCAAGTCCGGCATTGAGGATCAGCATCAATCCGCTACGCTGCTGAAATCACTCGGGCATGGTTCCGCATTATTGAGTTACGTCATTTCTGACCAGCGTATCAATATCATCCTGGCCACCCCCAAGATGCAGATTGCCCGACAGGTGGAAATCCCCCGGAAGGAATTGAACCGGAAAATCTCCGAGTTCCGCCGCGCGTTGCAAAACCCGGAGCGGGATCCGCGCCCACTGGCGCAAGAGCTGTATCGATTGTTGATATTACCGGTGCAGGATGATCTGAAAAATGCCGATGCAAAAACGTTGATGTTTTCATTGGATGGCAACCTGCGCTATTTGCCGATGGCCACACTGCATGACGGAACGTCTTATCTGGCGGAGCATTACCCGATGGCAATGTACACCGAGGTGGCCAAGGACAAACTCCAGGAAAAACCCGGCAGTCAGTTGAGAGCCGCCGGCTTTGGCATTACCCGCAAGATTGGAGAATTTGCCCCGTTGCCGGCAGTACGGCAGGAGATGAGCGGGATCATTAACGCCGAATCTTCACCGGCGCGGGGGGGCGTCTTGCCGGGCGACATCTATCTTGACGAAGCCTTCACTGAAGCGCGCTTGCATGGCGCGGTAGGCCAAGGGTACCCCGTGCTGCATATTGCCAGCCACTTTGTTTTCATTCCGGGAACAGAGGCACAATCGTTCTTGTTACTCGGTGATGGCAAGCAACTCTCATTGGCTGAATTGCGTACCGCCGGGTGGAAATTCAGCGGGGTGGACATGATGACGCTTTCAGCTTGCGAAACAGCACTGGGTGGCGGCCAGGATGAAAAAGGGCGTGAGATTGAGGGCTTCGGCGTGCTGGCCCAGCGCCAGGGGGCTAAAGCCGTACTGGCCACGCTATGGTCAGTGGCAGATCAAAGCACCGCGACATTCATGCAGGAATTTTATCGGTTGCGTAAAGACGGCCATTTGACCAAGGCCGAAGCATTGAGGAAAACGCAGCTGGCATTTATCAACGGGAAACATCAATTACCGCAAAGCCCAAAATCCGCCCCCGCCGGAAATCCATCCGGCACAAACAATGGCTCCAACTTCATTCCAGACCCAGCGAAGCCTTATGCCCACCCGTATTATTGGGCGCCGTTCATTTTGATGGGGAATTGG
Source organism: Gallionella sp. (assembly GCA_028699065.1). GTDB lineage: Bacteria > Pseudomonadota > Gammaproteobacteria > Burkholderiales > Gallionellaceae > Gallionella. The sequence continues at coordinate 745,899 of JAQVVH010000001.1, forward strand.
TTGTAGGTTGGTCATAAAAAAATGAGTAATGACTACGTTGTCGAAAAACTAACCAATGCGGTTACCTGTTTGGCAACAGGCCCGGGTGACGCGCGAAGTCGAGTTGCCGCTGCCTATATCTGCATTCGATCTCTTGAGGAAGCTGATTTTCCAGCAGACTGCCGAGAAGATTGGAATTGGATAGAAGCACGGCTTACGAAATACGGTCCTCTTCTAGCTCATGATGGCTCAGTGATTCGTGGTGCCGTTGAGCATACGATGCTGCGCATAAAAAACAGGACCGCAGCAAAAATTGCAACGAAAATCTATCACCTGTACTGGAAGTTGAGTAACAACACTCTGTACAGATAAATTCTAGAGGGAGGCATTCATAGTGGATGATGATGGAGATATTGTTCGCGGTCTCGGATTTGTTTCCATGTATTCGGCGTGGGTAGAAGAGGATGTGGATGACATTCTTCGCTTGCTTTCACCTATCAGAGCATTTGATAAAAAAATTCAACGCTGGCCCATAAGCCAAAAGCTTGATCATGCAGCCAAGGTCATTAATGGATTGGCAAGCGAGGACTTGGAAGGACTTTCTGCAGCACTCAGAGAGGGAATCGAGCTATTTGATAAAAGAAATGCAGTCATCCATGGTCGAATCTATGCTGGATTTGATAAAGCAGTTTACGTTCGGTCTGGGAGAAGCAATACACCTACTCGAACTATCACATCGGGCGAACTCTACAAACTGGCCAATGAGTTTGCGAATTATCGCGGCCATCTTATTGGCCCACAAATAATTAGGATTCCACAGGCAATCGTGGCATTCCTCAACGATGCAGAGACGAATTAATACAACTCTTTCATCCGTTCAGGATGCTTATCCAGAAGCTTAAATAAATTAATCAACGCCGCCACCGGCTTGCCCGCGCTCATAACGAGAAAACGCATTCTTACCGCCGCCCGCCAGTTTGGCGGCTTGATCCTAAGTCAGCTCCAGGCGCTGGAGAATCACTTCCAATTCATGACCCACGTCATGATCCACCTGATCATGGAAGTCCAGCCATGTGGATACCTCTGCGCTTTCCGTTCCATTAGCCGCGATACCGCAATGCGGGCAAGAATGAGTCTATGTGGCGAAGAAAATAATTTCCAAAATATCCTGACATTGTCTGCGTTGGCTCGTCGTATCAAGCGGAAGAGGAGTAATCCTGCTCTTGCCGAGCCAACAACAAATCAGGAGTAATCATGCTAACAAAACACGCAAAGAAACGCGCACAACAACGCGGAATACCCGCTTCGGTTCAGAATTTGCTTCTAAGCTATGGCGAGGAAAACTTCAATAAACATGGAGTGATTATTCGATACTTCTCGTCACGAAGCATCCAGAAGATGGAGCAGGATGTGGGGCGTGAAACCATACGCAGACTTTCTGAGTATATGCGCTGTTATCTACTTGAAAGCATATCTGATGGTGCTGTCATCACGATGGGTAAGCGTCACCGGAATGCCCGAATCTTTCGACATTAATAGATGGGCTGAAAGCAAATGGAATATTACGGAAATAGCTATCCGGGTTGCTGGCAGGAGCTACATCTTTCCAGTGCACATGAGCGTACTTTCACTCTTCCTCGGTTTGAGGACTATGTGCCATGGTTCACCGAAAGTTCATTTCCCTCTGGATCTGAATTCCAACCTGTTGATGGCGCATTTACTAATGGGTGGCAGCTTCTTGATAAAGACTGGTGCGAGTCTCGCGCTGACGGCATAGGAGAAGATCTGCTCCATATCCATATGCCGCGTGTGTTGAACGGCAATGTGTATTTGGTGTGAAAAATTATGCGTAGACAACATAGCTACAGATGGTGGAAAGCCCATCAAGAAAAATACGAAAACCTTGTGCGTATGTTCGGCCCTGCCGTCCGGGAGATCAGAAGTTCGTTCTTTGCCATGAGCGAACAGGATAGAAGTTCACTGCTATCTGACTATGGGGAGATTTATGGTCAGTCGGCTGAGGATTACGCAAGGAAGGTTTTTATTGATTGGAAACTGGGCCTCACAAAGGTTTCCGGCCAAACGATGGAACGCCTGATCGAGCTGGTGCCGCCCTATCTGTCCGCTCAGCAGCGCTATGAAATTCTGCAACTGGTGCTTGCTCACAACAAGCCAAAAGTCGAGGGGAAGGTTGTTCGCATCAATATCAAAGAGCCGATGAATGGGTTTGCCGAGCTTGAGACAATAATGTCGGCGATGCGTTGTGACCATAAGTTGGCCTATTTGCCTGAGAACGTGTTTCGTGCGGCCAAATGGCTGTCAGCCAATGACGTGTCGGCAGCGCGCGCTTTGCTGGCCGAGGTGGCTAATCTTGAAAACAACATGATGCTATCAAGCGCGAGGCATGAAGTTGATCTGCTTCGCCGGGTAATTTCGGGCGGCAAGGTCAAGGCGGCAACTTATTCGATCAACTTGCCTAGCGGCAAAGTTCATGTCGTGGCCTACAACCCCTCGTTCTGCATCATTGCCACGGTGTGCTTTGGGGCTGAGGCGCATCAAACGAAGACTCTGCGGCAATGGAGGGATGATCATCTGATTAAGCATTCCACAGGGCGCAGGTTTGTCGTCTGGTACTACGAAAATGGAGAAAGACTGGCAAGGCGACTTGAGGGAAGCGGTGTGTTGAAACTTCTGGCGTCACTGTGCATTTCATCGGTGGCAATGTTACTGAACTTGGCTAAATGAGGCTGTCATGAATAAAGACAAACAAATAACACTTTCAGGTAGCAAGACACCTGTTCAGCTATATGGAAACGGCTTGAACTCTGGATCTTTGATTGAGCAGGCCGTTCGTGGGTTAAGCGAAGAACAAGCTCAAAACCTGATGGTGGTGGCTGCTGAAAAAGTCCTCGATCTTGAAGTAAAGGGAAGAGAGCAATTAATTGATCATGAATTTGGCCGGAAAAGCGCCGAGGATCATGTTGAATTGTTCAATAACCTTGATAAGCAGGGAAAGATGACACGGCAGCATATCGTGAGCGATATTAAAACTGGCGCAGGGAACATGAGAATCGAAAGCAAGTCTGGAGCGACATGCTTTGTTGCTTCGGTAGCCTACGACGATCCGAATCACCCTGATGTGATGTGGTTGCGCTGGTATCGGGACAACATGCTTTGCTATTCAAAGATTGGGCGTCGGTTCATTGATTGGTATTGGCGTTGCGGGCCAAAGATTGCCAAGGTTGTCGACCGGTCATTGATATTGCGCCGGGGTGCGCGATTTGGCATTGCGCAGATAGTTCGATTGTTGCGAATGTTTGTTGTGAAAGGGAGGGATTAGCGGAATGTACGAAACCATGCCCAACAGCAATGTGGTCTATTCGCCGCTCCCCACCCGGCACTATGTCCGACAAGGAACTTTTGCTAATACATTCCCTGCAACACAGGCAATGCGGTCTCGAAATCAGGCCTGGTGGAACCTGATCTGGCTGGCGTGTCCGGAGGTGGACGAGGTTTTCAAGGTGGTGGATGAAGCTTCCTATGATGCGTATCAGAAGGTAGCTCGCCCCAGAGTCAGTAATGTCTACCCCTCAATACGAGCCCTCTTGCTGGATACGAATTTGGTGACGACCATTATCCTCAAAGATGCTGTTAAAACTATGCAGCCCCGAGAATTCATGGCGTATTTGGAAACGCTGCCCTACATGAAGACCAAGTATTTTCAGAAAGATGGCCAAGCCAAGCTGGAACTCATGCGGCAGCGGGCCGAGCTGGCGGAGACGGGAAAGCTGTATTTGCTGAATCCACCCAAGGGGACGAAAGCCATCGTTGCCGACAAGTCCGAATACGAAAAGGTCATCCAGCCGTCCATCGATGCGAGAGTTCTCTGGCTCCAAAAGGCGGCGGCGCTGTTCGGGGATCACATTCGGGCGGCCGGATTTGAAATGCCCAAGGTGACGTTCGAAATAGATCAATTTCTGCTTAGCCGTAACGGTGTTTGCTATAAAAGTACTGAAGGCAAGCCTAACCGAATTGGTATTACCCCCCGCTTTATTTACGGGCATGCTGTATTGCATACCCTGTTGCATGAGTTGATTCACGCGATTGATAATAATCAACACGGGCACTACAGGGAATTCGTCGAAATTGCGAATAAGCTGGGTTTCAAGGGGCATACCATGCATATCCACCCCTCTAAATCGCTGACTGGTCTCTTCGATGAAATCTGCCAGCAGCTGGGCCCCTATCCACACTTTATGGTTGAATTCCGATGAGAATGATTCTGACCCTCTGGTTGCTGCTCGCCACCCCGGCATTTGCTGCTAACGGCTACTTTCCTGACATCACTATTCTTAAAGATCACTGGCTGGTGGTGGTTCGCTCCGACGCCACAAGGGACCAAACGTTTGAAATGCTGTTTCAGCTCAATACAGATAATGCCTTGAGCAGATTCGGAACACAAAGCATTGCGTTTAATAGTGATTCAGCGACACTCAAGGTGCTGGAGGCCTACACCCTGACGCCCGCCGGCCAGCGCATCAACCTTGAAAAGAATGCCATTCGGATACAGAGCGATCCCGTGTCGGACGGCGCAACCAAATTTAGCGATACTAAAAACGTCGTCATGGTCTTTCCCAGGCTTGAACGGGGTAGCAAGCTTTACTACCGGGTGAAACTCCATACTTTCAAGAACACCTATCCGGGATATTTCAGCACTCACAACACCTATCCGCCCACCTATCGCCGGGAAGACGCAAAAATTGAACTGCGCACGGCGCCAAACATTAAGGCGCAGGTGGATGCGCCCGGTATGAGTGGCGGTCAGCAGCCGGATATGAATGGCATGAAACGATGGGTGTACCGCTACCGGAATGACAAAGCACAACCCTACGAGTCGGCGCAGGTGGCTTACAGCGATTTCTCCCCGGGCTTTTATGCGAGCAATTATGGAAGCTGGGGGACATTGGCAAAGCTCTACGATCAGAAGGCGACGGCAGCCGCCAAAATCACGCCCAAGGTCAAAGCACTGGCGGAGGAGCTGACGCTGGGCATCGGCGACCGGGCAGCGCAGATAAAGACCCTCCATCACTGGGTCAGCCGGAATATCCGTTACGTGGCGGTGGATTTGGGCAATGGCGGGATAGTGCCCCATTCCGCCGATTCGATTTTGGATAACCATTACGGCGACTGCAAGGATCACGCCACGCTGTTGCAAGCATTGCTGGCCGCCAAGGGCATCCCTTCATCGCAAGTGATAATTGGTTCTAACTATGCGTATGTGCTCCCCAAAGTGCCCGGCATATTTATCTTCAATCACATCATCAACTACATTCCGGAATTGAATCTCTATCTGGATACGACAGCCAGCATGGTGCCGTTTGGCGCGCTGCCGGATTACGAATATGACAAACCTGTTTTACTAACGGCACTCGCAAAGCAGGACAGAACTCCTGTGGCAAAAGTGCAGGATCACAAGGTCATCGTCAATGCCACGATGCAGATGCTACCGGACGGCAAAATCAAAGGGACAGCTTCGATAACAGGAAGCGGGTATAAGGAAGGCCGCTTGCGCAGCGACTATCAATATTACTCAACGGATTCACTGGAAGATTCGGTAAATGCCATCCTGCAGGAAAACGGTGAAACGGGCGTCGGTGAATTCAAAACAACCGATCCGCTCGATCTGGCGATTCCGTTCAGCGTGAATTCCGAGTTTGTTTTGGATGCCCCGGCCAATGTTCCGGGCCCGAGTGGAATCACTATCCCGCGCGGCATTGTGCCGGGCAATCTTTATGCGCTGAGCCAGTACAAACTTCTTGAAGAAAGGCATTTCCCGAGGGTGTGCACCAGCAGAGAGGTAGAAGAAAACATCACGCTCTCATTCCCGCAGGGGATAAGCGTTGAGTCCATTCCACCAAACACAGAGATCATCCGCGCAGGAATCACATACCGGGCAACATACACGCTCACAAATAACACGATTTCGATTCACCGAAGCTTTGAGCGACAAAACGAGCGGGGGTTCTGCGATACCGCGATCCAAGAGGCTGACAAACAGCTACTGGAAGAGATCAAGCGTGATTTGCGGGCGCAGATTGTTTATCGCTGACGAGTAATTCGATATCGGGGCGCGGAATCAGGGCGCTCGTATTAGCTCAAGTCAGCTCCAGCCCTGCGGTGCCGCTCATGACGTCACGATCGTGGGTGTGTTTGCTTTCGAGTTTGATGCGCAGGCGCAGGTCGTTGACCGAGTCGGCGTTTTTCAGCGCTTCTTCGTAGGAAATTTTGTCGCTTTCGTACAGGTCAAACAGAGCCTGGTCAAAAGTCTGCATGCCCAGCTCACGGGATTTGGCCATGACTTCCTTGATGGTATGCACTTCGCCTTTAAAGATGAGGTCGGCAATCAGCGGTGAGTTGAGCAGAATTTCGATCGCGGCAACGCGGCCTTTGCCTTCTTTGGTCGGGATGAGGCGCTGCGAGATCAGCGATTTCACGTTGAGCGACAAATCCATCAGCAGTTGCTCGCGCCGCTCTTCCGGGAAGAAGTTGATGATGCGGTCGAGCGCCTGATTGGCGCTGTTGGCGTGCAGCGTGGCCACACAGAGGTGACCGGTTTCGGCAAAGGCGACGGCGTATTCCATGGTTTCGCGGTCGCGGATTTCGCCGATCAGAATGACATCGGGCGCCTGCCGCAAAGTGTTTTTCAGGGCGTTGTGCCAGTTTTCGGTGTCCACGCCGACTTCGCGATGGGTGATGATGCATTTGTCGTGATCATGCACATATTCAACCGGGTCTTCGATGGTGATGATGTGGCCGAAGCTGTTGTGATTACGATGACCGAGCATGGCGGCAAGCGTAGTGGATTTGCCCGAGCCGGTGCCGCCCACCAGAATGACCAACCCGCGCTTGGTCATGACAATGTCTTTAAGCACGGATGGGAGACCCATGGCGTCCAGATCGGGAATTTTGGTGGTGATGGTGCGCAGCACCATGCCGACGCGCTGCTGCTGCATGAAGACATTGACGCGGAAACGGCCAATGCCCGGCGGGCTGATGGCAAAGTTGCATTCGTGGGTGGATTCGAATTCGGCGGCCTGCTTGTCGTTCATGATGCCGCGCGCAAGCTCCTGCGTGTGCAAGGGCGTGAGCGCCTGATTCGATACCGGGGTCATCTTGCCGTCGATTTTGAAAGCGGGCGGAAAGCCGGCCGTGATAAACAGGTCGGAGGCTTTTTTGCTGATCATTCCGCGCAGCAGGTTGTGAATCAGTTCGGTGGCCTGGTCTCTTTCCATTCAGTGCTCCTGTCGCCCGGATTCAACCCGGAAATAAGTCTTTGTTGGCGGCCTTGCCGCGCGCTTCGGCGGGTGTCACCACCCCGGCTTTAACTAGATTGGTGAGGCATTGGTCCAGCGTCTGCATGCCGACGGCTTGGCCGGTTTGAATCGCGGAATACATTTGCGGCACTTTGGCCTCGCGAATCAAATTGCGGATCGCCGGGGTGCAGATCATGATTTCGTGCGCGGCCACGCGTGAGCTGCCTTCTTTGGTTTTCAGCAGGGCCTGCGAGATCACGGCACGCAGGGATTCCGACAGCATCGCGCGCACCATTTCCTTTTCGTCGGCGGGAAACACGTCGATGATACGGTCGATGGTTTTGGCGGCCGAGCTGGTGTGCAGCGTGCCAAACACGAGGTGGCCGGTTTCCGCCGCGCTCATCGCCAGACGGATGGTTTCAAGGTCGCGCATTTCGCCAACCAGAATGACGTCGGGGTCTTCGCGCAGCGCCGAGCGCAAGGCGTTGTTGAAGGACAAGGTGTGCGGCCCGACCTCGCGCTGGTTGATCAGGCACTTTTTCGATTCATGCACGAATTCGATCGGGTCTTCCACCGTGAGAATGTGGCCCATTTCAGTTTCGTTGATGAAATTCAGCATTGCCGCGAGCGTGGTGGATTTGCCGGAGCCGGTGGGGCCGGTGACCAGCACGAGGCCGCGTGGATACTGGGAAATGTTGGTAAAAATCTTCGGCGCCTTGAGATCTTCCAGCGTCAGCACCTTGGCTGGAATCGTGCGCATGACGGCGGCTGCGCCCCGTTGCTGCACGAAGGCGTTCACACGGAAACGCGCGAGGTTGGGCACCTCGAAGGAAAAGTCGACTTCCTTGTTTTCCTCGTAATATTTGCGCTGGCCGTCGTTCATGATGTCATAGATCATGGCGTGCACTTCCTTGTGCTCCATCGGCGGCAGGTTGATGCGGCGCATGTCGCCGTGCACGCGAATCATCGGCGGCAAACCCGCCGACAGATGCAGGTCGGACGCCTTGTTCTTGACGCCGAAAGCCAGCAGTTCAGTGATATCCATATATAATCGCCCCACCTTGATGCAGCGGCGCAACGGCCGCGAAAAGTGCGCATGAATATGACCACAATCGCTTCCAACATGCAAGCCGTGCGCGACGCTATCGACGTCGCCGCGCGTGCGGCCGGACGCGATCCGCGCGAGGTGACGCTGCTGGCGGTGAGCAAAACTTTTCCGGCGGATGATCTTCGGGCCGCGTATGCAACGGGACAGCGCTGCTTTGCGGAAAATTATGTGCAGGAGGGAACCGGTAAAATCGCCGCGCTCAAGGATTTGCAGATCGAGTGGCATTTTATCGGGCCGATCCAGAGCAACAAGACACGCCCGATTGCCGAAAATTTTAGCTGGGCACACAGCATAGAGCGGCTGAAGGTTGCCGAACGTTTGTCCGCACAACGGCCGGAAAGTTTGCCGCCGCTGCAGGTGTGCATTGAGGTGAACATCAGCGGCGAAGCCAGCAAAAGCGGGGTTGCACCGAACGAGGTGGGTGCGCTGGCGCAGACCGTGGCCGCCTTGCCGCGACTGAAGCTGCGCGGGCTGATGGCCATTCCGCAACCGGACAGCAACCCGGCGCAGCAACATGCCGCGTTTGCGCAATTGCGGCAGCTGCAGGAACAGTTGGTCGATGCCGGATTGCCGCTGGACACTTTGTCGATGGGCATGTCGCATGATTTTCCCGCGGCGATTGCCGAAGGTGCCACGATGGTGCGCATCGGCACGGCCATTTTCGGGGCCAGAAATTACGGAGGAAACGCATGAAAATTTGTATCGTGGGCGGCGGCAACATGGCAACCGCATTGATTGGCGGCCTGCTCAACCGGGGCTATGCTTCCTCGAAAATCCGCGTGGTGGAAATCAATCCGGAAAGCTGCGTGCGCTTGCACGAAGAATTCACCATCCGCGCGGACGATGATCTGGAAGGGGCCGTGCGGCATTCGGAGATCATTATGCTCGCGGTCAAACCGCAGCAATTGCGCGACATTGCCTTGCGCATCGCACCGCTAATCTCCGGGCACCTCATTATCTCGATTGCCGCCGGCATTCGCGCCGCCGATATTGCCCGCTGGACTGGCACACAAAATATCGTGCGCTGCATGCCCAATACTCCGGCACTGATTCGTGCCGGTATGAGCGGCCTGTACGCACTGGATAGCGTCTCCGCCGAACAGCGCAAAGCCGTGGAATCCATTCTCGCTGCAGTCGGACGTTCACTTTGGGTGTCGGACGAAACCATGCTGGATGCCGTTACCGCCATTTCCGGCAGCGGACCGGCTTACGTTTTTTATTTTATCGAGGCGCTGCAACAGGCGGCCGAGCAGCTTGGCTTCAACCATGACGAAGCGCGAAAACTCAGCCTTGCCACCTTCCTTGGCGCGAGCAAATTGGCCGCCGGCAGCCCGGAAGACGTCGGCGTACTGCGTGCCCGGGTGACTTCGAAAAACGGCACCACCGAACGCGCACTGATGCGTCTCGACGAACGTCAGGTCGCAGCTCACATCATCGAGGCGGCACATGCTGCCGCAGAACGCGCCCGTGAAATGGGTGATGAATTGGGAGCAGCGTAATGGGTGAGGCTGGCGTTTTTCTGATTGATGCTTTTGTGCAGCCGTTTGCAGCGGTGCTGCTGTTCCGCTTTCACGCCGTGTGGCTGCGTGCCCCGATGCGCAACCCGCTGGGCGAGTTCATCATGGCGATCACCGATTTTCTGGTGTTGCGTGTGCGCCGTTATGTCCCGACCGTCGCCGGGCTGGATAGTGCCACGCTGTTGCTCGCCTGGCTCGCCGAACTGCTGTATCTCGGCAGTCTGTTTTCCCTGCAGGGCAATGCGGCACAGGGATTTCCACTCGCCGCGCTGATGGTGCTGGCGCTGGTCAAGTTGCTCAAAATGAGCATTTATCTGCTGATGGCCGGCGTGATTGCGCAGGCCGTTCTATCGTGGATCAATCCGCACACGGCTGCTGCGCCTATGCTCGCCGCCATCACCGCGCCATTCCTGCAACCCTTGCGGCGCGTAATTCCGCTGTTCGGAGGGGTGGATTTGTCGCCCATGCTGCTTCTGGTGATTTGCCAGCTCCTCGTCCTCACGCTGATCGGCGCGCTGGAGCGTATGGCCTTCGCCCTGTTCTGATGGCGGCGTGGTATCGCCGGCAAGGGGAATCGGTCATTCTGACCCTGCATGTTCAACCGGGCGCCAAACACAGCAACATTTCCGGCCTGCACGGCGAGGCGCTAAAAATCCGGCTCGCCGCGCCGCCCATCGAGGGCCGCGCCAATGAAGCGCTGCTCAAATATCTCGCGGAGCTGTTTGACGTGCCTGTCCGCCAGGTCGAGCTCAAGCAGGGCGCCCAGTCCCGCCATAAGGTTGTCGCGATCAGCGGCAGCACCCGCGATCCGCAAGACTTGCTGCAGGAGTCCTGACCCGAAAATGCAATCGCCCCGCTGAGCGGGGCGATCATTGCGACGGTGAGATTAGCTCACCCCGACGCGGGACTTACTTGATTTCAGACAACAGATCCGGGTTTTTCACCAGATTGCGTACGCCGTGCGCGTGGTCTTCCTTGAACTGGTTGCCCTTGCACCACGCACCAACGGTTGCGATATTCACCTTGGCAACCTTCGGATAGACGCTCCAGGAAACCTGGTACTCGGAACCTTTTTCATTGTATTTCGGACCGGTAGTGGAACCGATATAGCTCACCGGAGTCCCGAGGTTCGCAAGCACATTCGCCTGATACTTACCACTTGCATTGTTCACAGTCGCAAGCTTGCCAAAGTCCAGTGCGTTCTTGTCGTTGACGAGCACATAGACCTGAGCCATCACCCGCAGCTGCGGGTTGACATCGACGCCAGCGGCCACGCAGGAACCCAGCGTTGGGCCCGGAGTAACATCGGCCGTCGAGTGAACATAGTGCACTTCGATGGTGTCGCCAACAGACAAGGCACCATGCTCGCTGTTGCACACATCATCAGTAGCCGCCATTTCGGCATGGGACAGATGGCCGTTGTACTTGTAACCGCTGCCGGAACCTTCGCCATTGCCGTTGCCCGCATAGGTAGTAAACTCGCCGCCCTTGTGCTCGGCACTTTCGTGGAAGTGAATATTGCACAGATTCATCGCGCTGTAGTCAGGCGCTTGTGAGAAAACAACATCGTTGCTGCCCACCTTGGAATCAATATCGCGCGGCGCTTGCGGGCCGAATCCCTTGCCTTTGGTGTTGGCAGCCAGCGCTGCGCGCTGCTCGGTAATCACGTTATCCGCGACGGCCGCTGCGTGGCCGTGTTCTGCGGTAGCGCCATGACTGTCATGGCCATGCTCGCTGGCAAACGCGACCGAAGAAAGTGTTGCGGCAGCCAGTGCAACCACGATTTGTTTCATCAACATAATGAGATTCTCCCTGAGTCGATTGGTTTTATTTATATGCGCCCCAAAAGGCGCGCGGGGTCTAACAGACCAAAACCGTAACGCACGAACACTACATCAGGATGACATCGTATTGTTCCTGGCTGTAGAGCGTCTCCACCTGCATGGAAATCGGCTTGCCGATGAAGTCGGAAAGCTGCGCCAGCGCTTGTGATTCCTCCTCCAGAAACAGGTCGATCACTTGCTGGGAAGCCAGAATCCGGTATTCGCGCGCACTGAACTGTCGCGCTTCCCGCACGATTTCGCGCAGGATTTCATAACAAACCGTCTGGGCTGTCTTGACTTCGCCGCGCCCCTGGCAGGTAGGACAGGATTCGCACAAGACATGGGCCAGACTTTCGCGCGTTCGCTTGCGCGTCATTTCCACAAGGCCAAGCGATGAGAATCCGCTCACGCTGATGCGTGTGTGATCCCTGGCCAGGGATTTTTTCAATTCATCCAGCACGGCATCACGGTGTTCCTGGTTCTCCATATCAATGAAGTCGCAGATGATGATGCCGCCGAGATTGCGCAACCGCAGTTGCCGCGCAACCACTTGCGCTGCTTCAAGATTGGTTTTGAAAATGGTGTCGTCGAAATTGCGCAATCCCACAAAGCCGCCGGTATTCACGTCCACGGTGGTCATCGCTTCGGTCTGATCGATGATCAAATACCCGCCGGACTTGAGATCGACCCGCTTGGAAAGCGCCCGCTCGATTTCCTCTTCGACGCCGTAGAGATCGAAAAGCGGCCGTATGCTCGCATAAAGCTCCATGCAATTCAGGGCCGCCTGGGCGTACTCTGCCGCAAACTCCTGCATCTTCTGGAAGGTGTTGCGCGAATCCACCAGAATGCGCGCGGTGTTGGAGGTGAACAGATCACGCAATACCCGCAGACTGATATTGAGTTCCTGATACAGCAGTTGCGGTGCTGCGGCAGTCCGCGCGGTCTGCTGCAGACTCTGCCACAGCTTGTCGAGATAGCGGATGTCTGCGGCGAAATCCGGTTCATCCACGGCTTCCACCGCCGTGCGAATGATGTAGCCCCCCTGATGCCCTTCTGGGAGGGCGGCTGTCAGCTTGTTTTTGAGCACCTCGCGCTGTTCAACAGACTCGACCCGCTGCGATACCCCAATGTGGGTTTCCTGCGGCAGGAAGACGAGCAGGCGGCCGGCCATGCTGATCTGCGTCGAGAGCCGCGCACCCTTGGTGCCAATGGGCTCCTTGATGACTTGCACCATCAATGTCTGCCCCTCGGACAGCACTTTTTCAATCGGCTTGGGCGCTTCCCCTTCACCACCGTTCCCCCAAATATCCGCAACGTGGAGGAAAGCGGAGCGCTCAAGCCCGATGTCGATAAAGGCAGACTGCATGCCGGGCAGAACCCGTTTCACTCGTCCCAGATACACATTGCTGACGATGCCGCGACCGCTGCTGCGCTCGATGTGCAAATCCTGCACCACCCCCATTTGCATGACCGCCACCCGGGTTTCCTGGGGCGTCATGTTGACCAGTATTTCTTCTTTCATGGCAGCGAAAATCCCAATTTGCGCAACAGCTCCGCGGTCTCAAACAGCGGCAGCCCCATCACGCCGGAATAGCTGCCGTTCAAATGTTCAACAAACATGCCGGCGTGGCCCTGAATGCCATAGGCGCCGGCCTTGTCCTCAAATTCACCCGTGCGAAGATAAGCCTGAATCCGCGCTTCGTCCAGTGCCGAAAAGCGCACCGTTGAGGTCGAAACTGTCATCTCAAAATTTTGTGCGTCTTTAAGCGCGACGGCGCTCAGCACGACATGTTCGCGACCCGAAAGCCGTCGCAGCATCGCGGCTGCGTCTTCGCGGTCTGCCGGCTTGCCGAGAATGTGTCCGTCAATGGTCACCGTCGTATCCGCGGCCAGCACCGGCAGCGGTGCCATCCCCCTCGCCTGAACGGCCGCCCAGCCCGCCTCGGCCTTGGCTTGGGCGACACGCCGGACATAAACCTCCGTCATCTCTCCCGGATGCGCTGTCTCGTCCACCGCCAGATCACGCAGAACTTCGGCGATAGTCACGCCCATCTGTTGCAGCAATTCGCGCCGGCGCGGACTTTGTGACGCCAGATAAATGCGCGGAGATTCCATATTCATCGCGTCATTCCCGGTGATACGGATGGTTATGCAACAGGGAGTGGGCGCGGTACAGCTGTTCCGCAAGCAGCACCCGCACCATGGCATGCGGCAAAGTCAGCGCGGACAAGGCCATCAGTCGCTGCGCGGCCTGCTTGACCCGTTCGTGCAGACCGTCGGCACCGCCGATGATGAAGGCAACATCCTGTCCGCCGGCCAACCATTCCCCCATCCAGTTGGCCAGTTGCCGCGTCGTGGGCTGCTGGCCATGTTCATCCAGCGCAATCGTCAAACATCCCGGCGGCAGTGCGGCCAGTATCCGCTGGGCCTCGGCTTCCATGATCTGCATGCCGGTTTTTCCGCTGTTGCGCGGTTCCGGCTTGATTTCGTGCAATTCAATCCGGGCTTCGCGCGGCATGCGCTTGGTGTACTCGTTGAAACCGGCGGTAATCCAGTCCGGCATTTTGTGCCCAACCGTAATGACCCGCAGCCGCATCGTTACTCCGCTTTTTTGGCCAGCTTGGGTCGCAGCGACTGCCCCTTGCTCCACAACTCTTCGAGGTTGTAGTACTCACGCACGGCGGGTTGCATAACATGCACGAGCACTTCGCCAAGGTCGATGAGAATCCACTCCCCGCTGCCCTCTCCCTCGCGGCCGCAGACTTCCTCGCCCAGCGACTTGAGTTTGACCACCACGTTATCCGCGATCGCCTTGGTCTGTCGCGTGGATTTGGCGCTGGCAATCACCATGCGCTCAAACAGCGGGCTCAATTTGCTCGTGTCGATAACTGCGATATCTTCCGCTTTGATGTCTTCAAGCGCGTCGACGACCGCCCGGGTTTTTTCTTCAATTTCTAGCATGATGCGTACAGGTGATGTTGATAAATATAATCGGTGACAGTCTCCGGCAACAGGTAGCGGATGCTGCGTCCCGCGGCCACTCTCTGGCGAATATCGGTTGCGGAAATCTCCAGCTGCGGAATGGCCAGCTCGACGATCCCGCCGGCGGCGCTTTGCGCCAGCGCCGTAACGTTCGCCGTTCGCTGCCGGTATTCGTTCTGCAGAACGGGCGGCGCCGTGGGAATGCGCTCTTCCAGACGAAAGCCGGGGCGATAACCCACGACGATATGCGCCAACCCAAACAGAGACTGCCACTCGTGCCAGGTATGCAATTGCAGAAATGCATCAGCGCCCATCAGCAAACACAGGGATCGTTCCGCCCCAAGCTCGGCGCGTAACTCGCGCAGGGTGTTTACGGTATAGCTCCGTCCGGGTCGCTCGACCTCGCGTGTATCCAGCAGGAATTCCGCGCGACCGGCAATGGCGCATCCGACCATGGCACTGCGGTGTAACGCCGCCACCTCCGGCGCATCGCGGTGAGGCGGGGTTCCCGTTGGAATAAAGCGCAACTGATCCAGTTCGGCCAACTCGAGCATTTCCTCGGCCAGCCGCAAATGCCCGTAATGAATCGGGTCGAAGGTGCCGCCGAAGATGCCGACCGGCTTGCCGCTGATCACTTACAGGGCAAGTCGGCGAATGTCAGCCAGTACCTGCGACAGGGTGGTGATGAAGCGCGCACCGGCAGCGCCATCAATCACCCGATGGTCGTAGGACAAGGACAGGGGCAGCATCAGCCGCGGCACAAATTCGCCGTCTTTCCAGACCGGCTTCATGCTCGATCGCGACACCCCGAGAATCGCCACTTCCGGCGCATTGATGATCGGCGTGAACGCCGTGCCCCCAATGCCGCCCAGGCTGGAAATCGAGAAGCAGCCGCCCTGCATGTCGGCAGCCGACAGCTTGCGTTCGCGTGCTTTCGCGCTGATTTCGCCGAGCTCGCGCGCCAACTGCAGAATGCCTTTTTGATCGACGTTACGAATCACCGGCACCATCAGGCCGTCCGGCGTATCCACCGCCACTCCGATGTGAAAGTATTTTTTCAGCACCAGATTTTCGCCGCTGGCATCCAGCGAGGCATTGAACTCGGGGAATTGCTGCAACGCGGCCACACAGGCCTTGAGCAGGAAAGCCAGCGGTGTAATCTTGATGCCCTGCTTGGCATATTCCGCGCCCAGCGATTTGCGGAAAGCCTCCATCTCGCTGATGTCCGCGTCATCGAATTGCGTCACATGGGGAATCATCACCCAGTTGCGATGCAAGTTCGCGCCGGAGATTTTCTTGATTCGCGCCAAAGCCCGCGTTTCGATCTCACCGAACTTTGCGAAATCCACTTCCGGCCAGGGCAACAGACCGGGAAGTCCCGCCCCCGCTGCTGCGGTTCCGCGTGGTTGTGCCAGCGCCTGTTTGACGAAGCCCTGCACGTCGTCCTTGGTGATACGCCCCTTGGCAGCGCTGCCCCGGACCTGGCCCAGGTCTACCCCAAGCTCGCGTGCAAAACGCCGGATTGAAGGACTGGCGTGACCACACCCGCCCGCCGGACCGGCTGCTGGCGGCATCGCCTGCGGCGCGGGTGCGGCAGCAACCGGTGCAGCTGCGGGTGCCGGTGCAACGGGGGTTGGCGCGGGCGCGACAGCAGGCGCCGCTTCTGCTGCAGGCGCTGCGGCCGGAGCTTCACCTTCGGCATCCATCACGACAATCAGCGAGCCTTCTGAAACTTTGTCGCCAACCTTAACTTTGACCGACGTGACTTTGCCGGCAAACGGTGACGGCACATCCAAAGTTGCCTTGTCGGTTTCCAATGTCAGCAGCGTCTCTTCAGCGGCAACTACGTCGCCCGCTTTGACCGCCACTTCGATGACCTCGACATCCTTGAAACCGCCGATGTCCGGTACCAGTACCTGTTGTTCTGCCATGATAATTTTCCTCGCCGCTTAAACCGTCGTCGGGTTGGGTTTATCGGGATTAATGTTGTAGAGGCTGATCGCCTTGCTGACTTGGGCGGCACCGATCGTGCCCTCTTCCGCCAGCGACTTCAGCGCGGCAACCACGATGTAGTAGCGGTCGACCTCGAAGAAATGGCGCAATTTTTTGCGCGTGTCGGAACGCCCGAAACCGTCGGTGCCCAAAGTCTTGTAACGCGCCTTGACGTAGGTACGAATCTGGTCCGGATAGGCCCGGATGTAATCAGTCGCCGCCACCACCGGTGTTTTCACATCGAGGCATTGCTCGACGTAGCTGACGCGCGGTGTCGCTTCCGGATGCAGGGTGTTCCAGCGTTCGCAGTCGATCCCGTCGCGGCGCAGCTCGTTAAAACTGGTCACGCTCCAGATATCGGCGGCCACGCTGAAATCCTTTTCCAGCAATTCCGCCGCGGCAATCACTTCACGCAGGATGGTGCCGCTGCCCAGCAACTGCACTTTTGCCTTGGATTTGGCCTTGGTGCCGCTGAACTTGTACATCCCCTTGATGATGCCGGCCTCGGCACCCTTGGGCATGCCGGGATGCGCGTAGTTTTCGTTCATCACCGTGAGGTAATAGAACACGTCTTCCTGCTTGTTGTACATGCGTTCCATGCCGTGCTGCACGATGACCGCGAGCTCGTAGGCAAAGGTCGGGTCG
The DNA here is from genome assembly GCA_028699065.1 of Gallionella sp. Taxonomy (GTDB): domain Bacteria; phylum Pseudomonadota; class Gammaproteobacteria; order Burkholderiales; family Gallionellaceae; genus Gallionella. The sequence continues at coordinate 763,258 of JAQVVH010000001.1, forward strand.
TAGGACACGCAGTTCGGAATCGTGGCCGCCATCAGATGGCTGTGGCCGTCCTGATGCTGCAGACCTTCGCCGTTCAGCGTGGTGCGGCCGGCCGTACCGCCGACCAGGAAACCGCGTGCACGCAAGTCGCCCGCCGCCCAGGCCAGATCGCCAATGCGCTGGAAGCCGAACATCGAGTAGTAGATGTAAAACGGAATCATCGCCGCGTCGTGGTTGGCGTACGAGGTTGCCGCCGCGATCCAGTCGGCCATACCGCCCGCCTCGTTGATGCCTTCCTGGAGAATCTGGCCGCTCTTGTCTTCCTTGTAGAACATCAGCTGGTCCGCATCCTGCGGGGTGTACAACTGGCCGACCTGCGAGAAGATACCGAGCTGGCGGAACATGCCTTCCATGCCGAAAGTGCGCGACTCGTCCGGCACGATGGGCACAATCTGCTTGCCGATGGCTTTGTCCTTCACCAGCATGCCCATCAGTCGCACAAACGCCATGGTGGTGGAAAATTCGCGGCCTTCGCTGTCTTTCAGCAAGGCATCGAACGTTTTCAGCGGCGGGATATTCAGCGGATGTGCCAGCGGCTCGCGGGCCGGCAATGTGCCCATACTCGCGGCGCGTTCGCGCAAATATTTGGCTTCCTGGCTGTCTTCAGCCGGGCGTACGAACGGCAGCTGGGCCAGCTGGTCATCCGGCACCGGAATATTGAAACGGTCGCGGAAATTGCGCAGCGATTCGCCATCCATCTTCTTCTGCTGGTGGGTCGGATTCTGCGCTTCACCCGACGATCCCATACCGTAACCCTTGATGGTCTTGGCGAGAATGACGGTGGGTTTGCCTTTGTTTTTGACGGCAGCCGCGTACGCGGCAAACACCTTGTACGGATCATGACCACCGCGGTTCAGACGCCAGATTTCATCATCCGACATATCCTCCACCAGCTTGAGCAGCTCCGGATATTTGCCAAAGAAGTGCTTGCGCACGTAAGCGCCGTCTCTGGATTTATAGGTCTGATATTCGCCGTCAACGACTTCTTCCATGCGCTTCAGCAACAGGCCGCTCTTGTCCTTGGCCAGCAGACGATCCCACTTGCCGCCCCAGATGACTTTGATGACATTCCAGCCCGCCCCGCGGAATACGCCTTCCAACTCCTGGATGATTTTGCCGTTGCCGCGCACCGGACCGTCCAGCCGCTGCAGGTTGCAGTTGATCACAAAGATCAGGTTGTCCAGCCCTTCGCGACCCGCCATGGAAATCGCACCCAGCGATTCCGGCTCGTCGGTTTCACCGTCGCCGAGGAAAGCCCAGACCTTGCGGCCCTCGGTTTGTGCCAGGCCGCGATGCTGCAGATAGCGCATAAAACGCGCCTGATAAATCGCCATCAACGGCCCCAAACCCATCGACACGGTCGGGAACTGCCAGAAATTCGGCATCAGCCACGGGTGCGGATAGGAAGACAGGCCGTCGCCATCGACTTCCTGGCGGAATTTGTACAGCTGGGCTTCGCTCAACCGGCCTTCGAGAAAAGCGCGGGCGTACATACCCGGTGAAGAATGGCCCTGGAAATACACCAGGTCGCCGCCGTGCTTGTCGGTACGGCCGCGGAAAAAATGATTGAATCCCACGTCATACAGCGTCGCCGCCGAGGCAAAGCTGGCGATGTGACCGCCCAGCTCGGAGGATTCCTTGTTGGCATTCAGCACGATGGCCATCGCATTCCAGCGCATCAGGGCGCGAATGCGGTGCTCCAGTTCATGATTCCCGCTGGGACGCTCTTCACGGTCCAGCGGGATGCTGTTGACGTAAGGGGTCGTCGCGCCAATCGGCGAATCGGCGCCACCCAGCCGGGCTTTTTCAACCAGCTGACTGATCAGGAAATGGGCGCGTTCGCTGCCCTCGTTTTCCAGCACGGACGACAGCGCGTCCAGCCATTCCTGGGTTTCTTGCGGATCCAGATCCGGGATGTTATTTGCCATCTTTAGTCTTCCTTGTCGCCATTAACGAGGTCTTCCGCACAGGCAATCACGGCCTGCTCGGTAACGATTTTCTGCACCGCTACATCGGTTGCTTCCTGCGGCAACCGGGGCACGATTTGCAGCGAAAAAGCCGCCGCGACCAACACGGGGCGGCGCTGCAGCGCCCGCCATCCCGCCAGTAACTTGTCATAAAAGCCGCCGCCGTAACCCAGCCGATCACCCGAAACCGTGAAGGCCACCCCCGGCAGCAGCGCGAATTCTACCTCATTTAGGCCAAGCGCCCGTCCGCAGCGTTGCACCACGGGCTCGCGGATGTTCCACAGGCCGGCTTCCAGCTGTGTCTCCAAATCCTCCACCGAATAGAGGTCGAGATGGTTGCTGTGATGGTTGACTCGGGGCAGAAGGAGCCGCTTGCCATCGGCCAACACCTGACGCACCCAAAGCTCGCTCGCGAATTCGCTGCCGAAATTCATGTAGCCCAGCACCGTACGTGCAGCCTGATATTCCGGCAGTCGGCGCAAACGATCGACGATTCGAGCGTTGAATTCAGTCCGCGCCTCCGCCGGCAATTGCTCGCGCAAGGCGATGATACGTTTGCGGATGGCCGGTTTGTCGGCGTGCGACATACTATCCAAGGAACAACCGGTAGGCCGGATTGGCGCTCTCGTCCCAATAGGGATAGCCCAGCGTGTCGAGAAAAACGTTAAGTGCGTGTTTGTCGTGATGCGGCACCTGCATGCCCACCAGCACCCGTCCGTAGTCGGCGCCTTGATTGCGGTAATGGAACAAGCTGATATTCCAGTTATGGTTCATGCTGTTGAGGAAATTCATCAACGCGCCCGGACGTTCGGGGAACTCGAAACGGAACAAAATCTCGTCCCTGACTTCAGGCGCACGCCCCCCCACCAGATGGCGCAGGTGCAACTTGGCCATTTCGTTTTCGGTCAGATCCAGCGTGCGCAGTTGATGCTTTTCCAGCGACTTCACGAATTTGCCGGTTTCCGACGGATCCCGCACCTGCACGCCGACAAAGACCTGGGCTTCTTTCGGGTCGGCGTAGCGATAATTAAATTCGGTAATGTTGCGCTTGCCGATCAGCGCACAGAACTTGCGGAAACTACCCGGCGTTTCGGGGATCGTCACCGCCAGCAAAGCCTCGCGCTGTTCCCCAATCTCTGCGCGTTCCGCCACGAAGCGCAGTCGGTCGAAATTCATATTGGCGCCGCAGGCTACCGGAATCAGCGTCTCGCCTTTGAGTTGTTCGCGCTTGGCATAGAGTTTGGCGCCGGCCACCGCCAGCGCACCGGCCGGTTCCAAAATCGATCGGGTGTCCTGAAAAACATCCTTGATTGCGGCGCAGACCGCATCAGTATCGACAAGCACGACCTCATCCACGAATTTTTTGCAGATGCGGAAGGTCTCCTCGCCGACCTGCTTGACTGCCGTACCGTCGGAAAACAAACCCACATCCGCCAACTGCACGCGCCGCCGGGCTTTAAGCGAGCGATACATGGCATCGGAGTCGGTTGTCTGCACGCCGATCACCTTGATCTCCGGGCGCACCTGTTTGACGTAGGCCGCCACACCGGCAATAAGCCCGCCGCCGCCGATCGCGCAAAAAATCGCGTGGATGGGCCCGGGATGCTGGCGCAGAATTTCCATCGCGATGGTTCCCTGCCCGGCGATCACATCCGGATCATCGAACGGATGTACAAACGTGAGCCCGCTCTTTTCCCCCAGCGCCTGGGCATATTGATAGGCGTCGCTGTAACTGTCCCCGTGCAGCACGATCTGGACCGCGCGCTGCCCGAAATGCCGGACAGCTTCGATCTTGACCTGCGGTGTCGTGGTCGGCATCACAATAGTTGCCTTGCAACCCATACGGTGCGCCGACAGCGCGACGCCCTGCGCATGGTTGCCGGCCGATGCCGCGATGACGCCACGTTTGAGTTGCTCCGCCGACAATTGCGCCATCTTGTTATAAGCGCCCCGCAGCTTGAAAGAAAATACCGGCTGCATATCTTCGCGCTTGAACAGCACGCGATTACCCAGCCGGGCGGACAAACTGGGCGCCGGCTCCAGCGGGGTTTCAAGCGCGACATCATAGACGCGCGCATTCAGGATGCGTTTGAGATACTGGTTCATGGCCTATTGCCCGAAAAATTTCGGCCAAGATTAGCACAGCCGCCCGGCCACGCGACATCACATCTCCCTTGGCCCTTGCGATGCCCGCCGAAATCGGTTCAAATTCGCCGCATGGAAAAACCAGACCTGCCGCAGATCCTCATTCGCACCCGCGTCACCTACCAGCCCGACCAGTCGGATGAAGCCGGCAACCGGTTTGCATTTGCCTACACCATCACCATCACCAATCTCGGCACGCAAACAATCAAGCTGCTCAGCCGCCACTGGGTGATTACCGACAGCTTCAACCACGTGCAGGAAGTGCGCGGACAGGGGGTCGTCGGCGAACAGCCGGTACTCGCCCCGCAGGAAAGTTTCGAGTACACCAGCGGCACGGTGCTGGCAACCCAGGTCGGCACCATGCACGGCAGCTATCGCATGGAAATCGAAGGTGGCCCGCAGTTTGATGCCGAAATTCCGTCGTTCGTATTGAGCATTCCCCGTGTTCTGCACTGATCTTTTGCGATGGCGCACTGCCCTCCTGGCGCTGCCGATCGTGCTGGCAGCCTGCGTCACCCCGCCTTCGCCGCAACCCGCCCCGGTACCTGCCCCGCCCGCGCCAGTGGCGCCGGCTCCCGTGCCACCGCTCACTCCGACAAGCTGGGAGCAACTACCCAACTGGCCGCAACTTGATCTGCGCCCGAGCTGGCCCGCTTTTCTGCAAAGCTGCAGCGCGCTCAAACGGCGGGCGGAATGGCAAAATGCCTGCGCGGCGGCGGAACGTTTGACCGCGGATGACAATGGTGTTTTGCGGGCTTTCTACGAACAACATTTCAGCCCAAATACTGTACGCAACCCGGACGGCAGCACACAAGGCCTGATCACCGGCTATTACGAGCCGCGTCTGTTTGGCAGCCGCACCCGCACCGAGCGATTCCGCTATCCCTTGTATGCCGTACCGGACGATCTTCTGGTCATTGATCTCGGCGAGGTTTATCCGCAACTCAAGGATTTGCGCCTGCGCGGTCGCATCGAGGGACGGCGGATCGTGCCTTATTACAACCGTGCCGAGATCAATGCGGGCAAAGGACCGGCACCGGGTCGCGTACTGTTCTGGGTGGACGACCCGATAGATTTGTTCTTCCTGCAAATCCAGGGCTCGGGACGGATCGAGCTCGCCGATGGTACGAAAATGAAAGTGGGCTATGCCGACCAGAACGGACATCCCTACGCCTCGATCGGGAAGAAGCTCGTCGCAATGGGCGAACTGAAACTGGAGGAAGCCTCGATGCAAGGGATCAAGGCTTGGGCTGCACGCAACCCGCAGCGCCTGTCCGAGTTACTCGCGCAAAATCCGAGTTATGTATTTTTCCGGGAACTGCCGGCTGAACTCTCCGCCCCGCTGGGCGCGCTCGGCGTCCCGCTCACCGAGGCTTACAGCATCGCGATTGATCCACGCAGCATCCCGCTGGGCACGCCGGTATTGCTGTCCACCACTTATCCCAACAGCAGCGAACCGCTCAATCGGTTGATGCTGGCGCAGGATACCGGCGGCGCCATCAAGGGCGCGGTACGAGCCGATTTTTTCTGGGGGTTTGGCGACAATGCCGGACGTCAGGCCGGCCGCATGAAACAGGTCGGGCAAATGTGGGTCTTGCTGCCGAAACCGGCAGAAATACCGGTCGTCGGCATCACTGCCGCCGGAAACTGATTCAGTTCGCCGCGTTAAGCCGGCGCTCGATTTCCTCTGCCGGCAGATAACCCGGTGACTGCGCACCGTTGCCGAAAATCAGATTCGGCGTACCGTTCACGCGCATCTTCTTGCCCAGCGCTATGACCTGTTCGGTCGGCACCTTGCACTTGGCTGTGGGCGGCTTCTGTCCGTTGAGCATGAGATTATCCCAAGCCTTGGCCGGATCCTTGGCGCAATGGACATTACGCACGATCTCATCAGACCCTTGGAAAATCGGGTACAAAAACAGATACAGCGTGACATCGGTGACCTTGCTCAGCTCCTTTTCCAGACGTTTGCAATAGCCGCAATTCGGGTCAGTGAAATACGCCATCTTGCGCTTGCCGTTACCCTTAACCTTCTTCACGGCGAGATTCAGCGGCAGCGCGTTGAAGTCGATAGCAAAAAGTTGCTGGCGGCGTTCTTCGGTCAAATCGCGCCGCGTTTGCGCATCAATCACGCTGCCATCAAACAGGTATTGCCCCTTCTCGTCGGCATAAATCAGCTGTTCGCCGATCACCACTTCATACAGCCCGCCATAAGGCGTCTTCTTGATGTGTTCAATCTTGCCGATATTGGGAAACTTGCTTTGCAGCGACTGGCGAATTTCGTTTTCGCCGGCGACGACAGACAGGCTCAAAAACATCAGGGCAAGACCCAGAACTTTTCTCATCAGGAACTCCGATTAAATGAAGGCGTGCTGCATCAACAGCTTTTTCAGCGGCTCGAGCCGGTTGGTGACATTCAGTCCGGTATTGCGCAAGGCCCGCAGCACCGGATCGTCATTGTTGAACAAATGCTTCAGACCGTAAGTCGTGGCCTGCATCGAATAAATATCTTCCTTGCGCTTGCGGTTATAACGGCGCAACAGCTGGGCATCGCCGCAATCCGGATTCGCGCCGCGCGCGAGCAACAGCTCGGCCAGCTGGCGCGCATCGCGAAATCCCGTGTTCACGCCCTGCCCCGCGAGCGGGTGCATGTTGTGCGCCGCATCACCGATCAGCGCAACGCGCGGCATGCTGATCTGCGGCAGTACCAGTAACCGTAACGGGAAAGCCGCCGCGGGCGTGATCACCTGCATATCTCCGAGCGTATGTCCCGCCGCTGCGGCCACTTGCGCGGCAAGTTCGTCCGCCGACAGCGCGAGCAGCTCGGCCGATTTTTCCGGATTGACCGACCACACCATGGATACGCGTTTGCCCGGCAAGGGCAGCAAAGCCAGAATACCGTCCGGCTGGAACCACTGCCAGGCAATGCCGCGATGCGCTTTGGTCACGCTGAAATTTGCCACCACGCCGTGCTGCCGGTAATCCACCGGCGCCGCGCTAATGCCCACCTGATTGCGCACCCAGGAATCGCGACCGTCCGCGCCGACCACGAGCCGTGCCTGCACCGTCCGGCCATCTTCCAGCGTCAGTGTCGCGCGATTCTCATCAACCGACAAAGCGGCACAGCGGGCCGGGCAAATAATCGTCACATTTTCCTGGGTCTGCAATGCCTGCCAAAGCGCGCCCTGCAAATTCCGGCTTTCCAGAATGCAGGCCAATTCCGGCACGCCCATTTCGTAGGCGCTGAATTCGATTTCAGAATCCCGGTCGCCGAACACCCGCATCTCTTCGACAGGCGCGATTCGCTCATCCGCCATACGCGGCCAGGCACCAGAGGCTTCCAGAAAACGGCGGCAGCCGGGGCTGATGGCATAAATGCGGCTGTCCCAGTCGTCGGCGGATTGCGGGACATGCGGCGCGAACGGCCGCCCTTCGATCAACGCAATCGAGAGCCCGCTATCGCGCAAAGCCACGGCCAGACTGGCTCCCACCAATCCGCCACCCACAATGACCAAGTCATAATTCATGGCGCGCATCATAGCGGGATTTGCTGCCCCTGTCCGCCCGCAAAGGCGTATCCAGCCTGCAACGTCGCTGGGTTTTCCTTTATAATCAGCGCCCCTCTCGCGAGTCATCCCAATGCGTATTGGTCCGTATCAGCTCAGGAATAACCTTATCGTCGCCCCCATGGCAGGGGTGACCGACCGGCCTTTCCGCATGCTTTGCAAACGCATGGGTGCGGGCATGGCTGTGAGCGAGATGGTGGCGTCGAATTCGCTGCTATACGGTTCCGAAAAGACCAAGCGGCGCGCCAACCACGAAGGCGAGGCCGATCCGATTTCGGTACAAATCGTCGGCGCCGACCCGAAAATGCTGGCCGAAGCCGCGCGCTACAACGTTGACCACGGCGCACAGATCATCGACATCAATATGGGCTGCCCGGCGAAAAAAATCTGCAACGTCATGGCGGGCTCCGCGCTGCTGCAAAACGAGGTGCTGGTGGGGAATATTCTTGAAGCGGTCGTGGGCGCGGCCAGCGTGCCGGTCACTCTCAAGATCCGGACCGGCTGGGACAAGCACAACCGCAACGCGCCCAACATCGCGCGCATCGCCGAATCCGCCGGCATCCAGGCGCTGGCCATCCACGGCCGGACCCGCGCCTGCGGCTATACCGGCAACGCCGAATACGACACCATCGCGGCGGTGAAACAGGCCGTCAGCATCCCCGTCATCGCCAACGGCGACATCACCACGCCGGAAAAAGCCCGCGACGTTTTGTACCACACCGGCGCCGATGCCGTAATGATCGGCCGCGCGGCACAGGGCCGCCCCTGGCTGTTCCGCGAAATCGAATATTTCCTCAAAACCGGCAGCCATCTGCCCGCGCCGGCTGTCACAGAAATTCATCAGGTACTGCGCGACCATGTGCACGAACTCTACGATTTCTATGGCGAACACACCGGACTGCGCGTGGCACGCAAGCACATTTCCTGGTACACCAAAGGTCTGGTCGGGTCGGCGCATTTCCGCCATCACATGAACAGCCTTGAAACCGTTGCCGAACAACTGGCGGCCGTGGATGCGTTTTTTGACGAACAGGCACGGCAGGGAGCCGCACTGAATTACGCCGGGGAGTTGGCCGCATGAGCGAAGTTATCAACGAAAACGACATGGCCCACCATGTCCGCAAAACACTAGTCGAATATTTCAGGGATCTGGATGGCGAGACGCCCTGCGCCGACCTGTACGATATGGTGGTGGAATGCGTGGAAAAACCCATGCTCGAAATCGTGCTGGAGCGCGTCAAGGGCAACCAGACGCTCGCCGCCAAAATGCTGGGCATCAACCGCAACACCCTGCGCAAAAAAATGCAGCGCCACGGCCTACTCTGAATTTTTTATCACTGGAACTACTATGAATCCCGTTACCCAAGCACTCATCAGCGTCTCAGATAAATCCGGCGTCCTCGAATTCGCACAGGGCCTGCACGCCCTCGGCGTGAAGCTGCTCTCCACCGGCGGCACCGCCAAGCTGCTCGCCGACAACGGCGTGCCGTGCACCGAAGTCGCCGATTACACAGGCTTCCCCGAAATGCTGGATGGCCGGGTTAAGACCCTGCAGCCTAAAGTACACGCCGGCATCCTCGCGCGCCGCGACCTGCCCGAGCACGTTGCCACACTGGCCAAGCATGACATCCCCACCATCGACCTCGTCGTGGTGAACCTGTACCCATTCGCGGCCACGGTTGCCAAGCCCGGCTGCACACTGGAAGACGCCATCGAGAACATTGATATCGGCGGCCCGACCATGGTGCGCGCTGCCGCCAAGAATCACGCGCATGTCGCCATCGTCACCGATCCGGCCGACTACGCCGACGTGCTGGCCGAGATGCAAACCAATCGTGGTGCAGTATCCGACGCAACACGCTTCGATCTGATGAAAAAGGCGTTCTCACACACCGCCGCCTACGACAGCATGATCAGCAACTATCTCACCGCGATCGACAGCGACGGCACCAAACAGGCCTTCCCCGCGCAGATCAACTTCAACTTCGCCAAGGTGCAGGACATGCGCTACGGCGAGAACCCGCACCAGAGCGCCGCGTTCTATCGCGACCTCATTGCATTGCCCGGCGGCATCGCCGACTACACCCAAGTACAGGGCAAGGAGCTCAGCTACAACAACATCGGCGATTCCGATGCGGCATGGGAACTGGTGAAAACCTTCCAGGAACCGGCCTGCGTCATCGTCAAGCACGCCAACCCCTGCGGCGTGGCCGTCGCCGACAGCGCGCTGAACGCCTACAAGCTGGCCTACGCCACCGACACCACCTCCGCGTTCGGCGGCATCATCGCCTTCAACCGCGAGCTGGACGAGGCCACCGCCGCGCAGATCACCGCCAACCAGTTCGTTGAAGTCATCATCGTGCCGAGCGCCACCGAAGCCGCACTCAAAGTCACTGCCGCCAAGCAGAACGTGCGCGTGCTCACCGTACCGCTCTCCAACGCGCACAACCAGTGGGACGTGAAGCGCGTCTCCGGCGGTCTGCTGGTGCAAAGCCCGGACGCACTCAACGTTGGCGCGGAACACCTGAAAGTCGCCACCAAACTGCAACCCACCGCCGAACAGATGACGGACCTGCTGTTCGCCTGGCGCGTGGCGAAATACGTGAAGTCCAACGCCATCGTATTCTGCAAAGGCGGCCAGACACTGGGCGTCGGCGCAGGCCAGATGAGCCGCGTCGACTCCACCCGCATCGCCAGCATCAAGGCGCAAAACGCCGGCCTGAGCCTGACCAATTCCGTGGTCGCCTCCGACGCCTTCTTCCCGTTCCGTGACGGCATCGACGTGCTGGCCCAGGCCGGTGCCAAAGCCGTCATCCAGCCGGGCGGTTCCATGCGCGACGAAGAAGTCATTGCCGCTGCCGACGAGTTGGGCTTGGCCATGGTGTTCACCGGCCACCGTCACTTCCGTCACTAAGCCGGTCAAAGAAAGGTCGTTATGAAAATACTGGTCATCGGTTCCGGCGGTCGCGAGCACGCACTCGCCTGGCGTCTGGCGCAGGGGGAAAAAGTTCAAAAAGTCTACGTCGCACCGGGCAATGCCGGCACGGCGCTCGACAGCAGCCTGGAAAATATCGCCCTCACGACCATTCCCGACCTGCTCGATTTTGCCAAGCGCGAGCAGATTGAGCTCACCGTGGTCGGTCCCGAAGCGCCGCTGGCCGCCGGCGTGGTCGATGCCTTCCGCGCCGAGGGCCTAAAGATATTCGGCCCGACGAAAGCGGCGGCACAGCTCGAATCCTCCAAGGATTTTGCCAAGCGCTTCATGACGCGCCACAACATCCCCACCGCCTTCTTCGAAACCTTCAGCGAGATCGCACCCGCCAAAGCCTACGTTGAAAAACACGGCGCGCCCATCGTCATCAAGGCCGACGGGCTGGCGGCGGGCAAAGGCGTGGTTGTCGCAATGACGGAAGCGGAAGCCTTCGACGCCATCGACATGATGCTGTCGGATAACAAGCTCGGCGATGCCGGTGCGCGCGTGGTCATCGAGGAGTTTCTAACCGGCGAGGAAGCCAGCTTCATCGTGATGGTCGATGGCAAAAATGTATTGCCGATGGCCACCAGTCAGGATCACAAACGCTTGCTTGATGGCGACAACGGTCCCAATACCGGCGGCATGGGCGCGTATTCGCCCGCGCCTGTCGTCACGCCGGAAATTCACGCCCGCGCCCTGCGCGAAGTGATTCTACCTGTGGTACGCGGCATGGCTGCCGAAGGCAACGTGTTCACCGGCTTCCTCTATGCCGGCCTGATGATCTCGCCGGACGGCACCCTCAAGGTGCTGGAATTCAATTGCCGCATGGGCGACCCGGAAACCCAGCCCATCATGCTGCGTCTCAAGAGCGACCTAGCCAACATCGTCGAACACGCCATCGCCGGCACGCTGGACCAGATCGAAGCCGAATGGGATCGCCGCACCGCGCTGGGCGTGGTCATGGCCGCCGCGAACTATCCCGAAACCCCGCGCAAGGGCGACGTCATCACCGGCCTGCCGAAGGATATGGAAGACGCACACGTGTTCCACGCCGGCACCACCATGCAAGATGGCAAAGTCGTCACCAGCGGCGGGCGCGTGCTCTGCGTCGTTGCGCTGGGCGACATGGTCAAAGTCGCGCAAAAGCGTGCCTACGAAATCGCCGACACCATCAAATTTGCCGGCTGCCAAATGCGCAGAGACATCGGCTATCGCGCAATAGGGCGGAAGTAATGATCCATTCCCTCTCCCTCCGGGGGAGGGGGAGAGTGCTGGAGGGCGACCACATTTTGTGACTCGCTAAAACACTGCCCCATCACAAATCTCCGCCTTTATTAAAGAATTGGGCTAATATTTAAACAGCTCGATTTCTTATTAAAGGTGGGCTTCATGCGTAGAGACATTACCGGGCAATACCTTTCCAGTCTTGCAGGCGGCGAGACGGTGCGCGCCTTTGTGCCCAGTCCGCTGCCGCCTGTTCCCGCGCTGGAGATAGACGAAGCGCGCCAGCGCCTGCTGGAGCGCGCCACCCTTGCCGTTGGAAGACTCGATAGCGTGAGCACGCTGCTGCCCGATCCGCAACTGTTTCTATACGCCTACGTGCGCCGCGAAGCGGTGCTGTCTTCGCAGATCGAAGGTACACAATCCTCGCTATCCGATCTGTTGCTGTTTGAACTGGACGAAGTACCCGGCGTGCCATTCGACGATGTGATCGAAGTCTCCAACTACGTCGCCGCGCTGGAGCATGGCATGGCCCGTTTGCGCGAACCTTTCCCGTTATGCAACCGCCTGCTGCGCGAGATGCACACCCATCTGATGGCGCGCGGGCGTGGCAGCGACAAAGCACCGGGTGAATTCCGCCGCAGCCAGAACTGGATCGGCGGCACACGCCCCGGTAATGCCCGCTTCGTTCCTCCACCCCCGCAGCAAGTCGAGCCTTGCATGGCCGCGCTCGAACAATTCATCAATCTGCCGGGCGATGCGGCACCCGTATTGATCAAAGCGGCGCTCGCGCACGTGCAGTTTGAAACCATCCACCCCTTCCTCGACGGCAACGGCAGATTGGGGCGGCTGCTCATTGCCCTGATGCTGCATCAGGGCGGCCTGCTCGCACAGCCGCTGCTCTACCTCAGCCTGTATTTCAAACAGCACCGTCCCGTGTATTACGAACTGCTCGACAAGGTGCGCACAGATGGCGATTGGGAAGCCTGGGTGGACTTCTTTCTCGAAGGCGTCGAACAAACCGCACAAGGCGCAGTGCAAACCGCGCAGCGTCTGGCGTCGCTGTTCCAACAAGACAACCTGCGCATCCAACAAGGCGGACGCAGCGCGACCAACGCACAACGCCTGCTGCATGCCCTGCGCAGTCACCCGGTATCCACGCTCAAGTCGTTGAGCGCAGAGGCGGGCATCAGCTTTCCTACCGCAGGCAAAGCCATGCAAACGCTGATCGAACTCGGCATCGCGCGCGAACTCACCGGCCAGCGCCGCAACCGTGTATTCGTGTATGACGCTTATCTCGCCATCTTGAACGAGGGCGGCGAAGCGCTATGAGAGGGCTGAACTAGCACCCGATAGAAAATAATCGCGTGCGCCGTGTCGTCGAGCTCGGCGGTAACGGGAAAGCGGCAACGCTTCCCCGTTGTATTTTCAGCGGTCTAAAATGTTCCTGCTAGCCGGAACGAAGGCGTACGGTCGGCACTATTTCGCTGGCTAAAAGAATGGTACGGAGCGCAAACTGCCGCACATCGTAAACACTCACAGGAGCGCGCCATGTCCAAGAAAAAGTTCCATTGCCAGGCAGTCACCCATGCAGGCATCAAAAGCATCAGCATCACCGACGACACGCATCACTTCTGCCTCACCCTGGAAGACGCAGGCAACAGATTGAACGCCCTCAAAGAAGCCATCGCCACCGGCAAATATCCCATCGCCATGGAGCTGGTGAATTCCTGCGCCAAGCTGATGACCGGTCCAACCGTAAAGTATTACGTCACCCAGCACGACGCCGAGAAGTTCGAGCATTCGCTGGATAAGGCCTTGCATCATTGAGGTGGTAACGCTGCATCGCTTTGCTTGAGAGATTGAAAATCCGTTAGCATTCGTCCGGTTTTACCGGAGAGAGAATTTGATGTTTGAACAAACCTTCAGAAACATCGACGACGTACTGCGCAAAGAAGCGGGCTGCGCCAGCGAACTCGACTACACCGAACAATCCTCTTGGCTGCTGTTCCTCAAATATCTCGATGCGCTCGAACACAGCAAAGCGATGGAAGCCGAGTTGGAGGGCAAGAAATACACCTATCTGCTCGACCCACCTTATCGCTGGGAAACATGGGCCGCGCCTAAGGGCAAGGATGGCAAGATCGACCACAACGCCGCGATGACCGGCGACGACCTGCGCGACTTCGTCAATCAAACGCTGTTCCCCTACCTGCACCGCTTCAAAGAAAAAGCCGATAACGCCAAAACGCTGGAATACAAAATCGGCGAAATCTTTGGCGAGATCAAAAACAGAATTCAAAGCGGCTACAACCTGCGCGACATCATCGACCACATCGACGAACTGCGCTTCGGCTCGCAAGTGGAAAAGCACGAACTCTCGCACCTGTACGAAGCCAAGATCAAAAACATGGGCAACGCTGGGCGCAACGGCGGCGAGTACTACACCCCGCGCCCGCTCATTCGCGCCATGGTGCAAGTGGTCAACCCCAAAATCGGCGAAACGATTTACGACGGCGCTTGCGGCAGTGCAGGATTTTTGTGTGAAGCGTTCGATTATTTGAGAACGAAGCCGCAGCTCACCACGCGCGACCTCAAAACCCTGCAAGAAACCACCTTCTACGGCATCGAAAAGAAAAGCCTCGCCTACGTCATCGCGATCATGAACATGATCCTGCACGGCATCGAAGCGCCCAACATCGCCCACGCCAATACGCTTGGCATGAACCTAAATGATGTGCAGGACAAAGATCGCTTCGACATCGTTCTCGCCAACCCGCCCTTCGGCGGCAAAGAACGCAAGGAAGTGCAGCAAAACTTCCCCATCAAGACCGGCGAAACCGCCTTCCTGTTTTTGCAGCACTTCATCAAGTTATTAAAAGCAGGCGGACGCGGCGCAATCGTCATCAAGAACACATTCTTGAGCAACACCGACAACGCCTCGGTGAGCCTGCGCAAACACCTGCTCGAAAGTTGCAACCTGCACACCGTGCTCGATTGCCCCGGCGGCACCTTTCAAGGCGCAGGCGTAAAAACCGTGGTGCTGTTTTTCGAGAAAGGCGCACCGACGCGCAAGGTCTGGTACTACCAACTCGATCCCGGCCGCAACATGGGTAAGACCAACCCACTCAATGATGCCGACCTCGCCGAATTTATCGCACTGCAAAAAACTTTCGCCGATTCTCCCAAGAGCTGGAGCGTGGATGCGGCGAGCATTGATCCCGCGACTTTCGATTTGTCGGTGAAGAATCCCGCTGGCGGCGAAGCCGTGGTGCATCGCAGCCCGCAGGACATCATGGATGAGATTGCCGCGCTGGATGCGGAGAGCGCGGAAGTGCTGGGGAATATCAGGGCGTTGCTATGACCGTTGGAAAGATCGCGCCACTCGATGATGTGTGTAACGTCGAATACGGCACTCGCGTTGTGCAGAAACGCGACGGTGGTAGTGTTTACCCAGTCTACGGTGGTGGCGGGGCTACCTTCAAAATGGATTCGTTTAATCGTGAAGATCGTTTAGTTATTTCTCGGTTTGGGATGTCGGAAGAATGCACTCGATTTGTTGCGGGGAAGTTTTTCCTGAACGATAGTGGACTGACAATTTCACCGCGTGATGGAACGCTGCTCCAGAGGTTTGTCGATTACCAGATGCTCTCATTGAATGATGAGATTTTTTCTCTTGGCAAAGGCTCTGCGCAGAAGAATCTTGATGTTCCAGCTTTTCGCACCATACCTGTATTCGTTCCAATTGAAATCGAGGCTCAGCAGCTCATCGTCGGCATCCTCGACGAAGCGTTTGACGGCATCGCGACTGCCAAAGCCACCGCTGAACAGAACCTGCAAAACGCCCGCGCCCTGTTCGAAAGCCACCTGCAATCCGTCTTCACTCAGCGCGGCGAGGGGTGGGTGGAGAAGCCGCTTGCGGAACTCTGTGATCCTAATCGCGTTATTACGTATGGAGTAATCAAACTCGGTGACGAGGTTCCAGAGGGGGTTCCGTGCCTTAGAACAAGCAATGTTCGTTGGCTCCGTATTGAGACGGAGGGGATGAAGCGAATTGCACAGTCTCTTTCTTCAGAATACTCGCGCACCATCCTCAAAGGAGGAGAGGTGTTGGTCAATGTCCGAGGTACTCTAGGTGGTGTTGCAGTTGCTTCAAAGGAAATGACAGGATGGAATGTATCCCGTGAAGTTGCTGTCGTGCCAATTGATTCATCACGGATCAATCCAGTTTTTCTAAGTTATTTGATTGGTTCTGGGGTAAGTCAGCAATGGCTTGGAGGTGTGAAAAAAGGCGCAGCTTATGTCGGAATAAACATCGAAGATTTGCGACTGCTGCCGGTATGTGCGCCAAAACTTGAGAAGCAATTGGAGGTTGTTCGGCATCTTGAGCAAGTTCACGAAGAAACCCAACGCCTCGAATACCTCTACCAGCGCAAGCTCGCCGCCCTAGACGAGCTAAAGAAGTCGCTGCTACATCAGGCGTTCAGCGGGGCGTTGTGAGTCGGTTACGTTTTGTAACCGACTGCAACTGGTGACAAGCCGTCACCGCTTGCGCTTGTCGTTAAGCGCAGCCATAATATCTATTCATCAAACTATTCACTTTTCAATTCACGATCATGTCGTTGCATCTTGATGCGCTTCGTATTTTGCTGGCAGCGGGCCCCCAATCAGCACAGCAACTGATTGAAAAAATGGGAATTAGCCAGCCCACTCTGTCGCGTGCGCTCAGGCGCCTTGGCGATGAGGTGGTGCGTTTGGGCGCGGCGCGATCTATGCAATACACCTTGAGGGATACGGTGCGTGGTGTGGCGGATATTCCTGTGTATCGGGTGAATTCCGAGGGGCAGATACGCAGCTTGGGCACTCTAGTTGCGGTGCGCCCACAGGGGTTTGTGATGCGTCAGGCAGATGGCGTAACGCTGCACAGCGATGGTTTGCCATGGTGGTTGTTCGATATGCGTCCGCAGGGTTTTCTGGGGCGAGCTTATGCCGCGCGCCACGCTGCTGCTCTGGGGTTGCCCACACGACTTAGCGATTGGAATGATGATCATGTTTTGCGCGCATTGCTGGCGCATGGACATGATGTGGTGGGCAATTTACTGCTGGGCGATCTGGCCCGCGATCGCTTTCTTTCCACTCCGCTTCCTGCTCCCGTTGCAGAGGTGCAAAAGGCCGAGGTGTATCGCCAGCTTGCACTGGATGCGGCGAGTGGCGAGGTGGCCGGGAGTTCTGCCGGTGGAGAGCAGCCAAAGTTTGCGGTGTATGCGACGACGCCAGTCGGGCCGTGTCATTTGCTGGTGAAGTTCAGCGAGGCGGAGGATAGCCCGGTGAGTGAACGCTGGCGCGATTTGCTGCTGGCCGAGCATCTGGCGCTGGAAACTTTGCGTGCAGCAGGTATCCCCGCTGCGCAAACTTATGTGTTCGATCATGGTGGCCAGCGCTTTCTTGAAGTGGAGCGCTTTGACCGTGTGGGCAGTCTGGGACGGCGTGCACTGCATTCGCTCATGGCTTTGGACGCGGAATTTGTGGGGGCTGGAACAGGTAGCTGGCCGCTGATTGTTCGCCGTCTTGCCGATGCAGGACAGATAGAGCCGCAGGCGGCAGAGGGGGCTGCGATGTTGTGGGCGTTTGGTACGCTGATCGGCAATACCGACATGCACAACGGCAATGTGTCGTTCATTGCCGAGCATGGCAGCCCTTATGCCCTTGCGCCAGCTTATGACATGACGACGATGGCGTTTGCACCACGCAGCGGCGGCGGTCTGCCGGAAAGCATTATTGCGCCTAACATCCAGGCCGATGTTCCCAACGATATATGGCGACGGGCAGAAGTGCTGGCGCGCGAATTCTTAGTTCGAGTGCGCGCTTCAGAGGGTTTCAGTCCCCGTTTTGGCGCGTGTATTGCCGCAATTGAAAATCATCTCAATGCGGCGAGTGCAGCGATAGCTAGGTTGGAGTAACGCTGGAATGCCAAGGGGAACGACCATGGGGTATATTTCGAGTCTATGAACGAAGCCGAAACCCGCGCCGAACACATCGACCCCGCCCTGAAAGCCGCAGGCTGGGGCGTAGTCGAGGGCAGCCGCGTGATGCGCGAATACCGCATCACCGAGGGGCGCTTGCAGGGGGCGGGGCAGCGTAGCAAGCCGGAGATTGCGGACTATGTGCTGGTGTATCGCAACCACAAGCTGGCGGTGGTGGAAGCGAAGCGGCGTGACTTGCCATACACAGAAGGCTTGGGGCAGGCAAAGCAGTATGCGGGCAAGATCGGTTCACGCTTTACTTATGCCACGAACGGTTTGCGCATCTATGGCGTGGATATGCAGAGCGGGGAGGAGGCTGAAGTTGAGGCTTATCCGACACCGGAAGAATTGTGGAACCGCACCTTTGCCGAAGCGAACGACTGGCGTGAGCGTTTTGCCGCCGTGCCATTCGAGGATAAGGGCGGCATGTGGGGTTCGCGTTACTACCAAGACAGCGCGATCAACAATGTGCTGGAAGCCGTTGCGGAAAATCAGCAGCGCATTCTGCTGACGCTGGCGACGGGCACGGGCAAAACCTTCATCGCGTTTCAGTTGGCGTGGAAGTTGTTTCACGCACGCTGGAATTTAAGTCGCGATGCTTCGCGCAGACCACGCATCCTGTTCCTTGCCGACCGCAACATTCTGGCGGATCAAGCCTACAACTCTTTCTCTGCATTCCCCGAAGATGCGCTGGTGCGCATTGCCCCAGAAGATATTCGCAAGAAGGGGCGCGTGCCGAAGAATGGCAATGTGTTCTTTACGATCTTCCAAACGTTTATGTCGGGGCCGCCGAAAGATGGGCAGCCTTCTCCCTATTTTGGTGAGTACCCACCTGACTTTTTCGATTTCATCATCATCGACGAATGCCATCGCGGCGGAGCGAATGACGAAAGCACTTGGCGCGGCATCCTTGAATATTTCGCGCCTGCGGTGCAGCTGGGTTTGACGGCAACCCCCAAGCGTAAAGACAACGTGAACACCTACGAGTATTTCGGCGAGCCGGTGTATGTGTATTCGCTGAAGGAAGGTATCAATGACGGTTTCCTTACGCCGTTCCGTGTGAAGCAATACGCGACCACGTTGGATGAATACCGCTACACCTCGGACGACAATTTGATCGAGGGCGAGATCGAGGCGGGCAAGCTGTACGAGGAAAAGGATTTCAACCGCAGCATCGAGATCGTCGAGCGCGAGCAGTATCGCGTGAAGCTGTTCATGGAGGCAATCAATCAGCGCGAGAAGACATTGGTGTTCTGCGCCAATCAGGCGCACGCATTGCTGGTGCGCGACCTGATCAACCAGTTGAAGACGGTCAGCACCGACCCGCTGTATTGCGTGCGGGTGACGGCGAACGACGGCGCGCTGGGCGAGCAATACCTGCGCGACTTCCAGGACAATGAGAAGAGCATCCCGACCATTCTCACTACCTCGCAGAAACTATCCACGGGGGTGGATGCGCGCAACGTGCGCAACATCGTGCTGATGCGCCCGATCAATTCGATGATCGAGTTCAAGCAGATCATCGGGCGCGGTACGCGGCTGTATGACGGCAAGGACTATTTCACCATTTACGATTTTGTGAAGGCGCACAAACTTTTCAACGATCCGGAATGGGACGGCCCGCCGGACGAGCCGGAGCCATGTAAGAAGTGCGGTCGGCATCCCTGTGTGTGCGCGAGACAGCCGGAGCCGCCGTGTTACAAGTGCGGGCAGAGCCCATGCATGTGTGAAAGACCGCCGTGCCCGAAATGCGGGCAACGCCCCTGTGTCTGCAAAAAGGTGCGGGTGAAATTGCGCGACGGCAAGGAACGCACCATCCAGCACATTTCGGTAACGACCTTCTGGGGCGCGGAGGGTAAGCCGCTTTCCGCAGCGCAATTTCTGGAAATGCTGTTCGGCCAGTTGCCGGAATTCTTCAGGGATGAAGAGGAATTGCGCGCACTGTGGAGTATGCCGGATACGCGCAAGAAACTATTGGAAGGACTGACGGAGAAAGGTTTTGGCAAGGCGCAGTTGAGCGAGATGCAGAAGATCATTGATGCGGAGAACAGCGACCTGTTCGATGTGCTGGCGAATGTAGCGTTTGCGATGTCACCTGTCAGCCGACAGAGTCGTGCTGATGCGGCGCACAAAGCAGTGCATGAAAACTTTAGCAGCAAGCAGCAGGTGTTTCTTGATTTTGTGCTGGCGCATTACGTGCAGGAGGGTGTGGACGAATTGGAGCAAGAGAAACTCACCAAGCTGCTGCGCTTGAAATATCACGACTCGATCCCCGATGCGGTCGCCGATCTGGGTGGCGACATCGGCGCGATCCGCAATCTGTTTACTGGGTTTCAGCGCTATTTGTATCAAGACGCCAGATAAAATCTCTGAGGTTCGGAAAAGCAAACACCGCATTTATGCGGCGTTTTATTTGGTCGGCTTGGGGGCGGGGTGCTGATTCCACACCGGGAACTTCCGCATCACTTTCGCGAACAATTCGGATTCAGTGTATTGGCTTAGCCACGCGCTTAACTTTGGGTAAGGGGCGGTCGAGAACCATGCGCTATCGACGGCGGCGAACTGGCGAACAAAAGGTAGCAGGGCTGCATCTGCGATGCTGAAGGTGTCGCCCAATAGATAGGGTGCTTCGGCAAGTCTGGTTTCGAGGCGCTGCAGGAATGCTTCACCTTGTTCGCGATAGTAGCGTTGTGGGTGTTCGGGGAACCGTTCTGGGTATTTGTAGCTGTCGAGTGCTTGTTTGAATGTGCTGTCGTTCTCTTGCAGCAGAGGCAGGGTCGCAGTCACATGACATTCATTCTCGCCTAACCAATGATGTGTTCCCTGCGTTCTCAAGGCCCACAACATGATGTCCCAGCTTTCGTCGATGACGCTTCCGTCATGCAACACCAGTACGGGTACGCTGCCTTTGGGTGAGGCGGCGAGCATCTCGGCAGGCTTGTCGCGCAGCTCCACTTCACGGTGATCAAGCTCGATGCTGCTGATGATGAGTGCACTGCGGGCGCGCATGGCATAAGGGCAGCGACGAAATGAGTAGAGGATAGGACGTTGCATGCGGGGTATTTTAGCTTGATATGAATGCGTGTTATTTGAGTGACAGGTTATGATTCATGCCGATGAGACCCCATGGTCCGATCCCCGATTTGTTTTGCGAAAAGAACAAGGAAGCACATGAACGTATCAATGTATTACAACCCCAAATGTAGCAAGTGCAGAGCGACCTTGGCTTTGCTGCAGGAAAAAGGAATCGAGCCGGAGCTGATCCACTATCTGGAAGTCGCGCCTACAGCTGCGATGCTGGCTGGGGTGCTGGTCAAGCTGGGCAAAGGGGCCAAGGATGTCATCCGCTTCAATGAGGATGACGCAAAGGCGCTCGGTATTTCCCCGGCAGATGATCGATCAGAAGCTGAATGGCTGAACATCATTTCAGCCAACCCGAAGCTGCTGGAACGTCCGATCGTGATCAATGGGGACCGAGCGGTGATCGGCAGGCCGCCTGAGAATGTGCTCGAAATACTTTAGGGAAGGTCTGATTAAGTCCGTTCGTGGTGAGTATTTTTCGTTCGCTCCCTCGATACACCGCGCAAGCGCGGCACTCGGGACGAACGGAAAATGTATCGAACCATGGCTTTCGGACTTAATCAGACCTTCCTTAGGTGACACTGGCGCTGCGCGCCATTGCTTCGAGAATATTTGTTCCAAATAAATGCCTGCTCTTCTCGTACCCCACCAAGTCGAGCCGGTAAGATTCAAACGATCCATGATGACCACACTGATCCAACTCCATGAAGATATCGCCGAGCGCGTACGAACCATCCGGGTGGATCACGCCGACTGGTTGTGCGGCAAGGGTTGCGATGGTTGTTGTCAGCAGCTTGCCGAGGTGCCGCAACTGACATCAGCAGAATGGGATCTGCTGCGGGAGGGGCTGGTCGATCTGCCGCCGGAACAGTTGCAGGCGATCCACATCAAGGTGGCCGCCCTGAGAAACCAGCAGTCGCGCCCCCTCACTTGCCCGATGCTGGATCTTGTTGCCGGCACCTGTCCTGTCTATTCCCAGCGCCCGGTGGCGTGCCGCACTTACGGCTATTACGTGCAGCGCGATAAAGGTCTTTATTGTCAGGACATCGAGATCCGTGAGGCAGATGGCGCCTTGGCAGATGTGGTGTGGGGCAATCACGATGCCATCGATCAGTGCCTCGCCGGTCTCGGCGAGAGCCGCGCCTTGACCGACTGGTTCGCGCACTGGTGGGTGGACGGTCAGTAGTAGGGAAACTGCTTTCGCTTAAAGGTGTAAGACCTTCGCGGGCGTTTCGACTGAAGCATCCCGATCAACTCTGGCTACTTGCCAGTATCTTCCCCACTACGATCGGATCGTGTTCGGTGCGCATGCGGCGGTGCAGGGTCTCTGCTTCCGGGTAGGCGGTGCGCATCATGCCCAGCCATTTCTTGAGCATGCCCGGCGCGTGCCTTGGGTCCATTCTGGCTACGAGCTGTTCGTAGTAATCGATCACCCAACCTTGTAGCGCCGGCCAGAGCATGGCTTCGTCGCCGGTTTTGATGCGGTGCATGAGGTCAGGGCGGATGATGGCGCCGCGCCCGATCATGACGTCGGTGCAGCCGCTGACCAGGCGGATGTTTTGATAGTGCTGTGGTCCACACTTCGCCGTTGGCGACCACCGGCAATTTCACAGTCTCGCGGATCTGGGCGAGCCATTCCCAGCGCGCGGGTGGGCGGTAGCGGTCGGCTCGTGTGCGGGCATGAACAATGAGATCATCAATGCAATCCGTCAATCGATGGCGCGGGCGCAATCCAGCGTGAGCGAGGGGTCTTCCAGGCCGAGGCGCATTTGGGTGGTGACGGGGATGTGTTTATTCCATGTCCGCAGGCTTCGCGCGCATCTTCGCAGCGATGTAGTCAGCCTGCGAGATGTGGAGCAGGTCGCTCATTCTGCGCATGAGGTGGTTCTCGTGAGCACTGATGTGGCGGTCGGCGTAGGCGACTTGCCACATGTATTCGACGATGCGGCCCTTTTCTTCGCGTGACAGCTCGCGGTTGATGAGCGAGGTGAATTGGTGGAGGTCAGTGGCGTGTTGTGCGGTCTGCTGGCCCAGCACGGAGAGTTGTTGCACTTCGCTGTCGCTGAGCTGGAAGCGTTGCTTGAGGATGCGCATGACGGTGGCCAGCTCGGCCTCGCTGCTTTCGGCATCCGCGCGCATGACTTCTATCATCAGCACGGCGGTGGCGAGTTGCAGGGTGTGTTCGGGGCGCGGTGTATCGTTGGCCGGGGTGATCAGGGTCGAGAAGAATTCGTTCAGTTTGTTGAGCATGGTGTTGGTATCAAGGTGTCGATACGGGCGCCGCCATGATAACGACGATCGGTTCTGTCAATAATGCGGCGGTCTTTCGTTGGTGCTCAAGCCGTCATTACCGGTATCGGATAGCGCGCGCAGTTGCCGGGCAAGCGCTTCGCAAATGGTTTCGAGGCGTTCCAGCTTCTGTTGTTGCTCGTAAACCGTTTTGTTGAGCGCTTCGATTTGGTCTTCCTGAAAAGCGATTTTGGTTTCGATATTGACTAGGCGTTCTTCGCGCATGGATCGGCTCTGGATATTTTGCTTTGGGCGGCTATTTTAGCCCGGCAGGAAAATCTGTTTCGGTTAACATTCCGCGCATGAAATTTTCATCGTCTGTTCCCGACCGCCCGCTGGCCGCCTACCTCCGGCGCGGCGGGATCATCGCCTACCCCACCGAGTCGTGTTACGGCCTGGGTTGCGACCCTTCCAACCGGCGCGCGGTGCAGCGCATTCTCCGGCTAAAGCAGCGGCCGCAAATGAAGGGGCTGATCCTGATCGCTTCGAATTACAAGCAGGTGGCGCGTTATCTTCCGCCGCTGACGACAGACGAACAGCTCAGATTGCAGGCGGATGGCGCGCAGGCCATCACCTATCTGATGCCGGCGCGCACGTCGTGTCCACGCTGGTTGCGTGGCGCACATGACACGCTGGCTGTCCGCTTGACGGCGCATTCTTTCGCCCGACGGTTGTGCCGCCGTGCCGGCCATGCGCTGGTTTCGACCAGTGCCAACCGCAGCGGTCTGCGGCCGGCAAAAACTTATGCAGAATGCCGGCGCATGTTCGGAAAAAATGTGCGGGTGCTGCGCGGCCGCATCGGAAAGCGCAAGCAACCTTCCACGATACGCGCGTGGACGGATGGTAAAATTCTGCGCGCATAACTACACAATCAACCGGAGAGAATATGGATAGCGCCGCCGTCAAGGAATACCTGCTCGAACTGCAGGAGCTCATCGTCGATCGACTCGAACAAGTGGACGGCAAAAAATTTATTCGCGACCAGTGGATGCGCGCCACCGGGAGCGGCGGCATCGGCAAGGGTGAAGGCATCAGTTGCATCATCGAGGAAGGCAATGTGCTCGAGCGCGGCGGCGTGGCGTTTTCGCATGTGCAGGGCGATAAAATGCCGGCTTCGGCCACGGCACATCGGCCCGAACTGGCGGGCTGTTCGTGGGAGGCGATGGGGGTGTCGCTGGTGATGCATCCGCGCAACCCGTACGCGCCGACCTCGCATGCCAATGTGCGCATGTTCATGGCGCACAAGCCCGACGGTGACAAGGTGTTCTGGTTCGGCGGCGGCATGGATCTGACGCCTTACTACGGCTTCGAGGAAGATGCCGTGCATTTCCATCAAGTCTGCAAAAATTCGCTGGCACCGTTCGATCCGGCGCTGCATCCAAAATTCAAGAAATGGTGCGACGAGTATTTTTTCCTCAAGCACCGCAATGAGCCGCGCGGCATCGGCGGGATTTTCTTCGATGATTTGAGTTCGCCGGATTTCGAGACCTGTTTCGCGATCCAGCAAAGCGTGGGCGACCACTATCTGTCGGCGTATGTGCCGCTGCTGGAGAAGCGCAAGGACATGCCTTACGGCGAGCGCGAGCGCGATTTCCAGCTGTATCGTCGCGGGCGCTACGTGGAATTTAATCTGGTGATCGACCGCGGCACTATCTTCGGCCTGCAATCGAACGGGCGCACCGAATCCATCCTGTTGTCCATGCCGCCGCTGGTGAAATGGCGCTACGACTGGCACCCGGAAGCAGGCACGCCGGAAGCGGAGCTGTACGACAAATATCTCAAACCGCGCGACTGGATTTAATCCACCAGCTCAACCCCGGGCAAGCGCGTCTTGCGAATTGCGGTGGCAAGCACATCAATGGCTTCGTTGCGCGCAAAGCTCTTGCGCCAGGCCAGCGCAATACGCCGTGACGGCGCTGGCTTGGTGAAGGGAATCACCTTGAGCAAGGGACTGCGATAGCGCTGACTATTCGCGGTCGCCGGCAGCACGGTAATGCCGAGTCCGGATGCGACCATGTTGCGTATGGTTTCCAGCGAGGTGCCCTGCTGGATTTCCGCGCCCTTGCGGTTGAGCTCGGGACACGCTTCCGCCACCTGGTTGCTGAAGCAGTGACCGGAATTCAGCAGCAGGACTTTCTCGTTCGCCAGCTCCACCGGACGAATGCTGCGACGATTTGCCCAGCGATGATCCTTGTCCACCACCACTTCAAAAATCTCGTCGTAGAGCGACCGCGTCTGAAGACTGCCGTCGCCGAAAGGCAGGGCGATGACCAGCACGTCCAGCTTGCCACCGCGCAAAGCCAGTTCCAGATTGGCGGTAATGTTTTCCTCAACCTCGAGCGGCATCTCCGGCGCAAGTTTTTTCAATACCGGAATCAGCTCCGGTAGCAGATAAGGGCCGACGCTGTGGATCACCCCAATCCGCAGGGGCGTGGCCAGCTGGTTCTTGCCCTGCTGGGCGAGCTGGCGAATCTGCGCCACCTCTTCCAGCGCGCGCTGCGCCTGCTCGACAATCGCCAAGCCAATCGGGGTGACCGTCACTTCAGTCTTGCTGCGCTCGAACAATTGCACGCCGAGATCGGCCTCAAGCTTCTGTATCGCCAGCGACAAGGCCGGCTGGCTGATAAAGCATTGCTCCGCCGCGCGGCGGAAGTTTTTTTGCTGCGCAACGGCAACAATAAAGCGCAACTCGTTTAGCGTCATGACGCCCCCTTTGATTTAAATAATAAATCACATTGAATTAAACAATCAATTGGATTGATCAGGTTCACGGGCATAAAGTGCGTCCACCAAAGCAGTTACGGTTAATCCAACAAGGAGCGCAACATGAACAAACCCGAAATCAAAACCATGGCCAATCTCGAGGCCGCTTTTGCCGGCGAATCGATGGCGCATACCAAGTATCGTTACTTCGCAAAGATTGCCCGGGCCGAAGGCCATGAGGAGGTGGCGCGCGTTTTCGAGGAAACCGCCGCGCAGGAAGTGCAACACGCGCTTGGGCATCTCGATCTGCTGTACCCAAGATCCGGCATGAGCACCGCGCGCTGCCTTGAAATGGCGATTGAGGGCGAGACCTACGAGTATTCCGAAATGTATCCGGGGTTTCTGAAATCCGCCCAACAGGAAGGCAACGAGGCCGCGGCGGCCGAAATACGGGAACAAATTTCGGAATCCAAAGAGCATGCCGAGCTATTCAGGTCTACACTGGAAAAGGCGGCGAAGAGATTTGCGGCGCTCGCCAAAGTGGAGGAACGGCACGCCAAACAGTATCGCAACGAACTCGACAAAGTTAACGCCTGAAGGAGAATGACATGAAAGTTTGGCAATGTGTGGTGTGCGGTTTCATTTACAACGAGGCAGAAGGCCTGCCGGCAGAAGGGATCAAACCCGGCACGGCGTGGGCTGACATTCCCGAAAACTGGGTTTGCCCGGACTGCGGCGTGGCCAAATCCGACTTCGAAATGGTCGAGGTCTGAACACAAAGGAGATCATCATGAGCAAAGCCAAGATAGCAGCACCCGTTATCAATATCGGCATTGCGGAAAAAGACCGGCGCAAAATTGCCGACGGCCTTTCGCGCATGCTGGCGGACAGCTATACCCTGTACCTGAAAACCCATAACTTCCACTGGAACGTGACCGGGCCGATGTTCCAAACCCTGCATCTGATGTTCATGACCCAGTACACCGAAATCTGGAACGCGGTGGACTTGGTCGCTGAGCGGATACGCGCACTCGGTTACCCCGCTCCCGGTAGTTACAAGGAATTCGCGGCACTGACGAGCATCAAGGACAGCAGCGGTACGGTGAGCGCAAAAGACATGATCCGCCAGCTGGTGGAGGGTCAGGAAGCCGTCGTGCGCACTGCGCGGGAAGTTTTACCTGTTGCCGAAAAGGCGGGCGACCAGCCTTCGGTGGATCTGCTTTCAGCCCGCATGGAAGTGCATGAGAAAAACGCCTGGATGCTGCGCAGCCTGCTCGAAGAGTAGGCACAGACCACCCAACGGAGCATTTTATGAAACCGATTGTCGTGCTGGGCAGCGGCCTGGCGGCTTATACGCTCGTCCGCGAGTTGCGCAAACTGGATGCACAGCGGCCGGTAACGCTGCTCACCCGCGACAGCGGTGATTACTACTCCAAGCCCATGCTGTCGAACGGACTGGCGCAGCAGAAAACGGCGGCGGGGCTGGTGCTGACACCCGCCGCCGAAATAGCCGCTCAGCTCGGGCTCAAACTGCACGCGCATTGCGAAGTCAATGCGATCAACCTCGCCGCACACACGATTAACACCACCGTCGGCACGATCGAATACGAAAAGTTGGTACTTGCTATCGGCGCGGATCCGATCCGGATTCCGCTGGAGGGCGAGGCGTCCGATCGGGTGCTATCAGTCAACGGACTTGATGACTATGCGCGTTTCCGCGAAGCGCTGACCGAAGCCCGTTCGGTTGCCATCATGGGCGGCGGCTTGATCGGTTGCGAGTTCGCCAACGACCTGGCGGCGGCTGGTTATCGCGTCGACGTCATCGATCCAGGCCCCTATCCGCTCGCCAGCCTGATGCCCGAAGCTGCCGGCAGGCAGCTGCTCGAACCGCTCGCCGCGCTAGGGGTGAACTGGCATTTCGGCACTTCAATCAAAAGCATGAATAGCGCGCCTGACGGTTACCAATTAGCCCTGAACGATGGCGCTGCCCTGCAAACCAATCTCGTGCTTTCCGCAGTCGGTTTGAAGCCCCGAATTGGGCTGGCGCAACAGGCCGGATTATTGACGGGCCGCGGCATCGCGGTAGACAGCCTGCTCCGCAGCAGCGATCCGGACATATTCGCACTGGGCGACTGCGCCGAGATCAACGGCCGTGTCATGCCCTATGTATTGCCGCTCATGCAATCCGCCCGCGCATTGGCGCACACGCTGGCCGGCAAAGAAACACCGGTGGACTTCCCGGTAATGCCGGTGGCCGTAAAAACCCCCGCACATCCCATTGCCATCGTGCCGGTCGCCCGTGATGCCGTCGGCGAATGGCATACGCTTGATACAGGCGACGGCGTCAAAATGGGGTTTTTCGATGGTGCCAATGTTCTACAGGGATTTGTTCTGACCGGCCGCTTTGCGGGCGAGCGGAACGCCCTAGCCAAACAGGTCGGCCATCTCCTAAAAGCGTAATTCTGTTTTTCCTGATATTCACAAATTCTGTGGACAACCCTGTGAATCACGCCAGCAACCCTATCCGCCACATGGCCTTGATCGGCTCCGCTTAAAAAAGAGGCAATCTCAATAACCGTGGCCAACCAGCCCAAAATACCTAGGCTTTTCGGCCTAATTAGCGCCCCGGTTGAACTTCGCGGGAAAAATGCCCTCTGATGACGGAATTTTTCCGAAAGTCAGATTTAGAAATGCACACCCTCAAATTCGCCGTCATCCTGAGTTTTGTCATCGCCGCGCTACTCATTCCCGGCACCGTGGCTTATGCCCGCAATCGCTACGACGAAGCAACCCCGCACATTGTGGGCATGCTGGTGAGCGTGGTGAGTGTTGGCATCATGGCCGTGCTGGTGCTGTCGTTTGTCTCGCACTCGGGACACCTGCTGTAAACAACGCTTCTCGTCAGGCGGGGGCGGCCCTTTTGCGCAACACGATGGCGCGGAACCAGCCGCCGGCCAGTGCAGGGCCGTCGCTCATAACTTCAAGTTCCGGCACCTTGGCCAGTTCCGTTTCGAAGACCACATCCATGCGCGTCGCCAAACGGCGCACCAGCGGATTGAATAAACGGCGCAGCGGTGCCACTTTTCCCGGGCGCAGGAATTTGTCGAAAATCAGAATCGTGCCACCCGGACGCAGCACCCGCGCCGCCTCGGCCAAACAGGCACCCGGCGCCGGCACAACAGCCGTGATCAGGTGCAACACAACGCAGTCATACGCCTCCCCGGCGAACGGCAGATCCATACTATCGCCCAGCACGAAATCCGCATCCAGCGCCTTGCCACGTGCCACCGCGCGACGCAGCATGGCCGGGTTGAAATCCAGCGCCGTGTAATGATGGTGTGGCGGCAACAGTGGCAAATCCAGCCCCGTACCAACGCCGCTCAGCAGCACGCGTCCGGGAATGTCGGGCAGCAGCCGCAGGGAACGTTGTCGCGCCTTGCGCATCGGCCACTCGATAAGCGCGTCGTATATCGGCGCAATCAGGGTGTAGCTGAAACGCAGCAGGACATTGGTTCGCCAGGGTTGTACGGGTGCATTCATGCGCGCAGTTTAGTGGAAATTTTGCCTTGCCGGATATAGAGTACCGCCACTTCCCCACCCACCCGGATCCCGGTTATGCCCCTAGACTGGCGTGATGGCCTGCCTTTTTCCCGCCATTTTGGCGATGTCTATTTTTCTGCCGACTCAGGTCTGGAAGAAACGCGGCATGTATTCCTGCGGGGCAACCGCTTGCCCGAACGTTTCGCCGCGCTATCACCCGATGACTGTTTTACCCTCGGGGAAACCGGCTTCGGCACCGGCCTGAACTTTTTATGCGCGCGAGAATTGTTCGAACAGCTCGCGCCCGCCGGAACAACGCTGGATTTCTTGAGCGTCGAAAAATTCCCCCTGACCGATGATGATCTGCGTGCGGCGCTCGCCTTATGGCCGGCACTGCACACCTCGGCCGAACAACTGCTGCAAGTCTGGCGGCGGCGCGTGCCCGGCTGGAACCGCTGGTCTTTCGGGCGCGTGCGCCTCACGCTGCTGCTGTCCGACATTAGTGACGCCCTGCCTGAAGTGCAGGACGGAATTGTCGACGCCTGGTTTCTCGACGGATTTTCGCCCGCCAAAAATCCGGAAATGTGGCGTCCGGAAGTGCTCTCTGACCTCGCGCGCATTTCGCGCAAGGGCGCAACCCTGGCCACTTACACCAGCGCGGGTTGGGTACGGCGCGGATTGGAGCAGGCCGGATTTGCGGTCGAGCGCGTGCCGGGATTTGGTCGCAAGCACGAGATGCTGCGCGGCAGTTTCGGACAGACACCGGATGTCCTCGCACCTACCCGCCGACCGCAAAACGCGTTAGTGATTGGCGGCGGGATCGCCGGCTGTGCCGCAGCCCATGCGCTGACGCAACGCGGCATTCGGGTCACCTTGCTGGAAGCCGCCCCGCAGATCGCCAGTGCCGCCTCGGGCAACCCGCGCGGAATTTTGCATGCGCGCTTCAGCGCGGGCATGAATCCCCTGCACCAATTCGTGCTCGCCGCCTATGGTCACGCGCTCGCGTTACTCGACCGCGTCATGCCCGTCGATGGCAAATTGCGGGATGAATGCGGCCTGCTGCAGATGGATTTTTCAGCTGCGGAACAACAGCGCATCGGACGACTCGCCGCACGCGACTGGCCCGAAACGCTCATGCAGTTTGTTGATGCGCATCAGGCCGGCATTCATGCCGGAATCACCCTGCGCCATGGCGGACTCTGGTTTCCCGGCGGCGGCTGGATTGTGCCGGCAGCTTTTTGCGCGCACCTGCTTTCGGCCGACGTCCGCCTCGCGCTGGCGCATACAGTTGAGGCGCTCACCCCGACGAAAGACGGCTGGTGCGCGAACGGCCACACGACTGCCGGACAGGATTGGCAGATGGAAGCCGATCTGGTTGTCGTCGCCAACGCGCAAGCCGCATTGCAACTCGCGCCGCTGTCCGCCCTGCCGCTGACTCCGGTGCGCGGACAAATCAGCCTGGTCCCGGCCACCAACGCCAGCCGGACGCTGCGCGGCATCATTTGCGGTGACGGCTACTGCACCCCCGCGCAAGACGAGCTGCATGTGCTGGGCGCCACGCACGCCTTCAATGACGAATCGCGGGAGGTGCGTCCTGAAGATCACCTCGCCAATCTGGCCGGAATTGAAGTCTTCGCACCCGAGCTACGCGCCGCGCTGGGAACACCGGACATCGCCCGTTTGGCAGGACGTGCAAGCATCCGCTGTTCCGCACCCGGGGCGATGCCATTCGTAGGAGAAATCCGGCCGGGATTGTATTGCAGCCTGGCACATGGCACCCGCGGCTTGCTGACCGCCGGGTTGGCGGGGGAAACCCTTGCAGCGCTGGCCTGCCGCGAATTGCTGCCGCTGCCGCAACCCGTCATCAGCGCCTTGTCACCGGACACCCGGCAAAAGCGGGGCGCCTAATTTTCTGCGGGGACCAGCAAAGCCCGTTGCGCCTCGTCCAGATAACACCACGCTCCCGGCGCCAGATTCAACGCGCCGAGTTCCAGCCGACCGATGGCACTGCGAACCAACGCCGTGCAATGGTTGCCCGCGGCAGCCAACATACGTTTGACCTGATGATATTTGCCCTCGGCCAGGACGATTTCGAGCCGGAATTCGTCCAGCTGGCGACAACTCACCGCGGCCAGCGGCGCCGGCTCATCGTGAAGCTGCACCCCGGCCAGCAAAGTGGCCACAAGTTGCGGGGTCACCGGCGCATGCGTCGCGGCCTGATAGATTTTGGGCACATGATGTTTGGGAGAGGATTGCGCGTGAATGAAGGCGCCATCATCCGACAGCAGCAACAAACCCGTCGTATCGTGATCGAGCCGACCGACGGGCTGCACATCGCGCAGCCGGAGCGTTTCCGGCAACAGGGTCAGGATGCCGGGGTGGTGGCTGGGCTTGCGCGAACACTCGTAATTCGCCGGCTTATTCAGCGCGATGTAGACCTGCGGGCGATAGCAATGCGTCTCGCCGAAAACCGCAAAGTGCAAGCCATCCGTCTCATACTCGTCGCGCCAGTTGGTTGCGGGCAGACCATGAATTGTCACTTCGCCATCGGTCACCAGCTGGCGACACCACTTGCGCGCGCCGAAACCCTGCGATTGCAGTATCCGGTCCAGCGTCAATTTGGCCATAAAATCTCTTTCCCCATAAAAACTTGCACTTTTACCCACTCTATTCTTGACTAATTTACTGCGGGATTATCTAATGGGCCCCTCAACTACCCAAAGGAGCCCTCATGTCTTTACCCAACCGCGACGGCGACGGTTATCTCGTCGACATGAATGACTGGTCCCCGGAAATCGGCCGGGCCATGGCGGCAGCCGATCAGTTCGAACTGGACGACCAAAAGTGGGACCACATTCTCAAAGCCCGCGAATATTACGAGGAATTCGGCAGCGTCCCGCCCATCCGCAAATTTGCCAAACACATCGGCGAGGACCAGAAAGCCATGTTCGACCTGTGGATGACCGGCCCGATGAAGCCCATTACCAAATACGGCGGCATGCCCAAGCCCACCGGCTGCGTCTAATCGCCGGCCTCAGGCGATGCGGCACGCCTCGTCGAATTCCAGGCGCGGACCGCGCGGAAATACGCCCGCCGGATCACCGTAACCCAGATTGCAGATGAAATTGGAACGGATCGGCGTATCCGCAAAAAACGCCTGATCCATTGCGGCATTGTCGAATCCGGACATCGGGCCACAATCCAATCCCAGCGCGCGGGCCGCAATCATCAAATAGGCGCCTTGCAGCGTGCCGTTGCGGAACGCGCTGGTGAAGATCGCCTCGTCACCCTGAAACCAGTTGACCGCATCGGGCTGATGCGGAAACAGCTTGCCCAGCTTGTCGTAAAACTTCATGTCATAGCCGATGATGGCCGTCACCGGTGCGGCCATGGTCTTGGCGCGATTACTTTCCATCAGCGTCGGCATGAGTAATTCCTTGGCCGCTTTTGACTTGACGAATACCACGCGCGCCGGGCAACTGTTCACCGCCGTCGGCCCCATGCGAAACAGTTCATGCAGTCGATGCAACAGCGCGTCCGGAACATCGCGGGGTTGCCAGGCATTGTGCGTGCGCGCCTCCAGAAAAAGTTGGTCGAGCGCGGCTTGATTCAGTGGCAAATGAGACATGGCACCCCTCTCCTTGTTTTGATATTGAACGAAATTCCGTTTATTCCACTTCGCTGGCAGCCGGATCATCGGCGGGCGCCCGCAGCATTGCGGCACGGGTTTCCGGCGTCTCCAGGCTGATGCGGCCCAGCACGCCATCGCGGTAATCCTGCAACAGGGTAAGTGCCGCCTTTTCCAGATCGAACGATCCGCCCTTAAGCAGGAAGCCGCGCTTGCGCGCAATCGCCGCAATCGTCGCCGGCCCATCCAGCCCCGTCATCGCCTGTTTGTAGCGCGCGGCCAGAAAATCCGGATAGCGCTGCAACAATATCTCGGCCAGAAACGCGGCCACCTCTTCGTCGATCACGGCATTGCGACCGATCGCATGGCTGGCCGCCAGCATCAGCCCGTCGCTATCGTGTTCGATTTTCGGCCACATCATGCCCGGGGTATCGATCAGCGTCATCTGGTCGTCGAGATCGAGCCGCTGCTGGCTTTTAGTCACGGCGGGTTCGTCGCCCACATTCGCAACGCGGCGTTTCAGCAAGGCATTCATCAGCGTTGATTTGCCCACGTTGGGGATGCCCATAATCATCATGCGCAGCGGCTTGAGCGGGGAATCGCGATGCGGCGCAAGCGGCCGGCACAAACCGGGAATCCGGGCAACATCGGCGGACTTCTTGCACGACAGCGCGACCGCCTTTACCCCCTTCTGCCCGGCGTAATAATCCAGCCAGGCCCGCGTAGCCACGGGATCGGCGAGATCGGCCTTGTTCAAAATTTTCAGGCACGGGCGCTGCCGATGCTCGCGCAGCTCGCGGATCATGGGGTTACTGCTGGCCTCGGGTAGACGCGCATCCACCACCTCGATAACGAGATCGGCACGCTCCAGCGTCTCGGCCGCTTTCTTGCGTGCCGCCGCCATGTGACCGGGAAACCACTGAATGCTCATTGAAGTCGTCCTGAATTTGCAGCGCGCATTCTACTTGCCCGCCGCCGGAAATTCGCCATCCACGTAATACCAGCGTCCCGCCTCCCGCACAAACCGGCTGATCTCGTGCAAACGGTAAGCCCGGCCGCCCACCTTGTAGCGGGCCACAAATTCCACTTCGGCGGACTCATCGCTTTGCGGGGAATGGCGTTTCACTGCCAGCCCCAGCCAGCGCGCTTGATCGTCAATCAGGTTCAATGCGGCCGGGCGTGTCGACGGATGCCAGGTCGCCAGCAGGTAAGGTTCCAGCTTCATCACATAAGCGCTGTAGCGGGATCGCATCAGCTGCGCGGCATCCGGCGCGGGTTGACCCGAATGCCAGGGTAGACAGCAACTGGCGTAATCGGCGCCGCCGCAGGGACAGGGATGGGATTTTGCAGACATGCCGCATTCTATCCGACCGCGCCGCCGGATGGCATTGACGGTCTGTTGCGACTATAATTCGCCTCCGTTTCAGCCCGGCCCATTGTCAATGCATCTGTTCGCTTTCGGCATCAACCATCAAACAGCCCCGCTCGCCGTGCGCGAGCAGGTCGCGTTTAACGCGGACGGAATGGAAAATGCCCTGCGCGATCTGGTGGAAAATGGCGCCGCGAAAGAAGCCACGATCCTGTCCACCTGCAACCGCACGGAATTGTATTGCAATGCCGCACAGCCCGATCTCGCGATTGACTGGATGGCGCAATATCACCAGCTGCCGCGCACGGAAATTGAGCCTTACCTTTACATGCTGTCGCGCGAACAAGCCGTGAAGCATTCTTTCCGGGTCGCGAGCGGACTGGATTCCATGGTGCTCGGCGAGCCGCAGATTCTGGGCCAGATGAAGCAGGCCGTACGCCAGGCCGAACAGGCCGGCACGCTGGGTTTTCTGTTGCACAAATTGTTCCAGCACACCTTCTCCGTCGCGAAAGACGTGCGTACGCAAACCGAAATCGGCGCCAATCTGGTCTCAATGGCCGCCGCCGCGGTGAAGCTGTCCGAACGGATTTTCCCCAGCATCGCCGAACAGAACGTACTGTTCATCGGCGCTGGCGAGATGATCGAACTAAATGCCGTGCATTTTGCGGCGCGCAATCCCAAGCGCATCACGGTGGCCAACCGTACACTGGAACGCGCCCAGACGCTGGCGCGCCGAATTAACGGCCACGCCATCACGCTGACCGACCTGCCCGAACAACTCGCGCAGCACGACATCATCGTTACCTGTACGGCCAGCCAGTTGCCCATCCTCGGCAAAGGCATCATCGAGCGTGCGCTCAAGGCCCGTAAACATCGCCCCATGTTTATCGTTGATCTGGCCGTTCCGCGCGATGTCGAGAAGGAAGTCGCCGAGCTGGACGACGTGTTCCTGTACACCGTGGACGACATTGCGGACGTGGTGAAAGACGGGCTCGACGCCCGCCAGAGCGCGGTGAAGGAAGCCGAAGTCATCATCGATTCCGGCGTATCGGATTTTGTGCACTGGATGGAATCGCGCGAAGTCGTGCCCACCATCCGCGCGCTGCGCGACCACGCCGAACGCAGCCGCCGCCATGAAATGGAAAAAGCGCTGCGGCTGCTGGCCAAGGGTGAAAGCCCGGAGAAAGTGCTGGAAATGATGAGCAGCGGCCTGACCAACAAGTTTTTGCACGCCCCCACACATACGCTGAATCATGTTCACGGCGAAGAGCGCGATCTGTTCCTTGACGTCGTGCATCGCCTGCATCATCTGCAGCCCGAAGAATGAAACCGAATATTGCTGCCCGTCTCGCCCGGCTGGGCGAACGCCTGCATGAGGTCGACCAGCTACTGAGCAGCGAGGAAGCTACGCGGGACATGGAGGCCTTCCGCCGGTTGAGCCGCGAGCGCGCCGAACTCGAACCCGTGGTCAGCCTGTACCAAGCCTACCGAACCTGCGAAGCGGATATCGCCACGGCGCGGGAAATGGCCGACGATCCCGACATGCGCGAATTTGCCGATGCCGAAATCGAACAGGGCGAAGCACGTCTCGCCGAGCTGGATCGCGAACTCGAAATTCAGCTGCTGCCGAAAGATCCCAACGACGAACGCAACGTCATCCTCGAAGTGCGCGCCGGCACCGGTGGCGACGAAGCCGCGCTGTTTTCGGGCGACTTGTTCCGCATGTACACCCGCTTTGCCGAACGCAAGCGCTGGCAGGTCGAAATCATTTCCGAAAGCCCCGGCGAAGTCGGCGGCTACAAGGAAGTCATCGCCCGCATCGTCGGCCAGGGGGCCTATTCGGTACTCAAGTTTGAATCCGGCGCACACCGCGTGCAGCGCGTGCCCACCACCGAAACCCAGGGACGCGTCCACACCTCGGCCTGCACCGTCGCCATCCTGCCGGAAGCGGATGAAGTCGGCGAAGTTGAACTGAATCCCGCCGACCTGCGCATCGACACCTTTCGTGCCAGCGGTGCGGGCGGCCAGCACATCAACAAAACCGACTCGGCCGTGCGTATCACCCACCTGCCGACCGGGACAGTGGTGGAATGCCAAGATGGGCGCTCGCAACACCAAAACAAGGCGCAGGCCATGCGCGTACTGGCCGCCCGCATCAAGGACAAGGAAGAACAGGCAGCGCACAGCAAGCTTGCCGCCGAACGCAAATCGCTGGTCGGCAGCGGCGACCGCTCCGAGCGCATCCGCACCTACAATTTCCCGCAGGGCCGCGTCACCGACCACCGCATCAACCTCACGCTCTACAAGATGGACGCCATCATGGACGGCGACATCGCCGAACTCACCGGCGCGCTCATGGCCGAACATCAGGCCGATCAACTCGCCGCAATGGCCGAGGAAACGCTCTGATCAGCGGCGTGGCTTACCGCATCCAATCCCTGCTCACGCAAGACAAAAGCGCACTGGAATCGGCGCTCGCCCTCGATGGCACGACCGCTCGTCTTGAAGTCCGGATGCTGTTGCAACAGGTCTTGCAAGTCTCGCATGCGTTTCTGATCGCGCATCCCGACACCGAGTTGAATGCAGAACAACGTGCTGTTTATACCGCGCTGCTCGAACGCCGTCTGGCCGGAGAACCGCTCGCTTACATTCTGGGTAAACGCGAATTCTTCGGATTGAATTTCATCGTCTCCCCGGCCACCCTGATTCCACGCCCCGACACCGAATTGCTCGTCACCGAAGCGCTGCAACGCCTGCCGGCACAAAGCACCGCACAAACACAGGTGCTCGATCTCGGCACCGGCAGCGGCGCGATTGCCTTATCCCTCGCCCACACCCGACCCGACCTCGCCGTAACCGCCGTGGATGCCTCCCCCGCCGCACTTGAAATTGCCAAAGAAAACGCCGCGCGGCTGCATTGCAACCATGTGCGCCTGCTACAGAGTGACTGGTTCTCGGCCCTGAACCATGCCCAATTCGACCTGATAGTTTCCAATCCGCCCTACATCGCCGAAGCCGACGCCCACCTGCAACAGGGCGACCTGCGCTTCGAACCGCGCAGCGCCCTGGCGGCGGGTGAAGACGGTATGGACGATTTGCGCCACCTCATCGCAAACGCCCGAACACACCTGCGCCCGGGCGGCTGGCTGTTGCTGGAACATGGCTACGATCAGGCGCCGCGTGTGCGCGAGTTGCTGGCGAAAGCCGGTTACACCGACATTTATTCCGCCCGGGATTTAAGTGGCATCGAACGGGTTAGCGGGGGACGCCTGCTGGCTGGCAAAGTTTGACGGCCATGTCTATTAGCCTCCCGCCACAAGGCGTGCCGAGAACCCTTGAGCAGCTTGACAGCCAAGGCGAGTCTGCACCTCCACGTTCTCGCTTGAAGTGGCTTGTGCTTCCAACCCCATGGTGTGGCTGACTACCCATCTGCTGACGTGCCAGGCTCGACTTCCTGCTGCAATGCCTCAGACTGGGGCCTATCCCCGCGATCGCGGGGGAAACTGACCTCGCCCGTATGGAAGAGCGCATGATTAGGGCCTATCCCCGCGATCGCGGGGGAAACTGACCTCGCCCGTATGGAAGAGCGCATGATTAGGGCCTATCCCCGCGATCGCGGGGGAAACGCGGTGCGCTTTTCCACCAAAATCCCGAATGAACATCCCGGGCACCACGGGATACACCAGACGATAGATGCCTCGCCCCTTTTCTTGGGTGGCCAGTTTCTTCGGAAATGCCGTCGGGATGTCTGTGCCGGGTATCGTTTCGTAATAGACATACTTACCCTGATCCCGCATCAGCACGAAGTCGTCGTTGTATCTGACAGGGGATTGCTGGGGTGTACCGATGCTGCTGAAAACGCCCCATCCCAAGCATGCTGCCAAGAGTACTTTTTGCATGACTACTGCCCCACTCGTTCATTAAAGTGGTTGCAGTCTAGCCAAGGCAAGGCTCACCAGATGAGCCCGCTAGGCGTATTTTTTGGCGGCGGATTCGAGGATTTGGGTGACCCGCTTGCGCAGGTTTGCCGGTGCCAGGACTTCTACCTGATCTCCGTGTTTCATAATGTCCATGAGAAGCTCCCGATCGTCGCTGTAGGGGATTTTCAGCAGGTAGCTGCCGTCCGGCTCAAATTGGGCTGTTTGTTCAGGGTGCCACTGTTCGTTGGCGACCCACCTGGCT
This sequence comes from Gallionella sp., assembly GCA_028699065.1. Lineage (GTDB taxonomy): Bacteria > Pseudomonadota > Gammaproteobacteria > Burkholderiales > Gallionellaceae > Gallionella. Next base: position 801,985 of record JAQVVH010000001.1, read on the forward strand.
CTTGCCGGGGTGAATTTGAGTTTGGCCCACTGAACCTTGGCTCCGGAGAAAATGCCGTAGCCTTTTTCAAAGTATTCCTTGAGTTTGGCTTTGCCGATTTCCTTGAGTTTGGCTTTGCCGATTTCCTTGGCTTTGGCAGTCAGAGGCTCTGCGCCCTGGATGGCATCGATGGAGAAGCTGCGGATGTCTGCGCGCAGGTGGCACCACGCATCGACATACCAGTTGTCCCGGTAGAACACGATCTGCTGCGGGGAGATGAGGCGTTCGACGGTTTCGTCCCGTTCCCGGTTGTAGTGCTGGATTTTGAGTTGTTTGCGGCCCAGCGTGGCGGTGGCGATGGCTTCGAAGTGTTTGAGGGGGAGAACCCGTTGGCTGGCATGAATCATCCGAAAGCGCTTTTCGACTTCATCGGCACTGTGGTCGCCACTGCCGAGGAGGGCCTTGAGGCGGGATTGCAAAGGTTCGATATGCTGGCTGAGCAGTCCCGGATGGATGTCTTTCAGAAGCTGCTGGATCAGTAACAGGGCGTGGGCTTCGGAGGCATTGAACCACATCCCGGGCAGGGCGAACGTTGGCCCGGTGCTTTGGCTTTCATAACGGTAACCGCCGTTATCCCGGTCCCAGACGATGGGGGCATTGAGCCGGTCCCGGAGGTATTCGAGGTCGCGCTTGAAGGTGGCGAGGGAAATGTCCAGCTCGGACAGAAAATCATTGAGGGGAACAATGCCTCGTCCGGCGATCATTTGGTCGATCTTGTAGAAGCGTTCGCTGCGATCCATGGCCACCCTCCCTTTGGGCGGCATGGTAGCTCATCTGGTGAGCTTTGAGCATGGGAACATGCCTGCCACGATCAACCCGGGAGAACAAAATGAGAACAGCCAATCCTTACGAAACAGAGCTTCGGCGGCAGATGATGCTGGAAATGACGTTGGGACTCTTTGCTATTGCGACAGCCCTCCTCGCCTTTGCCGCGATGTTTCGGGGTTAATCGTCATGGCAACGCTTCTCGTTAGTCTGAGAATTACCTCGGCCCCCTCCGCCCCAAAATCGACCACGTTCATAAGGCTGGAGGAAAAGGATTCCGTCTATGCCCTCAAGCATCAGGTTTCTAACGGAAACCGTCAGGCACGATGGACGTTGAATACTGTCCCGCTATCCCGGGCCGTGGTCGATGAACAGATGGGGCTGCTGAGGTCGGCGCGAATCTCGGCTTTTCCGGAAACGCATACGGTTGAGGCGGGAGAGTTCGTCCACCTTGCCATTTATGGAGGACATGCCGAACTGCAAGCGTCATGGCTGACCGAACCTCCCAAAGGCTACGAAGTTTTTGCATCTCTGGTGGCATGGATGCGAGCGGTAGTCACCACGGAAGGCGAATCACCCGATGCGGCTAAATATGATCTGGAATCCATGGTGAACGAAATCGACGACAGCAATCTGCAGCCGGAAATCGATTTCGGTCAGCCCGTAGGAAAAGAGATCGACCAGTAACCGTTCAGGCGACGTGCAGGCCGCCCACTGTCTAGCCGCGCGGCTTGGCGTGCGCCGGTCGAAACACCTGGCATTGCGCGGGATCGGCTTCCAGCCAGGCACCTTCGATCAGATCAATGCAATAGGGAATCGCGGGAAACACGGCGTTGAGGCAGTCATCAATCGCGGAAGGTTTGCCGGGCAGATTCACGATCAGACTGCGGCCGCGCACGCCGGCCGTTTGACGCGAAAGAATCGCGGTGGGCACGATCTTAAGCGAGGCGCTGCGCATCAGTTCGCCAAATCCCGGCAACATTTTTTCGCATACGGCTTCGGTGGCTTCCGGAGTCACATCGCGCAAAGCCGGGCCAGTGCCACCGGTCGTCACGATCAGGCTGCACTGTTCCCGATCAGCAAGTTCCGTGAGCGTCTGCGCGATGATCTCTTGTTCATCCGGAATCACCCGTGCAACGGGTTCCCACTCGCTGCTTAGCACCCGGGAAAACCAGGCGTGAATCGCCGGGCCACCCTTGTCTTCGTATTCGCCGCGACTCGCACGGTCGGAAGCTGTGACGATACCGATGCGTGCTTTCATTACCACTCCCCGCCTGCGTCCTGTTGAAAATTCATGCCGTCGAGCAGTTGCACCTGCACGGTCGCGCCCGCAGCCACGTCGGCACTTGCTGCCGGGACGACCATCAAGCCCTCGGCCAGCGCCATGGAACGCAAAATGCCGCTGCCCTGATTGCCCGTGGGGGTCGCCACCCAAATGTTGTCTTCCCGCGCCAGCATCACGCGGACGAATTCGGTCCGGCGATGACGGTGTTTAATCTCGCGCGCCAACCGGGCCGTCACCGTCTGGCGGAATACGCGGGTATGGCCCATGAGTTTGCGCAATGCCGGGCCGATGAATTCTTCAAAGCAGACCATGCTGGAGACGGGATTGCCGGGTATCCCAAACACCCAGGTGAGCGGCGCAATCCCGAAAGCCATGGGATGTCCCGGCTTCATCGCCACTCGCCAGAATTGCATTTGCACGCCCAGGGCTTCCAGCGTGGGCCGCACATAATCGTGCACGCCGACCGACGTGCCGCCGGAAACCAGCAGCACATCAAATTGCAGTCCGCGCTGCAGGGCGGCGCGCAAATCATCCGGATCATCGCGCGCGATGCCTAGCAACACGGGGTCAATGCCCAGCGCTTGCACCTGCGCCATCAGCGCGTAGCTGTTGGCATCCGGAATTTTGTTGGGATTGAGCGGCTCATCCAGCCCTTCGAGTTCATCGCCGGTGGAAAGAATCGCGACGCGTGGCTGCCGATAGACCGGCACCTCCGCCTGCTTCACCATCGCCAGCATGCCGATAACACCCGGAGTAATCGCGGTGCCGCGGGCAAGGACAACTTCGCCGGTGGTCATGTTTTCACCGCGGTCGCGAATGTCGTTGCGCGGCTTCACGGTGACAGTGATCTGCACTTGGTGAGCGCCGATCGCCTGGGTGTCTTCGACCCGAATGACCGCATCGGCACCCGGCGGCACCGGCGCGCCGGTCATGATGCGCGCGCACTGCCCGGCATTCAGCGTCTTGCGCGGCATATCGCCCGCACGGATGTCCTCAATGATCTCCAGCGTCGCCGGCACGGAAACCACGTCGGTGCTGCGAATCGCAAACCCGTCCATCGCCGAAACGTCATACGGCGGCTGATCGCGGTTGGCGCGCACGTCTTCGGCGAGCACACGGCCCAGCGCCTGTTTCAGGGGAACACTTTCCGTCCCCAGTATTTTCATGGCCGCAATCACGCAACGTTGCGCGTCGGCGACGGTCAATCCATCCATTTCATCCCCGCTTGAGTGCCGCCGCAAAATCCTGCGGCGTATCCAGATCAAAAAAACTGTGGAACTGCGGATCGTGCGCGAGGAGCGCCGTTTCATCCGCGTAATTCACCCGCAAATGCTGCAAACTGTCACGCAAACTTTGCCCGCCACCGGCCGCAATGGCCCGCAAATCAGCCAGCGCGCTTCGCGCATAAAACGCAGCCATTGGCTGGACATATCCGCCGACAACCGGCACCACCGCCTGGCAATCACCCCGCAGGGCAGCCAGCTGTTCAACCAGCGCCGGCACGATAAACGGCATGTCGCAAGCCAGCACAAACACCCAAGGCGTCTGCGCGGCGGTCAGCCCGGCCAGCACCCCGGCCAGCGGACCGGAGGTTTCGGCCGCATCACACACCTGCGGCAAACTAATGTCTGCCCGATGTGAGCGCACACTGACAATAAGATTGACAAACAGCGGGCGCATTCTGTCCGCGACTCGCGCCAGCAGCGTTTCTCCCTCAAACAACAGCTGTGCCTTGTCCTGGCCCATTCGGCGGGAATCTCCACCGGCAAGAATCAGTGCGGTGGCGTCGGCAATCATGTCGGATCCCGCGCCAAAATACAGGCCAGCAGCCCCTCAATATCGTCCAGCGCAAAATGCGGCAGCTGCGGATAAACATCCGCCACATCGGTGACAAGCGCGATCAAACCGTCTTCGGGCGTGCAGCGCGGCTGTGTCGCACAGGCGGTGCGTAAAACCTCGATCTTCGGCCCCGGCGCATGCGAGAAACCTTCCGCGAGCACCAGCGCGGCATCCGCCAGAAAATCGCGGGCCAGCGCTTGTGGTGTCGGCACGGAAGGCAGACGGGCAACCAGTTGAACGCCGCCCTGCGTGACCAACAAACTTTTCGCCGCACCCGCTTCGGAATAGCGCCAGCTGTCTTTGCCCGGCGTGTCGAGTTCAACCTGATGATGGGCGTGCTTGATGGTCGCGACGCGCAGCCCGCGCCGGGCCAGTGTTCGCACCAGTTGTTCGATAAGCGTGGTTTTGCCGGCGCCGGAATGGCCGACGATGGAGACGAGTTGCATCAGTCCGGCATGGCGATGGCGGATTGCGCCGCGCCTTGGGTCGCTGTGACCGGACGCGTACTTTTCAACACCTGCATCGTTCCGGTGGCACGATCCGAAAGAAATTCCGCCAAAACACATAACCGCCAGGATACAAACTTCATGATCATTTCTCCCTACGGATGAGCGCTCACCCACGCATCGCCCTGCGGCGTGGTTTCTTTTTTCCAGATGGGCACTTGCCGCTTGAGTTCGTCAATCAGCCAGCGGCAGGCCTCAAATGCCGCAGCACGATGCTCGGCCGCGACCGCGACCAGCACGATATTGTCGCCCGGCATGACCGTGGCAATGCGATGCACCAGCCGGGCCTCTATCAGGTCAAACCGGTGGATCGCCTGCTCGCGCAGTTGCCGCATCTCCGCCAGCGCCATCGCGTCGTACGCATCAAATCGGAGGCAACTTACCTCGCGGCCTTCCGAAAAATCGCGGGCGCAGCCAACAAAAGTCGCAATGCCGCCGATCCGGGTTGACGCCTGCTTCAGCGCCGTAATTTCCGCGTCCAGCGAAAAATCTTCGGCTTGCAGTCTGACCGGCTCGCGCATCTCAGCCTCCCGAATACTTTGCCATCAGCGCCACTTCATCCCCGTCCCGGAGAATCTGCTGGCGATCGCTGGTCTGCACTTGATTGACGGCGATAAAACTGACGATGCTGAGTGCGCCCGGATATTGCATCCCCACACGCGCAATGATGTCGTGCAAGGTCATACCGGGTACAGGTTCGAACTGCATTTCGCGCGACGCGACACGCTCTGCCACGGGACCGAAAAACAGAACACGGATCATGCGCGTCTCCAGTCTCCACTTTTACCGCCACGCTTTTCTTCGAGCTGCACGGATTCGATGCGCATGCCGCGATCCATCGCCTTGCACATGTCATACACCGTCAGCAAGGCCAGACTGGCCGCCGTCAGCGCTTCCATCTCCACGCCGGTTTGCCCGGTGCACTGTACGGTCGTGACCACCTTCAGCCCGACAGCGCCATCACTGTCCGCCGCCATATCCTCAAACACAACATCAACGCCGCTCAGCGGCAGACTGTGACACATCGGAATAAGTTCGGCGGTGCGTTTCGCCGCCATCACCGCACCAACGTCGGCAACGGTCAGCACATCACCCTTGGCAATTTGCCCAGCACGAATGCGCTGCAACGTTTCCGGACGCATCCGTAAAATACCGCTGGCCACCGCAACCCGGCGCGTCACGGTTTTATCCGAGACGTCCACCATACGGGCGCGACCCGCCGCCGAGAAATGCGTCAGTGCTGACATCAGGTGTTTTGCACGACGATCTTCGGGAATGCGGCGCTGTGATCCTGCGCCATGTCCGCCACCTTGACGGCGATACGACGGGCAATCTGCTTATAAACGCGGGCGATGTCGCCGTCGGGATCCGCCGCAACAGTGGGTTGACCGGAGTCCGTCTGCTCGCGAATGCGAATGTCGAGCGGCAATCCGCCAAGAAATTCGGTGTTGTAATCGGCGCACATTTTCTCGCCGCCACCGGCGCCGAAGATATGCTCTTCATGGCCGCATTTCGAGCAGATGTGGGTGCTCATGTTTTCGACGATGCCGAGAATTTTGATGCCGACTTTCTCGAACATCTTGAGGCCTTTGCGTGCATCCAGCAATGCAATGTCCTGCGGCGTGGTCACGATAACCGCGCCCGTCACCGGCACTTTTTGTGCCAGTGTGAGCTGAATATCGCCGGTACCCGGCGGCAGGTCGATCACGAGATAGTCGAGACTGTCCCAGCGGGTCTGGTGCAGCAGCTGATCCAGCGCCTGGGTCACCATCGGGCCGCGCCAGACCATCGGTGTGTCATTGGCTTCGATAAGGAAGCCGATCGACATGGCCTGCAGTCCATGATTCGTCATGGGTTCCAGCGTCTTGCCGTCATCCGATGCGGGATTGCCCGTGATGCCCAGCATGGTCGGCTGCGATGGTCCGTAAATGTCGGCGTCCAGTATGCCGACGCGGGCACCTTCGGCAGCCAGCGCCAGCGCGAGATTCACCGCCGTGGTGCTCTTGCCCACACCGCCCTTGCCGCTGGCCACGGCGATGATGTTCTTCACGCCTTCCACCAGTTTTACCCCGCGCTGCACCGCGTGCGGCACCACCTTACTGCTGACACTGGCCGCGACCTTGCCGGCTGCGGGCAGTGCCGTTTTTAAATGCGACTCGACCATGGCGCCAATTTCGCCAAACACACTTTTGGCCGGATAGCCGAGCAAAATGTCCAGCGTGATATCGTTCCCAGCGACCTTGATGTTCTTGACGGACTTGCCGCTCACAAAGTCTTTTTTGGTATTGGGATCGATCAGGGTTTTCAATGCAGCCTGTACATCACTTTCAGTAAAACTCATGCTCATCTCCAGAAAAAATTGAAACCGGGCCTCGTGACTTTTGGCCGACTAAAACGCTCGACATTGTAACGGAAGGCACGCGAAAGTTCAGCCGTGTCGCCCTTTGTAACAGCGGGCGGCCTGCACGACCGCGGAATAGGGCAAGGCATCGAGCGTGCCCCAGCGTTGCAGGGTGTGTTCGAGCAAATCATCGGCATCTGCCACGGTTTCGGAGCCCGTCACCACCACATTCAATCCCTTTAAACCGCCGCACTGCACGCGCATTTCCTGTCCATGCGGAATAGGCACATCGTCACGGGTAACGTGCAACGCAAAACCAAAATTGTGCCGCAGCAAGCCATGTAATTCGGTGCAGCGCTGCCAGCCGGATGCGGAGCGGCAGGTAATCACTTCGCGCTCGGCAATCTGCACGCGTGCGGCCTGATGGCAATGAACGCAGGTGCTCAATACGGCTTTGCCAAAAGCGCAGGGACGCGCTACCCGTTCAAGCAGCTGCTGCCGAAACGCCCGTTCATCCACGCCGTTTAATCGTCGCCGAGTTCCGGCGCGGGCTCGCGCACCTGATTGAGCAAGTCCTCGGCATGCAATTCCGATTCGGCGTGAATCAGTTTGATGGCCCCGTTCTCGCCCCAGACTTCGTCCGTGCGCAACTGCTTGGCCCGCGCCGATGCTTCCTTGTAAATCTCATGCTGCTCCAGCAAATGCAACTGGCGCAGCGGCCGTTCGGTAATGCGATAAATAAAATAGGGCATGTGAGTTTTCCGTAAATCAGGCGCCCGGGCGCTTCATAAAAGTGACGACGCTGCTGCCGGGGGCATTTTTGCTTTCGCAACTGTTTTCCCCCAAACCCGCCAGCTGTTCGGCCTCGTGCAAAAGATTGATGACATCCACATAGAATTTCTGCTTCACCATCATCAGCGCCGTATAGCCGCCTTCGTTCTTGGCCAGCACATCCGCCCCGGCCCGCAACAAGGTGTCGACGACCGCAGCTTCACCATAGCCCGCAGCCAGCATGAGTGGCCGCACGCCATAACCGATCGGCGCCTCGATATCCGCGCCCGCGTCGATCAGGGCCTGTACCACATCGGCAAAACCGCACTTCTGCTCCGCGTTGTAGCAAGCCTTCATCAGCGCCGTCCAGCCGGTGTCGTCGGTCGCGTTCACGTCGGCGCCTGCCGCTAACAACTGCTGCACTCGTTCCAGATCGCCTGCATAGGCTGCGGTCATCAATTCAGTCATGGCTCATCTCCTGCTTATTTTTTCACGGTACCTTCCAGCGCCAGACGGATGGCCTCGGGGGTTTTCATAATGTTCATGAAGCTGTTTGATCCCATCATGCTGAGATCGGGAAAATTGATGGCGATGCGGAAACGCGCGTACAGCGCATACACCTTGTTGCCCGAAACCAGCACTTCATACGGCAGATGGGCGGTGGACTTTACATCGTGAAAATCGATTTCCGACATGATGAAATGCTCGTCCATGTACTTCTTATCGCCGCTGCCTTTCATCGCCACGCCAAAGACACTTTCCTGCTTGCCGGGAATATCGACGCGGTACACCTTGCTGACACCGTTGGTGTTTTTCGCCAGGCCCGCTTCCACGCCTTTGACGGCATCCTCATAACTGTCATACGTCGCCAACTCGCTCGGCTCGTCAAAATATTCCATGCCGATCATGTAATGGTATTTACGCGCTGCCTTGGCCGTCATGCCTTTGGCACCAAATTCCTCGATGCGGCCGAGGGATTTTTCCAGCGCCGCGGACACCCCGGAGAGATCACCCGCCATACGATACACATTGGCCATGTACACCGGATTTGTATAGCTGACCTGCACCTCTTTACCCGCCTGGGTAAGCGACACCCGCTGCACCGCGCCGTAACCGCCATGCTCGGAAGCCGCCGCATTTTTTTTCAGCGCGTCGCTGGTTACGATAATGACGCTGGCACCCGCATACGGAGAATAGTCGCCCACAACGCTAAATCCCGCCGCGCCCAGCGCAGTTTTGACCTGGGCGGATTTTTCAGACAGCGTCGCCTCACTCTGCGACGCAAGCACAAACGGCTTGAGCAGCGCGTCGGCAGCCTGGGCACTGAACGTTGCAACACTAAGTGCGGCAAACAGCAAAACGGATTTGATACGCATCGTGTGTCTCCTTGGGGGTTAAGTTACTTCACAACTTCGACAAACACCCGACTCTTGGGCATGCCCAATGCCAGGAAATAACGTTCTGCATATTTGATCGCGGCTTCCGGGCCTGCCAGATAAACATCGGCGGCGGAAATGGCGGAATATTGCGCGGCAATCTCTGCCAGCATGTTTTCCAGCACATGCTCGCGATGCAGGTTCAGGGTGCGCAGATCAAAACCCGCAATTTTTTCAACGTAGCTAAAGTTGTCCAGCGCGTCCGCCCAGGCGCGGGCCTGATTGGCCAGATAAATTTCTTCGGCATCGGAGCCTATCCGAATCAGGTGGATCTCCCCGGCCTCAAGCGACATGGCATGTTCGATCAAACTTTTTATCGGCGCGAACCCGCCGTCAAAGGCGAAGAAATACAACGGGCGTTCGGATTTTTCATGCAGGATAAATTCGCCCTGCGGACCTTCGACTTCGATACTGTCGTTGGCGCGCAGCCGCTCGAACACATAGTCGGCAAACAGGTTGCCGTTCTGGCGGTGAACATGAAACAACAGATTGCGGTCATCGCAGGGACAGCTGGCCACCGGCAACAGCGCCGAAAACGTCTGCCCGACGCGCAACACTACACTTTGCCCCGCAAGAAAACGCAGGCGCTGACTGCGCGGGGTTTGCAAATGCAGCAGCATGACCTTTTCCGAAAGCGGCTGAATCAATTTGACGCGGGTGCTCACCTGCTGGAAGGGAATATCCTGCACGCCGCCGGCAACCTCGGCCTCAATCGTCAGATCCCCGACCGCGGTATTGCAGCACATCAGCATGTAACCCGACGAGGCGTCCTGCTCGGAAATCCGGAAATCATGGTGCCGGGTCTGTTTGACTTCACCGCTAAGCACTTTCGCTTTGCACAAACCGCAGTTGCCACCGCTGCAACCGTAGCTGAGCGACAAACCGGCGCGCATCGCGGCTTCCAGCAGCGTGTCCTGTCCCTCGACCAGAAAATCCTGCCGGCTGGGCAGCAGACTGACCTGCGCGGCCATCACGCGCAGCACGCCATCCTTGATTGCCAGCGGATTGTTGAAACCCGGTTCCATGGCCAGCGCCACCTCCTGTTTGATCCATTCCCCGATCTCGGCCATTGCCGTGTCGACCGGTGTCTTTGTGGTACGCAATTCCGCAACCTTGTCCCACAACCGGCCCAGCAGATCATTGAATTGCCGCACCTGCTTCTGGCTCACCGCCAGACTCCTGCTCAATTCGGTCACCCGGGCGGCCAGCACTTCCGGCTCCGGCAGCGCACGCTCAAACACCCGCTTGCCGAACGCCTTCTCCTTGATCTGCGCGATGCGTTGCAGCTCGGCGGTATCTTCCAGCTCGGCCTGCGGATAACAGGCCAGCAAATTCTCCACGCTGAGCATCCCGTCAAACGAGCACAGCTCGCCGTGCTGGATGCGTTTTTGCAATTCCGCGCGGGGCACCCCCACCAATCTCGCGGCCCGGGTTACGCTCAACAAGTTGCTCATGTCGTCACCCGTTCGAGCACACCGAACTCAGGGATGAAACCAGGCCAGCTTTTCGCGCAGCGTTACCACCCCGCCCACGATAATCAGGGTGGGCGCTTGTGGCTTTTCGCGTTCCGCAATGGCCGGCAATGTCGCCAGCGTTCCGGTAATCACGCGCTGGGTCGGCTGCGTGCCGTGCTGCACAATCGCAATGGGTGTGGCGTCCGGCATACCGTGCTCCACCAATTTGGCGCACAAACTGTCGAGGCCGTGCAGCCCCATGTAAACCACCACGGTCTGGCGCGGGCGAGCCAACTGCTCCCAATCCAGATTCATCGTGCCATCCTTGAGATGACCGGTGACAAACACACAGGATTGCGCATGGTCGCGATGGGTCAGCGGAATGCCGGCGTAGGAGGCCACACCGGAGGCCGCCGTAATCCCGGGCACCACCTGAAAAGGAATTCCTTCCGCCGCCAGCGTTTCGATTTCCTCTCCGCCGCGCCCGAAGATAAACGGGTCCCCGCCCTTGAGGCGCACTACCCGCTTGCCCTCATTCGCGAGACGCACCAGCAGGAGATTGATTTCTTCCTGGGGCAGGGTATGGTCGTTACGTTTTTTGCCGACGTAAATGCGCTCGGCATCGCGCCGTGTCATATCAACAATCGTCTTGGAAACCAGCGCGTCATACACCACGACATCGGCCTTTTGCATCAAACGCAGCGCGCGGAACGTCAGCAGATCCGGGTCACCGGGGCCGGCCCCGACCAGATACACCTCGCCGCGCACAATATTGTCCTCGCTTGCCAGCATTTGCTGCAGCATGGCTTCGGCGGTTTGCTCGTCGCCCGTCAGCACCTTCTCGGCGACGACCCCCTCGAACACGTTTTCCCAGAAAATGCGCCGCTTGGTCGGATCGGTCACACGCTGTTTGACGGTTTCACGAAAGCGCTCGGCGAACCCCGCAAGGCGGCTGTAATTCTGCGGAATGACGGTTTCAAGTTTGCCACGCATCATGCGGGTCAGGACCGGCGAAGCGCCGCCGCTGGAGAACGCCACCATCAGCGGCGAGCGATCCATAATCGCGGGCATGATGAACGAACAGAGCTCCGGATCATCCACCACGTTGACCGGAAGTCCGCGCGCTTGGGCGAGATCGGAAACATAACGATTCACTTCGCGATTATCGGTCGCCGCAATCACCAGCACGACATCCTCGAGATGCTCCGGCGCAAAGACTGTCTGAACAATTTCGACGCCGGATTGCGCGCGCAATTCCTCGCTTATTTCCGGCGCGACCACGCGCACTTGTGCACCAGCCTCCAGCAACACGCCCGCCTTGCGGGTGCCAACTTCACCGCCGCCAACGACCAGACAGCGCTTGTCGCGAATCTTGTGAAATACCGGCAAATAATCCACGTCAGCCCACCGCCTTGAGGATCAGCGGCACCAGCGGTTCCGGCAGAGCGATCTTGCCGGCTAGCGCGAATTGGTGGGCACGATCAGACATCTTGTCCCAGGTTTTTTTGATGATGAGGATCCATTTTTCTTCACTGTAATCGGCATGTTGTCCGGCAAAGGCCAGCATGTAATGCTCGATAAAAACCAGATCCACCACGTCTTCCATCATCTGTGTTTCCGGGTTGGTCTTCAGCTCTTTCTTGCCCACGATGGTTTTCACACGGGCGATCATCTCATCGTCGTAGCCCGCCTCTTTCATCAGCGCACCGGCAGTCTCGGCATGAAATTTGTACAGCGTGGTACGCCACAGCATGTAGCCCTTCTTGTCCATCGGATAGTCGCTGCGCGGGCTTTTCCAGCGCTGAATATGCTGGGCACGACAGGCCAGCTGTACTGCCTCGGGGGCTTCCGGCGCATAGCGCGCCAGCATTTCGCTCATGCGCTGGGCGTAGAGCAGCTCTTTGGGATAAGTCTTCCCTTCAAAAGTCTCGGTGTTGGGATCTTCGCTGTTGGCGCGATCAAACGCCGCTATCGCGGCATCAAAACAGGCTGAATTCATCTTGCGTTCTCTTGTGGGTTAATCAGGGTTGTGGATTGTTCGCGGCAACGCCGCACAAAGGTGACAAATCGTGTCGCCCAATAGCAACTGCCGATGCTGCGCAAATGGGTATAGGAAGCGAGCAGGTTGTGCAGGACAAGGCCATCGCGCTCGCCGTCAATGCCGTAGCCGCGCTCGACATGATAGGCAAATCGCGTGTTCACCGGAAGATTTTCCAGCGCGGAATAATGAAACTCGTGCGCCCGAATGGAGGCTGCCGGTTTGTGCGGCCGCGGCCAGGGATGATTTTCGTCCTCGCGTAAATGAACGTAGCCGCGCCCGACCGGTTTTTCGCGCATCACCGCATCGCCGGGAATCGCTCCAACCATCGTGTACGTGCGTCCCTGCCAATGAATGCCGCGCGATAGGTACATCAGCCCGCCGCATTCGGCATAGGTTGGCAGCCCGCGTTCAATCGCTACCTTGATCTCGCCGCGAAGACTGGCATTCGCTTCCAGCTCGACCGCGCACGCCTCGGGGAAACCGCCCCCGATGTACAGCCCATCGATTGCCGGCAGATGGGCATCATTCAGCGTGTCGAACGGCACCAGCTCCGCCCCCGCGGCAGTCAATGCATCAAGGTCGTCCGCATAATAAAAACCGAACGCGCGGTCGCGCGCGATACCGATTCTGACTTTTTCACCACCCGGCATGGGTAAAACTTGAGCCCGGTGCGGCTCGGCCAGCGGGGGCTTCTGCGACAAATCCAGCAAACGTTCGAGCTCGACCTGCTCGGCGATAGCCTCGCCGATCTGGCGAATTTTGGCTCCAGCAAGGACGGATTCGTTACTCGGCATCAATCCGAGATGGCGCTCCAGTACCGTCAAGCGTTCGTCATGGTGAATCGCGCCCACAACCGGCACATCCGTGTAGTGCTCGATCACCGCGCGCAATTTGGATTCATGCCGGCTGCCGCCGAGGTTGTTGAGGATGACACCGGCAATCCGGATTTCCCGGTCAAAAGCCTGATAACCCAGAATCAGCGGGGCAATGCCACGCGTCATGCCGCGCGCATCGATGACTAGGAATACGGGCAGATCAAGTTGTTTGGCTAGCGCCGCGTTGCTGTTGCTACCATCCAGCGCCAAACCGTCGTACAGGCCCTTGTTGCCCTCGACCAGATTGACCTCGGCAGCGTGGCGCGTGAAGGTGGCGACAATGTCATCGCGCGCCATGAGATAGAGATCAAGGTTGCGGCAGTCACGACCGGCCGCCTGTGTCAGCCACATCGGATCGATGTAATCGGGACCTTTTTTGTAGGGCTGCACCCGGTGACCGCGCGCGGCAAGCGCGGCGCACAGGCCGATGCTGACCATGGTTTTACCGGATGACTTATGCGCTGCCGAAATGAGGAAACGGCTGCTCATGAATCCTACTCAGCAGCAGCGGCTGATTTTTGAATTTCCTGCGGCACGAAATCCAGTACGCGGATCCCGATGGCCGTGATGATGAAGGCAATGCCTATACCGCCGATTCCCAGCAACATCTCCGGCAGGGAAGGTTGATACTGGGCGATAGCGCCGTCCGCAAATGTACTGCTGACTTCATAGCCCGGGAAGATCGACAGCGGAAAAGCCTGTCCGCCAATGATAAAAACATAAAGCAGGGCGAACGCGCCGGCGACGATCAACAGGGATGCGGCAAGCACGCAACGGGACTTGCCGAGCGCGGGGTGAAAAATCAACAGCAGCGGCAGGACGTTGCCTAGGACAATGTATCCAAGCCAGAACAGCATGGCGTAGGGATCGCCTTCCAGCAGAATGAATCTCTCGAACTCAATTTGCCGGGCGAAGTAGGCATTGGTCAAATGGTAGACCGCGACAAAATACAGCGAGGCCATGACAAACACGCCCATAAGATTCTTCATGCGGTGCTGCACATATTCATCGAGGCTCTTGTTATTCCAGGCATAGATGCTGGACTGCACCACATGAAACACGGCCATGCCCCAGGCGAAGGACATGACAATAAACATGGGCGGCAGGATCGCTGTGCCATAAGCCTGTCGCGCCACCAAAAAGGAGAAGATCACGCCGGTGCCGGTCGTCAGCAGGAAGCGCCAGACGAACACCATGAATCCGGCCGGCTTCGACCAGGGCGCCATGCGCTTTTCCATCATGGTCCAGAGGTAAACGGCCACGGCGGCAAACATGCCGGAATAAAGCACCACGTTCCACGCAAACACCGATGTTGGATTGATGTTGGTCGCGGCAACAATGATTCGATCCGGCCGGCCCAGATCAAGCATCAATACGGTCAGACCGCCCGCGAGCATGGCGATGGACAGCAATCCGGCCAGCGGTGCACGGGCTTTGTAGGCCGGCTTGTTGAATACCGAACCGATGGAGGAAACATTGAGCACGCCGGAGGCGGTGATGATCAGAAAAATCGCAAACACATGCGGCAGCCCCCAGACGATCTGGTTGTTCATGCCGGTAATGACGTGGCCCTGCGACTCCATGAGATGCACGGAATACAGCGCCATCAACACCAGCAACCCGCCGGCGGCAAGCAAGCCGTAATACAGGTGGCTGCGGAGGAGCTGGAAGGGTGAGTTCATGGCCATGGCGTTTACATCCCCTGATACCGGACACCCGGATTAAGTTGCAGATCCGCGCGAATCTGGACGGATGCGACACTGCGCACCTTGCGGGCAATCTCGCTGTCGGGGTCATTCAAATCACCGAACAGGATGGCCTGATTTGGACAAGCCTCGGCGCAGGCAGGCAGCCTGCCTTCATCAACTCGGTGCACGCACAGGGTACAACTCTCGACGGTACCCTTGCCGCGCGGAACGTCCGGATTCTGGTCATGCAGCGGCTCGTGTACGAACGAGCGCGCCTTGTACGGGCAGGCCATCATGCAATAGCGACAGCCGATACAACGATGCTTGTCCACCAGCACAATTCCGTCCGCGCGCTTGAAAGAAGCGTTGGTCGGACACACATCCACGCAGGGCGGATGTTCGCAATGCTGGCACATCATGGGCAGGGACAGCTCGCGGCCACTGCTGATGTCCTTGATTTCAATCTTCCGGATCCACTGCGAATCGGTTGGGCCGGTTTTTCCGGAGAGGCCGTTTTCCCGATTACAGGCCGTCACACATTCGTTACAACCGGTTTTGCACTGTGTGGTGTCGATCAGCATGCCCCAGCGCACCTTGCTGCTGGCGCCTGCAGTCTGCCCGTTCGCTACTTGGTATAGCATCATCCCTGGGGCAATTGCGATGGCAGCCGCTCCGGCGGAGGCTTTGAGAAAACTTCTGCGCTGCAAATCAACCTGGTTCATTTGCCGTCCCTTTGTCGCAACCATGCGCTCTTGCGCGTACCGGAATGACACTCAAAACAATCGGGTTTTACCGCTTCATAACGGTGACACCCCACGCAAAAACTGTCTTCACGGGCGATGACGCTGTCATCTTTCGTGCTGGCATGACATTCAATGCAGTTTTTGAGGCTGGCACTTTCTTCGCGGATACCCTTGCGCACGGTCTCGTCACGCTGATGTTTGAGCAGGTGCATGTGATTTTTGCGCATCCACTGCGGATCCTTGACGCACTCGCCGCCCTTGCCGATGTCGAGCTTGGGTGAGGTTTCAGTCGCCTGCGCGGGAGAAAAAACCGACAGTGCAAACCATGCCACAATAAGCACGGATAGCGTCTTGAGAAAGCCAGCGAGCGACCCGCAAGTACGCAGCACAGCAGATTGATCGCGCAATTGCCTCATGTCGCTTACTCGCCAAGCCCCATTTGAATGTAGCCGGTCGGGCACACATCGGAACAGATGTGGCAGCCGATACACTTGTCATAGTCGGTCGCCACATAACGCCCTGTGGTGGCTTCGGCTTTCTTGACCCGGTAAACCGCCGTTTGCGGGCAGTAAACCACACAGTTGTCGCATTCGAAACACATGCCGCAGCTCATGCAGCGCTTGGCTTCCGCCACTGCCTGCTGCTCGTTGAGCACGCCCAAACGTTCGTCGAAATTGCCCAGCGCGCTTTCCCTGTCCAGCGTCACGATGTCGCGCTGGTTGCGGGTCACATAGGAGAAATGGCCGAGGAACAATTTGTCGTGCGGGATCACATAACGGTCGGAGCGATTATCAAAATTGTGCACCGCAACATTGCTCTCGCAGGTCCCGCGCAGGGGCTCGTTCGACGCTTCAATTTTGATGCCCTTTTCCACCAGCTTGCGCATCAGGTCAAATTGGTGCGCGTCGATCTTCGGACGCTTCTCCAAATCCTTGCCCAGCAGGAAGTTATGGATACCATCCGCTGCAATCGAACCGTGTCCAATCGCCGTGGTTAACAAGTGCGGACGAATCACGTCGCCGCCCGCAAACACGCCCTGTTGGCCATTCACAACATAGTTGCGATCGGTCGTCACGGCGCCGCGGCCATTATCGAAGGCTTCCAGCCCGGTGAAATCCACGGCCTGGCCGATCGCGGAAACGATCAGATCCGCCTCGATGTCCTGCTCGCTGCCTTCCACCTTGACGATTTCCAGCTTGCCGCCGCTAACTTTGGCTTCACACTGCGCAACCCGAAGAGCCGTCGCACGACCATCGGCACCGCGTACAACGCCGACCGGCACCAGGCTGCCGCGAATATGAATTCCTTCCGCGAGCGCTTGTTCGATCTCGTGCTTGTTAGCCTGCATCTTGTCGATGTTGAACACCGAGGTCAGCGTAACCTCGGCACCTTCTTTCACCGAGATTTCGGCAACGTCATGCGCCATCCGGCCCGCAATGGCCATTTCGGCATCGGTGGGCTTGGCGTGTTTGATGTGTCCCAAGCGCCGCGCCACGGTCGCCACGTCAATGGAGGTATCACCGCCACCGACCACGACTACGCGTTTGCCGACATGTTGCAAGCGACCATCGTTAAAGGCCTTCAGGAATGCGGTTGCAGTAACCACATTGGGCGCCGCGCTATCCTCGATCGGCAGGGCGCGGCCGGCCTGGGCACCCATGCCCAGAAACACTGCGTCAAATTCCTTGCGAACCTGCTCCAGCGTAACATCCGTTCCCACGCGGGTTTTCAGGCGGGTTTTCACACCCAGGTCCAGAATGCGCTGAATTTCCTGATCCAGCACATCGCGCGGCGTCCGGAAACCCGGAATACCGTAGCGCATCATTCCGCCCAGAAATTCATGCTCGTCGAAAATGGTGACGTCGTGACCTTTGAGCGCCAGCTGGTAGGCGCAGGACAAGCCGGCCGGGCCGCCACCCAGAATCGCCACTTTTTTGCCCGAAGGGGCAACGTCCGGTTTGTTAAATTTGAGGTTGTTGGTAACCGCGTATTCACCGAGGAAGTGCTCCACGGAGTTGATGCCGACGTGATCTTCCACCTCATTGCGGTTACATCCGGTTTCACACGGTGCCGGACACACTCGGCCCATGACCGATGGAAACGGGTTGGCTTCGGTCAGGCGGCGCCAAGCGTATTCCTGCCAGGGCATAACCGGTTTGCCGTCCGCGCCAACCGGCGGCTTTTCGGTTCCGCGCACGATCGCCAGGTAACCCCGAATGTCCTCGCCCGCGGGACAGCTGCCCTGACAAGGCGGCGTCGACTGGATATAGGTCGGACACTTGTGGGAGTAGCTGGCCTGGAAAATCTGCTCGCTCCAGCGGCGCACTTTATTGTCGCCATCCTTGTAGCGGCGAAAGGTCAGTTTTTGCGGGGTTTCAGTTGTAGCCGACATCGCTATGCCTCCAGATTGAAGTTAGTTATCGCCCAGAATGATCGCGTTGCTGACCAACTGGTGTACGCCGCCCACCATTCTGCGGTCGAAACCGTAGACGGGCATTACTTTGGAAAACTGGGTCTTGCAAATGGCACAAATGGCTGCCATGTAATTCACGCCATGTTGCTGCACAGCCTGATTCAACACTTCCATACGGGGCAGTGCGCCCTTGACGCGTAAATCCATCAGATCGTCGGTCAGCAGACCGCCGCCGCCGCCGCAACAGAAGGTGCGCTCACGCGTGGTATTGGGATCCATTTCGACAAAATTGTTGGCCACGGCCTTGATGATGTTGCGCGGAATTTCAAACTGCCCGCCGGGCGTATCACCCATGCGCGAGCCGCGTGCCACATTGCAGGAATCGTGGAAGGTGATGACATATTTGTCATTTTTTGACTTGTCGAATTTCAGCGCGTCGCGCTGAATCAGGTCCCAGGTAAATTCGCAGATATGCGTTGGCTGTTTGTAGCGGTGGTCGAGCTGTCTCTGCAGCATCTGCGCGAAGCGGTCGGTTTCATCCGCGCCATCGCCCACGCCGGATAGCGTATTCCAGAAACTGTAGGCGACGCGCCAGGCATGGCCGCATTCCCCCACCACGATGCGCTTAACGCCCAATTCCAGCGCGGCTTCGCGAATGCGCAGTGCGATTTTGCGCAACTGATCGTAACTGCCGATGAACATGCCGAAGTTCGCACCTTCCGAGGCCATCGAGGACAAGGTCCAGCTGGTGCCGGTAGCGTGGAACACCTTGGCGTATCCGATCAGTCCGTCGATATGCGGCTCGGCAAAGAAATCCGCGGACGGCGTGATCAACAAAACCTCGGCGCCCTTCACATCCAGCGGGAAACGAATATCGAGACCGGTGTCATCCTTGACGTCTTCTTCCAGACCTTCCAGCGTATCGCGCAGCGCGGGCTCGGGCAGGCCAAGGTTGTTGCCGATTTTGTGTACCTTGCCGATGATCTCGTTGGAATACTTCTGCCCCATGCCGATCGAGGCGAGAATTTCGCGCGCGGCCATGGTGACCTCGGCGGTATCAATTCCGTAGGGACAAAAAACCGAGCAGCGGCGACATTCGGAACACTGGTGAAAATAGTTGTACCACTCGTCCAGCACCTCGCGGGTCAAATCGCGTGCGCCGACCAGCTTGGGAAAATACTTACCCGCGAAAGTAAAGTAGCGGCGATAGACACTGCGCATCAAATCCTGCCGCGCCACCGGCATGTTCTTCGGATCTTGTGTACCGATGAAGTAATGGCATTTGTCGGCACAGGCACCGCAATGCACACAGGCGTCCATGTAAACGCGCAGGGAGCGGAATTTCCCCAGCAGCTCACCCATCTTGGCGATGGCCTTGTCATGCCAGTTATCCACCAGCTGACCGGGAAAACCCAGGGCCTCCTGATGTTTGTCGTTAGCAATATAAGGACCTTTGCCCTCCATTGCCCCCGGCTTCAGCGCGGGAACAATGGGGATGGTGCGATAGGCCGGTGCTGTGATGTCCGCCATTTCAGTTCTCCGATTCCAGCTTGCTTGCCCAGGCACTCAAATGGCGATGCTCGCGCGGGTTATCTGTCTGATTACGGGTAGGAGAGAAAAATACCCCGGGCGCATGCAGCAACTTGCTGATGGGGAAGAGCGCCAACAGGGCAAAGACGAGGAACAGGTGGCCCAGCAACAGGATATCGGACGGCACTGCGCCGATCCGGAATTGCAGCAGGCCGACAAAGAAGTTTTTCACGCCGATCACGTCGGTATGCACGACAAAACTCATCAGCAATCCGGAAAGGCCGATCACGATCAGCACCACCAACCAGAGATGATCCGACGGTGTTGAGATATAGCGGATGCGCTCGACAAACAGGCGCCGCGCCCACAAGCCGAACAGGCCGATGACCATGGTAATGCCGGCATACTGGCCGAAGGGCTGGATAAAGCCGACCCAAGCCGGAACCGGTTCAAGAAAATAACGCAGGTGACGCACCGTCACCACGGCCAGACTGACATGGAACAGCCAGCCCATGGCCCACGTCCAGAGATTGCCCTTGAATAAACTTTCAAACAGCACGACCTCGCGGGTCATGCGCAAGACAACGCCGCCGCGCGTCGTCGGCGCGGGGGTTGTCGGAATCTTGAGCGGCGCAGGCGTGCGCGCATAAAGACCTATCCGATAAATCAACCCTGCGGCAAATACCAGCACCGCAAAGTAGAAGAGGATCGCGACAAGAATGCTCATCGTTGATGGCCCAGTGGCTTAGGGCGCTAAAACCGGCGCTGCAAAACAGCCCCGGCCCTGGCGCCGCGATGTCCGGTTAGACGCAACCCGTTGGCTTCGGCAGACCGGCGATCTTGCACGCCTGCTTGCCGGGGCCATATGGGAACAAACCATACAGATACTCGCTGTTGCCTTTCTCTGCCCCCAGTTTCTTGCCGATTGCCTTGGTCAGCACACGAACCGCCGGCGCAATCTGGTACTCATCGAAATACTCGCGCAGGAAGTTGATAACCTCCCAATGTTGATCGCTCATTTCGATGCTTTCGGTCTTGGCAATATAGTCCGCGATTTCCTTGTTCCAGTCGGAAAGGTTGACGAGGTAACCCTCTTCGTCAGTTTCGTAATTTTTGCCATCGACTTCGATGCTAGCCATGCTCTTCTCCTTCAGTGATGTTTCTGGTTAAAGTAAATCCGCCGCCACTCACAACCAGGACTGGCAGTTTTTATTCGCGACAGTCAGGCCGACAAAACCCGCGTAATCCACGGGTGTAATCCCCTCGATCATGCGGTCCGCCAGTCCACGCGCTTCAAGATCCGGCATCAGAACATGCACCTTGAGACGCCCCATCGCGGCCTTAAGCTTACCTTCGAATGCGCTCCCTGTGGTCGCGGCATAGACAGCATCCTCAATCAACAGAAGATCGCCGCCCGCAGCGGTATTCAAGCAGCTTTCCAGGGTTGTGCTCGTCAGCGGTGATTTATTCACAATATGCAGCATTCCACTCTCCCTAGAAACTCAGAACCACGTCCTGCTCGTCCATCATCGCACCCATCTCGGCACGACTGAGCACAGTCACGTCCACAATAAAATCTTCCTCGCTAAGCCCGCGTGCTTCCATGGCCTCTTTTTCGACATACAACTTTTCGACGTCGTAATCCTCAAGTGCGCGATAGGTGGGCGAGAAATTTTTTGTTTCGATGCCTTTGGTCTGCTGGCCCTTTTTGAGCTGGTAAACCCCGTCATCCATAAACGCCAGCGACACGTCCTGATCGAATGCCGCCGTAATCAGCACGACTTCCAAAGATTCCAGCGCGTAAATCGTGCCGTAAGGCGCCTTGCGGTTTACGAACATGAATTTTTTAACGTCACTCATTTCGCCCCCTCAATCGCCAAAAGTCACAAGACGGTCACACTTGATGCCCGCTTCGACCAGTTGCCCCAGGCCGGAAATACGGAAACCCTGGGCCAGATTTTCTTCCTTGATGCCGCGCCGCAACGCCGCCGCAACGCATACCACCAAGTCCACCTTGTGCTCCTCGGCCAGCTTGGTCCAGCGGTTCACGATATGGCGATCATCCTGCGGCGGCTCGGTGAGCTTGGACGCGTTGTTCACGCCATCGTGGTAGAAGAACACCCGCCAGACTTCGTGCCCGGCGGTGACGGCCGCTTTGGCAAACAGGTAGGCAGAATCGCTCGCCTGATGCTGATACGGCCCCTCGTTGACTACAATCCCGAACTTCATGCGCTCACCTCGCTTAGAAACGGATGTGGGTTGATGCGTTCAGGTTGTAACGCGAACCGCGCCAATCATCGATCAGGTACTTGGTGAAGGGCAGCCCGGTTTTCTCGAAGAAACGCGGCCAGCCAATCCGGTCGATCCAGTCTGCCAGACGCTCCCACGGACGCGCATCTTCCTTGTAAACGTGCAGGATGCGCTTGACCACCTCGGCCACTTCGGGCCAGCGCGGTGCATTGTTGGGCAGACCGGCGGCAACCATCTTCATGAAGGTCGGTTTGCCGCGCGCGTTGGAGTTCTTGCCACCCACCCAGATCGCCAGCTTGGAATTTACCGGGTCGTTGATTTGCATCGGCGGGCACGGTGGATAACAGGCGCCGCAACACATGCACTTGGATTCATCAATTTCCAGCGAAGGCTTGCCATTGACCATGGCCGGGCGGATCGCCGCAACCGGACAACGCGCCACCACGGTCGGACGCTCACAAACATTGGCAACCAGATCATGGTTAATGACCGGCGGCTTGGTGTGCTGCACGATGATGGCCAGATCAGCCTGACCGCCGCAGTTGATTTCACAGCAGGATGTCGACAGATGCACGCGATTTGGCATCTCTTCGCGACGGAACTCGTCATAAAGTTCATCCATCAGCGCCTTCACCACGCCGGAAGCATCGGTACCGGGAATATCGCAGTGCAGCCAGCCCTGGGTATGCGCAATCATCGTCACCGAGTTGCCGGTGCCACCCACGGGGAAGCCGTTGCTTTCCAGCTCGGCGATCAGTGGTGCGACCTTGCTTTCGTCGGACACGATGAATTCAATGTTGGAACGAATGGTGAAACGCACGCGACCTTCGGCAAACTGGTCGGCAATGTCACACAGCTTGCGGATGGTGTAGATGTCCATCTGGCGCTGGGTACCCGCACGCACGGACCAGACCTCGTCACCGCCGTGGGCAACATGGTGCAGCACGCCGGGACGCGGACGATCGTGATATCTCCAGTTGCCATAGTTTTTGAGCAGTGTTGGATGCAGATACTGCGTATTTTCCGGAACGCCGGTTTCCTTGGGTTTGCGTCTCTGCGGTGCGGCTTGAACGGCTTGATTCATCTTGTATCTCCTCAGGCAACTTGCTTTTTGGCGTTGATCTTGGCGACTTCGTCTTCCCAGCCGTCGGTACGGACATAGGGATTCATACGTGGCGAATTGACCATGGCCGGATCGACATCGACTTCCATCGCATCGAGGAAGTTGGCCAAACCGATACGCTCGATCATCTCACCCGTGCGCTCGTGTTCAAGCGCGTTTTCGGCGAAGAAATCGATGGTGCGCTGGGCAAAGTCAACCAGCTTCTCCACATCTTCGTCGGTATCCAGCTTGATGAACGGCATAATCACCGTGCCCATCAGGCCGCCGATTTTCAGGTGGCTCTTGCCGCCCACCAGCACGGTCGCGCCCTTGTCCTTGCCCGGCGCCAGCGCGCCCGTCATCACGTTGACGCAGTGCATGCAGCGCACGCAATCCTGATTGTCGATTTCCACGGCGTGGGTATCGCTCACCGCCACGCTGGAAATGTGCTCGCCACTCTTGATCTTGGCGATTTCCTTGACCTGAAACGCCTTGGTCGGGCAACGTGCCACAACGTCATTTACCAGCTCGTCCATGCCGTGCTTGGCGAACCACTTTTGGGCCAGCTCTTCGTCGGTACGAATGTTATCGCGCCAGGTGCCGATCACCGCCATGTCGGCGCGCTGCACGGAGTTCATGCAATCGTTCGGACAGCCGGAGAATTTGAACTTGAACTTGTACGGCAGCGATGGACGGTGAATGTCATCCAGGAAGGTATTCAACACTGCGCGATGCGCTTTGCCTTCGTTGTAGCAGGATTGTTCGCAACGCGCCCCGCCTACGCAGGACATCGAAGTGCGCACGGCCGGGCCGGCGCCGCCGAGATCGAAACCCATCTCGTTAATTTCGTCGAACGCCTTTTGCACGTTCTCAGTGGTCGCACCCTGGAACATGATGTCGCCGGATTGTCCGTGGAAAGCAATCAGACCGGAACCGTGACGCTCCCAGATATCGCAAAATTTGCGCAGGGTGTCGGTGTCGTAGTGCATACCCGGCGGCGGCATCACGCGCAGGGTGTGAAATTCGGCCGCGTCCTTGAACTTCGGCGTTCCGTCTTCGTTCTTCAGCTCGGTAAAGCGCGGAATCACACCACCGCCATAACCGAACACGCCGACCGTACCCCCCTTCCAATAGCCTTTTTTGGTTTTGTAGGACTCTTCCAGCTGTCCGAGCAAATCCACAACATAATCTTTTTCCTTGGCCAGATCTTTCAACCCGGTCACAAAACTGGGCCAGGGGCCAGACTCCAACTCATCCAGATTCGGCGTGTCATGCATTTTCTTGGCCATAATATTTCCTTTCAATCATGTTGCGCCGGGGCTTTCCGTCGGCGGGAATGGAATCGGGGTATGGGTTCTGGCCTTCACGGCACGACCCAGTTTCTTGATGGTTCCGCATGGTACGTTGCGAAATCAGCGGCAACTATCACCCAGAGCGGGTAGACAAAGTAACCCCAAAGGGGGGGCCTATCACTACCACCAGTAGTATTCCAAATATGCACCGCTTACCGCTAGACTTGCAACATTCATTCAGACTGCCCTAGCTTTCCCCCTAGAAGGCGGTCGATTTCCGGAGTAATGGCGTGGCGAATATCACAGAACTCGACAAAATAACGGTTCCTCTCGGGGGCCAGCAGATCGAATTACAACAGATCGACCACGCTGAAGACGGCATGAGTTTGCTGCGCATCCGCATCCGCGAAGGTAAACGCTTCACCATTTTCGACATCGACCCAGCCACAGCCGCGCGCTGGGCGGCCGGCATGCAAAATTGGGCCGAACAACAATCCCAGGACGCACCCACCGCATGATGATCGACGTCGCCTTCAGCGTTCGCGGCGAAACACTCCCGCCCGCCTACCCCTTTGCACTGTGGAAAGCGCTGCTGGCGCGACAGCCCGCTCTCGCCAACATTGAACACTTGGCCCTGCTGCCCATGCGCACAGCGCCCGGTCGGGGCGAAGTCATTTTGTCGGGACGCTCAAAACTTGCCCTGCGGGTGCCGGAAGCTGACGTGGCGCAAGTTTCCGAACTCGCCGGGACGGCATTTGAAATCGGCGGTCGCCCCTTATTGCTGGGGAACGCCACAACCCGCGCTTTGCAACCTTACCCGACGCTGCACGCGCATCTGGTGCACAGTCTCGAGGAGGAAACCGCCTTCATTGCCAGCATTCAGTCGGCGCTCGCGGCGCTGGGTATCGAAGCCCCGCTGATTTGCGGCCGTCATCAGCGGTTGGCCGATGGCGAACAGGCTGTCCAGGGCTACAGTCTGGTGGTCCACGATCTCAAGCCCGATGCTTCCATGCAGCTGCAAGGCGTGGGGCTGGGCGAAAACCGTTTTTTAGGGTGCGGCGTTTTCATGCCGTATAAAGTCATCTCCGGACTGGAGTGACATTTTAACTGGGAGGCAATATGGGATACGTAGTGAATGGTACTGAGCTCGAAACCGATGCGGACGGCTTTCTGCTGGAACCCGATTACAGTGACGAAATCATCGGCGTCATCGCCGCAGCCGAAGGCATTGAAATGACCGACAAGCACATGGAAATTATCAACTACATGCGCAATGAGTATCGCGAAAACGGCCACACCCCGAATTTCCGCAACATGCTCAAGGGCGTCAATGAATTTTGGCCGGAAGCCGACAGCAAGGCCCTGTATGATTTGTTCCCGACCGGGCCGGCCAAGCAGGCTGCAAAGATTGCCGGACTGACCCAGCCCTATGGCAAGGGCGGCTATTAAGGAGTCATCATGAACATGGTAAACGTCGTACTCGACATGAAGGGGCTGTCCTGCCCGAAACCCCTGCTCGGCGCCAAACGCATGGTCGATGAGCTCGCGCCCGGCCAGGTGCTGGTGCTGATTTCGGATTGCCAGGGCACGCCGGACGACCTGTTCGCCTGGGCGGAATTGACCGGCAACCAAGTCATCAAGTCCGAAAAACAGGCCGACGGCAGCACGGGCTATCACATCCAGAAGGGTAGCCCCACCAGCCGCCCCGCCGCACAGGTTTCGCTCGATATTCGCGGCTCGGTCTGCCCTGGCCCGATCGTCGAAGCAAAGAAACTGCTGAACGGCATGCAGGCCGGCGAGATTCTGAAACTGGTCAGCGATTGTCCCGGCGTGCAGTCCGACATCAGCGGCTGGGCAGCAGCCACCGGAATGACGCTGCTCGATATGCTGGAACCCGCTGCCGGAGTGCACGAGTTTTACATCCGCAAGGGCTGATCGTTGCGCATCAAAAGTCACTGGTTTCGCGAAGGCCGCAGTCACGGGCCGCAGGAAGTTTCCGACGCACTGGCTTTCGTGTTGTGGAAAATTTCAGACAATGCGCTGAAAAATACCCGCAACGCGGATTTTTCGATTGAGGTCGGCGAGCAATATCTGGATTTTCTCGGCGAGGTGTTGTTTTTCCTGATTCTGGTTGCCGACCGCCTGGCCTATCGCCGCCTTTCCGCAGAAGATCGCGCCCTGTTCACCGGCAACCTCGCCAATCGTGTGGCCGCCACCTATGCCGAAAATCGCGGGCGTTTGCTTGCGCGCGATGAAGCGGGTTGCAAGCAGGCATTCATCGACCGGCTCAATCGGCGCGCGGGCGAATATGCCGATTTTGATTACACCGACGCCGGCCCGGATTATGGCTTTTACCGCTACCTGGCCTATTGCATCGGCGAAATTTTGAACGACGCCGACAGCTTCTGGATCACCGACCAGATCGTCACGCTGGAAGCGCCGGAAATGGTGCGCATGATCGAAAAAACCGTGCGCGACCTGTTCGAAAGCGAACCGCGCGAACCCCGCCGGCGGCGCGGCAGCAGCGGGGAATAAATGCCCGGCCTGTTTGACCTGAACGACACCGAAGCCTATCTGCGCTGGCGGGAAGCAAAGCTTGCGTGCGCCCCCGCCTCTCCGCAGGAACTCATCGTCGACGTCCGCGATCCCCGTGCGCTCAGCCCCGCCGAACACACCGCACTGGCCGACTGCATCCGGCACTGCAATATGGCCATTTATGCCAGCCCGCTGCTTGAAGCCGATAGCGACATCCCACGCCTGCTGGGGCGTCAGTTCGGGCTGAAACAACTCGACGCCAACTGGCTGGCCGGCGAGGATGGCATCTCGGAAATTCAAATCGCCGCTAACGGCACACGGCAAAGCTACATTCCCTACACCGACAAACCGATCAAGTGGCACACCGACGGTTACTACAATCCGCCGGGACGGCAAATTCGCGCCATGATTCTGCATTGCGTCCGCAGTGCAGCCAAAGGCGGCGACAACCGCCTGATGGATCATGAAATGGCTTATCTGCGGCTGCGCGATGACAACCCGGAACACATTCGCGCGCTGATGCAACCGGACGCCATGACCATTCCGCTGCGCGACGATGAACGAGACGGCATTCGCGAAGCCCAGAGCGGGCCGGTATTTTCGCTGGATACCGCGGGAAATCTGCATATGCGCTACACCGCCCGCACACGCAGCATTGAATGGAAAAATGATGGCGCAACGCGAGATGCCGTCGCCGCACTGGAACATGTGCTGGCTGCCGAGACGCCGGATGTTTTTGCCGCTCACCTTGCGCCCGGCATGGGTCTGCTCTGCAACAACGTGCTGCATGACCGCAGCGCGTTTACCGATGATGCAGCTTCGCCGCGATTGCTTTATCGGGCGAGGTATTTGGATCGGATTGCTGGCTAAAAAAACAAAGCCCGCGGAAGCGGGCTTTGTTTACGGTGTGTAGCCAGTTTCAAATCAAAACTTGTGCCTCAAAGATATCGATACCGCCACTTGGGAATGTGTTGTTGTATTAAAGTAAGGTGCGCCACCAAGGGGTGCCCCGAAACCGACCATTGGATCTGTAACATCCACCATCGTAGTAACTTTGGGAGCATACATAATCGAGCCTTCAAAATCAGTATGTTCGCTCATTGCCATGCCGCCACCAAAGGTATATGAATTTTTGATTGTTGCAGGGAACATAAGATTGTTAAACATATTTACTGTCCCTCCATTGTTGCCCCATGGAGTAGTGGCCCCTCCGGTCCCATTAAATTGGGTAATTGGATTATTTGCACTATTAAATCCAGCCCCCAGCCAGTAACCGTCTCCACTGTACTTTGCACCAATCGCAACAACATCTTGGTCCTTCCAGCCAAATTCACGATAGCCACCTGCACTACTCCATTGAATCTGGCGATAATCCATCGTCACTAAAAAGTTCTCGCTGGCATTCAAAGAAACGCCCACCTTAACCTCAGCGGGTTGATCCAGTTGGTCGGCAAAGGTCTGCCCAAAACCCGTACCCGCGACTGAAAGCTGGGTACCATATTTCATGCTGATTTTGGAGTTGTAAGCTGCCGCCAGAGTTACCGCTGAGGAAGGATTGAAATAGCCTCCGACGTTAAATCCGAGATTGGTGTCCGTGCTAGCGTTATGCCCAGGATTGGTTGCACCACCCGGAGTAGTGTAAGAAATTGCTAAAGACCCGTACTGGAGCACCGGAGAGAAACCGACACCATAGCTCTCGGTGTTGTATGCAATCGTAGGAATGATCTTCAGAATGCTGAGTGTCGTTTTTGCTTGCATGTGAGTCATTGGATTTGCGCCAGTATAATCCACCCCCATACCCGCAATCCCAGCCATCGCAATACCGTAGGTCAAGTTTTCATTGCTACGAGTCGAGTAAGAAACGTCCGGAATAAAGTTGTTGTCAGCGGCACTCTTGGACGAAACACCGCCCATGCCATCGTTCTTAACATCCGGCTGAAATATCACCAAGCCACCCGTTACTTCGTCGCCTTTCGACATGCCAAGCAATGCTGGATTGGCGAAGGCACTTTCCGCACCCACAAAGTGAGCGACGCCGGTGCCACCGAGCGCCGTATTCTGAGAACCCACCGCGATCATGGTGTCACCATTGGTAGCAAATGCCGCCGGTGATACCACCACACCTGCCACAAACATCGAAACAACAATTTTCTTCATCTTCATGCGATTCTCCCTGAGCGTTGATTGGTACAACTATTTAGCTGCTTCTGGTTTTTGTTGTTTTAATTTCAGTTATACGAACAGACAAATATCGGTTTCGCCGGCAAAGCCGAAGAAGGAAGTCGCGCCACCGTATTCGACATTCTCGATGAATTCGCTCTTGTCGAATTCGAACAGGTCCACGGTCATCTGGCAGGCGATAAATTTCACATCGGCTTCCAGACACAGATCGCGCAGCTCTTCCAGCGAAGCAACGCCGTGTTTTTTGAGCTTCTGTTTCATCATCATGGTCGCCATGGATTCCATGCCGGGCAGCATTTGCACCATGACCGGCATCGGTACGGGCATCGGCATGGCAGGGTTGGCGAGCGGACTGATCATCACATCGGACAAGTCTTTGCGCAGTAATTGCAAACCGTAGAAGGTGAAAAAGATCTCAACTTCGTAGCCCAGTGCGGCGGCGGTAGAGGCCAGGATGAACGGCGGGTAGGCCATGTCCAGCGTGCCTTTGGTGGCGATGATGGCCATTTTTTTGGTAGTCATGCGTGCCCCTTATATTCGTTTTGGTTGAAAAAAGTGAATTACTTTTTCTTCATGTAGAAAACATACTCGCCATTGGCTTCTTCCTGACCCATCAGCGTGTTGCCGGTCTGTTCGGCGAAGGCGGCCATGTCTTTGACGGAGCCGCAATCGGTGGACAGAACGCGCAAGACTTGATCCGACGTCATATCGACCAAGGCTTTTTTGGTTTTGATGATGGGGAGCGGGCAATTCAGGCCGCGTGCATCCAGTTCTTTGTCAAAATTCATTTTCTTCTCCTGCAGGTAATTGAAATAAACAGCAAGCCTCGGGTTCTACACAAACCTGAGCGGCATTATAGGGATAAGTGACCGCACAACGTCCATAACTATTAAGGGAAAATTTGATAACCCGTTGGGGTTATAAGGGCTTAGGGTTCTTCCGGCCGAAGACTGCCATCGGGCAACCGCTTGTGGCAGGTCGCAAAGATTCGCGCCTTGCATGTGCGACAGACCTCCGGATCCAGCTTCGCGTAAATCGGCTCCACCCAGTTGGCCATGGCCGGGAAAAACGCTATATCACCGATGTCATCCAGCTTGTCGGCCTTGCGCAAAAATTTGTAGATGGAATCCTTGCAGCGATAGAAATACAGACCGCCGCCCATCTTCCGCCGGCGGCGGGCTTCCTGCTCCAGCATTTCAGCACCCGCCACGTCCACAAAATTGATTCCGCTCGACAGTACCATGACGGTTTTCTGGCGCGGATTGGCCTCGTCAATTTCCATCAGTTCGCTGCGCACATAATCCACCGCGCCAAAAAATATCGAGCCGTTGATGCGCACAATACGAAATTGCGGGCACTCAACCTGTCCTCGCGCATCGATAAAGTGGTAGGCGCCCTCTTCCTTGGCAGGCACCGAAGGATCGACCGTTGGCCGGGAAACCCGATACAGATAAAGCGCCAGCGACAGCAGGATGCCGAAGAAAATTCCTTTTTCCAGATCAATCAGCGTCCCGATGAGGGTCACGAACAAAGTGACGGTTTCCGCCCGGCTCGTGCGGCTGATCGAAAAGATATGATGAAAATCGATCAAGCCCCAGGCAACCAGAAACAGAATGCCGGCCATCGCGGCCGTGGGCAGATAGGATGCCAGCGGCGCGACCAGCAGCAGGATCAGCACGAGGAAAATGGATGCAAAAACGGTCGCCAGGGGCGTGCGTGCGCCGGCCGCGTAATTGACGCCGCTGCGGTTGAACGAGCCGCAAGAGGCATAACTGGAAAAGAAAGCGCCCACCAGATTGGAAAGCCCCTGCCCGATGAATTCCTGATTGCCGTCGATGCGCTGTTCGGATTTAACCGCGATGGCGCGCGAAATGGATACCGCTTCGGTCAATGCCAGCATGGTGACCACCAGCGCGGGGAAAATCACCACACGCAGCGTCTCATAAGAAAAATCCGGCATTGAGATCGGCGGTAAATGCGAGGCCAGCGCGCCAACCGTTTTAATCTGCGTCGCGTCGGTGCCAAATTTTATATTGATCAGCCACGCTGCCACGCTGCCAACCACCATCGCGACAATCATGTAAGGCATTTTGGGGGTAAATTTTTTGGCGAAAATACCCGCTGCCAGCGTCACCGCGCCCACGATTGTCACATAGGGATTGATATCGCCAATTTGCCGAAACAGCTCGGCCAGCACCTCATGGAAATGCGCGCCCCGCGCAATGTCAATGCCGAAGAAATTTTTGACCTGGCTCCCGGCAATAAGGATCGCGGCACCCGCCGTAAAGCCGATGACTACGGTATGCGAAATAAAATTGACGAGCACACCCATGCGCGCGAGACCCAGGATCAGCTGAAACAGCCCGGTCAGGAATGTGAGCGTGAGGACCATGCTGATAAATTCTGGCGATCCCGGATCGGCCATTGGACTGATGGCCGCAAACACCGCAATGGAAATCGCCGTGGTCGGGCCGGAAACCAGATGCCAGCTGGAGCCGAATAGCGCCGCGATGATGGCAGGCAGCATCGCCGCATACAAGCCGTATTCGGGCGGCATACCCGCGATGGTGGCGAATGCCACACCCTGCGGCAACACGATTAGCGCACCGGTGATACCGGCGACCAGATCGGCACGGGTGGACTGTTTGTCCACGAGGTGCTTCCACTGCATGAATGGGAATAGGTGATACAACCAGTACTTTCTTGAGCGCTTGATCATCGACTGACTTGGTTCAACCTATGGTCTGGTAATAGAGATTCTGTGGATGGTTGGCCTGCGCAAAGAAGAACCAGCGCTCGGCCAGCAACCCGGCGTATTGCAGTATAAACGCCAACCCCAGCAGGGCGGGAGTAAAAAGGCCCAGCGCCAGGAGCACCAGCGGCAGGACGAATCCCAGCAACAGGAAAGCCGGCTTGATGGCACGCAGAAAACCCGCGCTCTTGCCGTGGAAAAATTCGCGCGTGTTGAACGAACCGCCCATCGCCCCCATGGAACGCTGGGTGATCTGCGGATGCTTCACGCCAATGGCGGTCTGTATGGTCGAGGTCGGCTTCAGCCGCGCGTTGCGGAACAGGGATGCGGCACGTCCGATCAAGGCCAGGATGGTGATGATGATGGCCCAGCCGGCGAAAAAGTCGGCTTGGTCCGGTGCAAAGGATGCGGCATAGAATGCCGCCAGCACGAAGCCGGACGATCCACCCATCAGGATGTAGTTGATCACCGTCAGCGGTGAGTGCCATTCGCGCAGGAAACGCAGGCAGGCGTAAATCATCGCGGTACACACAAATAGTGCGAAGGCCAGCAGCGTACCCGCCGCCCCCAATATCACCGAGAGATCGATCACCATGCCGCTCGGCAGGGTCACGATCTCGGGGCGGATACCGAACAGATGCGAAACACCGAACAGAAAAGCGACGCCCATGAATGCGGGCAGCACGATTACTTCGCGCGACAGCCAGGATGTGCGCCACTGCGTCGCCGCACGCCATGCGCGTTCGGGGCGACCGAGGTGAAAAAATGAAGCGACCAGTCCCGCCGCCAAGAGCGCCAGCACGATAAGCGTGCCGTAGCCGTAGAAGTCGTCAGACTGCATCGGCAACAGGCCGAACAGCGCATACGACTGATGCGTGAACAGAGCGAGGAACAGTCCTTGTGCCGCACCGATCAGGGTCGTCAGGAAAATCACTGAGAATGCTGGTTTCATAGTCGTTCGTTTCTCTAAATTTACCAGGCCGACGCATCGTCCAGAGTCGATTGATCCTTGTCCGGCTTGGGCAGTTGCTGGTCGAGTTTAAGCGGGTTGTCGGCACGCTCCAGTTCGTCCGCGTGGATCTTCATCTTGGTCTTGCGACGCGGCAGATAGTGGTTGGAAGGGTGTGTCCCCCATTCCGGCATCAGCGCGTAACCGCCGTCTTCGCGGATGGCTTGCGACACCTCGGACTCGGGATCGTGGATGTCGCCGAACAAGCGCGCGCTGGTCGGGCATGCCTTCACGCAGGACGGCTTGCGGTCCGCTTCCGGCATGGTCATGTCGTAAATACGGTCTACGCACAGGGTGCACTTCTTCATCACCTTCTGCTTCTCGTCGATCTCGCGCGCGCCGTAGGGACAGGCCCAAGAGCAATATTTGCAGCCGATGCACTTGTCGTAATCCACCAGCACGATGCCGTCTTCCTTGCGCTTGTACGAAGCGCCGGTCGGGCACACCGGCACACACGGCGGATCCTCGCAATGCAGACAGGATTTGGGGAAGTGCATCGTCTCGCTGTTCGGGAAAGTTCCCATCTCGTAAGTCTGCACACGGTTGAAGAAGGTGCCGGTCGGGTTCTCTCCGTAGGGGCGTTCATCCACCAGCGGACCAGCCGAGCCGGACGTGTTCCACTCCTTGCAGCTAGTCACGCAGGCACTGCAGCCCACACACACGTTCAGATCGATCACCAGGGCGAGTTGGGTCATTTCGCACCGCCTTTCTTCTTGCCGCCACCGAAATAAGCCAGCCAGCTCGGCGCCTGTTTCATACCGGGATACTGCTTCATGGGCGGGAACTGTGGCGAGGTCTGCGTGGGTTCGCCCGCTTCCGCCTTGTAGATGCGCACACGCACGTCATACCAAGCCGCCTGGCCCGTGATCGGGTCGGAGTTGGAGAAACGTGAGCCGTCTGCCTGCTTCGGCAACTCTTCCGAGATCAAATGATTGAGCAGGAAGCCCTGCTGCGACTCGTTCGCGTCGGGCGTCAAATTCCACGCACCGGCGGCCTTGCCGATGGCGTTCCAGGTCCACACCGTGCCCGGCTCCACCGACTCGCTGTAGCGCGCCATGCAGCGCACCTTGCCCCATTGCGATTCGCACCAGATCCAGTCGCCGTCGGCGATGCCCGCGTTCTTCGCGGTCTGTGCATTCACATACAGATAGTTATGCGCATGGATTTGGCGCAACCAGGCGTTCTGTGAATCCCACGAGTGGTACATCGCCATCGGGCGCTGCGTCACGGCGGACAGCGGATATTTCTGCTTGTCGCTGGCCTGTGTTTCCAGCGGCTCGTAGTAGAACGGCAACGGATCGAAATAGGTCTCGACGCGCTTGGCCAGATGCTTGGGCGGCTGGCGCGTGATGCTCTTGCCCTGCGCGGCGAGGCGGAACTTCTGCATCACCTCGGAATACAGGTGGATCAGGATGGGCTCGGAATAGCGCGTGATGCCGTTGCGTTGCGACCATTCCAGATAGCCCTTGTTCCAGTTGCGCATGAACTGGTAGGAACGCGGCAGCACCTCGTGGTGCACGCAGTCGTTCTTGGCGTACATTTCCCACTGGTTCGGGTTCGGCTCGCCCTTCATACTCTTCTCGCCACCCTTGCCGCGCCAGCCGGAGAGGAAGCCAATGCCGGAACCCGGCGCGGTTTCCCAGTTGACGATGAAATCAGGATAGTCGCGATACTTGCGCGTGCCATCAGCGGTCACAAACGCCGGCAGTTTCAAACGCGTACCGAGTTCGATCAGCACTTCCTGGAAAGGACGGCACTCGCCGGTACGCGGCATCACCGGGATCCGCACCGAGTCCACCGGGCCGTCAAACTCAGAGATCGGACGGTCCAGCATGGACATCACATCGTGACGTTCCAGATAGGTCGTGTCAGGCAAAATTAAGTCGGCGAAAGCGGTGGTCTCGGAATGGAAGGCGTCGCACACCACGATGTTGGGGATCTTGTACTCGCCGTTCTCGTCCTTGTCTGTGAGCATTTTGCGCACCTCTGACGTGTTCATGGTGGAGTTCCAAGCCATGTTGGCCATGAACAGCAGCAGCGTGTCGATCTTGTACGGATCCCCGCGCCAGGCGTTGGTGATCACGTTGTGCATCAGACCGTGTGCGGACAGCGGATATTCCCATGAGAAGCCCTTGTCAATACGTACCGGCTCACCTTCCTTGTCCACGAACAGATCGTCAGGGTCTGCCGGCCAGCCCAACGGCATGCCGTCCAGCGGCGTGTTCGGCTGCACCGCGCGAGGGTCGTTGGGCGGACGCGCGCAGGGCGGGATCGGACGCGGGAAGGGCGGCTTGTGACGGAAGCCCCCGGGACGGTCAATGGTGCCCAGCAATGTCATCAGGATGGACAGCGCACGGATGGTATGGAAACCATTGGAGTGCGCGGCCAGACCACGCATGGCATGGAAGGCCACCGGATTGCCTGTGACGCTGCTGTGCTCTTTGCCCCAAGAGTCCGTCCACGCGATCGGCAGTTCAATCTTCTGGTCGCGTGCGGTGATGCCCATCTCGTGCGCCAACCGGCGAATGGTGTCGGCAGAAATGCCGGTCACCCCTTCAGCCCATTCAGGCGTGTATTCCGCGACGCGCTCTTTCAACAACTGGAACGCGGGTTTGACCGGCGTGCCATCAGACAGTTTGAACTCACCGCGCAGGAAAGGATCGGCCCCTTCGGTATGCGTCACCACCGGCTTGTTGGTATTGCGGTCCCACCACAGCTTATTCTGCGGGTCGTAGCAACCCTCTTCTTCCGGCACTTCGGTGCGCACGAACATGCCGAACTCGTCATGTTCCGCATCCAGGTTCACCAGTTGGCCGGAGTTGGTATAGCGCACCAGAAACTCGCGGTCATACAGCCCCAGCTCGATCAGCTCGTGGATGATGGCGAGGAACAGAGCACCGTCGGTGCCGGGACGGATGGGCACCCATTCGTCAGCGATGGCCGAGTAACCGGTGCGCACCGGATTGATGGAAATGAAGCGGCCGCCCTCGCGTTTGAATTTGGACAGCGCGACTTTAAGCGGGTTGGAGTGATGGTCCTCGGCCGTGCCGATCATGATAAACAACTTGGAGCGTTCCAGATCGGGGCCGCCGAATTCCCAGAATGAACCGCCGATGGTGTAGATCATGCCAGCCGCCATGTTGACCGAGCAGAAACCACCGTGCGCCGCGTAGTTGGGCGTGCCGAACTGGCGCGCGAACATGCCGGTCAGCGCCTGCATCTGGTCGCGCCCGGTGAACAAGGCGAACTTCTTCGGATCTGTCGCACGCAGCTTGCCCAGACGCTCGGCCAGGATGCTGAAGGTCTCTTCCCAGCTGATCTCCTCGAACTCGCCTGCGCCGCGCTCGCTACCGGGCTTACGGCGCAACGGCTTGGTCAAACGGGCCGGCGAATACTGCTTCATGATGCCGGAAGAGCCTTTGGCACAGATGACGCCGCCGTTCAACGGGTGATCGGGATTGCCGTCGATGTAACGCACCTCACCGTTGCGCAGATGCACGCGGATGCCACAGCGGCAGGCGCACATATAACAGGTGGTCTTCTTGATCTCGGTGGTGGCCCCGGCAACCGGCGGTGCCAGTGGGTCGTGCAATGGAGTCGATGGCATGGGCAAAATCTTTTATGGGTTGAAATCAGCGGAGCGCGGCGCATTTTTGGTATGCCGCTACCCTACGAAATTACTCAATCTTTCAGGGTTGTCAGTATGCGTATCCCTTGCCACCACTGCCATAGCCGTAATGAGGGGGAACGGAATAACCCATAAGGGGGGGGTGACCCTCAACCCATGAGGGGTATCGCCTCATATGAGATGTTCCTCTACTGTACGTTCCAGAATAATTATATTGTCTACTTCTGTAGCTGCACCCATTCAGGGAGGCTTTATGGCATTGGTAAACCCGCACGGCGGGGGCGATCTGAATCCGCTGTTGCTGGTGGGCGAAGATCTGATCGCCGAACTGAACAGGGCGAACACTTATCCCAAAGTGACCGTGAGTTCGCGCGAAAAGGGCGACCTCATCATGCTCGGTATCGGCGGTTTCACACCGCTGGAGGGATTCATGAGCCACGCCGACTGGCAGGGTGTATGCGACGGCATGACGCTCACCAACGGCCTGTTCTGGCCCATTCCCATCACCCTATCCACAGATAAATCTACGGCAGACGCCATCCCTACCGGCAGCAACATCGCACTGGTCGATCCTGACGACGGCAGCATTCTTGCCACCATGCTGGTGACGCAGAAATACACCATCGACAAGGCGCACGAATGCGCCACCGTGTTCGGCACCACTGACCTCGAGCACCCCGGTGTAAAAATGGTGATGGAACAGGGCGAAGTAAATCTGGCCGGCCCGGTGAAAGTGTTGTCGCAAGGCGGCTTCCCGCAGAAATACGGCGCGCTGTTCATGACGCCGAAAGAAACGCGCGCCCTGTTCAACGAGCTGGGATGGAGCAAGGTGGCCGCATTTCAGACGCGCAACCCCATGCACCGTTCGCATGAATATCTGGCAAAGATCGCCATCGAAGTGTGCGATGGCGTGATGATTCATTCCCTGCTCGGCAATCTCAAGCCGGGCGACATCCCGGCCGAGGTGCGCACCCATGCCATCATTGCGCTGACCGGCAACTACTTCGTCGGCAAGACCGTCGTCCAGGCGGGCTATCCGCTGGACATGCGTTATGCCGGTCCGCGTGAAGCGCTGCTTCACGCGCTATTTCGCCAGAACTATGGCTGCTCGCATCTCATCGTCGGTCGCGACCACGCCGGCGTGGGCAAATACTATGGCCCGTTCGACGCGCACCATATCTTCGATAAAATCCCCAGGGATGCACTGGAGACACAGGCACTCAAGATCGATGTCTCTTTCTGGTGCTACAAATGTGGCGGCATGGCCTCGGCGCGCACCTGCCCGCATTCCGATGCCGATCGGCTGCAAGTGTCCGGCACTCAATTGCGCAAGATGCTGTCCGAAGGCGAGGACGTGCCTCCCGAATTCAGTCGCCCGGAAGTGGTGGAGATATTGCGCAAATATTACGCAGGATTGAATAGCGGATAAACGGCTGATCGATTGACTAATAACTGGTGACTAAAAATATTTTGAGGAGAAACCGATGTTCACGAGCAACCACTTCGCCGCACTTTCAGAAGTTATATCCCCCACAATGATGCAGGGCTATGTCGTCCTTATGGTTCTGCTGGTCATGGGCGGGACGATACTTGACATGCTGCACAAAAAAAGCGCGCAGTACTTTTTCGAAAATGCGAAAAAAGCGAAGAAAAGTGCAAAACGCTCGGTGAGTGGCGGAGAGAAAGCGGCAATCGCCGCCTCCGTGCTAATAAACGAGGTTTTGACATCCGGCGAATTCAAAAACCCACGGCGCCGGCTTTCCCACCTGTTAACCATGTACGGATTCATCACTTTCGCTGTGACTACTGCAATCATGATCTTCGGCTATTCCTCACCGGCCGAACCCACCCCGGCCCTGCTGCCACAGCTGTGGCATATCGGCGCCCTGATGCTGGCCGTTGGCGGATACTGGTTCTGGTTCTTCATTCGTGTTGATGTGTCTGCGGAAGGCCTGCCATGGTTTCGGTTCGAGCGCGCGGACTTGTTCATTCTCTCGCTGCTTGCCACCTCGACTTTCGCATTGATCTGGTCATTCACCGGCGGCGGACTGACCATCTTCTTTGCCCTGTTCATCCTGGCAAGCACCGTGCTCTTTGGGGGTGTTTATTGGTCCAAGTTCGCTCACATGTTTTTCAAACCCGCCGCGGCCCATCAGAAAAAAATTACCCGGGCCGATGGCTCCCGGGAGAATTTACCGCCTGACTATGATTTGACGGATCCTGAAGTACAACGGAAGTTTCCGGATGTTCCCATGTATATGGGCAAGAATCCGCCCAATATGGGGCTTTGTATCAAGGCTGAGAAACCGCAGCATTATTAATTCTGACTCGACCGATTACCTAAAAAATAGAGGAATACAATCATGCCAACCTTTGTATATATGACGCGTTGCGATGGCTGTGGTCACTGCGTTGACATCTGTCCATCAGACATCATGCACATCGACAAAAAGCTGCGACGCGCATACAACATCGAACCCAACATGTGCTGGGAATGCTATTCCTGCGTAAAAGCCTGCCCACACCAGGCGATTGATGTACGCGGCTATGCCGATTTCGCGCCACTGGGCCACTCGGTACGCGTGCTCCGGGATGAGGAAAAAGGCACCATTGCATGGCGCATCAAGTTCCGCAACGGTAAAAAAGATATGGAGTTGTTGGCGCCTATCACGACCAAGCCTTGGGGCTCGGCGACGCCGAAACTTGCAGATGTACCTGCGCCCAGCAAGGAAATGCGTGACAGCCAGTTATTGTTTAACGAACCGAAATATATCCGCATGGATGAAGGCGGCCTGCATACGCTGGAATCCAATGGTCTGGAAATCAAAGAGGGAGTGCAATACTAATGAGCTACCAGACAATTATTGAAGACGATATCGACATCCTGGTTGCCGGTGCGGGTCTGGGCGGTACGGGTGCCGCATTTGAAGCAAGATACTGGGGCCAGAACAAGAAGATCGTCATCGCCGAAAAAGCGAACATCATGCGTTCCGGTGCAGTCGCTCAGGGTCTGTATGCGATCAACTGCTACATGGGCACGCGCTTTGGCGAGAACAATCCGGAAGATCATGTGCGTTATGCGCGTATCGACCTGATGGGCATGGTGCGCGAGGATCTGGCTTTTGACATGGCGCGTCACGTCGACTCCACTGTTCACAATTTTGAAGAATGGGGCCTGCCCATCATGCGCGACGAGAAGAAGGGTTCGTTTTTGCGTGAAGGGCGTTGGCAGATCATGATCCACGGTGAATCCTACAAGCCTATTGTTGCCGAAGCGGCCAAGAAGTCAGCTGACAAGGTTTTCAACCGCGTCTGTTTGACCCACCTGCTGATGGATGAATCCAGGGAAAACCGTGTTGCCGGCGCTGTGGGCTTTAATGTCCGCACGGGCAACTACCACGTGTTCAAATCCAAGACCGTGATCTGTGGCGCCGGTGGCGCATCCAACATTTTCAAGCCGCGCTCTGTCGGTGAAGGTGCGGGCCGTGTCTGGTACGCACCCTGGTCGTCGGGTTCTGCCTATGGCCTGATGATCGAGGCCGGCGCAAAAATGACACAAATGGAAAACCGTATCGTGCTGGCCCGCTTCAAGGATGGTTACGGTCCGGTTGGCGCCTACTTCCTGCACCTCAAGACCTATACCCAAAATGCCTATGGTGAAGAGTACGAGTCCAAATGGTTCCCGGATCTTCAGAAAATGGTCGGCAAGGAATATCTGGATCCGGAAGTTTCACACCGTACGCATCGCCCCATCCCGACCTGCCTGCGCAACCACGCGATCATCTCCGAAGTGAACGCCGGTCGCGGCCCAATCCACATGGTCACCATGGAAGCTTTCCAGGATCCGCATCTGGAAGAGATCGGCTGGCACAATTTCCTGGGCATGACCGTGGGTCAGGCGGTACTTTGGGCGGCTACAGACGTGGATCCCAAATACGAGAACCCAGAGCTGACCACCTCCGAGCCTTATGTCATGGGTTCGCATGCGACCGGTTGCGGCGCATGGTGCTCGGGTCCGGAAGACGTATCTCCTCCGGAATACTACTGGGGCTACAACCGCATGACGACGATCGAAGGTCTGTTCGGCGCCGGTGATGCGGTTGGCGGCACACCGCACGCCTTCTCGTCGGGCTCCTTCACCGAAGGTCGTCTGGCGGCCAAGGCCGCCTGCAAATATATCGATGATGGCAAAGCGGAAGGCATCCGTGTTTCCGACGCCCAGATCGATCGACGCAGGGAACAGATCTATAAGCCGCTGGAAACTTACCGGGTTTTCAGCAACGAAGTGGTTGCCGGCACCGTCAATCCCAACTTCATCAATCCGAGACAGGGTCTGGATCGTTTGCAGAAGCTGATGGATGAGTACTGCGGCGGTTTTGGCGTCAACTACATGACCAACGATAAGCTGCTGAATATCGGCCTGAAGAAGATGTCGATCCTGGGGGAAGATCTGGAAAAGGTTGCCGCATCGGATATCCATGAATTGCTGCGTGCATGGGAGCTGAAGCATCGCTTCCTGACGTCGGAAAGTGTGTTCCATCACACGCTTTTCCGCAAGGAGACACGTTGGCCGGGATACTACTACCGGGGGGATGCAATGAAGCTGGATGACCAGAACTGGCACGTGCTGACGGTGTCCCGTCGCGATCCAAAGACGGGCGAATACACGATGGAAAAAGCACCGCTCTACCACTTGGTAGGCGATGTCGAGAAAGCGCCGCCAACTGACCATCACTAGGCAACCGCAGGCTTACGCAAAGTTATTTGCGATAACTTGGTCGTACATAAAGAGGGCCGGCATATTTCATGTTGGTCCTCTTTTTATCTCTTTCGCAAAAATGGAGTTGGGTTGATGAATATCATTGATATGACAGATGAAGCGATATTGGAGATCGCGAATCCCATGTGGGCGGATCTGGTCAAATACTCGAATGAAGGCAATTACGGCGCTTTTACGCGCAACTTTTCGAGCACATTTATAGCGGGCGCGAATGAGGTTGAAATGGGCAAGCAGTTCGCCCGCAGCGAACTGGCGAAAAATCTGTCCCCGGACTATGCGTATCTTGGCATCATTCGTCGTGGCGAATATGTCACCG
The DNA here is from genome assembly GCA_028699065.1 of Gallionella sp. Classification (GTDB taxonomy): domain Bacteria; phylum Pseudomonadota; class Gammaproteobacteria; order Burkholderiales; family Gallionellaceae; genus Gallionella. Next base: position 843,556 of record JAQVVH010000001.1, read on the forward strand.
TACTATACAAACAAATAAGCACGGCGAAACCCGGCGAATGGCTGGGAAGATTGGTTCTCGGTTATGAAAAGGACAAAGTGAGAATCTTCGGCGCCACCATTTTTTAAGGCCGGGTTTTTATAAAAAATCGATATGTCAGATACCATTGAAGACGAAAAATTCGTTGAACTGAATTACAAGGTCATCGACAACAAAACCGGCGACATACTGGTCACTGTGGATTATCCACTGGGCTATGTGCACGGCGTGAACGACGTGATGTCCGAGGACGTGACCAAGGCACTGTACGGCAAGAAAGTCGGCGATATCATCGATATCCCGATCGACACCAGGCTGCTATACGGCGAGCGAGACGAGTCTCTGGTATTCACCGACCGCATTGAAAATGTGCCGGAAGAATATCGGGAGATCGGCATGACGATTACCATGGAAAACGAAAAGGGTGAGCCCAAGAACTTTATCGTGACCCGATTCGACGACAGGACATTGACTGTCGACGGCAACAATCCCCTTTGCGGCAGAGAAGTCACTTTCATGCTGGAAGTCTTGTCGATACGCGAAGCGACCGAGGAAGAGATTGATCTTGGCGGCGCGGCTGGGGCCGATCCGGACTTGAACGAGATACTCGAACGGGCACAATGAAGCGCTCTACCCTGTACCTCCTCTACCCCGCAAACAAGGCACTGGAAGGCGCCATTGCAGATGGACTCTGTCTGCTGAACGAACAGGAGGCCGCAGCCGCCATGCCGGGTACGCAAGTCGCCGTCGCGGACAACTTCCGCTACACGCGTGGCAATTACGAGCAACATCGCTACAGTACCCGCATCTTCGAGCGTCTGTGCGAAACGCTGACGTCATCGCTGGCCGCCTCCCCTTGCGCAAAAACACAGGACGATCTCGGCAATATCCTCTCCGCACTGGGCCAGCAACGCCATGATGCGGCATTTTTCGAGCAGGCCATCCAGTGCTTTAGCCGGGCATTGGAAGGCTACCCTCAGGAAGAATCACCGCTGGAATGGGCGGCTACGCAATACAACCTGGGCACGGCCAACCAGGCGCTGGGCCGCTTGATTGAGGAGACCGGTCCGCTGAAGCTCGCGGTGGATGCCTACACCAACGCCTTGCTGGTTTGGACACGAGAGGCCCATCCGGAAGACTGGATGCAGACCATGCATCAACTCGGCTCGACCTTGTACACCTACGGCATCCAGCTAAAAGGCCACCGCCAACTGCAAAAATCCGTGGTCGCCTACAAGAATGCGCTGGCCGTACTCAATGCCGACGATCACGCCCTAACGCTGACGGCTACCCACAACAACCGGGGCATCACTTTGCATCATCTAGGCGAGTCGGAAGCGAATCCTGATCGCTTGAAAGAAGCGATCAATTCGTATGAGAAGGCGCTGACGGTTAGCATGGAACAGCAGCTGCCTATCCATGTTTCCGTCCTCTGTCGCGTGAACAAGGCGACCGCGCAAAACGTATTGGCGCAAATGAGCAACGATGCCGCGCTCGCAGAAGAGATCGCGGATGAATTCGAAGTGATCATGGAGTGTTTCCGCCACGCGCTACAGCCGCTCTGCTTGAGGCATTGTCAGGAACAACTGAAACTGGCGCAGGCACAGACCGCTTTAAGCAGCCAAGCGGCGGGGTGAAGAATGATTCAGACCCGTTCAGAAAGTCTGTTCTCCACCTCGATGAATGCGCCGGTATCCGCTAGGAATCGGATCGTGCGCGCGCCGAAACCGACCTCCGGACTGGATTCGCCTTTATCGATAGACAAGGTCAGCGCCACGCCCAGGCGCGGCGAGAGATTGTGGCTCTTGCAAACATCAACGATCTTTTCCTTGAGAGGTTCCAGCTGTTTGACGAGGCCATCAGTTAAGTCGAATACGTCCACCTCTCCGACAAAGGTCTCCGTGGATAATTCCCAAGAGCTGATGACGGGTTTATCCAACCCGCTGTATGCGCCCGCGGCATTGACCGAGGTAGGTTCCATCCCAAGCAGGCGTGTGATGTCGTCGGGGTTGAAATGGTAGCCAAGCAATGCAAAGTAAGCCCGTCCTTTGTTCGATGCCACAATGTGTTCCTCGCGATGATTTTCTTCTTCCGAGTATAGCGTACAGAAAGAGGTGAGCCGTTGTCGACCGAAGCCACACAAGAGAAGAAACGCGACCCCAACGATCCCTGCCTATTCTGCCTGGATCCGCGCGGCATTTCGCTACAGCATAAACTCGCCTACAGCGCGCGCGACACCTACCCAACAAGCCCGGGACACACGCTGGTCATCCCGCGCCGGCATGTCGCCAGCTTCTTCGAGCTGACGACGGAAGAAGTTGCGGCCTGCATGGAGCTCATTCAGGAAGAAAAGAAACAGTTGGATGAAGAGTTTCATCCGGACGGTTACAACATCGGGGTCAATGTCGGGCCTGCCGCCGGACAAAGCATTTTTCATGTGCATATTCACGTCATCCCCCGCTACAAAGGGGACGTGGAAAACCCGCAGGGGGGCGTGCGGCATGTGATACCTGGAAAGGCTCACTACACCCGCAAATAATACCGTTCCACGGCCACTTGGGAGGGGCCAGCCACGATATGCCTCCCGCTTTCAAGCAACACGCTTGCTACAACCAAAGGAGAGAAGACCATGAGTGAAGAAAAGAAACCCTTTTGCCGCCCCAAAGTTCCGGATGGTCACGCGTTCTGCGTAACCACCCGCCAAAAAGAGATCGTGCCGGGCCAGTTCTTCGTGGGCTATGAAACCACCTGGGAGCCACACCAGAAAGAAGTGCCTTACACCACGCCCAAGGCACCCTAAGGCATTCGCGAAGCAATAATGACGCCGCGCAGCGGTTCATGCTTGCGCGGCGACTAAGGAATGATGGTTACAGGCACCTGTACATTCTTTTCATCCCGATGAAGACCGGGACGACAAGCTTGATGGTTTAAGTCTGCGCCCAAGGCAACCCATCATGTCGCCATCCATTGTGCGAGTTTCGATGGTGTGCGTCGTCAAGATCACCTTCAAAACCGTGTGCAACGTTGTACACATCCTTCAAGCCGGCTTGCTCCAACGCCTCACCAGCATCGGCGGAACGACGGCCAGACCGGCAGATGAGGACGACTGGACGATTAACGCTGGCAGCCTTGCGCACATGGGCGATGAACATCGGGTTGATCTCCCAATCCGGACCATCGACCCAGGGTATATGAATGGAACCCCGCGGATGGCCGACAAACATGTATTCCATCTCGCTGCGCACATCGATGAATACAGCTTCTGGATTAGCTTGCAGAAAATCGAAAGATTCTTTCGGGGTGAGGTGTTGCATGGTCGGTCTCCTAATGGTCTAAGTCAGGCTGCCGGATTATAGCCCCACACCCGCGCACTGGCGCTACAAAGCACTTTCAGACGTTTGGCCTCTGGTACGAGCATGCTTTTTAACTCGCTTGGAATTATGCGGCCCTCAAGACAGCAAAACGTCAGATAGTTGAGCGGATTGCTATTGTAATTTTTAGTAGATAAGCATACTCTTATGCGCAAAAAATAAATCCAGCCCCCTGATTTTCAGAACATTCCCGACAGGAGTCTGCCGAATGTCCGTAACTGAAAACCATGAGTAACCCGCATGGCCTGACCGGAAAATCTTCCGGCGGCGTTTTCTTTTGGACGCGCGAGCCAGAGTTTTTACCGCCCGAGCAAAACGGTGGTATCGACACCTGTGTCGAGATGGAATTCATTACCGCCGCCCCGAGTGAACTCGAAACCCTGCTCAACTCAACGCTTGAAGCCATGACAACCCTCGCTCATGCGCAGGCTGGGGTTATTCGGGTCCTGCTGCCGGACGAGGAAACCTTGCAAGTCATTTCCGCCATCGGCCTGTCCCGCGAGGATCTCGAGGCTGAACGTTTTGTCGAACTCGCTTGCGAAAACTGCCCCAAGGATGCGTTCATGCACGGATTGTGTTCCACCAACATTCCGGATTGTGAGTCGCGCCAAGGGCGCTCGCACCGCCAGCTGCAATCGGTCATCTCCGTACCGCTGCAGAGCAGGCAGGCGCCGGAAAACTTATTGGGCGTTTTTACCCTGTTTTTTAACACCCCGCAGTCACGCTCCGGGCAGACAGCCAATCTGGCAATTGCCTTGGCCGAAATGCTCGGCGGTATCATCGAACACGCCCGCGCCAGCCGCGAGGCACGCCGTGCCGAAATGCTAATGGAGCGGCAATCCATAGCCAATGAAATTCACGACTCTCTTGCTCAAACGCTGAACTACGCCCGCATGAACACCACATTGCTGCGCAGTGCCTTGCGGCGAAACGACCCCGAGATGGCAAGCCAAGCTTCCCAGGACATCGAAGACGCGCTGGAAATCGGGCAGAAAGCCGTGCGGGCGCTGATCACGGATTTCCGCAGCGAAATGGACCCAGCGGGGCTGCTGCATGCCCTGGAATTGCTGGTACGCGAATTTCGCAAACAAAACCGTATCGTGCTGGATTACACGATCCGGGTGGCCGACCTGGATTTGCCGCTAGAGCATGAAATCCAGTGTTATCTGATCGTACGCGAAGCGCTTTCGAATATCGCCAAGCATTCCAATGCCAGTCATGCCCGGCTGATCGTTGATTACAACTTCGGGTATTATGTGTTCACCATCGAGGACAATGGCGCGGGGACCTTTTCTCCGGTCGAGGGCCATTATGGCATCGTGATCATGCGCGAGCGGGCACAACATATCGGCGGCGAAATTCGCGTCGACAGCACCAAGGGATTGGGAACCAGCGTTCAACTGTATTTTCCCGATCCAGAATCCAACTGGAGGAAGCTGCATGACCGATGAATTAAAAATTGCCCTGGTGGATGACCAATGCCTGTGCCGCAAAGGCTTGAGCGAGTTACTGTCGCGCTGCTATGGTTTCAACGTCCTGGGCGCGGTCGGCACGCTGGAGGAGCTACGAGCACTGGTTGCCCAACGACCCGATCTGCTGATTCTGGATCTGCGCATGAAGCCCATGGATGGCTTGGGCATGCTGGAACAGATTCGCGCTGATGGCTGTGAAATTCCGGCGCTGATCCTGACGATGAGCGATTCTGAAATCGATCTCGGCAATGCCATCCGTGCCGGGGCCCGCGGCTATCTGCTCAAGGACATGGCCCCCGAAGAAGTCGTTGATGCCATCAGGCGTGTGGCGGCCGGCGAACTGGTTGTTGCCCCCAGCATGACCGTAAAAATGATTGATATGCTGCGCGGCGACCAGTCCGACGCGGAACCCAAGAACTCCCTCAAGCTGCTGACCGAGCGCGAACGCGAAATACTGCAATTGCTCTCGCGCGGCGAAAGCAACAAGGCAATCGCCCAAACCCTGTCGATCAGCTACGACACTGTCAAGCAACATGTCCGGCATATTCTGAACAAACTGAATTTGTCTTCACGCGTCAAAGCGGCCGTGCTGTTTGCCAAGGAACAGGGCGTCACGCTATCCGAAGAAGAACCCCGGCGCTGATCCCGAATATCGCCTGACTGAAAGGAAAATATGGCACACATCGTCATCATGGGCGCGGGGTTGGGTGGCTTGCCGGCCGCATACGAAATGCGCGACCGCCTGGGTCCCTCGCACGCGGTCAGTGTTATCTCCAATGACGAATACTTTCATTTTGTTCCGTCAAATCCATGGGTCGCCGTCAAATGGCGCGAGCGCAAGCAAATTGAATTCCCGATCCGCAGTTATCTGGAACGCAGGGACATCCAATTTTTTTCCACCGGCGTCAGGCGTGTTCACCCCGGAGAGAATCGCCTCGAACTCAATGACGGGCAGTCTGTCAGCTACGATTATCTGGTCATTGCCACAGGACCCAAGCTGGCGTTTGAGGAAGTCGAGGGACTGGGGCCGGGAGGGCACACCCATTCCATTTGCCACGTTGACCACGCCATGAAGTCTCACGAGGAGTGGGAAAGCTTTTGCAAAAATCCGGGGCCTATCGTTGTTGGCGCCGTCCAAGGCGCCTCGTGTTTCGGACCTGCCTATGAATACGCCTTCATCATGGAAACCGATTTGCGCAAGCGCCGGATCCGCGACAAGGTGCCGATGACATTTGTTACTTCCGAGCCCTATATCGGTCATCTCGGTCTGGGCGGCGTGGGCGATTCCAAAGGTATTCTCGAATCCGGCATGCGCGACAAGCACATCAAGTGGATTTGCAATGCGAAAGTCACCCGGATCGAAGACGGCAAAATGTACGTTACCGAGCACGACGACATGGGCGCGGAGAAAAAACAGCATGAGCTGGCGTTCAGCTACAGCATGATGCTGCCGGCCTTCAAAGGCGTGGATGCTGTTGCAGGAATCGAAGGTCTGACCAATCCGCGCGGCTTCGTCATCGTGGACAAACATCAGCGTAATCCGACCTTCAAAAATGTGTTCGCGGTTGGCGTGTGTGTTGCCATTCCGCCGGTCGAGCCCACGCCGATTCCAGTGGGCACACCCAAAACCGGTTACATGATTGAATCCATGGTGGCCGCGACGGTGTACAACATTCACGCCGATCTAAACGGGACGCAAGCTGACCGTGAAGCCACCTGGAACGCCGTGTGCCTCGCCGATTTCGGCGAAACCGGCGTGGCCTTTGTCGCCATGCCACAAATTCCGCCCAGGAACGTGAACTGGTTTTCCGAGGGCAAATGGGTGCATCTCGCCAAAGTAGCGTTTGAGCGCTACTTCATCCGGAAGATGAAAAAGGGCACATCGGAGCCGTTCTACGAATCCAGCGTGCTCAGAATGCTGGGGATCGAAAAACTCAAATAGCGCGGGGCGTCATTAGCCACCGGTATGCGCCATGATGCGGATCAGCTTGTCTGGCTGTTCGCGAAACTCATGGCGCTCGGGTTTGAGGTCGATCGCCTGCAGAATGGCCGCCTCCAGTTCTGCATCGCTCGCCCCGGCACGCAACAAAGGCCGCAATGCCAGCGAATGTTCCTGCCCCAGACACAAATGCAGCGTGCCATCGACCGACAAACGCACGCGGTTGCAGGTTTCGCAAAAGTGCTGTGATAGCGGGGTAATAAAGCCGATGCTGAATTGCCCGTCGGGGGAAACCAGATAGCGCGCCGGCCCGCCGCCTGCGATGTGTCCTTCGCGCAAGCCATAGCGCGCCTGCAAGCGCTGGCGAATCGGCTGCAGATCTACAAAGCCTGCCGCACGTCCAGTGTCGCCGATGGGCATCGTCTCGATCAGGCGCAAAATAAATCCATGGCGCAGACAAAATCCGGCCATGTCATCCACCTCGTCCTCGTTCACGTCCTGCATCACGACCATGTTGATTTTGATGGGATGAAAGCCCTGACTTTTGGCCACGAGCAAACCGTCCAGAATCTCCGCCAAAGCATCGCGACGAGTAATTTTCTGCACGCGTTCAGCACAAAGTGAATCCAGACTGACATTCAGTCGTGACACCCCGGCCTGACGCAACGCCGGTGCGAGACGCGCCAACCGGGTACCGTTGGTGCTCAGCGACAAATCACGCACACCCTCGATAGCGTTAAGCCGGCCAAGCAATCCGGCAATCTCGCGGCGCAACAGCGGCTCGCCACCGGTAATCCTGAATCGCGACGTGCCCAGTCGGGCGAAAACCGCGACCACACGGGAGATTTCGTCGAAGCTGAGCCAGTTGGCCGGCTCTTCGTAGTCTCGGAAACCCTCGGGCATGCAATAACTGCAGCGCAGATCACAGCGATCTGTCACAGAAATTCTGAGGTAGTCGATAGTACGTCCGTAGCGATCCTGCATATTCTTCGTGTACCCCGCAGTTTCCGATCCGGGCTTGACGGCTGTGGCCCCCGCCCCTAAAATTCCCGACAGTTTAATTCAGGTAATATTGCCATGACCACCGATATTCAGCAGCTCATCCACCAGCAAGTCACCGGCCACACGGTCGTCCTCTATATGAAGGGATCGCCGCAATTCCCGCAATGCGGTTTTTCAGCAAATGCGGTGCGCATTCTGCACGCGCTGGGCGTGAAGGAATTCTTCAGCGTTGATGTCCTGCAAAATCCTGAAATCCGCCAGGGAATCAAGGATTACGCCAATTGGCCCACCATTCCACAGCTGTACATCAAAGGCGAATTTGTCGGGGGTTCCGACATCATGACCGAGATGTATCAAAGCGGGGAGTTGAAGCAACTACTCGCGTCGTAGGTACTTCAATCACGGGGCGACCGGGTCGCCTTTTTGAGCGCATCAGGTGCCTTGCAACCACGAACGGGCACGGGAAAGTGCCGCTTGCACCTGCGGCGGGGCAACGCCGCCAATGTGATCGCGTGCCGCAAGCGAGCCTTCCAGCGACAGCACCTGATAGACATCGTCCCCGATCTGCGTGGAAAACTGCTGTAATTCAGGCAGCGCAATGTCGGACAGGTCACAACCTTTCTGCTCGGCGTAACGCACCGCCAGCGCAACGGCCTCGTGCGCATCGCGGAACGGCAGTCCCTTTTTCACTAGATAGTCGGCCAAATCCGTCGCCGTGGCGTAACCCTGCAATGCCGCGGCACGCATGGCGTCCGGTTTGACTCGGATACCGGCCACCATGTCGGCGTAAATTCGCAGTGTCTGAACCAAAGTTTCAACCGTGTCGAACAGCGGCTCTTTGTCTTCCTGATTGTCCTTGTTGTAGGCCAGCGGCTGGCCCTTCATCAGGGTCAGTAAGGCAACCAGATGACCATTTACACGCCCGGTTTTGCCGCGCACCAGCTCGGGCACATCAGGATTTTTTTTCTGCGGCATGATGGACGAGCCGGTACAAAAGCGGTCGGCAATATCGATAAAGCCAAAGCGCGGACTCATCCACAAAATAAGCTCTTCGGAAAACCGCGACAAATGCGTCATGATCAGCGCGGCGGCGGCGGTAAACTCAATCGCAAAATCGCGGTCGGAGACGGCATCCAAAGAGTTTTCACACACGGCTTCGAAACCCAGCAAATCGGCCACCAGCTCACGCCGGATCGGATAGCTGGTGCCCGCCAGCGCCGCGGAACCCAGTGGCAACCGGTTAACGCGCTTGCGACAATCCTGCAGCCGCTCGTGGTCGCGTTTGAGCATCTCGAAATAAGCCATCAGATGGTGCGCAAAACTGACCGGCTGCGCCACTTGCAGATGGGTAAACCCCGGCATGATGGTGTGAATATGGTGCTGCGCCAGCTCAACCAGTGCAGCCTGCAGCGCCTGAATCAACTCCAGTAGCTGGTCGATGGCATCGCGCAGATACAGACGCACATCGGTCGCGACCTGATCGTTGCGGGAACGCCCGGTATGCAAGCGCTTACCTGCATCACCCACCAGCGTCGTCAGCCGTTTTTCGATATTGAGATGCACATCTTCAAGGTCGAGCGACCATACGAAGTCGCCACTGACGACCTCCGCTTCGATCTGTGCCAGGCCGCGCCGGATATCCTGCAAATCCTGCGGCGAAATAATGCTGCAGGTCGCCAGCATCTCGGCATGCGCCAGCGAGCCGCGAATGTCGAACAGCGCCAGCTTGCGGTCGAAGTCCACCGACGCGGTATATCGTTTCACCAGCTCCGCAACGGGTTCGCTAAAACGCCCCGACCAAGTATCGTTGTCTTGTATGCCTGCCATCTCTCGTCCACAATTGCGGCACGAAACCCAAGTGTCCATGCCATGAATACGGCGCGCAGTATAAAACAAAACCCCCGGCACGATGACGCCCGCATACCGGCACGAATTTCGCAATGAAAGCTGAGCCGGACTTTCTTTATGCCGATGACGATTTTCTGGTCGTTAACAAACCTGCGGGTTTGCTTGCGGTTCCCGGCCGCGGGCCCGACAAACAGGATTGTCTTGCATCGCAGATAACGCAGCACTATCCCGATGCCCTGGTCGTGCATCGTCTCGATATGGCAACGTCCGGACTGATGCTGTTTGCGCGCGGGGCGGAAATGCAACGCCAACTGTCCGGATTGTTCGCGCACCGCCAGATCGACAAACACTACCTCGCCATTGTCAGCGGGATCCTGCCTGAAGACGGGGAAATTTCGTTGCCGCTCGGACCCGACTGGCCCAACCGGCCGCGACAAAAAATCGATCTACTGAACGGCAAACCCGCACTGACTCGCTTCGCTTGCCTGGAGAGATGTCCTCAGGGTCAGCGCCTGCAGCTTGAGCCGGTGACAGGACGAACACATCAGCTGCGTGTCCATCTCGCGGCAACCGGCCATCCGATTGTCGGTGACCTGCTTTATGGCGGCGCCCCAGCCGTGCGCCTGATGTTGCACGCGGCATCCCTTGCGTTCACCCCTCCGGGGCGTGAGGGAAGGCGGATCTTTGAAAGCGCGGCGCCGTTTTAACGTCCGCTGGAATGTTATACTTCGCGGCGTTTTGTTCGACTTAACCCGAGGATATTCATGAAACAATTTTTAACCCTGCTGACCGTCGCCCTGACCTGCCTAAGCCTTTTTGCTGCGCCCGTGGAGGCCAAGCGTTTCGGTGGTGGGGGCAGCATCGGCAAGCAGCGCTCGATCACCCCACAACAAACACAGAAGGCGCCCCCTGCCGCACCAGCGCCTGCACAAGGTACCAGCAAGCCCGGCAACAAATGGCTGGGACCGCTGGCCGGGCTGGCCATCGGTGCCGGATTGGGTGCGCTGTTCGCCAGCATGGGCTTGGGCGAAGGCATGGGCACACTGCTCATGATCATTCTGGCGGTAGTTGCCGTGATGTTTCTCGTTTCCATGCTGCGCCGAAAATCGCAACCGGCCCTGCAATATGCAGGCATGAATCCGCACGGCACCCGCGCCGCGCAACCGGTGGCTAACATGCCACTCCCGGGTTCCGGCACCGCCCCGGCCGCCACGAATGTACCCGCAGACTTTCCTGTGGAAACCTTCCTGCGTGGCGCCAAGACAACCTTCATTCGCTTGCAGGCCGCCAACGATCGCAAGGATCTGGACGACATTCGCGAATACACCACGCCGGAAATGTTTGCCGAAATCAGCATGCAATTCGGCGAGCGCGGTGATGCCAGCCAGAAAACGGATGTGCTGTCGATTGAGACCGCGCTGCTGGAGGTTGCCTATGAAGGTGACTACGCCATCGCCAGTGTCCGGATGAGCGGCCAGTTGCGTGAAAACGGCGGTGCGCCGGAAGCCTTCGACGAAATCTGGCACGTCATGAAAAACCTGAAAGACGAGAAATCCGTCTGGCTGCTGGCCGGCCTCCAGCAAGCTGTCACTCATTAATTTCATGCTGACTCGGCCTTCCGCCGCTGCAATCAATCATCTGCTGCAGCAGAATCGCTGGGCCGCAGAGCGCTTGCTGCGCTTCGCCGGAAAAACTGTGCGCTTTGATATTGCGCCCTTTTCGATCGGCTACACCATCCTGCCGGACGGTCTGCTCACCGGCGCCGCGCCGGATGCCAGCGCAGATGCGGTCTGCAAACTCTCCCCGTCTCTGCTGCCGCGACTGGCCATGCACGACGAAAAAGCGCACGCCGAGGTGCAGACTGAGGGGGATGCGGCGCTGCTGGCCGAGATTTTTTTCCTGTCGCACAACCTGAGCTGGGACATGGCGGAAGACTTAAGCCCGCTTACCGGCGACATTCTCGCGGAACGCCTTGTGCGTGGCCTGCGGCTGGCCGGCGCGGAAATCCGCAATACCGCGGGGAATCTGACCCAGGCTGCCGCGGAATACTGGACCGAAGAACGTCCGCTGCTTGCCAAACCGGGCGAACTCGCGCATTTCATCGCGGATGTTGACAGCCTGCGCGACGATCTGGCGCGCTTGCAACAGCGCGTCCGGCAACTCTCCGGACAATAAGCTGATATGCGACTACTCCGTCTGCTCAAAATTATTTTCGTCGTGCTGCGCTTCGGGCTGGACGAATTCCTGCTGATGCACGCCCGCACGCGCTGGCTGCACAGCTTGCTGAAAACCGTGTTGTTCTTCCGCAATTCCGAACGTCCGCGGGCCGTTCGCTTGCGCCTCGCGCTGGAGAAACTTGGCCCGATCTTCGTCAAGTTCGGCCAGATGCTTTCGACCCGGCGTGATCTGATGCCGGCGGATATCGCCGATGAGCTGGCCAAGCTGCAGGATCAGGTTCCACCCTTTTCATCGGCACAAGCCGTCGCGGTACTGGAGTCGGCTTATGGCAAACCGCTGGAGCAGGTATTCCAAAGTTTTGAGAAAATCCCCGTGGCCAGCGCCTCGGTCGCACAGGTTCATTTTGCCGTGCTGCCGGACGGACGCGATGCGGCCGTCAAAATTTTGCGCCCGGGAATCGCCCGAGTGATCGAACACGACATCGCGCTGCTCAACATCTGCGCCGACCTGCTGGCCAGACTGTCGCAGGACGGCCGCCGTCTGCGGCCGCACGAAGTTGTCGGCGAATTCGAAAAACATTTGCGCGATGAACTCGATCTGATGCGTGAAGCAGCGAACGCCAGTCAGCTCAAACGCAACTTTGCCAACTCTCCCCTGCTCTTGGTGCCCGAGGTTTATTGGGACTTTTGCAGCAGTGAAGTGATGGTCATGCAACGCATGTATGGCATTCCGGTTAGCCAGGTGCAGGCCTTGCGCGAGGCCGGCGTGGACATTCCGCGGCTGGCGGCCAACGGGGTTGAAATTTTTTATACGCAGGTGTTCCGTGACGGCTTTTTTCACGCCGACATGCATCCCGGCAATATCATGGTCGCTCCGGATGGACGCTACATCGCGCTGGACTTCGGCATCATGGGGACGCTGACGGACGAAGACAAACATTATCTGGCGCAGAATTTCATCGCATTTTTCCGCCGCGATTACAAGCGCGTGGCGGAGGTGCACATCGAGTCCGGCTGGGCCCCCGCCAACACCCGGGTGGATGAACTGGAAGCCGGCATCCGCTCGGTGTGTGAGCCGATTTTTGACAAGCCGCTCCGCGAAGTTTCATTTGGCCGGGTGCTGTTGCGCCTGTTTCAGATCTCGCGCCGCTTTGATATTGAGGTGCAACCGCAGTTGGTGCTGCTGCAAAAAACCCTGCTCAACATTGAGGGGCTTGGCCTGCAACTCGACCCGGATCTGGATCTCTGGAAAACCGCGAAGCCCTGGCTGGAACGCTGGATGAGCGAGCAAATTGGCTGGCGCGGATTTATTAAGTCGCTGACTACTGAGGCACCCAATTTTGCGACATTGCTGCCGCAACTTCCGCGCCTGTTGCATCACCGGCTGGCGGAACGCTCCGCCCGCGATCAGGAAGAGATTCTCCGCCAGCTATTACAACAACAACAACGTTACAACCGGCGGATGTTGTTGCTGGATATCGCGCTAATAGCACTGATCGTCTGGATATTTTTAGGCGCGTTTGTTTGGTGAGCCTTATGCATAAACGCATCTTAATCGCTGCTTTACTACTAGGACTGGCCGGCTGCGCCAGCGAATCGGAAGTCGTCCGCAAGGAGGTGACTTACACGCTGCACAGCCACCTGACGCCCAAAGTTCTGGCGCTTTGTATCGACGGCAACGCGACTAAAGCCGCCTTTTTGGGAACGGTGCAATCGCGCATCATCACCACGAATGAGAACGTGTTGGAAGTCATTGTCGGTAGCGGAGAAACCGCCCATGTCGTCGTGCGCATTTCCCCCGAGAATAGTGGTGCAATGGCCGAATTTCATTACGGCCGCACGGCATCTTGGCTAACTGACACGGCCTATTCAAAATTATCCGCCGGATGTGAATAAGCCCTAACCGGACCGCAAGTTGTTTCCAATGACAGCCGCCACAGAATTTATTACAATTCCCGACCGATTCACTGCGACAACCCATTATGCCGGTTGATATTTCCCTATTTCACCAGACCTTCGATAAGCTAAGGTCCGCGGTTGTCATTACTGATACCGACAACCGGATCGTCTATGCCAATCTGGCAACGTTGGTGCTATCGGGCTATTCAAAAGAAGAGCTGCTCGGACAAGATCCGAAGATTTTTTCATCGGGCATTCATGATGAGTTTTTCTACCAGAAAATGTGGGAAGCGCTCTCGTCGAATGGCAGCTGGTCAGGCGAAATCTGGGATCGCCGGAAAGATGGTTCGGTGTATGCCAAAAACATGGACATTCATACCCTGAATATCGGGGATGATTTATTCTATTTGGCAATCGCCTCTGAAGCCTCAAGATTCGACGAAAAGCAAGCCACAGGCATGCTTAACCAAGTCGAATTTGTGCAAAAACTGGCTTTCGAGCTAAAACGTGCCATACGAGCCGGGGAGCTCATTGCTGTACTCTCAATAAGCCCGATTCGCGATCGCCTTCCGGTAAATGATCAAAATGTGGCCGAGGCCTTCGAAATGGAATTCGCCGCGCGGCTTTCGCGGCATATCCGCACCACTGATATCGTGGCCAAATGCAGTGACGGCTCCTTTTTAGTAATGTATTACAACATCGGCACGCCAGAATTGGCTTGGATGGTTTCAAACAAGTTGCGCGGATATATAAATGAGCGCCTGGTCTTTGCCGAGCACGAGATGGTGCCGTCGAGCCAGATCGGAATCGCCCTCTTTCCGGAAGACGCGATACAGGCTGATGCACTGATCCAGCTCGCCCGTGATGCGCGCCAGCAGTCCGAACTTTCCAGCGGCTCGGTCTGCGTATTCGCCAACGATTCGCTCAATAAATCCACCCTCAGAAAAGTTACCCTGCATACCGATTTGCAAGTCGCGGTGCGGGAAAATCAGTTCCTGATTTACTACCAACCCATTGTCGAACTGGCTACCCAGAAAATCGTCAAGGCCGAGGCGCTGGTCCGCTGGAATCACCCGGAATACGGGATCGTCAGCCCGGCCATTTTCATTCCACTTGCTGAAGAAACCGGCTTGATCAATGAAATCGGACGCTGGGTTCTGGAAGAGGTCTCAACCCAGATTCATACTTGGAACACGCAACACGGCATTAACATGCAGGTCAGCGTGAATGTCTCCCCCATTCAGCTGAATGGCCCGACTGAAGACGATTGGGTAAACCATCTGGCCAAAATTGCGGTCAATGGACAGCAGATCGTTCTCGAGGTTACCGAAGGCTCCCTGCTCGACGACTCCGAACAGGTGGCCGCGAAACTCTTTGAATACCGGGGCGCAAAAATGCAGGTCGCGATTGACGATTTTGGAACCGGTTATTCCGCGCTGTCATACCTCAAAAAATTTCAGGTCGATTACATCAAGATCGACAAATCTTTTGTGGACGCCATTGATCGGGATACAAAGGACGCTGCAATTTGTGATGCCATCATTGCCATGGCACACAAACTTCAACTCGCCGTGATCGCCGAAGGCATCGAAACTGAGAGCCAGAAAGAGGTTCTATTAAAAGCGGGTTGCGACTATGGTCAGGGTTACCTGTTTTCCAAGCCTTTACCTATAGAGCAATTTCACGCGCTCGTGCTCGCCAACGCAACTTCCTGAGCCGGAAACCGCAGCGGATGCGCGGCAAATCAGGTATTGCGGTACAACACCCAAAGCGAAATTATTCCCAGCAACAGCAAGCCGCGTAATATCCAGTTCTGCAAATTTTTGATTTTTTCTTTTTGAGTGTAATCGCCCATGCTGATTCTCTGTTACGGCCCGCGTTGTGGCCATTTGCAAAATTAGTCGGGCCGCGATGATATACTTTTCCTCAGGCCGACAAAACATTTATCTGAGTCTAGCGCATGTCTTTAATCGACCTGTCCTCTGAGCCACGCGGTGGCTGGTACGTCATTCATACCAAACCACGGCAGGAATTGGTCGCATTGGAAAATCTTGAACGACAGGGTTACCGTTGCTTCCTTCCGATGATAACGGTCCAGCGCATTCATCGGGGCAAATGGCTTGAAGCTGAAGAGTGTATGTTCCGGCGTTATTTGTTTATCCGACTGGTTGCCGGACAGAGTAATTTTTCGCCCATTCGCAACACGCGAGGCGTGGCCGGCATGGTTCGATTTGGCACCCTGCCTGCCATTGTCCCCGATGAGGTAATTGATGCTCTGATGTCCCTTCCCTCACCAGAAAATCCCTTGTTTAAAAAAGGTCACACGGTGTTAATTACCGAAGGCCCTTTTGCCGGTCTGGCTGCCGAATTCTGCCAACTGGAAAAATCGGATGACGGCGAAGTCCGCGCGCTGGTACTGCTGGAATTTCTCTCCAAGCTGCAACGTTTGTCCCTGCCGGCCAGGACACTAAAACCGGTCGATTGAATCACATTAATCCAGCAAGTTATAACCGCGCTCGTCCAGGCATTTTCGAATGAGTTGTTTTTTACGCTGCGTCGCACTCGTACCGGAAATAATTCCGGCAGAAATCGCTCCGGTTCCGGCTGCCACCGCCACGCCGCCGCCGCCGACAGCAACATTAATCGCAGCGCCAATCGCCCCGCCCGTAGCAGCCCCAGATGTTGTGGCAGTCTCTTCAACCTTGGCCGCGTAGCTTTGGCACGCTTTCAGGTCGGCCTCAAAACGTCCACTATCCTCACCACGTAAATCCACGCGGGGCCTATCGTTGAAGCTTGCACAGCCGCACAAAAGAACCAGCGCAACACTGAATGTCCACCCGTAACGAGCCGCTTGGTGCACTGAAAGTGCAGATGAGAAACTAACGCTCTTTCCTTGTGAAAGAACGCTCACTCAACCGTCACCGATTTAGCCAAATTCCTTGGTTTATCGACGTCCGTGCCTTTTTGAAGGGCCACGTAGTACGCCAGCAGTTGCAGCGGGATGGTGTGCAGGATGGGGCTGAGGTAACCCGCGTGCTCGGGCATGTGCATGATATGAACCCCATCCCCTTCGCGAATATGGGTATTGGCATCTGCGAACACATAGAGTTCGCCGCCGCGCGCGCGTACTTCCTGCAGATTGGATTTGAGTTTTTCCAGTAGCGCATCATTCGGTGCCACGGAAATAACTGGCATGTCTTTGTCGACCAGTGCAAGCGGCCCATGTTTAAGCTCGCCTGCAGGATAAGCTTCCGCGTGAATGTAGGAGATTTCCTTGAGCTTGAGGGCGCCTTCCATGGCAATCGGGAAATGCAACCCGCGCCCCAAAAACAGCGCGTGATGCTTGTCGGCAAAATGCCGTGCCATGTCGGCAATGAGCGGTTCCAGCGCGAGCACTTTCTGGACGGCGACGGGCAGGTGCCGCAGCTCGTGGAGATACTGGCTTTCAAGCTCCGGCGCAAGTTTGCCGCGCTGTTTGGCCAGCACCAGCGTAAGCAGAAATAGCGCTGCGAGCTGGGTGGTAAAAGCCTTGGTGGATGCAACGCCGATTTCCGGACCTGCGCGGGTCAGCAAGCGCAACTTGGACTGGCGAATGATGGCACTTTCCGGCACGTTGCAAATCGCCAGGCTGAATTCGTGCCCGATATTTTTTGCGTGGTTGAGCGCGGCCAAGGTGTCGGCGGTCTCGCCGGACTGGGAGATGGTAACGACCAGTGTTTTTGGATTGGCCACACTGGTGCGATAACGGTATTCGCTGGCAATCTCGACATTACAGGGAATGCCGGCAATTTCTTCGATCCAATAGCGCGCCACTTGTCCGGCGTGATTGCTGGTGCCGCAGGCGAGAATCAGGATGCTTTCGACTTGGGCAAAAATGCTGTGGGCATCGGCGCCAAATATGCCCGGAATGAGCGACTGGCTGTTGCACACCGATTCGAGTGTGTTGGCCAGTGCTTGGGGCTGCTCGTGAATTTCCTTCTGCATGTAGTGGCGATACTGCCCCAGCTCCACGCTTTCATTACTCAGCTCGCTGAGCTGAACCGGGCGCTGAGTTTCGGTGCCGGTCTCATCAAAAATTCGGCAGCCCTTCCGGGAAAGCTCGGCGACATCGCCCTCTTCCAGATATATAACCCGGCGGGTCACCGGCAACAAGGCGGACATGTCGGAGGCGATGAAATGCTCGTTTTCGCCGATCCCGAGCAGCAGCGGACTGCCGCGCCGGGCACAGATCAGCTGATCCGGATTATCGGCAGCAATCACGCCGATAGCATAGGCGCCCACCAACTCGGTTAAGGTTGCCTGCGTTGCCGCGAGGAGTGTATTGCCGCGGGCGTAGTGACTGTGGACAAGGTGAGCAATCACTTCGGTGTCGGTATCCGAACTGAATTCGTAACCGGCCGCAGTCAGGCTGGCGCGCAGTTCTTCATAATTTTCGATGATGCCATTGTGAACAATCGCAATCTGGTCACGACTCATGTGCGGATGGGCATTGCGCTCGCTGGGGACACCATGCGTGGCCCAGCGTGTGTGGGCGATGCCGATTTGGCCTTGGGTTTGCGCGCTTTTTTCCACGAGATCTGCAACCCGCCCGGTGCTGCGTACCCGCTCAAGGGATTGTCCGTTTCCAATTACCAACCCGGCCGAATCATAGCCGCGGTATTCAAGACGTTTGAGTCCTTCCAAAAGAATTGGCACGACATTTCTTGAGGCGATCGCCCCGACGATTCCACACATGTTATTTCTTCCCTTTTTGTGGCCGCTGCCAGCCCACAATACTGATTTGTTTGCTGCGCGACAAGGTCAGTTGATTGTCCGGGGTGTCGCGGGTAATGGTGGAGCCGGCGCCAATGGTTGCGCCCTTGCCCACAGTCACCGGAGCAACAAGCTGGGTGTCGGAGCCGATAAAGGCGCCATCGCCGATTACGGTACGATGTTTGTTGGCACCATCGTAGTTGCAGGTGATGGTTCCGGCGCCAATGTTTACACCGCTGCCCACGGTAGTGTCGCCAATGTAGCTAAGATGGTTGGCTTTGCTACCGTTCGCAATGTCGCTGTTTTTGATTTCCACAAAGTTGCCAATGTGAACTTCGTCGGCAAGTTTGGTTCCGGGCCGAAGTCGAGCGTAAGGTCCAATCAGGCATGCACGACCGACTTCGCTCTGATCAATATGTGAATAGGGGGCGATGCGGCTATCTTCCGCAATGGTGGCGTTACACACGACACTGTAAGCGCCCACTTTCACTCTATCTCCCAGTTTTACTTGGCCCTCAAAAATACAGCCGACGTCTATTTCAACATCCTGCCCGCAAGTAAGCTGCCCGCGTATGTCGAGTCTCGCGGGGTCGGCCAGCGTAACCCCCTGTGTGAGTAGATGCGTCGCCTGCACCTGCTGCCAGGTGCGCTCCAGCGCAGCCAGTTGGATTTT
This sequence comes from Gallionella sp., assembly GCA_028699065.1. GTDB lineage: Bacteria > Pseudomonadota > Gammaproteobacteria > Burkholderiales > Gallionellaceae > Gallionella. The sequence goes on from JAQVVH010000001.1 coordinate 862,707, forward strand.
GCTGTTTATTCCTTCGACTTCCCAATGATGCGCGGGCTGCACGGTATGCACGGGGATATTGTCTGCCACCGCCATGGCAACGATATCAGTCAGATAGTATTCACCCTGGGCGTTGTTGTTTTGCAGCTTGCCAAGCCAAGCGCGCAACTGCCTGGTCGGTGCCAGCAGAATACCGGTGTTGACCTCGGTAATCTCACGCTGCTCCGGCGAGGCATCTTTCTGTTCGACGATGCTTTGAACATCCCCTTCGGGGTTGCGTACGATGCGCCCATAGCCCGTCGGATTATCAAGGTTGACCGTCAGCAATACCAATCCCGGCCCTGCCTGTTGCATATGGTGCAGTGTGCTGTGCTGGATCAGCGGAACATCGCCATACAGCACCAGCGTGCGGCTATCGTCGGACACGTGCGGCAACGCCTGTTGAACAGCATGCCCCGTACCCAGCTGGGGTTCCTGCAAGACAAAGATGGCGCCTGAATCCTGCAGCGCCAAAGGCACTTGCTCGCCGCCGAAACCGTACACCACACAGATGTTTTGTGGCTGCATTTCTGCTGCACGATCCAGGACATGCTGAACCAAGGCTTTACCTGCCAGCTCGTGGAGAACCTTCGGCCGCTGGCTGTACATCCGCCTTCCCTTGCCTGCCGCAAGTATGATGATATTCAAAATATTTACCCTGCTCGTTTGGTCTTCCGAAGTATAACTTTCAGTCAATAAAAAAGCAGCCGAAGCTGCTTTTTATTACTACAGATTTCCTGTGAAACTGATCAGTGCTTGTGCTTGCGCAACTGTTCAATCGCACGAAGCTGAGCAATAGCTTCAGCCAGTTCAGCCTGCGCAGCGGCATAGTCAATGTCGGAAGTACGATCCTTCATGGCTTCCTCGGCCGCCTGCTTGGCTTCCAGTGCGCGCGCCTCATCAAGGTCGGCACCGCGAATTGCGGTATCCGCCAGAATGGTTACGACACTGGGCTGAACTTCGAGCATACCGCCCGATACATAAATCAGCTCTTCTTTTTCCTGGTCAGGACGCTTGATTCGGACAGAGCCAGGCTTGATCCGGGTCATCAGTGCGGTGTGGCGAGGGTGGATACCCAGCTCGCCCATTTCTCCCGGCACCACGACGACTTCGGCCAGCCCGGAAAAAATCTGCTCTTCCGCGCTTACAACGTCCACATGTACGGTCATTGCCATTGCAACCCCCATTCAATTATTGCAGTGTCTTGGCTTTTTCGACCGCTTCTTCAATGCCGCCAACCATGTAGAACGCCTGCTCCGGCAAGTGGTCGTATTCACCGTCCACGATACCCTTGAAGCCCTTGATGGTGTCCTTCAGCGTCACGTATTTTCCCGGGCTACCGGTAAATACTTCGGCCACGTGGAACGGCTGCGACAGGAAGCGCTGGATCTTACGGGCACGAGCCACGGCCAGCTTGTCTTCCGGCGAGAGTTCGTCCATACCCAGAATCGCGATAATGTCGCGCAGTTCCTTGTAGCGCTGCAGCGTCTGTTGAACCTTGCGGGCAACGCCATAGTGCTCTTCGCCCACGACCAGCGGATCCAACTGGCGGGAAGTGGAATCCAGCGGATCCACCGCAGGGTAAATGCCCAGAGAAGCGATATCACGACTCAGCACGACGGTCGAATCGAGGTGCAGGAAGGTGGTCGCAGGAGACGGGTCGGTCAAGTCATCCGCAGGCACATAAACCGCTTGGATGGAAGTAATGGAACCCACCTTGGTCGAGGTAATACGCTCTTGCAGACGGCCCATTTCCTCGGCCAGTGTCGGCTGGTAACCCACGGCGGAAGGCATACGACCCAGCAGCGCGGACACTTCGGTACCGGCCAGTGTGTAACGGTAGATGTTATCCACGAAGAACAGAATGTCACGGCCTTCGTCACGGAACTTTTCGGCCATGGTCAGACCGGTCAATGCGACGCGGAGACGGTTTCCAGGCGGTTCGTTCATCTGACCAAACACCATGGAAACTTTGTCCAGCACGTTGGAATCTTTCATCTCGTGGTAGAAGTCGTTACCTTCACGGGTACGCTCACCCACGCCGGCAAACACGGACAAACCGCTGTGCTGTTTCGCGATGTTGTTGATCAGCTCCATCATGTTCACAGTCTTGCCCACGCCGGCGCCGCCGAACAGGCCAACCTTACCACCCTTGGCGAACGGACAAACAAGGTCGATCACTTTGATGCCGGTTTCCAGCAGGTCAACGGACGGGGACAGCTCGTCAAACTTTGGTGCCTTCTGGTGAATTTCGCGTGTTTCCTCGCACTGAATTGCTCCAGCGTCATCGATCGGGCGACCCAGCACGTCCATAATGCGACCCAGCGTACCGGAACCAACCGGTACCGCAATCGCTCTGCCGGTTCCATTCACGGCCATGCCGCGGCGCAGACCATCAGAAGAACCCAGTGCAATCGTACGAACGACACCGTCGCCTAATTGCTGCTGCACTTCGAAAGTTAGACCGGCTTCAACCATGCCGTTGCCTGCGTCAGCCAGTTGCAAGGCCTCGTACACCTTGGGCATGTGATCACGCGGAAATTCGATGTCAACCACGGCACCGATACACTGAACAATCTTTCCTTGACTCATTTTTAAGATTCCCCGTCTAAGTTAATTCTTGAATTACGCTTTTGGCCATTAGCCTACCGCTGCCGCGCCGCCCACAATTTCGGAAATTTCCTTGGTGATCGCCGCCTGACGCGCCTTGTTGTACACCAACTTCAACTCACCGATGACCGTCTTGGCATTGTCCGATGCCGCCTTCATGGCGACCATTCGTGCACTCTGCTCGGAGGCCATGTTTTCGACAACGGCTTGGTACACCAGTGATTCGATGTAGCGCAACAGCAACTCGTCGATAACCTTTTTGGCATCAGGCTCGTAGATATAGTCCCAGCTTCCTTCGGCCGTACCCAGCTGCTCACCGCTAAGCGGCAGCAGCTGCTCAACGCGCGGCTCCTGCTTCATCGTGTTGATGAAATGGTTATAGCTTAGATAGATCGCGTCGATTTCGCCCGCAACATAGGCATCCAGCATAGCCTTGACCGTACCAATCAGCTTCTCGACGTGTGGAGTGTCCCCCAGACCAACGAGATGTGAACGCACTTTGGCGCCGATCCGGTTCATAAAACCAAACCCTTTATTACCGATCGGACACACCAGCAAGCCTTTGCCCTCGCCCTCCCAGTTTTTCATCTGGTTGATTGCCAAGCGCAAGACGTTGGTGTTCAGACCGCCACACAAACCCTTGTCGGAAGTAACCACGATCAGGCCAACATTGCGGACGCTATCCCGCTTTATGACAAAAGGATGCTTGTATTCCGGGTTGGCGCGAGACAGGTGCGCTGCAACACTGCGGATCTTTTCGGCATAGGGGCGGGCGGCACGCATACGCTCCTGCGCTTTGCGCATTTTCGCAGCGGCCACCATCTCCATTGCACGGGTGATCTTTCGCGTATTTTCTACGCTCTTGATCTTGGTGCGGATTTCTTTACTGCCCGGCATAACTCACCTCGCCTTAGTAAACAGCCGATGCCTTGAACTCTTCGATCGCAGCAGTCAACAGCTTTTCGTTATCCGCCGACAAGTCCTTGCTGGCTTCGATGTTATCCATCAGATCTTTGCACTTCGACCCCAGATAGGCATGCAACGCCGATTCGAAGGACAACACTTTGGGCACCGGCACATCATCAAAATAACCCTTGTTCACTGCGAACAGCGTAGCGCCCATCTTCGACACCGACAGCGGCGAGTATTGCAACTGCTTCATCAGTTCAGTGACCAGACGACCGCGCTCCAACTGCTTGCGCGTAGCTTCGTCCAAATCAGAGGCAAACTGCGCAAACGCAGCAAGCTCACGATACTGGGCCAGCGCCAAACGCACACCGCCACCCAATTTTTTGATGATCTTGGTCTGCGCTGCACCACCGACGCGGGACACAGATACGCCCGCATTAATCGCGGGGCGGATACCCGAGTTAAACAGGTCGGTTTCAAGGAAGATCTGACCATCAGTAATTGAAATCACGTTGGTCGGCACGAATGCGGAAACGTCACCCGCTTGGGTTTCAATTATCGGAAGTGCAGTCAGCGAACCGGTCTTGCCCTTGACTTCGCCCTTGGTAAAGGCTTCCACATAATCAGCATTTACACGCGCTGCGCGCTCCAGCAGACGGGAGTGCAAATAAAACACATCGCCTGGGTAGGCTTCGCGTCCAGGTGGACGACGCAGCAGCAGCGAGATTTGACGGTATGCCCAAGCTTGCTTGGTCAGATCGTCATACACAATCAGCGCATCTTCGCCACGATCGCGGAAGTACTCGCCCATCGTGCAACCCGCATATGGGGCCAAAAACTGCATGGCAGCAGAATCAGATGCCGTAGCGGCGACGACGATGGTGTATTCCATCGCGCCATGCTCTTCCAGTTTGCGCACCACATTGGCAACTGTCGAGGCTTTCTGACCAACCGCAACGTAGATACAGGTCATGTTCTGACCCTTCTGGTTGATAATCGCATCAACAGCAACCGCTGTTTTGCCCGTCTGACGGTCGCCAATGATCAACTCGCGCTGACCACGACCTACCGGCACCATCGAGTCAATCGACTTCAGGCCTGTTTGCACAGGCTGATCAACGGATTTACGTGCAATCACGCCCGGCGCGACTTTTTCAATCTTGTCTGTCAGCTTGGCCTCAATCGGACCCTTGCCATCAATGGGCTGGCCCAAAGCGTTGACAACACGGCCGCGCAACTCGGGACCCACCGGCACTTCCAGAATGCGGCCAGTGCATTTGACGGTGTCGCCCTCGGTGATGTGCTCGTACTCACCCAAAATCACGGCACCAACGGAATCACGCTCGAGGTTGAGCGCCAAACCGAAAGTATTGCCTGGGAATTCCAACATTTCGCCCTGCATCACATCGGACAGGCCGTGTACGCGGACGATACCATCGGTCACGCTGACCACCGTACCTTCAGTGCGCGCTTGTGTTAGTGCCTCGAAGTTTTCGATGCGACTGCGGATCAAATTACTAATTTCAGAAGGGTTGAGCTTCATCTGGTTTTCCTTATTCTTGACAATTCTTTATCAGGCCAAGGCGGTGGCCAGTTCACCCAACCGGGTGATGGCGGAACCATCGATCACCTTGTCTCCGGCGCGGATCACGATACCGCCCAGCAAGTCTTGCTTGATATTGCAAGACAAACGGACTTCGCGGCCCATGCGTTTTTTCAATACGCTTGCAATTTTTTCCTGCTGTGCAGCCGAAAGCTCGAACGCTGATTCCACAACTGCATTGACTGTTTTCTCAGCCTCGGCGCGAAGCGCTTCGAAATTCGCAAAGATTTCCGGCAACACGGCAAGACGCTGATTATCAGCCAACACCCGGATGAAATTCTTTTGCTGGGAGACAACAGAACCCCCGGCAATGGCAATCATCAAGTCGGCAAGCGTTGACTTGCCCACTTTGGGGTTGGCAATCAAGCCGCTAACCTCCGCATTTCCAGAGGCCTCCGCAAGACCGGCAAGCATCTCCGACCAGCCTTTCAAATCCCCTTGCTTTTGGGCTTCTTCAAACGCAGCCTGCGCGTAGGGGCGGGCAATAGTTATGGATTCAGACATGGCATTCAGATTTCCGCAACGAGTTTGTCGAGCAGATCGTTATGAGCCTTGGCATCGATTTCACGACCGAGAATTTTTGCCGCACCGGCCAGAGCGATTGCCGATACTTGCGTACGGAGCTGCTCCTTGGCACGGAAGACTTCTTGGTCAATTTCAGCTTTGGCACCCGCAACAATCCGGTCACCTTCAGCCTTCGCCTGAACCTTGGCTTCTTCAACGATCTCACCTGCGCGCTTCTCGCTGTTGGAGATGATCTCGCCCGCTTTTTCCTTCGCTTCGCGCAGGATTTCGGCAGAACGCTTGGAGGCCAGCTCCAGATCATGCTTGGCACGATCTGCATCGGCCAACCCATCAGCAATTAGTTTTTTGCGCTGCTCCAGAGCCGCCATGATCGGGGTCCACACAAACTTCATGCAGAACCATACGAACAACGCGAACATAATGGTCTGAGCGAGAAGAGTTGCATTGATATTCATGCAAACATCCTTTCCTTGTTATGCGTTTCGTTTATTGCGACGGTTGATTAACCCACCACAGCAAACAGAACGTACATTGCGATACCCACTGCGATCATCGGCACGGCGTCAACCAGACCCATCACGACGAAGAACTGTGTACGCAACATCGGGATCAGCTCGGGCTGACGAGCAGCACCCTCAAGGAAGCGTCCACCCAAAATACCGATGCCGACGGCAGCGCCCAACGCACCCAAACCCATCATCAGTGCCCCAGCGATATACAGCAATGCGTTTGCCATTTCCATTTTTTACGTCTCCTGTTGATAAAAGTGAAGTTAAAAGAAATCGGATTAGTGATGTTCCTGATGCGCCATATCCAGATACACGATCGTCAGCGTCATAAAGATGAAAGCCTGCAGAGTCACGATTAGGATATGGAAGATCGCCCAGCCCAGCGACAGCAGAATCTGGGAGCCGTACAGCGTGACGCCTCCAAGCGAAAAGCCCGCCCATGCGCCGCCCATCAACGCGATTAGAATGAAGATCATTTCCCCTGCGTACATGTTGCCGAAAAGTCGCAAGGCCAGGGAAATCGGCTTGGCAATTAGGTTGACGCCTTCGAGCAGCAGGTTGACCGGCATCCCAAATTTACCGAACGGCTGCAATGTCAGCTCACCCAAGAACCCACCCACACCCTTTATCTTGATGCTGTAGTAGAGCACAAGAACAAATACACCGATTGCCATGCCAAAAGTTGCATTGGGATCTGTAGAGGGAACCACCTTGAAGTAAGGCACACCCAAGGCAGACATCAGGAGCGGAATATAATCAATGGGCAACAGGTCCATAAGATTCATGGCAAACACCCAGAAAAAGATGGTCAGCGCCAGCGGCCCGATCATGGCATTGCGCCCGGAAAAGGAACCTCGCACACTGGTGTCGATGAACTCGATTGCCCACTCGCAGAAGTTCTGCAAACCACTAGGAATCCCAATCTCAGCCCGCTTTGCTGCCCCGCGGAACATCCACATAAAGACCGCGCCCAGCAGCAGGGACATAATGAAAGTATCCAGATTCAGCGCCCAGAAACCCATCGCCTTGGCCTCTTCGACACTGTGTGCGACACCCCACGTGCCATCCGGGAGCTGTCCGTAAGTAAGATTTTGCAGGTGATGCCTGATATATTCTGCTGAGGTATGGGCTTCGCTAGACATTATTAGGTCGCTATCTCAATTGATCCTGATCAAAACCAGCCGGGCCGCAAGCAACCCTGCCTGCCCCGCTACAAAGCCGGCCAGTATTCCGGCTGTTGGCAAACCAAGCGTCACCATAACTCCACCAAGCAACGCGAGGACCACCATAAACCTTTCGGCGGCGTAAAAATACAGTAGCCGTAATTGAAGCTGTGCATCTTGGGCGGGTCGCCTGCTCGCACGGGACATTCTCCATGCCAACAGGACACCATTCAGAAGTGATACCCCTCCCCCAATTAACACCGCTTGTACAAATTGCGGCGTGCTAACCAGACTTGAAACAGTGCCTGCGACAACCCCCACGAGCATACATTGCAGGATGACGGCCTGGCGGGCTCTTTTTTTTTCTTTCGCCTCGACATCTGTTAGCGTCGGCATCATAACGGCGTTATCTGGGGGTGTCAAACGTTGTTGAGCCCCATTGCCTACTGTCTTTGTCAACTTATAGAGCTCGCTTCAAACGTTGCAGCAAGTCATCCAGATGTTCGTGCGAATGATATTGAAGCTGCAAACTCCCCTGCCCCTTCCGTCCCGGCCGGATCATCACGCGCGTGCCAAACATGGCACTCAACTCCTCTTCCATGCGCGAAACATCGCGGTCACGCGCTTTTGATTCCTTGGCTGAAGGCGCCTTGCCGGGAGCCGCGCCACCTGCTTGAGCGAGCGTTTCCACCTCGCGGACCGAGAGCGTTTCCAGCACAATTTTATTGGCCAGCAGTATTTGCTGCGCACCGTCAAGTGGCAAAAGGGCCCGAGCATGCCCCATGTCCAGCACACCCTTCATCAGCATATCCTGCAGCGACTCCGGAAGTTTCAACAGACGGAGCAGGTTGCTCGCGGCACTGCGCGACCGACCCACGGCGTCTGCGGCAGTTTGGTGTGTCATGCCAAACTCATCGATCAGACGCTGTATGCCAATCGCCTCTTCGAGCGGATTAAGATTTTCACGCTGAATATTTTCGATCAGCGCCATGGCAAGCGCGGCATTGTCCTGGACGCTGCGAATCAGCACCGGCACATGTGTCAGCCCCGCCAGCTGGGCGGCCCGCCAGCGCCGCTCGCCGGCGATGATTTCATGCGAGCCGTCCGGCAATTGTCGCGCAAGAATGGGCTGCATAACCCCTTGCACCTTGATGGATGCGGCCAGCTCGGCGAGCGAAGCTTCGTCAATGCGTGTGCGCGGCTGATACTTGCCCGGTTTGAGTTGGTTTACATTCAACTCGCGCAACACATCATCTTTCTCGTTGGTTCCGCTGGAAAGCAACGCTTCCAGCCCCCGCCCCAACCCTTTAAGTGGTTTAGTTGCCATGGTTTTGCTCCTTGCTTGCGCTTTCAATTTTAGCGGTCTTGTTCAACATTTCCCCAGCCAAGGCCAGATAGGCTTTTGCCCCTTTGGACGCCTTGTCGTGATACAACACAGGGACACCGTAACTTGGCGCCTCGGCAAGCCGGATGTTGCGCGGAATGACTGTCCTGTAAACCTTATCCCCGAAATGCTTCTGCAGCTGTTCGGAAACCTGTTGGGCCAACGTGTTTCTCGGGTCAAACATGGTCCGTAGCAATCCCTCGATTTCAAGCTCGGGATTCAGGCCGGCGCGAACCTTGCGTATGGTGTTTACCAGATCACTTAAACCTTCCAGCGCGTAATACTCGCACTGCATCGGAATCATCACCGTCCGGGCCGCGCACAAACCATTCAACGTCAGCAGGTTCAGCGCCGGAGGACAGTCGATCAGAATATAGTCATATTCCGAAACCACCAGCTCCAATGCCTTGCGTAAGCGCGTTTCCCGACCCGGCAAATCGATCAGCTCAACCTCCGCCCCAGCCAGATCACGATTGGCGGGCAGCACCTGAAATGCTGCATCTCCGGCAGCCACACTTACCTCGGCCACCGTTTTTTCCCCTAACAGCACGTTGTAAATGCTGGCCTGCAAATCCCGCTTTTCGACCCCGCACCCCATGGTCGCATTCCCCTGGGGATCAAGGTCCACTAGCAACACGCGCTGTTTGGCCGCCGCAAGGCTCGCCGCCAGATTGACCGTGGTCGTGGTTTTCCCCACGCCGCCCTTTTGGTTGGTCACTGCCAATATTTTGGTCATATTGCTACTCTCCCTTGCGCTTCACGACGACCAGGCTGCGGGTCGCAACCACCCCGGGCACCTGCAAAGACACCATCTTTTCAACGTCAAACGATTGCGGCAAAGATGGTAATTCCTGTTCCGCATGGCCTTTGAGTGCCGCCCATTTGCCCCCGGGCTTTGCCAAGGTCGCCGTCAGCCGCGCAAAGTCTCCCAATTCCGCAAATGCTCGAGAGACAATGCCATCGAACAGCTCTAACGGCCTGTAATCTTCAACTCGACCGCAGTAAGCGCTCACGTTTTTTAATCCCAACTGGATGACTGACTGCTGCACAAAACCCATTTTCTTGCTATTGCTATCCAGCAAAACAAAGGTCCAGTCGGGGCGCGCTATTGCCAGAACTATCCCGGGCAACCCGGCGCCACACCCCACATCCAGCCAGCGGCCGGGCCACAAATGCGGCAAAACCGCCAGGCCATCCAGCAAGTGATAGCCCACCATTTGTCGCGGATCACGGATCGCAGTCAGGTTGTACACCCTATTCCACTTGTCCAGCAGCGCCAAATAGCCCAGCAACTGCTGCCGCATCGTATCACTAAGGTCAAGCCCGAGCGCCGCCAGCCCCTGTTGCAAATCCTTCGCCTGACTCAAGAAGTGACGCCCCGGGAATGGCTTCCGTGAAAGCCCCGCTTCAGATGCACCAGCAGCAGGGAGATCGCGGCCGGTGTTATGCCGGAGATGCGGGATGCCTGTCCGATGGTTTCAGGACGATGCTCATTAAGTTTTTGCTGAACCTCCACAGACAGACCGCCAACCTCCCGATAATCAATCGCCTCCGGCAACATCACCGCTTCATACTGTCCCTGACGCAGAATTTCCTCACGCTGACGCTCAATATATCCTTGGTACTTTGCCTGAATCTCGACCTGCTCTACAACGCCGCCATCCATCTCGCCAAGAGTCCCGGCAATCGACAGTCTTTTTAGCTGTTCGTAACTCACGTCCGGCCGCCGCAACAACTCGTGGAGCGAGTACTCACGCTCAATATTTTTCCCGAGAATACTGATGGATTCCTGCTCAGAAAGTATGCGCGGATTGACCCAAGTCCCGCGCAATTTTTCCTGCAACCGGGCAATAGCTTCGCGCTTTTCTTCGAAAACTTGCCAGCGGACGTCATCGACGAGCCCCAGATTGCGCCCGATTTCCGTCAGCCGCAAATCGGCATTATCTTCACGTAATTGCAGCCGGTATTCCGCCCGGCTGGTGAACATGCGATAGGGTTCCGAAACGCCTCGAGTGACCAAATCGTCCACCATGACCCCCAGATAGGCTGCGTCACGCCCGGGGCACCACCCTTCTTTTTCTGCCGCAAACAAAGAAGCATTCACACCCGCGAGCAAACCTTGGGCGGCAGCCTCTTCATACCCTGTGGTGCCATTAATCTGCCCGGCGAAGAACAATCCCGCTATTGCCTTGGTTTCCAGCGTGCTTTTTAATCCGCGCGGATCAAAATAGTCATATTCGATGGCATAACCGGGACGCAGGATATGCGCGCGCTCGAGACCACGGATGGAACGCACCAAGGCGAGCTGGATATCAAATGGCAAGCTGGTTGAAATACCGTTGGGATAAATTTCATGGGTACCCAATCCTTCGGGCTCGAGGAAAATCTGGTGGGCGTTTTTGTGAGCAAAGCGCGTGATCTTATCTTCGATCGACGGGCAGTATCTCGGGCCGATTCCCTCAATAACGCCGGTAAACAGCGGAGATCGATCTAGGCCGCCACGAATGATTTCATGCGTTTTTTCATTGGTTTCCGTAATCCAGCATGGCAATTGCTCCGGATGCATTGCCGCGTTGCCCAAAAACGAGAACACCGGCACCGGCCGATCGCCGGGCTGCTCCTGCATCACGGCATAATTTATCGTGCGGCCATCTATGCGTGGCGGGGTGCCCGTCTTTAGCCGGCCAGCCGGCAATTGCAGCTCGCGCAAACGATGGGCCAGTGAAATTGACGGGGGGTCTCCGGCCCGGCCGGCAGAAAAATGGGTTTGTCCAACGTGCACCAAACCCGACAAAAACGTTCCCGCTGTCAGGACAACGCTTTTGGCCGAAAATTGGATCCCCAGCTGGGTCACTGCGCCGCAGACTCGGCTTCCATCCAGCAGCAAATCGTCGACCGCCTGCTGGAATAGCCACAAATTAGGCTGGTTTTCCAGGCGAGCGCGAATTGCCTGACGATAGAGCACTCGGTCTGCCTGAACGCGGGTGGCACGGACGGCCGGACCTTTGCTGGAATTCAGAATTCGGAATTGCAGCCCGCTTTCGTCAGCGGCCAGCGCCATGGCTCCACCAAGCGCATCGACCTCCTTGACCAGATGCCCCTTGCCAATACCGCCGATGGAGGGATTACAAGACATCTGTCCCAGCGTTTCCAGATTGTGCGTCAGCAGCAAGGTTTTGCGGCCGGCGCGTGCGCTGGCGAGCGCAGCTTCCGTACCAGCATGCCCGCCGCCAATGACAATCACATCAAAAGAATCTGGGAAATTCATCGAGCCCACCCTAAAAGGAGGCGCATCATACAACATGCTGGGAAGGTTTCCCAAATAGACCGTTTCACGTGAAACCTTTTTATTTCCCGATACAAAAACGGGAAAAGATCTCGCCCAACAGGTCGTCTGCGGTAAATTCACCTGTAATTTCGCTCAGCGCCAATTGTGCAAGCCGCAGCTCTTCAGCCAAAAATTCAGCATCCAATCCGACCGATGAGGCATTGGTAACGTGCTGCCGGGCTCGCTTTAGCGCCTGAACATGGCGCTCCCGCGCCATGAAAACACCCGACTCATGATCGCGCCAACCGATGGATTTCAAAATGGCTTGCTTAAGTTGGTCCAAACCCGTTCCGCTAAGCGCAGAAATGTACAGCGCGCCGGCGACAGGCGTTAGGGTGGCGGGCGGCAAGTCAGCCTTGTTGTAAACATGAATGACAGGGATATCCTCGGGAAAATCCCCCATGATCTGTGCATCCGCGGGTGTAAACCCCGCGCTGGCATCCTGCAAAAACAGGATTAGGTCTGCGCGATGGAGGGTGTCCCGCGCGCGCGCAATACCCATGCGCTCCACCTCGTCCCCAGTTTCGCGCAGCCCCGCCGTATCCAAAATGTGCAGGGGCACCCCGTGGATCTGGATCGCCTGCCGCAAGACATCTCGCGTCGTTCCCGGAATATTGGTGACGAGGGCGACCTCCTCGCCGGCCAAGCGGTTAAGCAAACTCGACTTGCCAACATTGGGACGCCCGGCGATCACCACATGGGCGCCCTCACGTAATAACTTACCTTGGGCCGCCGTCATCAGCGCGCTTTGGAGCTGAAGGGCAATGTCCTGCAGCCGACTATCGCGCGCAACCAGGTCGTCCGAACCAAGATCTTCCTCGGGGAAATCAAGCATAGCCTCGACCAACATGCGCAGGTCGATCAGCTTGCTTTCCAAGTGATGGATAATTTCCGAAAACTCGCCCCGCAGCGTCCGCATTGCACTTCGAGCGCCCTCGGCCGTGTTGGCCTCAATCAGATCGGCAATACTTTCGGCCTGCGCCAGATCTATTTTATTATTCAAATAGGCTCGCAGGGTAAACTCCCCGGGATCTGCAAGGCGGGCACCCAAGGCAAGGCAGCGCTGTAAAACCAGTTGCATGATGGCCGGGCCGCCATGGCCCTGCAACTCAAGGACCTCCTCCCCGGTATAGGAGTGTGGCGCTGGAAAATAGAGGGCGAGCCCAAGATCGAGCGGCTCGCCGGAAGCATCCGAAAATGCCGTGTAGGTTGCTTGCCTTGGCGCCAATGGCCCGCCAATCACGCCCAAGATAATGGGCTGGATGTCGGAACCGGAAACCCGGATTACCCCGACCCCCCCCCTGCCCTGCGCTGTGGCAATTGCCGCGATCGGATCAGCGTTTGGCCGCAGCACCTTTTTGTCCCGATTCGGTTTGACGGGTGATGTACCACTGCTGGGCAATGGAAAGTAGATTGTTGACAATCGAGTACAACACCAATCCCGCCGGGAAGAAGAAGAAAATCACACTGAACGCAATCGGCATAATTTTCATAACTTTTGCCTGAATCGGATCGGGAGGTACCGGATTGAGGCGCATCTGCACGATCATGCTGACCCCCATGATAACGGGCAAAATATAGTACGGATCCGCGACGGAGAGGTCTGTAATCCACCCAAAAAAGGGCGCATGGCGCATTTCCACGCTGGACAAAATAGCCCAGTAAAGCGCGATGAAAACGGGAATCTGAACCAGAACCGGAAGGCAACCACCCAGCGGGTTAATCTTCTCCGTTTTGTACAGGTCCATCATGGCGCGATTCAGTTGCTCGCGGTCGTCCGAATATTGTTGCTTGATTTTTTCGAGCTTGGGTGCGACCAAACGCATTTTGGCCATGGAACGATAACTGGCCGCCGACAATGGGAAAAAGGCCAGTTTGATCAAGAACGTCAGGAGAATAATGGCCACCCCCCAGTTCAGCACCCAGCCGTGCAACAGCGACATCAGCCAGAAAAGCGGATTGGCAATAACGGTCAGCCATCCGTAATCTACGGTTAGTCCCAAGCCCGGCGCAATGTCATCCAGTTTTGCCGTTGCGGGTCCAGCGTACAAGGTAGTGGCCTCCGTTTTGGTCTGGCCTGGCGCGATAATGGTCTCCGGCAATATCACGCCCGTAGAATACAAGTCGTCGTCCAACTTGCGGGTGTAGTTTTCACGATCGGATCCTGCGGGAACAAGCAGCGCTGCAACAAAATAATGTTGCAGCATTCCAACCCAACCATCTCCCGAACGTTTTGGATATTCCGCTTTGCCTTCAGCAATTTCGGAAAACTCGATTTTCTGAAACTTTTCCTTGTCGGTGTAAATAGCCGGGCCAGTGAACGTTGGGATAAAGCTAGAGCTGCCGGCCGGCGGTTGGGAATCCCTAACCAACTGAAAATAACTACTGACCTTGACGGGTTCCACCCCGATATTTTCTACCTCATAGGCCTGATCAATCAGATAACTACCGCGGTGAAAAGTTAGCACTTTGACCACATTAGCCCCACCAATCTGCGGCGCCGTCAACCTGACCTGAACGCGATCTGTCTCTGCAGCCATCACATAATTGTCTTGTTCAGCGAGATATTCCGTATTGTGATTAGGCAAACCCTCCCCCAACAATCCGCTTTGGGCGACGTACTCATGCGTTCCCTCACCTCGCGAGAAAAGAACAAAGGGTTTGCTGCTATCAAGCGCATCGCGGTGCTCGCTCAAAATCAAGCGATCGAGATCGCCACCTACCGTGTTTATTTTTGCCTCAAAAAGGTCGGTCTTAACAGAGATCAGCCTGCCTGCCTGTTTGGCTTTCTGGACACTCGTTACCTCAGCGCGACTTGCGGGGCTGGGGGTTGGCGCCGAGGTTGTGACAACGGCAGGCTGTTCCAGCTCGGGGTGTTGGTAGCGCTGCCACCCATCCCAAACCATCACGAGAGAGAATGAAAAAATCAGAAATAGAAAAAGTCTTTGAATATCCATGAATTTCTTTCTTCTCAAGGCACCGGATCGTACCCTCCGGGATGCCATGGGTGACAGCGAAACAGCCTTTTCAAGGCAAGCAGCCCTCCCTTGGTAGCACCGTGCTTGGAAATGGCTTCACAGGCATAGTGAGAACACGTTGGGGTAAATCTGCAGCTTGGGGGTTTGAGCGGGCTAATCAGATACTGATAGCCATGTATCAACCATATCAGAAGGTTTCGCATGCGCTTTCAACACGGCTTAACAATACCTCGATGTCCGCCCGCCTAGGAATACCCCGCCGGCGAGCCATTAATACAACATCCACCGCCTGGCTTTTGATGGGGTGGCAGCGAAAGGCTTCCCGGGCGATACGTTTAATCTGGTTCCTGCGGGAAGCGAGCGGAAAATCCCGCTTGCTCACGATGATTCCCAATTTTGCCTGGCCGGAATCATTTAGTTGCATAAACGCGTTAAACGCAGGGCTGGCGAATCGACGGCCCTTTAATGCCCCATCGAATCCATCACCCCGCAATAGCCGGTTCTGGGACGGTAACTTGTTATTTACGCTGGCAGTTCTAGACTGCAAGACGCGCCCGGCCTTTGGCGCGGCGTGCATTAATGACCGCGCGCCCACCCTTGGTTTTCATGCGCACCAGAAAGCCATGCGTGCGCTTTCTTTTGGTAACTGAAGGCTGATAGGTACGTTTCATGGGAGACCCCTCGTGATGTAAAAGCGCGCTATTACAAATCGTTAGCGCTAGGGTGTCAAGTTATATTTATTCTACAAACTTACCGAGCCTGTGGATAAGTTCCGTCTGTGCATGTAGAATCACAAGGTCAAATTGCACCAGCCCGTCTTCCTCCCACAACAAATACCTCCGAACATTGCCCGTATGCAGGAATTTTCCTTTTGGGAAAGTTGCAGAAATTTTTTTCAGCAAACTCTACCACCCCAACAATACAACACCTGGATAAAACCCTTGGTGTTTACTGTCGAGGGTGGGCAGTTCGTGTTGGGGGCTCCAAATAGTTTTACGCTCAAGGTAATTCAGGAGCGGTTTTTGCCTGAAATCAACAAACAGGCACGACTTTCATTCAACCCCCCCCCGGAATTTGTATTAAAAGTAACCGAATCAGATTTGCCTGTCGAGAAAATCCCGCTTCCGGCAAAAAACAATTTGGCGGAGGTGGCCTCCAAAAAGAATGAAACAGCTTTCCGCGGCTATGGCAGGCTTAACCCGTCTCTCACTTTTGAAAATTTTGTGATCGGTAAAGCAAACCAGCTTGCATTCGCCGCCGCGTCTCAGGTCGCCGATCTTCCTGGGCATTCGTACAACCCGTTATTTATCTACGGTGGCGTTGGTCTAGGTAAAACCCACCTTGCACAAGCTATCGGCAACAAAATTCGTACTCAGCAACCGGAAGTTAAAATTTGCTATATGCATGCCGAACGCTATGTTGCTGATGTTGTTCGGGCTTATCAAACGAACAAGTTTGAGGAATTCAAGCAGTACTATCACTCTGTGGATGTTTTACTAATCGACGATATTCAATTTTTCGCCGGAAAAGCCAAAACGCAAGAAGAATTTTTCTATGCTTTCAATAACTTAATTGATTCCCATAAACAAGTTATTTTAACCAGCGACACTTTCCCAAAAGAAATTTCCGGTTTGGAAAGCAGGCTGGTTTCCCGCTTCGGTTGGGGTTTGACGGTAGGTATTGAGCCTCCGGAACTTGAAATGCGTGTGGCCATTCTTATAAAGAAGGCCCAAATTGCCGGTTGTCTACTGGATCAAACCGTTGCATTTTTTATTGCCAAACATATCAACTCCAACGTTCGAGAATTGGAAGGCGCCCTTAAGCGCGTGGATGCCTTTTCAAAATTTCATCGAAAACCCATTAATATAGAAACCGCCAAGGAAGCCTTGAAAGACATTCTCGTGGCCCAAAGCCGACAGGTTTCTATTGATAACATTCAAAAAACCGTTGCTGATTACTACCGCATAAAGCTTGTTGATATGCTTTCGAAAAAAAGGACCCGAAATTTAACGCGTCCTCGACAAATTGCCATGGCACTTGCCCGTGAGATGACAAATATGAGCCTTCCTGAAATTGGTTTGGCTTTTGGCGGCAAGGATCATTCGACTATTATCCATGCGTGCAAGACCGTAGAACTGCTTCGCTCGCAGCATAGCAATATGGATACCGACTACAAAATCATTCTACAAACACTTAAGGGATAAGTTGTGGATAACTTGTTTATGAAATGTGGAATATCACAGCTGGAGCGGGGTTTTGTTTTTTTATTAACAAAGTATGCACTTCTAACAAACAGCTTTTGAGCCCAAAAAAAGTAATCTAACTAATTGAAATTTTTAAAAAATTTACTATTTCAACAATAAATGCTCGCATTATTATGATTCTGAGGAATATATATTATGTTTATTGAAAAAGTTGAAAAAGAAACCCTTTTGAAACCACTACAGATTGTTTCCGGTATTGTTGAGCGGAAACAAACCTTACCCATACTATCGAATGTACTCATAGAAAATATGGGTTCCAGCATGACATTCACGGCTACGGATTTAGAAATTCAAATTTCAACCAGCGTAGATGTACCGACTCCGTCACCAGAACAGGGACGCATCACATTGGGCGCAAAAAAACTGCAGGAGGTATTACGCGTCCTACCGGAAAAGGTTTTTCTGTCTATGGACGTTAAGGAAAACAAGGCGCAAATCAAATCAAATAAAAGCAAATTCAGTTTGCAAACCTTACCCTCTGAGGATTTTCCAAAACTAAATATCCAACTGGAAAATACAAAAAAAATAAATGTTTCCCAAAAAAAGCTAAAATACTTATTGCAATCAGTGCAATATGCAATGGCACAACAGGATGTTAGATATTATCTGAATGGATTGTTGTTGGTTGTGGAGGGAGCACAACTCAAGGCAGTTGCAACCGACGGGCATAGGCTGGCATACAATGCGATCGACTTGGAAGAGGTGCTGCAAGAAAAAACAGAAATCATACTTCCGCGCAAAGCAGTCACTGAATTGTCACGCTTATTAAGTGACATCGAAGATGATCGAGTGTTGCTCGAAGTGTCAACTCAGCAGGCCATGATCAGTTTTTCAGGCATCACGTTGGTTACAAAACTCATTGATGGAAAATTTCCCGATTTCGAACGGGTAATTCCCAAGTATGACCAACACATGATGTTGGATCGAACGACAATTCTTCAAGCGTTGCAGCGTGTAGCGATTCTATCTAACGAAAAATTCAGAGGGGTCAGATTTATTCTGACGGAAAAAAACCTGAAAATTGTGAGTAGCAACAGCGAGCAGGAAGAAGCCCAAGAGGAACTTGAAACGGATTTTCATGGAAATGGGATTGATATTGCTTTTAATGTCAACTACTTACTTGAAGGTTTGAATAACGTTGCGGGAGCAACCGTGAGTTATGCGTTTGGTGATGCCAATAGTAGTGTTCTGATGAAAACTCCAGATACGCCACACTACAGTTACGTTGTTATGCCCATGCGCATTTAATGTTTTGTTTCACGTGGAACAGAAAGACAGGTTATGAACGAAAATTATGACGAATCAAGTATCCAGCAGTTAGAAGGGCTGGAGGCCGTGCGCAAACGTCCAGGGATGTATATCGGGGATACCTCGGATGGAACTGGCTTACACCATATGGTTTTTGAAGTGGTGGATAACGCGATTGATGAGGCGCTAGCCGGACACTGTGATGATATTAAAGTCATTATTCACGCCGATAATTCAATTTCAGTTTCCGATAATGGTCGTGGAATTCCTGTTGGAATCAAGTTTGATGATAAATTTGAACCCAAGCGGTCTGCCGCTGAGATTGTAATGACCGTTCTACATGCGGGCGGAAAATTCAATCAAAACAGTTACAAAGTTTCTGGTGGATTGCACGGCGTGGGTGTTAGTTGCGTTAACGGGCTGTCGGAATGGTTAAAATTAACGGTACGGCGCGATGGGAAAAAATACCAGCTTGAATTCAATCGTGGCGCAGTCAAAGACCGTTTGGTAGAAATACAAAACGGAGTGGAGGTTTCCCCGATTAAACTAATCGGAGAGACCAAGGGTCGTGGTACGGAAGTACATTTCATGGCGGACAAAGATATTTTTGGCCTTGTTGAGTTTCACTATGACATTCTGGCAAAACGCTTAAGGGAACTTTCCTTCCTAAATAATGGAGTAAAAATCGAGCTCATCGACGAAAGAACGGGAAAGAGCGAGAATTTTTCACATTCTGGCGGAGTGCGCGGTTTTGTGGAGTACATGAACAAAGCCAAAACCCCACTGCACGGAAATATCTTCTACGCGGAAGGAAATAAAGACAGTATCGTTGTCGAAGTCTCCATGCAATGGAACGATAGCTATTCGGAGGTTGTACAGTGTTTTACTAATAATATTCCGCAGCGGGATGGTGGAACACACCTTACCGGACTGAGAATGGCGATGACGCGCGTCATCAACAAATATATCGAAGAACATGATTTAGCTAAAAAAGCCAAGGTGGATACCTCCGGTGATGACATGCGCGAAGGCCTGACCTGCGTGCTTTCCGTGAAGGTTCCGGAACCCAAATTTTCTTCACAAACCAAGGACAAACTGGTTTCCAGTGAGGTGCAACCCGCTGTGCAAGAGGTGGTCGCGCAGAAACTGTCTGATTACCTTCAGGAGAATCCGGCAGACGCAAAAATTATTTGCGGCAAAATTGTTGAGGCGGCGCGCGCGCGTGAGGCCGCAAGAAAAGCCCGTGAGCTTACCCGTCGCAAGGGAGTGCTCGATGGGATGGGGTTGCCCGGGAAACTGGCGGATTGCCAGGAAAAAGATCCCGCTTTATCAGAGCTTTATCTGGTTGAGGGAGATTCTGCGGGTGGCTCGGCCAAACAGGGTCGCGACCGAAAATTTCAAGCTATTTTGCCACTTAAGGGAAAAATCCTGAATGTTGAAAAGGCGCGCTTTGAAAAGTTGATTGCCTCCCAAGAGATCGCAACGCTGATTACCGTGCTGGGTACGGGGATCGGCAAGGATGAATATAACGCGGACAAACTTCGCTATCACCGCATCATTATCATGACGGATGCGGATGTGGATGGATCTCACATTCGAACCCTGCTCTTGACCTTCTTTTACCGGCAAATGCCGGAGCTGATTGAGCGCGGACACGTCTATATTGCCCAGCCACCCTTGTACAAAATCAAACAAGGGCGTGAAGAGAGGTACCTGAAGGACGAATACGCACTCAAACAATACATGCTCAAAAATGCATTGCAGAATGCTGTATTGCATCCCGGGGGAGACCAACCTGCGATACAGTCGGAATCGCTTGAAAAGATTGCAGAAAAATACTTCATGTCGGAAGCGGTCATAGACCGTCTGTCACATTATGTAGCGCCGGAAGCCAGCCACGCCCTTTTGGTTCTGCCCACACTTTCGCTGGAGAGCCGTGATAAGGCGGAACAAAGTGCTGCCCTGTTGGAATCGGCATGCGGCGGAATCATCAAAGTGACGGTGGAAACCGATGAAGACCAAGCGTTGCGCCTGCGTCTGGAAAAACAGTTACACGGCAATTTTTCCACGACCTGGATTGATGCGGAATTCCTCGCGGGTAACGATTATCGCCAACTACGGGATACCGCCGGGGTATTGGAAGGGCTGCTTTCAAAAGGCGCCTACATCGCCAGAGGCGAGCAAAAGCGGGCGATCGACAGTTTTAAACAGGCGATCTATTGGCTGTTGGATGAGGCCAAAAAAGGCGTCGGCATTCAGCGCTATAAAGGTCTGGGAGAAATGAATCCGGAACAACTCTGGGAAACAACGATGGACGTCAAAAACCGCGTTTTGTTAAGAGTTCGGATTGATGACGCCATTACGGCAGACGAAATTTTCACCACACTAATGGGGGATGTCGTCGAGCCGCGCCGTGCATTCATCGAAGAAAACGCGCTAGGCGTGAAAAACCTCGACGTTTAACCTTTTTCCACCCGGATAAAACCCCGCTCAGCTCTTGGTTGTGCGGGGTTTTTTCTTGGCTGCCGGTTTCTTGGTGGTCGACCGGGCCGCAGTTTTTTTCTTGGCGGCTTTCCCTGTATCGCCCAGCTTGGCAAGCTTTTCCTGCAAAACCGACAACGCCTGCTCCAGAGAAATCTCTTCCGGTTTTAGGTCCTTGGGTAAGGTGGCATTAACCTTCCCGTGCCGCACATAAGGCCCGTAACGCCCGTTGCAAATTTCGAGGGGTGCTCCGTCATCGGGATGTTCACCCAAAACGCGCAGGACACCATTTCCGGCCTTGGCTTGCGCCAGCAACTCTACGGCGCGCGCCAACTCGATAGTGAAAATACTGTCGGATTTGGGAATCGACTTAAACTTGCCATCGTGACCAATATAGGGACCGAAGCGGCCGATGTTCACAATCACTTTTTTACCCGACTCCGGATGCGGCCCCAGCTCTCGTGGCAGTGCCAGTAGTTGCAGCGCGGTTTCGAGCGAGGCATTTTCTGCCGGAATATCCTTGGGCCAGGAAACCCGCTTGGGTTTGGTCTTGCTATTTGGATCCGCTTCGCCCAGTTGGACATAAAATCCGTAGGGGCCGCGAAGCAATAGCACTTCATTGCCAGATTCAGCGACAACACCAAGCACTTGGCGGGTATCCGCGGCCTCCGTGTCGACTAGGCTTCGAGTGAAATCACAGGCCGGAAAACCAGTGCAACCCACAAAATTGCCACGTTTCCCCAGTCGCTTGGCCAGCGGTTTGCCGCACTTTGGACAGTTTTCGTCCAGCAATTCCTGGGTAACCGTGTTGCGCTCAACCGCCTGTTTTTCGAGAATCAAGGCGTTGAATCCTTTCCAGAACGCCTCCAGGACGGGAATCCAATCGCGCTTGCCTTCGGAAATTTCGTCCAGCTCGTCTTCCATTTGCGCCGTGAAACCGTAATCCACGTAACGCGAAAAATGCTCGGTCAAAAACCGGTTTACAACCCGCCCGACATCGGTCGGCACAAAGCGTTTACGATCCAGAATCGCGTAATCGCGAGCCTGCAGGGTGGAAATAATCGCGGCGTATGTCGAAGGCCGGCCGATGCCATGCTCTTCCAGCGACTTCACCAGGCTGGCTTCGGTATAGCGCGGTGGTGGTTGGGTAAAGTGCTGATCTCCATAAAGCTTGTCGAGCGGCAGAATGTCGCCCTCCACCAGTGACGGGAGCTTGCCCCCCTCTTCCTCTTCGGCATCATCCACATCTTCGATATAAACGCTCATGAAACCCGGGAATACCAGCGTTTGGCCGGATGCGCGGAACAGGTTGTCATCCGCCCCGAGACGAATATCGGCGCTCACCGTGTCATAGCGAGCGGCAGCCATTTGGCTTGCCAGCGCGCGCTTCCAGATCATCTCGTATAACTTGGCCTGATCAAACGACAAGTGATCGCGCAGGCTATCGGGTGTGCGAAGGATCGAGGTTGGCCGGATGGCTTCATGCGATTCCTGGGCATTTTTGGTTTTACTTTTGTAAACCGGCTGCTTGGCCGGCAAATAATCCGCGGCAAAATTATCGGTAACGTATCCGCGGATTTCTGCCACGGCTTCATTCGCCAGGTTGACGGAATCCGTACGCATGTAAGTAATCAAACCAACGGTTTGGCCGCCGATGTCGACGCCCTCATACAGGGATTGTGCCGTGCGCATGGTGCGATCGGCAGACATCCCCAGCTTGCGCACAGCTTCCTGTTGCAGCGTCGAGGTTGTAAAAGGGGCGGCAGGAAAACGCTGTTTGGCACGCTTTTCGACCCGGACCACTTTGGGCGGGAGTTTTGCCTGCTCCAGTTTGGCTTGAATCGCCTCGAACTGCTCGCGATCGCCAATGTCCAGCTGACCCAATTTTTTGCCTTGATACTGGAATAATTTGGCAGAAAAGGGCAAGTTGAGCTTTTGGCTGTCGAGATGGATGGTCCAATATTCCTGACTCTTGAATTTTTCAATTTCAAGCTCACGCTCGACGATCAGGCGCAAAGCGGGACTCTGCACCCGTCCGGCAGATAGTCCCGGCCGCACCTTGCGCCACAATAGCGGGGAAAGCGTAAAGCCAACCAGATAATCCAGCGCGCGGCGCGCCTGCTGTGCGTTTACCAGCGGAAGCGAAATCTCACGCGGATGTGCCACGGCCTCTTTGACGGCAGACTGGGTAATTTCATAAAAAACCACCCGCTGCATCGGCTTCCCTTTGAGGCCGCGCTTGCGTTTGAGGATTTCCGAAATATGCCAGGCAATCGCCTCCCCCTCGCGATCCGGGTCGGGCGCCAGAAGTATGCTGTCCGCGCTGGCCGCCGCCTTGGCGATAGCCTCGACATGCTTGGCATTGCGGGCAATGGTTTCATAGTTCATCGCAAAGCCGTTGTCCGGATCAACCGCGCCGGTTTTGGGCACGAGATCGCGAACATGACCATACGAGGCCAGCACCTCAAAGTCCTTGCCCAGATATTTTTTTAGCGTTTTGGCCTTGGCGGGCGATTCGACAATAAGCAGGTGGGAAGCCATAAGTTTTCAGTGAAAAGGGGTTGAAGGTGTGGCCGACAGCAAATCCTCGACCAGTAATGGGTCTAGCGCCTGACAGCGGCGCCACAACACCATCAACATAATGAGTTTCAATTGATCCAGAGGCAACGCCTCCTGACCGAGCGCCACCGCACGGTCAATAATCATTTCCCGTTCCACGGGCGAAATCAGGCGTTGTTGTTCGGAAAATAACAGGAAGCCGCGAGCCTCCAATCCGATGAAATGCTCTTCGCGTTCAGAAAAGAGACGCACGCCGGTATGGGTCAGGTTTTCGGGGTAAACGCTGCTGTCCTGTGCTTGTAAAACGGCGAGCCAGGCCAGTACATCGGTAATTTCTTCCGCCTCGAAACCCGCGGCAAAGAGCTTGCGGCTCAGGTGTTCCGGTTTTGGATAGCTGTCCGCATCGAAGTAGCTTTCAAACAGATAAATCAGGATGTCGAACATGTCAGATGAGAGGGTTTTAGTGGATACGTTGATACAAGCCGCCGGGCAAAACCGCCACGCGGCCGCCCAACTCCAGCGTCAACAGCATCGCCGATAGCTCGGCCATCGTCAAGCCGGCACGTTGCGCAAGGGTATCGATATCCACGGGATCGAAGCCCAAAAACTCGAGAAAGGGATCCTCGGCAGCATCCACCTCGGCGGGGCCCGCACCGGTGAAAAATCCGCCGATTTCATCAAGTACGTCCTGTGCCGTTTCTACCAGTTTGGCGCCCTGTTTGATCAGGGCATGACAGCCCCGGCTCTGCGGAGAATGAATTGAACCGGGAATAGCAAACACCTCCCGGCCCTGCTCCAGCGCAAGCCTGGCGGTAATCAGCGACCCGCTTTGCAGGCCGGCTTCCACGATCAGGCAACCCAGCGACAGCCCGCTGATAATCCGGTTGCGGCGGGGAAAGTTGGCCGCCAACGGCGGCGTTCCCAGCGGGAACTCGGAGATCAATGCGCCCTGTCCCGCCATCGCATGGGCAAGCTCACGGTGCGCGGCCGGATAAACCTTATCCAGACCGGTGCCGATCACGCCAATGCTGCTGCCCCGGCCGGCTAATGCGCCGCGATGCGCGGCGGCATCGATGCCGTGTGCCAGTCCGCTGACGACACAAAGCCCGGCGTCGCTCATCGCCCGGGAAAAGGCCTCGGCGTTTTGTTTCCCTTGCGCAGTGGCGTTGCGGCTGCCGATTACGCCAATCGCCGGCCGGTTGAGCAAATCCAGCCGCCCTTTGACATACAACAGCAACGGCGGATCCGGGATATTCAACAAGGCTTGCGGATAATCTTGATCCGCAAGGGTGACAATGTGATTGCTGGCGTCTTCCAGCCACGCGGTGATTTCAGCCAGCTTGTCCGAATCCGAAGGGCGCTTCAGCGCTTCGGCAAGTGAAGGCCGGACCAGTTCGCGCAACGCGCTGAGCGGTGCTTCGAGCACAGCTTCGGGCGAACCCAGTGCGCGCAGCAATTTTCGCGCACCCTCACCGCCCAGACCATGGGTCAGACTTAGGGTTAACCAAGCTTTGAGCGCTTCATCCATACTTGATTTCAGGGGGTCTCCGCGAAATCCAGCAATTGCACGGGCAACCGGGTTTCCATCACCAGTGCGTAGGCGACCCGCTCGAATACGCGGAAGACGAAAACCAGGCCATAACGTTCGTCAGGCAACATATAAGTTTTCCCGGCATTGCGCAGGCTTTCTCCTTTGCGGTAGAGCGCCAGCACATGCCCGGGTTCAACCCCGTCCCGGCGGCCCTTGCTTAGAACCACGACCGAATTTTGCCCCGCCTGCGAAACTCCGCCCAGGACCGAGATAACCTGTCCCTTAATCAGGGTGTCGGGTGCACGCGGGATATAAGCCCCTACCGGCGAGGTGGCCGGGGCCATGAGTCGGTCCCCCTGATAAATTTCCTGGGCCGAATGCGTGATCAGCAGCGAACTGATTTCTCCGCCGGATTGCAATTCCGCCGAACCCAGATAAATGCTTTCCATGCCCAGCGATTCCCCGCTTTGCGGGTCGGTCAACGTTTTGCCGGGCCGGTAGATCAGCCACTGTTTGCCCGAATCATGCGGCAGGCCGGCAACAAATATGGTGTCATGCTCGCCGAAAATAACCCGCCCCTCCCGCGCGCCCAGCACCGTGGGTTGCGGGATACCTGTCGCATCTTCGGTAACTAGCGGGCGACTCAGAAACGGCTCAATGGCATCGGCGGGAATGCTCGGAATCGCCTCATGTTCCCCGGTCGTTTCCCGGGTGTGCGGCGACAAGCGAACGATCTCCCTGGCTGCTTCAACAACTGGCGCCCGAGCCAGAATGCCACGCTGGCGATCAAGCACAATGCGGTCGCCTGGATAAATCCAGTGCGGGTCGCGGATGCTGTCCTTGTTTACACCCCACAGGTAGGGCCAACGCCAGGGATCCTGAAAAAATTTTCCGGCGATGCCCCACAGCGTGTCGCCTTTTACGACCACGTAGTGATCGGGCGCATCCGGTCGCAACTGAGGCGCAATCGGAGATGGGGCGGCGATTGCCGCGAGGGGCAGGAGAAAACAAATTAGCGATATAATCCGGCGCATTGAAAACTCCAGCAGATTCAATAATAAGGGAAGCCGCAGAGCGGGCCCGCCCGATTCTGCATCCAGTGCCATCCCATTGGCAAGCATTAGTGAGAGCAACATGGCTATTCTGAAAATCCTCCAATATCCCGATGAGCGTTTGCATACCGTGGCGTGCAGGGTGGATCAGGTCGACGACGAAATCCGGCAGCTGGTCCGCGATATGGCTGAAACCATGTACGCCGCACAGGGCGTTGGTCTGGCGGCGACACAGGTGGATGTCCACCGGCAAGTGATTGTTGTAGATACCTCCGAAAGCAAGGATCGGTTGCAGGTGTTTATCAACCCGGAAATCCTTGCGAGCTGCGGCGAAGAGGAAAGCGAGGAAGGCTGTTTATCCGTTCCCGGTATTTATGAAAAGGTGCAGCGCGCCGAAAAAATCACCCTGAATGCGCTGAATGAAAACGGCCAACCCCTTACGCTGGAGGCGGAAGGTTTTCTCGCGGTATGTCTGCAGCACGAGATCGACCATCTGCACGGCAGGGTGTTTGTGGAACACCTGTCGCAACTCAAGCAGGGGCGCATTCGCACCAAGCTGAAAAAACGTCAGCGCGAAAACCTGTAACGCGGGACAACACTGTGAAAATTATTTTTGCCGGCACCCCTCACTTTGCGGCCAGCGCTTTGCAGGCGCTATTGGGAAAACACCAGATTGCGGCCGTACTTACCCAGCCGGACAGGCCGGCCGGTCGCGGCATGCAGTTGAGCCAAAGTCCCGTGAAACAACTTGCGCTGCAACACGAACTCCCGGTCTTGCAACCCCTTTCCCTGAAAAACGAGGCCATCCAGCAGACGCTCGGCGCACTGAATGCAGACGTCATGGTGGTGGCTGCCTACGGCTTGATTTTACCGGGGGCTGTACTCGCGATGCCCCGTTACGGCTGTCTCAACATCCACGCCTCTCTTTTGCCGCGCTGGCGCGGTGCCGCACCGATTCAGCGCGCCATTCTCGCCGGCGACAAGGAAACCGGGATTACCATCATGCAAATGGATGAAGGATTGGATACCGGTGCGATGTTGCTCCGGCGCGCCTGCCCGATCAGCGGGGAAGACACCGCAACAACATTGCATGACACCCTGGCCGCACTGGGGGCGAGCTGTCTTCTCGAGGCGCTGGAATTACTCGAGCAGGGCAAGCTGATTCCCCAAGCGCAGGACGACGCGATGGCCTGCTATGCCGCCAAGCTGCAGAAGAGCGAGGCTGGCATCGACTGGACTCGGCCGGCGGAAGAAATCCATCGGGCTATTCGCGCCTTTAATCCTTTCCCGGGTAGCGTTACCAACCTGGCGAATGTGCCGGGGATAAAAATCTGGCGCAGCAGCCTGCAGTCGAAGCACAGCGGTTTACCCGGCGGGGTGTTGCAAGTCGGCAAATCCGGAATTCTTGTTGCTTGCGGCATCGGCGCGCTGAATCTTGAAACGCTACAAAAACCGGGCGGCAAACCCCAACCGGTGCAACAGTTTTTGCAATCTGTCCCAGTCGCGGTCGGCGACCAATTCACCTGATGTGGCAGGTACAGAATGCGGCGGCGCAGGTCGTACAGCACGTTTTGCTTCAGGGACGCAACCTGGATCGGGCGCTGGAGCAGGCGCAGCGTTCCCGTCGCGACTGGACGCCGGCACGACTGGCGGCATTGCAGGACCTGAGTTTTGGAACCGTGCGTTTTTACGGACGACTGAGGGCCCTACTGGCCGAGCTTGCCCACAAACCCGTTTCCGACCCCCGCTTGCAACACCTTTTGCTGGTTGCGCTTTACCAGCTTTTCTACGGCAAATCGGCGCATCACGCGATCGTTGATCACGCGGTCAAAGCGGCGCGAGAAATCAACCCGCGTACGGCCGGACTGACGAATGCAATTCTGCGCAACGCATTGCGCGAGCGCGAGTCGCTGTGGGCGAAAACCGAAACCGATGAGGCAGCCAGATTCAACCATCCGGCCTGGTGGATTGCACAGCTTCGCCGGCAATACGGCGCGCACGCCGAGGCGGTTTTGGAGGCGGGCAATCAGCATCCGCCTATGGTGTTGCGGGTTAATCAGCGCGTAACGACAGCAACGGCTTATCTTGAGCGTCTCACCGCTGCGGAGATTGGCGCAAAACAAATCGGGCCCACGGCGCTCCTGCTGGAAAAGCCGGTTGGGGTGGACAGGTTGCCGGGGTTTTTCGACGGCGTTGTTTCCGTTCAGGATGCGGGCGCGCAGCTGGCCGCCCCACTGTTGGATGTGCATGAGGGCATGCGGGTGCTGGATGCTTGTGCCGCGCCCGGAGGTAAAACCGCCCATATTCTGGAATTGGCGCAGGTGGAAATGCTTGCGCTGGACAAGGATGAACAGCGACTAACCCGCGTGGCGGAAAATCTGCAGCGACTTAAATTGCCTGGTCAACTCCGCGTGGGTGATGCCGCGCATCCGGAAAGCTGGTGGGACGGCCAGCCGTTCGAGCGAATTCTTGCTGACGTACCCTGCTCCGCTTCCGGTGTAGTACGCCGACATCCCGACATCAAGTGGTTGCGCCGCCCGGAAGATGTAACCGGGTTTGCGGCCCAGCAGTCCGGAATTTTGTCTGCATTGTGGCGACTGCTGGCGCAAGATGGTAAATTGCTCTACGCCACCTGCTCGGTTTTCGCGCAGGAAAACGAGCAGGTCATTGCGAATTTTCTTGATGATCACCCGGATGCGCAACGCTTGCCGCTCGCACTGCCGGACCACAGCCAGGGACAAATACTACCGAATGAACAGCGCGACGGGTTCTTTTATGCGTTACTGCACAAGACTGCTTAGTGTGCTGTTGTTGTGCCTGAGCGCCGGTATGGCGCTGGCCGACGGTATTCAGGTCGACAAGGTGCAGGTGCGGCAGAGCGAAGACGGTTTCCAGCTTGCGGTGGAGTACGGCGTCACGCTTAATTTTGCATTGCAACAAGCCCTGTCGCGCGGGATCCCTTTGTACTTTGTAAGTGAGTTCTCGCTTACGCGATCACGCTGGTATTGGCTAGACGAGGACGTTTATCAAAGTGAGCAGTCCACCAAGTTTTCCTATAACGTCCTGACCCGGCAATACCGGATTTCGCGCGGTGCGCTGTACCAAAATTTTACGAGTCTTGACGAAGCGCTCAACACCCTGTCGCGGCAGAGCTCGGGCGTAATTCCGGTTTCGTTGATGGACCGTTCGAGCAGCTACGTCGCGGAGGTTCGCCTGCGTCTGGATACGACACAATTGCCGAAGCTGCTTCAGGTCAACGCATTGACCGGACGCGATTGGAATCTGGATTCCGATACCTATCGCTGGGCGGTTCGTTTTAACGGCGAAGGGCAACCGGAGTAACTGGCGTGCGCAATCTGATTTTCTTCAGCATCATCGCCAGCATCGTATTGCTGTATCTGCTGTCGGGTAACAGTGCCAACAGCGAGGCGCTGTCACTTAATTACTACAGCGTGCTAACACTCACGGGAATCCTCGCGTTCGGCCTGACCGGGCTGGTGGGCTATCAGCTTTGGGGCCTGAAAAACAAGCTGCGCAACAAGGTGTTTGGTGCCAAGTTAACGTTGCGGCTGGTGGTGTTTTTCACCGCGATTGCGGTTGTCCCCGGCGTGGTCGTATATGCGGCTTCCGTGCAGTTCCTCGGCAAAAGCATCGAGTCATGGTTCGATGTCCGGGTTGAAAAAGCGCTGGAAGGTGGCCTTAATTTGGGCCGGAACAGCCTCGACAATAGCCTTGCCGAGCTGACCAAAAAAACACAGTTCATCGGCTTGCTACTTGCGGAAAAGCGCCCGGAACAATTTCAGCGTTCACTCGAGCAACTCATCGACGAACGCGTCGCGCAGGAGTCGGCGCTGTTTTCCGTCAAGGGCAACCTGGTTGCATTTGCCTCAAAAACCGGGGCCTTGTTACCCGAAATGCCCGACCGCGAGATGCTCGCGGTAACCCTTAAAAACGGAGAATATGCGGTTACGGACACCCTGGCGGGCAAGGGGCTGACGCTGCGCTCGCTTGTGCTGGTCAATTCGAATACCCATAACGGACGGTATATTCTTCAGTTCACGCAGCCCGTCCCGAAGCAGATTCAATCGGATGCCGAAACCGTGCAGTCGGTCTATCAGGATTACCAGGAGCTCACCCTGTCCCGGCTTGGTTTAAAGCGCCTGTATGCCATTACGCTGACCTTATCCCTGTTGGTTGTGTTGCTAGCCTCACTCTCAACCGCTTTTTACATTAGCGAGCGACTCGGGGGGTCGCTGCAGGCGCTGGCAGCCGGAACGCGCGCCGTGGCTCAGGGAGATTTCACCGGACAATATCCCGTGCAGAGCAGTGACGAGCTGGGTGCGCTGACTGGGCTGTTTAATCAAATGACTTATCAATTGGCCGAAGAACGCCGTGCCAGTGAACAGCGCCGCCGGGAAGTCGAGGATGCAAAAGGCCATCTTGAAAGTGTGCTGACCCACTTGTCGTCAGGCGTGGTGGCGCTCGATGAACACCTGCGCTTGCGCTCGGTGAATCCCAGCGCGGAACAGATTCTGGATTTGCCCCTGCATGACTTGTTGCGCTTGACGTTGAGTCAGATCGCTGAGAAGCACGCCCTGATGGCGCCTTTCTGCGAGACAGTGATCGCGGCGTTTTCCTCGGCGGACGGCGGCGAATGGGAGCGGCAGATCGAGCGCCTGAGCCGGAACGGCGTGCAGATTCTGCTCATGCGCGGGACACGATTGCCGCGCGGGGGCAGCAATGGATATGTGGTGGTTTTCGACGATATCAGCCATTTGTTACAGGCAGAACGCCAGGCCGCCTGGGGTGAAGTGGCGAGGCGGTTGGCGCACGAAATCAAGAATCCACTAACGCCTATCCAGCTTTCGGCGGAACGGTTGCAGCATAAGCTGAGCGAGCGCCTGGAACCCGCGGACGCCCAGTTGCTGGCGCGGGCTACCCAGACAATCGTGAGCCAGGTCGGTGCCATGAAAAATATGGTCAGCGATTTTGCCAACTATGCTCGGGGCCCTGCACTCAAACTCTCTCGATTGGATGTGCACAAGCTGATCCGGGAAGTTCTGGGGCTGTACGAGGCGAATGCCGTGCCGATCACCCTGAGGCTTGAGGCCGTTTGCAGTGAGGTGAATGGTGATGCCACCCGCCTGCGACAGGTGATCCACAACTTGTTGCAGAATGCGCAGGATGCTTTGCACGGCGTGGAGAGTGGACAGGTTCTGCTGGCCACCCGACAGGCCGGAACAGCGCTGCACTTATCTATTGAGGACAACGGCAGCGGATTTTCCGAGGCGGTTTTGACGCGTGCTTTTGAGCCTTACATGACGACAAAAACCAAAGGGACGGGCCTGGGGTTGGCTATTGTCAAAAAAATTGTTGAAGAACATGGCGGGCGAATTTCACTGGAAAATCGTCCCGAGGGTGGCGCCCGAGTCAATATCAAATTGCCGTTGATGGAGGAAGCATAATGGCGAGCAAACGCATTCTGGTCGTGGATGATGAAATTGGTATCCGCGAATTGTTGTCGGAAATCCTGTTCGATGAAGGCTATCAGGTTGATCTTGCGGAGAACGCCGAGGCTGCCCGTAAATTCAGGCATGAACACGAACCCGATCTGGTGCTGCTGGATATCTGGATGCCGGATACCGACGGTGTCACCCTACTCAAGGAGTGGGTGGCGCAAGACCTGCTGACCATGCCGGTCGTCATGATGTCCGGTCATGGCACTATCGAAACCGCCGTGGAGGCCACCCGGATTGGTGCGGTGGATTTTCTGGAAAAGCCGGTTTCCATGCAGAAACTGCTGGGTACTGTGGCCAAGGCCATCAAGGAAGGGGCCCCGCAGCTGCCAGTGTTGGCAGAGAATCCCGATGATTTGACAATCACGGTGGAGATCGACGGCCAGCCGCAGGAATTTGCATTGCCGCTGGAATTGCCGCTTCGCGATGCGCGTGACCATTTCGATGCATTTTATTTTGATTACCACATGCAAAAGGAAGGCGGCAATGTCAGCCGGGTCGCGGAAAAAGTCGGGCTGGAGCGCACGCATTTGTATCGCAAACTGAAACAGCTGGGCATTCGCTTCCCGAAAAAAGACAAGGAAGCCGAATCTCAATAGTCAACTATAGGCTGTCCGCCGGTTGCCCTAATCGGTACCCTGCGGCATAATCACCGTCCCATATAAGAATTCAACTAACCCGTCTCACACAAGAACTCTTCAGGAGGCAACAGGAAATGTCCGCAACCCGCAATATCACCCCCCCAAAATACAATGACATTACCGGCGCAATTCGTATGCTGGCAGTGGATGCTGTTCAAAAAGCAAACTCCGGCCACCCGGGCGCTCCCATGGGTATGGCGGAAATTGCAGATGTGCTGTGGAATCGGCATCTGCGCCACAATCCTGCCAATCCGAAATGGCCGGATCGCGACCGCTTCATCCTGTCCAACGGACATGGCTCGATGCTGGTTTACGCGCTGTTGCACCTGTCCGGCTACGACCTGCCGATCGAAGAGCTGAAGCGTTTCCGCCAAATGCATTCCAAAACACCGGGGCACCCTGAGTACGGTTACACGCCTGGCGTGGAAACGACCGGGGGGCCGCTGGGTCAGGGCATCACCAACGCGGTGGGCATGGCGATGGCCGAAAAACTGCTGGCCAACGAATTCAACAAGCCGGGCCACGAGATTGTCAACCACCACACCTACGTGTTCCTGGGCGACGGCTGCATGATGGAAGGTATCTCCCACGAAGCCTGCGCACTGGCCGGCACTTGGGGTCTGGGTAAGCTGGTTGCCTTCTGGGATGACAACAATATTTCCATCGACGGCCACATTGACGGCTGGTACACCGACGACACCGCCAAGCGTTTCGAAGCTTACGGCTGGCATGTAATCGCCGATGTTCAGGGTCATGATTCCGAAGCGATCAATGCCGCGATTGAAGAGGCCAAGAAAGTCACGGACAAACCAACCCTGGTCTGCTGCAAAACCATCATCGGTGCAGGTTCCCCGAACAAGGAAGGTACGCACGACGTGCACGGCGCTGCGCTGGGTGATGCCGAAGTTGCCGCAACCCGCGAACACATCGGCTGGAAATATCCCCCGTTCGAAATCCCCACGCACGTTTACGAGGCGTGGGATGCGCGCACCAAGGGCGAAGGTCTGGAAAAGCTGTGGAATAACAAATTTGCAGAATACAAAGCCGCTTTCCCGAAAGAGGCCGCCGAGTTCGAGCGTCGTATCAATAACCAGTTGCCGGCCAACTGGGCTGCCCACGCTGCCGAGTTCATCGCCAAGACCAACGAAAAGGCCGAGACCATCGCCACTCGCAAGGCCTCGCAGAATGCCATCAACGGTTTGCAACCCGCCCTGCCTGAATTCCTGGGTGGCTCCGCCGACCTGACCGGCTCCAACCTGACCAACTGGACAGGCGCGCACCACGTTTCCGGCAAGAAGCCCGGTAACTACATCAGCTACGGCGTGCGTGAATTCGGTATGTCGCACATCATGAACGGCATGGCGCTGCACGGCGGCTTCCTGCCCTTCGGAGGCACGTTCCTGATGTTCTCCGAATATGCCCGCAACGCGATCCGCATGTCCGCACTGATGAAGCAGCGCGTGATTTATGTGTTCACCCACGACTCCATCGGTCTGGGCGAAGACGGTCCGACCCACCAGCCGGTCGAGCAAACTGCAACCCTGCGCTACATTCCGAACATGGAACTCTGGCGCCCCTGCGACACCGTGGAATCCGCGGTGGCGTGGACGGCCGCGGTTGAGCGTCGCGACGGCCCGTCCAGTCTGATTTTCAGCCGCCAGAATCTGGCGTTCCAGAAACGTACCGATGAGCAAATCGCCCAGATTCGCAAGGGCGGCTACGTGTTGTCCGAAGCTGCGGACGGCAAGCCCAAGGTTGTGCTGATTGCCACCGGTTCCGAAATTGATCTGGCCATCAAGGCGCAGGCAGCGCTGGCCGCCGACGGCATCAGTGCCCGCGTGGTTTCCATGCCTTCCACCAATGTGTTCGACAAGCAGGATCAGGCGTATCGTGACAGCGTTTTGCCGCAGGGCATCAAGCGCGTCGCCATTGAAGCCGGTGTGACCGGCGGCTGGTACAAATACGTTGGCACAGACGGTGCTGTGGTGGGTATGGATTGCTTCGGCGAATCCGCGCCGGCCGGCGAGTTGTTCAAACATTTTGGCTTTACTGTCGAGAATATCGTCAGCAAGGCCAAGGGTGTTTTGTAAGCAGAATTAAATCACTAAAACGGGAGAGAGAAAATGGCAATTAAAGTTGGCATCAATGGTTTCGGTCGTATCGGTCGCATGGCCTTCCGCGCAATTGCAAAAGATTTTCCTGATCTGGAAGTGGTCGCCATCAACGACTTGCTGGATCCCGATTATCTGGCGTACATGCTGAAATACGACTCCGTCCATGGCAATTTCAACGGTTCAGTCAGCGTTGACGGCAACAACATGGTGGTGAACGGCAAAAACATCCGCCTGACGGCCGAGACAGATCCGGCAAA
Source organism: Gallionella sp. (assembly GCA_028699065.1). Lineage (GTDB taxonomy): Bacteria > Pseudomonadota > Gammaproteobacteria > Burkholderiales > Gallionellaceae > Gallionella. The sequence continues at coordinate 897,397 of JAQVVH010000001.1, forward strand.
TCTGAAGTGGAACGAAGTGGGTGCCGATCTGATTCTGGAATGTACGGGTTTCTTCCTGGACGAAGCTGGTTGCCAGAAGCACATTGCCGCTGGCGCTAAAAAGGTGGTGATGTCCGCACCTTCCAAAGACAAGACCCCGATGTTTGTGTACGGCGTTAACCACAATACATACAAGGGCGAGGCGATTGTTTCCGCCGCTTCCTGCACCACCAACTGCCTGGCACCGGTCGCCAAAGTGCTGAACGACAACTTCGGCATCAAGCGCGGTCTGATGACTACTGTGCATGCAGCCACCGCAACCCAGAAAACGGTTGACGGCCCGTCCAAGAAAGATTGGCGCGGTGGTCGCGGCATTCTGGAAAACATCATCCCCTCCTCCACTGGCGCAGCCAAGGCGGTGGGCGTTGTGTTGCCGGAACTGAACGGAAAATTGACCGGCATGGCCTTCCGCGTGCCGACTTCCGACGTTTCCGTGGTCGACTTGACCGTCGAGCTGAACAAGGAAGCCAAGTACGCAGACATCTGTGCTGCCATGAAAGCCGCATCGCAGAATGGCGATATCAGCAAGACGCTGGGCTACACCGACGAGAAAGTGGTTTCCACCGACTTCCGTGGCTGTGGTTTCTCGTCGATTTTTGATGCTGAAGCCGGTATCGCGCTTGACGGCACCTTCGTCAAGGTCGTGGCCTGGTACGACAACGAGTACGGTTACACCTGCAACATGTTGCGTTTTGCGCAACACGTCGCCAAATAAGGTGTTCGATGAAGGGCTGGCGGGTGCCAGCCCTTTTCCCTTGTAAGAACTGAATCAAAGGAATCATCATGTCTGTGATCAAAATGACCGATCTGGATCTGAAGGGCAAACGTGTCCTGATCCGCTCCGATTTGAATGTGCCCGTCAAGGATGGCAAAGTCACCTCCGACGCCCGTATTACCGCCTCCATGGCCACCATCAACTTCGCGCTGAATGCCGGCGCGCGCGTGATGGTCACTTCCCACCTGGGTCGTCCGACCGAAGGTGAGTTTTCCGAAGAAAATTCGCTCAAGCCCGTGGCCGACACCATCGCCAACAAACTGGGCAAGCCGGTGCGCCTGATTCGTGACTGGGTGGACGGTGGCTTTGACGTCGCCGAAGGCGAACTCGTACTGCTGGAAAACTGCCGCATCAACAAGGGCGAAAAGAAAAACGTCGAAGAAACCGCGAAAAAATATGCCGCCCTGTGCGACATTTTCGTCATGGACGCTTTTGGCACTGCGCACCGTGCGGAAGCTTCCACGTACGGCGTGGCACAGTTTGCACCCGTAGCCGCCGCCGGCATTTTGCTGACAGGTGAACTCGATGCGCTGGCGAAGGCCTTGGCCAATCCGGCACGTCCCATGGTCGCAATTGTGGGCGGCTCCAAGGTTTCCACCAAGCTGACCGTGCTCGAAGCGCTATCCGAAAAATGTGACCAGCTCGTCGTTGGCGGCGGCATCGCCAACACCTTCATCAAGGCGACCGGCGGCAACGTCGGCAAGTCGCTGTGCGAAGACGACCTGGTCCCGACCGCTCAAGCATTGATGGCCAAAATGACGGCGCGCGGCGCCACCATTCCGGTTGCCGTTGACGTGGTTTGCGGCAAGAAATTCGATGCCAATGAGCCCGCCGTTCTGAAAAACGTGGGCGAAGTTGCCGATGACGACATGATTTTCGACATTGGCCCCAAGAGCACGCAAGAGCTGGTGGACATCATCATGAAGGCCGGCACCGTGGTTTGGAACGGCCCGGTCGGCGTGTTCGAGTTCGACCAATTCGGCGATGGCACCAAGGCAATTGCCCAAGCGATTGCCGATACCAACGCATTCACTTTGGCTGGTGGTGGAGACACCATCGCCGCAATCCAGAAGTACGACATCTATGACAAGGTGTCCTACATTTCCACCGCAGGCGGTGCCTTCCTCGAATACCTCGAAGGCAAGACCCTGCCGGCAGTGGCAATCCTGGAAGAGCGCGCCAAGTAAGTAATCACTCACCAGGAATCACATGCTGCGTAAAACAAAAATAGTTGCAACGCTGGGGCCCGCCTCCAGCGACCAGAAAGTGCTGGAAAACATGATCCGCGCCGGAGTCGATCTGGTGCGGATGAATTTTTCGCACGGCACCGCCGAAGATCACATGAAACGGGCGGAGCTCGTGCGTGCCGCGGCCACCGCCGTGGGACGTACCGTCGGTATTCTTGCCGACCTGCAGGGCCCGAAAATCCGCGTGCGGAAATTTGAGAACGACAAGATCATACTGAACAGGGGCGACACCTTTATTCTGGATGCCGGGCTGGACGGTCTGGGTAATCAGGAGCGAGTGGGCCTGGATTACAAGGATCTGCCCAAGGACGTCAGCAAGGGCTCGGTCCTGCTGTTGAACGACGGCCTGCTGGAATTTCATGTCACCGCAGTTAATGACCTGGAAGTGGTCTGCAAAGTCGTGCGCGGCGGCGTGTTGTCCAACAACAAAGGCATCAACCGCAAGGGCGGCGGGCTGACTGCCCCTGCCCTCACCGACAAGGACAAGGAAGACATCAAGACAGCCGCGCTGATCAAGGCGGACTATCTGGCAGTTTCCTTCCCGCGTTCGGGTGACGACATGCGCCTCGCCCGTCTGCTCATGCAGGCCGCCGGCGGCAACAGCATGCTCATGGCAAAAATCGAGCGCGCCGAAGCCATCCCTGCGCTGGCCGATATTATTGATGCATCCGACGCCATCATGGTGGCGCGCGGTGACCTCGCCGTGGAAGTTGGCGACGCCGCCGTGCCGGGTCTGCAGAAGCGCATGATCAAAATGGCCCGCGCCAAAAACCGGCTGGTGATCACCGCCACCCAGATGATGGAATCGATGATTACCAACCCGATTCCGACCCGTGCTGAAGTGTCCGATGTGGCCAACGCCGTGCTGGATGGCACCGACGCCGTGATGTTGTCCGCAGAAACTGCGGTGGGCGACTATCCCGTGGAAACCATCGAGGCCATGGCGCGCATTTGTTTGAAGGCGGAACGCGAAGCCGACGACAGCATAGAAGTTAAGCGTGCCAGCAGCAGCAAGCTGACCCGCGTGGACCAGGCCGTTGCCATGTCCGCACTGTATGCCGCCTCGCACTACAAAATCAAAGCCATTGTCGCTTTGACCCAGTCCGGCTCCAGTGCCTTGTGGATGTCACGTGCCAATGCAGGCGTGCCGATTTTTGCGCTGACGCCGGTTCAGGAAACGCTAACCAAAGTCACCCTGTTCAGCGGCGTGCATCCCATCGACTTCCATTCCGGAGCGAAAGAGCAATCCGAAGAGCTGCGCAATGCCGAAGAAACACTGCGCAAACTGGGACTGGTTGAAGAAGGCGACATGCTGGTTATGACGGCGGGTGAGGCGGTCGGCAAATCCGGCCACACCAACACCATGAAGATTATCTGCGTGGGCGACTACGACGAAATTTGAACGTTGAGCCCCCGGAACGAAGTAATTAAACTGCACCACCGAATCGAAACGTAACTTATCAGGAGGAAGAAATGGCACTCGTATCACTACGTCAACTACTCGACCACGCCGCGGAACACAGCTACGGTTTGCCCGCGTTCAACGTGAACAACCTCGAACAGGTCAAGGCCATCATGGAAGCGGCGGATGAATGCAACAGCCCCGTCATCATGCAAGGCTCGGCCGGCGCCCGCAAATATGCCGGCGAAGCGTTCCTGCGTCACCTCATCGAAGCCGCGGTTGAAATGTATCCGCACATCCCCGTCGTCATGCACCAGGACCACGGCGCATCCGAAGCCGTCTGTATTCAGGCTATCCGCTCCGGCTTCTCCAGCGTCATGATGGACGGCTCGCTGATGACCGACGGCAAAACCCCCTCTTCGTTCGAATACAACGTCAACATCAGCCGCAGCGTCGCTAACATGTCGCATGCCGTGGGTGTGTCCGTTGAAGGCGAACTCGGCTGCCTGGGTTCTCTCGAAAGCGGCATGGGTGAAAAGGAAGACGGCCACGGCGCCGAAGGCGAACTCAGCCATGACCAATTGCTGACCGACCCGAACGAAGCCGCTGAATTCGTCAAGCTGACCCAGGTGGACGCACTGGCCATCGCCATCGGCACCTCGCACGGCGCGTACAAATTCACCAAGCCGCCCACAGGTGCAGTGCTGCGTATCGACCGCATCAAGGAAATCCACGCTCGCATTCCCAACACCCACCTCGTGATGCACGGCTCCTCTTCCGTGCCGCAGGAATGGCTGGAAGTCATCAACAAATTTGGCGGCACCATGGGCGAAACCTACGGCGTGCCGGTTGAAGAGATCGTGGAAGGCATCAAACACGGCGTTCGCAAGGTCAACATCGACACCGACCTGCGCATGGCCTCCACTGGCTCCATCCGCCAACACCTGTTCGAAGACACCAAAAACTTCGACCCGCGCAAATTCCTCGCCGCCTCCACCAAGGCGATGAAGAGCATCTGCAAGGCACGCTACGAAGCCTTCGGTTGCGCCGGCATGGCCGACAAGATCAAGCCGATCTCGCTGGACGCCATGGCAGCACGCTACGCCAAGGGCGAACTGAATGCAGTGATCAAGTAATTTGATCTGCAGGTAGTAAAGAAAAAGCGGCCTTCGGGCCGCTTTTTTGTGGGTACGACAGTTGCTGCTTACTGAGTCAGTTCACGCCAGGAAGTGCGCTTTACCGTCCCGGACGCGCCGGTGGCTGTCGGTGTTTCCACAGTTGAAACCGTTCCGCCTGTGTCCGTTACAATGGTCAATATTTTTCCAGACTGCAAACGAATTGTGCTGAGACCTGCAACCATGGCATTGGTGGAGAGTCGATGGCCAACCGCGCTGGAGACGGCCGTGGATAGATAGCTTCCGGTACGAAAATCGAAGTTATATAACCAAGAGTAGCCGCCAATCGTACAGGCATTATCGCTGGGCTCATTGCTGGCCACCGTCAGCGCTCCCAGCTGAAACTGAACATCGATAAAAACCCGTTCGCCCGGCGATGCCATATCAGCGTCAAGATCCACATACCAGCCGTACTTGTTGGTCCAATCTACCGGGTAATTTGTAGCCGTGCGCGGCAGTTGACCGCCGCTTCCCACAATATCACTTAGGGTTTGTTGCACCAAAACACCGTTGGTTCGAACCGCACCAAGTCCCGTGCTGGACAGATCGTCCTTGAGGGCATAGACGGACTGAATATCCACCACAGATCTATCCGTCGTACTCAGGAATCGACCGGTACCAAAAGCAACTACAGGCAGTTGACTGGCACCGTAGGGCACAATCGTCAAATCCGGCTTGGTTGTGATGGGCTGGGTTGGGCCGAGCGTGGCCAGATTAACCGCTGATCCGGCTGCTGCCGGATTGCTGGTGGCCAAGCTGAAACGCCACAAATTGCCCTGGGTGTCGCCGCCATAAAAACGTTCTGCGGTGTTGTCCTCGGGATCGTTGATCCAAGCATTGATTTTGGCGAGCTCGCCTTGTGCACCGGTAGAAATTTTTTCTAGAAGCTGACCTGTGTTGGCATTCAGCACGTATAGCGCGGCAGCACTGTTATCGGTCGAGCTTCCAGAATAACCGGAAGCAAACACAACGACCCAAGTGCCATCCTTGCGTTTGGTAATGACTGGATTACCAAAGGTGTATTGCAAGTCGGCATCATCGCTATTGGTAAAATTCCATAGGGCTTTCGGGTTGGCGGGATCAGTAACATCCAGTGCGTAATAGCCTTTGCCACCACCGTTCAGTCCGCCGACGAGAATACTCTTCCACTGATTGGTATTGCAGCTATTGCTGGGCGCGTTGGGGCAAATATCACCCAGAACAGGTGACCCATCAACAAAAAACTGATGGTTGATTGAATAATTAACATCGGCAAGAGCAGTCAGCTTACCCAGCATCATGGGCGGAATATAAGCCCAGGATTCTTCGCCGGTCGAAGCATCGAAGGCGTGCAGCATGCCGTCGTTGGCGCCAACATAAACCATGGCAGTACGATTCACATTATTATCTTTGAACGTGGCGTAGTTCGTATCCGCATAGGGGAAAGGCGGCTGTTTAACGTAAACCGGCTGAGAACTTACGATATCGCCGAGTACGTGTGTTCGCACTCGGTAAAGGATGCCCTCGTTAGTGCGATCCCCCTTAATGAAATTGGCCAGATTTGTATCAGAGCCTACATGGCTGGCACCAAAGTCAGTGAGCTTGTTACTTGAAGCTGCATCATAGGTATAAATTGCACGGGTAGACCAAAGCTTATTATCCAGCAGCTCTTGGGCCTGCCAGAGTGGCGTGGAGGTAACCGCGCCGGTATCCGGGTCTATAGTTTTAGCCTGTAAATCACCGTACCAATCTACGGTGGTATAGAGAGCAACGAAAATATAATTGTCCCCCGCAACCGGTTCTAGGCTGCTAGTTGCAGCGGCGGCGGCGGAGCCGGTCCGGGCAGAAACACCCGCCAGTGCCTTGCTTAATCCGGAAACCAGCGAATCAGGATCGCGGGCGCTGTAGTAAACCCCGCGGCCATTGACTGCCGCGTGCCATAGATCATCAATGCGTTCAGCCCCTGAGTTATTAATGGGATCAGGCCAGCCTTTGGTACCCTGCTTGATGGCTTCATAATCAGCCGAGCCGCCTGAAAGATAGTCACTGGCATATGCCAACGTGCCATCAACTCCTAGGCCCAACGTAAAGGTCGTCATGTGCTGTTGCATATTGATATCACCTCCAGCCCCAGGTACGTTGTTTTCACAGACATCAACCCCTAGGGCGCCCGTGCAGTTGTTGAAAGCAGAGGCCCTTAAATCAGTCTGGTAGTAGTACATGGCGACATCGGCCAAGGTGCTCAAAGCGCCACCACTGCTGGAGCGGCACTGGGTGCCATTACCAGACCAAGTTGTGCCATGGTTTGTATTTGTCGAATAATCCGGGGTACAGGCTGAAACGTCCGTCCAACTAGCGTTGCTGTTTGTCCATTCTGTCGAGCTGCTGCTGGACTTTGTATAGCGGCACCAAGTCTGACTGCTCCCGGAAGTGTCCCACTGACAAGAAGAGGTGCTGTTCCAAGAGTCACCCTTGTTAGTGCTTTTCTTCAGGTACATCGTGGAACTTTGCAGTTGGGTAGTGCTGTCATTCATTGGGCGAGGCGTTGCGCCGCCATCCTGCTGGCCAACATCCGTGACGTTATCAATCTGGTGAGGGCCATAAGAGCTTGTTTCATTATTCGTATTCCAATAGCCATCCGTCGACAGAATCGTGAAGTTTTGCTGACAGGAATACTGGACCGGGTCGACACTCAATTTGCCTGCATAAAGTCGCCCGGCCTTGGATAGTGCCGCGCGCAGGGGGGTTGCACTGGCGGTTGTGGTGCCATAAAGCTTGTCGTACCAAGTAGCCTTTTGGGTGGCATCAAAATCGTTAATGGCGAGAAACCGGGCATTAGAAGAATCGCTGCCGGTATAACTGATGGTTGAAAACCCAACCCGATAATTGTTGCCAATATCTTTGAATGCTAGGCCGGCCGAGGTTTTCATCGTGTTCAGGCGATCGCGATAATAGCTGTACCAGTTGGCGAAGTTCTCGCGTTCGTCAGCGCCACCGGGCCCGGAGGTACTGCCAACGGCTACCTTGGTGTAGTCGCTGTCGGAATAGCATGTTCCTGCAACTGGGCTGCTAGGTGAACTGCCTGCGTACACGTAGTAATAAGCTGCACTATTGCTGCGGTCGTCCCCGGTGCGAAATTCGGACGAGAGATTTTTGGTGGTTGTGCCCCCAAATCCATCAACAAGCGCTGCAGTAAAGGTTGAGTTGGGGTATGAAGAGCCTTCGGATCGGACCGGTGGGGTATAAGTAACACTGGGATTGTAATAAACCCCATTGTAATAATGGTTGCGATAACAATTTCTGTCATCGTTGTTTTTAACTGAGTCTGGTAGATATTCCCATCCCATGCTTCCAGAGTCATCCAGGATAAACAAAACATTTGGCTTTACAGAGCTGTTGCCTGAAGAAGCGAGTGGTGTGCTATCGAATGCAGTGGCATAAGCGGAGATTTCAGTGAATAGAAATATCGCGGCAAATGACCAGTGGATAGCGTGACTTTTGGGATATATTTTCATTGCAAATCTCTTCAAAAATGCACGATAGCTTCAACATAACTCACGGAGTTACGCGGTCCTGTGATGCGGGTAATAATGCGGTAGTACTCAGTTTGCGTTTCATTCGTCAGGCCGCCCTTGCTGGTGTAATCCATCGCGCCCATGCTGGCGCCACTAGTGATGGCAATGGTTGATGGACAATTGTTGGGCATGCCCGCTGACGGGCAAAGGCGGTTAACAATGTAGCGCAAACTATAGCCAGCAGCGCTGGTGCTAACAGATGGCGACGGTTGTAAACACCGGCTTGTGGGAAGCCCATTGCAGCCGTTCTCTTCCCAATCTACAAGGGCATGATTGGGGTCGTCGCTGTTCCCTGTGGGATCCAGTTCTTCCATGCCCGTGGGGTAATACCCATTAGCCGCAATTTCATAATAAGTTACTTCGGTGCCAGCCAAGAATCCGCCGCTTGGGCACGTGAGTGTTGTAATGCCAGTTAGGCATTGAATGGCCAGCTCGGTTCCTTCATCGGCAACCTGTGTTGCCGCTTGCTTGAAGGCAATATTGCCGGCGACGACGTTAGTGGTGTCAACCGAGCGGATCAGGGCGATGGTCGCCAGCGTCATGGCGACCAGCACAATAAGGGTCAGCAGCAAAATCACGCCGGATTGTTTTTTCGGCATGTAAGCAGGCTTTATCGGTCGAACATAGGTGGCCATTATTGCTTCCAGATCATGTTGCGTAGTGGCACGACAGTTTCGAAAATTTTGTAGCGATAGCATTGCCAGTCGGCAACATGACTCATTGAGAATGTGCCGCCTGACCAGGATGGCGCGGCAACCGTGATATTGCAACTGCCATCAGGCAAAGGCTTTTCTTTAATCCCATTGCGTGCCAGCACGGCAAAGCGCACCGCAAATATTCGGGTGATATCGCCATTGTCGCCAATGATTCCGCTGCCGTCGGCATCGATTAATTCATCACCCCAGGCATCAATGCGGGCGTCCGCCTGGGCACCGGCCCGCGTATCAAACCCATACTGGGCCTGCAGGTTAACGATGTCCGGTGCGATCGGTTGATCGGTGCTGGCGTTGGTCAAAGAGTCGTATTCGGCAAAAACCAGATTGAGATTTGCATCCAGCTTATATGCCCGATTTTCAATTGTGCCGAGGTTGATCAGCGATGCTCCGGAGCGATAGCCATCGGGTTGTGGAAAAATATTCTGGCCATCTGGAGGATTCCACGGGCTGGTACTTTGATGATGAATTTGTGTTGTGCCGGAAGGAATGTCAGTAATTTCGAGTAGGGTGCAGTCTTTGTTAGGTTCAAATGCAATAACCAAGTCTCCAGAGGTCATACCCAGCGTGGAGTTAAGAAAAAAATTAGTAGCTGTCGGCGGGTGGTCTGTAGTAATGGTGGCAGGAATGCTCCACCCCGTCTTATTGCTGACTGTAATGGTAATCACATCGCCGCTGGCCGCGTTGCTAATCAACACCGGATCTAGGGTAAGCGGGGTAAGGCTGGCCCCATTGAACGCCCGATTGACTTTGCATCCCAGCGCATTGGCACTGTTGAATCCATAACCCGCCATTCTCAGGTCGCGCTCTATAGTGAAGAGCGCAATCGCGCCATTGGTCTGAGCGTCAGCACCGCCGGTGGTTGTGCGCTTCTGTCCTTCGAATGTGGCAAAAACCTGCATGACGATCAGTGTGCTGATTAGCGCAATGGCCATGCCCACCATGATTTCGACGAGACTGAAACCTTGTTGACCACACTGAGTAAATATTTTTAGGTTGCGCGGCGTCATTCTGTAATGACCGCCGTTGCCGTGTAGTTGTGGGATGTCACGTCATTCGGTGCTTGCCATTTCAGAGTGACGGTGACGGTATTTCCTGAAACCACGATGGTGGGAGCATTGGTGCCGGACGCGCCCGGGATTGCTGCCGCTACCGATGAGGCCCAAGTGACGAATTCTGAGCCGTTAGGGCTTGTAAAGTTGGTGGCCAGTGCTGTTTTATCGCTGACCCACATTTCACCGATAACCCGGTTTGCCAGCAGGCTGGCATCAGTACGATATTTTGCCGCTGCGGCATCTTGAATAGACGCAGCCTGCAAACCGATGATCGCTAGAATTCCGATCGAAAAAATCAGGATGGAAATCAGCGCTTCGAGAACAACAGCGCCGGCCTGTGAGCGTTGTGTTTGCATCAAATGCATCCCTGCGGATTGCTGGCTAGCGGTACGACTGGATCGCACATGCGGGTTTGGCCGCCCGTGCTGACAAGGATCACCATGCGTCGGGCGCTTGAGTTTGCGGCATTGGTTACATCAACGCGGGCAATATCCGTGCCGACGTTGGCGGAAGGCACCCTGCCAAAACCGTCGAAAGTGACGCCGGCGGGCAGTCCTGCGCCGGCTGTAAGTGGGACCGCGAGTGTGCCGGTGACGGTGCCAGTGCCGGCGCGGGCGTTGCTGCCCCCTTCGCTACCACTTCGGCTTTGAATTCCGGCGGGGCAGGTGCTTGTAACGGTGACGCAATCTACGCTCCAAGCAACTCCCCCTGCAGCATCGGTGAGGTTAAAGCGGACTTTGGTGTTGCGCCGAACAGCCTCTTGGCGCGCTATTTGCATTCCGTTAAGAATCGATTCTGCGGCGGTGCGTGTCTGGGTGTTTTGTATCCAGAGGTTGAATGCGGGGGCGCCCATGGCGAGCAGCATCGAGATAATTGCGATGGCGATGATGAGTTCGATCAGGTTCAGACCTGCTTGAGTTTGCGCCATCAGCACGAACCATCCTCCTTCCGCGCCCAGCAATTTATGGGAGTGCCGCCGCTAATTTCCGTTGTCTTGTTGTTGCTCTGATCGATGGTGTAGATAAAGTTGCCGGTCCCTTGCGTCGAGATGCCGGTGGCGGTAACCGTAAAAAATTGGTCTGAAGTGCCCAGTTCACACGCGTAAGAAAAATATTTCACGGCGGGCGAGGCTGGAACCGATACGCCACAGGTACCGCTCCCATAGTTTCTGTAGTCCTGATAATACTGTTCCAGTTTGACGCGCATGCCGGCCAGTTCGGTCATAGCTTCGGTTAATTTGCCGCGCAAAACGTAGTTGTTATAAGCGGGGACGGCAATCGAAGCCAAAATGCTGACGATAGCGACAACGATCATTAATTCGATCAGCGTAAATCCTTTGATTTTCATGTCGTTCTCTTTCGGCACAGTGGCGATATTGACGGCGCCTTATATTAAACAAGTGACGATTACTTGCCCAGCAAAAACGCCCTGAACGCTGTCGCCGCCGCCGATAGCCGTTTGTTGTTGCGGTGGGCGACATACCAGTGGCGTACCAGCGGAAATTGTTCCACGTCGAGTACGACCAGCCGGCCGGTTTCCAGTTCCAGTTCGATGCTGTGTTCAGACAGGATACCGAGCCCAAGCCCGGCTTGGACAGCCTGCTTGATGGCTTCGTTGGTTTCCACTTCCATCCCGATGCGGGGGTGGAGGTGATGCTTCGCGAAGATGCGTTCCATGGCGCTACGCGTTCCCGAGCCTTGTTCACGCGAGAGGAAGGTTTCGTCGGCGAGCTGTTCAAGCTTGATGGGGGATTGTCGTGCCAGCGGATGCTCGGGCGGGGCGATGATGACCAGCCGGTTTTCCATGAACGTTTCGGCGATCAGGTCTTGCCCGTCTGGCGGCTGGCCCATGATGGCGAGATCGGTCGTGTTGTCGGCCAGTTGTTTGAGTACGGCGTCGCGGTTGGCGACTTGCAGGATGACGTTGATATTGGGATGCGCCCCGCAGAAGCGCGCGAGCAGCGGCGGGGTAAAGCTGTTGGCGGTGTTGACAACAGAAAGGGTGAGTTTGCCTTGTTGCAGGCCTTTCATTTCATCGAAGACGGTGCTCATTTCCTGCACTTGTTGCAGGATGGTGCGGCTGTAATGCAGCACTTCGCGGCCGGCTTCGGTGAGGAATAGTTTCTTGCCCATTTGTTCGAACAGAGGCAGTCCGATGTTCGTCTCAAGTTGCTTGATTTGCATAGACACTGCGGGTTGCGAGAGGTATAGTTCCTCGGCGGCGCGCGAGTGGTTAAGGTGGGCGGCCACTTTTTCGAAGACTTGCAGTTGTCGTAGTGTGAGATGCAGCATGCGTGAGCGAGAAGAGTTTTTGCGGGGCCATTCTATACCATAAGCATTGCTTATGGACTCCATAAAAATAATTGACTTTCCCTTATGCTGTGTGGCTTCTATAGTGATGACCGTTGTAGAAGCGTATTGGTTTTAATAATCAACGTATAAAACAGGAGAGGACGCAATGGATCAATCGAATCGTTATGCAAATCTGAACCTCAAGGAAGAGGATCTGATCAAGGGCGGCAAGCATCTGCTGGTTGCTTACAAGCTTATTCCGGCCAAGGGCTACGGCTTCCTGGAAGTTGCAGCGCACGTTGCTGCCGAGTCTTCAACCGGTACCAACGTGGAAGTTTCCACAACCGACGATTTCACCCGCGGCGTGGATGCGCTGGTTTATGAAATTGACGAAACCGCATTCGGTGACGACCCTGTAAAAGGCGGCGGACTGATGAAGGTTGCTTACCCGGTCGAGCTGTTCGATCCGAACCTGACCGATGGCTTCTTCAACGTCTCTCACATGTGGTCTCTGATCCTGGGTAACAACCAGGGTATGGGTGACCACGTTGGCCTGCGTATGCTGGACTTCTTGGTGCCAGAGCAAATGGTCAAGAAATTCGACGGCCCAAGCGCCGGTATTGCTGATCTGTGGAAAGTGCTGGGTCGTCCAGAAGTAGACGGTGGTTACATCGCTGGTACCATCATCAAGCCGAAACTGGGTCTGCGTCCTGATCCGTTCGCCAAAGCGTGTTACGACTTCTGGCTGGGTGGCGACTTCATCAAGAACGATGAGCCTCAAGCTAACCAGCCGTTCTGCCCAATGGAAGTGGTTATTCCTAAGGTCGCAGCAATGATGGACAAGGCTCAGCAAGAAACAGGTCAAGCCAAGTTGTTCTCGGCTAACGTGACTGCTGACTACCACGTTGAAATGATCAAGCGTGGTGAGTACATCCTCGGCGAGTTCGCCAAGTATGGTAATGAGAAGCACGTTGCATTCCTGGTTGACGGTTTCGTGACCGGCCCAGCTGGTGTGACAACCTGCCGTCGTGCCTTCCCGGATACCTTCTTGCACTTCCACCGTGCAGGTCACGGTGCTGTGACTTCCTACAAGTCGCCTATGGGTATGGATCCGCTGTGCTACATGAAGCTGTCACGTCTGATGGGTGCATCCGGTATTCACACCGGTACCATGGGCTACGGCAAGATGGAAGGTCACGCAAAAGAAACAGTTTTGGCATACATGCTTGAGCGCGATGAGTGCCAAGGACCTTACTTCTACCAGAAGTGGTATGGCATGAAGCCGACAGCACCAATCATCTCGGGCGGTATGAACGCACTGCGTCTGCCAGGCTTCTTCGAGAATCTGGGCCACGGTAACGTGATCAACACCTGCGGCGGCGGCGCTTTCGGCCACATCGACAGCCCGGCAGCCGGTGGTATCTCTCTGGGCCAGGCTTACGAGTGCTGGAAGTCCGGTACCGATCCGATCGAGTACGCGAAGACTCACAAAGAGTTCGCGCGTGCATTCGAGTCCTTCCCGAAGGATGCGGACAAGTACTTCCCGAACTGGCGCGAGAATCTGGGCGTTCACAAGTAAGTTTCGGCTTGCTGTAGTAAACAAAGCGCCCCCGACTCAATGGGGGCGTTTTTACTTCAAAGCCCGAATGCCGGGCCGATTGCAAGGATTAACGGGATTTGAATGCGTAGTGTGAACACTACATTTTTGGAGAATATGCGATGACAACCGACAAGGATCAGTACAGGATTAAAACTGAGCCGTTTTACCAGTCACAAGGCGATGAGGTGGCTCTGTACGAAGCGGCTTATGCGGCGCGCTTGCCGGTGATGGTGAAAGGCCCGACGGGTTGCGGTAAATCCCGCTTTATCGAACACATGGCGTGGAAGCTGGGTCGGCCGTTGATTACGGTGGCTTGTAACGAGGACATGACTGCTTCGGATCTGGTGGGTCGCTATTTGCTGGACGCCAATGGCACGCGCTGGCTCGATGGTCCGCTGACCACAGCAGCGCGAATCGGGGCCATTTGTTATCTCGACGAGGTGGTTGAGGCGCGCCAGGATACAACGGTGGTGATACACCCATTGACCGACCATCGCCGCACCCTGCCGTTAGACAAGAAAGGCGAGTTGATCGAGGCGCATCCGGATTTTCAGCTGGTGATTTCCTACAACCCCGGCTACCAGAGCTTGATGAAAGACCTGAAGCAATCGACCAAGCAGCGTTTTGCCGCGTTCGAGTTTGACTACGCTCCGGCGGAAGTGGAAACGGCGATCGTTGCGAAGGAAACCGGTATTGATGCCGAGCTCGCGGCCAAGCTGGTGGCGATTGGCGGATCGGCGCGCAATCTGAAAGGTCACGGTTTGGACGAGGGCATTTCAACCCGTTTGCTGACGTATGCGGCTGCGTTGATCAAGGGCGGTGTTGAGCCGAAAGCCGCCTGCCGCATGGCGCTGGTGCGTCCCATTACAGATGATGCCGATATTCGCGATACGCTGGACCACGCCATTGATGCCGTATTCGGCTAATTGCCGGCGAACAAAGCACGGTGACTGTTTACGCATTGCGCCCGGAAGGTGACATTGATGAGTGATCCTGCCGTAAAAAATAGGGAATTCGAGGCTTACTGGCAAGCGCTTGGCTGCAAGTTCAGCCAGGTTGAGGCGGTTTTCGACGAGTGCATGAAAGAGGCGCAGGTTCTGCTGTCTTCCGATGGGCTGGATGTCTATATCGAGAACGCGCGCTTCATCGGCAAGATGGGCCGGGGTGCGGAGCCGCTGCTGGTTTATCTGGAGGAGGCGCCGGGTGTGGCCGCGCTGGTCGGCGAGCAGGCCTTGGGCGAGTTGCGTGAATTTGCGTACTACATGTCCACGCACACCAACTTCAAGGCTATCGTGCCTTTTCTGCAAACCAGTGTGGCAGTCGCGCGACGCCTGCACAGTCACGAGGTGTTCCAGCAGTACATCGAGGTGATTCGCGACATGATGAACCGCACTTCCGGTTCGGTGCATGGGCATCACACCACGTTCCCCAGCCCCGGCTTGCCGGATTTGCTCAAACAGGCCCCGCGTTTGCTGGGCGTCCTTTCGTTGGGCGGTTTACGCAACTGGATTGAATACGGCATTCAGTATTACAACACCCACCCCGAGCGCCAGATAGAGTATTTCAGTATGCAATCCGCCGATGCCATGGCGGTGATGCAGCGCGAGCGGCATGGCACCTTGCTGGTCGACAACGAGCGCAAACTGGACACGTATATGCGGGCGCTGTGGGACGACACGGATTATCTGGTTCCCTATTCGGTTGCGTTTGACGAATTGCGCAAGCCGATGCCCTATTTCGATGATCAGGGAATCCGCTTGCCGGATGTGTATGACGACGCCGATGGCGTGAGCGGGATCGACCGTTATCGCGCCGCGCTGGCGCACATGGCGGCGCACCGCCGCTGGTCGCAAAAAATGATCGTAGATAACTGGAGCCCGTTTCAGCGGGTCAGTGTCGAAGTGTTCGAGGATTCTCGCGTCGATTATTTGGCCTGCCAGCAATTTCCGGGGTTGCGAAAACTTCTTCTGGCGCTGCATCCCGTGCCGAGAGAGGAAGATCTGGCGCTGGAGGAAAAAGGCATCTCCGTTTTTCGGCTGCGGCTTGCGATGGTGTCGCGGGCGATTCTCGATCCGGATTACAAATATGAAAACGCCGATGTGCGCGAGTTTGTCGGGCGCTTCCATGAATTGATGGCGACCGGTGCGTCCACCAGTGCGGCGATGGCGTCCGTAGCGCTGTCGTTCATTGCGCGTACCCGCGGGCAGCGTGATCTGTCCCCGAAGATTTATTTCGAGAACACCGAGGTGGACTACCGCGACGACAATCGTCATCTCTGGATTTATATCGAGGAAAGCGACGAAGACGAGATGTTTGAGCATCTCGACAAGCGTCAGGAGGAGGAAGACGCGCTTGAAGGTCTGCCGCCCCGGCACTATGACGAATGGGACTATAACGCCCAAAACTACCGGCCGGATTGGGTCAGCGTCTATGAAGCATTGCATCCGCGCGGCAATGCCTCGAAGATCGACAATCTTTTGGCGAAGCACGACCGTTTGGCCAAACGGCTGAAGGCGTTGCTGGACATGCTGAAGCCGCAGGGCCGGGTTCGCGTTCGTTTCCAGGAAGAGGGCTCCGAGCTGGATCTGGATGTGGCGATTCGCTCGCTGATTGATTTCAAGGGCGGCGCGAATCCCGATCCCCGTATCAATATGTCTCACCGGACGGATGGCCGTAGCGTGGCCGTCACTCTGCTGCTGGATTTGTCGCAATCTCTGGGCGAAAAAGCGGCGGGTTGCAACCAAACTATTCTGGAATTAAGCCAGGAGGCGGTATCTCTGCTGGCCTGGTCGATTCAGCAGGTGGGCGATCCGTTTGCCATCGGCGGGTTTCATTCCAATACGCGCCATGATGTTCGCTACTACCATATCAAGGGCTTCAAAGAGCCTTGGGGCGACGAGGTGAAGTCGCGGCTGGCGGAGATGGAAGCAGGCTACTCGACTCGCATGGGTGCGGCAATGCGCCATGCCGGCCATTATTTGAAAACCCAGAAGGCCGACAAGAAACTGATGCTGATTCTGACCGATGGTGAGCCGGCCGATATTGATGCCCACGATCCGCAAATGCTGATCCAGGATGCGCGGCAGGCGGTGAATGAGTTGGATCGCGACGGCATTTACAGTTACTGCATCAATCTTGACCCCAAGGCGGATGAGTATGTTTCCGATATCTTTGGCAAGCAATACACAATCATCGACAAAGTGGCACAGTTGCCGGAAAAGTTGCCCACGCTGTTTATGAGCCTGACCAAATAGGTGCTAGAGGCTAACCGGCAAAAGCGGTAGAATCACGCGGCAATAATTATGAAAATAACCAGAGGAGAAGCGGCATGAGCAAAAGTTTGATTCAGTTCATCATCGAAGAGCAGCGCGCCATTCCCGGTGCAACCGGCGACTTTACCGGCTTGATCAGCGATATTGTTTCGGCGTGCAAACAGATTGCGCATGACGTTAACAAGGGCGCGCTGATTGGCGTGCTGGGTTCCGCCGGCAGCGAAAACGTGCAAGGCGAGACACAGAAAAAACTCGACATCATCACCAACGAAGTGTTCATCAAGGCGAATGAGTGGGGCGGCCACTTGGCAGCGATGGCATCCGAAGAGATGGATGATATCTATGAAATTCCCAAGCAGTATCCGCGTGGCAAGTATTTGATCACGTTTGACCCGCTGGACGGCTCGTCCAATATCGACGTCAATATTTCCGTCGGAACGATCTTCTCGATTCTGCGTTGTCCGGAAGGCGTGACCAACCCGACCGCGGCCGATTTCATGCAACCCGGTACCAAGCAAGTGTGCGCCGGTTATGCACTGTACGGTCCGAACACCATGATGGTGATCACCACCGGCCATGGCGTGAACGGTTTCACGCTGGACCGCGATGTTGGCGATTTCTTCCTGACGCACCCTGACATGCAGATCCCTGTGGACACACAAGAATTTGCGATCAACATGTCCAACCAGCGTTACTGGGAAAAGCCGGTCCAGAAATACATCGACGAGTGTATGAAGGGTAAGGACGGCGGCCGCGAGAAGAACTTCAACATGCGCTGGGTAGCTTCCATGGTGGCTGAAGTGCACCGCATCCTGACGCGCGGTGGTATCTTCATGTACCCGTTCGACACCAAGGATCCGACCAAGCCGGGCAAGCTGCGCCTGATGTACGAAGCCAACCCGATGTCCATGATCGTGGAACAGGCCGGCGGCGCCAGCTCCACTGGTCGCCAGCGCATTCTGGAGATCCAGCCCGAAGGTCTGCACCAGCGCGTGCCGGTCATTCTCGGTTCCAAGAACGAAGTCGATCGCGTTGTTGGCTACCACAAGGCTTGATTGATTATTAATTTGACGCCCCCATTCGGGGGCGTTGTTACGTCTGCAAGCAGGAGCAAGACATGAGCAAACCATTGGTTTCGATCATTATGGGCAGCGCGAATGACTGGGAGGTCATGCAACAGTCCGCCCGTGCGCTGCAGGATTTCGGTGTGGCCTATGATGCGCGGGTCATTTCCGCTCATCGTTCTCCGGATCTGTTGTTCGATTACGTCAAGGAAGTAAGCGCCCAGGGGGTGCAATGCTTCATCGCCGGCGCGGGGGGGGCAGCGCATCTGGCCGGGGTTATCGCCGGAAAAACCACCCTGCCGGTACTGGGTGTGCCTATCCCTTCCAAATATCTGAAGGGCATGGATTCCCTACTGTCCATCGTGCAAATGCCGAAAGGCATTCCGGTGGCGACGTTCGCGATCGGTGATTCGGGTGCGGCCAATGCAGGATTGTTTGCCGTCTCCATGCTGGCGCTGAACGATGCCGCGCTGGCGCAAAAGCTGGCCGATTACCGCAAAAAACAGGCCGAGCAAATTGCTGCGACCACCCTGCCCACGCTTTGAGAAATTTGTCATGAATCCATTGCACCACTCCAGTCTGACCAGTCTGAAATTCTTGCATCGCGGCAAGGTGCGCGATTTGTATGAAGTGGATGACGACCATCTGCTGATTGTTCAGACCGATCGCCTGTCAGCCTTCGATGTGATTCTGGATGATCCGATTCCGGGCAAGGGCGAGGTGCTGACGGCGGTGTCGAATTTTTGGTTCGACAAGCTTGCGCATGTGATTCCCAATCACCTAAGCGGAATTGATCCCGAATCGGTGGTCAAGACCGAGGCCGAGCGGGCCCAAGTGCGCGGTCGCTCGTTTGTTACGCGCAAGCTGAAACCGCTGCCGATCGAAGCCATCGTGCGCGGCTATCTGGTGGGTTCAGGCTGGAAGGATTACCAAAAGACCGGCGCTGTTTGCGGCATTGACCTGCCGGCGGGCTTGCAGGAAGCGCAGAAACTTCCGCAGCCGCTGTTTACGCCGTCGACCAAGGCGGCCATTGGCGACCACGACGAGAACATCTCGTTCGAGGAAGCGAAAAAGTTGCTGGGTGAAGAGATGGCCGGGCAAGTGAAGAACGCCACGCTGGCGCTGTATACCCAGGCGGCGGAGTACGCGCTAACACGCGGCATCATCATCGCGGATACCAAATTCGAATTCGGCACTGACGCCGCTGGCAAGTTGTATCTGATCGATGAGGCGCTGACCCCGGATTCGTCGCGCTTCTGGCCGGCGGATCAATATCAGGTGGGCAGCAATCCGCCGAGTTTCGACAAGCAGTTCGTACGCGACTGGTTGGAGTCTTCGGGCTGGAACAAACAGGCACCGGCACCGCGCGTTCCGGCGGAAATCCTGCAGAAAACCGCCGACAAATATCGTGAGGCACAGCAGCGCCTCATTGGGGCATGACCACCCCGTTCGACCTGATCGAGGGGTTTCATCGCTTCCGCGAACAGCATTTTGCGGACGAAGATGCGCTTTATCGCCAGCTGGTGGAGCAGGGGCAGACCCCCAAAATTCTGGTGGTGTCCTGCTGTGATTCGCGTGTGGATCCGTCACTGGTACTGAACTGCGCGCCCGGCGATCTGTTCGTGATCCGCAACGTCGCCAATCTGGTGCCGCCGGACGAGAATCTGAGCGGCGGCCGCCACGGCACCAGCGCCGCGCTGGATTACGCCGTGCGCACGCTGGGAGTTGAACACATTATCGTGCTGGGCCACGCTTATTGCGGCGGCATCCGCGCGCTCATGGCGGGTCCGCATCCCGATGCGCCCGGTTCATTCATCAACAGCTGGATGCGTTTGGCGGAGCCGGCGCGGCTTAGCGTTGAACAGGAAATGGCGGCGGCCACGCCATCCGAGCGGGAGCGTGCCTGCGAGCAGCGCGCGATTTTGGGTTCGCTGGAGAATCTCCTGACGTTTTCCTGGATCCGCGAGCGCGTGGCGCAGGGAGCCCTGCGGCTGCATGGCTGGTATTTTGATATGGATAGCGGGCACCTGCTGGGGTACGACGCAGATGCGGGAGAGTTTCGCCCGCTCTAAAAATCAGGGCTGGCCGCTCAGTTCACGGTAGCGCCGAATTTCCGTATCGAAACGTTCGTTGACCTGCGTTTTTTCCGCCTCACCTTTCCGGTATTCCTCTTGCAGTCGGGTCAGGCGCACCTGCGAATTGACGAGATCTTCATGCAGTGACGCCGGCACGGGTTTGCCCGCCGCGCGGTAACGTTCTTCCTCGGTCTGCAGGCCGGTGTGACTTTCCTGTGCCATCGCAATTTGTGCCTTCAGGCTGCCGAGGCGGGCGTCCACCTGTTGCAGGTTGCGCATGCGCGCAAGCTCAATTTCTTCGACGCTGCTGTAGGTGTTCAGCAGGGCTTTGTCCTTGCGTTTTCGCTCCTGAGCGGCCTCGGCTTCCTGGCGTTTGCGCAGCTCGGCCTGCCGCTTCGCTTCGCGCTCTTCCGGCGTGAGGACATCCCGGGTGTTGACGACACGCCCGGCCGGATTCAATTCGCTGCGATCCTTGTCGGCGTATTCCGGCGGAACGGTTTCACCGTAGTGGGTGACCCCTTGGTCATCGACCCATTTGTACGTCTTGGCCTGTGCCGGCGCGATCAGCAAAAGGCTGCCGAGCAGACACAGGAAACGGGCGAGGTGGCTAGTTTGCGGAAACACCATAGCGATCCCGATAGGCCTGAACGGCCGCGAGGTTTTGCAACAAACCTTCCGTTTGCAGAAAGCCGAGCAGATCGTCCAGCGTGGCAATTGCGATAACCGGAATCCCATAATTGCGCCGGACTTCCTGTACGGCGGAAAACTCGCCCTGTCCGCGCTCCATGCGATCCAATGCAATGACGACGCCACAAGGCTCGGCGCCTGCAGCGCGAATCAGTTCGATGGATTCCCGCACCGAGGTGCCGGCGGAGATAACGTCATCGATGATTAGAACGCGACCCTGCAATTTGGCGCCAACGATGGTGCCGCCTTCGCCATGGTCTTTCGCTTCCTTGCGATTAAAACTGTAGGGCACGTTGCGACCCTGTTCCGATAGGGCAATGGCGGTGCCAGCAGCCAGCGGAATGCCCTTGTAGGCGGGGCCGAAAATGACGTCGAACGGCAATTCCGCAGCCAGAATAGCCTGTGCATAAAACTGGCAAAGCGTGTGCAGAGCTGCGCCGTCCTGAAACAGGCCCGAGTTGAAAAAATAGGGCGACAGCCGCCCGGCCTTGGTCTGGAATTCGCCAAAGCGCAGCACGTTTTGGGCTACGGCAAAGCGGATGAAGTCCTGTCTGAAATTGTGATTCATGTCATTGCGGGAGAAAAATCATGCCGCGATTATAATGCGCGGCCTTGTCTCGTAAACCGGAATTCGTGCCATGCGTGTCATTACTCTCAATCTCAACGGCATTCGATCGGCTGCCAGCAAGGGCTTTTATGACTGGCTGGCCGCGCAGGATGCGGATGTCGTTTGTCTGCAAGAGCTCAAGGCGCAGGCGGCCGACATGACTGCGCAAATGCTCGCCCCGGACGGTTATCACGGCTTTCATCATTACGCCGAAAAGAAGGGTTATAGCGGCGTGGGGATTTATTGCCGGCGCAAACCGGATGCCGTTATTCAAGGTCTGGGCATTCCGGTGTTTGATGCCGAGGGGCGTTATCTGGAGGCGCAGTTCGGCAACCTCAGCGTGGTGTCGCTTTATCTGCCCTCGGGCTCCAGCGGTGAAGAACGGCAGACGGTGAAGTTTCGTTTTATGGAAGCGTTCCTGCCGCATCTCGTGGCGATGAAACGGAGTGGCCGCGAAATTCTGTTGTGCGGTGACTGGAATATCGCCCATACCGAAAAGGATTTGAAAAACTGGAAAGGGAACAAGAAGAATTCCGGTTTTTTACCGGAGGAGCGGGCGTGGCTTACGACCTTGTTTGACGAAGTGGGTTTTGTCGATGTCTTCCGCCGGGTGCATCCGGAGCTGGAGGCTTATACTTGGTGGTCAAATCGTGGCCAGGCGTGGGCCAAGGATGTTGGCTGGCGGATCGATTATCAGATCGCTACTCCGGCATTGGCGGATAAGGCGACATCGGCTGCGATTTATAAGGCGCAGCGGTTTTCCGACCACGCCCCGCTGGCTCTCGATTATCGCGATTAGCTCTGTTCCCAGGGCAGGCCGGCGAAACGCCAGCCGTTAATCAGATTGCGGCGATTGGCCGGATTCTTGTCGCCCTCGAAGCCTTCCAGAATGTTGTAGCAGTCGGTATAGCCGGCTTGGGTTGCCGCGGCAGCCGATGCATGGGAGCGCTGGCCGCTGCGGCAGATGAACAGCACGACCGATTCCTTATCCACCTGTTGCTGCAGCGCGGCAAGAAAATTTGGATTGGGCTTCATGCCGGGATAGGTTGCCCATTCAATTTCGACGGCACCCGGAATGCGGCCGACCCAGTCGATTTCCGCCCGGGCCCGGACGTCAACCAGCTTCATCGCGGGTGAGGCCTGTTGCAACGCATATGCTTCGGTGGGTGTTAGTGCACCTTCGTACGGCAGGTTGAGGTCGCGCGCGCGTTGCTGCGCTGTTTGCAAAATTTCGGTGATTTTTCCCATTTTTTCCGGCCTGTGATTAAACTTTGAAACGTCAGGTGCTATCCTTCGCACACCTCCGAATACTATCTCAAGCGCGATGAAAAATCATAGCCATTCGCACGCCCACGGCAAATCCGCCGGATTTGAACCGGCACACCCGGAACGATTCGCCGCCGCCCGTAAAAGCACCTGGGTCAGCATCTTTATCAATCTTGTGCTGACAGCGATGCAAATACTGGCGGGCTTTTTCGGCAAGTCACAGTCGTTGATGGCGGATGGCCTGCATTCCTTTTCCGATCTGCTTTCCGATGTGCTGGTGCTGTTTGCCAATCGACATGGCAACCGCCATGCCGATGCCAATCATCCTTATGGACATGCACGGATTGAAACGGCCGCATCGCTGGTGCTGGGGGCCAGCCTTGCCGCTTTGGGCGTCGGCCTGCTGATTGCGGCCGGCATTCGGTTGCAACATCCGGAACAGGTTCAGCCCGTCCACCCGTTCACCCTGTGGATTGCGATTGCGGCCCTGATGATGAAAGAGGGCATGTTTCGCTACATGCTGGCCGTGGCCAAGCGTGTCCGCTCGCAAATGCTCGTGGCTAATGCCTGGCATGCGCGGTCTGACGCGGCGTCTTCCCTTGTTGTCGTCATTGGTATTGTCGGCAATTTGCTGGGCTATACCTTTCTGGATCTGGTCGCGGCCGGTGTGGTGGGGGTGATGATTGCCCATATGGGCATCAAGTTTGCCAAGGATGCTCTTGCCGAGCTGGTGGATACCGGACTCGATCTCGAAGAGGTTCGGGCGATCCGCCATACGTTGAAATCGACGCCCGGCGTGTTGGGCCTGCATGAATTGCGCACCCGAAAAATGGCCGACAATGCCTTGGTTGATGCGCATATTCAGGTGGATCCGCGCGTGAGCGTGTCGGAGGGACACTACATTGCCGAGGCGGCACGTGGCGCGGTGCTGAAACACCACCATGTGCTGGATGTGATGGTGCATATTGATCCGGAAGATGACGCAAGTGCCAAACCCAATGCACATCTGCCGCCACGTGAAGTCCTTATGGCCTACTTGGGCGAATTGTTGCCGACAGAAGTGGCACACCTTAGTCCGCGCGTGGTTATGCATTACCTGAATGGGCAGGTGGATGTGGAGCTGTTTTTTGATGCGCCGATTTCTGAAGAATTAGCCGCAGCCATCGCTGCACGATGTACCCAATCCGGGTTGGAAAAATCATATTTCCGCAGTATTCAGGGGTATCAAAAGTTCGCACCAAAATAGTGCGAAAAGAGCTGTCGGTGCACGATTTTGGGGCTGAGTGCCGGGTACCCCTTTGTCCTGCAAATATGGCACAATGCGCGCTGTTTGGCTTCTTCGTGGCTGGCATGCTTCCTGCTTTAGAAGAGACCGGATGTATTGCGCATCAAAAGTAATACAAGTTTTGTTTATTCATTCTGGGAGATTGAACCATGGCCAAGACTGCCGCAGATGTACTGAAGCTGATTAATGAAGAAGGTATCAAGTTTGTTGATTTGCGTTTTACCGATACGCGCGGCAAGGAACAGCATGTGGGTGTCCCAGTCTCGCATTTTGACGAAGACAAGTTTGAGTCGGGCCATGCGTTTGATGGTTCGTCGATCGCCGGTTGGAAGGGTATTCAGGCTTCCGACATGTTGCTGATGCCGGATCCCGACTCTGTCTATGTCGATCCTTTCTTTGACGAGCCAACCATTGTCTTGACTTGCGACGTGATCGAGCCGACGGATGGCAAGGGTTACGACCGCGATCCGCGTTCCATCGCCAAGCGTGCAGAAGCCTATCTCAAATCCACCGGCATTGGTGACGCCGCTTACTTCGGTCCTGAGCCGGAATTTTTCGTGTTTGACTCTGTTGAGTGGCGCGTAGATATGTCCGGATGCTACCTGAAGATCAATTCCGAAGAGGCCGCGTGGGCAACCGGTGAGAAGATCGAAGGCGGCAATACCGGCCACCGTCCCATGGTGAAAGGCGGCTATTTCCCCGTACCCCCGGTCGACAGCCTGAACGACATTCGCGCCGCGATGTGTCTGGCGCTGGAAGAGATTGGCGTCCCGGTTGAAGTGCATCACCACGAAGTGGCCACGGCCGGCCAGTGCGAGCTGGGTACCAAGTTCAGTACGCTGGTGAAGCGTGCCGACTGGACGCAGATCCAGAAGTATGTGATTCACAACGTTGCGCACCAGTACGGCAAGACTGCAACCTTCATGCCCAAGCCCATCGTTGGCGACAACGGTTCGGGCATGCACGTGCACCAGTCCATCTGGAAGGATGGCAAAAACATGTTTGCGGGCAACGGTTATGCCGGTTTGTCGGAAACGGCGCTGTACTACATCGGCGGTATCATCAAGCACGCCAAGTCGTTGAACGCGATCTGCAACCCCAGCACCAACTCTTACAAGCGTCTGGTACCGCATTACGAAGCTCCGGTGAAAATGGCCTATTCTGCCAAGAACCGCTCTGCTTCCATCCGGATTCCGCACGTTGCCAGCGACAAGGCGCGCCGCGTCGAAACCCGTTTCCCGGATCCGACAGCCAATCCGTATCTGTGCTTCGCGGCCTTGATGATGGCGGGTTTGGACGGCATCCAGAACAAGATTCACCCTGGCGATCCCGCCGACAAGAACTTGTACGATCTGCCGCCGGAAGAGGATGCAAAGATCCCAACCGTGTGTGCAGCGTTGGACGAGGCGCTGGACGCGTTGGCGAAGGATCACGAGTATCTGACTCGCGGTGGCGTGTTCTCCAAGGACTTCATCGATGCCTTTATCGCGTTGAAGATGGACGAAGTTAACAAGATCCGTATGACGACCCATCCGGTCGAATTCGACATGTACTACAGCGTATAAAGCAACTTTGTGGTACGCAGAACGGGGCCTTCGGGCCCCGTTTGTTTTGCCTGAACTTGTCCGTGTTTGTCGCAGTCAGAAGCATGTCCTATACTCAAACCGTTTTCGCATTCCTAGGCTGACATGAAAATTCGTAACGGGTTGCCGTTGTTATTGTTTTTTGCGCTGCCGGTGCAGGCCGACATCTACAAATCCGTGGATGCGGACGGTCATGTGACCTATTCCAGCACGCCGGCCAAGGGCAGCAAGCGCCTCGATCTGGGACCTGCGTCAACTTCCCGTGCAGCAGAATCCCCGCCGCGGCGGTCAACATCGGAGTCCGGAGCGGAAAACTTCCCCCGCGTTGACCGCGCGACCCAGCAAAACCGCGACGATGTTCGCCGCAGAATTCTCGAGGAAGAGCTGGCAACCGAACAGAAGCTTTTGGTCCAGTCCAAACAATATCTCAAAGATGGGAAAGACAATCCCGAGGTCTTCCGCGGCAAGGACGGCAAAACTTATCGCAACGTGGCCAAATACGAAGAAAAAGTCCGCAATTTGACTGACGAGGTTGAGTTGCATCAGCGCAATATCGAAGCCCTGCAAACCGAGCTGTCCCGTCTTAAATGAGTGGCGTGGAAGCTGGCATGTTTTCTGCTTTAGAAAAGGGTATGCCTGAATTTCCCATGCTTACTTTGGAGTACCTTGCCACCGCCGTTATTCTGCTGGACGACGAGTCGCGGGTTGTTTATATCAATCCATCGGCCGAGCACCTGTTTGATATCAGCGGCAAAAATTTGCTGGGCCACCCGATACAGCAGGTGTTTACCGAAACCGGGCAGTTGGCGGCGGCCATGCAGCTGGCCCTGTACAACAGCGCCAGCCATATCGAGCACGACCTGATTCTTGGCACCCAAAACCAGAATCGTTTGCATTTGCGCTGCGCCATTACGCCGATACAGCTTGCCAAGCCGCATTTGCTGCTGGAGTTTCTGGCGATCGACCGACCGCTGAAGCTGGCGCGCGAAGAACAAATGCTGGATCAAACACAGGCTAATCGCCTGTTGCTGCGCAATTTGGCCCACGAAATCAAAAACCCGCTCGGCGGCATACGCGGCGCCGCGCAGTTGCTGGAGCAGGAGCTGGAGAAGCCCGCGCTGCGCGAATACACCCAAGTCATCGTGCAGGAGGCCGACCGCCTGCGCTCGCTGATGGAGAAATTACTGACGCCGCAGAATGCTTCGCATTACAGCGCGCTGAACATTCATGAAGTGCTGGAACGGGTGCGGAGCGTCGTGCTGGCGGAAATCCCGGAAGGCTTGCGATTCCGCCGCGATTACGACATCAGCCTGCCCCCGCTGATTGGAGACAAGGAACAGCTGATTCAAGTCATACTCAACATTGTGCGCAATGCCGCACAGGCGATGCACGGACAGGGCAGCATCACGTTGCGCACGCGCATCGCCCGTCAGGTGACGCTGATCAAGCGGCGCCACCGGCTGGCGGTGGCGGTGCAGATTATTGATAACGGTCCGGGAATTCCCCCGGCTCTGCACGACAAGATTTTTTACCCGCTGGTTTCGGGGCGTGCCGACGGGCATGGCCTTGGCTTGACGCTGGCGCAGGATTTTGTGAGCCAGCACAATGGCACCATCGAATTTGAAAGCGAACCCGGGCGCACCTGTTTTACCGTGATGTTGCCCCTGCCCTAGAGGACGAAAATGAAACCTGTCTGGATCATTGATGATGACCGTTCCATCCGCTGGGTGCTGGAAAAGTCACTCGCGCGCGAGGATATCGACTTTGTGAGTTTTTCGACGGCGGATGCCGCCCTGCAGGCGCTGGAAACGGATATGCCACAAGTAGTGATCAGCGATATCCGCATGCCGGGCAATTCCGGGCTGGATTTTTTGCAGCGGCTGCACGACCGCTATCCGCAAATCCCGGTCATCATCATGACCGCCTATTCCGATCTGGAGAGTGCGGTCTCCGCATTTCAAAGCGGGGCGTTCGAATATCTGCCCAAACCCTTCGACATTAACCATGCGGTTGAGCTGATCCGGCGCGCGCTGGAACAGAGTCAGCGCCAATCTCCGGGACCGGAGGATGTCTCTATTGCCACAGAAATCCTGGGCCAGGCGCCGGCGATGCAGGAGGTCTTTCGCGCGATTGGCCGCCTGTCCCAGTCGCATGCCACCGTGTTGATCAACGGCGAATCCGGCACCGGTAAGGAGCTGGTCGCCCGTGCTCTGCATCGGCACAGTTCACGCGCCGACAAACCTTTCATCGCGATTAACACGGCGGCCATTCCCAAGGATTTGCTGGAGTCGGAATTGTTCGGTCATGAGCGCGGCGCGTTCACCGGTGCCGCAGCCACGCGGCGCGGACGTTTTGAGCAGGCCGAGGGCGGCACACTGTTTCTGGATGAAATCGGCGACATGCCGCCGGATTTGCAAACGCGTTTGTTGCGCGTGCTGTCGGATGGTAATTATTACCGCGTGGGCGGGCACCAGCCGATCAAGGCCAATGTTCGCATTATCACCGCGACGCACCAAAATCTTGATGAGCGTGTGAAACAGGGTTTGTTTCGCGAAGATTTGTTTCACCGGCTGAATGTGATCCGCCTGCGCTTGCCGCCGTTGCGTGAGCGGCGCGAGGACATTCCGCTGCTGGCGAAATATTTTCTGCAAAAGAGCGCTCGCGAGCTGGATGTCGAGCAGAAACAGCTTAGCGAGGACGCGCTGAAATTCCTCTCCGCGCAGACGTTTCCGGGGAATGTCCGGCAGCTGGAAAACTTGTGTCACTGGATTACGGTGATGACGCCGTCGCGGATTGTCGCCGTCGCCGATCTGCCACCGGAGTTGCGTGGTGAAGAAGCCGCAGCGATACCGGAGGGCAACTGGCGTTCAGCGCTCGCGCAACAGGCTGCGCTGGCCTTGCAACGCGGCGATGCCGACATCATGCAAAGTCTGACTGCAGAATTTGAACGCACGCTGATTACCCAAGCCTTGCAGCACACGGGAGGGCGCCGGATCGAGGCCGCGACTCAGCTCGGCATTGGCCGCAATACGCTGACCCGGAAAATTCAGGAGCTGGGGTTGGATACGCCGGAAAGTTAGGCGGGTGCGAGCGCCTGCAGCAGACGGGCGTGGATGCCGCCAAAGCCGCCGTTGCTCATGACCAGAATCTGGTCGCTGGGCTGTGCGGCCGCGATGATGGCGCTCACCAGCTTGTCGATATCTTCTTCTACCCGCGCCTTGTCGCCCAGCGGCAGCAGTGCTTCGCGGGCATCCCAGCCCAGATTGCCGGCGTAGCAGAACACCTGATCTGCGAGCGCCAAACTTCCGGGCAGAGCCGCCTTCATCACGCCGAGCTTCATGGTATTGGAGCGGGGCTCCAGCACGGCCAGAATTCGCGCCGTGCCCACTTTGTTGCGTAATCCGGCCAGCGTGGTTTCAATCGCGGTCGGGTGATGGGCGAAATCGTCGTAAACCGTGATGCCATTCACAATCCCGCGAACCTCCATGCGGCGCTTCACGTTTTTGAAACGCGACAGTGCGGCGAGACCTTGCGTAACCGGCACGCCGGCATGGCGTGCGGCGGCCAGCGCGGCCAGTGCGTTCATGCGGTTGTGTTCGCCGATCAGATCCCAGCAGAGCTGACCTTGCGGAGTACCGTTCAGCGATACCTCGTTGTCGGCATCGATATGCCAGCCAGCAGCCTCACCGAATGTTTCCACCGGGGTCCAACAGCCGCGCGCCACAACACGAGTGAGCGCTTGCTCGCGTGAATTGCTTACAACCAAGCCATTGCTCGGCACGGTGCGTACCAGATGATGAAATTGTGTCTCGATGGCCGCGAGGTCGGAAAAGATGTCGGCATGATCAAATTCAAGGTTGTTCAGAATCGCCGTGCGTGGCCGGTAATGCACAAATTTGGAACGTTTGTCGAAAAATGCCGTGTCGTATTCATCCGCCTCGATCACAAAAAACGGCGACTCGGTGATGCGTGCGGAGATTCCGAAATTCTGTGGCACGCCGCCGATCAGAAAGCCGGGATTCAATCCGGCATCTTCAAGAATCCAGGCCAGCATCGACGAGGTCGTGGTTTTGCCATGCGTTCCGGCAACGGCCAAAACCCATTTGTCGCGTAACAGGGTTTCCGCCAGCCACTGCGGTCCGGAGATGTAGGGCAGCCCGCGATTCAGAATTTCTTCCATGAGCGGATTGCCGCGCGATACGACATTGCCGATCACAAACATATCCGGCTTGAGCGCAAGCTGCTCGGTATCCCAACCTTCGATGAGCTCGATACCCTGTGCTTCGAGCTGCGTGCTCATGGGCGGATAGACGTTCGCATCGCAGCCGGTCACGCGGTAGCCGGAGTGCTTGGCAATGGCCGCGATGCCGCCCATGAAGGTGCCGCAAATGCCGAGAATGTGGATATGTTTGCTCATGTGCCTGGCCGAAAAATTCAGGCCCAAAAAGAATTAATCGATGCCCAGCAATTCAACATCAAATACCAGCGTGGCGTTCGGTGGAATCACGCCGCCCGCGCCGCGTGCGCCATAGCCCATGTGCGGCGGAATCACCAGCGTGCGCTGGCCGCCGATTTTCATACCGGCAACGCCGAGATCCCAGCCCTTGATGACATGGCCGGCGCCGAGTGGAAATTCAAATGGCATGCCGCGATCGCGCGAGCTGTCAAACTTGGCGCCTTTGCTGTCGGTGACGGTCGGGTCATACAGCCAGCCGGTGTAATGTACGGTCACGCTGCTGCCGGGAATTGCTTCGGCGCCTTCGCCGGGTTTTGTGTCGGTTTTGATAAGTTCGGTCACGTTACTTGCCTCCATGGGGGGTAGTTCCTGCCTAGAGCAGGCGGTTGAAAATGCGCCGAACAAAAGTACGGCGCCGAGTGCTGCAACAACTTTGTAATTCATGTTCGAAGCGTCCTAGTAACTCAACACCGGCGCCAACCACCGCTCTGCCTCTTCCACTGTCCAGCCCTTGCGTTGCGCGTAATCCGCGACCTGATCCTTGTCGATCTTGCCGGTGGCGAAATACTTGGCTTCGGGATGCGAGAAGTAGAAGCCGCTGACGGCGGCGGTGGGCAGCATGGCGAAGCTTTCGGTGAGGGTGATGCCCGCGTTCTTCGGCGCTTGCAGCAATTCGAACAGGGGGCCTTTCTCGCTGTGCTCGGGGCAGGCAGGATAGCCGGGCGCAGGGCGGATGCCGCGATATTTTTCGGCGATCAGCGCGTTGTTGTCCAAGCCCTCGTCCGCCGCGTAGCCCCAGAATTCGCGGCGCACGCGCAGGTGCAAGTGTTCGGCGAAGGCTTCGGCCAGGCGGTCGGCCAGCGCCTGCAGCATGATGGCACTGTAGTCATCGTTGGCTTTCTCAAATTCCTTCATCTTCTTCTCGATGCCGATGCCCGCAGTGACCGCGAAGCCGCCGATGTAGTCCTGCATCCGGCTGTCCTTCGGCGCGACAAAATCGGCCAGACAGTAGTTGGGAATATCGGCGGGCTTCTTGGTTTGCTGGCGCAGGTTGTGCCAGGTCATCGCGACCTGATGGCGATCTTCATTGGTGTAGATTTCGATGTCGTCGTTATTGACGACGTTCGCCGGGAACAGGCCGAATACCGCGTTGGCACTGAGCCACTTCTCTTCGACGATTTTTTTGAGCATCGATTGCGCGTCGGCAAACACTTTGCGTGCTTCCACGCCGACGACCGCATCGTCCAATATTTTCGGATAACGTCCGGCCAATTCCCAAGCCTGGAAGAACGGCGACCAGTCGATGAATTCGACCAGTGCTGCCAGCGGGTAATTCTCCAGCTTTTGTACGCCGAGTTGTTTTGGCTTCGGTGGCGAATACTTTCGCCAGTCGGTTTTCAAACCATGTGCACGGGCTTCCTGCAATGGGACATAAGTCGCCTTACCTTTTTTGCCTTCGTGCTGGTCGCGAGCGGTTTGATAGTCGGCTTTGATCGCGGCCACGTAGTCATCGCGCAAGGTCGAGGAGAGCAGGTTACTGCACACGCCTACCGCGCGCGAGGCATCGGTCACGTAGACCACGGTGCCGCTCGGATAGTTGGGCTCGATCTTCACAGCGGTGTGCACGCGCGAGGTGGTCGCGCCACCGATCAGCAGGGGAATCTTGAAACCCTGGCGTTCCATCTCTTTCGCCACGTGCGCCATTTCTTCCAGCGAGGGTGTGATCAGACCGGAGAGGCCGATGATGTCCACGTTGTGTTCACGCGCGGTGTCGAGTATCTGCTGGCACGGGACCATTACGCCCATGTTGATGACTTCGAAGTTGTTGCACTGCAACACCACCGTGACGATGTTCTTGCCGATGTCGTGCACGTCGCCCTTCACGGTCGCCATCAGAATCTTGCCCTTGGGCTTGGCATCGCCGGAACGCAGTTTTTCCGCTTCGATATAGGGAATGAGATGCGCCACGGCCTGCTTCATCACGCGTGCCGATTTCACTACTTGTGGCAGGAACATCTTGCCCGCGCCGAACAGGTCGCCGACCACGTTCATGCCGGTCATCAGCGGGCCTTCGATCACATCGACCGGCTGCGCTGCCTGCAAACGTGCTTCCTCGGTGTCCTCGACGATGTAAGTGGTGATGCCGCGCACCAGCGCGTGGGTCAGACGCTCCTGCACCGTGCCTTTGCGCCACGCCAGGTCTTCCACCTGCGCTTTGCCGCCGCCCTTGAAGTTCTCCGCGAGCGTGACCAACTTCTCGCCGGCATCGGGATGACGGTTCAACACCACATCTTCGACGGCTTCGCGCAAATCCTTCGGCAGTTCTTCGTACACGCCCAACTGACCGGCGTTGACGATGCCCATGTTCATGCCCGCTTTGATCGCGTGGTACAGGAACACGGTGTGAATCGCCTCGCGGACCGGCTCGTTGCCGCGGAACGAGAAAGATACGTTGGACACGCCGCCGCTGATCTTGGCGTAGGGCAGGTGCTTGCGTATCCACGCGCTTGCCTCGATGAAGTCCACCGCGTAATTGTTGTGTTCCTCGATGCCTGTCGCGATCGCAAAAATATTCGGGTCGAAGATAATATCTTCCGGCGGGAAGCCGACCTTGTTTACGAGAATGTCGTAGCTGCGGCGGCAAATTTCGGTTTTGCGCTGGAAGGTATCCGCCTGCCCCGCCTCGTCGAACGCCATTACCACCGCGGCGGCGCCGTACTTGCGCACAAGGTTGGCGTACTTGATGAAGTTTTCCTCGCCTTCCTTGAGCGAAATGGAATTGACGATGGACTTGCCCTGCACGCACTTCAGGCCGGCTTCGATAATCTCCCACTTGGAGGAATCGATCATCACCGGCACCTTGCTGATGTCCGGTTCCGAGGCAATGAGATTGAGGAATTTCACCATCGCGGCTTCGCCGTCCAGCATGGCCTCGTCCATGTTGATGTCGATGACCTGCGCGCCGCTTTCGACTTGCTGTTTGCAGATTTCCAGCGCTTCTTCGTATTGGCCTTCAAGGATGAGGCGCTTGAATTTGGCCGAGCCGGTGACATTGGCGCGCTCGCCCACGTTAACGAACAATGAGCGCTCGTCGATGTTGAAGGGCTCCAGTCCGGACAAACGACACGCCACCGGGTTGTCGGGAAGCTTGCGCGGGGCAATATCCTTCACCGTCCCGGCAATGGCCTTGATGAAATCGGGCGAGGTGCCGCAACAGCCGCCAATGATGTTGAGGAAGCCGCTCTCGGCCCACTCTTTGATGTGACCCGCCATATTCTGTGGCGTGTCGTCGTAGCCCGTCGGCGCCAATGGATTCGGCAGTCCCGCGTTGGGGTGTGCGCTCACGTAGCAGTTGGCGACGCGCGACATTTCTTCCACATACTGGCGCAATTCCTCCGCGCCCAGCGCACAGTTGAGGCCGATGGAAATCGGTTTGGCATGGGCCAGCGAATTGTAGAAGGCCTCGGTCACCTGGCCGGTCAGAGTTCTTCCCGACGCGTCGGTGATGGTGCCCGAAATCATGATTGGAAGGGTTGCGCCGCGCGCCTCGAAAACCTGTTGCACCGCAAAAATTGCGGCCTTGGCATTCAGGGTGTCAAAAATGGTTTCGATCAGGATCAGGTCCGCGCCGCCGTCCATCAGGCCCCGCGTGGCTTCGGCATAGTCGGTGACCAGTTGATCGAAAGTAATGTTGCGTGCGGCCGGATCATTCACGTCCGGCGAGAGGGTGGCGGTCTTGTCGGTGGGGCCTAGCACGCCGGCGACGAAGCGCGGTTTGTCGGCGGTTTCAAATTCATCACACGCCTCGCGTGCCAGCGCGGCACCCGCCTTGTTCAGCTCGTAGTTGAGCGCCTCCATGCCATAGGCTTTCAGCGTGGTCGCATTCGCACCAAAGGTGTTGGTTTCGATGATGTCCGCGCCGGCGGCGAGATACTCGCAATGAATGCTCTTGATGACATCGGGCCGGGTCAGCACCAGTAGATCGTTATTGCCCTTGAGATCACGTTGCCAGTCGGCAAAACGCGCACCGCGATAATCCGCCTCGCCCAATTTATGGCGCTGGATCATGGTGCCCATGGCGCCATCGAGGATCAGGATGCGCTGCTGCAGGAGTGCTTCAATCCGGTGCGGAATTCGAGTCATAAGGTATCGCCTTGAAAACAGGCGCGGATTTTATCACGCCACGCAGCCGATTCGACGCTGGCTGCAATTACGATTTGACTGCAGTACACTGCGTCCGCGATACCCGCGGGTGTCGGCGAATAAAAACATATCGGGAGGAGATAACGAATGTCGCAAACCAAATTTTTGCTGGACGAGTCGGAGATTCCAACACACTGGTACAACGTGGTGGCAGATATGCCCAATCCGCCCACCCCGCCGCTGGGTCCGGATGGGAAACCCATCGGCCCGGAAGCGCTGACCGCAATTTTTCCGATGAGCCTGATCGAACAGGAAGTGTCAGCCGAGCGCTGGATTGCCATTCCTGAACCCGTGCGCGAGGTGATGCGCTTGTATCGTCCATCCCCGCTGTTTCGGGCCCATCGGTTGGAAGCCGCGCTGGGCACGCCGGCCAAAATTTATTACAAGTACGAGGGTATTTCCCCGGCCGGCTCGCACAAGGTCAACACCGCAATTCCGCAGGCTTATTACAACAAACTCGCCGGCATTAAGCGCCTGACGACCGAAACCGGCGCAGGGCAGTGGGGTTCTTCCATTGCGTTGGCGGGACAGATGTTCGGGCTCGAGGTGCGGGTTTTCATGGTCAAGGTCAGCTATGAACAGAAGCCTTTCCGCCGCTCGATGATGCAGACTTGGGGCGCGCAGGTTTTCGCCAGCCCCAGCATGGAAACCAATACCGGTCGCGGCATTCTTGAAAAGGATCCGGGCAATCTCGGCTCGCTCGGCATTGCCATTTCTGAGGCCGTGGAAGAAGCCGCCTCGCGGCCGGACACCAACTACACTTTGGGCTCAGTGCTGAATCACGTGATATTGCATCAGACTGTGATTGGCCTAGAAGCGAAAAAACAGTTCGAGAAGGCTGGTGATTATCCGGACATGATTTTTGCGCCCTGTGGCGGCGGTTCGAATTTCGGCGGGGTTGCTTTCCCGTTCCTGGCCGACAAGGCGGCGGGCAAAAATGTCCGGCTAGTCGCCGTTGAACCCACCTCTTGCCCCACGCTGACCAAGGGTGCTTATGCTTATGATTTCGGGGATTCTGCGGGCTTTACGCCGCTAATGAAAATGTACACACTGGGCCATGATTTCATGCCGCCCGGTATCCACGCTGGCGGTCTGCGTTACCACGGCGATTCCCCGCTGGTGTCGCAGCTGTATCACGAGGGTCTGATCGAGGCAGTGGCGGTGCCGCAGCTCGCAACCTTCGAAGCCGGAGTCACATTTGCCCGAGCCGAAGGCATCATTCCGGCCCCGGAATCCAACCACGCGGTTGCCGCCTGTATCGCCGAAGCTCTTCGTTGCAAGGAGAGTGGGGAGGCGAAGACGCTGTTCTTCAATCTTTCCGGTCACGGCCATTTCGACATGGCTTCGTACGACAAATACTTTTCCGGGCAGCTTGAAGATTTTCACTATCCGGAAGAAGCGATCAAGGAATCGCTGGCGCATCTGCCCAAAGTGGGTTGATAAACACGCCGGGCGGCGTGTCCGCCCAGTTTAATGCGCGGTATCCATTCGCCGATACTGGATGGCTTCGGCGATGTGCGTGGGCGTAATGTGTTTGCTGCCCGCCAGATCCGCGATGGTGCGGGCGACCTTGAGAATACGATGATAGGCGCGTGCCGAAAGGTTTAGCCGCGTCAGTGCCTGTCGCAATAAGGCTTCCCCTTGCGCGTCCGGCAAACAATGCAGCTCGATCTCGGTGACCGCCAGCAGTGCGTTGGGTTTGCCCTGTCTTTCGAGCTGGGATGCGCGGGCGACGTCCACCCGCTGGCGAACGGTGGCGCTGTCTTCTTCAGCGCGGGGTTTTAGCAGGTCGTCCTGCGGCACGGCGGGCACGTCTATCTGGATGTCGATGCGGTCGAGCAGCGGGCCGGAAATGCGGTTGCGGTAACGCGACACTTGATCCGGGGTGCAGCGGCACTTGCCGCTGAAGTGTCCGAGATAGCCGCAGGGGCATGGGTTCATCGCGGCAATCAGCTGAAACTGCGCTTTGAAATCGGCGCGCCGTGTCGCACGCGAAATGGTGATGTGTCCGCTTTCCAATGGTTCGCGCAGCACTTCCAGCACGCTGCGATCGAATTCCGGCAACTCGTCGAGAAACAGCACGCCATGCATGGCGATGGAAATCTCGCCTGGCCGGGGATTGCTGCCGCCACCGACCAAGGCGACGGCCGAGGCAGTGTGATGCGGCGCGCGGTAAGGCCGGGTTTTCCAGCGGCTAATGTCAAATACCCCGCCCAAGGATTGCAGCGCGGCACTTTCCAGCGCTTCTTCCTGCGTCATGCTCGGCAGAATGCCCGGAAAACGTGCGGCCAGCATGGATTTCCCCGTGCCGGGCGGCCCGCGCATCAGGACGGAATGGTTGCCTGCGGCCGCGATTTCCAGCGCGCGCTTGGCTTGTGTCTGCCCTCTGACTTCATTCATATCCGGATATTGCGGAGCGCGACTTTGAATACCCGGACGAATGCGCGCCAAGGGTTCGCGTTCCGCCAGATGCGCAGCCACTTGCAACAAGGATTGAGCCGGATAAATGGCGGCATCTTCGACCAGTGCGGCCTCGTCGGCGCTGGCGGCCGGAAGAATGAAAGCCCGGCCACTGTGGGCTGCACGGTAAGTCATTGCCAATGCGCCCCGGATGGCGCGCAGTTCGCCGCTCAAGCCCAGTTCGCCGGCAAATTCGTATTTGTCCAGCATCGTGTCCGGAATCTGGCCCGATGCGGCGAGAATGCCAATCGCAATCGGAAGATCGAACCGGCCGCTTTCCTTGGGTAAATCTGCCGGCGCGAGATTGACGGTAATGCGCCGGGCGGGAAATTCAAACTGGCAATTCTGCAGGGCGGCGCGCACGCGATCCTTGCTTTCCTTGACCTCGGTTTCCGCGAGGCCGACGATGCTGAAATTTGGCAGGCCGTTGGCCAGATGCACCTCGACCGTGACCGGCGGGGCATCCATGCCGGAAAGTCCCCGGCTGTGAAGGACGGCGAGTCCCACGGGGAATCAGGCTTGCCGCTGTTCCAGCTCGGCCACGCGCTTTTCCAGTTCGGCGAGCTGCTCGCGAGCGCGGGCCAGCACTTGGGCTTGGATATCGAATTCTTCGCGCGTGACCAGATCCAGCTTGGAGAAGCCTTGCGCCAACAAGGCGCGGGCGTTCTTCTCGAAATCCCTGGCCGGGCTGTTGGCCACGGCTTGATTCAGTTTGCCGGACAGTTCTTCAAAAAACTTTTGATTGATCATGATTTGCATCTCCGAAGGCTTGAGTGTGCGGCAAGTTTAGCAATATTCGGACTGAAACTGCGCACCGTATCGGTGCCGGTGCCCGGAATTGTCGCACCGTGTGTTGGCAAACAATTTTTTGATCATGTTGTATACGTTATTTAACATGCTGAAGTAAAACAATAAAAAATTGTGGCACGCTATGTGCTTTAGAGAGAGGGCGGATACTTTTGTCCCGTTTTCAACTTTAGAAAGGATTCATGATGAAAAGCAAACTGTTGAGTTCAGTGATCTTGGCTACATTGGCTGTACCGGGTGTTGCAATGGCTGATGAAGCTGCATCCCCGTTCAGTGCGAATGTGGGTTTTACCACGGACTACATATTCCGCGGCATCTCGCAAACTTCAGCGAATCCGGCTGTGCAGGGCGGTATCGACTACGCGCATGACAGCGGATTGTATGCGGGGATATGGGGCTCCAATGTGAGCTGGATTGCCGATTTCAACGCTGGTGTGAGTTCCAGCCTCGAACTCGACACCTATTTCGGTTTCCGTAACAGCTTTGCCGAAGACTTCAGCTACGACGTTGGATTCATTCGCTACAACTACCCGGCAAGCGGTTATGCCGCGGGTGCCACGAAAGCCGATACCGACGAGATTTATGGCGCTCTGGGATATAAATGGGTCACCGTTAAGTATTCCTATGGTCTGGGCCAATTCCTGACGGTTCCCGGCGCGTCTGGTACCAATTATCTTGAGCTGAATGCCAGTGTCCCGCTGGGAGAAACTGGCATTACGCTGGGTGCCCATGCCGGCAAACAAACCTACAAGGGCACTGCTGCTGATGCACTTGCGCTGGCCGGAACATCGGCAACCTATAGTGACTGGAAAGTAAGTGCGGCCATGGATCTGAGTGGTTATGCCGTGACGCTGGCTTACAGCGATACCAATACTGCTGCAGGCGGTTTTTACACAACACCCGCCGGTAAGGATTTGGGTCGTGGCACAGCAACACTGTCGATTTCCCACGCATTCTAATTAACCGGGGGTGGCTTGCTGCCCCCCTCATCTGAATAGGAGAGCGTTATGAAAATGGTCACAGCGATCATCAAGCCGTTCAAACTCGACGAAGTGCGTGAAGCTCTGTCTACGATAGGCGTACAGGGAATCACCGTCACCGAGGTCAAGGGTTTCGGGCGGCAAAAAGGACACACCGAGTTGTATCGCGGTGCGGAATATGTGGTGGATTTTCTGCCCAAGGTGAAGGTGGAAGCGGCGGTGCCGGCCAGCATGCTGGATCAGGTGCTGGAAGCCATCGAAAAATCAGCCCAGACCGGCAAAATCGGCGACGGGAAGATTTTTGTTTCACCCATCGAACAAGTGATTCGCATCCGTACCGGCGAGTCCGGTATAGAAGCGTTGTAAGGAGAGTGTCATGAAAAAGATTTTCATGCTTGTTACGTTGCTGGCAGTGTTGTGTGGATTCTCCGCAGGTGTTTCTGCTGAGGATTTGGTGGTCGTCGAAGAAGCCGTAACCGCAGTGGTTACTCCCGCCGAGGCAGCTGTTGCCGAAGCCGCTCCCGCACCGGTTCCCGATAAGGGCGACACAACCTGGATGATGCTTTCCACCCTGCTGGTTGTTATGATGATTGTTCCGGGCCTGCCCCTGTTCTACGGCGGTATGGTGCGCGCCAAGAACATACTGTCCGTGCTGTCTCAGATAATCGGCATCTTCGCCATGATCTCCATCCTGTGGGTGGTCTACGGTTACTCGTTGGCCTTTGGCGATGGCGGTTCGATGAACTGGCTGATCGGTGATACTGCCAAGCTCTTCCTGGCAGGCATGACTGCTGACAGTACTGCGGCAACCTTCTCCGACGGCGTTGTGATCCCTGAGTTCACCTTCGTTGCTTTCCAGTTGACCTTTGCGGCTGCGACTACCGCGCTGATCATCGGCGGTTTTGCCGAGCGTATTAAGTTCGGCGCACTGATGGTGTTTTCCGCACTGTGGTTCACTTTCTCCTACCTGCCTATCGCGCACATGGTGTGGGCAACGGGCGGTTATCTGTTCGAGAAAGGTGCGCTGGACTTCGCCGGTGGAACCGTGGTGCATATCAACGCCGGTATTGCGGCATTGGTGGGCGCTATCGTGATTGGCAAGCGTGTCGGTTACGGCAAGGAGCCGATGGCTCCGCATAATCTGCCGATGACCATGATCGGTGCATCCCTGCTGTGGGTGGGCTGGTTTGGTTTCAACGCAGGTTCCAACCTGGAGGCTACTGGCGGTGCAGCACTTGCGTTGTTGAATACCATTCTCGCTACTTGTGCTGCCGCATTGACCTGGATGGCTTCTGAAAAACTGCTGCGCGGCAAGGCTTCCTTGCTGGGTATCGTTTCCGGTGCAATTGCTGGTCTGGTTGCCATCACACCGGCTTGCGGTCTGGTTGGCCCGATGGGCGCGATAGCACTTGGCGCAGTGGTTGGTCCGATCTGCTTGTGGGCGGTGTCTGGTCTGAAGAAGTCTCTGGGGTATGACGACTCTCTGGATGTGTTTGGCATCCACGCTGTCGGCGGCATCATCGGCGCGATTGGCACCGGCATCTTCGTTTCGCCGGCGCTTGGCGGTGTAGGCGTAGACGGTTACACCATGAGTGGCCAAGTAATGACGCAGGCTACCGGCGTGCTGGTAACTGTTGTCTGGTCAGGTGTTGTGAGCTTCGTGTTGTTCAAACTGGTTGATCTGGTAATGGGTCTGCGTGTCAGCGAAGAGGCTGAGCGTGAAGGTCTGGACACCTCCAGCCACGGCGAACGAGCCTACCAGATGTAATTTCATTCTGTGATTTCTTCTCCTCCCGGAGCATCCCCGCTCCGTTCAAGGGCACCGAAAGGTGCCCTTTTTTTTGGGGGGTTACAAAATGATGGTAAGTGGTAAGCGGCGAATAAATTTATTCAAATCTTAATATCTGTCCTGCGCTCTTGCTCGCACTCGAACATTAATGACCACAGCCGCGACTCGAATGACCAATGCACTCGGTACGGCTACTTGTGGAATTTCGGGGGCTGTTGCAGCGAGTGGAAGAATTCGATGTCGCGATTCGGCCAGCACAATCCTGGTGCAATATCTTTGGTCCGACTTTCGGATAAGTCCGCAGCGTCGCCGCAATTGAATAGAGTGTGCAAAAGATGTTGCTGTGCACCCTAGGGTGCACGCTTTATGACGAAAAAATTTGTGTGGTATCCGGCTTGGAAGTTGACTTGTCCGATCCGTGTTTGAAGCGGCTAGTGTATATCCGGTTGGTGCAGCTTGAGGAGCGGCGCTTCCCATTCTTGATAATCGTCTTCCTTGCGCAGATGCAGTGCACGTTCCGCTGAGCGCAAAGTGTTCTCGATCAGCATGGTTACCGTCATTGGGCCAACCCCCCCGGGTACCGGGGTGATCCAGGATGCTTTCTTTTTCACACCCTCAAAATCCACGTCACCCACGATGCGTCCGTCAGGCAAACGGTTGATACCGACATCGATGACAATCGCGCCCTGTTTGACCATCTGCGGAACGATCAGGCCGGGTTTGCCGGCAGCGACGATGAGGATGTCGGCGATGATGGTGTGCTGCGCTAGATCGCGCGTTTTCGCGTGGCACACGGTGACCGTCGCTTCCTTTTGCAGAAGCATCAATGCCATGGGTTTGCCCACGATGTTGCTGGCACCGACAACCACAACGTTCTTGCCTATGACATCGATACCGGTCGTTTCCAGCAATAGCTGCACGCCATAAGGCGTGCAAGGAGGGAAGATGGTGTTGCCGACCACCAGCCCGCCGACGTTATATAGGTGAAATCCGTCCACGTCCTTGTCGACAGAGATCGCTTCCAGAATCTTGCGTACATCGATGTGCGGCGGCAGCGGCAGTTGCACCAGAATGCCGTGAATCTTGTGATCGGCATTCAGTTTCCTGATGTCGGACAGGACATCAGCTTCACTCGCGCTGTCGGGGAAGCCGTGATGGAACGAGTGCACACCGCATTCCTCGCACGCCTTGATCTTGTTGCCCACATAAACTTTTGAAGCGGGATTGTCACCGACACAGATGACAGCAAGGCCGGGCGTCACTCCCTGGCTGACAAGCTTGACGACACGTTCACGGAATCCGATCCGCAAGCGTTTGGAAATGGCTTTACCGTCAATGATCTGGGCGGTCATGGTGATTCCTTAATAAGAAGAAAAGCAGGCCCGTGCAAATGACGGGCCTGTTCAATGAAACAACGGTAAGTTTAGTCGCCGTTCGAACCCGGAATCCAGTTCGTGCCAGCCAGCGGGAGGTGAGCCATGGCAGCTGCTTCCACGGTCAATGCCACCAGGTCTTCACGTTCCAGGTGATGCACGTTCTGCTTGCCGCAGGCGCGCGCAATGGTCGTGAGTTCCATGTTCAGCGTCTTCAGATAATTGCGCAGACGCATGGCACCGACTTCCGGATTCAGATACTGCTCGAGCACCGGATCCTGCGTCGTGATGCCGACCGGGCATTTTCCGGTATGACAGTGATGGCAGAAACCGGGCGCTGTTCCCAGTGCGGCATAACCTTCCATAGCCGAGTGATGCACGCCGTTCTGGATGTAGGAATCACTGTTGCAACCCAGCGCGACGAGCACACCTTGGCCAATGGCGACCGCATCCGCACCCATGGCCAATGCTTTGGCTACATCTGGGCCCGTACGGATACCGCCGGAAACGATTAGCTGGACCTTGCCCTTCATATCCAAGTCTTCGAGT
Organism: Gallionella sp.; assembly: GCA_028699065.1. Taxonomy (GTDB): domain Bacteria; phylum Pseudomonadota; class Gammaproteobacteria; order Burkholderiales; family Gallionellaceae; genus Gallionella. The sequence goes on from JAQVVH010000001.1 coordinate 939,704, forward strand.
GCATCAACTGCCTGACGCACTGCGCCCAAAGTCGGGATGCCGATGTGTTCGATGAAGCAAGTCTGGGTTGCCGCCGTACCGCCTTGCATACCGTCGACCACCACGACATCAGCCCCTGCGTGCACCGCCAGCTTCACGTCGTTGAAGGTGCGGGTGGCACCAACTTTGACGTAGATGGGTTTTTCCCAATCAGTCAGCTCACGCAATTCTTGAATCTTGATCGCCAGATCGTCCGGTCCGGTCCAGTCAGGGTGACGGCAGGCAGAGCGCTGGTCGATGCCTTCCGGCAAGGTGCGCATCTTGGCCACGCGCGGTGAGACTTTCTGCCCCAGCAGCATACCGCCGCCACCAGGCTTCGCGCCCTGCCCGATCACCACTTCGATCGCATCTGCGCGGCGCACGTCGTCCGGATTGAAACCATAACGGGATGGCAGGCACTGGTACACCAGCGTCTTGGAAGACTGGCGCTCTTCTTGTGTCATGCCGCCGTCGCCAGTGGTGGTGGATGTGCCCATCTCGGAAGCGGCGCGCCCTAAAGATTCTTTCACGTTGGCCGAGAGCGAGCCGAAGCTCATACCGGCAATGGTGATGGGGATGTCCAGTTCGATTGGTTTTTTCGCGAAGCGGGTGCCGAGAATGGTTTTGGTGTTGCACTTTTCGCGGTAGCCTTCCAGCGCGTAACGCGACAGCGAAGCGCCTAGGAACACCAAGTCGTCGAAGTTGGCGACCTTGCGCTTGGCGCCCATGCCACGGATCTCATACAGACCGTGCGCTGCCGCGTTGCGGATGTAATCCAGCGTCTTGCTGTCGTAGCCGGCCGACTCTTCGCGAGAGATGTGTTTGGTTTGTGCAGGTTTTGATTCCATGTCTCGTGCTCCTTAATATTCCTGATTGGCGTCTACGTTCCAGTGATACAGCTCACGCTTGGACGCAATACGCTTGAACCCTTTCGGGTCGTGCTTGAGCCCGGCCTGGGCCAGCAGATCGGCCACGGTATCCAGATCGGCTTGGCTCATCGGTTCGATCTGTGCGTCTGAACCCAAGGTCTTGATGTTGCCGCGCACATACAGTACGGCTTCATATAGCGAGTCACCCAGCGCATCGCCAGCGTCGCCGCAGATGACCATACGTCCGGCTTGCGCCATGAAGGCCGAGAAACTGCCGACCGAACCGCCGACCACGATGTCGCCACCTTTCAACGAGATGCCGCAGCGCAAACCCGCATCACCATCGATGACCAACAAGCCACCGTGTGCGGAAGCACCGGCACCGTTTGAGGCAAAGCCTTTCACGTGTACCTTGCCGCTCATCATGTTTTCACCGACGCCAGTGCCCGCACTTCCCATGACGGTGATGGTCGCGATCTTGTTCATGCCACCGACGTAGTAACCCGCGTGACCTTGGACCTCGACTTCGACTGGGCAATCCAGCCCCACGGCGATGTTGTGCGCACCGTCCGGATTGAGCACGGTGACTTTGCCCAACTTGCCGTCCTTGGCATCTTTGTGCAGCAGCTGGTTCAGTTCGCGCAACGACGACTTGGCCAGATCAAATGTTAGATTTTCCATACGTACATCTCCTCTGGAGCGGGTTCGAATACATTTGCGTTCTTGATGTCAGGTAGATGCGCCAGTGAACGGAACTCGGAGGCGATCGCCACGTAGTCATCGGTTTCTGCCACAACAGCAGGCTTGCAAGCGAACGGGTCGCGGATCAATGCCAAGGCATCGGGCGTACCCATCAGAAAGGTGTAAAAACCGTCGAGCTCCTCGAAGCCTTTCTGCAAAGCCAATTCCAGCTTGTCGCCTTCGCGCAGGCGCCATTCCAGGAAGCGGCAAGCCGCTTCGGTGTCATTGTCGGTTTCGAAGTGGATACCGCGCGGTTCCAACATGCGACGAATGCCGTTTGGGTTGGACAGCGAACCGTTATGCACCAGACAAAAGTCTTCACCGGCTGTGAACGGGTGGGCACGATCCGGCGTCACCGCGGACTCGGTCGCCATACGTGTATGGCCCACCAGATGGCTACCCTTCAGAGTCTTGAAGTTGTAGCGATTTGCCACTTCGGCGGGAGTGCCAATGTCCTTGTACAGCTCGATGCTGCGTCCGGTAGAAAGCAAATGTAGTTTCGGGTGATGTTCTTTGATCCAGCGTTTGATGATCTCGGGATCTGCCTTCATGATGAGGATGGCATGGTTGCCCTTCGCTTCCAGTTCGACAGTCGCACCCAAGTGAGCCTTGAGGTCATGTACCAGACCCTGCCAATTAAAATCCGCGCCGGCTTCGGTAAGACCGGAGTAGACGCTGATCTTGCGCTGGCTTTCTGCCAGCGGATCGCGGAACACCGCAAGCCCCGCTGAGTCTGGTCCGCGCTCAGTCATGCCGATCAGCATCGGCACCATCAATTCGCCCAGCTTCTCGCGCAAGGCGGGCTTCTTAGCCAATAAACCAACGATTCCACACATAGTTTTCTCCTGTTACTTACTTAATTCCAACAGCCATATCTGTTCTTGTTCGATCAAAAGAATTCCAGATAGCTTTTCAATTCCCAGTCGGACACGTGACGCATGTATTCAACCCATTCCATGTGTTTCAACTTTAGAAACTCGTCAGTGACGGGCCCCAAGGCTTCTTGCAACAGCGTGTCTTTCTCTAATGCGAGCAGGGCTTCGTGCAGGTTCTGCGGCAGAATCTCGATGCCTTCATCCTTGAGTTGTTGCTCGCTCAGCTGATACAGATTCATGTTGTGCGGCTTGCCCGGATCAAGATCGTTGTCGATGCCGTCCAGTCCCGCCGCGATCACCGCGGCGGTAGCCAGGTAGGGATTGCATGCACCGTCCGGCAGGCGCAGCTCGAGTCGGCCGCCGGGGATGCGCACCATGGATGAGCGATTGTTATCGCCATAGCCGATGTAAGCGGGGGCCCAAGTTGCGCCAGTCAGCGAGCGGCCGACCACTAGGCGTTTGTAGGAGTTGACGGTGGGCGCACAGAAGGCAGCCAGCGCCGGTGCGTGCTTCAACACGCCTGCCATGAACTGGTAAGCCAACTTGGACAGGTCCATGCCCAGTGCGTCGTTCTTGTCTTGGAACAGATTCTTTTTGCCGTCGCCTAGGGACATGTGCATGTGCATGCCATTGCCCGGACGATTTGCAAACGGTTTGGGCATGAAGGAACAGATGAGGCCCATGTCGTTGGCGATCTCCGATGCGGCCATCTTGAAGAAGATGTAGTGGTCGCAGGAAGTCAGGCAGTTCTCAAAGGTGTAGTTGATCTCGAACTGACCATTCGCATCCTCATGGTCGATCTGATACACGTCGATACCGACCGCCTTCATGCTGTCCGTCAGTTTTTCGAGGAAGGCGCGTGCACGCGACAAACCCTTGTAGTCGTAGCAGGGTTTGGCCAGCGTATCGGAGTCATCGCATGGAACGATCTTTCCGTCGGCATTCTTTTTCAGCAGCGAGAATTCCGGTTCGAGTCCGGTATAGAACGTCAGGCCCTTGGCTTCCAGGCGTTTGAGTTGGTTTTTCAGAGTGACGCGCGCGTCGATCTCCCACGGTTTTTTGTGCACATGACCATCGCAGACGATGCGCGCATAGCCGGGTTGCCAAGGCACTAATGAAAGTGTGTCCAGATCGCCCACAGCCATGAAGTCAGGTCCGTGCGGTTCGATACCCATTCCCCAGATGGCGAATCCGGCAAAGCCGGCACCGGTGGTCAGGATCTCTTCAAAATGGTCCACGGGGACGGACTTCGCTTTTGCTGTGCCGTGAATATCGACGAACTGGGCAAGCACGTACTTGACGTCGTTGTCTGCCAGGAATTTTTTAGCTTCAGCAAGATTCATAGTGCGTCTCCAGGATTACGTTCAGGTTGAAAGGGTTCAATCTATTCATTGCACGGCATCCACGCCGATACAACCGCCGCCAAGCTCTGTTGCGATCTCGGCAAGCGTTTCCCACAGATAGATTCCGTAGGTTCCATCGCACCAGATCCGGTAGCTGGGATACTTGCCGTTCGTTTTGGACAGGATGGTGATGCCCACACCAGCTATCGAAGTCAGCACAACCTTCGAAGGTTGTGCATCCAGCATCCTGAAATCTATGTTGCAGGTCTGCAGAAGCAGTTCGTTCACTCGGGCACCACAAAGGCCGAAAGCCGCATCTTGGTGGAGTACCGGATACACGCCCGGCGCCCTTTGTGTCTGCATGATCTTTTCAACAAGCGTGGCATCATTCTCGACTAGGAATTCGGTATTACCGAGACGGGCAACCAGACCTCCGCTGGGCAGCGGGCACCAACTATTGGCTTGCGACGGTATGGTCACACCAAGCTTGGAAAGCCATTCGGCGGTGCCACGCCCTTTGGCACCCGCACGGTTTTGGTGCGAAAGATCGGCGAGCCCCAGAATGGCTGCCCGTTCTTCGTCACGCTGATCAATGCGGATCACCCGTTTTGCTTCGGAAGTTTCACTGCTCCAAAGCGGGTGCATCGCTTCAAGAAGCCCGTGTATCGGGCTCAGGGGTTGTGAGCTGATCATGTGGTCTCCTTCTGCTTTAGATTTTCAGGGTCATAAAAGGGTGTACGAACGACCGTGGCTTTCACTTCGCTGCCATTCGTTATCCTTATCGCAATTTGTGTGCCCTGCTTTGCGAGCTCCGGAGTCACAAACGCCATGCCGATGTTGCGGCCTACATTGGGGCTGTAGGCAATGCTAGTCACACGGCCGGAGATCTCGCCTTTATGGATGACCAGATGGCATTCCAATGGCGCTGTGCCGGAGAAGTCCGCTGCCAGCTCAAAACCCACCAGTTGTTGTTTGCGTTCTTTGCTAGCAATGATCTTCAGGCTGCGCTGCCCCACGAAGAAGGGCTTGTCCATCTTTAACGCCCAGTCGAGATTCACTTCCAGCGGGCTGGTCAAACCATCGGTGTCCTGGCTGATGATGATGTGTCCTTTTTCCAAGCGCAGCAGACGCTGTGCTTCGACTCCGAATGGACGTATGCCGAACTGTTGCCCTGCTGCCATCAGCGCCTCCCATAGTGCGACACCTTGATTCGCCGGGACGTGGATCTCATAACCCCACTCGCCCACAAAGCCGACGCGCATCAGACGTGCCGGTATGCCGGCCACCTTCGCTTCGCGCAGCGCCAGATAGGGGAATGCGCCGCTTGAAAGATCGGTATCCGTCAGTGTCCCCAGCACCTCGCGCGATCTCGGGCCTGCAAGGTTGACTGCCGCAAAGGCGCCGGTGTGGTTGACGATGCCGCAATCCAATCCCCACATTGTGTTCAGACGCGACAGCTCGCGGTAGATGGTGGCTGCACCGGAGGTTGTGGTCGTGAAGTAGAAGTGATCTTCGGCCAGCCGTCCCACGACACCGTCATCGATGATCACTCCAGACTCGTCGCACATGACTGCATAGCGTGTCATGCCGACTTTCAGATTGGCATACTTCGAGATGTAGACGCGATCCAAGAACTCTGCTGCTTGCGGCCCGATGACTTCGAGTTTGCCCAATGTACCGACATCGATGATGCCGATGCTGGTGCGCACCGCGGCGACTTCTCCGTGTATGCATTCAAGTCTGCTCTGGCCTTCCACGCGGTAGTACTCGGGACGCTGCCACACACCGGCGGGCATCCAACATGCACCGTGTGCATCATGCTTTGCATGCAGCGGCGTTCTGCGTTCCGGCGTGAAACCGCGCCCGCCGAGCAGAGACATCGGCACCGGATGGAAGAATGGACGCGCAGTGGTCGTGCCGACCTGCTGCGGCTCCTTGTTGGTCAGACGGGCCAGAATGCGCAAGGCGATCATGTTGGAATGCTTGCCCTGGCTGGGCCCCATACCGACTGTCGAGAAGCGCTTGAGCAACTCGATGTTGTCGAAACCTTCCTGTACAGCATTGTGGAAGTCGATCAGCTGCAGGTCTTCATCGAAGTCGACGAAGTTCTTGCCTGAGCTGTGGCTGATGATGGGCCACGGATGAGTCGGGCATTCACTCTCGGCAGCGACTTCGATCAGTTCTGCCACGCCGAACCCGGCATGCGCTGCAGCCATGCTGCCCGCGCGACGTCCGTCGGCGTGCCGTGCTGTCAGGGTGTGAACGCCGTTCACCCTGCCGCAGGCGAACACACCGGCTGGGAGCACATCGGGAACGAACTGCTCGACCGACTTTTCGTAGCGCATGCGCGTACCGGCCTGATACAGCAGGTTGGCTGTCGGTGCCCAGCCCACGCTCATCACGAGGCCATCGCAGGCAATGGTCTCCTGCCCGGCAACTTCAGCTTCGCCGGAGGCTGACAGTCGAGCCACGACTACAGCCGCTACCGACTTGCCTTGCTTTCCAGCAATAGCCTCGGCGATACAGTGGCCCTTGAGGATGCGCATGCCTTTGGCGTTGACCTGTGACTCTGACTCTGACGGATCAATTTTCGTTTGCGCACGCAGGTCGACGACGGCTGCGACTTCAACACCAAATGCGGCAAGGTCGAGTGCTGCACGATAGCCATCTGCATTGGCCGTCAGCACGACTACTTTTTGCATCGGCTTCACTGCATAGCGGTGCATCAGTCGCTGTGCGCCCGAGGCCATCATGATCCCGGGAAGATCGTTGTTACGGAACACGGACGGCTGCTCATAAGCTCCCGTGGCCACTACGATGCTTTGTGCGCGCATCTTGGTCATGACATCGCTTGCCACCAGCGGAATCCAATGGTCGGCGTAATATCCCGCCGCATAGGTGCTGGTCATAATGCGTATCCGCGGATGAGCCTGAACCTCGCTCAATTGTGCTGCATGAAGTTCGGCGCGTTCGCTATCCGTACAGCCAATGTAGCCGGCGCTACCACCGACGCGTGCGTTCTCGTCGACGATCAAGACCTCGGCACCTTGTGCTGCCGCTGCCAGCGCGGCAGCTAGACCGGATGGCCCCGCGCCGATCACCAGAACGTCGCAGAAACCGTAGTTCTTTGGCGTCCGTACACGTGGGCTGGAAAAGTCTACCTTGCCCAGACCGGTCAGGGTGCGGAACATGCGCTCCCACATCGGAAACAACTGTTTGGTATAGAAGGCTTTGTAGTAGAAACCAACGGGCATAAAACGAGAAAACGCGCCGAGTATGCTCGCCTTGTCTGATTGCAATCCGCCAAAGGTGTTCACCGCGGTCAGCGCCATGCCATCTACCAATGGGGTGACATCTGCGCGTACGTTCAGACGCTCTGTTGATTGCATCAGGGCGTTCACATCGTGGTTTGCCATTGTCAGCACGCCGCGTGGCCGGTGATACTTGAAGCTGCGGCCCAGCACCCTGATATCAGCCGCCCACAGCGCGCTGGTGATGCTATCGCCGGGATGGCCGGTATAGGTCTTGCCTTCGAACGTGAAGGTGATGATTTTGGAACGGTCGATCCACTCACCGTGAACAGGAGGTAATCTCATCGGATCTCTCCTTCGAACAAATAGGTATTTAACACAACATCCTTTTCGGTATCACGCTCGGCGATGAACCAAGTGTTGCTGGCGGTGTGACACCACCATTCTTTTTTTACGCCGGGTGCGCCGTTGCGGTTGAATACATAGGCAGCCCACTCGTCGTCCGAACAGGTATCCGGATCAGGCATGGGTCGTATCTCGCCCCAGCAGAAGAACTCGGAGACGGGGCGTGCACCATTGATAGGACAGGTCATTATTTTCATGACTTCGCTCCTAGTGGCCGACCGAGGCGGCACCCTTCTCGCCGGTGAGCGAGAAGTTGCGGAATCGGTCCAGCGTAAAGCCTGTGATCAAGGGATGGTTGCTATCGTTTGCAACCGTGTGCGACATGGTCTTGCCACACACCGGTGTGGCCTTGAAGCCCCATGTGCCCCAACCGGCATCCAGGTAGAAGCCTTCGATCGGTGTCTTGCCCATGATGGGCGCGAAGTCGGGTGTCATGTCTGCCATGCCTGCCCACTGGCGCATAACTTTGACGTTGGACAGGAAGGGGAACATATCCAGCAGGTGTGACGACAGTCCTTCGACGAAGTCGAGCGTCGACCGAGTCGACTGCACTTCGTAAGGATCCAACGATGCCCCCATCACCAACTCGCCACGTGACGACTGGCTGATATATACGTGCAGACTGCCGGAAACCAGGATTGGATCAAGCCAGGCCTTGATAGGTTCGCTCACCATGGCTTGTAACGGATGGATGTAGATTGGGCTCTTGATGTCGACCATATCCAAGATGCGCGGTGTGTAACCCGCCACGGCGCAGATCACTTTGTTCGTGCTGATGTAGCCGCGCGAGGTCAGCACGCCTTTGACTTTTCCGCTCTGCACATCGATGCCTAATACTTCGGTCTGTTGATGTATCTCGGCGCCGCGCATGTCGGCGCCGCGGCCGTAACCCCAGGCTACCGTATCGTGACGCGCCACCGAGCCCGGCGCATGGTAGAGAGCGCCTAGGATTGGCGCATGACCACTGCATGAAAGATCGATCATAGGGGCGTGCCGTTTGACAAAATCAGCATCGACGACTTCCGAATTCACACCATAATGCTTGTTGACTTCGGCGCGCCAGCGCATCGTGCGCATGGCTGAATCCGTATGCGCCAACGTGAAGTGACCTCGGTTGGCATAGAACAGGTTGAGGTCGAAATCCTGCGACAGGTCCTGCCACAGATTGACGGACTCATCGTAGAACTTTACGCCTTCGGGTGTCAGGTAGTTGGAGCGGATGATGGTGGTATTGCGGCCAGTGTTGCCGCCACCGATATAGCCTTTTTCCAATACGGCGACATCGGTTATGCCGTGATCCTTGCCCAGATAATAGGCCGAAGCCAAACCGTGTCCGCCACCACCGATGATGACGACGTCATAGTGAGTCTTGAGCTTCTCGTGGTAGGTGAACATCCGCGGCTCCGGATGTTTCTTTGAAACGCCAAATCGTAAAAGCTTCCAGGGCATCTTGCTTCTCCTAGCGGAATACGACGGTTTTCTTGCCGTGGGTGATGATGCGGTCTTCGAGGTGATAGCGCAGTCCGCGCGCGAGCACTGCCTTCTCGATGTCCTTGCCGTAACGTACCAGATCATCTGGCTCATCCGAGTGATCGATGCGGATGACATCCTGTTCGATGATGGGTCCCTGATCCAACTCGGCGGTCACGTAATGGCAGGTGGCGCCGATCAGCTTCACGCCGCGATCGAATGCCTGGTGGTAAGGCTTGGAGCCGACGAAACTGGGCAGGAAGCTGTGGTGGATGTTGATGATTTGTCCCGGATAGCGTTCGCACATCTGCGGCGAAAGTATCTGCATGTAGCGCGCGAGCACCATCACGTCGCCCTTTGCTTCTTCAAAAAGCTCCATGACCTTGGCGTAGGCCTGTTCCTTGTTCTCGGGGGAGACGGGAACATGGTGGAAAGGGATGCCATGCCACTCGACAACACCTCTGAAGGTCTCGTGATTGGAGATGACACACGGTATCTCGATGTTCAGTTCCTGTGCATGCCAGCGCGACAACAGGTCGTACAGGCAGTGTTCCTGCTTGGACACCATGAGTACTACCCGCTTTTTGCGGGCGCTATCCGAGATGCTCCAGTCCATGCCGAATTCCCGGGCCATCGGGGCAAACTTGCTGCGAAATTCCTCTACATCAAAAAGAAGGGACTCGGCTAGGATCTCCTGGCGCATGAAAAAGCGCTGGGTATGGGCGTCGGCGTAATAGTTGGCCTCGGTGATCCAGCCTTTATTTGAAGATATGAAGGCGCTGACCGAAGCAACAATGCCCACGCGATCTAGGCAGGATAGTTTTAGGGTGTAGCGACGAGCGGAAGACAAAGTAGACTCCAATGTTCATGCGAGGAAACAATGATTCCCATGGTGCACCATCAGTTAACAAGAGTCAACTTATTTTCACATAGGGAATTTATTGTTGTGCGATAATGAGCCGTCGAATTATTTGAGGGATGGCGCGTGTCAGATCTATCTAGCGGCGATAACTTAGGGCGCAACTTGGGCAAATCCATCAGAGAGATTCGGCTCGATAACGGGCTGACCATTGCGGATGTCGCGCAGTTGGCGGGCATCAGCCGCGGCATGCTATCTAAAATCGAGAATGCCCAAACCGCCACCAGCTTGGAAACGATTTCGCGTCTAGCCAACGCACTGGGGGTGTCATTGGCGACATTGTTCAGAAACTGCGAAATGCGCGTCGGCAGTTCCCAGCTAGTCAAAAGCGGGGAAGGAATGGAGGTCGTCAGGCGTGGTACCAAGCGTGGCCATACATACCATCTGCTTTCGTACGACCAAGGGCCCAAGAAAACTTTTGAACCCTTCCTGATCACGATAGAGCAGGAGTCCGAGAAATTTCCCGTCTTTGAACATCCTGGAACCGAGTTTATTTACATGCTGGAGGGTTGCATCGAATACCGGCACGGACAGAACACCTACGTTTTGTCGCCAGGCGATGCGCTGACTTTTGATGGCGATATACCGCACGGTCCTGAAAAAATGATCCAGTGCCCTATTCGTTTCTTGGCGGTATTGATGTACCAAAATCCAGTAGAAAGTTAGAGGCCTCAAAGTGTCCATTCATATCGAAAGTGCAAATACGGATGACGTGAATGCGTTGGTTGAATTGCTAAATGTTCTTTTTTCGATTGAACAGGACTTCACGCCCGATGAAACATCACAGCGTATAGGGCTGCAGTTGCTGCTGAACAGTCAGGATCAAGGCAGGATCTTCGTCGCTAGACATCCACAAGCCGGTGTGGTGGGTATGGTCAGCGCACAATTAGTTATCTCAACTGCCATGGGCGCACCATCAGCCTGGATTGAAGATATGGTTATTCGCGATGAATTCCGCGGTCAAGGGCTTGGCAAGCTGCTACTCGAAAAAGCTGCGGAGTGGGCAAAGTCAAAGGGCGCCAAACGAATTCAACTGGTAGCTGATTCCGACAATGCTCCGGCACTTGGCTTCTACAAAAATCTGGGCTGGGAACCCACTCGGCTTTGTGCCTGGAAAAAAATTCTCTGTTAGCTAGATCCATTTCAATTGCATTCAATTGAGCCAATAATCGCCCCGCCGCACTACCGCTGCACGCCCTACCAAATTCACGCATGAAGTTGGTGCGCGACCGCGATGAAACTGAGATTTCTTCATCTCGAATCGGATACCAACGGGTCAAATATCAACAGGTAAATTTTCTGCTTATTAATACGCGTAATCTCGCTCTGTTCAAAGGCACCGAAAAGTGCCATTTTTTATTTGAAACCTCAAAAAATGGAATGGAAATTGCTTTAGTAAATTGATGAATACATTCCAGATTGAGAGGGCATCATGATAGTGACAGAAACAAAGGATCGAGTTCTGCGGCAGAGCCTTATTGCGAGCGAGTTAAGGGCGCATGAGCAAGAGGTTCTGCATCGGCTGTTGAGTGTCGAATATTTCAAGGCAGGGGAGAAGATTAGTGATTCTGGCCGGCTCAGCAGGGATGCCTTGTTGATTCTGGCGGAGGGGCAAATCCGGGTGAGTGCATTGGTCGATGAGGAATATTTCAGTTTCACGCTGGAGGAATGTGGCGACATCGCGCGAATTGCTACTTTTGTGGGTACTTCAGTAACCTGTGTAGAAGCACGAATCGAAGCGCTGACGGAGACGACTTTGCTAACGCTGGAGCGACATCAGGTTGAGGCTCTTCTCTATCGGCAGCCACAGATGGTGTACTATATTATGCGTGGGTTAACTCGGTATGCACACCGGATGGCTCGACGCTATACCGAAAAAGGGGATGAAATTTTTCGGCATCTCGCCAGCGTGATATAGGTGGGTTAGATTTTTGTTATTCTTCGCCAGAATTATTATTCAATATCAGGAAGCTTATTTCTTGCGTTGCAAGAAATATTTCTCTTAAAAAGAACAGTAACCCGATAATCAATGAGCACATGGAGACCACAAAAAAAGTGGAAACCAGTATGGGCGCATTTATTCCAATGCCGACTTCGATAAATAGCGTTGCAATAGAGATGCTTACGCACAGGCCTGCAAAAGTTATTAATCCAATGGATCTTCTTATCCAGGCTATTCTTTTAATGATGATTTTATATTCCAGCCTCGTCTCGTCGTTATGATTTTCTTTGTTGGTGTAAATATTTCTTCCGCGATCAATAGCTCTTCCCAGTCGATTGACCAGTACGCCAAGGATAGATCCAATTCCGGTCAGTAGAAATACTGGTGCAACAGCATCTCTTATGGCAGAAGAAAGACTTTGAATGTTTATTAATGTATTATTTATGCTTAAAAAATCCATATAACGTGACAACAAAAATAACTCTTTATGGGGGTTTATAAAATGTTAAACCGCTTGGTCAGGATTTTCCCATGGGGGGCTAGGTAGCCCGGCGAATACTTGACGTAAACCCTCAGACCATCGTTGGCTTAATTGATTAAAATAAAAGTTATTCTCGCCAATATAGTGCCTGCCGCTGTTGCTAAAACTATCAGAATTATACACAAACAAATCGATCGGAAGTCCAACGGATAAGTTACTCCGGATCGTTGAATCGAATGAAATCAAAACACATTTCACAACCTCTTCCAGCGTACTGTCGTTTTGCACCACCCGGTCGATGATGGGTTTGCCGTATTTTGTTTCGCCGATTTGGAAATAGGGAGTTTGTGAACACGCCTCTATAAAATTGCCGGCGGCGTAAATATTGAAAAGTCGCGGGGGTTCGCCATTGATTTGTCCGCCGAGCAGAATTGATTGCAGGAATTCGGTATGGTGTCGCCGAAGGGATTCCGCATCGCTGTGATGTACGCTTCGGATGGCTTGCCCGACAATTTGTGCGGCATCGAACATTGAGGTCGCCGTCATGAGATTCGGCTCAATGTTCTCGGCAATCATGCGTTCCAGCAGGTTGATGACATGTTGTGAGACCGCCAGATTTCCGGAAGTCATCAAAATGATGATGCGTTCGCCCGCTGCTTCGAAGACCCGCATTTTGGGGAAAAGTGAGACATGATCCACTCCGGCGTTGGTCCGTGAGTCGGAGGCCATTACCAAACCGGAATCAAGCAACACTCCTACGCAATAAGTCATGAATCCTCCTGCCTGAATATCGGGCAAATATGATATCGGTTTTTGCCGTGCAGAATGAATTTCACTGTTGCACCTGAGAAATTTGTACACTGGCGAGCATCTGCTCGTTTCCGCCGCCACGTCGGACTCCTGCCACGGGGCAGGCATCACGATAATCCAGTCCGTGCGCAACACGGACATGTATGCCGTGGGCGCGCTGACCATTTGAGACGTCATAGCTAACCCAGCGGTCGCCATCCCAAGCGTCCGCCCAAGCATGACTTTCACACAAAGAGCCGTCAGTCGTAAACAAATAGCCGCTGACGTAGCGGGCAGGAATTCCCAGGGATCGACAGCAGGCAATGAAAATATGAGCATGATCCTGGCATACCCCGGCGCCTTTGGAAAAGGCATTGGCCGCGGTAGTTTGGACATCCGTGATGCCGCGCACATAGCTTACGCGGGCCAGAATGTCGGTTACCAGTCCGTCCATTTGCTGGGCCGCCTGTCCGCGGTAGGTACCGCAGAATTCGATTAATTCCGGGCTTATTGCTGTCAAGGTTGTCGTGCGCAGAAAAATGGCGACTGGAAGGGTCTCCTGTGCGGGCAGCGGGTTGCAATTCGTTTCAACCTCGCCGCTGGCAAAAATCTCGATTTCATTATGCTTTTCCGGCAGAACCAGGGTGTGGGTAAGATTGCCGTAGCTGTCGCGCTGTGCGCTGATACGACCGCGGGTTTTGAGATTCCAGCGATGCACAGTTTGTCCCAGCCCGCTTTGCGGGGTCAGGCGCAGATGTTGAATGGTGTGCGACACCGGTTGGTCGTAGCGGTAGCGTGTCAGGTGTTCGATATGCAGCTTCATACCGGCGTGGACAGGAAGGAGCGCTGTATTTCGGCGCCCAATTGACTGTTGTCCAAAATGAATTCGGACAGAAATTCATGCAGCCCTTCCTGGAAAATATCTTCCATCCGGCCGTAGTGCAGACGTGCGTGCAATTCACCCGCCAGTCGCAGGCTTTCATTGCCGCCCAGCTTTTCAAGCAGCGGCATTAACTGGTCCAGACAGGCATGCAAAGAACGCGGCAAATCGGCGCGTAGCACCAGCAATTCAGCCACCCGCCAAGGCTCGATGCGATCCCGGTATATTTTTTGATAGGCTTGAAATGAGGATACGGCGCGCAACAATGCGCTCCATTCGTAATAGTCCAGTGCGCCGCCGACTTCCTCGCTGGCCGGTAGCAACAGGTGATATTTCACATCAAGCAGGCGTGCAGTGTTGTCGGCGCGTTCGACCGCACCGCCAAGTTGAACGAAGTGGAAAGCATCGTCGCGCAGCATGGTTCCGAAAGTCACGCCCCGGAAAAGATGCGAGCTGGATTTAACCCAGTCACAGAATTCTCCCAGATCACCTTCGCCGATGCCGTTGCGCAGCCGTGCATGGAGCTCCAGCCAGAGTGCGTTGATGTTCTCCCACATTTCCGAAGGCATGGCGACCCGAACAGCGCGGGCATTTTCCCGAGCGGAGTTGAGGGTGCTGACGATACTCGACGAATTTCGAATATCCAGTGCCAGATAGCGGAAGACATTATGGGTGCTGTACACGCCGTAATCCTGCGCGAATGCGGCAATATTGCCGGCAATACTGACGGGCGGTTGCCAGATCGTTTCTTCGCTGCGACGCGCATTGGGTACCAGTGACATCTTGTGGGTGATGTCGAGGAGGCGTGCCATATTTTCGGCGCGCTCGATGTAACGAGCCATCCAGTAGAGATGATCGGCGGTGCGACTTAGCATGGTGTTCGCGCTTCCAAAATCCAAGTGTCCTTGGTGCCGCCGCCCTGGGAAGAGTTAACTACCAGCGAGCCTTCTTTCATGGCAACGCGTGTTAGCGCTCCGGGTACCAGCGAGACAGTTTTGCCCGAGAGAACAAAGGGGCGCAAGTCCACGTGGCGCGGCGCAATGCCCTGTTCGACCAAGGTGGGGCACGTGGACAGGGCGAGTGTGGGTTGGGCAATATAGTTTTCCGGCTTGTCCAGAATTCGGGCACGGAAATCGGAAAGCATTGCTTTGCTGGCGGCTGGCCCAACCAGCATGCCATAGCCTCCCGAGCCCTGAACTTCTTTAACGACAAGTTCGGAGAGGTGCTCAAGGACATAGGCCAGATCGTCCTGACGGGCAAGCCGGTAGGTTGGAACATTTTCGAGAACTGGTGATTCACCCAGATAAAATTTCACCATTTCAGGCACATAGGTGTAGATCGCTTTGTCATCCGCCACGCCAGTGCCGATTGCATTCGCCAGACTGACGCCGCCATTTCGGTATACGGAAATCAGGCCAGGCACGCCAAGCATTGAATCCGGACGGAAGGCAAGCGGGTCGACAAAGTCATCGTCCAGCCGCCGGTAAATAACGTCCACACGTCGAGAGCCGCCCGTGGTGCGCATGAAGACGGCATCGTCCCGCACAAATAAATCCTGCCCTTCGACCAGCTCGATACCCATCTGCTGCGCGAGAAAAGCATGCTCGAAATAAGCGCTGTTATAGGCTCCCGGCGTGAGCAGCACGACGGTGGGGTTACGGACACCTGGCGGCGCAACGGCACGGAGATTGTCGAGCAGCACTTGTGGATAGTGCTCTACCGGTGCAATCGGATGACGGTGGAATAGTTCGGGAAACAATCGCATCATCATCTTGCGATTTTCCAGCATGTAGGACACCCCCGACGGCGTGCGCAGATTGTCCTCCAGAACATGAAACTGGTTTTCCCCGGTCCGGACGATATCGATACCCGCGATGTGCGCGTAGATTCCGCCGGGAACATCCACCCCTATCATTTCCGGGCGATACATCGGATTGGTCAGCACGCTCTCCGGGACAATGCCGGCACGAATAATTTCGCGCTCGTGATAGATATCCCAGAGAAAAGCGTTCAATGCGCGCACCCGTTGGATGGCTCCTTTGGAGATCGTCTGCCATTCGCAGGCAGAAAGTATCCGCGGCATGATGTCGAAAGGAATGAGTCGCTCGGCACCGGCCTCTTCACCATAGACATTGAACGTGATTCCTACCCGACGAAACAGGATTTCGGCTTCCGCGCGCTTTTCTTCAAGCTGTTCAGGTCTAATGCCGGACAGCCATTCTGCGGTTCCGGCATACAGGGATCGGACACGATCCTGCGGGTCAACCATCTCGTTGTAATAGTGTTTGGGGCTCATGCTTTTTCTAAAGCAATAAGCATGCCGCGAAAGAGCAAAGCCCAAATCAGGCCGCACTGGTGGAGGGATTGCCGGACTGCCGCAAAAAACGAGCCTAAATTACCGGCAGATTCCCACGCCGCGCACCAGAATGAAAAAAACATGACCGGAAATGGTGCGGCTGAGTGGGATCGCGTCAGGCCCCGGGCTATTTTGTGCGACCGGCGAGCTTGATTTGATGAAGGCAATCAAGCGCGGCCAATTTGTAACATTCCGCCAGCGTCGGATAGTTGAACACATTGCTCACCAGATCGCGAACGCTGCCGTTCAGATTCATGACCAATTGGCCAATGTGAATGAGTTCGCTGGCCTGCTCGCCGACGATGTGTACGCCAAGCAATTTTTCGTTTGTAGCGTTTACGACCAATTTAAGCAGCCCGTGGGCATCCCCGATAATTTGCCCGCGAGCACTGTCACGAAAGTAAGCGCGTCCGATAACGTACGTCAGATTCGCTTGTTGCACATCACGTTCGGTCATCCCCACGCAGGATATTTCCGGAATGGTGTAAATCGCCATTGGCAGGTTTTCGGCTGTGGCCTGGGTCTCGCCCCCAAATGCGTGGAGGACGGCAGCGCGGCCCTGCTCCATGCCGGTGGACGCCAGCGCCGGGCGGCCGATCAAATCGCCGACCGCGTAGATATTCTGGGCGCTAGTTTGAAAGTGGTTGTTCACTTCAATCCATCCATTCTGGCTGATGACGCCGGCCCGTTCCAGTTCCAAACGTTCGCTGTTCGGCTGGCGTCCCTGAGCGTAAAGCACGGCATCTGCCGAAAGCTGTGCGCCACTTTCCAGCATGATCAGAGGGCGACCGGATTCATGGCGAATTTCGCGGACGCGTTCGCTCATGTGTAGTGTGACGCCCAAATTGCGAAAACTGTGGGTCAGAACGCTGACCAGATCTTCGCTTAAATAAGCGAGCAATTGGGCATGGCTGTCGACGACCGAAACATGGACGCCAAGCGCTGCGAAAATTGAAATGAATTCACAGGCAATTACGCCGCCGCCCACGACCAGCAGACTTTCGGGCAAGTGATTGAGATGCAGGATGGAGGTGGAATCCAGAATCTGCTTTTTGTCGAAAGGGATTTTCGCCGGTCGGCGCGGGCGCGAGCCGGTGGCAAGAACAATGACGTCAGCTGACAGGTTTTGTTGCTCTCCGGCGCGGCCGGATACTTGCACTGTATGCGGATCCAGCAGGCTGGCTTCACCCGGAATGAGTGCCACTCCGGAATTCAGCAGGCGTTGCAGAATGACAGATTCCTGTTGCGCGATGACCTGGTTCTTGCGGCGCACCGCTTCAGCCAGCAAGCCGTGGCGTTGGCGACTGTCGGGTGCGGAGAGCAGACGCATGCCCTCTGATCCCGCACGCGATGCAACGTATGCAGCTTCCCGCATTGCCTTGCTGGGAATGGTGCCGGTTTGTAATCCGGCGCCGCCGATTTTCGGTTTTCGTTCAACAATGGCCGCACGCTTTCCCATGCGTGCGGCTTGCCAGGCGGCATGTTGCCCAGCCGGGCCGGAGCCGATGATCAGTACGTCATAGTCCATGGTTTTCCCTGAGGGTTGTTGTGCATGTTTCGGATTGAAAAAATTGTGCGAGAGATCCTTTCTAAAGCAATAACCGTGCCCTTTGTCCGCAGACATTGCATGTCACCTGTATTGGTCTGAGTGCATTTAACCCCCCGGAAAATCCGGCATCGCGCTGCGCGAAAAATTGCTGCGCGAAAATTGTCGGTCATGCGCCATGACGTCGGATAGCGCACGCTGAGTCGGCGGGCTGAAACCGCGATAAAGGTCGACATCAGTTTCCCACATTTGCACCGCGTGAGTGACATTGCCAAGTTCGCGCAGGAATGTATCCCAGTCCGGGTGCCGTGCTGCTGCATCCTTTTCCAGCGCGCGATGAATCAGCCGGATGAGATCGGGCGGTAAGCCCTTGCGCTGTTTCTCGATCGGAATGGCCGGGAAATTGAGCACGGCGATTTGCGCGTCGAAATTGTTGTCCGCTTCAAAAGTATGTTTGCCCGTGAGCAGACGGTACATGACGGCGCCCAGCGCGTAGATGTCGGCGCGCTGATCCAGCGGCTTGCCTTCCAGTTGCTCGGGCGGCATGTAAGCCAGACTGCCCGCGACAATCGAGCCGGCTTCGCGCGCGGGAATGGCACAGCCGAAATCTGTCAGTTTGGCTTGTCCATTGGGCATGAGAATGATGTTGGCCGGTTTGACATCGCGATGGACAACGCCCAGAGACGCCGCGTAGCGCAGGGCGTTGCCGATTTGCGCCGCGACCGATAGCACGGTATTGAGTGGCAGCAGATGATCAGCATCATCGAAATGATCCAGCGAGTTGCCGTTGATATATTCCATGACCAAATAGGGCCCGGTTTTTTCCTGCAAATCGGCCCCCAGCACATGCACGATATTTTTGTGGTGCAGGCGCTGTCCCAGTTCAACCTCGGCGAGGAACATTTGCTTGTGCAGATCGCTTTGCGCCACGCGACCAAGTTGTTTGAGCGCCGCCGTAGCAAACGCATCGTCCTGCACCAGATAAACGTTGGCCGTCGCCCCCGCGCCAATCTGGCGGATGACGGAATATTTTCCAATACGAACGGGAGCGGCGGGAAGTGACATTGGGCGATTATGAACGAGAGCGCCGGAAACAGACTGTCAGATGGTGGAATGGTTTCATGAAAGTTTTGTTCGGCCCGGTTTTCTTTGCAATCAGGGTCGGCAGGCGTACGATTCAGACGTATTGCGCGAGGCAATGAATGTTTTCCGATACGCTGACACAACGAATACTTGAAGGGTTGCAAAATGAACACGCCGAAACAGTACGTCTATGCCTTCACCAAGGGTGACGGAAAAAATAAACATCTGCTCGGGGGCAAGGGCGCGAATCTGTGCGAAATGACCCAGATTGGGCTGAATGTGCCGCCGGGATTCACCATTACGACCGAAGCTTGTCTGGATTATCTCGCTCGCGAAAAAGTCTTGCCGGCTGGCTTGATGGACGAAGTACATGCCCAGATGAAGATGCTGGAGCAGTCGACCGGCAAGCTGTTTGGTGATGCGCATAACCCGCTGCTGGTCTCTGTGCGATCGGGATCGGCCATGTCCATGCCCGGCATGATGGACACGATTTTGAATCTTGGCATGAACCGTGAAACCTTACAGGGCGAGATCGAACAAACCGGCGATGAGCGCTTTGCCTACGATGCCTATCGGCGTTTCATTCAGCTGTTCGGCAAGGTGGCGCTGGGCATTGCAGATGAGCAATTCGACAAGCCGTTTGAGGAGCTCAAGCGTCGCGAAGGCGTCAAGGAAGACGTTGGGCTCAGTGCGGACAATCTCAAGGAAATTTCCGCGGTATTTTTGGATGTGGTGCATGGGCAAACCGGGCGGCCATTCCCGGAAGATCCTTATGAGCAGCTGGAACTGGCGATCAAGGCCGTGTTCAATTCATGGATGGGCAAGCGCGCGGTGGATTACCGGCGCGAGTTTAATATCACGCCGGACAAGGCCAACGGCACAGCGGTCAATATCTGCACCATGGTATTCGGCAACCGGGGCAACGATTCTGCCACAGGCGTGGCATTCACGCGCAATCCGGCGACGGGCGAAAATATTTTTTATGGTGAATATCTGGTGAACGCCCAGGGCGAGGATGTCGTTGCCGGAATCCGCACGCCGAAACCCATTGCCCAGATGGCCGAAGAAATGCCCAATCTCTATCGCCAGCTGGAAGAGCTGCGCAACAAGCTTGAAAGCCACTACGCCGAGGTACAGGATTTCGAATTCACGATTGAAAAAGCGACGCTGTACTGCCTGCAAACCCGCAATGGCAAGATGAACACCCAAGCGATGGTGCGCACCTCGGTCGAGATGGAAGCCGAGGGCTTGATCAATCGTGAGCAGGCGTTGTTGCGGATCAATCCCGAATCGCTGGAACAAATGCTGTTTCCGCGTCTGGATCCGAATGCCAGAATTGCGCCGATCGCGACTGGTTTGCCGGCCAGCCCGGGCGCGGCATGCGGACACGTGGTGTTCGACGCGGACCGTGCCGAGCAGCAGGGAAATACGGGCAAGAAGGTCATTTTGCTGCGCGAGGAAACCAAACCGGAAGATATTCACGGTTTCTTTGCCTCGCAGGCTATTCTGACCAGCCGGGGGGGTAAAACCAGTCATGCCGCAGTGGTGGCGCGCGGTATGGGCAAGCCCTGTGTCGCCGGTGCGGAGGGGATCGAAGTGGATGTGATGGCGCGTCGCGCGCACATCGGTGACGTGGTCATTCGCGAGGGCGACATGATCACGATCGACGGCACGACAGGTAATGTTTACCTTGGCGCCGTGCCGACCGTGGAAGCGGAGTTTTCCGATGAACTTAACACGCTGCTCTCTTGGGCGGACGCGGCAGCGCGGCTCAAGGTCATGGCCAATGCCGACACGCCGGTTGATGCCAGGCGCGCGCTCAAATACGGCGCCATGGGCATCGGCCTGTGCCGCACGGAACGCATGTTCAACGCTTCCGACCGTTTGCCCATCGTGCTGGAAATGATCGTGGCGGACAATCTGGAACAGCGTCAGGCCGCGCTCGACAAGCTGTTGCCCATCCAGCGCCAGGACTTTGTCGAGTTGTTTAAAACCATGTCGCCGGATTCGGTCACAGTGCGTCTGCTGGATCCGCCCATTCATGAATTTCTGCCGTCCGAGCAGCAGCTGATTGCCGACATTCAGCATCTGAAGCGGCTCAGTGAGGTCATGCAGGGCTCCGAAATTTTGTCCGATACGCTGAGTTTGCTGTTCTCCGGCAGTCGGGGCGTGGCACTGCCGCAGGTGCTGCAGGTGGCGGATTCATCGTTAGTCGAAGAAGCGATCGAGAAAAAAGAAGCCATTCTCAAGAAGGTGCGCGCTTTGTTCGAGGTCAATCCGATGCTGGGTCATCGCGGTGTGCGTTTGGGCATCACCTATCCGGAAATTTACGCCATGCAGATACGCGCCGTTTTGGAGGCGGCCTGCGAATGCCAGAAGCAGGGTGTCGAGGTGTATCCGGAAATTATGGTGCCGCAGGTGTGTACTTCGGAGGAGCTCAAGGCTGTACGCGTTATTGTCGAGCGAATCAAGGACGAGGTCACCACCGAAACCGGCATTGTGCCCGTCTTCAAGTTCGGCACGATGATCGAAGTTGTGCGCGCCTGTATGCGAGCGAACAAGCTGGCCGAGGAGGTCGAGTTCTTCAGCTTCGGCACCAACGATCTGACGCAGGCGACGTTCTCATTTTCCCGCGAGGATGCGGAGAACAAATTCCTGCCGATGTACAACGAGGTCGGCATCTTGCGCGACAACCCTTTCGAAGTGCTGGACACTCATGGTGTCGGCAAGCTTATGGAATTGGCGATCGGCTGGGGACGTGAGCGCAAACCGGATTTGAAGGTGGGCATTTGCGGCGAGCATGGCGGCCACCCTGCTTCGATCGCATTCTGTCATCAGGTGGGGCTGAGCTATGTTTCGTGCTCGGCGCCGCGTGTGCCGATTGCCCGGCTGGCAGCGGCTCATGCCGCGCTGTTGCAGGCATAGTTTCAATCGGGGGATTTGATTTGCAGGGCCGCGTGACACGGCCCTTTTCCCGTCTAGCGGAATACGATGGTTTTGTTGCCGCAGACCAGCACGCGATCTTCCACGTGATAGCGCAGTCCACGCGCCAGCACGGTTTTCTCGATGTCGCGGCCGTAGCGCACCAGATCTTCCACGGTGTCGCCGTGATCCACCCGCACGGTGTCCTGCTCGACAATGGGGCCGGCGTCCAGCTCGTCAGTTACGAAGTGACACGTCGCCCCGATCAGCTTGACGCCGCGCTGGTAGGCCTGGTGGTAGGGTTTCGCGCCGACGAAGGACGGCAGAAAACTGTGATGAATGTTGATGATACGACCGGGAAAACGCTGGCACATCGATGGCGGCAGAATCTGCATGAAGCGCGCCAGCACCATGGTATCGCCCCGGTACGTTTCAAACAGCTCGGCGATGTGTTCAAAGGCCGCCGTCTTGTCCGTCATATCCACCTGAATAAACGGAATCCCGTGCCATTCCACAAAGCTGCGCAAATCACCATGGTTGGAAATTACGCAGGGAATGTCGACCTGCAGCTCGCCGCTGCGCCAGCGATGCAGCAGATCGTTGAGGCAGTGATCCTGTTTGCTGACCAGAATGACTAACCGTTTTTTCAAGGCAGAATCGGAAAGCTGCCACGTCATTCCAAAGCCGTTCGCCAGTGGCGCGAACAACTGCCGGAAAGTGTCGGCATCAAAGGGCAGCGAATCGGCACGCACTTCCTGGCGCATGAAAAAGCGCTGCGTTTCTGCATCGGTGTGATAGCTTGCCTCAACAATGAAGCCGCCTTGCCCGGCAATAAAACTGCTAACGGCGGCGATGATGCCGGTCCGGTCCGGGCAGGCAATAGTCAGGGTATAACGGCGCTGGTCGGGCATGATCTGTCGTTCTTCTCAGATTGGTTCGCCGTTTTCATCGAGATAGAACTCGTTAAGGGCGCGTTCGACCTCGGCCATGTGGGTCAACACCGGGCCGCCGCCCATCATGATGGCAATTCCGCAGACATCCATGATTTCTTCGATACTGACTCCGGCCTGTTTGCAGGAGCGAATGTGCAGACCGATGCAATAGTGACATTGCTGCGTCAGCGCCATGCCCAAGGAAATTCGTTCCTTCTCTCTTTTGTCGAGAACGCTGGTATGCATGGCCTCGGCCATGAACCCCTGAATTTTACCCATGAGTTTGGGACGATATTCGGTCAGCAGTTGCATGCCACGGTGGGCGTGCTCCAGCACTTTGCGTTCGCTATCCGATCCCTTGGTTTTTTTGGTTTGGTCCATAATGCTCTCCAGTTTTAAAGTTGGTATTCTGACAAAAAATCGGGTTACAGGTTGCCGCTTGGCAGGCATTGCGCAATAACTGCCCGGTGCCACAGTTGCGAAATAATCCGGCCGGCTGCCGTTGCATCGCCACTGGTCCAGAACGCTTCAGAAGCGGCGCAATCCCGAACGGGCGTCAGATGCGCTAATTCTACTTCCACGCGGCGTTTCAGTTCTCGTGAAACGGCTGCGCCTGTGTCGATCATTGTAATTCCGGGGCCGGCTATCTCGCGGATCAGTGGAGCGAGGAAGGGATAGTGGGTGCAGCCCAGAATGAGCGTATCCGCGTTTTTTTGAAGCAACGGTGCGGTGTATTTCGCGACCAGCTCCCAGGTCACTGAGCTGTGCAGATCACCACGCTCAATACACTCAACCAGCCCCGGACATCCCTGGGTCACAATTTCAACATTGCCGGCATATTTTTCCAGTAGTGCGGCAAAGCGTGCGCTTTCCAGCGTGCCTACGGTCGCGAGCACGCCCACTACGCCTGTACGGGTGGCCGCAACCGCCGGTTTCACGGCGGGTTCCATGCCAATGATGGGCACGTCAAATTTTGCGCGCAGACTGGCTGCCGCTGCTGCGGTCGCAGTGTTGCAGGCAATGATGATGGCATCAGCGCCCTGTTCGAGCAGAAAGCGGGTTAAGCACTCCGCGCGCTGCGCGATGTATTCCGCAGACTTGTCGCCATAGGGTACGTGGCCGGAGTCGGCCACATAGATCAGGTGTGCAGCCGGCAACGCTTCGCGGATGTGGTGCAGCACCGACAGTCCGCCGACGCCGGAATCAAAGATGCCGATGGTCAGAGGTTGGGTTGTCATGGCGGGTGCAAACTTGCCGACTAGCCCACGGCCAGTCCCTGGTCGCGCAGGTATTCCTCATAGGTCCCGTGGTAGTCGGTGACGCCTTTTTCACCGATCTCGAAAATACGGGTGGCGAGTGAGCTCACAAATTCGCGGTCATGGCTGACGAATACCAGGGTGCCCTTGAATTCGAGCAGCGCGGTGTTGAGGGCCTCGATGGATTCCATGTCCATATGGTTGGTCGGTTCGTCCATCAGCAGCACATTGGGGTGTTGCAACATCAGCTTGCCGAAGAGCATGCGCCCCTTTTCGCCACCGGACAGAATTTTGACGTTTTTCTTGCCGTCATCCCCGGAAAACAGCAACCGACCCAGCGTGCCGCGCACGACCTGATCGTCATCATTGGGGCCGCGCCAGTCGGTCATCCAGTCGGTGAGGGTTTGGTTGTTGGGGAATTCGTACTCGTGGTCTTGCGCGTAATAGCCGGGCTTGGCCTTCTCCGCCCATTTCACAGTGCCGGTGTCCGGCTCCAGATCGCCCGCAAGGATGCGCAACAATGTGGTTTTGCCAATACCGTTGGGGCCGATGATGGCGACCTTCTCTCCGGCATCAATGCGGAAATTCACATTGGAAAACAGCGTCCGGTCGAAAGCCTTGGCCATTTTTTGCACTTCGACAGCGGTGCGGTGCAGCTTTTCCCGGTCGTCGAATTCGTAGCGGATAAAGGGATACTGCCGGCTCGAGGGTTTGATGTCCTCGATCTTGATTTTCTCGATCTGTTTGGCGCGCGATGTCGCCTGGCGTGCCTTTGAAGCGTTGGCGGAGAATCGTGCCACAAAAGCTTTCAGTTCCGCGACCTTCTCCTTGGCGCGGGCGTTGTCGGCCATCTGCTGTTCGCGCGCTTGGGTTGAGGCCAGCATGTAGTCATCGTAATTTCCCGGGTAAATCGTGATCCTGCCGTAGTCCAGATCGGCCATGTGTGTGCAGACGCTGTTCAGAAAGTGCCGGTCGTGCGAAATGATCACCATGGTGCAGTTGCGGTCGTTGAGCAAATCTTCCAGCCAGCGGATGGTGTTGATGTCTAGGTTGTTGGTGGGTTCGTCGAGCAACAGGATATCCGGATTCGAAAATAGGGCCTGAGCCAGCAGTATCCGTAGCTTGAAACCAGGCGCGATGGCGCTCATCGATCCGCTGTGCTGCGCGAGCGGGATGCCAATACCGAGCAGCAGCTCGCCCGCGCGCGGCTCGGCGGTGTAGCCGTCATACTCGGCGAAGGTCGCTTCCAGATCGGCGGCGCGCATGTAGTCTTCCTCACTGGCGTCCGGATTGGCGTAGATGGCATCGCGTTCGGACATGGCCTGCCACATTTCGGCATGACCCATCATGACGACATCCAGTACACGCATGTCTTCGTAGGCAAACTGGTCCTGGCGCAATTTGCCGAGACGTTCGCCCCTGTCCAGCATGACCTCACCGGCGCTTTGCGCGAGATCGCCACCGAGAATTTTCATGAATGTGGATTTGCCGCAGCCGTTGGCCCCAATCAGGCCGTAGCGATTGCCGTCGCCGAATTTGACCGAGACGTTTTCAAATAGCGGCTTGGCGCCGAATTGCATGGTGATGTTTGCGGTAGACAGCATGGCGGAGCCTTAAATACAAAGGGGCGCATTCTAGCATCCAAGCGTGTGCAAGCCGAATGGCCTGTTTATCAGCGCCAGGTTTCATTAAGGAAGGAAATGCCGATTAAATTGTCCATTCGTGGTGCGATTGCCGAATCATGAATGGAGGATGTCGAATAATCAGTAAGCTGTTTAATTTGTGACTTGAATAAGCTTGTGCCCTTCAACAGGACGAAACGGAAGGAATAATCGCCCCCTTAAATGCCAGGCGAATTTTGAGTAATACGTATTATCCGCTTGCCATCGCCCGCCGCCGGCCCTAAATGCTGCAGCAACTCGGCAAGTGTTTCTTGATGTGTGGACTCGGCTTCGGCGGTGCCGTTAAACGTTAATCCTTGTGAAAAAGAGAGATTTCCCTCCCCTGCGAGAATGAGAGGACCCGCCTGACTCGCAAGATTTATTTTGAAATTCTGCCCATTCGCTGCCATATGAAGCGCGTACCGGCCGATGGGAGCGATAGGTGTTAGGCTGGTCGCAGCCTCAGACCACTTGCCCGAAACATCTCCCTGCAATCCTCCGTTTCTCCATGTCAGCTCAGCGGATCGCAGCTCAATCATTCCTGAAAGCCCCAGCGGTTTGAGTTGCGGAGAGATCTCGCCTATCAGTGAGGCTGGAATGGGCAAAAACAGATGTTCCAGCCTTACCTCGCGAGCCGTCAGAAGCAAGTCCATAGGTTGACTGCCATCCTGCAAACTCAGTCCAACGTGAAATTTTGCGCGCAGCAGATCAAGCGGGAACACTTGCCAAGTGATGCTTGGCAAACCGATCAGGCTCTCATTTCGGGAGAGCAGTGCTGGCGTTGCCTTCCCATTCCAGAGACTGCCGTTACAGTTTGCCAACACCACCTTGCCTTTGGTGGCTTGATTAACCAGCGGGTCAAGCAGGGATGCCGGAGCCGTTAGAATCAATGCAAACACATAAACCGATAAAAACAGAACCAGCAAAGCAGAGCGCTTCACTGGGCCGACCCATTAACTAGCGTTGCGCGGACAGCAACAAAACCGCTTTCCGGAAGCGGCGAAACCGAAGCCAATTCGACGCGTATATGCTGTTCTTGTTCCAGTGCGCGCAGCCATGCCATCCACTTGTTAAACGGCATTCCCGGGCTGGCAATTCGCACCCCGTTGGGTTCAAGAAGATCAACGGAGGTGATGGCATCGCGTAACTGGTGACGAGCGAGCGATTCTTCAACGGCTGCTTTGACGGCTCCTGCGTCGATGACTGCGGGTTGAGGACGGTGCCGCAGCTCCTTCATGTTCTGCGCCGCTGTGCGCATTTGCGCTGTTTGCAGGCGCAAGTCGGGCAACTGGCTGTTCAGTGTCGCAATTGCCCGGTGCGAGGGTTCCCATAGCAGCAAATAAATCAGCAGGGGGCCTGCTATCGCGCTTGCAAGCAGAATCATCTGCCGTTCCCGCTTGCCGCGTTTTTCCCAATGGTCTTCCCGGAATTTTTGCAGTTTGACTTTCATCGCGGCCCATTCAGTGAAAGCGCCAGTTTGATCTGCAAATTGTTCGCAGTATTCGCGTTATTTGACGTCACCAGAAAACCGGCAGCCCGAAGCTGCTCCTGAATTCCCGAAATTGCCATTTTTTCCGGCGCACTTATTTCCAGATCAATCCTGCCAGAGTCATAGTTCAGCGCCAGTGTTCGCACACCGGATTTGCCCAGAATCGCAGCAATGCTGTCGAGCATGGGAATGAAATCCGCGGTGTCCGGCAAACCGGCCTTGTGCCGGGAAAGGCTTAATTGCCGCTGCATTTGCATAGTGGGATTCACCAGCGAAGCTTGATTTCCTATGGCATTACGGAAGGTTTGTTCGATCTCCGACTTGAGGGAATGTCGCTCTACGGCCAGTTTGGCCCAATAAATATTAGCTCCGAGAATTTCAATTGAAAGCGTCAGCGCCAGAATCATGGCGAGAGGTCGCAATTTTGGCAGCCAATCAAAAAAACGGACCGGTGGCGCGAATTCTCCCCAAAGTAGGTTGGGCGCACTGGCGGGAATATCGGCATTGCGCCAATCCCAAGGTTCGCCATTTAACAGCGGAACAGAAACATCCCAATGAAATTTTCCCGAAAGGTCGTCCGTTGTACGCAACTGAATTGCTTTCGGGACAGTGGCAGCCTGTGAAAGTGTTAATGCCAGCATGACGGGAGGCTGGCCGGAATCGTCACTGTCCACAGCAAAGCTAGTCCATGCCGATGTTTTTAGAAAACCCTGCTGGCCATTCCATACTAAAACCCACTGGTCTGAAGCGCATTCCGGTAACAGCGACTCGGGGACTATTTTTCGCAAATTGATATGGGCTGCGGTGCACGCATTCACCAATCGCCGCAACCACGCCTTATCTACAACCGCTACACCAACGCGTTCTTTTTCAGTGGATGGCGAGGGAACAACATGGACGGATTCCGGATCAGCCAGCAAATATTCTTCCACGAGAAACGGCAGAGCGTTGCGCCACTGGCGCGGTTTGCCGGGCGGTCTGGGGATGTGTGTTGCCAGCACATGCTCGGCTGCGATTATGGTTAAACAGTTTTTGGCTTTAGGCATTTGAGCCAGTGATGAGGCGCCCGAATCCAGAATTTCTCCGGTGTCGCTGCACAAGGCCCAAGGACACAGCGAAGTTTCGTCATGCCAGGAAGAGATATAAATCCGCAAATAGCTCAAAATGTGCCGCCGCTTTCCCAAACCGTGGACGCCTTAAGTTTCGATTGTTGCACGTTTACCGGAGTGTTTGCCATATCACCATCGGCCAAACTCCGGCTCGTTGTAACAAAGCCTGGGTCGTCATCTGCGCGGTTCCAATTTTTGCGCGGCCTGTGACCATGAAAAATTGGCTTTCTACCCCAAAATCCTCCGGCAATACTTGGTTGAGCCCACGGGGCAAGCGATTTTTAAAATCGTCCAGATCCTTGAACGGCTTGCCTCGGCGCTGATAAGCCAACTGGCGCGCATCACTTAGGGACAAATCAGGAAGCATCGCAGCCAGAACCTCGGGCGGCGCAAAATTGACATTGATGGGCGCAACCACTGGTAGCACACTGATATAAGGTTTTAACCGGGCAATGATTTTTTCGTTAAACCCGCGCACAAGTATCAACTCCCCGATTTCGGCCAGCGGACGGTTTGCCGTGCGATAGGGCTGTGGCAAGGAAAGATAAAAGATGTCCTCTGCGCCGCCGGCATAGCGCACTTCGCTGTCGCTATCGATCCAGTCAGTCACCGCATTCGCAAGATCTACCGGCAAACCAAGCAAACCGAGCAGATGTTGAAAAGTGGCCAAATCCTTGGTGCTGACAACCCCGTTGCGCACCAGCCGGTTTAAATTAAAGCGCCCCTGCTGATCTTCGATTAAGCCAGACACCTCACCATCGTCAACAGGCAAGGCAGGTAATTTTGCGGCCCACATTTCGCCCGCATGATCTGTTGTGCTGACTCGCGCATCATCCGCCAGAATCGCGCGTGCCCAATCTATACCGGCGATGCCGAATTGCCGGGCCTGCGTGCGGTCAAAGTGGCTTTCAATCTGCCGTTGCCAGAGACTTTGCTGGCGTGCGATATAAGTGGCCAGCAAGGTTGCGAGCGCAACGATCAGCATCACCATAATGATTGCAGCGCCTTTTTCCTGAACCGGCTTCATTACAGCGCAAACACCCGTACGATCTTTTTGTTATCAACCAGCACCAGCGTCACCTCCAACGCTCTCGGCAGTCCCTCCTGAGTCTGCGAAGGCGGCCACTGGTTGAGCCAGTTGCGGTTGGCATCCATATGGCGCAGGGAAAATGATTTGACGCCTTCGATGAGCGGATAGCGGAACGGCCGCACACGCTCTCCCGCATCAGGGGTGGGCCAGCGCAGCATAACGATGGCATTATTCTCAAACCGGTAGGCAATACGCTGCGGCGCGAGCAGCGTTGTACTGTCACCTTCAATCCCGGCGCGGGTGAAGGTCAGCTCGGCATCGTCTTCGGTGGAAACCACGGTATGGCCGATCCATTCAGGCTGGGTAAGGCCCTCGGCATTGCGCGCGCGGCGCGGAATAGCCTGGGAAATATTCTGCTCCATCTGCGCAAAGAAAATTTCTAGGTGCTGCCACAAGCGGGTTTCGGCGCTTACCCGGTCTCGCGCTTCAATAACGGCGTTCAACCCCCGGAACCCTGCGACCGATAGCAGGGCGAGTATGAGCAGCGCTACCAAGAGCTCGATAAGCGTAAAACCGGCGCAAGATGAGGGCTTTGATCCTGCAAGTCCGTTGCGGATATCTGGGTCGCGCCAAGAGCAAATCATCGTGGAATCCACCGGCGAAATTGCACCAGAAACCCGCTGAGCTGTCTCAACTCGTGATGAGGTTCATCACCCGTTGAAACGCGAATATCAATGCGCCGGAAAGCAGGATTGGGCGTTGAGCTGATTTTTTCCTCCCAGTGCAGGGGAATGCCTGCTTGGGTGTCATCCCCCTCCTGCAAGCCTTCCGGCAGCCAGTCACCGCGCGCCGTATGCAGCGCCAGCCGATTCTGCGCCACCCAGTCTGCCGCCAGACGCAGGCGCAGCGCATCAACATGGGCGGTGCTGGCGCCTGTGGCGCGCAGCGTTGCACCCAGCGCAATCGCAAGAATCGCCAGCGCCACCAGCGTCTCCAGCAGGGTAAACCCAGATTGCTTTCGTTTGTGACGCAAATTCACGGGACACTCCCGAGCGCGGGTGTTTGGGATACCGTAACCGCCCCGGTGCTATTGCCTGCTAGATAAAGGCTGCCTACCTGATTACCCAGTTCAATCTGAAATCGCAACGGCAACCCGCGCGCGCCAAAGGCCAGCAAATCCTCGGCCGGCAGCGCCTGGTTCTCGACCATCACCTGTTGCACCGCAATGTTGTCCGGCAAATCGCGCGGGCGGTACGGGCTGCTGTCTTCAATAATCTTCCACTCGTTGTACTCATCCCGAGCCAAAAAGGCATAGCGCGAACCCTGCCCGCGCCATGCCAGATCATGGCCGCTGACCAGGGATTCCTGATGGGCATTTTCCAGCAGCAAGGCCAGCCGCACGGCTTCCTGCCGCAAGGTGGCGCGGGCATCCGGCATCAGTTGCACCGACGCCATGCCCAGCACAATCCCCACGATGACCAGCACCACCAGTAACTCGATGAGGGTGAAACCGCGCGGGGAAGTCAACACGCCCTCCGATTCGCGGGTAACTGAGGCTTACAAATCCCAAGAGCCGATATCGGCGTTATTGTCCTCGCCCCCCGGCTCCCCATCCGCGCCGTAGCTCATGATGTCCACATCGCCATGCGTGCCGGGTTGCAGATACTGGTAGGCAGACCCCCAAGGGTCCTTGGGCAACTTTTCCAGATAGCCATTGCCATGCCAGTTGGGCGGAACCGGCGCGAGGGCCGGCTTGCTGATTAGCGACTGCAGGCCCTGCTCCGTGGTGGGATAGCGCAGGTTGTCTAGCTTATAGAGTTTGAGCGCCTGTGAGATCGCGCCAATATCCTGCTTGGCGGCCATAATGCGCGCCTCATCGGGGCGGCTCATCACCTTGGGCACTATCAATGCGGCCAGCACGCCTAAAATTACGATGACTACCATGATTTCGATCAGGGTGAAGCCTTGGTTGAAACGGGTAAGTGGTTTCATATCAATCTGATTCATAGAGGTCTCTTGGTCGGTGTTATCGAAAATATTAACTGATCTGCCAGTATCCAATACTAACCGGAATAGTGGGCCAGCACACAGGCTTGCCAATAGAGGTGGCACAGCTAAGTGGACGCATTGCGGTTAATGCCTACGCTGCTTTTGGCAGTGCCGGATTAATCTGGCACTGCCATTTAAAGCGGCAATAAAAAGACGTGCTACAAATCCTTAACCAGTCGAAATCCGATGTGCGACATGGGGCTGAAAGGGTCTGTTCCGCGCCGCGCACTGGGCCGATACGAGCGGCAGTAATTTTCATTGCATAAGAACGAACCGCCGCGTATGACTCTTTTAGGCGCGTTGGCTGGTGTAGAGAAATCAGCCGAGTCGAATGAATCGTTAGGCCCTTGCGGATTGTCGATTAGGTTATTGCCATGTGTTTTTGCTTGAATCGCGAAGTAATCCTGGCGATACCAGTCGGATACCCACTGCCATGCATTACCGGTCATATCAAACAAACCATAGCCATTCTGGGGAAAGCTGGCTACAGGACTGGTTCCGACCGTAACTCCGGGGCTAACCACGGGAAAGGGGCTTTCTTTCAGGTCCCACATTTTGGCCTGTGGTTTGCCATTTCTTTCCAACTGATCACCCCAGGCATAGGTGGCCTGAGTAAGCCCTCCGCGAGCGGCAAACTCCCACTCCGCCTCGGTGGGTAGACGCTTGCCGGCCCATTTAGCATAAGCCATTACATCTTCGTAACTGACCTGGACGACCGGATGATTGCCTTTGCCTTCTATGCTGCTGCTTGGCCCGGTGGGATGCCGCCAGTTTGCGCCGGGTACATAAGCCCACCACTGGGAATAGTCATCCAGAAGTACCACCTCGCTGCTACCGGTAAACACCATTGCACCTGCAACCAGCGCCGATTCGGGCGGCTTGGGTGTGCCTGGTGGAAGCTGTACCCGTATAGTTTCCCAGTCAGGCTTCTGTTCCGCCGTTGTAAGATAACCGGTCTCGTTTACAAACTTGGCAAACTGATCGTTGGTGACATGGGTTATATCCATCCAGAAGCCCGAAACACGCACTCGATGGACGGGACGCTCGTTAAGCCGCGATTGCTTGCTATCGCTCCCCATCAGGAATTCCCCGCCGGGGATCAGGACCATCCCTGATGGAGCATTCGCGCCATTACTCGGGACGACCTTTACTTCGTTGACGATTTGCTTATCCGACTGTTTCGAGTAAATCAGATAAGCGCCAATGGCAATCACCAAGCCGACAGTGACCCCAACAATATAACGGCGTCCGAATTTCATTTAGTAAGTCGCCGTGGCTGTGGCACAAGCCCCCTGATTGTTGGTGATCGTTTGAGAATCCACGTTGTCCGTTAAACCGTCAAAATTGAAATCATAAACACTCGATGTAAGCCAATTAGCGATGATGCTCAGCCAATTGGCATTATCTTGAGCATCAACGACACCATCCATATTTCCGTCACCGGGACACGACGGCTGCGAAGCCAGAATGGAATTCAACTGCACCATGAGGCCATCATAAACCGTCTGCAAAGTGGGTGATAAGGGCTGAAGCAGCAGGTTGACATCGACATTATCCAGCTTGGGGGTGGGCGTGGCTTGATCCACCTGATAAAACTCATTGGTCACCACGGCTGAACAAGTATCTGCGACGGAGTCGTATGTTTGAACCGTATTCTGCACCAGCTTGTAATTGTCGTTTCTGACAGCCGTCGAGATTTCAGGATTGATAATTATCTGAGGTTGTGCGGCCTTGAACAGGGCTTGATTCACCTGACAGCAACTTTGGTAGCCCGTCGGCGCATTGATGACAGAACCATCGGTTGCCCCGGCCCCCCACCAAACCCCGTTGTTATCCTCGCAAACGCTTTTTGAAATAGGGATTTGTGTACATGAATTCTGAGAAATAACGCAAGGGCCATTACGCCCGCCATTGGCCTGCGTGTTGTAACCGCCCATGGCAAAGTTAACCTTGCGGATACTCTGTTGCGCGGCATTGGTCAAATAAGGCAGCAACGGTGCGGAATCGAGGGTGCGCGGAACGGCTGCCTTGACATTGATTCCGGCAATCTCGCCAAACAACTGGAACACATCGACCATATTCACCATATGATTCACTTCGCGATTAGGCTGATTAACCAGTGGGCCGGCCACGATTAATGGATCCCAAACGCCCGTTTGATACGCGGTTCCTTTGGCACGTTGCGCATTGAATGGCAGCTTTACTGAATTACCCAGCGTTCCGTTATCGCCTACGATCACGATCATGGTATTGCTTGCCGCAGGATCATAAGCAAGTGTTCCGTCAGGATTGCGTGTAGCAAGCCCTGTTTCAACCAAGATCCGACCAAATTCCGAATCCAATGCCTCCGTCATCTGATTTTGCAAGACCCGTTGAGCGATTATGTTTTTGCAATCCAGATCATCGCTTCCTGCACCGCTTAGCGGAGTCAGGTTACCCGGAGCTTGTTGCACCGGGGTATGCGGGGCACTGAAACTTACTGTTGCCATCCATGGTTTTGTGGCGGATCGACTATTGATCCAACTAATTGCGGCATCGGCTTCGAGCTTGGTTCTGTAACCGCGACTTCGACTATCGGTGAGCGGAACTGCCGTTACTGTAGTTCCGGAATTAATTACAAGGGGCGAAACATAGTAGGCATTTTGTTGATTGAAATTCAGTCCGACAGGAGGAACGGCTTGACATCCCCCGTTTGGAACAAAAATGCCGCCGCTTGCAAGGCACTGTTTGCCCGGAACATTGTTCGAGGCAATCACGCCTGCAATCACACTGCACGTACCATTCGACTTGTAACACGCGCCCGTATCGGCCCCGCCTTTAAACGCGCTGGGGACGAATCCGCATGAATACGTACCGATAGGCGCAATTCCGCCCGCCGTAGAATCAATGGAAGCAGGCAACCCGCCTATCCAGCCATAAAAATAATCCCAACCCAACACACCGGGGGTGCCATTACCCGCAGAATTATTCTCCGGCCCGCCCAAGTGAAACTTCCCGAACATGCCACTTTCATAATTGGCCTGTTTCAGCAACTTGGGTGTCGTCATTTCGTAGGGGGAAAGTTGCGAATTGGCAAGATCGTTGGGGCCAATTGCCTGATAAATATTGGTGCGGAAAGGATAGCGTCCAACAAACATGGACGCCCGACCGGGAGAGCACTCGGGCATAGACCAGGTATTACGAAAACGCACGCCGGATGCGGCAATCTTGTTGATGTTGGGCATGTCAGGTGGCGTTGCGCCGCCATAACCAAACGCCGCCATTTGATCAATGCCCACATCGTCCATGACTACAAAAAGAATGTTGGGCGGTCTAGCTGAGCCCCCACCCCCGCCACACGAAAGCAAGAGAAAGCTGGCAAATAAAACCAGAGTCGACCTGATTAACTTGGTGTTCATTGTGTAGGCACTATTTTAGTTAGAAAAACCGGGAGATTCATAAAAGCTTGGAGATTCATAAAAGCTTTATGTATTTTTAATCTAAAGGAGGGTGCTAGTTTAGTCGGAACCGACAAGCAGAAAGCAAATCGGCAACGTAGCTCTAACATTCACTTGCTATTCTGCAATCGGATGGTACAGCCTTCAACCGAACATCACAAGGACGCTTTTCTGTTTACAGAACAGTTCGTTGAAAAACTGATACGTCCCCTGTTTCGTAGGCATCTGATATGGTGTTTATGGAGCTGCAGGGACGATGAGCAACAAGCGATACACGGACGAGTTCAAGCAGGTAACGGAGCGAGTTGGGGGCGGGAGCTTGCGCTGGATGCCTGGCTGATGGCGATCTGGCGCAGGCGTCCCACGGGGCAGGTCGTGATCCACTCCGATCAGGCGTGCAGTATGGTCGCGACGACTGGCGGTGATTCCGCGCTGCCCATGGCTTGGAGGTCATTATGAGCCGGCGCGGCAACTGTTGGGCCAATTCGGTGGCGTAAGTCTGGTAGAGTTCGAAGTGGCTGCCTCAAATCGGCAGCGTTAAGTCTCTAGAGAAACTCGCGAGAACAAAACCGCGTAATTTTTTCGGGTATCATTCCGGCGGTTTTAAATAAAAAATTAGAGTTTTCATTCATGCCCGCATCGAAAAAATGACTGTGGCCACGGGCAACGTGTATGCAAATTAATGCCAAAAATTTTATTTGGCCTTGGGGGATCGCTGCCGTAGTTGCTGCCATTTTGCTTGCGCGGTGGACTTGGATTTTGTTCGCGCCGCAGGCGCCCGAGGTCGTGGTGGAGCCTGCCGGTTCTCTGGAAATAACCGGGCGCTTGTTTGGTGAGGCTGCAGCTTCAGGGGTTACAGCTCAATCCTTGGCTAGTCCTAACATGAAACTTGTCGGCGTGTTTTCCGGAAAAAGTGGCTTTGCCGTCCTTGAGCTGGATGGGAAAAAACAGTTGGGAGTGCTACTTGGTGGCGAATTTCAGCCGGGCGTGCGTCTCGTCGAAGTTAATCCTGACCATGTGATTGTGGAAAAGGGAAGCGTTAGGCAGAAAGTAATGCTGGAGCAGAATCAAAAGGCGGTCAGCAGTGCGATAGCAGCGGTTGTTCAATCCCCCCCCCGCTCTGCCAGTTGCTATGTCGGAGAGCATTCCCCTGCCCTCTGCGACTGACAAATCGAAGGAAATTTAATGCCGGCGCACCGCCAGCAGTCATGCGACGAATGCCACGGCCGCCGCCTAGATTCTAAACAGGGGTTATCAATGAGGTTTTGGAAAAAAATTCAATTATCGACGCTGGCTTTTATTTTTTCATTGCTGGCTGGCGTTGCGTTTGCTGCCCCCGAAGAAAAAATTTCGCTTAATTTTGTGAATGCGGATATCAGCGAGGTGATTAGTGCTGTGTCGCATATTACCGGGCGGAATTTTCTCGTCGATCCGCGCGTTAAAGGCACAATAAACATTGTCTCTGCCGAGCCAGTGCCTGCGCCATTGGCATACGAGATTTTGTTGTCGGCCTTGCGCC
Organism: Gallionella sp.; assembly: GCA_028699065.1. Classification (GTDB taxonomy): domain Bacteria; phylum Pseudomonadota; class Gammaproteobacteria; order Burkholderiales; family Gallionellaceae; genus Gallionella. Next base: position 976,076 of record JAQVVH010000001.1, read on the forward strand.
TGCAGGGATTTGCCGCCGTCGAGTCGGCAGGCGTGACCAAGGTGATGCCCGAGGCAAATGCCAAGTTGTATATCCCCGACACCACTGACAAAGGGGAGCGTGGCGACAGGCTGGTAACGCGGGTTTACATGCTGAAATATGAATCCGCCACACAGCTTGTCCCCGTGTTGCGACCGCTGATTGCGCCGAATAATGTGGTGACGGCTTACCCCAATAACAATGCCTTGGTTGTGACCGATTACGCAAGCAATCTCAAGCGTATTGAGCAGATCGTGGCAAAGATAGACCAGCCGATGTTGTTGGCGCCTATGGTAATCCCGATCCAGCATGCCTCCGCGATGGATCTTGCGCAGATTATCAGCAGGTTGCTGCAGGAAGGAAATCCACAGGCAGCCGCCGGAGATGCGAGCCAGCGATTTGTATTGCATGCGGATGCGCGTACAAACAGCCTGCTTCTCAGAACAGACAGCCCGGACAAAATTAACCGCGTGAAAGATTTGGTTGAAAAGCTGGATGCAAAGACTTCGGCGCCCGGCAATATTCATGTGGTTTACCTCAAGAACGCGGAGGCGGCACAACTGGCCAAAACCCTGCGCGCAATTATGAGCGGCGACACTTCGACGCCAGCCACAGCTGCGCCGGCTGGCGGTGGGGCTGCCAGCACGGCATCCGCCATGACATCCGCTGCTTCGGGTGGGGGCGGGATGATTCAGGCCGATACGGCCTCAAATGCCTTGATCATTACAGCTTCCGACCCGGTCTATAACAATTTGCGCGCCGTGATTGAGCAACTGGATGTTAGGCGGGCTCAGGTGTTTGTGGAGGCGCTGATCGCAGAAGTGACGGCAGACAAGGCGGCTGAATTTGGTATTCAGTGGCAAAGTCTCAATGGCATCAACCAGCCGGGTGCAAACGTCATAGGGGGAACCAATTTTGGGGTGCTGGGCGCAGGTGGCGGAAATATCATCAGCGCCGCAGGAACAACGACTACAACGAATATTGGCACAGCGGTTGGCCAAGGGTTAAATATCGGCGTTGTGAAAGGCACAACCACAATCCCTGGTTTGGGCACTGTTTTGAATTTGAGCATGCTGGCACGCATCCTGGAAAACGACGCCAATGGCAATATTCTTTCTACACCTAATTTGATGACGCTGGACAATGAAGAGGCCAAAATTGTCATCGGCCAGAATGTCCCTTTCATCACGGGCAGCTACGCGCAAACGGGCGGCACAACAACGACCTCGCCGTTTCAGACCTACGAGCGCAAGGATGTCGGCCTGACTTTGCGCATCAAGCCGCAGGTCTCGCAGGGCGGGACGGTTAAGCTGCAAATTTTCCAGGAAGTTTCCAGTGTCCAAGCCCTGACCGTGAATAATGCTGCCGGCCCAGTTACCAACAAGCGATCCTTGGAATCCAGCGTTCTCGCAGATGAAGGGCAAATCATCGTGCTGGGGGGGTTGATTCAGGATTCCGTGACCAATGGCGAGGATAAAGTGCCCCTGCTGGGTGATATTCCTTTGTTGGGGAATCTTTTCCGCCACGAAACGCGCAGGCGAACCAAAACCAACCTCATGGTTTTTATCCGGCCTTATGTGTTGCGGACGGATACGGCTTATCAAGGCATTACCCAGGATCGTTATGAGTATCTTCGCGGTGAGCAGAAACGCATCGAACTGCCATCGAGCCTGATCATGCCGAATATGCCCGCGCCCCTGTTGCCTCCGCTAAAACAACCGGCGCCAACTGCCAGTCCGCAAGCCAGCTCTGCGCCAGCGGCGGCCCCACAACCCTGAGCGGCTCCGGGATGGCAACGGCAATCGCCATGAAAAAAATCCCCTATGCTTTCGCCAAGGCGAAAGGCGTTTTGCTGGTTTCCGCATCGGGGGAAACGCCCGAGGTTGCGGTGCGCGCCGGTGCTTTGCCGGAGTCCTTGGCGGAAACCCGGCGAATGCTGGGGGTTCCGCTCAAAACCAGATTGCTTTCGGTGGATGAATTCAATCATCTGCTCGCCAGAACTTATGCGCAGGCTGAAGGTGGCGCGGCCGCCCTGATGGATGAGGCCGAGCAGGAGATGGACCTCTCTGCGCTGGTGAACGAATTGCCCCAGACCGAGGATTTGCTGGATTCGGACAGCGATGCGCCTGTTATCCGGATGATCAATGCGCTGTTGACGCAAGCTGTCCGCGATAACGCTTCAGATATTCACATTGAGCCCTTTGAGACGCGCTCTGTCGTGCGGTTCCGCGTGGACGGTACGCTTAAAGATGTCGTTGAGCCGCATCGCGCGCTGCATGCGGCTATCGTCTCCCGCATCAAGATCATGGCCGAGCTTGATATTGCCGAAAAGCGCTTGCCCCAGGATGGGCGGCTTACCTTGCGGCTCGCGGGCAAGCCCGTGGATGTCCGGGTTTCCACGCTGCCCACGGGTCATGGCGAACGCGTCGTCCTGCGTTTGCTGGACAAGGAGGTGGGGCGTTTGGAATTGAGCAGGCTCGGCATGTCGGAATCTACGCTCGAGGCGATTGACCGCATGATCCGGCAGCCGCATGGCATATTCCTGGTCACTGGGCCCACAGGTTCCGGAAAAACCACTACCCTGTACGCGGCGCTGGCCCGTATTGATGCCTCGGTGACGAACGTGATGACGGTCGAGGATCCGATTGAGTATGACCTCGATGGCATCGGCCAAACCCAAGTGAACCCGCGAATCGAAATGACTTTCGCGCGGGCTTTGCGCGCCATCCTGCGCCAGGACCCGGACGTAATTATGATTGGCGAGATCCGCGATCTGGAAACTGCGCAGATTGCCGTGCAGGCCAGTTTGACCGGGCATCTGGTGCTCGCCACCTTGCACACGAATGATACGACCAGCGCAGTGACGCGTCTGACCGATATGGGCATCGAGCCCTTCCTGCTGGCTTCCAGCTTGCTGGGAGTGCTAGCGCAGCGGCTGGTAAGAAACCTCTGTCTCGAATGCCGCGAGCAGTATCTACCAGACGGCAACGAGCGCAAACTGATTGCGGCACATGACGTCAATTCGCCGGAATTTCTATATCGTCCGGCTGGCTGCGCCGCATGTGGCAACAGCGGTTACCGGGGCCGCACCGGCATATATGAGTTACTGGTGACGGATGACGACTTGCGCAAACTCATACACGATCAGGCGCCGGAACAATCTTTGCGTGAATACGTGTCCGGGCAGGGCATGAACGATTTGCGCCATGACGGCATGCGGCTGGTCATTTCCGGAGTCACCTCTCTGGAAGAATTATTGCGTGTTACTCGGGATTAGGCATGGCCGCCTTCCGATATGAAGCGTTGAATGCGAGCGGCAAGACGCAGCGGGGGGTTTTGGAGGCTGACACGGCGCGCCAAGCGCGCATCGAATTGCGCGAATCGGGCTTGACCATTCTCGACGTGAGCCCCATTGCCCAAAGAAACTTGCAGACGAATTTTCTGCAGCAATGGCATTGGCGCCGGGGACAAATTTCAACATCGCAACTCAGCCTAATCACTCGGCAACTTGCAACCCTGCTGGCTGCAGGGCTGACGCTCGAACAGTCGCTGGGCGCCTTGATCGAGCAAAGCGAGGATCAGAATGTGCGGCAGGTGCTGGCCGGAGTGCGCGCTGAAGTGCTGGCCGGTCATACGCTGGCTCAGGCGATGGGATGCTACGAAACGGTTTTTTCGGAGTTGTACCGTTCGCTCGTAAAGGCGGGAGAGTCTTCCGGCGATCTGGGCAAGGTGATGCTTCGGCTTGCGGATTACACGGAATCCCGTCAGGCGCTACAGCAAAAAGTGGGGCTGGCTTTTGTCTATCCGGCCATCGTGACTTTGGTTGCCCTGCTGGTCGTGGGCGGATTGCTGATTTATGTTGTGCCGCAAGTGGTCGGCGTATTCGAGCAAACCCGCCAGACGCTGCCTTTACTGACGCGGATATTGATCGGGTTCAGTGACTTTTTGCGCCAAACCTGGATGTGGGGAATCCTGCTGGTCATTGCCGGCATGATTACAGCGCCGGTTCTTTTGCACCAGTCGGATGTCCGTTACCGCGTACACCTTATGTTGCTTACCTTGCCGGTTGTCGGGCGATTAATTCGGGGCGTGAACACCGCACGGATCGCCAGCACCCTCGCGATCCTTTCAGGCAGTGGCGTTCCGCTACTGACAGGGCTGCAGGCGGCAACTGGAGTCGCGCGAAATCTCCCGATCAGGCAGGCCCTGCAAAACGCCAGCGCCAAGGTTCGCGAAGGTGTGCCGTTGAACCGGGCGCTTGCCGCTTCGGGATTGTTTCCGCCCATCCTTATTCATCTGATTGCGAGCGGTGAGGCCAGCGGCCAATTGGATAAAATGCTGGAGAGAGCCGCTGCCCAGCAGGAGCAGGAAGTCGCCAGCTACACCTCGGTGCTGACCGCTCTGCTGGAGCCGGTGCTTATTCTGTTTATGGGTGTTGTCGTGTTGCTGATCGTTCTCGCGATTCTCATGCCGATTATCGAAATGAACCAGATGGTGCGCTAAATCGGGTAGTGGTTTGATGACTCGACAGATTCAATATGAGCGGGTAATTTAGACAGGATTTTCGGTAAACCAGCTTTAAGCTCAAATTAAAATACTATGGTTCCTCATCTCACCACCGCTCTGACCGGACCGCTGCTCGATCTGGAGCGAACCTTCCTGGCTGCTCAGCCGACTATCGAACACTGGTTCCGAAGTCGCTGGCTGGAGCACACGCCGCCGTTTTATGCGTCGGTGGATTTGCGTAACAGCGGCTTCAAACTGGCGCCGGTGGATACCAATTTGTTTCCGGGCGGCTTCAATAATCTGAATGCGGATTTTCTGCCCTTATGTGTGTTGGCGATGCAGGCTGCGATGGAAAAAGTGTGTCCCGAGGCACGGGGTATTTTGCTGATTCCCGAGAATCACACGCGCAACCAGTTTTACCTGCAAAACGTGGTGCAGCTCGTTACCATTCTGCGTCAAGCCGGCATGCGGGTTCGGGTGGGTTCCTTGTTGCCCGAAGTGACCGAGCCGCTGACACTGGAGTTGGAAAGCGGGTGCTCGCTAACGCTGGAGCCATTAATTCGCAAGGGTAACCGCCTGGGCGTGAGTGATTTTGATCCCTGCGTTATTTTGCTCAATAACGACCTGTCGGCGGGGGTGCCGACCATTCTGGAAAACCTCGAACAGACCGTTCTGCCGCCTCTCGACGCCGGCTGGCACCTGCGTCGCAAATCGCGACACTTCGCGGCGTATCGTCAGGTTGCGCAGGCGTTTTCCGAGCTAATCGGGATTGATCCCTGGCTGATCGATCCTGGCTTTGCTGTGTGCAACCAGGTGGATTTTCACGCGCGGAGCGGCGAGGAATGTCTGGCTGCGCAGGTGGATGTCGTGCTGCAACAAACCCGCGCGAAGTATGCCGAATATGGCGTTAAACAGGAGCCGTTTGTCATCGTCAAGGCGGATGCCGGAACTTATGGCATGGGCATCATGACCGTCAAGGACGCTAGTGAAGTGCGCGACCTTAATCGGCGGCAGCGCAACAAAATGGCGGTTGTGAAAGAGGGTATGCCGGTCTCCGATGTGCTGGTTCAGGAAGGTGTCTACACTTTTGAAGATCTCAACGGTGCGGTGGCCGAACCGGTGGTGTACATGATCGACCGTTATGTTGTCGGCGGTTTCTACCGGGTGCACACGGGGCGTGGGGTCGACGAAAATCTCAATGCGCCGGGCATGCACTTCGTCCCGCTGGCATTCGATACCAGCTGTACTGTGCCCGATCCGGCGAGTGCTCCCGACGACACGCCGAACCGGTTTTATGCCTACGGGGTGGTGGCGCGACTGGCCCTGCTCGCGGCATCACTGGAGCTGGAAACAGCCGGCGACGCATGATTTTTCGCCTGGGTGTGCTGCTGTTTTCCCTGCTGCTCGCAGCCTGTGGCAAGGAGCCGCTTTATCACGAACAGGGTTATGTCTTCGGTACGCTGGTGGATGTCAGCATTTACGGGCTGAATGAGCCGGAAGCCCGTCAGGCAGCGGGCCTCGTGCTGCGCGAATTTCAGCGCATGAACGACCAGTTTCATGCTTGGCAACCGAGTGAGTTAAGCCGTCTTAATGCGGCTTTTGCGCGCGGTGAGCACGCATCCGTGTCACCCGAGTTGGCCGCCATGCTCGCCGATGCGACCCGTTATTCGGTGCAATCCGGGGGGCTGTTCAATCCGGCGATTGGCGGCCTGATTCGGCACTGGGGATTCCAGTCTGACGAATTCAAACCGCAGCTGCCGGAGGTCGCGGAAGTCTCCGCGCTCGTCAAGGCAAATCCGCAAATGGCCGATTTGGTGCTGGCGCACGGTAAGGTTTGGAGCCGCAATTCTACGGTGCAGATTGATCTTGGCGGCTACGCCAAAGGTTATGCGCTCGATCGGGCTGCGGCGCTATTGCGCGAGCGCGGCGTGCGCCACGCCTTGATCAACATCGGGGGCAATATTCTGGCACTGGGGAAGCACGGGGATCGTCTTTGGCGCGTGGGCATTCAGCATCCGCGAAAAGCCGGTCCGCTGGCGACGTTGGAACTGCACGACGGCGAAGCGATCGGCACCTCCGGCGATTATCAGCGTTATTTTGAATTGGCTGGCAAACGATATTGTCATCTCATCGATCCGCGCGACGGCCTGCCAAAACAGGGCGTGCAGGCGGTGACTGTGCTGACGCGTGGGCTGCATGCCGGGGTGGATTCCGACGTGCTGTCCAAGCCATTGTTTATTGCCGGAACGACAACCTGGGTCGGGGTGGCGAAACAAATGCAGGTCACGGAGGCGATGTTGATTGATAGCCAGGGGCGCATTCACCTCACAGCCGCCATGCAGAAAAGGCTAGAATTCACGGCGAAGCAAACGCCGGAAGTGGTGCCATGAGCGGCTCGCTGTTCATGAGACAGAAATCCGCCACCCGGTAATCGACTCGGGGAATGGAGTAACGCGATGGTAGGAATACTGATTGTGGCCCACAACACACTGGGTGAAAGTCTGGTGGATTGCGTCAAGCACGTGTTGGGTGCTGTGCCAAACAACCTGAAAGTTTTGTCGGTCCATGCGGAAGATGATCCGAAACAAAAACTCAAGGAAGGCCGCGAGCTGATTCGCCAGCTGGATACCGGTGGCGGCGTACTGATCCTTGCCGATATCTTCGGTGCGACCCCAAGTAATGTCGGTCGGCAGCTGTGTCATGCCGAGCATGTTAAAGGCGTGGCCGGTGTGAATCTGCCGATGCTGCTGCGGGTGGTGTGCTATCCCAACAAGACCATGCCCGAACTGGCGCGTATTGCACTGGAAGGCGGGCGCGAATGTATAGTCAGAATGGAAGATCACGATGCTGCAACAGGACGTCCTCATCATTAACAAGCTCGGGTTGCATGCCCGGGCTTCGGCCAAGCTGACCCAGCTCGCCTCGAAATTTAAAAGTGAAGTCATGATGTCGCGCAACAGTCGCCGGGTAAATGCCAAAAGCATCATGGGCGTGATGATGCTGGCCGCGTCGAAAGGGACGACCGTGTCGATAGAAGTCTCGGGCCCCGACGAAGCCGAGGCCATGGCGGAACTGTTGACGCTTATCAACGATTATTTTGGCGAAGGCGAATAAACCCATGCATTTTCAGGAGAGCGTATGAGTTTCACTCTGCATGGCATTGCGGTATCCAGCGGCATTGCCATCGGCCGTGCGCATCTGGTATCGCATACCTCGTTCGAGGTGTCGCATTACACGCTGCCCAAAAATCTGGTCGCCGACGAAGTTGCCCGCTTTGATGCTGCACTTCAGGCCGCCCGTGCGGAATTCGCAAATCTGCGCAGCCATCCGCCGGCAATGGCCGCGGCTGAATTCGATACTTTCCTCGAATTGCACGAAATGATTCTCGCCGATACACAGATCAGCGTGGCGCCACGCGAGATGATCGAGCGCGAACAGTGCAACGCCGAATGGGCGCTGAAAATCCAGACCGACCAACTGGTCGCCCAGTTCGAGGAATTCGAGGATGCCTATTTGCGCGAGCGGCAGATGGATGTCCGGCAGGTGGCCGAACGTTTGCTCAAACATCTGGTGGGCCATCCCGGGCATCAGCCACCGGTTCGCCAGGATGTCGAAACCATACTCATCGCGCATGACCTGAGTCCGGCCGACCTGATCCAGTTCAAGCCGCAGCAATTCGCCGCATTCGTGACGGATCTTGGCGGCGCCACCTCGCATACCGCCATCGTCGCACGCAGTCTGAACACGCCTTGCGTGGTGGGTTTGCACCATGCGCGGACGCTGGTGCGTGAAGATGATCTGCTCATTCTGGATGGTGAGCAGGGTGTGCTCATCGTCAATCCGGACAAGCATGTGCTGGCCGAATACCGGCTGCGCCAAAGCGAACGCGAACTGGAACGGAAGAAGCTCAAACGCTTGCGCACGGCGCGGGCCAACACTCTGGACGGCACGCCGATCGAGCTTCACGCCAACATCGAAAAGCCCGAGGATATTGCCGATGTCCGGGAAAACGGCGCCACAGGGGTGGGGCTGTTCCGCAGTGAATTCCTGTTCCTCAATCGCAATGACCTGCCGGGAGAAGAGGAGCAGTTCGAGGCTTATCGCGCGGCAGCCGAGGGTATGGATGGTCAGCCGGTGACGATCCGTACCTTTGATTTGGGGGCCGACAAACAGATCAAGGGCGCGGAACGTGTGGCCAGCAACCCGGCATTGGGACTGCGTGCGATTCGCCTGTGTCTGGCCGAGCCGCAAATGTTTCGCTCCCAGCTGCGTGCACTGTTGCGTGCCAGCCACTACGGCAATATCAAGATTCTGATTCCCATGTTGTCGAGTGCGTCTGAAATCAACCAGACTCTGCAGTTCATTGATGCCACCAAGACGATGCTGGAAGCCGAGGGCATCCCCTTCGACCGCGATATAAAAGTCGGCGGGATGATCGAGATCCCGGCGGCCGCGCTCGCCCTTAATGTATTTACCAAAAAGCTCGACTTTTTGTCTATCGGCACCAACGATCTGATCCAGTACACGCTGGCGATTGACCGTACCGACGAAGAAGTCGCGCATTTGTATGACCCACTGCACCCTGCCGTATTGCAATTGCTGTCCCACGTGATCGGCACCTGCAACAAGCTGGGTGTGCCGGTGTCTTTGTGCGGTGAAATGGCCGGCGAGCTGCCCTACACCCGTCTGCTGCTGGGTTTCGGCCTGCGCCAGTTTTCGATGTTCTCGGCCCAGGTGCCGAGTATCAAGCAGCGTGTCCTGACCAGCAGCCTGTCGCAAGTGGCGCCGTTGACCCAGAAAATCCTGCGCGCGGACGACCCGATGAAAATCCGCGAACTGCTCGACCGATTGAACGGCGGTTAGACGGGGGGCGATTGACAGCGCGGGCCAAAATCCGCGAAACTGCGCGCCAGTGCCGATTTGAGATCAGCTTGCGGGGCACTTAAAAGATTCCAGCTAAAGCGAGGCAACCCGTTTTGGCGCAAGCTGGACGGGTTTTGTTTTTTGGGGGTGAAGTTGAACGCAGTGCACAGTCTGGGGGTCGTGACGCCGCAACGCATGCAGTTTGATGCGCCATTCGCTTGCGCGAGCGGCGCGCAGCTACCCGGCTTCGAGCTGGTTTATGAAACCTACGGGACGCTGAACGCCGATAAGTCCAACGCCATTCTGGTTTGCCATGCGCTCTCCGGTCATCACCATGTGGCGGGTTTGAGTTCTGAAGACCCGAAGAGCGCGGGTTGGTGGGACACCATGGTGGGCCCGGGCAAACCGGTGGATACCAACAAATTTTTTGTGATCGGCGTCAATAATCTGGGCGGTTGTCATGGCTCAACCGGCCCCGGTTCGCACAATCCGGCCAGCGGCCAGCCGTATGGTTCCAGCTTCCCGGTCGTTACCGTGGATGACTGGGTGGCTTCGCAGGCATTGCTTGCCGATCGGCTGGGGATACGCCAGTTTGCCGCCGTGATGGGCGGCAGTCTGGGCGGGATGCAGGCGATGCAGTGGGCGATCAATTTCCCGGAACGGGTACGCCACGTGCTGGCGATTGCCACGGCCCCCAGTTTGACGACCGAGAACATCGCGTTCAACGATGTTGCGCGCAATGCGATTTTGACCGATCCGGATTTTCATGGCGGGGATTTCTACCAGCACGGCGTGGTGCCCACGCGCGGTTTGCGTTTGGCCCGGATGCTGGGACACATCACTTATCTGTCCGATGATGCGATGGCCGGCAAGTTTGGCCGCGGTTTGCGTTCCGGCGATTACCAGTATGGTTACGGCATCGAGTTCGAGGTTGAGTCCTACCTGCGCTATCAGGGCGACAAATTTGCCGCTTATTTTGATGCGAATACCTATTTACTGATGACCAAGGCGCTGGATTATTTCGATCCGGCGCGCCTGGCCGGGGGCAGTTTGCGCCGGGCGTTTGCGCCGGTGAGCGCGGATTTTCTGGTGGTGTCGTTTTCCAGTGACTGGCGCTTCTCGCCGCAGCGCTCGCGCCAAATCGTACAGGCCCTGCTACATAACGGCCGCAATGTCAGCTACAGCGAAATCACCTCCACGCATGGTCATGATTCTTTCCTGATGGAAAATCCGCACTATTTCGATGTCGTGCGCAGTTACCTTAACAACGTTGCCGCAGAAGGAGCGCGCCCATGAGTCGCCCATTGAGCCTGCTTGCGGAGGAAAGGCCCGATTTTGCCGCCATCGCCCGCTGGATTCCGGCCAACGCCAGGGTGCTTGATCTGGGTTGTGGTGACGGCAGCCTGCTGCGTTACCTTAAAGAGGTCCGTGCAGTGCGGGGTTACGGGGTGGAAATCAGCGACGCGGATATCGTGTCCTGTATCGCCAACGGTCTGAATGTGATCCAGAACGATCTGGAGTCTGGGCTCGCCGATTTCGAAGACAACGCGTTTGATTTCGTTATTCTGTCGCAAACGTTGCAGGCTACCCGCCACACCGCCCAGCTGGTTCGGGAGATGTTGCGGGTGGGGCAGCAGGGCATCGTGAGTTTCCCGAATTTTGGGCATTGGAAAAATCGCCTCAGCATCCTGAATGGCCGTATGCCGATCTCGCCCGAACTGCCGTACCAGTGGTACGACACCCCGAATGTGCATCTTTGTACGCTGCATGATTTCGAGGCCTTCTGCCGCGAACATCGCATCGAAATTCTCGACCGGCGAGTCATGGGTGGCGGCCGTGAGGTGAGCGTGTTGCCCAACGTGTTCGGCAGCACGGCGGTATATCGCTTCAGGCGCCAGGCATGAGCATTTTTGCCCAGCTGTTTACACGGCGCATGCTGATCTGCGTCTTTACCGGCTTTGCCTCAGGATTGCCGCTGTACCTGCTGTTCAACCTCGTGCCGGCCTGGCTGCGCAGCGAGCAGGTTGACCTCAAGACCATCGGCCTGTTTGCGCTGATCCAGTTTCCCTACACCTGGAAATTTCTCTGGTCGCCCCTGCTCGATCGCTATGTGGTTCCCCTGCTCGGCCGTCGCCGCGGCTGGATGGCGCTGACCCAAGTTGGTCTGCTGGCCGTTATCGCATGGATGGGCGGCTTTTCGCCGACCAATGATTTGGCGACGATCGCCTGGATTTGCACCCTGTTGGCGGTGTTGAGCGCCACCCAGGACATTGTGCTGGATGCCTACCGGCGTGAGTTGTTGTCGGACGCCGAGCTGGGGCTGGGTAATGCCGTTCACGTGAATGCCTATCGTATTGCGGGGCTGGTGCCCGGCTCGCTGTCGCTGATTCTGGCGGACCATTTTGCCTGGGATACCGTGTTCATGATTACGGCGCTGTTCATGCTGCCGGGCCTGATCATGACGCTGATGGTGAACGAGCCCCAATCCGCGACTGCACCCAAGACGTTGCGCGCAGCCGTGGTCGAACCGTTCCGCGAATTTACCCAGCGCCAGGGTTGGCGCAGCGCGCTGCTGATCCTTGCTTTTCTGCTTTTCTATAAGCTGGGCGACAGCATGTGTACCGCGTTGGCCACGCCGTTTTATCTGGACATGGGGTACTCCAAATCCGATATCGGCCTGATTGCCAAAAATGCCGGGCTGTGGCCATCGGTCATTGGCGGCATGCTGGGCGGACTGTGGATGGTGAAAATCGGCATCAATCGTGCGCTCTGGCTGTTTGGTGTGGTGCAGGTGGTTTCGATTTTCGGTTTTGCCTGGCTGGCTTCGATGGGGGCGCATACCGAAATTGGCGCATTGGAGCGCAGCCAGCTCGCGATAGTCATCGGGCTGGAAGCGTTGGGCGTGGGCTTGGGCACGGTAGCCTTTGTGGCCTTTATTGCACGGACAACCCACCCCGCCTATACCGCCACACAATTTGCATTATTTACGAGCCTCATGGCGATCCCGCGCACTTTTGCCAATGCCGCAACAGGCTGGCTCGTCGAATCCATGGGCTGGGCCAATTTCTTTTTTCTGTGCGCCATTCTGGCGATTCCCGGCATGCTGCTGCTATTTAAGGTGGCGCCCTGGCACGAAAAGGTTGCTGCACACTAGCCTTCCCCATGCCTCGGGTCCAAAATGCCCGCATGAACTCTGAGGCCGAATATGCCGATCGTCAGCGCCTGATCGCCGCACTGGGCGAACCTCAGTGCTACCCGCATCCTGCCAGGCGTGTGCGATTGATCGAAACCCATATTTCCTGGGTGCTGTTGGCGGGCCGGCATGTCTACAAAATCAAGAAACCCCTGGCACTCGGATTTCTGGATTTCTCCACGCTGGAAATGCGTAGATATTACTGCGACGAAGAATTCCGCCTGAACCGCCGTCTCGCACCCGGTTTGTATCTCGGAACAGTTTCTGTGGGTGGGGATTTTGATCACCCCAAAATCGGGGCGCAACCTGCCATCGAATATGCCGTAAAGATGCGGCGGTTTTCCGCGAACTGCCTGATGGATCGGCAACTTGCGTGCGGGGAAATTACGCCGCAGCATATCGACAGTCTCGCCGCAACCCTCGCGCAATTTCATGCGGCGCTCCCCACGGCCAGTGACTCGTCGTTGGGTAGTTTCGCGGCGGTTCGCGCGGCAGTGATGCAGAACTTCGAACAGTTGCAGGTATATACCGGCGTGACAGAACTTAAGGCTGAAACCGAGGCCGAACTTGCGGCGCGTGCGCCTGTTTTCGAGCGCCGCCGTGCGGCGGGTTGCGTGCGCGAATGCCATGGGGATTTGCATCTTGGTAACATTGCACTGATAGACAATGTGCCGGTCCCGTTCGACGGGATCGAGTTCAATCCGGCACTGCGCTGGATCGACGTAATGGACGAGATTGCCTTCCCGGTGATGGATCTGATGCATCGCGGCCGTGCCGATTTCGCCTGGCGACTGCTGAACTGCTATCTTGAAACAACGGGAGACTACGGTGGCATGGCGGTGCTGCGCTTATATATTGCCTATCGCGCCACGGTGCGCGCAAAAGTCGCCATGATTCGTGCTGAGCAACCCGGCCTGAAGCCGCGTGCAAAAAATATTTTGCGGCGTGCCGGCCAAAGCTATCTCGATTTTGCGCTTGGCTGCCTGGCGAAGCCTCAGCCCGCGCTGATCATAATGCATGGCTTGCCCGGTTCCGGAAAATCCACTTTTGCGCAGGCCGCGCTCGAACATCTCGGCGCTATTCGTATTCGTTCCGATATCGAGCGCAAGCGATTGTTCGGTCTGGCGTCGCTTGATGACAGCCGCCAGATTCTAGGCACAGGCGCGCTGTATACGTCCGAGGCAACCGTTCGCACTTACGCCCGCCTGGCAGAACTTGCAGACTGCTTGCTGGCAAGCGGTTGTCGCGTGATTGTGGATGCGGCTTTTCTGCGTCGTGAGGAACGCGAGATATTCCGCCAATTGGCGATGGGCATGCGTGTGCCTTTCATTATTGCCGACATGACAGCAGACATGCGTGTGCTGCGCGCGCGCGTCCACTTGCGTCAGGAGCGCAGACAGGATGCTTCAGAAGCCGATGTTGCCGTACTGGAAAAACTCGCTCAGGCGCAAGAGCCGCTTGCTCCGGAAGAGCGGGCCATGGTCCTCGAATACACGGACAACGCAAGTTTTTGGCACGCGCTGGAGCAGCGTTTGGCCGAGGCTGCGCCGCGCTAAATTTTGCGCTCGAACACCTTGGATTTTCGCTGGTAGTTGTACAGCGATTTTTTCTGGGCGGGTAGCGCGGCCACAGTGCTTTCGCCAAATCCGCGCTCGATAAACCAGTGCGCCGTGCGGGTGGTAAGCACAAAAAGTTTCTTCATGCCCTGCCCTTTGGCCAGCGCCATCATGTGGTTGAGAATTGCCTCGCCATAACCCCGGTCGCGGTAGAGCGGATCCACGGCAAGGCAGGCGAGCTCGGCCGCGGCCTCATCCGGGAAGCGGTACAACGCGGCGCAGCCGATGATGCGGTGATCGTGCTCCAGTATTTCAAAACGTTTGATTTCCCGTTCCAGTAATTCGCGCGAACGGCGCACAAGAACGCCGCTTTCTTCAAGCGGCCGCAGCAGCTCGAGAATGCCGCCGATGTCCTCGATCGTCGCGGCGCGCAGGGTATTGAGTGTGCTCTCCACGACCATGGTGCCGATGCCGTCATCGCTGAACAGCTCCTGCAGCACGGCGCCATCCGCATGCCGGCTGATGAGGTGCGTGCGCGCAACGCCCGCTTCGCAGGCCCGCATAGCGCAAGGCAGAAACAGCGCAATGTCATCGGGGAGTTTGCGTTTTTGCGTCAATACCTGCTGTGCCTGGGCAATGGTCAATTCCTTGAGCAGCTGACGCTTGCTGTCAGTGACGCCGTCGGTGTCCATCAGGAATACCAGTTTGTCGGCATCGAGCGCGATGGCCGTTGCCGTGGCAACATCTTCCAGCGTGAGATTGAACACTTCACCGGTGGGCGAATAACCCAGTGGTGAGAGCAGCACGACCTCGCCAAAATCCATGCGATCGTTCAGGGCGGCGGTGTCCACCTTGCGCACGCTGCCGGTGTGCATCAAATCCACACCGTTGATGACGCCGATCGGCTGTGCAGTGATGAAATTGCCGCCCGCGACCCGAATATCCGCATTAGCCATGGGAGAGTTTGCGAGACCCATCGACAACAGCGCCTCAATTTCCACGCGGACGCGCCCGACCGCCTCTTTCACACATTGCATTGTTTCAGCGTCGGTCATGCGAATGCCCTGGTGATAGGTGTCATCGAGTTGGTTTTTTGCCAAATGCTGTTCGATTTGCGGGCGTGCTCCGTGGACCAGTACGAGACGGATGCCGAGCGCAGCGAGCAGGTTGAAATCGTGGGTCAGCTCGACGAATTTGCCGTCCGCAACGACCTCGCCGCCAAAGGCAATGACAAAAGTTTTGCCGCGAAAGGCGTTGATATAAGGCGCGACTGAGCGGAACCAGGCAACAAAATCGGCGGGGGCAGCGCTGGCAGGCATGGGGTGTCTCCCTGTTTTAATGTGCGAATGATGCCGCGCTATTCCTCATCCAGCAACTTTCCTGCGATAGCCCAGTTTTCGTCGGGCAGTTCATCGAAGGCGATGTAGGTGTAGGACGCGGGTTTGTGGGCGATGCGTTCCAGCGTGTCGGTGATTTCGGCGGCGATCTGCTGTTTTTGTTCGCGGGTCAGGATTCCGGCAATACGAATGTTCACATAGGGCATGAGATTTCCTTAAAGATTGAAGTCGCCCCAGCGGATTTGCGCCGCGGTGAGACCTGCGATGGCGGCGGTTTCGGTACGCAGTATGCGCGGACCTAGCCGTACCGGCGTGAAACCGGACTGCAGAATGGTGTCGCACTCCGCCGCGCTGAACCCACCTTCCGGTCCGACCAGCAGCGCGACCCCCGCACTCGGCGGCGACAGGTGGTTGAGTGTCGTATTGCCCTCCGGGAGCAGCGCCAGCCGAACTTCCGGTGCGGATTGCATCCGACGCAACCAGACCATCATCTCAACCGGGGAATGGATCAGGGGAAGACGATTGCGGCCGCACTGTTCGCAGGCTGAAATGGCAACCTGCTGCCAGTGCTCCAGGCGTTTGATCGCACGTTCCGGCGTGAGGCGTGCGACGCTGCGTTCGGTATCCAGCGGCTGGATTTCAGTGACGCCCAGCTCGGTGGCTTTTTGCACGATCCAATCCATTTTTTCGCTGCTGCAGAGCGCTTGCGCCAGGACGGTGCGCAGGGGTGATTCGCGCTCGCTTTCAAGTTCGGTGAGCTGGTCAACAATTACCCGCTTCCCGCCTGTTTCGGTAATGATGCCAAGGCATTCCCGCCCTTCCCCGTCGAACAGATGAATGTGCGCGCCCTCACGCAAGCGCAGAACACGGATGGCGTGGTGGGCGGCGCCGGACGGCAACTCAAAACGGCCGCTGGCGGGCAGTGGTGGTGGGCAGTAGAAACGCGGCATGGCAGGGGTTTGTGGTTATGTCGGCGTGATAATATATCGCTCCGGATTTGTTGTGAGGAAAATTCAGATGGTCAGTTTGCAACCGCCCTTGTGCGATTTTGGCTGGGAAGCGCCGGATTTTGATTTGCCCGGTGTGGACGGCAAGCGTTATACGCTTGAATCGGCGCGCGGTCCCAACGGTCTGCTGGTAATGTTCATTTGCAACCACTGCCCCTATGTGAAGTCCGTGCGCGACCGCATCATTCGCGACACCCGCGAATTGCGGCAATACGGTATCAACAGCATTGCGATTATGTCCAACGATCCGGCTGAATATGAGGAGGATTCGTTCGACAACATGGTGCAAGTGGCGCGCGAGTTCGACTATTCCTTCCCTTATGTGTGGGACGAAACCCAGCAAGTGGCCAAGCGATATGATGCTGTCTGTACCCCGGATTTCTTCGGCTTTAATGCGCGTCTCGAGTTGCAATACCGTGGTCGATTGGATGCTTCCCGTAAACAGGCTGTGCCGGACGCCGAGCGCGATCTATTTCACGCCATGGTTCAGGTTGCGCAAACGGGCCAGGGGCCGCGCGAGCAGTTCTCCAGCATGGGCTGCTCGATCAAGTGGAAGGATGCAGCGTAACGGCGATAGCCGTTGATTCGGACGAACCGGGACGTTGCCCGGCAATTGGGGTAGGGGGCTGAGTGAAGATACTGATTCTGGGTGCGGGGCAGGTGGGCTCGACAGTGGCCGAAAGTCTGGTCAGCGAGGCCAATGACATTACGGTCGTCGATGCCGATGCCAGCAAGCTGCAGCAACTGCAGGACCGGCTGGATTTGCGTACCGTAGTCGGCAATGCCGCCCATCCTTCCACACTGGAGCAGGCCGGTATTTCGGACACCGATATGTTGCTGGCGGTGACGCAGAGCGACGAAGTCAATCTCGTGGCCTGCAAGCTGGCAGCCAGTCTGTACAACACGCCGACGCGTATTGCGCGTATCCGGGCGACCGATTATCTCAAGCGCCCCGAGCTGTTCAGCGATGAAAATTTCTCCGTGGACTTTTCCATCTGTCCGGAACAGATTCTGACTGATTACATCGTCAAACTGATCGAATTTCCCGAGGCGCTCCAGGTTCAGCGGTTTTCCCAGGGCAAAGCGTCGCTGGTGGGTGTGCGTGCAGTCGAGGGCGGCCCGCTGGTGGGCAATCCACTCAATATGCTGCGCAGTCACATGCCGCAGATCGAAACCCGGGTTGCCGCGATTTTTCGTCAGGACAAACCCATCATTCCGCAAGGCGACACGGTTGTTGAGGCGGGCGATGAGGTGTTTGTGATTGCCGCGACCCATCATATTCGCGAAGTTTTGCGCGAGATGCGCCGCGAAGATCAGCCAACCCGCCGGGTGATGATTGTTGGTGGCGGCAATATTGGCCGTCGTCTTGCCCAGGCACTGGAAAACGATTACCAAATCAAGCTGATCGAGCACAACAAGCATGTCTGCGAACGTCTGGCCGGCGAGCTGAAGCGTACGCTGGTGCTGAATGGCGACGGTACGGACGAAAAGCTCATGCAACAGGAACATATCGCCGATGTGGATGTGTTCTGCGCGCTGACCAACGATGACGAAAATAACATCATGTCCTCGCTGCTCGCCAAACAGGGGGGCGCGCGCAAGGTTATCGCGCTGATTAATCGCAGCGCTTATGTGGATCTGGTGCAGGGTGGCAAGATCGATATCGCGCTTTCGCCCGCCCAGGTCACCATTGGTTCGCTGCTCGCTTATGTTCGACAGGGCGATGTGGCGGCTGTCCATTCACTGCGACGCGGTGCGGCAGAGGCGCTGGAATTGGTCGCGCACGGGGATCGGAAATCTTCCAAAGTGGTGGGACGCAAGGTCGAAGAAATCGAATTGCCGCTTGGGGCGACGATCGGTGCCGTCGTTCGCAATCAGGAGGTGGTCATCGCGCACCACGACACGCTGATTCAGGCTGAAGACCATGTCATCGTTTTCGTTACAGACAAGAAAATGGTGAAAAAAGTGGAACGGTTATTCCAGGTTAACCTCGGATTCTTCTAGATGAATCGCGCCCTGACCGTTGTTCATGCATTGGGTTTGTTGCTGGTGGTTTTCAGCCTCACCTATCTTTTGCCCATCATTACTGCCTTTCTGTACGGTGATACGACCCTGTTGCTGGATTTTCTGCTGGCGATGTTGTGGACTGCGGCGGCGGGCTTGCTGATGTGGATGTTGACACGCCGTTTTCGTGGTGAGCTGTCGATACGCCACGGTTATCTGCTGGTTGTGACCATGTGGACGGCGATGCCGCTTTTTGCAACGATTCCCCTACTGTTGGTGATTCCCGGCTTGTCGTTAACCGATGCCTATTTTGAAACCATGTCCGGCATGACAACGACGGGCGCAACCGTACTCACCGGCCTGGATAATCTGCCGCCTGCCATTAACATTTGGCGCCACGAACTGAACTGGCTGGGCGGGCTGGGCATCATCGTGTTGGCAGTCGCCGTGTTACCTTTGCTTGGCATTGGCGGTCGACAGCTATTCAAGGCAGAAACGCCCGGCCCGATGAAGGATGCAGCATTAACACCCCGTATTGCGGATACCGCGCGCAATTTGTGGGTTGTCTACGTGGTGGTGACGCTGTTCTGCATTGCCGCTCTCAAATGGGCGGGTATGGGCTGGCTGGATGCGGTGTGTCATTCGTTCTCTGCAATGGGGTTGGGTGGGTTTTCAACCCACGACGCTAGCGTTGGCTATTTCAACTCACCTTTGATTGAAATGGTAATGACGGTTTTTATGTTATTTGCTGTTGTTAACTTTGCCACACATTTTTTAGCCTGGCGTGGAAAGTCAGTCTGGATTTATGGCCGTGACGCGGAAGCAGTCGCCTCTCTCGGGCTTATTCTGGCAAGCTGTGCGGGCATTGCTTTTTATTTATGGTGGCAAGGCGTTTATGCCAGTCTGGAAACCGCATTGCGGTTCGCAACATTTAACGTGGTTTCTATTGCGACCAGTTCGGGTTATGCGAGCACGGATTATGCCCAATGGCCGATTTTCGCACCCTTGTGGATGATGTTCTTGACTGCAATCGCCGCTAGCTCGGGTTCGACCGGCGGGGGTATCAAGATGATTCGCACCTTGGTGCTGGTTAAACAGGCCGGTCGTGAGTTTCTCAAGTTGCTCCATCCGGCAGCCATCAATCCGATGAAGATCGGCGGCCATGTTGTGCCAAACAACATTGTCTTTGCGGTGCTCGGGTTTATTTTTCTATATTTCATGGTCATCGTTACGCTGACCTTTGTCTTGCTGATTAGTGGCATGGATTTTATCTCGGCCTTTACGGCAGTATTGGCATCGGTCAACAACTGCGGCCCCGGCCTGGGAACGGTCGGACCTGCCAGCAATTATCAGGGGCTGACGGATTTTCAGACTTGGGTATGCACGTTCGGGATGCTGGTGGGGCGTCTGGAAATTTTCACCGTGCTGATTCTGTTTACCCCGCGCTTCTGGCAGCGTTGAATTACGCCACGGACTTGTAGCGGGCCAGTGTCATGGCGCGCGCCGTCGCGTGGTCGATAAGCGGTGCGGGATAGTTTTTTCCGATGACGATGCCCAACTGCTGCTGATCCGCAAGCGGCAATTTCCAGGGGCTATGAATGAAGTCTGCAGGACAATTGGCCAGTTCCGGCACATAGCGCCGGATGAACCTGCCATCCGGGTCGAATTTTTCCGACTGTGTCACCGGATTGAATATACGGAACCAAGGCTGGGCATCACAACCGGTCGAGGCCGACCATTGCCAGCCGCCATTGTTGGCCGCAAGATCAAAATCAATCAGTTGCTCCGCAAAATGGCGCTCGCCCCAGCGCCAGTCGATTTGCAAATCCTTGACCAAAAAAGCGGCGGTCACCATGCGCAGGCGATTGTGCATATAGCCACTGCGCGCGAGTTGCCGCATGCCGGCATCCACCAGCGGGTAGCCGGTTTGCCCTGATTGCCAAGCTGCGAACCACGCTGGGTCATTGTTCCACTGCAAATCATCAAAGCGGGGCTTGAAAGCGTGGGCGACTACATACGGATAGTGGTAGAGCAGCATCTGATAAAACTCGCGCCAGATCAATTCCGACAGCCAGGTTTGCGGCCCCGGTCCGCCGCTATAAAAAGCCTCGCGAGCCAACGTGCGGATCGAGAGGGTGCCGAAACGCAAGTGAGCCGACAAGTAGGACACGCCTTTGAGTGCGGGGAAATCACGGCGTGTGTGGTAATCCGCCATGCGCTGCCGAAAATCGCCGAACAATTGTTCAGCGCCGGACATGCCGCACGGCAGTGCCAGTTCGGCCAGATTGCTGCGGACAAATCCCAGCGTTTCCAGGCCGGGCAGGTGTGCCGGTGTGCATTGTGCCAGTGCTGCGAAATGATGCTCCGTCGGATAGACGCGCAAGTGAAAATCGGTCAGCGTTTTCAGCCAGGCATTTTTGTAGGGCGTGAAAACGTTAAAGGGTTTTCTGGTGGCAGTGAGTACTTCTTCACATTCAAAGATGACCTGATCTTTGAAAGTGCGGAAGGCAATCCCGTGCGTTTGCAGTGCTGTCGCCACGTCGCGGTCGCGGACGATGGCATCGGGTTCGTAATCGCGGTTGCAGAAGACGGTCGAAGCGCCCATCGATTTTGCAAACTGCGGCACGATTGAGCAAGCGCTTTCGTGCAAGATATGCAGCGTACTGCCTAGGTCTTCCAGCGCTCTTTTGAGTTCGGCTACGCTCTCCCAGATGAATTCGACCCGGCGGTCGGCCAGATTTGTTAAGTGATCCAGAATGTCCGTATCAAACACGAAAAGGCAATGAACGGGCATGCCGGATTTAAGGGCGTGGTACAGCGCCGCGTGATCGTGCAGGCGCAGGTCACGCCGAAACCAGCAAAGGGCAATAGGCGGAGATGTCATGGCGCAATTGTGAACGCCGGAGCGTAAAGCTACAATGCGGCCATGTCCGAATTCAACCTGACCCGCCACTTTTTGATTGCCATGCCCGCGTTGCAGGAAGGGGTTTTTGCCGGGACGCTGACCTATATTTGCGAACACAACGAAAATGGCGCGCTCGGCATTGTGGTCAACCGCCCCATCGACCTGAAACTGGCAGACATGTTCGCGCAAATCAACATTCCCCTGCACGAGCCGGAGCTGCAATCCCAGCCAGTGCATTTTGGTGGCCCGGTGCAGACCGAACGCGGTTTTGTCTTGCACGACACACCGGGTAGCTGGCAATCCTCTTTGCGTATCAGCGATACGCTGGAATTGACGACGTCAAAAGATATTCTCGAAGCGGTTGCGGAGGGCAAGGGGCCGCGCCACATGATCATCACGTTGGGGTATGCCGGTTGGGATCAGGGCCAGCTGGAACACGAGATGAGCGAGAACGCCTGGCTGACCCTGCCCGCGTCCGAACACATTTTGTTCGATCTGCCACCTGAGGCGCGGCTGCCGGCCGCGATGCGCCAGCTAGGTGTGGATTACGCTAGCCTGTCGGAAGAGGTCGGTCATGCCTGAGGGCATGGCATCCGCTCCCCCATCCGGTAATTTTCTGGGATTCGATTTCGGCACCAAGCGCATTGGCGTGGCGATGGGGAATTCCCTGTTGTGCCAGGCGCGGCCCTTGCTCACAATCAATGAGGAAAAAACTGATCCGCGCTTTGCCCGCATCGCTGCACTTTTGCAGGAGTGGCAGCCCGCCGCGCTTGTGGTGGGATTGCCCTGTCACGATGACGGTACGCCGCACGAATTGACGGCGCTGTGCCGGCGTTTTGCCAACCGCCTCAAGGGGCGCTTCAAATTGCCGGTGATTCTGGTTGATGAGCGGTATACTTCGCTCGCCGCGGGCGAGCAGCTGAATCGGGCCGGCATCTACGGGCTGAAACAAAAAGCGGTCATTGACCAATACGCCGCGCAGCAAATTCTGCAGGCGTATTTTGACGAACCTTCAGCGGGACAGATGGCATGAACAATCCGCAACTTAATCAACATGGCGAACTTCAGCATTTGCTGAGCACCGAGGGTCTGCCCGTTCGCATCGTGCGTGACATTCTTGACCGTGCCGCAACGTTTTTGGGGGAAGGTCACGCCGAGATCAACAAGGTGCCGCTGCTGCACGGCAAGTCGGTCTTCAACATCTTTTTCGAAAACAGCACCCGCACCCGCACCACATTCGAGATTGCCGCAAAAAAACTTTCGGCGGATGTCGTGAATCTGAATATCGGTTCGTCCTCGACCAGCAAGGGCGAAACCCTGCTGGATACGGTGGATAACCTCTGTGCCATGCATGCGGACATGTTTGTGGTTCGCCACGCCACCTCCGGAGCGGCGCATCTGATTGCCCGCCATGTGGCACCGGGAATTCATGTTATCAATGCCGGCGACGGACGTCATGCGCATCCCACGCAAGCCTTGCTGGACATGTACACCATCCGCCATTACAAGCAGGAATTTCACAACCTCACTGTTGCCATTGTCGGCGATGTGCTGCATTCGCGTGTGGCGCGTTCGCAGATCCATGCCCTTACGACCCTGGGGGTGCCCGAAGTGCGCGTCATCGCCCCCAAGACACTGTTGCCCAGCATGGTGGAAAAGCTTGGTGTCCGTGTGTTTCACAGCATGGAAGAAGGACTGAAAGGTGTGGATGTTGTGATGATGCTGCGCCTGCAAAACGAGCGTATGCAGGGTGCGTTGCTGCCCTCGGCACAGGAGTATTTCAAATATTACGGGCTGACCCGGGAGCGTCTCGCCCTGGCGAAACCCGCTGCGATCGTGATGCATCCCGGCCCGATGAACCGTGGTGTGGAAATCGATTCCAGCGTCGCGGACGGCGCGCAGTCTGTCATCCTGCCGCAGGTGACCTTTGGCATCGCGATCCGGATGGCGGTGATGAGTCTTTTGGCGGGGACCTCGACATGAACATTCACATTTCAGGCGGCCGCCTGATCGACCCGAAGAACGGCATTGACGCGCAGCAGGACGTGTTCATTGTCGACAAGCGCATCGCCGCCATCGGCCAAGCGCCGGAAGGCTTTGTGGCCGAACAGCTTATCGACGCCCGCGGCTTGATCGTGATGCCCGGACTGGTGGATGTCGCCGCGCGTTTGCGTGAGCCGGGCTACGAATACCGCGCCACGCTGGAATCCGAAATGGCCGCGGCAGTTGCCGGTGGGGTGACCTCCCTGTCCTGCCCGCCGGATACCGACCCGCCGCTTGACGAGCCGGGTCTGGTGGAAATGCTCAAGCACCGTGCGCGGTCCCTGAATCAGGCACGGGTATTTCCGGTGGGGGCGCTCACCTATGGTTTGAAGGGCGAACAAATCACCGAAATGGCCGAGCTGACCGAGGCGGGGTGCAAAGCCTTCGGACATGCCGACGCCCCCCCGGCGGACAACCGTGTGCTGATGCGTGCAATGCAGTACGCCGCCACTTTTGGCTTCCGTGTCTGGTTGCGTCCGCAGGATGCCGCACTGTCGCGGAACGGCGTGGCGCATGATGGCGAAGTGGCCGCCCGGTTGGGTTTGCCGCCCATCCCTGTGGTCGCCGAAACGGTGGCCTTGTCCACCATGCTGCAACTTGCGCGCGAAACCGGCGTGCGGCTGCATGTGTGCCGGATTTCCAGTGCGGCCGGCGTTGAGATGATTCGCGCCGCGAAGCGCGAAGGTTTGAGTGTGACCTGCGACGTGTCGATGAACCATGTGCATCTGACCGAGGTGGATATCGGCTACTTTGACGCGAATTGTCATCTGCAGCCCCCTTTGCGCACGCAGCGCGATCGCACCGCGCTGCGGGCCGGTCTGGCCGATGGCACGATAGATGCGGTATGTTCAAACCATTCGCCGGTCGATGACGATGCCAAATTGTTGCCCTTTGCCGAGGCGGAAGCTGGTGCCACCGGTATGGAATTGTTGCTGCCGCTGGTGCTGAAATGGGCTGAGCAGGAAAGTATTCCCCTGCTTGACGCGATTTCTCGGGTGACGATCAATCCGGCGCAGTCACTGGGGGTCAAAGTGGGACATCTTTCGCCGGGTGCGCATGCCGATGTTTGTGTGTTTGATCCGCAGGCCACCTGGAAGGTCGAGCCTGCTGCACTCATCAGTCAGGGCAAGAATACGCCCTTCAACGGCTACACCTTGCAAGGCCGGGTACGTTACACCGTGGTGGAAGGCAAAACAGTTTTTGTGGCCTGAACCTCGCGGCGGAATAGCTGCCCGTACCGAATAAAAAAATCAACTTTTAAGCAGGAACCGAGCGTGAATCCATTACTTGATTTTTCTGGTCTTCCGCGCTTTGCGGAGATCAAACCCGAACATGTGGCACCGGCTATCGAGCAACTCCTCGCCGAGAGTCGCGCCCTGGTTAGCCGGTTACTGTCGGAGGAGGTGGCGCCGAAATGGGATGAATTTGTGGCGCCGATGGAGGATGCGAACGAACGCGTCTCGCGGGCCTGGGGGCCGGTGGGCCATCTTAATGCGGTGATGAATTCTGCCGAGTTGCGCGAAGCCTACAACGCAAACCTGCCGAAAATTACGCAGTATTACGCCGAGCTTGGGCAGAATCTGGCCCTGTTTAAAAAATTCAAAGCGCTTCACGACAGCCCGGAGTTCGCGACGCTGAATGGCGCACGGCAAAAGATTATCGAAAACGAACTGCGCGATTTTCGTCTGGGCGGGGCGGAGCTGCCGGAAGCCAAAAAAGCCCGCTTCCTTGAAATTCAGGAACGGCTCGCAGAGTTGTCTTCGCGCTTCTCCGATAACCTGCTCGACGCGACGAATGATTACAGCCTGCTGATCGAATCGCGGGACGAATTGAACGGCCTGCCGGAAGATGTACTGCAAGCCGCCCGGGAGGCTGCGGAAGCAGGTGGGAAATCCGGCTGGTTATTCACGCTGAAAGCCCCGTCCTATATGCCGGTGATGCAGTTCGCCGAAAATCATGCGCTGCGCGAAA
The DNA here is from genome assembly GCA_028699065.1 of Gallionella sp. GTDB lineage: Bacteria > Pseudomonadota > Gammaproteobacteria > Burkholderiales > Gallionellaceae > Gallionella. Next base: position 1,001,479 of record JAQVVH010000001.1, read on the forward strand.
AAATCTATCGCGCGTATGCCACGCGTGCTTCCGAATTTGGCAAGGCCGAATGGGACAACAGCCCGCTGATGGATGAAATCATCCGCTTGCGCGGTGAAGAGGCTGAATTGCTGGGTTTTGCCAATTACGGCGAGCTGTCGCTGGCTAGCAAGATGGCCGAAACCCCCGCCCAGGTCATCAACTTCATGCGCGAATTGGCGCAGCGTGCGCGGCCTTTTGCCGAACGCGATCTGGCGGAGCTGCGTAAATTCGCCCGTGACGAATTGGCTTTGCCGGCGTTGCATTCCTGGGATATCAGTTTCGCCAGCGAAAAATTGCGCGAGCGACGTTATGCGTTTTCCGAGCAGGAAGTGAAACAGTATTTTCCCGAGGATGCAGTTTTCGCCGGGATGTTCCACCTCATCGAAACGCTTTACGGACTGAGGATTTCACCGGCTTCCGCGCCGGTCTGGCATGAAGATGTGAAATTCTTCGATATTCGCGAGCGGGATGGCGCGCTCGTGGGACAGTTTTATCTCGATCTCTACGCGCGCAATAGCAAGCGTGGCGGCGCGTGGATGGATGACGTTATTACGCGGCGGCGTTTGAGCGATGGCCGTTTGCAAACGCCGGTGGCGTACCTCAACTGCAATTTTGCCGCGCCGGTGGGCGGAAAGTCCGCGCTGTTCACCCATGACGAAGTCATCACGCTGTTCCACGAATTCGGCCACGGCCTGCACCATCTGCTGACTGAGATTGAGGATCTGGGCGTGTCCGGCATCAACGGTGTGGAATGGGACGCCGTCGAGCTGCCCAGCCAGTTCATGGAAAATTTTTGCTGGGAATGGAATGTGCTGCAGGATATGACCCGCCACAGCGAAAGCGGCGCGTCGTTACCGCGCGCCCTTTTCGACAAAATGCTGGCGGCGAAGAATTTCCAGAGCGGGTTGCAGACCCTGCGACAGATCGAATTTTCGCTATTCGACATGCTGATGCACAGCCATTTTCAGGCGGGTGAAGATCATTCCATTCTGAATCTGCTCGACACGGTGCGGGCGGAAGTCGCGGTGTTGATTCCTCCCGACTTCAATCGTTTCCCGCACAGCTTTTCGCATATTTTTGCGGGCGGGTATGCGGCCGGTTATTACAGCTACAAATGGGCGGAAGTGCTGTCGGCTGACGCTTATAGTCTGTTCGAGGAACACGGCGTGCTTAACCCCGATATCGGCGCGCGATTCCGTGCCGAGATTTTGGCCATGGGTGGCGCGCGGCCGGCGATGCAATCCTTTGCCGCATTTAGAGGGCGCGAACCGGCGATCGACGCCTTGCTGCGCCATCACGGTCTGGTTGAATCCCTGTGAAGCTGGCGACCTGGAACGTTAACTCGCTCAAGGTGCGCCTGCCGCATCTGCTGGACTGGCTCGCCGCCAATCCCGTCGAGGTGATATGCCTGCAGGAAACCAAGTCGCAGGATGCCGATTTTCCCATCGAGGCCTTGCGGACAGCCGGTTATCACTGTGCGTTCAGCGGGCAGAAAACCTATAACGGCGTGGCGATTCTGAGCCGCGAACCGCTCGTTGACGTGCAATGCGGCATTCCGGATTTTGAGGACGAGCAAAAGCGCGTGATTGCCGCCACGGTGGGCGATGTGCGTGTGGTGTGTGTTTATGTGCCGAACGGGCAAAGCGTCGGTTCGGACAAGTATGGCTACAAACTCAAATGGCTGGCCGCGCTGAATGACTGGTTGCGCGCAGAGCTGGTGCGCCATTCGCAACTGGCCCTGCTGGGCGACTACAACATTGCGCCGGAAGACCGTGATGTGTACGACCCGGCGGGTTGGCAAGGCCAGATTCTGGTGAGCGAGGCGGAGCGCGAGGCCTTCCATCGGCTGGAATCCCTAGGTCTGAAAGACAGCTTTCGTCTGTTCGAGCAGCCGGAAAAATCCTATTCTTGGTGGGACTATCGCATGATGGCTTTTCGCCGCAATCTGGGGCTGCGCATTGATCACATTCTGCTTAGTGATGCGCTGGCGGTGCGGTGCAAGTCCTGCGAGATCGACAGGGCTCCGCGCAGGCTGGAGCGTCCGTCAGACCACACGCCGGTGATCGCCGAGATTTGAGACGGTTCAGCCGTTGGCGCCGAACATCATGCGTTTGGCGACAAAGGTTTTGGCGGGACTCAGGCAATCCAGCAGGCTGAGTGAGGCGGCACGGCCGCTGTCGAGCAGGGCGAAATCATTGGAAAACAGCCGGACGAGGCCGTCGGTGAAGCGGATGCCGGCGTTGCGATCCAGCTTTCGTTGTGCACAATACTCGGCCAGCATGGCGGCCGATCCAATCGTTCCGGGTGCGCCGTCGAGCAGGGTTTGCGCGAGCGCCCAGGCGTCGCGGACCCCCATGTTAAATCCCTGCCCCGCAACTGGATGCAGGGTTTGCGCGGCGTTGCCGACCAGCACGGTGTGCGGCAGCGGCGTTACCTTTGGTGCGCGACGCAACCCGAGCGGGAAGCAGCTGCGCTTGCCCACTTCGAGAAATTTCCCCACCCGATCGCCAAAATGTTCGTGCAGACGATCGAGAAACTCCAGCTCCGACCACCCCAGCATTTGCTGAGCCTCCGCATGCGGCGCGGTCCAGACCAACTCGTAGCCATTCTGATAGGGCAACAAAGCCAGCGGGCCCTGGGAAGTGAAACGCTCGAAGGCGGTGTCCGGCTGCGTTGACTGGCAAGTGACGTGGGTAATAACGGCACTTTGACCATAGTCCCGGGTTTCTGCCGGGAAACGCTGCGCCAGTAACTTACCCCCGTCCGCGACAACGGCGAGCTTGGTGTGCAGTGTGTGTTCGGTTTCATTTTCGCGATAGCCGATGACGGCCTGCCCGGTTTCACCCTCCAGCCGGGTGACGACCGCGCCGTAGGTAACGCGCGTTCCGCCACGCTGCATTGCAGCATCCAGTGCATTGTGCAACTCGGGATAGGGCAGAACGTAGCCAAGATCGGGTACCCGCAGTTCTTCGGCGTGCAATAGCGCCCGGCCAAAACTCTTGCGCTGGGAAATGTGAATGGTGCGAATTCGGGATACGGCACGCAGCGCGTTCCAGACGCCGAGCCGTTGCAACAGCAGCCGGCTACCGTAGGACAAGGCAAGTGCGCGGGCGTCGCTGCTGGGCAGGCCCGGAGCGCGCGCTTCCAGCACGCGCACATCCAGATCTCCCTGTTGCAGTGCCACCGCGAGCGCCGCACCGACCGGCCCGCCGCCGATGATGGCGACATCGCAATGTTCAGTCATGGCGTATCCACTCCTCGATGTCGTTAATGGATTTGGGTGTGGCATCGGTCAGTACTTCGTTGCCTTCCGCGGTGATCAGCACATCGTCCTCGATGCGGATGCCAATATTCCAAAACGCCAGCGGCACATCGTCTGCCGGACGTATATAACAGCCGGGCTCGACGGTCAGGGTCATGCCTGACTCAAACTGGCGCCAGTGGTCGTCAACCTTGTAATCGCCGACATCGTGAACATCCATGCCCAGCCAATGTCCGGTGCGGTGCATGTAAAACCGTTTGTAGCTTTCACTTTCGAGCACCGAATCAACGCTGCCATGGCACAGCTTCAGATCAATGAAGCCTTGGGCCAGCACACGCAGTGCAGCTTGATGCGGCTCGTCCCAGGTATGCCCGATGCGGGCGTGTGCGATGGCTTCCATCTGGGCCGCGAGCACGACCTCGTAGACCGCTTTCTGCGTACCGGAAAAGCGGCCGCTGACGGGGAATGTCCTCGTGATGTCGGCGGCATAGCCTTCAATTTCACAACCGGCATCGATGAGCAGCAGATCGTTGTCGCGTAGCCTGCTGTGGTTGGCTACGTAGTGCAGGACGCAGGCATTGGCGCCGGCCGCAACAATAGTCGGGTAGGCCGGATGGCGCGCACCGTGCCGGCAAAATTCGTGCAATAGCTCGGCTTCGATTTCATATTCGAACATGCCGGCGCGGACGGTGCGCATGGCACGCTTGTGTGCTTGCGCGGAAATCTGTGCGGCACGCCGCAGGATGTCTTTTTCGTGCGCATCCTTGCGCAAGCGCATGTCATGCAGCATGCCACGAATGTCATGCAGCCGTTCCGGCGCCCGTATGCCGGAGCGGATTTTGGATTGCACGCGGCGGCGTAATTCAAACAGGCGTTCGTCCCAGGTCGGGTTGGCTCCCAGCGGGTAGAACAGCGTCGGCTGATTGCCCAGCAGGGTTTCCAGCCGCTCATCCAATTCTTCTATGGGATAGGCGACATCAAGCCCGAGCTCTTCGACGGCCGCCTCCGGACCAAGCCGGTGACCGTCCCAGATTTCACGCTCGAGATCCTTGCGGCGGCAAAATAGTATGGAACGGGATTCGCTTCCGGCGGCAATCAGCACGAGCACCGCTTCCGGCTCGGTAAAGCCAGTGAGGTAATAAAAATTACTGTCGTGCCGGTAGGCATAGTGCGTGTCGCCGTTGCGTTCGACTTCCTCGGCGGTGGGGATGACGGCGATGCCCAGCTGCATTTGTTGCAGCAGGCATTCACGGCGTTGGCGGTAAAGACGGGCGTCAGTCATGTGCGGCATTGTGCTTCGCGCGTAATCTCTTGTCGAGTTCGGTCAGCCGTTCGGGTGTGCCGATGTCCAGCCATATTCCGTCGTGATATTCACCGCTGACATGTCCGTATGCGATTTGCTCGCGCAACAGGGGTGCGAGCGGCGCTTTGCTGCCGCGCGGGATGTTGGCGAACAGTGTCGGCTTGTATAGTCCGATGCCGCTGAAAGTGAATTTGGGCGCACCATCGATGACGCGCTGCTCCTGCAGTCCAAAATCACCCTGGGGGTTGTGCGCGGGATTTTCGACCAGAACAAGATGAGCGAGGTCATCGCTGTTGGCAAGTGTCGCGGCGTGTCCCGGCAGAGGGCTGAAATCATAATCACAATAGATATCGCCGTTGATAACGGCGAAGGGCTGCTCACCCAGGCGCGGCAGCGCGAAGGCAATGCCACCCGCGGTTTCCAGTGCTGCGCCCTCGTTCGAGTAACTAATGCTGGCGCCAAACCGGCTGCCATCGCCCAGTGACTGTTCGATCTGCTGGCCGAGGTGAGCGTGGTTGATCACCAGATCGGTGATGCCGGCGGCAACCAGACGTTCGATGTGCCAGACGATGAGCGGTTTACCGCCGGCGGCCAACAATGGTTTGGGGGTGTGATCGGTGAGCGGGCGCATGCGTTCGCCGCGTCCCGCCGCCAAAATCATCGCTTTCATTAAAAGCTGTAACCTTCCGTGATTACCTGCGGATGCAGTTCCTCTAGCAAGACCTGGAGCGGTTTGAGGTCGATGTAACGGGCGCAGGCACTGTGCAGATATTCGAATACCAGCGGCATGTCTTTCAAATAGCCCGCCTTGCCGTCGCGGTGATACAGGCGCGCAAAGATGCCCAGTACTTTGATGTGACGCTGTACGCCCATCATTTCGTAATCGCGATAGAACTCGCCGAAATCTTCCCGCACGGGTAAGCCGGCCTTGCGTGCCTTTTCCCAGTAACGGATCAGCCAGTCCATGATGTCCGCTTCTTCCCATCGGATGTAGGCATCCTTGAAGAGGGAGGCGAGGTCGTAGGTGATCGGACCGTAGACTGCATCCTGAAAATCCAGAATGCCGGGATTGTTGTCCGGCACGTGCATGAGGTTGCGCGAATGATAGTCACGGTGCACATATACGGACGGCTGGGCGAGGTTGTTGGCCAGAATGCGGCGAAAACTCTCTTCCAGTACGGCGTGCTGTTTTTCGCTGAGAGTCACTCCCAGATGTTTGCTTACATACCATTCCGGGAACAATTCCAGTTCGCGACGTAACAAGGCTTGGTCGTAGGCGGGTAGATGGTCGGGGCTGGAGGCGAGCTGGATTTGAATCAGTGCATCCGTGGCCGCGCCATAAAGTGTTCGGGCATTCTCCCGTCCCAGTATTTGCAAATAGGTGGTGCTGCCGAGGTCGGAAAGTAACAGAAAGCCCTGTTCCAGATTTCGGGCGTGGATATGCGGCACGTGCACGCCGGCACTTTCAAACAATTCGGCCACGTGCAGAAACGGGCGGCAGTCTTCATGTTCTGGTGGGGCATCCATGGCGACGAGACTTGTGCCGTCCGCAAAACTGACCCGGAAATAGCGTCTGAAGCTGGCGTCGGCCGAGGCGGGCGCAAGAGAAAACGGGCGATCCGGATGCAGGGCGTGCAACCAGGTGGTGAGTTGTTCGATGCGTTGCATAAAAGGCGGTGGAATATTAGTGATAAACTCGCGCCAGTTTACCATCTAAGTTTTGTCATGCGTCTTCCCCTCGGGCTGGTTTTGCTGCTGCTGCCGTCTGTCTTTGCGTCTATCGCAAGGGCGGAGGAACCGCTGCAGCTCAAACTCGACAAAACCTTCATGTCGCTGCCGGAATCGGCAGAAGAAACGCCGGCCTTTGTTGAGGCCGACCAGCTGACCGGCAAGAAAGAAAACCAGATCGAAGCCACCGGAAATGCGATTTTGCGCAAACGCGGCCAGTCCATTCGTGCCGACCGGCTGCTGTATTTCCAGGACACCGAGGATCTGGACGCCGAGGGATCGGTCGTCGTTGAGCAGGCGGGCAACACCATGAGTGGTCCGCATTTGCTGCTCAATCTGGATAGCGGAGCCGGGCTGATGACCCAACCCGTTTATTTCATTGCGGAAAATTCCAGCCGGGGACGGGCGGATGTGATGCATATTCAGGACGCGCAGCACTACACCCTGGAAAATGCGACCTACACGACTTGTCGTGCGGATGATGAAGACTGGTTGTTGCGTATGCGCGGTTTGGATATTGACCGTAAAAACGATATCGGGGTGGCGCATCACGCTTGGGTGGAATTTATGGGCGCCCCCCTGCTCTATTCCCCCTGGATGGACTTTCCTTTATCCGATCGGCGTAAATCCGGTTTTCTCGCCCCGGTATTTGGCAGCACGACTCAGGGCGGAACGGATCTCAGTCTGAGCTATTACTGGAATATTGCGCCCAATTTTGACGCAACGTTTTCGCCAAGGGTGATGACCAAGCGCGGTGTTTTGTTAAACAACGAATTTCGTTATCTCGAACCGGATTATGCCGGTGAGCTGCATCTCGATGTGTTGCCCACGGATCGGCTCGCCAACCGCAGCCGGAGCCATGTGTCTCTGATGCATGCCCATAATCTGGGAGGGGGCTTCAGTAGCCACCTCAATCTCAATCGGGTTTCGGATGATGGGTATTACCGGGATCTGGCCGATTCGGTGACGACGACCTCGCAGGTCAACCTGCTGCGCGAGGGGACGCTGAACTATGCCGCCGGCGGGTGGAATGCCACGGCGCGCGTGCAGCGTTACCAGACCTTGCAGGACCCGGCGGCGCCCATCGTGACGCCCTATGCGCGACTACCGCAGCTGACCCTGGGTTCGCAGCAGCGCATTTCGTGGGCCGATCTTGCTTTTGCCGGAGAATACGTGGATTTCAGCCATCCGACGCTGGTCAATGCCCAGCGCCTAGTGCTGAATCCGAGCGTCAGCGTACCGCTGATTCGGGATCCGGCTTACTATCTGACGCCAAAATTCAGTGCGCACAGTACCTATTACAGCATGAGTGCAAACAACGCGGCCGCGTTGCCGAACGCTTCGCGTACTTTGCCAATCTTCAGCCTCGACAGCGGCATGGCTTTCGAGCGCGACTGGCAGCTATTCGGTAACGATTATCTGCATACCTTGGAACCCCGGGTTTTTTATGTCTATGTGCCGTACCAGGATCAGAGCCAGTTGCCCAACTTTGACTCGGCTCAAGCCGATTTCAGCTTTACCCAGATGTTTGCTGAAAACCGTTTTTTCGGTAGTGACCGGATTGGCGACGCAAATCAAGTTACGGTGGCAGTAACCTCACGGTTGCTTTCCCAGCAAAATGGGATGGAGCGCCTGAAACTGACGCTGGGGGAGCGGTTCAGCTTTAGTCCGCCGCGTGTCAATCTGGTGACTCCGGCGGTGAGTACAAACCGCTCCGATATTTTGCTGGGTGCCAGCGGACAGCTGACTGATGCCTGGTCTCTGGATGGGGAATGGCAATACGATCCGAATCAATCCCAGACCCAGCGCTATAACGTTTCTGCCCGATTTCGGCCGGAGAGCGGCAAGGTCATCAACTTGGGCTACCGATTTACCCGAAATACGCTGCGACAGGCGGATATTTCAACACAATGGCCTTTATCGCATCGCTGGCATGCCGTGGCCCGCTGGAATTACTCTTTCCAGGACAGGCGTCTTTTGGAGGGAATTGTGGGGCTTGAGTATAATCAGGACTGTTGGACGTTCCGCCTCGTGGCTCAGCGTTTTACGGTCGGTACCCAACAAATCAATACGGGCATTTTCGTCCAGCTTGAGTTGAACGATTTGGTCAAGGTGGGTTCAGACCCGCTGCAAATACTCAAGAAAAGTGTTCCCGGCTATACCAAACTGAACGACAAACCGGTCGAAAAAACCACGCAAGTGTTGCGTTGAGGATAAAGAAAAAATGATGCAAAAAATCCGCTTGATCTGTGCCCTGGCTTGGCTGGGTCTTTCAACCGCAGGCATTGCCGCCGAATCGGACCCTCAAAAACAGGTCGCCGTGGTGGACGGCATCGTGGCGGTTGTTAATGACGATGTGATTACCCGGCACGAGCTGGATGATCGGTTGCAGACGGTTGAAGCCCAGCTGCGCCGTCAGGGCACGCCCCTGCCGGAGGGTGATGTACTCGAGAAGCAGATTCTCGAACGCATGATTACCGACAAGTTGCAAATGCAGTTCGCCAAAGAAAGCGGCATCCGGGTGGATGATACCCAGCTGGATATGGCACTGACCCGCATTGCGCAACAGAACGGATTGGCGACTCAAGCGGAATTCCGTACCAAACTCGAGGAGCAGGGCATCGACTTCAATAAATTCCGGGAGGAAATTCGGAGTGAGATTATCTCCACCCGGCTGCGCGAGCGTGAGGTGGAAAGCAAGCTGGTGATCAGCGATACTGAAGTCGATAATTACCTGTCCAATAAGGCCAAGATGGGCGGCGGAAATGAAGAGCTGCATTTGGCGCATATTTTGGTCGTTGTGCCTGAACAGGCGAGTGCGGACAAAATTCAGGCCGCGCGTGACAAAGCCGACCGTGCGCTGGCTCAGCTGCAATCTGGCGCCGATTTTGCCCAGGTCGCCGCAGGCAGTTCCGATGCCAAGGATGCGCTGAATGGGGGTGACCTCGGTTGGCGTCCCGCAGACCGGATTCCGCCTGCATTTTTGTCCGAGCTGCAAAATCTCAAAGCTGGCGAGACGACGACGGTTTTGCGGAGTCCCAGCGGGTTCCACATCCTTAAGCTGATCGACAAGCGCAGCGGCGAAGCACCGGTAGTCATTACCCAGACACATGCGCGCCATATCCTGATCAAAACGAGTGAGATTGTGTCGGACACCGAAGCACGGCGCCGTCTGATGGAGATTAAAACCCGTATTGAAGCCGGCGCCGATTTTGCCGATCAGGCCAAGCGTTTTTCCCAAGACGGGAGTGCCCAGCAAGGCGGCGATCTGGGCTGGCTCTCGCCGGGACAGACTGTGCCGGAATTCGAGGCTCTCCTGAACGGTTTACAGCCCGGTATGATCGGCGCGACACAAACCCAGTTCGGCTGGCATTTGGTGCAGGTGCTCGAACGCAGGAATACGGATGTAAGCGAGCAGCAGCGCCGGCAGCAGGCGAGAGTCGCGATCGGCACATTCAAATCGGATGAGCTGTATCAGGACTGGTTGCGCCAGCTGCGCGATCGGGCCTACATCGAATACCGGGCCGATGAGAATAGCTGAACGGTGAATACGGCTCAAGATCGGCCGCTGCTGGTGACGTCCGGTGAACCGGCCGGCATTGGGCCGGATCTTTGTGTTCGTCTTGCCCAGGCCGAAGAGTTGAATTGCGTCGTATTGGGTGATCGCGAACTGTTACGCAGCCGCGCTGCGCGGCTTGGTCTGGCTATTCAGTTTCAGGACTACCGCCCCGGCTGTTCCGTCGCGCCCAACACAGTTCGCGTTCAACATTTACCCCTGACGGCCGATTGTCAGCCTGGGATGCTCAACCCAAGTAATAGTCAATATGTGCTTGCCATGTTGCAACAGGCGGCGGAACGTTGTCTGACGGGTGAATTTGCCGGCATGGTGACGGCACCCGTGCACAAGGGCGTCATTAATGACGCCGGCATTCCGTTTACCGGGCATACCGAATACTTGGCAGAGATGGCCGGCGTGCCGCGGGTCGTCATGATGCTGGTGGGGGGGGGTATGCGGGTGGCGCTGGCGACGACGCATCTGCCTTTGCGTGCGGTGCCGGATGCTATTACGCCCACCCTGCTGGAGAGCGTGTTGCGGATTTTGCAGAATGATTTGCGGCGGTATTTCGGAATCGCAGCGCCGCGCATTCTGGTGGCCGGCCTGAATCCGCATGCCGGTGAGGGCGGGCACATGGGCCAAGAGGAGATCGATATCATGATTCCGCTGCTCGACCGGTTGCGTGCGGAAGGTATGAATGTCAGCGAACCCCTGCCGGCAGATACTCTGTTTGTGGCGCATCGTTTGCGCGACTGCGATGCCGTGCTGGCGATGTACCACGACCAGGGTTTACCCGTGCTTAAGCATGCCAGCTTTGGCCAAGGGGTCAACGTGACGCTGGGATTACCGTTCATTCGGACGTCCGTTGATCATGGTACGGCGCTTGATTTGGCGGGTAGCGGCAGGGCCGATGGGGGTAGTCTGTTGGCGGCGCTTCGGCTTGCCGCGGAAATGGTCGGGCATGCACGGGCATAAAGCCAAAAAACAGTTCGGACAGAACTTTCTGGTGGATCATCGCATCATCGCCGACATTGTGGATGCCATCCGTCCCGAACCCGGTGATGCCATGGTGGAAATTGGTCCCGGTCTGGGAGCGCTGACGCGCCCGTTATTGCAGCGGCTTGACCATTTGCATGTAGTGGAAATCGACCGCGACATCATCGCCCGCCTGCAACGTGAATATTCACCGGACAAGCTGACCATTCATGCTGGCGATGCGTTGCAGTTTGATTTTGCTGCTCTGCCCGCGCCGCTGCGTATTGTGGGTAATCTGCCTTACAACATTTCTTCGCCGCTACTTTTTCATTTTGCCCGTTATGCCGAGCGGGTGCGTGATATGCATTTCATGTTGCAGAATGAGGTGGTAGAGCGCATGGTGGCGTCGCCGTCGACGCCTGCGTACGGGCGTTTGTCGGTCATGTTGCAATACCGTTTTTACATGGAGAAAATATTGGATGTTCCGCCCGAGTCCTTTCGGCCGGCACCCAAGGTTGATTCGGCGGTCGTGCGTATGATTCCTCTGCCGGAAGCGGATATTCAGATTGCCAATCCCGGACTCTTTGCGCGCATTGTCAGTGCGGCGTTTGCACAGCGCCGTAAAACCTTGCGCAATACGCTGCGTGAGTATCTGACTGACGCCGATTTTGGGCAGCTGAATATTGATCCCCAATTGCGGGCCGAGAATCTCGCGGTTGCCGACTTTGCCGGAATTACGGCACTGCTCGATGATAGAATGGTGGCCTGATATCACGTGAAACCTATCATGTCCGAGACACTTCCCTTGGTGATGACTTTTGCCGCGACTGACCCCAGTAGTGGGGCGGGATTGCAGGCCGATTTGCTGACGATTGCCAGTATGGGCTGTCATCCGCTCTCAGTCGTGACGGCAGTGACGGTGCAGGACACCAGCGGTGTTGATGATGTGCTACCCATCGATCCCGATTGGGTGGCGGATCAGGCGCGTGCCATACTGGAAGATGTTCCAGTTGCTGCATTCAAGCTTGGCCTGCTTGGCAGCGTGGAAAATATTGCCGTCATCGCGGAAATCATGGCGGATTATCCGGATATCCCGCTCGTGCTGGATCCTGTACTCGCCTCCGGGCGCGGCGACGAGTTGGCGAATGAAGACATGCTGGATGCCATGCGCGAGTTGCTGATTCCGCAGTGCACGATCTTGACGCCCAATAGCATGGAGGCGCGCCATCTCGCATTGAACGATGCCGACGAACAGGATGATCCCGCACTGGATGAGTGCGCTCGCCGCCTGTTGGGCATGGGGGCCGAATATGTGCTGATCACCGGTACGCACGAACAATCCCCTAAAGTGATAAACACCCTGTATGCGGACCGGGGCGTTTTGCGCCGCGACGAGTGGGCGCGTCTGCCCGGGATTTACCACGGCTCAGGCTGTACGCTGGCGTCCGCGATTGCGGCATTGCTGGCACAAAACGTGGATTTACCCGAGGCCGTGCGGGAGGCGCAGGAATATACCTGGCAGAGTCTCAACGCAGGTTTCCGACCGGGCATGGGGCAGCATATTCCCGATCGTCTGTTCTGGGCACGCGGTCCCGAGGATGAGTCAAAAAATTCGCATTAGCGGTTTGTATGCAGTCACCCCGGACGAGCCGGATACTGCATTGTTGTTGCACAAAGTGCGGCTGGCACTGGCGGGTGGCGCGCGGTGGCTGCAATATCGCAACAAGTTTGCGGATCGTGCGCTGCGCCATGAGCAAGCCGCCGCACTGAAATCCCTAGTTCAGGCCCATGCTGCACGGCTGATTATCAATGACGATTTTGCACTTGCGCGGGAGATTGACGCCGACGGGGTGCATCTGGGATGTGAGGACGGCAGCATTTCGGTTGCGCGAGATGTGTTGGGTCCCGGTAAAATCATCGGCGCCTCTTGCTATAATCGCCCGCCGCTGGCCTTCGAGGCGGTGGCGCAAGGTGCGGATTACGTTGCGTTCGGGGCGTTCTTTCCTTCGAGCATCAAACCCGCAGCGGCAAGGGCGGAGATCGAACTGCTGCGCACGGTGCGAGCCGTATTACCCGTGCCTGTGGTCGCAATCGGCGGCATTACAATCGACAACGCCACGTCCCTGCTGGCTGCCGGGGCGGATGCGCTGGCGGTGATTTCAGCCGTATTTGCCGTGCCGGATGTGGGGCAGGCCGCAAGACAATTTTCCAATTTATTTCAGCAGGACACACCGCATGACTTCGCACAATCAGGAACTCTTTGATGCTTCCCAAAAGGTTATCCCCGGGGGGGTAAATTCGCCGGTACGCGCGTTTCGCTCGGTCGGCGGCACGCCGCTGTTTTTCCAGCGCGGACAAGGCGCTTATGTCTGGGATGCCGATGACAAACGTTATATCGATTATGTGGGTTCCTGGGGGCCGATGATTGTCGGTCACTGCCATCCGGAGGTTGTTCGTGCCGTGCAGGCTGCGGCCGCGCAAGGATTGGGTTTCGGTGCACCGACGGCTGCCGAACTGGAATTGGCGACACTTCTCTGCGATTTGCTGCCGAGTCTGGAAATGGTGCGGCTAGTCAGTTCCGGAACCGAGGCGACCATGAGCGCGATCCGTTTGGCGCGCGGGTTTACCGGCCGTTCGCGCATTGTCAAATTCGAGGGCTGTTATCACGGGCATTCCGATGGCTTGCTGGTGAAAGCCGGTTCCGGTGCGCTGACTTTTGGTCAGCCCAGTTCCTCCGGTGTGCCGGCAGAAATTGCCGCGTTAACGACGGTTTTGGATTACAACGATGCGGCCGGGCTGACGCGGGCGTTCGCCGAAATGGGGCATGAAATTGCCGCAGTCATTGTTGAGCCAGTGGCCGGGAATATGAATCTGGTGACGCCCAAGCCCGAATTCCTGGAGGCGTTGCGTACGCTGTGCACACAGCATGGCGCGGTACTGATTCTGGACGAGGTGATGACCGGATTCCGCGTCAGTCTGCAGGGCGCGCAGGGATATTACGGAATTCAACCGGATCTCGTGACACTGGGGAAGGTGATGGGCGGTGGTCTGCCGGCGGCGGCTTTTGGCGGCCGGCGCGACATCATGCAGTGCCTAGCACCGCTGGGCGCGGTTTACCAGGCGGGCACGCTTTCCGGCAATCCGATTGCAGTGGCGGCCGGCCTGACCACCCTGAAATTGGTTCAGCAGCCGGGCTTCTACGAGCACCTGTCATCGCTTGCGCAGCAGCTGACTGCAGGATTGACGGATGCCGCGCGTCGTCATGGCATTGCCTTTTGCGCACAATCGGTGGGTGGCATGTTCGGCCTGTATTTCAGTGAATCTATTCCAGTGAGCTATGCCGAGGTCATGGCCTGTGACAAGGAGGCCTTCAACCGCTTCTTCCATGCCATGCTGGATAAAGGCGTATATCTGGCGCCATCCGCTTTCGAGGCCGGCTTCGTTTCTGCCGCACATACCGAGGCGGATATTGCGGCGACGGTTGCTGCGGCGGAACAAGTGTTCGCAGCCTGGTAATGGGTATTTTCAGCCAAGCCAAGTTTTTCACCACCGTCAATCATCTGCGTGATCTACCGGCACACGGCGGTCGCGAGGTTGCATTCGTTGGCCGCTCCAATGCCGGAAAATCCAGTGCGATCAATACGCTGGCGAACTATACTCGCTTGGCGTTTACCAGCAAGACGCCGGGCCGAACCCAGCACATAAACTATTTTGAGTTGGGCGAGGGCCGGTTTCTGGTGGACTTGCCGGGCTATGGCTACGCAAAAGTGCCGCCGGAAAGCAAAAAGCACTGGGAATCGTTGCTGAGTAAGTATTTGCTTACGCGTGAATCGCTGGTGGGGCTTGTCATCATTATGGATGCACGGCACCCCTTCACCGAACTGGACGAAGCGATGCTGGACTGGTTTGCGCCGACCGGAAAGCCGGTGCATATCCTGCTGACCAAGTCGGACAAGCTCAGCCGGCAGCAAGCCACACTGACCCTGAATCGCGTAAAATCTTACGCGGCAGAGCATTTTCCGCACTGCTCCGCGCAGCTATTCTCCAGCCTGAAAAAACAGGGGGCAGAAGAGGCGGAAGCCATTATCGCCACTTGGTTAGCGGCGGCGTGAGCGGCAAAAAAATGCCCCTGGACCAAAGGAAAGGGCCAGGGGCAGAAGTCTTAACCAGGTGTTAAGACACCCGCTCAGGGAGGAGAAACGGGGAGCAACTTGCGCTGCTCGACTGCTCGAGATAAGCGTTCTCTGAATTAGTTCACGGTGAAGTCAATTTTTTAGGAAAAATCATGCAGACACTTGGACAGTACCCGCACAAACGCATGCGCAGGATGCGCCGAGATGCTTTTTCCCGCGATTTGATGCGCGAATATGCCTTGAGTCCGGCCGATTTTATTTACCCGGTTTTTGTGCTCGATGGCAGCAATCGGGTTGAGGATGTGAAATCCATGCCGGGCGTTCAGCGCAAAACGCTGGATTTGCTGCTTAAGGATGCCGAGCGCTGCGTGGATTTGGGGATTCCGGTCATGGCAATCTTCCCAGTGATCGATACTGCGCTGAAAAGTTTGGACGCTGCCGAAGCCTACAATCCGAATGGTTTGGTGCCACGCGTGGTGACCGAGCTGAAACATCGCTTTCCCGAGCTCGGTATCATGACCGATATTGCGCTCGATCCTTATACCAGTCACGGCCAGGATGGTTTGCTGGACGATAGCGGCTATGTGTTGAACGATGAGACCGTTGCAGTGCTGGTGCGGCAGGCATGCGCCCACGCCGCTGCCGGTGCCGACATCGTTGCGCCCTCGGATATGATGGACGGACGCATTGGCGCCGTGCGTGCCGCGCTGGATGCGCAGAATTTCATCTACACGAAGATCATGGCTTATTCGGCCAAATACGCTTCCAGTTTTTACGGGCCGTTCCGTGATGCGGTGGGTTCCGCTGCCAATCTGGGCGCCGGCAACAAATACACCTACCAGATGGATCCTGCCAATTCGGACGAGGCGCTGTGGGAAGTCGGTCTGGATTTGCAGGAAGGTGCGGATATGGTCATGGTCAAGCCCGGCATGCCGTATCTGGACATCGTGCGGCGGGTCAAGGACGAGTTCAAGGCGCCGACTTTCGTGTATCAGGTCAGCGGGGAATACGCGATGCTGAAGGCTGCCGCACAGAACGGCTGGCTGAACGAACAGGCCTGCGTGCTGGAGTCGCTGCTTTCATTCAAGCGTGCCGGCGCCGACGGGATTCTGACTTATTTTGCGCTGGACGCGTCCGTCTGGCTGAAATCTGCCTGAGTTTCATCGGGTGGGGTCGTCGCCAGCAATGCCTCGACGGCGGCGATATCCGCATGCGTGGCGGGATGACGGCTGCCGCTGTGCCGCGCGTTTTCCGGGAGCACGATGATATGCACCGGCACGCCTGAATCGGTTTCAATGGTGTAGCTGGGCACCGACACATCCTGTCCACCCAGACGCACTCTCCATTCCCCGTCCGCAAAGTTGATTTTGTGCTTCAGCAGAAATAGCAGGACCGCCTTGCTGTCATCGCTGAATACCATCAGGTTGATATCCGAATGTTGTCCGGCGTGGCCATTCAGGGCCGAGCCGGTCAGATAAGGATTGAACTGGGCCAGCTGGCGCATGGCGTCGAGCGCTTCCCGGCGGCGTGCGTGCAGGATGCGGGAATGCTGCTCCGGTTGATACAAAGTTCGATAGGCGGTCAACGCGGCATCGATTTCTTCATTGCTGGGCATGTGCCGGGTGTCCGTGGCGCCGAGTTGGCGCGCGGCTTTGCGTTTGGCAAAACCATGGTCGCTGATCCCGTCTTCCGCCATCAAACGGGCGGCCTGGTGCGCCAGCCGGGCCCGCATCAAATCACGTTTTTCCGGGCGCTCGCGGGCCATGATTCCTCAGAACAACAGGTTTTTCAGCGTTGAAATTGCGCTTTCAACCGGGGTGGCTGAGGCGGGCAGATTTTCCTGATAGAAGTACTCTTTGCGCGTGCCGTTCGAGTCCGGCTGCCCCTGTTCGTTGATGGTAGTCTCAACCATGTTTTCGGGCAGCGGATAAATGGCTTCTGGCACATCCTTGAGTACTTTGCCCATGTAATCGATCCAGATCGGCAGTGCCGCACCGCCACCGGTTTCGTTGTCACCCAGGCTGCGCGGCTGATCAAATCCCATCCAGGCAATGCCGACAACCGTGGGTTGGAAGCCGCAGAACCAGGCATCAACCGAGTCGCTGGTGGTGCCCGTCTTGCCGGCAAGATCGTTGCGCCCCAGTTGCATAGCCCGAATCGCGGTGCCGTGCTTGACCACATCCTGCAGCATGCTGGTCATCGTGTAGGCATTGCGTACATCAATCACTTGTTCGGCGGTTTCACCGGCGATGGCTGGGGACGCGTTCTTCTGAAGGACGTTTCCGTGGGAATCCTCAATATGATCAATGAAGTAGGGTGTAATTCGGAAGCCGCCATTGGCGAAAATGGAATATCCCGAGAGCATTTGAAGTGGCGTGACCATGCCGGCGCCGAGCGCCATGGTCAGGTAGGCTGGATGCTTGTCGACTTCGAATCCGAATTTGGTAATGTAATCCTGCGCATATTGCGGCGTGATTTTCTGGATAATCCGGATTGATACGAGATTTTTCGACTTGGTCAATGCTTGGCGCATGCGCATTGGCCCGTCATATTTATTGTCAAAGTTTTTGGGTTCCCACGGTTCGCTGCCGGTTTCATCGGCCTCGAATTTCAGGGGGGCATCCTCAATCAGCGTTGCCGGCGTAAAGCCTTTTTCCAGCGCGGCGGAATAGATGAATGGTTTGAAGCTGGAGCCTGGCTGGCGCCAAGCTTGGGTAATGTGATTGAATTGACTTCGGTTGAAGTCAAAGCCGCCGACCAGCGAATAGATTGCGCCGGTGCGCGGATCGCCGGAAACGAAAGCGGCCTCGACTTGGGGTAGCTGGGTAATCTGCCAAGCGTTTTTGGCATCCTTTTGCAGTCGAATGATGGAGCCGCGACGAAGGCGCTGCTTGAGCGGAACCTTGTCGCTCAGGGCGCGGCGGGCGAAAGTCAGCGCGTCGCCACGGATATCGACACGCTCACCGCCTCTGCAGTAGGCCTCAATCTGTTTGGGGGATGCGCTGACCACGACGGCTGGAATAAGGTCATCGTTATCGTTGATATCCTGCAGAGCGTCCTCGAGTTGCTCGTCGCTACCGCCCTGACTGAGATCGACAAAGGCTTCAGGTCCGCGGTAGCCGTGGCGCCTGTCGTAGTCCAACATGCCCCGCCGTACGGCGCGATAAGCCGCGAGTTGGTCCTGCAGGCGGATGGTGGTGAATACTTTGATACCGTGGGTATAAGTCTTGTCCTGATAGAGCGGATAAACCACCTGCCGCACCATTTCGGCGAGATATTCGGAGTTGCCGAATTCCTGATTGCCGCGTTTAACCGGAATGGGAGCGTTTTGCGCGGCAGCCCACTGGCTGTCGGAAATGTAGCGCAGCTCATGCATGCGGCGTAGCACATAAAGCTGGCGCAACTTGGCGCGCTTCGGATTGGCGACCGGATTATAGGATGAGGGGGCTTTGGGCAGGCCGGCCAGCATGGCGGCCTCTGCGAGGTTAATCTGGTCAAGTGGTTTGCCGAAATAGACCTGCGAGGCCGCGGCAAAACCGTAGGCTCGCTGGCCCAGATAAATCTGGTTGAAATACAGCTCGAGAATCTGATCCTTGCTCAAATTGCGCTCAATCTTGAAAGCCAAGAGCATTTCGTTGAATTTTCGCGTGACGGTTTTTTCGCGCGACAGGAAGAAATTGCGGGCGACCTGCATGGTGATGGTGCTTGCCCCCTGGCGCGCTCCGCCGGCAGTGAAGTTGGAAACGGCCGCCCGAATTACCCCCATGTAATCGACGCCGCCGTGCTGGTAAAAACGCTCATCCTCGGCGGCCAAAATGGCCTGTTTCATGATGGCGGGAACTGCATTGATTTTGACCAGACGGCGTCGTTCCTCCCCGAACTCCCCGATAACGGCACCTTCGGCACTGTAAACGCGTAGCGGAATTTTGGGGCGATAATCCGTCAATGCCTCCAGCGAGGGCAGCGTGGGGTAGACCAGAATCGTGGCGAGCCCCACTAGAATTAGTGGGAGGGCAAGCAGCATCAATGCAAGCAGCGCGGGGAATAGGAAGCGTTTGGAAATCATTCGGTATTACCGCTTTCTGGTGGAAAAGTGGGGAATTTTCGGGGCGATTATATCGGTTTACGGCGCGAAGTTGCCCGGGAAGAAATTCTTTACTCAATTTATGGTTGTTGTTAGTATCTAAACCAGTTTGGCATATTCTGCTGCTAACTAGCCAATGATAAAAGTAAATTTCGATATCCCTCTTGATTTATTCCGTACGGCCACCCCGCCCATGTTGGGGGTGGATATCAGTACGTCTTCAATCAAGCTGGTCGAGCTTGGCGCGTTGCCTAAAAATGCCGGCTACATCCTCGAACGCTATGCCATCGAGCCCTTGCCCAAGGGGGCGGTACAGGATGGCAATATCGACAAGATAGAGGTTGTTGCCAGTGCGTTGCAGCATGGTTGGAAGCGATTGGGCAGCCGCATTGCGAATGTCGCGCTGGCATTGCCTACAGCGGCCGTCATTACCAAGAAAATTAGTTTGCCTGCCGAGTTGAATGAAGAGGATATGGAGTATCAGGTCGAAGCCGAGGCCAACCAATATATTCCCTTCTCGCTGGATGAGGTCAACTTGGATTTTCAGGTATTGGGTGCCTCTGCGGCGGGCGAGGAAGAGGTTGAAGTGCTGCTTGCGGCTTCGCGTAAAGCCAACATCGAGGATTATGTCGCGGTTGCCCAAACGGCAGGCCTCAAGGCGGTTGTGGTCGATGTGGAATCCTATGCCAGAGAGCGGGCTTTGTTTCTGGTTGGAGAGCAGCTTCCCAACGGGGTTCGGGATAAATGCGTTGCTTTCATTGACATCGGCGCAGCCTCTCTGAATCTGGATGTGTTGTGTAATGGCCAGTCTGTTTACACCCGCGACCATCAGCTGGGCGGTGAGCAGTTGACTCAGCAGATTCAAGATGCTTTTGGTTTGAGCCGGGAGAAGGCTGAAGCCGGCAAACGCGGGGAAGGTGTGCTTTCAGCGAGTTATGCGCATGACCTGTTGCAGCCGTTTGTCGATAATGTGGCAGCCGAAATAACGCGTGCCCTGCAGTTTTTTTATACCTCTTCCCAATATGCTCAAGTTGATTACGTTGTGCTGGCGGGAGGAAGCGCTGTGTTGCCAGGCCTTGATGCCGCGGTCGCGGCGGCGGCAGAGGTCAACACACTCGTTGCGAATCCCTTCGCGGGCATGACAATTTCCAGCCGCATACGTCCCGAGCTGCTGCAGCGCGACGCGCCGGCGCTGATGACAGCCTGCGGCTTGGCTCTGCGGAGATTTGACCCGTCATGATCCGGATCAATCTCCTGCCCCACCGTGCGGAAAAGCGCCGCGCTCGGCAGATCCAGTTCGGGATATTGGCGGGGGCTTCATTTTTGGCGGCGGCACTGGTCGTTGGTGTGGTTCATCTGGTGATTGACAGTCGCATCGGGTATCAGCAACAGCGCAATGAATTTCTGCGGCAGGAAACCGCCATTCTGAGCCGGCAAATCGCCGAGATCAAAAAACTCAGGGCGCAGACCCAAGCCCTGCTCGCGCGCAAGAACGTGGTGGAAGATTTGCAAAGCACGCGTGCCGATGTCGTGCATCTGTTCGACCAGATGCTGCGCATCCTGCCCGAGGGGGTTTATCTGAAATCGCTGAAGCAGACCGGCAACAAAATCACCCTAGTGGGTTACGCCCATTCAAATGCGCGGATATCCACCCTGATGCGCTCGGTTGAAGACTCTCCCTGGCTGGATACGCCTTCCTTGGTCGAAATTCATGCCACAACAGCCAATGCCGCACGGGTGAGTGAATTTACCCTGACTTTCAATCTGAGCAAGCCGGGATTGCCGGTGCCGGCGGTTGAGCCCGCGAAACAGGTGAAGCCATGAAGCTCAACTTTGATTTGCAGGAACTTAAAAACCTGAATCCCAAAGACCCGGGCGGGTGGCCTTGGTCGGCGAAGATCATTTCATTCGCAGCTATTTTCATCATGGTTGTTGCATTGGGCGCACTGCTGGACTGGCAATCCCAGTGGGATGAGCTGCAGCGCGTTCAGGCCGAAGAAACACAATTGCGCGAAACTTTTTTGGCGCGCAAAAAAGAGGCGGTCAACCTCGACCTAATCAAGAAGCAGCTCACCGAAACCCAGGAATCGTTCGGCGCCCTGATCAAGCAGCTGCCAAGCAAATCCGAGATGGACGCGCTGCTGACGGACATCAACCAGGCCGGGCTGGGTCGTGGCTTGCAGTTTGAGCTGTTTCGTCCGGGGGCCGAGACGATCAACGGTTCATTCGCCGAGTTGCCGATTACGATCAAGGTCACGGGCAACTATGATGATCTGGCAAATTTTGCCAGCGACATCGCCATGCTGTCGCGCATCGTGACGCTGAATGACATTGCCATTACGCCGTCCAACCAGACGCTGGGCATGGATGCGGTGGCCAAAACCTTCCGTTACCTGGACGAAGACGAACTGGCCGCGCAGCAGGCGGCTGCCAAAGCCGCGGGAGCCAAGAAGAAATGATCCGGCAGCTGATTTTGCTTGGCTTCACGGCGGTGCTGCTCGCGGGATGCGGGGGCAGCGAATTTGAAGATTTACGTGATTTCGTGAAAAACGCCGGTGCTGATATGCGCGGCAAAATCCCGCCTCTGCCCGAAGCGCGGGTGTACGAACCTTTTGCTTATGCGAACGATGCGGGTTTGCCGGACCCGTTCAAACCGCGCAAGCCGGAAGCACGTTCCGGCAAGTCAGCGGGCCTCAATCAGCCGGATCTGGATCGCCCCAAAGAAGCGTTGGAAGAATACCCGCTGGAAAATCTCAAAATGGTTGGCTATTTGTATCGCAACAAGATCGGATATGCCATCATCCGCGCGCCTGACGGGCGTCTGCACCGGGTTAAAACGGGCAATTATCTCGGGCTGGATTTCGGCAAGATTGAGAAGGTTGGCGACACCGAAATCGTGATTCGCGAAGTGGTTCAGGACAATGCAGGTGACTGGTCAGAGCGTGTAAGCAACCTGCAGCTGCAGGAATGAGTGGGGAGTATGCATGATGAAATGGACTGAATTTCTGAGACGTGGCGCAGCCGGATTGGCGACCGCCTTGCTGTTTGCCTGGACGTCCTGTGCGATGGCTGCAGAGCCCGGCAACAGCATTGTCGGTTTGAATGCCAGCCGCAACGAGGCAGGCCAGACGCTGCTGCGGGTTTCGCTGGCGAAGCCCATGGAAAATGCACCGGCAGCATTCACCATCAACAAGCCGCCACGGATCGCGTTCGACTTCCCCGATACGGCCAATGGCGTGGGACGGCCGACACAAAATTTTTCCGATGGTGTATTGCGCAGCGTCAACATTATTCAGTCCGGCAATCGCACCCGTCTGGTACTTAACTTACAGCAAGTGCTGGCCTATGACGCCCGGATCGAAGGCAATGAGGTGCTGATTACACTGCAGGAAAAACCGGCGATCAACGCTGTGCGTCCGGTCGCCTCCCGCTTTGCGGAATCGAGGGAAGATGCACGTCCGCATGAGGTCCGCAATGTCGACTTTCGGCGCGGCAAAAATGGCGAGGGTTACATTCAGGTGGAATTATCTGACCCGAACATCGGCATCGACATGCGCCAGCAGGGGACGCGTTTAATCGTCGATTTCTTCAAGACGGGGATTTCCAAATCCTTGCAACGCAAGCTCGATGTGGTTGATTTCGCGACGCCGGTGCAAACCATTGATACCTTCGTCGAAGGCGATGTTGTCCGTATGATCATTGAGCCCAAAGGCGCCTGGGAGCATTCCGCCTATCAGACTGACGCGAAGTTCATTCTGGAAATCAAGCCGGCGGCAACGGATAACGACAAGCGCGCCCGCGGTCAGAGTGCTTATGCCGGCGACAAGCTGACCCTCAATTTCCAAAAGATTGATGTGCGCGAGGCGCTTAATGTCATCGCCGACTTTACCGGTTTGAACATGGTCATCAGCGATTCCGTGAGCGGCAATCTGACGTTGCGCCTCAAGGAAGTGCCGTGGGATCAGGCGCTGGACATAATTTTGCAAAGCCGCGGTCTGGATATGCGCAAGAACGGCAATGTCATTCAAGTGGCGCCGCGCGGCGAGCTGGCGGAAAAGGAAAAGAACGATCTGGCGGCACGCCAGGAAATTTCCGATCTTGAAGAATTGCGCACCGAAAGTTTTCAGCTGAGTTATCAGAAGGGCGAGGCCATGGCCGCCATTCTGGCCAACGACAAGCAGCGCATTCTCTCCAAGCGCGGCAGCGCCGTGGTGGATCCGCGCACGAACACCTTGTTTATTCAGGACACGCCGACGCATCTTGAGGAGGCGCGCAAGCTGATTCAGCAAATCGATGTGCCCGTGCGGCAAGTGATGATTGAGGCGCGCATCGTCGAGGCGTCGGACAAATTTGGTCGGAATCTGGGTGTGAAATTGGGGTACACAGGGCCAGCGCCCGCTGCGACAACTGCAGGTACTAATGTTTTGGGAGTTCGCGGGATCGCTAACGGGACGGCGAATGCCAACAACGTGAATCTCCCGGTGGCCAATCCGGCGGGGACTTTCTCGATGATTTTGTTTAATGCGGCGGCGACAAAATTGTTGAGTCTGGAGCTCTCGGCGCTTGAAACCGACAGCAAGGGCAAGATTATTTCCAGTCCCCGTGTCGTGACGGCCGACAAAGTCGAAGCCACGATCGAACAGGGCACCGAGGTTCCTTATCAGCAGGCCTCCAGCAGTGGCGCGACGGCCACTGCGTTCAAGAAGGCGACGCTCAGCCTCAAGGTCAAGCCGCAAATTACGCCCGATGATAACGTCATGATGGACGTGAACGTCACCAAGGATTCGGTAGGTGCCGCTACATATAACGGCGTTCCCACCATCGATACCAACAAGGTCAGCACTCAGGTGCTGGTGGAGAATGGTGGCACGGTCGTCATCGGCGGTGTTTATGCACAAACCGACTCGACGGCGGTCAATAAAGTGCCCGTGCTGGGTGACGTGCCGGTGCTCGGCGGGCTTTTCCGCAGCACGACGCGAGTCGATAACAAGAGCGAACTGCTGATCTTTATTTCACCGAAAATCATGAAGGACGGGTTGGGCCTGCGCTAGAAAGGCGGCCGTTCGGGCAAGTCCCGTTCTCGATTACAATGCGCGGCATGAAAAGTCAGCACAGCAATCGCAAGCGCCAATCCGGCAATCTGGTCCTCGTCGGCATGATGGGTTCGGGCAAAACCACCGTGGGGCGGGTGCTCGCGCGGCAGCTTGGCAAGCAGTTTGTCGATAGCGACGAAGAAATTCAGCGGCGTACTGGCGTGACCATTCCGCATATTTTCGATGTGGAAGGCGAGGCCGGATTCCGGCAGCGCGAATCGGCAGTGATTGCTGATTTGGTGGCAGGTGAGGGCATGGTGCTGGCCACCGGTGGTGGCGCCGTGTTGGCGCAGGAAAACCGGGAAATTCTGCATGCGAACGGCATCGTGATTTACCTCAGGGCCAGCGTGCATGATTTGTGGCAACGTACCCGGAATGACCGCAACCGGCCCCTGTTGCAAACCGGTGACCCTCGAGCGAAATTAACCGAGCTGTTTCAGCAGCGCGATCCGCTGTACACCGAAGTGGCGGACATCGTCATGCCCAGCAGCAAACAAAGCGTGCATGCCCTGGTACAGAAGCTTGCGGATGAGATCGCCGCGTATCAGCAGCATCACGCGGAATAACCAACAGGAAATCATGCAGACATTAACCGTAGGACTAGGCGAGCGCAGCTATCCGATTCATATCGGCAGTGGTCTGCTCGGACAGGCGGAATTGCTGCGCGCACATCTGCCGCGCAAGCGCGCCGCGATTATTACCAACACCACGGTTGCGCCGTTGTATCTGGCGCAGCTGCAGGCAACGCTGCAAGCGTTGGGCGTCAGTAGCGTGCCGGTGATTCTGCCGGACGGCGAGTCATTCAAAAACGCCGACACGCTGAATCATATTTACGATGCGCTGCTGGAAAATCGCTGCGAGCGGACGACACCCCTGATCGCGCTGGGCGGCGGCGTGATCGGTGACATGACCGGCTTTGCCGCCGCGACCTATTTGCGCGGCGTGCCGTTCATCCAAATTCCCACGACGCTTTTGGCGCAGGTCGATTCTTCCGTGGGGGGCAAGACCGGCATCAATCATCCACTCGGCAAGAATATGATCGGTGCGTTTTATCAGCCCCGGCTGGTGCTGGCCGACACGGATACGCTGCATACCTTGCCCGACAATGAATTGGCGGCCGGGATGGCCGAGGTCATCAAGTACGGGCTGATTCGCGATCTGCCCTTCCTCGGGTGGCTCGAACAGAACGTCGAAAAACTCATGGCGCGCGATACCGCAGCACTGCAATACGCGATTGCCCGCAGTTGTCAAAACAAGGCCGAGGTTGTTGCGGCGGATGAACGCGAAAGCGGTGAGCGGGCATTGTTGAATCTTGGCCACACTTTCGGCCATGCCATCGAATCCGGCATGGGCTACGGCAAATGGCTGCACGGCGAAGGGGTGGCTGCAGGCACCTTGATGGCGGCGGATTTGTCGCAACGGTTGGGTTGGATTGCCGGGGACGATGTCGCCCGTGTGCGGCGGTTGTTGCAACACGCGCAATTACCGGTCGTTGCGCCCGATCTTGGCGTGGAAAAATACCTCGACCTGATGGGGTTGGACAAAAAAGTCGAGGGCGGAAAAATCCGTTTTGTCTTGCTTAAACAGCTGGGACAGGCTGTGGTGGAAGGCAATATCCCGCAGGCGTTGTTGCAGCAAACTCTGGAGGCTTGCGTGCATGGCTGAGCTCGCGCCGTACGCTGTCAGCGCGGGCAATTCGCGGGGCCGCCAGATTGCCGAGGAACGTCCGGCCGGGCGCAGCGAATTTCAGCGCGACCGTGACCGCATCATTCATTCAGGCGCATTTCGCCGTCTGGAATACAAGACCCAGGTTTTCGTCAATCACGAGGGTGACCTGTTCCGTACCCGTCTGACGCACAGCATTGAAGTTGCCCAAATCGCCCGTTCCATCGCCCGCCGTTTGCGTCTTAACGAAGATCTGGCCGAAGCCATTTCACTGGCACACGATCTGGGGCATACCCCGTTTGGCCACGCCGGCCAGGATGCGCTCAACGAGTGTATGCAAACCTATGGCGGCTTTGAGCACAACCTCCAGTCGCTGCGGGTTGTCGATGTGCTGGAGGAGCGGTACGCGTCGTTTGACGGGCTGAATCTGACGTTCGAGACGCGCGAGGGCATCCTCAAACATTGCTCCCCGGAAAATGCGCGTGCGCTGGGCGAACTCGGCGCGCGTTTTTTGAGCGATCGACGGCCGTCACTGGAAGCGCAGATCGCCAATCTGGCGGACGAAATCGCCTACAACAATCATGACGTGGATGACGGCCTGCGCTCCGGACTGATCACGCTGGCACAGTTGGATGAGGTGCCGCTGGTGGCGCGTCATCTGCACGAGGTGCGCAGCGCGCATCCCGGTCTGAACGCACGCCGTGTCAGACACGAAACGGTGCGGCGCATGATCAATACGCTGGTCACCGATCTTATCGCCTGCAGTGAGCGCAATATTGCCGCGCATGCCGTGGCCTCGCTGGAGGCTGTGCATGCCGCGCCGCGCCTGATTGCATTTAGCGAGGAAATGGCCGGGGCGGCACGCGAGCTCAAGGCGTTTTTGCGCACGAATTTGTACCGTCACTACCGTGTGCTGCGCATGAGCACCAAGGCGCGGCGTATCATCGGCGAACTGTTTGCCGCGTTCATGTCCGATCCGAGACTGTTGCCGCCACAATTTCAGCAGACCGCCGAGCAGGATCGCGCCCGTTCGGTGGCCGACTACATTGCCGGCATGACAGATCGCTATGCGATTCGCGAGCACCGGCGTATTTTTGCGGTGGAGGAAATCCTGATTTGACGCAAGTGCGGGCGGTTGCCCCCAACTTTCAGAAAAGGTAAGATTCCCGCCCTTTTAGCTTTTGAATTTGCCGCGGGGCATGTGCCGCCGCGATTTTTGCTTGATGAATTGACCGAGGAATGCCGTGAGCAACAACCGTTCGTTAACGATGCAGCAAGGGTTGCCCGAACAACAGGGCTTGTATGATCCGCGCCAGGAGCGCGATGCCTGTGGTGTGGGTTTTGTCGCCCACATCAAAGGGCACAAGAGCCATGGCATGGTGCGCCAGGGCCTGCAGATTCTGGAGAATCTGACGCATCGCGGTGCCGTTGGTGCCGACCCGCTGGCCGGCGATGGTGCCGGCATTCTGATCCAGATTCCCGACCAGTTCCTGCGTGATGAAATGGGCTGGGGCAATATTGCCCTGCCGCCTGCCGGCGATTACGGCGTTGGCATGCTGTTCCTGCCGCGTGACGAAGCCGCGCGCGCCGCTTGTGAAAAGGCAATCGCCGGCAAGATCAAGGCCGAGGGCCAAACCCTGCTGGGCTGGCGCGACGTACCGGTGGACAACGCCGGTCTGGGGGAAAGCGTCAAGCCGGTCGAGCCGGTGGTGCGTCAAGTCTTCATCGGTCGCGGCAAAAATTGCCCGGACGCCGATGCCTTTGAGCGCAAACTGTTCGTGATTCGCAAGACGGCTGAACATGCCGTCCGTTCCCTGCCCAAGGGACGCGGCAATGGGTTCTACATTCCGTCGCTGTCGTCGCGGACGATTGTTTACAAAGGCATGCTGCTGGCCGATCAGGTGGGCAAATACTATCTGGACTTGCAGGATGGTCGTGTTGCCAGCGCGCTGGCACTGGTGCACCAGCGCTTCTCCACCAATACTTTCCCGACGTGGGATCTGGCGCACCCGTTCCGCATGATCGCGCACAACGGCGAGATCAATACCGTGCGTGGCAATGTGAACTGGATGACAGCGCGCCATGCCGCGATGTCGTCCAAACTGCTCGGCGAAGATCTCGAAAAATTGTGGCCGCTGATCATTGAAGGACAATCCGACTCGGCCTGTTTCGACAATGCGCTGGAACTGCTGGTGGCGGGCGGTTATTCGCTGCCGCACGCAATGATGCTGCTGATCCCCGAAGCCTGGGCCGGCAATCCCCTGATGGACGAAGATCGTCGCGCATTCTACGAATATCACGCCGCGATCATGGAACCCTGGGATGGCCCCGCTGCGGTGGCCTTTACCGACGGCCGCATGATCGGCGCGACGCTGGACCGCAACGGTCTGCGTCCGGCACGTTATCTGGTGACGGATGACGATCTGGTGCTGATGGCCTCGGAGATGGGCGTACTGAATATTCCGCAGGAAAAAATCGTCAAGAAGTGGCGCCTGCAGCCGGGCAGAATGTTCCTCATCGACATGCAGGAAGGTCGAATTGTCGATGATGCCGAACTCAAGAATCAGCTGGCTAATGCCAAGCCCTACCGCGACTGGATCAAGCAGTCGCGTTACTTCCTCGGTGATTTGCCGGCAGCCAAGGCTGCAACCAAACTGGGCGCGTCCCTGCTGGATACGCAGCAGGCGTTTGGCTATTCGCAGGAAGATCTCAAATTCATTATCAATCCGATGGTGAATGCGGGCGAGGAGCCGACCGGCTCCATGGGTGTGGATGCGGCGTTGCCGGTGTTGTCGAATAAGAATCGCTCGTTCTACGACTATTTCCAGCAGCTATTTGCGCAGGTGACCAATCCGCCGATCGACCCGATCCGCGAAGAAATCGTGATGTCGCTGACCTCGTTCATCGGGCCCAAGCCCAATCTGCTGGGCATCGACGAAACCAACCCGCCGTTGCGTCTGGAAGTGCATCAGCCGGTCTTGTCCAATGACGACATTGCCAAGCTGCGCGACATTAGCAAGCTGACCGGTAAGCGTTACCGCTCGCTCGTGCTGGACATCACGTTCCCCGCGGCACAGGGCGCAAACGGCTGCGAAGCTGCAGTGATGTCGTTGTGCGCGGCAGCCGAAAAAGCGGTCGCCGACGGATATAACGTGCTGATTCTTTCGGATCGCACGGTGTCGGCCAAGCGTGCGGCGATTCCCGCGTTGGTGGCGTGTTCGAAGGTACATCACTATCTGGTGCAAGCCGGCCTGCGCACCAGCACCGGCCTGGTTGTGGATACCGGTTCCGCGCGTGAAGTGCATCACTTCGCGTTGCTGGCCGGTTACGGCGCCGAGGCCGTTTGCCCGTGGCTGGTGTACGAAACCATCCCGACTTTAAAACTTGCTCCGAACGTTGATGCGAAGGAAGCCCAAAAGCGTTTCATCAAGGCGATCAACAAGGGGCTGATGAAAGTCATGTCCAAAATGGGCATCTCCACTTACCAGTCCTATTGCGGTGCGCAGATTTTCGAGGCCGTCGGTCTGAATTCGGCCTTTGTTGAGGCGTATTTCACCGGCACGGCTTCGCAGATTCAGGGTATCGGGATTGCCGAAGTGGCGGAGGAGGTCATCCGCACGCATCGCAGCGCTTTCGGCAATGATCCGGTACTGGCGAATATGCTGGAGGCTGGCGGTGAATATGCCTACCGTGCCCGCGGCGAGGAACACATGTGGACGCCTGATTCCATCGCGCGGCTGCAAAATTCAACCCGCACGAACAACTTCGCGACCTACAAGGAATACGCCAAGCTGATTAACGAGCAGGCGACCAAGCTCAAGACTTTGCGGGGGCTGTTCGAAATCAAACCAGCAGGCAAAGCCGTGCCGCTGGACGAAGTCGAACCGGCAAAATCCATCGTCAAGCGTTTCGTGACCGGCGCGATGTCGCTGGGTTCGATCTCTACCGAGGCACACACCACGCTGGCCATCGCGATGAATCGCCTCGGTGGCAAGTCGAATACCGGCGAGGGCGGCGAGGATGCAAACCGTTTCCGCAAACTCAAGGCCGGCGAAAAACTCGCCGATATCATCGGCAGGAATCGTATCGAGCGCGACCTTGAAATGCGGGAAGGCGACTCGTTGCGTTCCGCGATCAAGCAGGTGGCTTCCGGTCGTTTCGGTGTGACCATTGAATATCTGTCGAACTCCGACCAGATCCAGATCAAGATGGCCCAGGGCGCCAAGCCCGGCGAAGGCGGCCAGCTGCCCGGCGGCAAGGTATCCGAATACATCGGCAAGCTGCGTCACTCGGTGCCCGGTGTCGGTCTCATTTCGCCGCCGCCACATCATGACATCTATTCCATCGAAGATTTGGCCCAGCTCATTCATGATCTGAAGAACGCCAATCCATCCGCGTCGATCTCCGTGAAGCTGGTTTCCGAAGTGGGCGTGGGCACGGTGGCAGCAGGCGTATCCAAGGCCAAGGCCGACCATATCGTGATCTCCGGTTTTGACGGCGGTACGGGCGCGTCTCCGGTCTCCTCCATCAAGCATGCCGGTACGCCGTGGGAGCTGGGGCTTTCCGAAGCACAGCAAACGCTGGTGCTGAACCAGTTGCGCGGTCGCGTGGTGTTGCAGGTGGATGGCCAGATCAAGACCGGTCGAGACGTGGTCATCGGTGCCCTGCTGGGCGCGGATGAATTCGGTTTCGCCACGGCACCACTGGTGGTTGAAGGCTGCATCATGATGCGCAAGTGCCATCTCAACACCTGTCCGGTCGGCGTCGCCACGCAGGATCCCGAACTGCGCAAAAAATTCACCGGCCAGCCCGAGCATATCGTGAATTTCTTCTTCTTCATTGCCGAAGAAGTGCGCGAATGGATGGCCCAAATGGGCATCCGCAAATTCGACGACCTGGTTGGTCGCAGCGACTTGCTTGATATGCGTCACGGCATTGCCCACTGGAAATCGCAGGGCCTGGATTTCTCCAGAGTGTTTCACCAGCCGGCCATGCCGGCCAGCGTGGCACGCCGTCATGCCGAGATGCAGGACCATGAATTGCAGAAGGCGCTGGACAACACGTTGATCGCGCAGGCGCAGGCAGCGCTGAACGAGCGCCAGCCGGTAGTGATCGACAGTCCGATCTGTAACGTCAACCGTACCGTCGGCACCATGCTGTCGCATGAAGTGGCGAAGCGGTATGGCAGCGCAGGCCTGCCGGACAATACTATTCAGGTGCAATTCAGCGGCACGGCCGGCCAGAGTTTTGGCGCCTTCCTTGCCAAGGGAATCGCGTTCGAGCTTAAGGGCGAAGGCAACGACTATGTTGGCAAGGGGCTGTGCGGCGGGCGTATTGCGATCATGCCGCCGGATAACAGCCGTCTTGTCGCGAGCGAAAACATCATCGTCGGCAATACCGTGCTGTACGGTGCGACGTCGGGTGAGTGTTATTTCAGCGGCGTTGCGGGCGAACGTTTTGCGGTGCGAAATTCCGGTGCGATCGCGGTTGTCGAAGGCACCGGCGACCATGGCTGCGAATACATGACCGGCGGCATGGTCGTAGTGCTGGGGCAGACGGGACGCAACTTTGCGGCCGGTATGTCGGGCGGTGTCGCCTATGTGCTGGATGAGGACGGCAGCTTTGCCCAGCGTTGCAACATGGCGATGGTGCAGCTGGAAGCCATTCCGGAAGAAGTCGCTGCCAGCGAAAGCGGCGAGCTGGAAGGTCACGGCCGTGTTCACCTTAACCATCTTGGCAAGGCAGACGCCGCCGTCTTGCGCGGCAAGATTGAAAAACATCACCGCTACACCGGCAGCGTGCGCGCCAAACAGATTCTGGACAACTGGAGCAGCTATCTGCCGAAGTTCGTCAAGGTCATGCCGACAGAATATCGTCGCGCCCTGCTGGAAATTGCGGCGCAACAACAGAAGGAGGCCGCATAATGGGCAAGCCAACCGGGTTTATGGAATTCAAGCGCCTGAGCGAAGAAAGTTTGCCGATCGCCAAGCGGGTCAAAAATTACCAGGAGTTTGTGCTCCATCTGACCGACGAACAGGCGCAAACCCAAGGCGCGCGCTGCATGGATTGCGGCATTCCGTTTTGCACCAGCGGTTGTCCGGTCAACAACATCATTCCGGACTGGAATGATCTGGTTTATCGCGGCGACTGGCAGCGTGCCATCGAAGTGTTGCACTCCACCAACAACTTTCCCGAAGTGACCGGCCGCATCTGTCCTGCGCCCTGCGAAGCCGCGTGTACGCTGAACATCAACAACGACGCGGTCGGTATCAAGTCGATCGAGCACGCCATCATCGACAAGGCCGGTGAAAATGGCTGGGTCGTGCCCAGACCGGCAGCGAAGAAAACTGGCAAAAAAGTCGCTGTCGTGGGTTCCGGTCCGGCCGGTTTGGCGGCAGCTCAGCAGCTGGCACGCGCCGGCCACGCCGTGACCGTGTTTGAAAAGAACAGCCGTATCGGCGGTCTGATGCGCTACGGCATTCCCGATTTCAAGCTGGACAAGAATTTGCTCAATTGGCGCATGGCGCAGCTCGAAGCCGAAGGCGTGAAGTTTCAGACTTCGACCTTCATCGGCAAGGATCTGCCGGGCAGTGGTGTGGCCAATGATGCCAAAAAAGTTGTTTCGCCGGACGAACTGAAAAAGAAATTCGATGCCGTGATTCTGGCCGGTGGCTCCGAGCATCCACGCGATCTGCCGGTGCCGGGACGTGAACTCGGCGGCGTGCACTTCGCGCTGGAATTTCTGATTCCGCAGAACAAGGAAGTCGCTGGCGACGGCAAGAATCCGATCAGTGCCAAGGGCAAACACGTGGTGGTGATTGGCGGCGGTGATACCGGTTCCGATTGCGTCGGCACTTCCAACCGTCACGGAGCAGCATCGGTGACGCAGATTGAAGTGATGCCGCGTCCGCCCGAGAAGGAAAACAGGCCGCTGGTTTGGCCCAACTGGCCGATGAAGTTGCGGACCTCCAGCTCGCACGATGAAGGCTGTCACCGCGACTGGGCGATTGCGACCAAGGAATTTGTCGGCAAGAACGGCAAGCTGACCGCCCTCAAATGCATTCGCGTCGAGTTCAAGGATGGTAAGCTCAGCGAAATTCCGGGCAGCGAATTCGAACTCAAGGCCGATCTGGTGTTCCTCGCCATGGGCTTCGTCCATCCGTTGGCGCAAGTGCTCGACGCTTTCGGTGTGGAGAAGGATGCGCGTGGTAACGCCAAAGCAACGACCGACGGCACGGGCTGCTACCGTACCAGTGTCGACAAGGTCTTCGCGGCGGGTGACATGCGCCGCGGCCAATCGCTCGTGGTCTGGGCGATACGCGAGGGCCGGCAATGCGCCCGCGAGGTCGATGAGTTCCTGATGGGCAGCACTGTGCTGCCCCGATAAGAAAAGAGAAAAATGAATTTCCAAGTCAAAAATGATACCTTTCTGCGCGCCCTGTTGCGTCAGCCTACCGAATACACGCCGCTGTGGATGATGCGCCAGGCCGGCCGTTACCTGCCGGAATATCGCGCCACCCGCCAGCGGGCGGGCAGTTTCCTCGGGCTATGCAAAAACCCCGACTTCGCGACTGAAGTGACCTTGCAGCCGCTGGATCGTTTTCCGCTGGATGCCGCAATTTTGTTTTCCGACATCCTGACGGTGCCGGATGCGATGGGTCTGGGGCTGTATTTCTCCGAAGGCGAGGGCCCGAAATTCGAGCGCCCCTTGCGCGACGCGGCCGCAATCAAGGCGCTGCGTGTGCCGGATATCG
This sequence comes from Gallionella sp., assembly GCA_028699065.1. Lineage (GTDB taxonomy): Bacteria > Pseudomonadota > Gammaproteobacteria > Burkholderiales > Gallionellaceae > Gallionella. Next base: position 1,035,053 of record JAQVVH010000001.1, read on the forward strand.
GTAGTGATCTCAAATATGTCACCGATGCGGTGTCGCAAATTCGCAAGGCGCTGGATGGCAGTGTGCCGCTGATCGGTTTTTCCGGCAGCCCGTTCACGCTGTCGTGCTACATGGTTGAGGGCGGTGGCAGCGATGACTACGCCAAGGTGAAAACCCTGATGTACAACGAGCCGAAGCTGATGCATCACATTCTTGATGTGACCGCGCAGGCGGTGACGGCCTATTTGAATGCGCAGATCGAAGCCGGCGCGCAAGCCGTGATGATTTTCGATTCCTGGGGCGGGGTCTTGTCGCACGCGGCTTTCCATGAATTTTCGCTGGCCTACACGCAGCGCATCATCGACGGCCTGATCAAGGAAAAGGATGGCGTGCGCATCCCGTCCATCGTGTTTACCAAAGGCGGCGGTTTGTGGATTGAGAGCATTGCCGACACCGGTTGCGACGCGGTCGGGCTGGACTGGACCATGGACATTGGCATCGCGCGGCAGAAGGTCGGCCACAAGGTTGCCTTGCAGGGCAACCTGGATCCGGCCGTGCTGTTCGCCTCGCCGGATGCGATCCACAGCGAGGTCGAGCGCATTCTGGGCAGCTATGGCTATGGCAGCGGTCACGTGTTCAATCTGGGTCACGGTATTTCCCAGCACAGCAATCCGGATCACGCCGCTGCGCTCGTGGCCGCCGTGCATGAGTTGAGCCGCAAGTATCACTAAGCCGGGGGTTCTCCGCGCAAGCCGCAGGCATCCCCTGCGGCTTTTGTATTTCTGCGACAATCGCTGCCTATGAAAATCGTTCGCGTTGCGCTTGATGTGCCGCTGGCCGGCCTGTTTGATTACACGACGCCGGTGACAGTTACGCCCGGGCAGCGGGTGCAGGTTCCGTTTGGACCACGCCAGCAGGTGGGTCTGGTGATGGAAGTGGTTGCCGATTCCGAAATTGCTTCCGACAAACTCAAACCCGCAATCCGTGTGTTGGAGGATACGCCGCCGCTGTCGCCGGCGTTGATGGCTCTGCTGAAGTTTTGCTCGGATTATTATCACTATCCACTCGGGCCGACTGTGATGACCGCGTTACCGGCACGCTTGCGTTCGGTCGAACCCTTGCCGGCCGCGCCGGTCGAGGCCTACCGTTTGTCTCCCGGGATTACGGCCGCGCAGATTGAGGCCATTCCGAAGCGCAAAACGGTGCTGCATCGTCTGCTTGCCGCATTGACCGAACGACCGTGCAGTCTCGCCGAGCTCAGGCTGATTTCGCCTTCCGCATCTGCCCAGCTGAAACTGCTGTTGCAGTCTGAACTCGTGACTGCCTGTGCCACCGTCAAGCCCGAGCATCGCCTGGTCGGCGCACATGTGCTCACCACCGAGCAGCAGACTGCCGTGGATACGGTTGCCCGCAGCGCCGGGTTTGGCTGCTTTCTGCTGCATGGCATTACCGGCAGCGGCAAGACCGAAGTTTATGTTCATCTCATGAATCAGACATTGCAGCGCGGCGTGCAAGTGTTGTTGCTGGTTCCCGAAATCAATCTGACGCCGCAACTCGAACAGTATTTTCGCAGCCGCTTTCCGGGCACCCGGCTGGTCAGTCTGCATAGCGGCCTAGGCGAAGCCGAGCGGATGCGGCATTGGCAGCAGGCGCAATCCGGCGAGGCCGACATTGTGTTGGGAACGCGCCTCGCCGTGTTTGCCGAGCTGCCCCGACTGGGACTGATTGTGGTGGACGAGGAGCATGACAGCTCGTTCAAACAACAGGAAGGTTTGCGCTATTCGGCGCGCGATGTCGCGATTTTTCGCGCCCGCCAATACAACATTCCAATACTCCTGGGTTCTGCAACCCCCTCTTTGGAGAGTTATCACAATGCCCTGAGCGGACGCTATCGCTTACTGCAGCTCAGCGGTCGTGCGCAATGCACCGCGCAGTTGCCTCAGATCCGCTGTCTGAATGTTAATCAGATTCCGATGCACGAAGGGGTCAGTGAAAATCTGCTGCGTGCCATTGATGAGCGTATGACGCGCGGCGAGCAAAGTCTGGTGTTCATCAATCGCCGGGGCTATGCGCCCGTGCTGATGTGCAGCGCCTGCGGTTGGCTGTCATCCTGCCGGCATTGCGCGGGCAAGCTGGTGCTGCATCTCGAAGAGCAGCGCCTGCGTTGTCACCATTGCGGCGATCAGATTCGTATTCCCCGGGTTTGCCCGGAATGCGGCAATCCCGATTTGCATCCGCTCGGCAGCGGCACGCAGCGCATTGAAAGCGTGCTGCGCGAACGTTTCCCGCAAGCACGAATTTTGCGGGTGGATCGCGACAGCACCCGGAGCAAGCGCGCCTGGCAGCAGATGCGCGAGCAGATTCACGCCAACGAAGTCGACATTCTGGTGGGTACCCAGATGCTGGCCAAGGGCCATGATTTTCCGGCGCTGACGCTGGTGGGCGTGCTCAATCCGGATAGCGCTTTGTACAGCAGTGACTTTCGCGCTCCGGAGCGCTTGTTTGCCCTGCTGATGCAGGTAGCCGGTCGCGCCGGTCGTGCCGACAAGCCTGGCGAGGTGCTGATTCATACCGAGCTCCCCGACCATCCGCTTTACCGTGCCTTGCGTCAGCATGATTTTTCCGGCTGGGCGAAGGAGCAACTCGCCGAGCGTCAGGCAGCCGGATTCCCGCCATTTTTGTACCAAGCAATTTTGCGGGCTGAAGACCGGCAGAAAGCGGCGGTCTTCGACTTTCTCGAACAGGCCAGAAGAGGCGGTCTGGCGCTACATCAGCCGGTGGAAATCTACGGTGTTGTGCCCTCGGCGTTGCCGCGTCGCGCTAATCATTTTCGCGCGCAAATGCTAATCCAGTCCCACAGCCGCGCGGTTTTGCAGAAATTTCTGCAGGATTGGCAGCCCGGTCTTGCGCCTTTGGCCGGCAGGGCGTTGCGCTGGTCGCTGGATGTGGATCCGATCGAATTTTGAAGTCACCGTGGGCAGACCCACGGCGCTATAATGCGCAAAACTTTTTACTTGCCGGAAGCAATAACCATGAAAGACATACAACGTTTTACCCTGAGCGACTTGACGCTGCCGATGAAGACGCTTTTCAGTGGCTATCTGTTGGCAATCGGTCTGGGGCTTCTGGTGGCGGGCGGACAAATCATGCTGACCCACGGCATGGCGGATGGCAAGCTGGGTTTGTCGGTAGATGACATTATTTACAGCTATCACGGCAAGCACGACGGAGATAACGCTTCCAAGCTGGAAGCTAAGCTCAATGGCTCCATGAAGGACAATGCGCCTCCCGAGGTTCGCATGGCGATGATCAAATGGGCTAACAATGGTGCGCCGATAGATGAGTGGGAGGCCACTATCAAACCGCAGGTCGATCAGTACTGTGCCCCGTGCCACGCCAACATTCCCGGGCTTGCTAACGTCAGCGACAAGAGTGTGATGGACGAAATGGTCAAAATGGACGAGGGTCAATCCTTTTCCACATTGACGCGCGTGTCACACATCCACTTGTTCGGCATCTCCTTCATCTTCTTTTTTGTGGGCTGGATTTTCAGCTACGCCAGCGGACTCTCGCAGGGCACCAAGGCCGTGCTGATTTCTATTCCTTTTCTGTTTCTGATTGTGGATATTCTTTCCTGGTGGCTGACCAAGCTTAATCCGGGATTCGCTTGGCTTGTAATTATCGGGGGTTTTGGCTACAGCATTGCTGCCACCATCATGATCTTCACTTCGCTTTATCAGATGTGGATACTGCCCCTGCGGAAAAAGAGTTAAATCCCCGGTGATTAATCCGGATCGGATTTTGCAAGACATCGCCGCCATTGTGTGCGGCGATGCGCTTTTGACCGGTGCTGCAGGAAAAGCCTATTGTCGAGATTGGCGTGGCCGCTTTGAGGGCGCCGCGCTCGCGGTTGTGTTTCCGGAAAATACGGCGCAGGTCAGCGCGCTCGTTCGTTTGTGTGCGGCAGAAGGCATCGCCATCGTGCCTCAGGGCGGTAATACCAGTTTGTGTGGCGGTGCCGTGCCGCTTGCGGATGGCGGCGCGCAGCTTGTGGTCAATCTCTCACGGATGAATTGCATTCGCGAAATTGACGCTACCAATTACACCATGACCGTGGAAGCTGGTTGCACGCTGGCCTCGTTGTATGAATCTGCCGCGCGTGCCGACCGATTATTCCCGCTGGGATTAACTGCCATTGCGCCACGCTGTGAAATCGGCGGCAATCTCTCCACCAATGCTGGGGGTGTCGGTGTTTTGCGCTACGGCAGCGCACGCGATCTGGTGCTCGGGCTCGAAGTGGTATTGCCGGACGGACAAATCTGGAACGGTCTGCGCACTTTGCGCAAGGACAATACCGGCTACGACCTCAAACATCTGTTCGTTGGTGCCGAAGGTACGCTCGGTATTATCACAGCGGCGGTGCTGAAGCTGTTTCCGCGTCCGCAATCCGTGGCGACGGCCTGTGTTGCCGTGCGCGATCCTGGCGCTGCCGTCGCGCTGCTTGCGCATCTGCGCGCCACCTGTGGCGACAAAATCAGCGGGTTCGAAATTATTTCGCGTTCCTGTCTTGATCTGGTTTTCAAGCACATTGCCGGAACGCATGAACCTTTCGCACGCCGGCACGAATGGTTGGTCATTACCAAGCTGGCCGATGTATTGCCGGCACCGTTGGATGCGGCGCTACGCGATGCACTCGACTCGTTCGGTGATGGCATCATCGAGTTCGACATCACACCTGACGAGCCGAGCGCCGAGCGCTGGTGGACGTTACGTAAAAATATCAGCGATGCACAAAAAGCCGAGGGCATCAGTATCAAGCACGATGTCTCCGTGCCGGTCAGCCGCGTGGCCGACTTTATCGCCGATGCCAGCGATGCACTGCGTAACGCTTACGATGGCATACGCATCGTTGCCTTCGGCCATCTGGGTGACGGGAATATCCACTACAACGTCTCTATGTTCGATGCCGCGCGGAACGATGATTTCATCGAACAACACGAACACGACATCAATCGCATCGTGTACCAAGTCGTGTCCGCGCTGGACGGCAGCATCAGTGCCGAGCACGGTTTGGGCCAGCTTAAGCGTGAAGAGGTCACCCACTACAAAAGCGCGCTCGAGCTCGAACTGATGCGCCAGATCAAGCATACACTCGACCCGCGCGGACTAATGAACCCCGGGAAAGTGATCTATCCATGTTGATTGTTTTTAGTGGATTTTGAGGTGCTAGGGCGAGAGATGGCGCGTATGAATATTGTAGAATGGGCGTAACATTCAGGCATACGCATAGAACAGATATTCGAATCAAACTGCAAATAGAGGAAGTTATGAACAAAAATATCTTTGCACTTGCAATACTGCTGATTTTTCTGGCTGGGTGTTCGGACAAACATGGCTCTCCAGACCTATCGAAGCTATCTCTGGATCTTGAGGCGGGCAAGGCCGTCGTCCAAGATAGCTGTGCGATCTGTCATGGCATGGATGGCAAGGGGGTGGCAGGCAACATTCCCAATCTGGCGGCACAGATCGAGACCTATCTACTCAAGGCTGTGCAGGGCTATGACCATGGCAAGCGCGTCGACAGTAGCGGCAAAGTCATGAATGTCGCTGAAGGGTTGTCGCATCAGCAGTTGCGCAATGCGGTCGGCTATTACGCGAGTCTGCCGCCAGTCGTCAATCAGGCTTCCAAAGTAAAAACGGAATATTCCTACTACGAGCGCGGTAAGGCGTTGAGCAAACCTTGTGCAGCATGTCATGGTGCCGACGGGAACACGACCGTTGCAGGCGTTCCACGTTTGGCTGGACAGCATCCGCAGTACATCATCAAAGCAGTCAAGGCCTATCATGACGGCACACGCACCATGCCCTCAATGCATGCCAAGTTAGATGGACTTGCACCTGCTGATATCGAGAACATCGCGATCTACTATGCATTGAACGCTCCCAGGTCGCCCGCTAGCAAGGCGGCTAATTCGCATGAGGGTGCGCAGTTCATCAGTTCATGTGTCAGATGTCATGGCCCATCCGGTTCCGGCGATGATTTGAGTGTGCCCAATCTGGCTGGTCAAAATGTGAAATATCTCAACACGGTGATCAAGTCGTATCGCGACAATGTGCGTGACCATAAAGTGATGCATCAGGCGCTCGCTGGTCTGAAGGACAGCGAGATCAATATGGTGGCTACGTACTTTGCAACCGAGCCGCCAGTCCAGACCAGCTTCGCGCCACCCGAGACAATCAATTCGCTGGTGCAGAAGTGTGATCTTTGCCACAGCCTCGGTAGCACCAACCCGGATATGTTGACGCCCAAATTGAGCGGCCAGAATCGCGCGTATCTGATCAACGCGATGACCACCTATCGAGATGGTGATCGCGGTAATTCAGCGATGCACTCGATAAGTTCGACGATGCTCTTCGATGCCACCATAGAGGGGCTGGCAGAACATTATTCCTCGCAAGAGGCAAAATAAGGTGCCTCTGAGCGGACTAGATTAAACATTTAAACATCAGGAGAAAATAATGAAAACCAAGGTGTTGCTTTCAAGTGCAGTTTTGATGGCTTCAGTGTTCGTAACGACAGGTGCGCAAGCTGCTGTGGACGAGGCGAGCGCGAAGGATCTTTTGAATGAGAATGGATGTTTGAATTGTCATGACGTGACAAAGACCAAGACGGCTCGTTCATATAAAAAGATCGCAGCGGAGCGCAAAGGTAAGGCAGGTGCCGAGGCGGCAATCACCAAGCACCTCACTCAGCCGAGCACAGTCAAACTTGGCGGGGAAATGATCGATCATCCACAAGTCGAAGCGGATTCTGCGCAGGTGAATAATCTGGTCAAGTGGATACTATCGCGCTGATGTAACACAGTTGCGGGGTGCGTAGTGCAGTGCTAAGCCCCCCGCCGGCTATACTGGACACGATGAATGTGCTCCAACTGTCTGGAAGAAAAAATGAAAACCCTCGTGCTGTTCTCACCTATGCCAAGAGGCGTGGGTCTGTTGGCTTTTCTTGTTGCGCTCTGGTTCTCGTGTTTCTCGCTTGCGCTGGCTGCCCCGAATCAACTTACATCAAAGAGTGCGCAATGTCTCTCATGTCATGACGGTGTAAGCGTCAAGCATACCAAGGATGCCCATGGTGAGAGGCGGGAGTTGCATGCTGTTTCGCCAGAGAAGTTTCAGAAGAGCGTGCATGCTAATGTTGCTTGTGTGACATGCCATGTGGAGATCGAGGATGGGAAAACGCCCCACGGGATTTCGGTGACGGCCAAAAAACCAGACTGTGCGGAATGCCACATCTCTTTGTGGGTGACAGCGTTGCGGGAAGGCAAGCTGGAAGAAAAGCCTGGGCTTAAAGTGGTGATGCGCAACGTCGAAGTCTATAAGCAGTCGTCACATGCCAAACCCAACGCAGACAATCCTGATGTGCCGAATGCCACATGCCATGACTGCCATGACGACCACACTTTCAATGTCGCCCCCAGCGGCTCTGCTGAACACGATGAGTGGCACCACGATACGCCGCGGGCTTGTGGCGAGAATTGCCACGCAGGGCAATTTGGACAGTATGTTAAATCGGTACATGGCAAAGAATTGCTACAGAACAACAACCACAACGCGGCAGCGTGCATCGATTGCCATACGACGCACGCGATAGGCAGTCCCGCATCATCACCAATCAAGCTTGAAATCACCAAGAACTGTGGCGGTTGCCATGAAGAGAACTTCAAGACATACCGAGCGACCTATCACGGACAAGTGAGTTCGCTCGGCTATGCATATACGGCCAAATGTTTTGATTGTCACGGCAGCCATGATGTACGCAGAACGGATGACCCCAAGTCCAAGGTGCATCCTGACAAACGATTGAAGACTTGCCAGAAGTGCCACAACGACAAAAAGCCGGGCATGAACACCGCCACGGAAGGTTTTTTGTCGTTTAGTCCCCACGCCAATAGTCACGACTTCACAAAATATCCACAGATGTGGGTCGTGTCCAAATTTATGATCGCCTTATTGATAGGGGTGTTCGTATTCTTCTGGCTACATTCCGCACTTTGGTACTACCGCGAATGGAAAGAGCAGAAAGAGGGCAAAGTGGGGTCCTACATCCGTGCGGGTGATCTGCCTGTGGATGAGAATAGGTTCTTCCAGCGTTTCCCATGGGGTTGGCGCGTCGCCCATCTGTTGTTCGCTTTGGTCACCATGACTTTGGTGTTGACCGGCACGATGGCACTGTTCGCTGAATCAGCTTGGGCTCCAGTGGTAGCGAAGTGGTTGGGTGGGCCGCATGCGATCAATCACATCCATCGCATCGTTGCAGGTCTGTTCGTCGCCATCTTCTTCACGCACTTCGTGTACGTGATGCAGAAATTACTGCGTGACAAGAACTTTCGCTGGTTCGGCCCTGACTCGTTGATTCCGAACTGGAAGGACCTCAAGGATTGCTACGGCATGTTCAAGTGGTTCTTCGGCAAAGGACCGAAACCGATGTTCGATCGTTGGACATATTTCGAAAAGTTCGACTACTGGGCTGTGTTCTGGGGTGTCACCATCATCGGTACCAGCGGCTTGATGTTGGCGTTGCCGCACGTGACAGCGACTTATCTGCCGGGTTGGGTGTTTAATGTGGCGACCGTGGTGCATGCGGAGGAAGCGTTCTTGGCGGCGGTGTTCTTGTTCACGGTGCATTTCTTCAACAACCACTTCCGTCCAGACAAATTGCCGCCACCTGATATCGTCATGTTCACCGGCGCGCAATCTTTGGATGAGTTCCGCCGCGACCACCCAGCGCAATATCAACGTCTTGTTGATACGGGCGAGTTAGAAAAGCATCTGGTTGATGCACCTTCAATGCCCATGACATTGGCATCGAAGATACTCGGCGTCGTACTGATCCTTTTCGGATTGACGTTGCTGACTTTGGTTGCTATCGGCTTTTTCGGTGGAGCATAAAAAGCAACTGATCCAGCAGAGGTGACTCTTGCTGGATCAGATGTTCTTCGATCCTCACAGTGTTCAAAGAATGGCAAACATACTCATCGCCTATTCAACGACAGACGGACATACCAGAGAGATATGCCTGCGGATAAAAGCGGTGATCGAAGCGCCGCATCAAGTTACCCTTTGTCCTCTGGTGGAGTGCACAGCAAATGACTTGCAAGCTTTCGATACCATTGTGATCGGTGCCAGCATCCGCTACGGCAAGCACCATCCGCAGGTTATCGCTTTCGTTAATCAAAATTCACAGCTTTTGGATAGGAAATCCAATGCGTTCTTCTCAGTGAATGTCGTTGCGCGAAAACCAAAAAAGAACACACCGGAAACCAATCCATACTTGCAGAAGTTCTTGAGGCAGATCGCGTGGAGGCCGAAACATCTGGCCGTGTTCGCAGGTAAGCTCAATTATCCCAGCTATCGCTTCTTTGATCGCATGATGATTCGATTCATCATGTGGATGACCAAGGGGCCGACGGATACCAAGAACATCTACGAATTCACCGATTGGAAACAGGTCGAGGATTTTGGACGACATGTGAGCCGTATGTAGGGCTAACAATCGTTAGTGGAATGGGTATCTGGAAAATAATTGCTCGTGCCATCGAAATTTTCTGGTGGGTGCAAAGGTGAAGTGTTATTTTGAGCCCGAAATCCCGTCAAATATTTCTGACAGCACTTACAATCACAGCAACGGAGGCATGTCATGGCAAACCAACCCGAGATCACTAATATGGCCCTGTTCTGCGATTTTGAGAACGTGGCGCTGGGTGTGCGCGATGCCAAATACGCGCAGTTCGACATCAAGAAAGTGCTGGAACGTTTGCTGCTCAAAGGCAGCATTGTCGTCAAAAAGGCCTATTGCGACTGGGAGCGCTACAAGGAATTCAAAGCCCCCATGCATGAAGCCTCGTTCGAGCTGATCGAGATTCCGCATGTGCGGCAAAGCGGCAAGAATTCCGCCGACATCCGACTGGTCGTCGATGCGCTCGACCTTTGCTACACCAAATCCCACGTCGACACTTTCGTCATCATTAGCGGCGATTCCGATTTTTCACCGCTGGTATCCAAGCTGCGCGAGAACAACAAATACGTCATCGGCATCGGCGTGAAGGATTCCACCTCCGATCTGCTCAGCGCCAACTGCGACGAATTCATTTTCTACGATGATCTCGTTCGCGTGCAGGAAGCCAAGAAGAAACAGGCCGCCAAGAAAACGCCCGCCAAAGCCAAGGTCGAAGTTGCCAAACCCGCCGCTGCAAAGAGCGACGACGACAAAAAACAGGAGGCCATGGACTTCCTCGTCGAGACGGTCGAAGGCCTCATTTCCGAACGCGGCTCCGACGAGAAGCTATGGGGTTCCATGATCAAGACCACCATGCAACGTCGCCGGCCCGGTTTCAGCGAGACCTTCTACGGTTACCGCTCATTCCGTGAACTGATGGAAGACGCGCAGAAGCACAAACTGGTCATGCTGGTGAAAGATGAGAAGTCGGGGCAGTACACCATCAGGTTGCCTGCGGGAGACTAGATCCTGGGCTGTCGGCAGCGGGCCTGTTTGATGTGCAGGTTCTGCGCCGGAAAGTTCAGATAATTGCCGCGGACCTCAAATGCTATAATCCGCGCCTCTCAAAAGGCGGCGTACGATGTCTGTAGTTCTCAATTTCAACTCCCATCTTTCCGAATTGTTTGGCATTGCGCTGCGTCAGGTCGCGCCCGATCTGGCAGCGACGCCGGTGACGATTGAGCGCCCCAAGCAGGCAACGCATGGCGACTACGCCTGCAATCTCGCGATGCAACTGGCCAAGCCCTTGCGTAAACCACCGCGCGAAATTGCGAATGCGCTGATCGCCGCACTGCCCCAAACCGATTTCATTGACAAGGTGGAAATCGCGGGCGCGGGGTTTATTAATGTGTTTATTGCGCCCGCAGCCAAGCAGGCGGTCGTGCGCAGTGTGCTGCACGCCGGCGCGGGTTACGGTCACGGCCACGCCGGTGGCGGCCGTAAAGTACAGGTGGAGTTTGTCTCGGCCAATCCGACCGGCCCGCTGCATATCGGTCACGGACGCGGCGCCGCCGTGGGTGATTGCCTGTGTCGTCTGTTGCACGCCACCGGCTGGGGCGTGACGCGCGAGTTTTACTACAACGATGCCGGCCAGCAAATCGACAACCTGATGCGCTCGGTGCAATTGCGCTGCAAAGGTCTCACGCCGGAAGATCCGGCCTGGCCCGAAGATGGCTATCGCGGCGACTACATCGTGGATGTGGCCCGCGCGTACATGGCTTGCGAAACCGTCGAGGCGGATGACCAGAAATTCACCGGCAAGGGTGATCCTGACGATACCGATGCGATCCGGCATTTTGCGGTGGCTTATTTGCGCCGCGAGCAGGATCTGGATTTGCGCGCGTTTGAAGTCGAGTTCGACGTGTTCTCGCTGGAATCCGCGCTGTACACCGAAGGCAAGGTGGATGCGGCGGTCAGGGCGCTGATCGCCAGCGGCCACACTTACGAGCAAGACGACGCGCTGTGGTTGCGCACGACCGATTTCGGCGACGACAAAGATCGCGTGATGCGCAAGGCCGGCGGCGGCTACACCTATTTTGTGCCCGACGTCGCCTACCATCTGGACAAGTGGCAGCGCGGCTTCGAGCGCGTTATCAACGAGCAGGGTGCCGATCATCATTCCACCATCACCCGCGTGCGCGCCGGTTTGCAGGCGCTCGACGCCGGCATCCCGCAGGGCTGGCCGGACTATGTGTTGCACCAGATGGTGACGGTGCTGAAGAACGGCGAAGAGGTGAAGATTTCCAAGCGTGCCGGCAGCTACGTCACGCTGCGCGATTTGATCGACGAAGTCGGCTGTGATGCGACGCGCTATTTTCTTGCCGCGCGCCATCCCGATTCGCAGCTGGTGTTTGACATTGATCTCGCAAAATCGCAGAGCAACGACAATCCGGTGTATTACATTCAGTACGCCCACGCGCGCATTCATGCGGTGCTGGCGCAATGGGGCGGCGATCGCCAGCAACTGCACAACGTGGTGCTGGATGTGCTGGACAGCGATTACGAAAAAGTTCTGCTGCAGCACATGATCGATTTCCCGCAGGTGATCGAACAGGCCGCACAGGATCTTGCACCGCACCAGATCGCCGTTTACCTCAAGACATTGGCCGCCGATTTTCACAGCTACTATAATGCCTCGCGTTTCCTGGTCGAGGACGAAGCCACCAAACTGGCCCGTCTGGCGCTGATTGAGGCGCTGGCCCAGGTGATCCGCAATGGCCTGGCATTGCTCGGGGTTGGCGCCCCGGAAAAAATGTAAGGAGTGATGGCATGAGCAGAGTATCGGGAAACAAGTCGACACCACGCAAGGGCGGTAGTCCGCTACTCACCGGATTGCTGGTGGGGATGGTGATCGGCGTTGCCATGGCTGCCGGCCTCGCCTGGTTCGTGATGAAATCGCCCAGCCCGTTTGTGCAGAACAATTCCGCGACAGACCAGCCGCCGTCCGGCGTGTCCGCTCCCGCATCCGACAAATCCGCTGCCGGAGCCAAGCCGGGTGAAAAGCCTCGTTTCGAGTTTTACAAGGTGCTGACCGACAAGCAGGACAATGCCGCGCCCGCAGCGGCCGGCGATAATCCTTCAGTCATGACTGAAAAACCGGCGGCGGCAAAACCCGGTGCGCAGTATTTGCAGGTGGGTTCGTTCGCGAATGCGGCGGACGCTGAAAAACTCAAGGCGCGGCTTGCGTTAATGGGGTTTGAAGCCGGTGTGCAAATCGCCGAACTGGGCAGCAAGGGGGTCTGGCACCGTGTTCGTCTTGGGCCGTACAAAACAGCGGCCGATGCCGAAAGCGCACGCGCGGCTTTGAAACAAAATGGCATTGATGCCACTCCAACCTCGGCGCAGTAAGCGCGTTCACTTAATTATCAAGGAGCGTCCCGTGCGAAACTTCATCAAAACCCTGATCGTGAGCGTAACCCTGCTGTTCGGCGCAACCGCTTGTTCCGCCGAGACCGGCAGCACTTACACGGTCCTTAATCCCGCACAGCCCACCAGCACCCAGAAGATTGAAGTGCTGGAATTTTTCTTCTACGGCTGTTCGCATTGCTACCACTTGCACCACGACCTCAGCGCCTGGGAAAAAACCATGCCGAAAGATGTCGCGCTGGTTTACGTGCCGGTTATCTTCCGTGATTCCTGGGAGCCGATGGCACGCACCTTCTATGCGCTCGAATCGCTGGGGCAGCGTGCCCAGCTGGATGATGCCCTGTACCAAGCCTGGAACGTGAACAACGTCGATCTGAGCGACGAAGCAAAGATTCTTAATTTCCTCGCGCCGCGCGGTGTTGATCGTGCCAAATTCTCCGCTGCCTACAAATCCTTTGCGATGAACAGCAAGGTGACACGCGCCAAGCAGATGATTCGCGGCTACGGCATCAACGGCACGCCAACGCTGGTGGTCGCAGGCAAATATGTCGTCACCGGCTTGCAGCCTGCCGACATGATCCGCGCGCTTAATGATGCCATCGCCCAGGCGCGCAAGGATCGCAAGAAAAAATAACCGTCGTCCTGTGTCGATGAACAGCCCGGCTGCATTGCGCGTCATCATCAGTGGCGCATCTTCCGGGCTGGGTTTGGCGCTGGCGCGGCATTATCTTCAGCGCGGGGCAGCGCTCGCCGTTCTGGCCCGTCGCATCGAACCACTGCAAACACTGGCAGCCGAGTTTCCGGGTCGCGTCTTCCCTTATTCGCTCGATGTGCGGGATGCCGCCGCGCTGCGCATCGCGGCGGACGATTTCATCCGGCGCGCCGGCGTGCCCGATATTGTGATTGCCAACGCTGGTGTCAGCATCGGCACGCTGACCCATTACGTCGAGGACAACAACGTTTTTCAGCACGTCCTCGACATCAACGTGATGGGCGCGGTGCATACCTTTCAGCCCTTCATTGAACCGATGCGCGCTGCCGGTCGTGGCCGCCTCGCCGGCATTGCCAGCGTCGCCGGTTTTCGCGGCTTACCCGGCGCGGGGGCTTATTCCGCTTCCAAGGCGGCGCTAATTTCCTATCTCGAAAGTTTGCGCCAGGAAATGCGCGGCAGCGGCGTACAAGTCGTGACGATCTGCCCCGGCTACATCCGCACACCGATGACCGACATCAATCCTTACCCCATGCCTTTCATGCTGGAACCCGAAGAAGCCGCCCGGCGCATTGCGCGCGATATCGAGCACGGCCTCAGCTTCAGCGTGATTCCCTGGCAGATGGCCATCGTCGGGCGCCTGCTCAAACTGCTACCCAATGCTGTGTATGACCGGCTGTTTGCTCACGCCAAACACAAACCGCGCGCACCGCTACTCTAGCTTGCCGGTCATTGCGATGACCAAACCCCACTGGATCGCCACGCTGCGCTCGCGATGACAATCCTCTGTGCCGTCATTGCAGTCTCAACGAGGTGTAGTAATTCACCCACCCCGTCATTGCGAGGAGGGCAACGCCCGACGTGGCAATCCAGGGTTTGGTTTTGTGAACGGCATGATGAAAAAGGTACTGGATCGCCACGCTGCGCTCGCGATGACCGAATGAATTTAGCGCTGCGCTAGCGATCCATCTCCTCGCGTACCCGCAGAAAACGCGCAAAACGCGGAATGCCCGTTCGCGCATTCACACCGTTGTAGCGATACGTCACCCAACTCCCCACAGGTGGAGGATTGCGCCGCTCCGCATCGGATAAGCCCGCGCCCAAATTAAAGCGCAGCCTTTCCGGAGTTTCCACCCGCAAGGCGCCCAGCATGCCGACGAATTTTCCCTTGCCCGGCAGATAGCCCACCACCCGCGCCTCGGCATCCTCGTAAGGTTTGAGTTTCAGCAAATCGTCGTTGCGCTCGGCGCGATACAGCGACGAGCCGCGATGCAGCATCAGCCCTTCCCCGCCTTGTTTGACGATGCGTTTCAACAATGTCTGCAGCTCGCTCCGATCGGTCACACTGAACTGTTCGACCTGTTGCAGCCAGGGCTGATTGATCTCCGCGATGACTGACGTCAGAGCCGCATTGCGTTCGGCAAACGTCCCCGGATGTCCGGGCAGATCAAACACCATAAAGCGCATCCCGCGCCACGCCCCATCTTCCGGCATCTGCTGTCGCACCGTGGAAACCGCTTGTGAAAATTTCCCGCGGCCGGCCCACAGCTCGCCATCCAGCGGCGGCCCTAGCCAACCTGCGGTAAACCATGCAGGCGCGTGTACCACGGCACCACCGCGCGTCAGCAATTGCCGTCCATCCCAATAGCCGCGCACCCCGTCGTATTTTTCGCTCACCAGAAAATCCGCCAGCACCACATCGCCACGCAGCACATTCGCCAGCATCAGCGGCGGCGCCTCGCCTGCCCGCAGCGGCGCGGGGCCACCTAGGGCAAAGATCGTCAGGATGAAAAAGAGAAAGCGAGCCAAAACGCCTCCAGTTTAAGGATGGGCGGGCTGACACCTTGCGGTGTTTAACCGGCCAGTTTCTGCTTAAGAATTTCGTTCAGCTGCGCCGGGTTGGCTTTGCCCTGGCTGGCTTTCATGGCCTGGCCCACGAAGAAGCCGAACAGTTTGTCTTTGCCGCTGCGATATTCGGCCACCTTGTCGGCGTTTGCGGCGAGGATTTCATCCACGATTTTTTCGATCGCACCGGTGTCGGAGACCTGCTTCAGTCCCTTGGCTTCGATGAGGGCATCGGCGTCGCCACCCTCGGTCCACATGGTGCGGAATACTTCTTTCGCGCCGGAGTTGGAAACAGTGTTGTCAGCAATGCGTTTGAGCAGACCGCCGAGCTGTTGCGCGCTGATCGGGCATTGTGCGATGTCGAGTCCGTCGCGGTTCAGTTGCGCGCTAACTTCGCCGATGAGCCAGTTGGCGCAGAGTTTGATTTGTCCGGGAGCTTCATCGAGTGTGGCTTCAAAGAAATCGGCCAGTGCACGCGCGCTGGTGAGCACGCTGGCGTCGTAGGCCGATAGTCCCTGTTCCTGATAGCGCGCCTGCTTGGTGTGCGGAAGTTCGGGCAGGGTTGCGGCGATCTGTTGTTTCCATTCCTCGCTGATCTCCAATGGCAACAGGTCGGGATCGGGGAAGTAGCGGTAGTCGTGCGCGTCTTCCTTGCTGCGCATGGCGCGTGTTTCTCCGGTATCGGGGTTGAAGAGGATGGTGGCCTGCTGAATCGTGCCGCCATTTTCAATCGTGTCGATTTGCCACTGCACTTCGTAGTCGATGGCTTGTTGCATGAATTTGAACGAGTTCAGATTCTTGATCTCGCGGCGGGTGCCCAGCGGCTGGCCGGGCTTGCGCACCGACACGTTCACGTCACAGCGGAAAGAGCCTTCCTGCATGTTGCCGTCGCAGATGCCGATCCATTGCACCAGCGTGTGCAGCGCCTTGGCATAGGCGACGGCCTCGGCCGCTGAGCGCATGTCGGGTTCGGAGACGATCTCCAGCAGCGGCGTGCCCGCCCGGTTGAGGTCGATGCCGGTCATGCCGTGAAAATCTTCGTGCAGCGATTTGCCCGCGTCTTCTTCCAGATGGGCGCGGGTGATGCGCACGGTTTTTTCGTAGGCGGGCTGTTTGCCCTGTGCAGGTACCTGAATCACGAGCTGGCCATTGCCGACGACGGGCAGGTCGAACTGCGAAATTTGGTAGCCCTTGGGCAAATCGGGGTAGAAGTAGTTCTTCCGTGCGAATACCGAACGCGGCGCGATGTGCGCGCCGGTGGCGATACCAAACTTGATCGCACGTTCCACCGCGCCTTTGTTCAGTACCGGCAACACACCGGGCAGTGCCAGACTCACCGCATCGGCCTGGGTGTTGGGCTCGGCGCCGAACGCGGTCGATGCGCCGGAGAATATTTTGGTGTTGGTTGAGAGCTGCGAATGAACCTCCAGCCCGATAACGATTTCCCAGGTCATGTTGTTTCCTTAAAGCCCTTGCGGCGCGCGGCTGTGCCAATCGGTCGCCAGTTGATATTGGTGCGCGACGTTGAGCATGCGCGCTTCGTCGAAATAATTGCCGATGATCTGCAGGCCGACGGGCATGTTGTTGTCGCCGAAGCCGCAGGGAATGGACATGCCTGGCAGGCCGGCCAGATTTACCGCGATGGTGTAGATGTCGGACAGATACATCTGCACCGGGTCGTCGCCTTTTTCACCGAGCTTGAATGCGGTCGAAGGCGAGGTCGGTCCCATGATGACGTCGCAGTGTTTGTAGGCTTCCACGAAATCCTGCGCGATCAGGCGGCGGATCTTCTGTGCCTTGATGTAGTAGGCGTCGTAATAGCCGTGCGACAGCACATAGGTGCCGATCATGATGCGACGTTTTACCTCCGCGCCAAACCCCTGCGCGCGGCTCTTTTCGTACATGTCGGCGAGGTCGCCGTATTCGGGCGCACGATAACCGTAACGCACGCCGTCGAAGCGCGACAGGTTGCTGGAGGCTTCGGCCGGCGCCAGGACGTAATACACCGGTACCGACAGCTTGGAGTTGGGCAGCGAGATGTCGACGATGGTCGCGCCGAGCTTTTTGTATTCGGCGATGGCCGCTTCGATCGCTTTGGCGACGTCGCTGCCCATGCCTTCAGCGAAAAACTCTTTTGGCAGGCCGATGCGCAGGCCGGTCAGCGGCTTGTTCAAGTCGCGCGTGTAGTCTTCGTTGTCGCGTTGCAGGCTGGTGGAATCGCGTTCGTCGAAGCCGGCCATCACGTTCATCATCAGGGCCAGGTCTTCGGCACTGCGGCCCATCGGGCCGGCCTGGTCGAGGCTGGAGGCGAAGGCGATCATGCCGTAACGCGAACACACGCCGTAGGTGGGTTTCAAGCCGGAGATGCCGCACAGCGCTGCGGGCTGGCGAATGGAACCACCGGTGTCGGTGCCGGTGGCCGCCGCACACAGGCGCGCCGCGACAGCGCTTGCCGTCCCGCCCGAGGAGCCGCCGGGCACGCGCTGGGTGTCCCACGGGTTCTTCACCGGGCCGTAGTGCGAAGTTTCATTCGACGAGCCCATGGCAAATTCGTCCATGTTGGTTTTGCCGAGATTCACCGCGCCCGCGTTGTTGAACTGCGAAATGATGTGCGCGTCGTAGGGTGATACAAAGTTGTGCAGCATCTTCGAGCCGCAGGTGGTCAGCCAGTCTTTGGCGCAAAAAATGTCTTTTTGCGCGACGGGAATGCCGGTGAGGGGCTCGGCAGTGCCGGCGGCAAGGCGCGCGTCGGCGGCCTTGGCTTGCGCCAGTGATATTTCCGGATTCAGCGTGATGTAGGCATTGAGCCGGGGATTCAGCCGCGCCATACGGTCAAGGTAGAGCTGGGTCAGTTCAACGCTGGAGATTTTTTTGGCGCGCAGCGCTGCGCCGAGTTGCTGCAGACTGGATTCAAGCATTTTCTATTCAATCACTTTGGGAACAAGGTAGAGCCCGGCTTCGACTTGTGGCGCAATGCGCTGGAAGGCGTCGCGCTGGTCGGATTCCGTAACCCGGTCTTCGCGCAGGCGCTGGGACAAATCCTGGCTGTGGGACATGGGTTCGACGCCGCTGGTATCGACGGCCTGCATTTCCGCGATCAGGTCAAAAATGCCATTTAGCTGGGCGCGGGCGGTTTCGATTTCCTCGCCGGTCATGGCCAGCCGCGCCAGCCGGGCGACTTTTTCGACATCCTGGGTGCTTAAAGACATGGCAAAAATGTTCTTGAAATTCGGGCCAATAGGGTATCATACGCGCCCTCGGCAGGCACACCTCTTTAGACTTCAGGACGCATCATGTTTGGATTTTTGAACGGTTATTTTTCCAATGACCTCGCGATTGACCTTGGTACCGCAAATACGCTGATCTGGGCGCGCGGGCAGGGCATTGTTCTCGACGAACCCTCGGTAGTGGCGATTCGCCAGGAGGGCGGTCCCAACGGCAAGAAAGTGATTCAGCAGGTGGGCCTCGCGGCCAAGCAGATGCTGGGCCGGACGCCGGGCAATATTCAGGCGATTCGCCCGATGAAGGATGGTGTGATTGCCGACTTCACCGTGACTGAGCAGATGCTCAAGCAATTCATCAAGAAGGTTTACAAGGCCAGTATTTTCAGTCCAAGCCCGCGCATTGTGATTTGCGTGCCGTGCGGTTCGACCCAGGTTGAGCGCCGTGCGATTCGCGAATCGGCCGTCGGCGCTGGTGCGCGTCGCGTTGAGCTGATCGAGGAGCCTATGGCAGCCGCGATCGGTGCGGGTTTGCCTGTGGAAGAAGCCACCGGCTCGATGGTGGTGGACATCGGGGGCGGCACGACCGAGGTGGGCGTGATTTCGCTCGGCGGCGCGGTGTATTCCGGTTCGGTGCGCGTCGGCGGGGACAAATTCGACGAGGCGATCATTAATTACATCCGTCGCAATTACGGCATGCTGATCGGTGAAACCACGGCCGAAGAGATCAAGAAAAATATCGGTTCGGCATTCCCGGGCAGTGAAGTCCGCGAGATGGAAGTGAAAGGCCGCAATCTGGCCGAAGGTGTGCCGCGCGCTTTTACCATTTCCAGCAACGAGATTCTGGAAGCGTTGACCGATCCGCTCAATAGCATTGTCAGCGCGGTCAAGATTGCCTTGGAACAGACCCCGCCGGAACTGGGCGCGGATATCGCCGACAAGGGGATGGTGCTGACAGGCGGCGGTGCACTGCTGCGCGACCTGGATCGCCTGCTGATGGAAGAGACCGGTTTGCCGGTGCTCATCGCCGAAGATCCGCTGACCTGCGTGGTGCGCGGTTCCGGGCGTGCGCTGGAAAGCATGGACAAATCCACCAACATCTTTACGACCGAATAATCATTCCGGTGCAGCGGAAGCCGGAAAATTTTCTGAACTCCGCTGCTTCGGGCGGGCGTGTGTCGCACCCGCCCGTTTTCTTTTTTTGCGCCTAGATGGATAGTACGCAACAAGTTCCTTTCTTCAATCGGGGGCCTGGCCCGGTAGTTCGGCTGGTGTTTTTTGCCGTACTGTCGCTGCTGTTGCTATTTGCCGACGCCCGTTACCACTATCTCGAATCCGCACGCAGTGTGTTATCGGTTGTGCTGTCGCCCTTGCAGCGCACGGCGGCTTTCCCGGGGTCGCTGTGGCGTCAGGCGGGCGATTTTTTTGTTACCCAGGACAGTCTGGTGGACGAAAACTTGCGGCTGCACCGACAGCATGAGCAGGATGCGGCGCAGCTTTTGCAGCTGCAGGCATTGCAGGAAGAGAACCGGCAGCTGCGGAACTTGATGGAGTTGCCCGCCCGCGCTGCGCTGAAAACTTATCCCGTAGAGATTATTTATACCGAACGCGACGCGTTCAAGCGCAAGGTGATCGTCAGCAGGGGGGAGGATGCCCAGCTTAAGGCGGGTCAGATCGTCATGGATGATGGCGGCATCGTGGGCCAGTTGACGCGCATCTACCCGTGGATGTCGGAAGTCACCCTGATTACCGAAAGAAATTTCCCTGTGCCGGTGCAGGTGCTGCGAACAGGGTTGCGAACCATTGCTTTCGGTGCGGGAGATACCAGTCGCCTGAGCCTGCGCTATTTGCCGGTCAGCGCGGATGTACAGAGCGGCGATTTGCTGGTGACTTCCGGAATCGACAGAATCTATCCTGCGGGCATTCCCGTCGCGAAGGTCGTGAAGGTCGAGCGGGATGCCAGTTATCCTTTTGCACGCGTGTCTTGTATGCCGGTGGGCGGTGTGGACAGTCATCGTCATTTGCTCGTGGTCTCCGGCCCCGGGGCAGTTGCGGTGTCCCCAGAGGCAATGGCGGGAGCTAAATAACTATGTACCGTAATAGCCAAGCCGAAATTTTACGTCCGGTCAGTCCGCTCCTGGTGTTGGCGACGGTCGTGTTGGCGCTGTTGCTCAATAGCTTGCCCTGGGAGGGGATCTGGCTGGATTTGCGCCCGGATTTTGTGGCGCTGGTGCTGCTCTACTGGAGCTTGTATCACCCGAATCGTTTGGGTATCGGGCTGGCCTGGGCGGTGGGGATGCTGGCCGATGTCGTTGATGCCAGCCTGTTCGGCCAGCATGCGCTGGCTTACACCGTGCTGGCATTCGGCGGTGCCGTGTTGCACCGGCGCCTGCAGATGTTTGAGTTGCGCGAGCAGACAGCGCAGGTGTTTGGCATTCTGGTGCTGACCTATGGTGTATACGCCTTGGTTCACTGGCAGGTAAACGGTTATGTGGCCTGGACCTATTTTCTGGGTTGCCTGACCTCCGCGTTAATATGGATTCCGCTGGGCTCGCTGCTGGGGGCGATGGGGCGACGACGGGCGGAACGACGCTTCTCATGAATTCGCGTGCCGAGTTGCGTGACTCCCAACGCGAGATTTCCCGTTTCCAGCTGCGGCTGGCGGTGGGGATCGGTTTTGTGCTGGTGCTGTTTGGCATTTTGCTGGTCCGATTCTTTTATCTGCAGGTGGTGCGCCACGATTACTACGTCACGCTGGCTGAAAACAACCGCATTTCGCTGGTCCCTATTGTTCCCAATCGCGGATTGATTCTGGACCGCAATGGGGTTGTGCTGGCCCATAACTTCTCCGGTTATACCCTCGAAATTACGCCCAGCAAGGTGGCAAACCTTGAAGCGACGATCAACGATCTGGCAACGCTGGTTGAGATCTCGCCGCGAGACCGGCGGCGTTTCAAGAAGCTGATGATTGAGCGCCGCAACTTTGAGACCCTGATCATCCGCAACAAACTCAGCGATGAAGAGGTGGCACGCTTTGCCGCGCAGCAGTTCCGTTTTCCCGGAGTTGAGATCAAAGCGCGGTTGTTTCGCGACTATCCCTACGGCGAAGCGATGGCGCATATGCTGGGCTACATCGGGCGGATCAACCAGAAAGATGCCGACCGGCTGGAAGAGGCCGAGCTTGCCGCAAATTATCGTGGCACCGATTACATCGGAAAAACCGGGCTGGAGCAGTTTTATGAAAACGAATTGCACGGTACGACCGGCTTTGAAGAAGTTGAGGTTGATTCCAGCGGTCGGGCGATTCGGATTCTCTCGCGCACCGCGCCCGTGTCGGGCAACACGCTGGTGTTGAGTGTCGATGCCAAATTGCAGGAAGTGGCGGTGCAGGCTTTTGGCAATTACCGCGGCGCAATGGTGGCGATTGATCCGACCAATGGCGAGGTGCTGGCATTTGTCAGCAAGCCCGGTTTTGATCCCTCGCTGTTTATCGATGGCATCGACCCGCAAAGCTGGGATGAGTTGAACAATTCGCCGGACACGCCATTGAACAATCGCGCCTTGCGCGGGCAGTATCCGCCGGGATCCACCATCAAACCGTTCATGGCCCTGACCGGGCTGCATTTCAAAACCCGCGCGCCGTCGCGCACCATCTCCGACCCCGGTTATTTCACCTTGCCGGGCAGTAGCCACCGCTATCGCGATTGGAAAAAGGAGGGCCACGGCAGTGTGGATCTGTTCAAGTCGATTGTCGTTTCCTGCGATACCTATTACTACGGGCTGGCAACGGAACTGGGGATAGACAAGATTTACAGTTATTTGTCCGAATTCGGTTTCGGTAAAAAAACCGGAATTGATATCGAAGGTGAAAGCGCAGGCCTGTTGCCCTCGCAGGAATGGAAGGCAAAGCGCTACAAGCAAAAATGGTATCCGGGCGATACGGTCTCGGTGGGAATCGGTCAGGGCTATAACCTGGTGACCCCCATGCAGCTCGCCGTGGCAACAGCCGCGTTGGCCAATAACGGTGTTGTATATCAGCCGCATCTGGTGCGGGAAACGCGCAGCCCGAACGGTGACAAGGTTCGCAAAGCGCCCCAAGTGCAAACTTTCGATGCCCGGGTGCCGGCCGAACATCAGGATCTGGTTCGCCGGGCGATGATTGCAGTCACCCAGCCCGGTGGAACGGCGGTCATGGCATCTGCCGGTGCACCGTATGCGATTGCCGGCAAGACCGGAACCGCGCAGGTCATCGGGATCAAGCAGGGCGCCAGCTATAACGAAAGCAGTGTTGCCGAGCGGCATCGCGACCATGCCTGGTTTATTGCCTATGCGCCGGCCGAGCAGCCAAAAATTGCGCTGGTTGTGCTTGCAGAAAACGGCGGACATGGCGGCGGCACGGCTGCGCCGATTGCACGCAAGGTGATGGACTACTATTTGCTGGGCAAACTGCCTGATGCGCCGGTGATTGCCCCGGCCGATGCGGAGGCCGAAAATGACTAGGCAGCAACTCTGGCGCCGTTTTAATGCTCATCTCGACCGGCCTTTGCTGATTGGGATTCTGCTGCTGCTGCTGGTTAGTTTGCTGGTGCTGTTTAGCGCCGACAATGCCAGCATCGATCAGGCGCTCAAGCAGATGATCAATATCGGTGTGGCATTCACCCTGATGTGGCTAATCGCCAATTTACCGTTGCATTATTTGATGCGCAGTGCCATCCCGGTTTATTTGCTGGGGCTGGGGTTGCTGGTAGGCGTGGCGTTGTTCGGGGAAATCAGTCACGGTGCGCGACGCTGGCTCAATATCGGGGTGGCGACGATCCAGCCTTCCGAGTTGATGAAGATCGGCGTGCCGCTGATGATGGCTTGGTATTTTGAAAAATATGAAGCTTCGCTGGGATTGCGTCATTACCTTGTCGCGACCATTTTGTTGCTGATGCCCGTCGCGCTGATTGCGCGTCAGCCGGATCTGGGCACCGCTTTGCTGATTGCCGCGAGCGGATTTTATGTGCTGTTTCTTGCCGGTCTGAGCTGGAAAATTATTGCCGGCTTGTTTGCCGGCGCGTTGGCGAGTGCGCCTGTGCTGTGGTCGATGCTGCACGATTACCAGCGCCACCGGATTTTGATGCTGTTCGATCCCAGCCAGGATGCGCTGGGCAAGGGGTATCACACGATTCAGGCAACCATTGCGGTCGGCTCTGGCGGGGTGCTGGGCAAGGGTTATCTCAATGGGACTCAAGGACGCCTGGACTTTCTGCCGGAGCGGACGACGGATTTTATTTTTGCGGTGTATGCGGAAGAGTTTGGGTTGATCGGTAATCTCATATTGCTGGGTGTTTACCTGTATGTAATCGGGCGCGGTTTCGCGATTACCGCAAATGCGTCGACCTATTTCACCCGGCTCATGGCCGGCTCGATTACGCTGACTTTTGCGACCTACGCCTTTGTAAACATGGGGATGGTCAGCGGTATTTTGCCGGTGGTGGGTGTGCCGTTGCCGCTGGTCAGTTATGGGGGCACCTCAATGCTGACCCTGCTGCTGGGGTTTGGTATCCTCATGAGCATTGAGACCCACAAAAAACTTGTCCAAACTTGAGAGGAATCAACGGATGAAGAACAAATTTCCCGTGCTCGTATTGATGAGCTTGATGCTGGCGGCCTGCAGCACGCAGCCGCAGCGCAAGGTCGAAATCCGCAGCACACCCGCGCCCGTGGAAAGCCGTGACGGCAGCACGCCGCAGACAGTGACGGCGCCTGGCGGCGGGGGATATTTGGCCGGCGATGGGCCGGGGGCAGATATTCCGCCCAATCTGGAGCAGATTCCCGATGCCGTGCCGCAAGCCGAACCGCTGCATCGTTATGCCAACCGCCCGTATGTTGCGCTGGGCAAAACCTACACGCCGATTGCGATTGCCGGACGCTACAAGGAGCGCGGTATCGCATCCTGGTATGGCAAAAAATTTCACGGCCAGCGCACCTCCAGCGGTGAGGTGTACGACATGTACGGCATGACCGCCGCGCATCCGATTCTGCCGATTCCCAGCTATGCGCGCGTGACCAATCTTGCCACCGGAAAATCCGTGGTCGTGCGCGTTAATGACCGCGGGCCCTTTTTGCATGACCGTATTATGGATTTGTCCTACACGGCGGCACACAAGCTCGGCGTGATTGGCAATGGCAGCGGCAGGGTTGAGGTGGAAAGTCTAGCGCCCGGAGCGGTGATCCAGGTCGCGGAAAAAGCAGAAACACCTCAAGTTCGTGAATTGCCCAAAGTTGAACCGTCGGAATCGGCGCCGGCGCCGGTGCCGCAAGTGGTTGCCGGCGGCAAGGTTTACCTGCAGCTGGGGGCGTTCAAATCCCGCGAAGCGGCTGAAAGCTTCATGGCCAAAATGAACGCCGAATTGGGAAATGTCGGACAGACTTTCAGCCTATATGCCAGAGGTGGGTTGACGCGCGTCCATCTCGGGCCTTTTGCGGACCAGCAGTCCGCGCGCCTGAGCGCCGAAGATCTGCAGGGACGCCTGGGTTTCAAGCCCATGGTAAGCGTGCGCGACTGAGTTCGGAGAACATAAATAAACCTGCCGCGCGACTTGTTCGAAGCGCCTTCAGGATTTCTTTTTGGCACGCGGGTGGGCCGCGTCGTAGATTTTGCTGAGATACTGAAAATCTAGGTGCGTATACACCTGCGTGGTCGAGATGCTGGCATGTCCCAGCATTTCCTGCACTGCGCGCAAGTCGCCTGAAGATTGCAGGACGTGGGTGGCGAACGAGTGACGCAACAGATGCGGGTGCACGTTGCTGCTCAGGCCTTGTTTGACGCCCCATTTTTTCAGTTGGAGTTGCACGACGCGCGGGCTGATGCGCTTGCCACGGGCGCCGACAAATAGTGCAACTTCCTCCGGCTGGGCCCGCCCCGGCCGGATCTTGAGCCAGGCCTGCAGCGCGGCCAGCGCGTAACTGCCCAGCGGCACGATGCGTGTCTTGTTGCCTTTACCGGTGACCCGCACTTCGGCCGCCACCATGTCGATCGCGGTCGGATCGAGTCCGACCAGTTCCGCCAAGCGCAGTCCCGAAGAGTAGAACAGTTCAAACATGGCTTTGTCGCGAATGGCTTCGGGCGAGTCGGCCGGGAGATCAACCAGTCGCGCAGCCTCATCCGGCGATAGCGCCTGCGGTAATAACTTGGGCGATTTTGGCGCGCGCAGCCCGACGCAGGGGTTGTCGGACAAGCCGTGATCGCGGATCAGGTAGGCAAAAAATCCGCGCCAGGCGGAAAGCATGCGGGCCAGTGAACGTCCGCCCAGTCCCGCGCTGTGCCGTTGTCCGACGAAGCGCCGGATGTCGTGGGATTTGAGGGTGTCCAGCGGCATGTCTCCGGCCAGCGCAAACAGCTGGCGCAGATCGCGGGCGTAGTTTTCAGCCGTCAGTTCGGAATAGCGTTTTTCGTTGCGCAACCAGGCCAGATAACCTTGCAGATAAAGGTCGTTCCGGTCTGCCGCGCACGCGTTCATGCCGGCAGATGAGGGTGCAGGGCGGCACCGACGGCATCGGAAATCCGTTGCAAAAACAGGGTGCCCATTTCGGGATAGAAGCGCTGCTTGTCTTCGCTGGCGAGTACCAGCAGGCCGATACTTTCACTGCCCGCATGCAGCGGCAGATAGGCAAAGGAATGCAGTTGTTGCCCGGCTTCACCGAACCAGTCGGCGGTATCGTGTGCCGCCTGGTGCAGACAAACCGGATGTGCCTGGCTGTCGGTAAAACTCAGCACTTCAGCGCTGGGCGGCGTGATTGCCCAAAGACGCAGGGTCGCGTGGGGCACCGCAAAAATCTGTTGCAGCAGATGGGGGGCGAGTTCCTGAAGCGTGGCAAGATCGCGTGCCGCAAAGAGCGCAAGGATGAACTCGTGCACTTTCTGTTGCAGACCCTCGTTTTCGCGGGCATTAGCAAGCAGTTCGTGCATCTGCTTTTCCAGGGCGTGATTTTTTTCGCGTAGCGCAATCAGCTGGCGCTCGGACAGGGAAATTGTGCGCCCGCCATGCGGATGTGGCAGGTTAATTTCGGTGAGCAGGTCCAGATGCGCTTCGAAAAAATCCGGATGGTCCTGCAAATACTGCGCGATCTCTTCACTTCTCATATTGCTTCCTCCAAGGTAATTTCGCCTTCAAATACGCTGACCGCCGGGCCGGTCATCCAGACCGGCTGACCATCGCCTTCCCAGCGGATGCTCAGCAGTCCGCCGCAGGTGTCTACATTTACGACCGGATCAAGCAGGCCGCGCCGGATGCCGGTAACCACGGCTGCACAGGCGCCGGTGCCGCAGGACAGGGTTTCGCCGCTGCCGCGCTCGTAAACGCGCAAACGGATATTCCGGCGGTCGATCACTTGCATAAAGCCGGCATTAACCCGGCGCGGGAAGCGCGGGTGGTTTTCAATCAGGGGGCCCTGCGTGGCAACCGGCGCCTGCGTGACATCGCCGACAACCTGCACCGCGTGCGGGTTGCCCATGGACAGGGCGGTAATTTGCACAGTGTTGTGATCCATCGTCAGCGGTTGAATGACAGCTTCGCTGTCGCTATTGAACGGGATGCGCGCGGGATCGAAGACCGGCGCGCCCATGTTGACGGTGACCCGCCCGTCATCTTCCAGCCGCGGAGAGATCAGCCCGCTATGGGTTTCCACCACAATTTCACGCTTGGCGGTGAGTCCCTGATCGTGCACGAAACGGACAAAACAGCGCGCACCGTTACCGCATTGTTCCACTTCACCCCCGTCGGCATTGAAAATCCGGTAGCGGAAATCCGCCTCGGGGTGGCGCGCGGCTTCAACCAGCAGAATCTGGTCGCAGCCAATACCAAAATGGCGGTCGGCGAGAAAGCACAATTGGGCGGCGCGGAGATTGATGGACTGGCGGATGCCGTCGAGCACGACAAAGTCGTTACCGGCGCCGTGCATTTTGGTGAATCGCAGGTTCATGCGCTTAAAAGTTCCTTGTGTCTGAAGCAGGACGTCAGGTGATCGTTCACCATGCCGGTGGCCTGCATGAAGGCATAACAAATTGTGCTACCCACAAATTTGAATCCACGCCGCTTTAGTTCCCGGCTCATGGCGTCCGAGGCCGGTGTGCTGGCTGGGACTTCTGCGAGATTGCGCCAGTGATTCTGCTGTGTCCGCCCCTCGATAAACTGCCAGACAAACCGGTCGAAGCTACCGAATTCGTCTTGTGTCGCCAAAAAGCTTTGGGCATTGGTCACGACGGATTGCACTTTCAATCGGTTGCGCACGATCCCCGGATTTTGCAGCAGCGATTCTATGTGATTCGCCTTGTAAGCGGCAATGCGGCCCGTATCGAAATTGTCGAAGGCCGAACGATAATTTTCACGCTTGCGCAGAATGGTCAGCCAGCTGAGTCCGGCTTGGCCACCTTCCAGTGTGAGAAATTCGAACAGCGTCCGGTCATCGTGTTGCGGTACGCCCCATTCGGTGTCGTGATATTGCCGGTAAAGCGGATCCAGTTCGCACCAGGTGCAGCGGGGTTTCATCAGTGGTCGCCGCAAAGCTGAACGTAGTCGCGGAACATGCAGCGATCCATCACCACTTCGATGCCGGCTTGTTGCGCGCGCAATGCTTCGGCTTCATTAATCACACCGTCCTGCAACCACAGACGTTTGACGCCGAGACGGATGCAGCTGTCGACGATGGCGGGCATATGTTCAGGCGCGCGGAAGACATCCACAATATCCGGAATTTCGGGCAGGCTTTCAAGATCCGCGTACGCGGTTTCGCCCAGCACTTCGCTTACCAGCGGCCGAACGGGAATGATGCGGTAACCGAAGCCCTGCAGGGCTTGGGCGACGCGAAAGCTCGGACGCGACGGGTTGGGCGACAAGCCGAGCACCGCGACACTACGGATATCGCGCAGTAACCGGCAGATGTCCGCAGGCGCGGGATTGGAAAAGGCCATGGTCGTTGTTCCCTGAATGATGTGGCTATAATAAACCACTGTCCGATTGCGAGGGGTTCCCGTGAGTGCCATCCAGAATTCGCTGATGCCGTTTTTTGCGGCACACGCCCCGTTTGACCGTTTCGAACGTACGCACTTGCAATGGCTTATGGAGCGGCTGGCGCTTAATTATTACGCGCGCGGCGAGGTCTTGGCCGAACCCGCACAGGGACAGGCGCAACGATTTTTCATCATTAAACAGGGATGCGTGAAGGGCGGGCGTCATCACGACGACCAGGCGGTTTTTGAACTACACGAGGGCGAAACTTTTCCGCTGGGCGCGCTGTTGGCCGGGCGGGCAGTGACTTCGACCTATCGTGCGGCGGAAGACGTGTTCTGCTTCGAGTTGGGCGCTGCGGATTTTCGTGAACTGCTCGAGATGTCCCCCGTTTTCAAGGATTTCTGTACACGGCGCATCGCCGCCCTGTTCGATCAGTCCAATCTGGCCATGCAGGCGCAGCTTGCGCAATCGGCCACGGAGCAGCAGTCATTGTCGAGCCCGCTGTCCGGGATTTTGCGTCGCGCACCGGTAACCTGCACGCCCGAAACTCCTCTGCGCGAGGTGCTGACAACCATGCGCGAGCTGCATGTGGGTTCGATGATTGCGGTGGACGCCGCAAATCGTCCCGTCGGGATTTTTACCTTGCACGATCTGCTCGGGCGGGTGGTGCTGTCCGGCGTGTCCACCGACCGGCCGATTGCCGAAGTCATGAGTCGCGATCCGGTTTCCCTGCCGCCCGAAGCTTTGGCTTATGAGGCGGCCATGGTGATGGCGCGCGCGGGTTTTCGTCACGTGCTGGTGACCGAGGCCGATGGCACCTTGCGCGGCATTTTGTCGGAACGGGATTTGTTTGCCCTGCAACGGGTTGGCTTGCGCCAGTTGAGCGGTGCACTCCGGCAGGCGGAAAGCATCGAAGTGCTGGTGGCACTGAGCAAGGATATTCGTGCGCTGACCCGCAACATGATGGCGCAGGGTGTCGCCGCTGATCAACTGACGCTGTTTTTGTCTACCCTGAACGACCTCTTGGCTGAGCGCGTGATCGAGCTGGAAAGCTTGGCGGCCGGTTTGGATCAGGGCCCGTTGCAGGGGCAGGTTTGCTGGCTGGTAATGGGCTCCGGAGGGCGTTTCGAGCAGACACTCAACACCGATCAGGACAACGCACTGTTATTTAATGTGCCGGAAGGTCTGACTGCAGAAGCGGTGCGGGCGCAATTGTTGCCGGTCGCCTTGCGGGTTAATCATGCGTTGGCGCGTTGCGGATTTCCATTGTGTAAGGGTGAAATCATGGCATCGAACCCGCAATGGTGTTTGTCGATGCAGGAATGGCGGCAGGTGTTTGACCGCTGGATCGATCGGGGCTCGCCTGATGCCCTGATGCATGCGTCCATCTTTTTTGATTTCCGGGCGCTGGCCGGCGAGCGCAAGCTTGCAGAGGAGCTACGCAACTGGCTGGCAAAACTGGCGCGCGGGAACGTGCGGTTTTTGCACCAAATGGCGGCAAACGCGCTGCGCAACCGGCCGCCCTTGGGAATGGTGCGCGATTTCGTGCTCAATGATGCCAAACGGCTGGATCTCAAAATTAACGGTCTGACACCTTTTGTTGATGCCGCGCGTATTTTTAGCCTGGCCAGCGGTACAACCCAGACCAGTACATTGCAGCGGTTGCGCCAAGGTGCGGTTGCGCTGAAAGTGCCGGGTACGGATGTGGAGGCCTGGATCAAGGCATTCCTGTTTATCCAGATGTTGCGCCTGCGTCATCATTACGAGGAGATTGCGCGTCTGGGTGAGGCGGCCGGTGACCAGCTCGACAATCTGATCGATCCCGCGCACCTGAACGAGCTGGACCGGCGCATTCTCAAGGAAGCTTTCCGGCAGGCGCGCAAAGTGCAGAGCAAATTGGCGCTGGATTATCAGCTTTGAAAAATTTACTGCATCGCTGGTTCGGTTCCCGCCCGGATCTGACTTCGGAACAATCGGCCCGGCTTGATGCATGGCGAAGCCTGCCGCCGCCGCCGCGTACCCGCCGCTTTGAGGAATCCCGCTATGTCGTTCTGGATGTGGAAACCACGGGGCTGAATCTGGTCACCGACAGTCTGATTTCCATCGGTGCGGTGGCGGTTGTCAATAATCGCATTGCAATCGGCGACCATTTTTCCATCGTGCTGCAACAGCGCGAAGCCAGTCGCAAGGAAAATATCCTGATTCACGGGATTTCGGGTTCGGAGCAGCGTGACGGTTTGTCGCCGGAGGAGGCCTTGCTGACTTTTTTGGAGTTCCTCGGGAATGCGCCGCTGGTGGCTTTTCATGTGGTTTTTGACGAGACCATGATTCGCCGGGCCATCAAACAATATCTCGGCTTTAACTTCAATCATCCCTGGCTGGATCTGGCTTATGTGATGCCGGCACTCAATCCGGAGTTGATGCATACCCATCGCGTGCTGGATGACTGGACGCAGCAATTTGGCATATTTAACGAGGCGCGGCATAACGCGCTGGCCGACGCGCTGGCAACGGCACAGCTGCTTTTAGTGGCGATGGCACAGGCGCACCGTTCCGGTGACGGCAGGAGTTTTGACGGTATGCGCAGTTTGGAGCGCACTTACCGCCATGCGCGGCAAGGCTAGATTTGACGCCAGATTACCCTTGTAATTCGTTTGGTCTTCTATACAATCGCGCCATCCCGTAAACGGGATGAGATGTCACAATAATCTGCAATAAATCACAGGGGGAATAATCGATGGACAAATACGGCGAGGCTTACTGGAAAGCCACGTTGGGCTTGTTAACCAAGATCCTTGCAGTCTGGTTCCTGGTGTCATTTGGTGCGGGCATTCTGTTCGCCGACATACTCAACGGCATACATCTGGGCGGTTATCCTTTGGGCTTTTGGTTTGCCCACCAGGGATCCATTTACGTTTTCGTGGCATTGATTTTCATCTATGCCAAGAAAATGGGCGAGATCGATCGCAAATTCGACGTACACGAAGAATAAGGGGATAGCATGGATCTGTAAACAACCATTTATCTGGTCGTTGGCCTGAGCTTTGCGCTCTACATTGGCATTGCCTTGTGGGCGCGTGCGGGCAGCACCAGCGAATTTTATGTGGCCGGTGGCGGGGTTGGCCCACGTATCAACGGTATGGCGACGGCTGCAGACTGGATGTCAGCCGCATTGTTCATTTCGATGGCCGGCCTCATCTCCAATATGGGGTATGGCGGCGGCCTGTTCCTGATGGGCTGGACCGGCGGTTATGTCTTGCTGGCATTGCTGCTGGCGCCGTATCTGCGCAAGTTTGGCAAGTTCACCGTGCCGCAATTTATCGGTGACCGTTATTACTCGCAAACAGCATCTACCGTGGCGGTAATCTGTTTGCTAACGGCATCGCTGACTTATGTGATCGGTCAGATGACCGGCGTAGGTGTGGCGTTCTCGCGATTCCTCGGAGTGTCGAACGAAACCGGCATCTATGTCGGCATGGGTATTGTGTTCATGTACGCCGTGCTTGGCGGGATGAAGGGCATTACCTACACTCAGGTGGCCCAATACGTTGTGCTGATTTTTGCCTACACTGTGCCTGCGATTTTCATCTCCATGCATCTGACCGGCAACCCGATTCCGCAACTGGGTCTGGGCGCCAACATGGCGGGTACGGATGTGTCGTTGCTGCAAAAGCTGGATCAGGTTGTGACTGACCTGGGTTTTGGTCAGTACACCACCACGACGGCCGGCAGCACGCTAAATATGTTCGTGTACACCTTGTCGCTGATGATCGGTACCGCCGGTCTGCCGCACGTGATCATGCGCTTCTTTACGGTGCCGAGTGTGGCCGCTGCGCGTGCATCCGCTGGCTGGGCGCTGGTGTTCATTGCGCTTCTGTACACAACCGCTCCGGCGGTGGGTGCGATGGCCAAGTTCAACCTGCTTTCGACGGTTAATACGGCGGTTGCAACCGGCGGTGATTTGTATGCGGCCGATGCCTCGATCAAGTACGAAGAGCGTCCGGACTGGATGGCGCGCTGGGAAAAAACCGGTTTGCTGAAGTTTGAGGACAAAAACGGCGATGGCCGCATCCAGTATTACAAGGATGACAGCAAGAACGAGGAAGCCTTGGCCAAGGCCGAAGCGGCCGGCTGGAAGGGTAACGAGCTGAACGTGAATGCGGACATTATCGTGCTGGCCAACCCGGAAATTGCGCTGCTGCCGAACTGGGTTATCGCACTGGTGGCCGCGGGTGGTTTGGCTGCTGCGTTGTCTACGGCTGCAGGCTTGTTGCTGGCGATTTCTTCCGCGATTTCCCATGATCTGGTGAAGGGGGTATTCAATCCCAACATCAGTGAAAAGGGTGAGCTCATGGCCGGCAAGATTGCCATGGCGGTATCGATCGTGGTGGCCGGTTACCTCGGGCTGAATCCGCCGGGATTTGCGGCGGGAACCGTGGCGCTTGCGTTCGGTATTGCAGCCAGCTCGCTGTTCCCCGCGATCATGATGGGTATCTTCTCCAAGAAGATGAATAAGGAGGGTGCGATTGCCGGCATGCTGGCGGGCCTGGGCATTACCCTGTTCTATGTGTTCGCACACAAGGGTATCTTCTTCATCAAGGGCACCGAGTATCTCGACCTGATTGGAGGCAAGAATCCGTTCTTCGGGATTACGCCGGAAGCCTTTGGTGCCGTGGGCGCGTTGTTCAACTTCATTGTCGCCTTCGTGGTGGACAAATTCACCAAAGAGCCGCCTGAGCATATCCAGGCGCTGGTGGAAAATGTCCGTGTGCCACGCGGCTCCAAGGCAGTAGACGGCAGTCACGCACACTAGGCAACATTGCAGTAACATTCAGCCCCACCGTTTGGTGGGGCTTTTTGTTTGAGGGATTATGAAATTCGATATCAGCGTAGCGATGACTTGGATACTGTTTTTGGCCCTGTTTCCGATGGCGTTTTTCTGGTTGCGTCGCGCCTGGCGAATTGCGATCAGGCGCGATTTTTCCGAAGTTGCGATCAAGCGGGGAGAATCGCCGCCAAATCCGGAAAAATTTGCGCCCTATGCTGCCGGCATCAACTTATTAGCGGGGGTGGTCATTGTGACGGCCATCGTTGGTGTGCTAACCGCCCGTTATGATTACGCGACCTGGACCGCCATGGCCGGTATGACGATTTGGCTTAAGATCATTGCCGATTTTATTTTGGCGCGGCACGCGCATCCCCCGCGCGGCAAGAAGCAGCCTTGATCGCGCAAAGCCCGTTCAGCGCCAAGGAATCAAAGTTGAGGTAGAATGCGCCCCCTGCAAGCATCATTCCCACGCGCCCGTAGCTCAGCTGGATAGAGTACTGCCCTCCGAAGGCAGGGGTCGGACGTTCGAATCGTCTCGGGCGCGCCATATTTAAGCGACTTTCAGTATTGAAACTTTGCCGTCTTGTCACGCTTTCTGGTGTGCTGTTCAGCGACGATAGCCGTAGGACTCCATGATTTTTCGCGCTTTTCCGCCCTTCAGATAAGTCAGCAATGCGCCGGCCGCCGCGCTGTTTTTTCCCGTGTTGAGCACGACGGCATCCTGCCGAATGGGTGCGTACAGTTTTGGGGGCACAATCCATGCGGATCCCGAAAGCAATTGGCCGTTCTTCATGATCTGGGAGAGTGCGACGAATCCCAATTCGGCATTGCGGGTCGCTACGAACTGGTACGTTTGCCCGATATTTTCACCCGTGACGAATTTATCTTTTACCGCGCCGAGGTGCCCCATTGCTGTCAGCGCATCTACGGCGGCTTTGCCGTAAGGCGCCAGTTTGGGATCGGCGACGGCCAATTTTGCAAATTTGTTTTCCCCCAGAACGCGTCCTTGAGCATCCACCAGCGAGGGATCGGCTGACCAAAGCGCCAGCCCTCCCGTGGCATAGGTAAAGCGTGAACCGGCAACGGCCAGTCCTTCTTGTTCAAGGCGCGCCGGGATTTCCGAGTCGGCCGACAAAAAAACCTCAAAGGGTGCGCCATTTCGGATTTGGGCATAGAGCTTGCCGGATGAGCCGGCGGAAAGCTGAACCTGATGGCCGGTATCTTGCGTGAATTCTTGGGCGATCGCGTTCATCGGTGCTGAAAAGTTGGCCGCAACGGCAACCGAAACCGTTTCAGCGCAGGCATGCAATGGGTTCAGAAAGAGGAGCGCGAGCGCAAAACGACGAATTGAGTGGTAGGGGAGTTTCATGGTGTGAATTCGTATGAGCGGGTCAGTGGCGTGCTGGTTTGTCCCCGTTCCATAAAGGATTCCAAGTGAGCGAGGAAGAGGCGTGTTTTGCTCGGCAAGTAGCGCCGCATGGGTGTCACTGCCCAAGCCGGGACAGCGGGCAGCGACCATTCCGGCAGAATGGGAAGCAGGCATCCCTTGCGAACATCCTCTTCGGCAAATCGGCAAGGCAGTGCGCCTATGCCCGCACCGTCCAGCAGAAGTTGCTGGATCATGTCGGGTGAGCTGGCGGCGAGGCGGCCCGGAGGTATGCCTTCCCACAGGTCGGCGCCGTTGCTCAGACGCCAGGGCGAGGACAGGCCGCGTGCGGAGAGCAGGCGAACCGCCATGTGTTGTTGCAATTCGTCCGGATGCCGGGGGGCGGCATGCAGCGCCAGATAGATCGGGCTGGCGTACAGGCTGATCTTTTGTTCGTCGATCTTGCGGGCGACGAGCTGACTGTCGTTTTCCAGCGCGCCCATGCGGATTGCCAGATCGAAGCGCTCGCCGATCAGATCCACCCGGCGTGAGGAGAGATCCAAATCCAGCGTGATGTCGGGATAGGTTTCGATAAATGTGGCGATGGCCCGGGAGAAGTGCTGCCGTGCATAATCACCTGGCATGGAAATGCGCAAGTGACCGTGCGGTTGTGCCTGCTGGCTATGTGCAAAATCCAACGCCAGCGAGAC
Source organism: Gallionella sp. (assembly GCA_028699065.1). Taxonomy (GTDB): domain Bacteria; phylum Pseudomonadota; class Gammaproteobacteria; order Burkholderiales; family Gallionellaceae; genus Gallionella. The sequence goes on from JAQVVH010000001.1 coordinate 1,070,628, forward strand.
CTCTTCGCCGACGCGCTGGCAGTGTTCGAGGAAGCTGGCGCCGAAGTCTGTAAGCGTCAACCGGCGAGTTGTGCGCAGCAGCAAACGTTGTTTTAGTTGGGCTTCAAGATGGCCGAGGCGGCGCGAGACGGTGGCTTTGGGCATCCCCAGTTGCTCGGCCGCGCGCACCAGACTGCCCTGTTCGGCCACGGTAGTAAAGAGCAGCAAGTCGTCAGTAGAAATGTTCTTTTGTTCCATTTATGGAACAGTCTATCTCGTAATAAGGGGTTTATCCATGGTTTGATGGCAAATATGATGCTAAAAAATCCACGAAATGGAGATTCCCATGACGGCCTTAATACCCGACGCAATCCGGAAAACCCGCACCATTGAGCAGATAGTGACCGGCGTTGCAACTTCGGATGGCGCCGGCGTCAGTCTGACGCGGGTGCTGACCGGGCGATTGCAGCAGCGGCTGGATCCCTTCCTCATGCTCGATGCTTTTGGCAGCGACGACCCGCACGATTACATTGCCGGATTCCCCGATCATCCGCATCGCGGTTTTGAAACCATCACCTACATGCTGTCCGGACGGATGCGCCATCGCGACAGCGCAGGCCACGAGGGTTTGCTGGAAAACGGCGGCGTACAGTGGATGACCGCCGGGCGCGGTGTGATCCATTCCGAAATCCCCGAGCAAGAAAACGGCGTCATGGAAGGTTTTCAGCTTTGGCTCAATTTGCCGGCGGCCAGCAAAATGGCCGAGCCGTGGTACCGGGATTTTCCCGCGGTGGCAATTCCCGAATACCGGACATCAGAAGGTGTTGAAGTGCGCGTGATAGCGGGCGGCAGTAACGGGGTTGCCGGCGCCGTCACCCGCGACACGACCGATCCGATTTATCTGGACGTGCATTTGCCCGCCGGGACGACATTTGCCACGGCGATACCGACCACACACAATGCCTTTGTTTATGTCTATCGCGGTGCGGTGAATATCAGCGGGACGCGGATTGAGTCGCAGCGCATGGGTATTTTGCATAACGCAGCCGACAGTGACGGCGTCATCATTCAGGCGGATTCGGCGGCGCGGCTGATTCTGGTGGCCGGCCAACCGCTGCACGAGCCCATCGTGCAATATGGCCCATTCGTGATGAACACCCAGCAGCAGATCCACCAGGCGCTGGATGATTTCCGTAACGGCCGGTTTAATTGAGGGGCGTGCCATGACGCAACGTTACACACTGACCGCGATATCGTTGCACTGGCTAATGGCCGTGCTGCTTTTCGGCATTTTCCCGCTGGGCATTTATATGCATGATCTTCCGCTTTCGCCCGCCAAGTTGCAGCTTTACAGCTACCACAAATGGATAGGCGTCACGGTCTTCATGCTGGTGCTGCTGCGTCTCCTCTGGCGTGCCACGCATAAGCCGCCGCCATTGCCCTTCGGCATGCCGCGCTGGCAGGAATGGGCGAGTGGGGCGGTGCACGCTTTGCTGTATCTGCTGATGTTGGTTGTGCCGGTCTCGGGCTGGTTGATGAGTTCGGCCAAGGGATTCAAAACGGTATGGTTTGGCATTGTTGCCTTGCCCGATCTTGTGGCCAAGGACAAGGCGCTCGGGGAGTGGCTGGGCGAGGTACACGAAGTGTTGAGTTTCACCCTGGCGCTACTAATCGTTTTGCATGTGGCGGCGGCGCTCAAACATCATTTTCTGGAGCGCGATGATGTGCTGCGTCGCATGCTGCCGTGGGGAGATTTCAAATGAACGGATTACGTTGTCTTCTGGTTGCGGGTTTGCTTTGTGCCGTGACCCCGGTGTCCGCGCTGGAATTCAATCAGGTGCAGACGGACGAAAGCCGGCTGGCGTTTGCCTATGAACAAATGAGCGTGCCGATGGACGGCCGGTTTTCCAAATTCAAGGCGCAGCTAGCGTTTGACCCGGCCCGGCTTGCCAAAGCCAGCGCAAGGATCGAGGTGGATGTGGCGAGCATAGATACCGGTTCGACCGAAGCCGATGCCGAAGTCGTCGGCAAAGCCTGGTTTGATGCCAAACGGTTTCCCTCGGTGAGTTTTGTTTCCAGCGCTATTCGCGCGCTGGGAGGCAACCGCTACGAGGCAAGCGGAAAGCTGAGTATCAAGGGCAAAACCCGCGATGTCGTTACGCCGGTTACGTTTCAACCTTCCGGCAACAAAGGTATCTTCGAGGGCAGCTTTACAATCCGGCGCCTGGATTACGCCATTGGCGAGGGTATCTGGGCCGATGTCAGCGCCGTGGCAGACGAAGTCAAAATCAAATTCCGTATTGTTGTTTATGCAGCACCCGCAAAGAAGTAGATTCACCCCAACCCATTCACCAAGGAGAACATCCATGAAAACACTCGCTACCCTGACACTGGCCATGACTTTCGCAACGGCGGCCTACGCCGCCCCGGAAACCTACGTGATCGACAGCGGCCATACCCTGCCACGCTTTCAGTACAGCCATTTTGGCTATTCCACCCAGCTGAGCAAGTTCGACAAAACCACCGGCACAATTACGATCGACCGTGCCGCTAAAACCGGCAGCGTCGATGTTGTCATCGATGCCAAATCCGTAAATACCGGCATGGCGCTGTTCAACGAACACATTCAGGCCGAAGATTTTTTTGATACCGCCAAATATCCGACCATCACCTACAAATCCAGCAAACTTAAATTCGATGGCGACAAGCTGGTTGCGGTGGATGGCGATCTGACCGTCAAGGGAATCACTAAACCGGTCACGCTAAAAATCACCTCGTTTATGTGCATGCCACATCCGATGCGCAAAAAAGATGCCTGCGGCGCAGATGCCACTGCGATAGTGAAGCGTTCCGATTTCAATATGGGCAAGCACGCGCCTTATGTGGGTGACGAAGTGACGCTGACCATTCCGGTCGAAGCGGTCAAGCAGTAATCAGAAAGCGATCAGGAGCCAGACATGACACAAGCACTTTTTGAATCCGCGCAACTGGGGCCGCTGACGTTAGTCAACCGGGTGGTTATGGCACCGATGACCCGTTTGCGTGCTACCGGTACGCATGTACCCAACGTCGGGCTGATGGCGACTTATTACACCCAGCGCGCGGGTGCCGGCCTCATCATCACGGAAGGCATATCGCCCTCGCCGAACGGCGTGGGCTACGCTCGCATTCCCGGCATCTATAACGCGGAACAGCTTGCCGGGTGGCGTGCGGTAAACGCGGCTGTTCACGCCGCGGGTGGCAGGACATTTGCCCAGATTATGCACACGGGCCGCGTCAGCCATCCGGCCAACATGCCTTCCGACGCACGGATTCTGGCCCCTTCGGCGATCACCCTGTCCGGCGAAATCTGGACCGACGGTGCCGGCATGCAGCCGTATGCCCGGCCGGAAGCTATGAGCGAAGACGACATCGCGACGGCCATTGCGGAATATGCGAACGCGGCCAAAAACGCGATCGCGGCCGGTTTCGACGGCGTCGAACTGCATGCCGCCAACGGTTATCTGATTGACCAGTTTCTCAATGTTGCGTCCAATCAACGTACCGATCGCTGGGGCGGCAGCGTGGAAAATCGCATCCGTTTCGCGGTGGAGGTGGCCAAGGCTGCTGCCGCCGCCATTGGTGCGGAACGGATAGGCATGCGTGTGTCGCCTTATGGCGTGTTCAACGATATGCAACCGGACGCCCTGATGGATGTCTTGTACGCCCGCTTGGTTGAAGCGCTCAACGAGATTGGGCTGGTCTATATCCATGTTGTCGATCACAGCTCGATGGGTGCACCGGAAGTCAGCCCGGCCATCAAGGCAGCCATCCGCAACGGCTTCAAGGGCAAATATATTTTGTCCGGAGGATATGATCTGGCCCGGGCGAATGCCGATTTACAGGCCGGCCGGGGTGATTTGGTCGCATTTGGCAAAGCCTTCATTTCCAATCCCGATCTGGTACACAAACTGAAAACCGGGCAGGCATTAACACCTTGGGATATGAACACCTTCTACACGCCGGGCGAGCAGGGCTACACTGATTACACCTGACCCGATGACGCGCTAAACGAGGGGAAATAAAAAAGGCCGGCATTGCCGGCCTTTGCTATTGCGACGAATCAGCAGAATTACTTCTTGCCGCCGTTCACAGCAGCTTTCAGGTTGGCACCAGCCTTGAAAGCTGGAACCTTGGAAGCCTTGATTTTCAGTTCTGCGCCAGTAGCCGGGTTGCGGCCGGTGCGTGCAGCACGCTTGCGAACTTCGAAAGTGCCGAAGCCTACCAGAGCGACGCTGTCGCCTTTCTTCAGGGTAGCGGTAACGATTTCGATCAGAGCGGCGATGTTGCGGTCTGCATCGGCCTTGCTGCTGCCGGTTTTTGCTGCGAGTGCATCGATCAGTTCTTTACGGTTCATGCGAGTACTCCCTTTGGTTGTGGTTGAAAGCCCGGCAGATTGTTATGCATTTTTTTCGAGGGCGCAATGGGAAAATGCATGAAAACACGGGTTTGGAAGCATTTTTTTGCTATTTCAACTGTCCTTGCCCGCAAAAATACGGAAAAATGCCGACTGTCTGGCGTTGGCCGCCTGTTTTAAGCCGATATTTCAAGGGAGCATCCATATGATTTTTGCCAGTTTAAGTGAGTCCGAACGCTGCAATAGCCTGCATCCCTTGTTCGCCCGGGTTTTTGAGTTCATTCGCGAGACGGATCTGCATACTCTCGCGGGTGGAAAACACAGCATCGTCGGAGACGATCTTTTCGCCATCGTCGAGCAGGCCGCGGGTCGCAGCCGCGAAAGTGCCAAGCTGGAATGTCACCGGCGTTACATCGATATTCAATTGGTGTTGTCGGGTGTGGACGAGATGGGCTGGAAAGCGCTGGCAGATTGTCGCGCGCCATGCGACGAGTACAGCACGGAAAGAGACATTCGTTTTTTTGATGATCCGCCTGCTACCTGGATTGCCACACCGCCCGGTCACTTCTGCATTTTCTTTCCGGAAGATGCCCACGCGCCGCTGGTGGCGGATGGAGAAATTCGCAAAGTGATTTTCAAGATTGCCGTGAATCCTGCCTAATCGTCGAAGGCGGTGTCGCCCTCGGTCACGACATCACCCAGCTTCAGTCCCTGAAAATCGAACAGCGCGCTGTCGAGCAAATGCGACGGCCGTACATTCTGCATCGCGGTAAAAATGGTTTGCGTGCGACCAGGATATTGCCGTTCCCACTGTGTCAGCATCGCCTTGATGTTTTGCCGTTGCAGATTCTCCTGCGAGCCGCACAGATTGCACGGGATGATGGGGAATTCCATACCACGCGCGTAGCGGGCGATGTCCTTCTCGGCGCAATACGCCAGCGGCCGGATCACGATGTGGTCGCCCTTGTCGGTCACCAGCTTGGGCGGCATAGCTTTGAGCGAACCGCCGAAAAACATATTCAGAAACAGCGTCTCGATCATGTCGTCGCGGTGATGGCCCAGCGCGATCTTGTTGGCCCCCAGTTCGCCTGCCACCTTGTAGATGATGCCGCGGCGCAGACGTGAACACAGGGAGCAGGTTGTTTTCCCCTCGGGGATTTTTTCCTTGACGATAGAGTAGGTGTCCTGTGTCTCAATATGAAAATCGATGCCAATGGATTTCAGATAATTGGGCAGCACCTCGGCGGGAAATCCCGGCTGCTTTTGGTCCAGATTCATCGCCACGATTTTGAAATCGATGGGCGCGCGTTTTTGCAGGGTGCGCAGAATATCCAGCAGCGTGTAGGAATCCTTGCCGCCGGATAAACACACCATCACCACATCGCCGTCCTCGATCATGTTGAAATCGCCAATGGCCTTACCGACGGCGCTCTCCAACCGGCCCCTGAGGCGATTGAAGTTGGTGGAATGTTGTTCGAAAAGAATAGGCTGAATATCGTTCATAGCGGGGATTGTGGAAAAGCGTGGGGTGTGCAGTCGCTTTTCAAAGGTTGATGGAGCGGCCACCGTCTACCGCGATCACTTGTCCGGTGATGTAAGGCGCATGGCTGATCAGAAATTCCACGGTTTTTGCGATGTCTTCCGGCGAGCCCTCGCGTTTGAGCAGCGTGTGCGCCACGATCCTGCGGCGCATTTCCACATCCGCCCAAGCTTCGCCTTCCGGCCAGACAATGACTCCCGGTGCGACGGCATTCACGCGCACCTGCGGTGCCAGTTCCTGTGCCAAGCCCTTGGTCAGCGCAACCAGCCCGGCCTTGGCGGTGCTGTAGAGCAAGTGGCCGTGCATCGGGCGTTCGGCGTGAATATCCGCAATATTTACAATGGCACCGTGCCGACGGCGCAATTCATCCGCCGCGGCTTGCGCCAGAAACAGCGGCGCCTTGAGATTGCTGCCGAGCAAATCCTGCCATTGCTGTTCGTCGATGGCTGCAAGCGGCGTGGCATAAAAACTCGAGGCATTGTTGACTAGCGCATCCAGGCGGCCGAAGGTTTCAACGATGTCGCTGATCAGCGCCGGCAGTTGGGCGATGTCCAGCAAGTCGGCCTGAAAGGCGGTTGCACTGTCCGGGCGCATCTCATTCAGCGCATCGCACAAGGCCAGCGCTTCCCCGGCCGAACTGCGGTAATGCACGGCAATGTTGGCGCCGCCGGCATGCAGCTGACGGCAAATCGCAGCGCCGACGCGTTTTGCCGCGCCGGTAACCAGCACTACCTTGCCTTGCATTCCTGTTTCCACGCATCCTCCGGTCAAACTGCTAAACTTTCTGCCGCGAAATTATACCCGAGCCCGTACGATGTCCCTGCCTGTTCCCGATTCCGCTGCCTTGCAGCATAGCGCCCAACTTTCCGAACATATCCGCGCGGAGATTGCCGCCAATGACGGCTGGATTTCCTTTACGCGCTATATGGAGCTTGCACTGTATGCGCCGGGTCTGGGTTATTACACGGCCGGCGCACACAAATTCGGCGAGGCTGGCGATTTCATCACCGCACCGGAATTGTCGCCTCTGTTTGGCCGTTCGCTGGCCCGTCAGCTGGTGGAAATCATGCGAGCTTCACAGCCGACAATGCTTGAACTCGGCGCAGGTAGCGGCAAGCTTGCAGCGGATATTCTGGCCGAACTCGAGCTGCTGGGACAATTACCGGAGCAGTATTCGATACTGGAAGTGAGTGCGGATTTGCGCGAACGCCAGCGGCTGTTGCTGGAACAGCGTGTGCCGCATCTGTTAAGCCGTGTGCAATGGCTGGATCGCCTGCCGGACGTCATCGACGGCGTGGTGTTCGGCAATGAAATTCTGGATGCCCTGCCGGTCCATTTGCTGCATTGGCGTGCGGGTGAAGCGCGGGAGCGCGGCGTTGCCGTGAACGAAGCAGGATTCTGCTGGCAGGACAGACCCCTTGCCGACGATGTCTTGTCGCAGGCTGCGCAACGAATACAGGCGCCGGATGACTACCTCAGCGAAATTTGTCCGGCCGCGCGCGGTCTGATCAACAGCTTGGCACAACGGCTGCAATCCGGCGTACTGCTGTTTATCGACTACGGTTTTGGCGCGCGCGAGTTTTACCATCCGCAGCGCAGTCGCGGCACGCTGATGTGTCACTACCGCCATCACGCGCACGACGATCCGTTTTATTTGCCCGGTCTGCAGGACATTACCGCGCACGTTGATTTTACGGCGGTGGCGGAAGCGGGGATCGATGCTGGTCTGGAGTTTCTCGGCTACACCCACCAGGCGTTCTTCCTGATGAATTGCGGTATTACCGAATTCTTGCAAAACGCTGATCCGGAAGACATGCGCGCCTACGCGCCGCTGGCGGCGCAACTGCAAAAACTCACGAGCCCGGCCGAGATGGGTGAATTGTTCAAAGTCATCGCGCTGGGTAAAAACATGGAAGCCCCGCTGCGAGGATTTGCGCTCGGCGATTTGTCGCGCACTTTGTGAGCGCGCCGTAACCGTTCAACTACCGGCGGGTGAAGCGTTGCGCGCCAGATTGACGATGATCGTCACTGCCGCAACCCGCGCGGCGTGAATTTTTTCCGGGATTGTGTTTTTGTCTGCGCACGCCCGCGCAATTGCGCCGCCATTAACAGTCTGCGCGGCCGCTGCGCAGCGCAGCAAATAAGCCGCCTGCGGATAAGCATCATCTTCATGTCCCGTCCGGCCGCGGGCATCGGCAGCGCAGGCTTGCAATATTTGTGCGAACCGTTCCGGCTTGCGCCATAAATCACACTGGTCGAACAGACGCACGATCGTTTCCGGGCGCAGCTCGCGGGCGCGGTGAATGTCGCCGTGAAATCGCGCGACCAGCAAAGCCAAATCGCGGCAATCGGCCGGCACGCGCAAGCGTTCGCACAGCGCGCGAATCAGCGTCACACTGCGGGTTTCGTGCCCCGGATGACGCGGCAAAATATCTGCCGGCGTGATGGCTTTGCCCAGATCATGGGTCAGCGCGGCAAAGCGCACTTCCAGCCCGTCGCCGGCCCGCGCGCTTGCATCAACCACAAGCAGGGTATGAATACCGCAATCGATTTCGGGGTGATGCTGTGGCGGCTGCGGGACACCGAATAGCGCGTCCACTTCCGGCAGCACCCTTGCAAGTGCGCCGCAATCGCGTAATGTGCTGATGAAGCGGGAAGGCTTTGCTTCCTGCAAACCGCGCGCGAGTTCCTGCCACACACGTTCGGGCACCAGCGCATCGACTTCGCCGTTCGCAACCATGGTCCGCATTAGCGCCAGCGTTTCGGGCGCAATCGAAAAACCGAAACGGGCGGCGAAGCGCGCGCCGCGCAAAATGCGCACCGGGTCTTCGGCAAAAGCCGGACTGACGTGACGCAATAAACCGGCTTCCAAATCCGCCTGACCGCCGTAAGGATCGATCAGCGTGCCGTCGGGGTCGAGCGCCATTGCGTTGACGGTGAAATCGCGCCGCGATAAATCCTGTTCCAGCGTTACGTCCGTCGCGGTGTGAAAAGTAAATCCGGCATAGCCTGGTGCGGTCTTGCGCTCGGTGCGTGCCAGCGCATATTCCTCGTGCGTTTGCGGGTGCAGAAAAACCGGGAAATCCTTGCCGACGGGCTGAAATCCTTGAGCCAGCATGGCTGCCGGTGTGCTGCCCACCACCACCCAGTCGCGGTCCTGCACCGGCAGCCCCAGCAAGCCGTCGCGCACTGCGCCGCCGACACAATAGATTTTTGCGTTAGCGTTCATCCGGAATCGCTTGTTGGTTTTCGGGAGTTTTAGGTGTAACGACGCCCAGCCGCTGCTTCAGGGTGCGCGGCGGCGCATCGAACTGTTCGGCGTAATAGGCGGTGTTACTCATTACTTTTTTTACGTAATCACGGGTTTCCTCGAAGGGAATGGTTTCGGCGTAAATCGCGCCTTCCAGCGGTTGATCGCCGCGCCAGCGGCGCGCTCTACCCGGCCCGGCATTGTAGGCCGCCGAGGCCAGCACAGGGCTGTCGTCGAACCAGTTCAGCACGGTTTTCATGTAATAAGTGCCCAGTTTCAAATTGGTATCCAGTTGGTGAATCAGATTGTTGCGATAGCTTTTTAGGCCGAGCTTGCGTGCCACCCAGCGCGCCGTGGCCGGCATGATCTGCATTAGTCCTGCAGCGCCGACTTTGGATTTTGCCGATGACACAAAACGGCTTTCCTGCCGCATCAGTCCGTACACCCACGCCTCTTCCAGACCGTTTTCCTGGATGTGGCTTTGCAGTACTTCACGGTACGGGGCGAGATAGCGCAGACCGAAATCATGTTCATTCACTGTCAGGCTGGCGGCTCCAATGGCGCGGTCATACATCTCGTTGCGGCGTGCAATTTCGGCGGCAGTGAGCAACTCCCGGTCATTGAAATTGCGTACCGTCCAACTCCATTCCTTTAGCGCGTCCGCGCGCAAATCCATACGGTACAGTGCCAGTGTGCGTTGCACGCCGGGCACCGCCAGCATCGCCTTGATGTCTTTTTCAGACGGCTTGAAGGTGTCGGGGCGATTTTCAAGCGTGGGCATACTGCCGAGTTCTTCGCGCGCCAGCTGGCCGTAGAAATGGAATTCACCACTCAAAGGCGCCAGCAGCCTGCGGGCTTCCAGCGGTTTATTGAGGCCAAGCAGCGCGCGGGCCTTCCAGTAGCGCCAGGTAGGATCCGCCTGCTGTTCCATCCCCATGGATTGAATACCGTTCAGCACCTCATCCCAGTTTTGCAAGCGCAGCGCGGCGCGCACCCGCCAAGCGCTTTGCTGTTCGGTTAGCGCCTGTTTGCCTGCGTGCAGATACCAACCCAGTGCACGCACATCCTGTTTGCGTGCCGCCTCGTAGCCCAGCCAGCTGTAAAAATAGCGCTGTTCATCCGGCGGAAAATCCGCTGACAAAGTATTCCAGCGCGCCAGCGCAAGATCCGGCGATTGTTTGCTCAAGCGGCCCAGCGCAAATAAAGTGACTGCCCGCGCGCCTTCGGTGCGGGGGGGAGGCGCCTGATCCAGCCAGCCTTCCGCATCCTTGCCAGCCGCGTCCAGCGCTTCGGGAGAAATAGTCTGTTCGCCCTGCAGTAGCGGCGCCAGTGCTTTGGCCAGCGTCAGATTGCCAGCTTCCAGCGCCAGACGCATCCGTTGCCATAAATCCTGCGGGGCCAGGGCGCCTTCGGCAATTGCTGCCGCGAATACCGGTGCGCAATTGTCCGGCAGCGTCTTGCCGGTGAGCCACAGCTTACGGACTGCCTCGTCAACCGAGTTGTCGGGTTTGCTTTGTCGGAATTGCAGGTGATAACAGGCCAGCTCGGTGTCTTCGTTGATCAGGCGCGGATATTCGGCTTCAAAAGCAGCCCAATCCTGATTTTTCGCGAGTTCCTTCAGCCATTCGCCGCGCAGCCGGTCGATGACGGGTGAATCTTCCGGTTGTGCCAGAAAGTCGGTAACCGCTTTGGTGTCGACATTCTTGAGTGTGAGCCGCAGTGCGTAATAGCGCCCGTAAATTTCCAGCGGACTGCCCTTCAATCGGCGCTGAAATTTGGCCAGTTGCGCAGCATCGCCCTTGCGGTAGGCTTCCCGCAATTGCAAAAAATCTTCATCCGTATCGGCTTGGGCGCCAAACGACAAGAACAGACAGGTGAGCAACAACAGAAAGCGGCGCATGACATAACATTGGAGAGAAACCGGCAGCAGAATACCACAGCGCAATTTTTGTTCGGTGCGGCCAAATGTTCTGTGACAGAAATGTGACAGATCCACAATGTGTTGTAAAAAAGCAACAATTTATGAATTTTTTGTTAAAAATAGCCATTTTGGCTTGTTCAGACTTTTTTACTCAGGATAATCCGCCCCGAAGTTCAGCATTTGGGCTTTGTGTGGCTGCGGTAGGGCCAACACCTTCAAAATCTTTACTTAGGAGTACACATGAAAAAGAAACTGATCGCTGTTGCCATCGCAACCGCATTTGCAGCGCCGGCGTTTGCTGATAACAGCAATGTGGAGGTTTACGGCAAGATTAACGTTAATGGTGAGAGTTTTAATACCAACTCGACAGCCGTTGCAGTTGCCAGCAAGACACAATTCACCAACAATGCTTCGCGTTTTGGCGTAAAGGGCAAGGAAGATCTGGGCGATGGCCTGAATGCAATTTGGCAATTGGAAGTGCAGATTGACCCAACGGGCAACGGAACTGATGGTGTCAAAGCTGGGAATAAGCCTTTTGATGGCACACGTAATAGCCAGATCGGCCTGAAGGGTGATTTTGGTACCGTGTTCATGGGTAACTGGGATACGCCTTATAAGGTTGCGCACAACAAGGTTGAGTTGTTTGACAACGCTGGTTCGTTTTCATCGGGCAAGCTGATTGGCGGAAACGCTGGCGGCAAATCATATGTGACTCGCCAGTCCAATGTGTTGCAATACTGGACACCCAGCGTGAACGGCCTGAGCGGTCAGGTGGCTCTGAGCCGCGTGACTTCGGGTTCGGCTAAGACAACAGTTACTCAGTACTCTGTTTCCGGGAGTTACGACGCTGATGGTATTTATGCCGCACTGGCTTATGAAAATCGCCCTGATCAAACAGTGGTTGGCCTAAAAGACTCTGCAACCCGCTTGGTGGGTGCCTACACTTTGGGTTCTGCGCTGGTTGGCCTGACGTATGAGCGCCTCTCTACAGGTGTTGTTGCTACAAATACTACTGGCTCGCAAAACAACTGGGAGCTGACCGGCAAGTACAAGTTTGGCGCTTCGACACTGGGCGCATTCTATGCTCAGAACGGCGACTTCAATGGCGTTGCCAATACCGGTGCCAAGATGGTCTCCCTGCGTTACGGCTACAACTTTTCCAAGCGCACTGAATTGTGGGCCGCTTATACCAACCTGAAGAATGACTCCGCAACAAAAGCATACAAGTCTGTCCTGACTCCAGGCTCTCTTGGTGCGACAGAGTCCGGCTTCGGTCTGGGTCTGAGCCACACCTTCTAATTGTGCGCATCCGCGAGGATGCAAACAGTCAGAAAATAAGCGGGCACCTTCGGGTGCCCGTTTTTATTTGGGCGCCGTTCGGCTATGCTTGCCCATATGAATGATCAACAACTCATGCGCTATGGGCGCCACATCCTGTTGCCGGAAATCGGCATCGAGGGCCAGCAAAAATTCCTTGAAGCCACGGTGCTCATCATCGGGCTGGGCGGGCTGGGTTCGCCGGCGGCCCTGTATCTGGCGGCCAGCGGGGTGGGCAGACTGCTGCTGTGCGACCACGATACGGTCGATCTGAGCAATTTGCAGCGACAGATCATTCACCGCACTGCCGGCGTGGGCCAGCCCAAAGTGGCTTCGGCAGCGGTGACTTTGCGCGAAATCAATCCCGAAGTTGAATGTGTGCCTTTGCCGCTGCGTGCGGATGAGGATCAGTTGCGCGCGCTGGTGGCACAGGCGGATGTGGTGCTGGATTGCAGCGATAACTTCGCCACGCGCTACACGGTAAACCGGGTGTGTCTGGCGCTGCGCAAGCCGCTGGTTTCGGGGGCGGCGATTCAGTTCGAGGGGCAGGTATCGGTATTCGATTTCCGCCGGGACGAGGCGCCCTGCTACAACTGTCTGTTTCCGGAAGATAGCGAGGCGGCGGAATTGCGTTGTGCCACGACGGGCGTGTTTGCCCCGCTGGTGGGCATTGTCGGCGCGATGCAGGCGGGCGAGGCGCTCAAACTGCTGGCTGGGACGGACCGGGGGTTATCCGGCCGTTTGCTGACACTGAACGCGCTGGATATGGCGGTGATGCGCAGTCAGCTGCGGCGCGATCCGGCCTGCGCCGTGTGTGCTCAGAGATAGCGCAAGTACAAGTAAACGTGGGCGATGGCGATGGAAACCAGCATCAGTGGGAAGGCGACCTTGAGAAAAGTCGCAAAGCGGATGGGTGCGCCGGCCTGTTCCGCGATACCCGCGACCACCAGATTGGCCGAGGCGCCGACCAGCGTGCCGTTGCCGCCCAGACACGCACCCAGCGCGAGCGCCCACCATAGTGGCATGATGGCCTGATCGCCGCCCATGGCGGGGGCCAGCGATTTGATCAGCGGGATCATGGTGGCGACAAAGGGGATGTTGTCCACAAACGCCGAGGCTATCGCCGATCCCCAAAGGATGGAAAGTGCTGTGGTTGTCAGGTCGCCCTGTGTGATGTTCAGCAGTCCCTGCGCGAGCGCGCCAATCAGACCGGCTTCTTCAATCCCGTAAACGGCGATAAACAAGCCGACGAAGAAGAAAATGGTGATCCATTCCACTTCGGCCAACGCGTGATGCACGCGCTTGCTTTGGGCTTCGGCGTGACGGCCGAAATTTTCCAGCAGGAGCAGCAGGGCCGCGCCGAACATGGCGACGGTGGCAGGCTGGAGGTGCAGCAGTCCGTGCAGCATGAAGCCTGCGATGACGAGGGTGAAAACCACGGCCGCCTGCTTGAGCAGTTTCCAGTCGGTGATCGCCTCGATTTCATTGAAACGCATGACGCGCTCGCGATTTTCGGGGGTGGCGACCATGTCCTTGCGCCAGAACCACCAAATCGGCAGCAGTGTGACAACGCCGATCAGGGGCACGATGGGGGCCAGATTCAGCAGAAAGTCGTTGAATGTGAGCCCCACGGCCGAGCCGATCATGATGTTGGGCGGATCGCCGATCAGGGTGGCGGTGCCGCCGATGTTGGACATGAAAATAATCGCGAACAAAAACGGGTAGGGCTTTATTTTCAGTTCTTCGGTGATCAGCAGCATGACCGGGGTGACGAGCAGTACGGTGGTGACGTTGTCGAGCAGGGCGGAAAACAGCGCTGTTACCAGCGACATCATGAGCAAAATACCCACCGGGTGTGCTTTGACTTTTTTCGCGATCCAGATGGCGACGAACTGGAAGACGCCGCTTTTTTTGGTCACCGCCACAATCACCATCATGCCTACCAGCAGGCCGAGGGTGTTGAAATCCACCCCGCGAATGGCCGCTTCCTGGGTAAGAATGCCGCAGAGAATCATGAGCCCGCCGCCGAGCAGGGCGATGATGGCACGGTTGACCTTCTCGGTGATGATTACGGCGTAGGTGGCGATGAAAATCGCCGTGGCCAGCCAGAGCGGATTTAGTCCGAAGATGGCGTGAATGACTTCGCTTTCACCATGCATGATCAGTCTCCGCAGACACGGCGCAGCAGGTCGGCGCCGTTAATCATGCCGAGCAGGCGGCCATTCGCCTCGTCGACCACCGGAATGTCATTTTCGCCACGGTAGAGCAGTAGCACAACTTCCAGCAGCGGCGTGTCGGGATGCACAACGGGAACTTCGTTATTCAGGGCGTGGCCCACGTTCTCGTTGCCATGTTCGCGCATGCGTTCGCACAGAATTTCCATGGGATCCGGGAGAAAGCCAAGATCGCTGATGCCGCCCTCGATCAGCACGGCTTTGGGCAGCAGCATGGAAAACAGCTGGTGCATGCTGAAAATACCCAGATAACGCCCGTCTCCATCCACAACCGGCAGGGTCGACAGTTTGTGGTCAAGCAGCACGCGTGCCACCTCGGAAATGCGGGTGGTGTTGGTGACAGAAGGTGTCTCGGCACGCAGGAATTCTTGCAGGCTCATGGCGGATCCCCTAAATTTTGTAACCGCGATGAACGGCGACAATACCGCCGGTGAGATTGAAGTATTCGACTTGGACGAGTCCGGCGTCGGTCATCATCTGTTTCAATTCTTCCTGGCCCGGATGCATGCGGATGGATTCCGCGAGGTAGCGATAGCTGTCCGGATCGTTGGCGATCAGCTTGCCCATGGCCGGCAACAACTTGAACGAATACAGGTCGTAAATTTTTTCCAGCGGTTTGGCGACTTTGGAAAATTCCAGCACGATCAGGCGGCCGCCGGGTTTGAGCACCCGCCGCATTTCGCGCAGCGCAGCGTCTTTGTGGGTGACATTGCGCAGACCGAAGGCGATGCTGACGCAATCAAAATAATTGTCCGGAAAAGGCAGGTGTTCGGCGTCGCATTGCGTGGTTGGCGTGACGATTCCCTCGTCGAGCAGACGGTCGCGGCCGACGCGCAGCATGGCGTTGTTGATGTCGGTCAGCACCACGGTGCCGGTCTGTCCGACGGCTTTCAGGAACAGCCGTGACAGGTCGGCCGAGCCGCCCGCGACGTCCAGCACGCGCTGGCCGCTGCGCACGCCGCTGAGGCTGATGGCGACACGTTTCCAGACGCGGTGCAGTCCCGCCGACATCAGGTCGTTCATCACGTCATATTTGCTGGCGACCGAGGTGAAGACGCCCGCGACGCGCTTGGCCTTTTCCTGTTCGTCGACGGTTTCAAATCCGAAATGGGTGTTTGCCATGGTTGCGCTCCTGAAACTATTTCGGGTCGCGTGAGGCGCCCGCGGCTTCCAGCCGGTGCAGATAATTGTGCCAGAGGATTTCTTCGTCACGACCAAGGCCGTAGAGGTAATCCCAGGAATACAGGCCGGAGTCATGGCCGTCGTCAAAAGTGATCTTCAGTGCGTACTGTCCGACCGGTGCTACCCCGGAAATGTTGACATCGCGCTTGCCGACCTGCAGCACTGCCTGGCCTTCGCCATGACCACGGACTTCAGCCGAAGGCGAATAGACGCGCAGGTATTCGGCGGGCAGCGTGAAGCGGACGCCGTCATCAAAGGCCACCTCAAGGGCGCGCGTTTTTTGGTGCAGCGTGATTTCGGTAGGGATCGCGGTCATGGTTAACGTCGTATTTTGTTTAGCAGGGCGGTGGTGGAGCGTTCGTGCAAAAACGGGATGCTATGCACCCGGCCGCCCTGCGCGAGCACTTCGGCGGCCCCGACGATTCTGTCCGGTGTCCAGTCGCCCCCCTTGACCAGCACGTCCGGCTTGCAGGCCAGAATCAGATTCAGCGGGGTGTCCTCGTCAAATGGCACGACCAGGCTGACGGATTCCAGCGCGGCCAGGACAGCCATGCGGTCTTCCAGCGTATTAATCGGGCGGTCATCTCCCTTGTTTTGGCGTTTGACCGAGGCGTCCGTGTTGACGGCGACAATGAGTGCGGCGCCGAGCGCCCGCGCCTGAGCCAGATAGGTGACATGGCCGCGATGCAGCACGTCGAAACAGCCGTTGGTAAACACTAGCGGGCGAGGCAGTCGCGCAAGCTGCCAGTCAAGCTCGTCCAGCGGACAGATCTTGTGCTCGAACGCGGGCAGGGAATAAAGCGCGGTCATCAGTGTTTCGCGGGTGGCGGGCAGGGGATGTATTCGAACAGGCGAACCACGCGCTGAACACCGCCGGTGGTGCTGGCGAGTTCGGTGGCGGCGGTGGCTTCGGGTTCGCAGACCAGACCCATGAGAAAGACGGTGCCGTTCTCTGTCACAACTTTGACGTGGTTGGCGTCGAAGCGCTTGTCCTGGGCGAAACGCAGTTTGACGTCGGACGTGATGAGGGTGTCACTGCTGCGGCTGGTCAGGGATGACACCCCGGCAACCGCCAATTCATTGCTGACGTTGCGCACGTTGTCGACGGTTTTGACCATGTCGGCGATGTCGGACTTGACGCTGTCATTCGGCACTTCGCCGCTCAGCAGCACGTTGCGGTTGAAACTGGTGACATTGATGTGAACGCCTTTGTTGTCCTTGTATTTCTTGCCGATCCGGTCATAAGTCTTGACTTCGATCGCCTCGTCATCGATGTAGGCCCCGCTGCTGCGACGATCGGCGATCATCATGGCGCCGGTGGCTACCCCGGTGGCGACGACCGGGAAGCAGCCTTGCAGGGCGCCGGTCAACAGGGTCAGCAATAACAGGGAAACAATACGCATTGTCATTCTCCTAGCAGAAGGTAATCAATCACATCGCAAAGGCAATGCAGGGATAACAGGTGAACTTCCTGGATGCGCGCGGTGCTTTTGGCCTTGACGCAAATCAGCACGTCGCCTTCGCGCAACGCGGCCGCCATTTCGCCGCCGTCGCGTCCGGTCAAGGCGACAACCCGCATGTCGCGGGTGTGTGCCGCATGGATGGCGGCGACGACATTGGCCGAATTGCCGCTCGTCGAAATAGCCAACAGACTGTCGCCGGGCAGGCCCAGTGCGTTGACCTGTTTGGAAAAAATCTGGTTGAAATCGTAATCGTTGGCGATCGAGGTCAGGACCGAACTGTCGGTCGTCAGCGCTACGGCAGCCAGTCCGGGCCGTTCTTTTTCGAAACGGTTGAGCAGCTCCGCCGAGAAGTGCTGGGCGTCGGCCGCGGAACCACCGTTGCCGCAGCAGAGAATTTTGCCGTCGTTGGCGACACAATTGAAAAACAGCTGTGCGGCCTCGTGGATCGGTTGCGCCAACTCATCCTTGAGCTTGAGTTTGAGCTCGGCGCTGTCCGTAAAGTGTTGGGCAATACGTTTATTGATATCCATAGTCTTTTCGACAAACGTTATGGGGGCGGATATTACCGCATAACCGTGAATGCGGCATGACGCTGATGCGTACGGCTCATGCCTCGAAGGCGTTTTTCAGCCATTCCGGCGCGCGTCCCTGCGCATTGTCCAGCAGGATCGCGTCGAAGCGGCAGGGCGGTATTTTTGGCAGTCGTGCGAGGTAGCCTTGTGCTGTCAGAATCAGGCGTCGCTGCTTGCGCGGATCGATGCTGGCCGCCGCGCCGCCAAAGCGGGCGTTGCGACGCAAACGAACCTCGACAAACACCAGCGTGTCACCATCGCGCATGATCAGATCGATTTCACCAAAGCGGCTGCGATAGTTGCGGGCGACGAGCAGCAATCCCTCGTGGATCAAAAAATCGGCCGCGTACTGTTCGGCGGCTGCACCGTCCGAACTCATCGCGTTTGAGTGCCGCCGATTGTGGCGGGGTGCCGTGGGCTCACGTATAGTGCGGGAAAACCCCGGACAATAAGGACGCAGCATTGCATCATTCAACTCCGCAATCTTTTGAGCCCGCATTATATGTAGTAGCCACCCCGCTGGGAAATTTGCGCGACATTACCTTGCGTGCGCTGGATGTGCTGGCCGCGGCCGACGTGATTGCCGCCGAGGACACGCGCAACACCCGGCATTTGCTGACGCAGCATGGCATCAGTCCGCAGCGGCTGCTGGCGTTGCATCAGCATAATGAACGCGCGGGCGCGGACAAGGTGATTGCGCTTTTACGCGAGGGACTGCGGGTCGCTTTTGTCAGCGATGCCGGCACGCCCGCCGTCAGTGATCCCGGTGCGCTGCTGGTGCGGGCCGTGATTGACGCGGGGCTGCGCGTCATCCCGATACCGGGACCGAGCGCGCTGGTTGCGGCGCTTTCGGCGTCGGGCCTGGCAACGCCGCAGGTGTTGTTTTACGGGTTTTTGCCCAACAAGGCGGCGGCCCGCAGCAAGGTATTGCAGGACTTGCGCGAACGCGAGGAAACACTCGTCTTTTACGAGGCGCCGCACCGGGTGCTTGAATGCGTCGAGGATATGCGGGCAATTTTGGGCGGTGAGCGCGAAATCGTGCTGGCCCGCGAGTTGACCAAGCTTTTTGAAGAGCTGCATCGCTGTCCGCTGGCGGATGCGCCGGAGTGGTTGCGCAGTGATGCCAACCATCAGCGCGGCGAATTTGTACTGCTGGTTTCGGGGGCCGAGTCCCGAAAAAACGAAGTGGATGCGCGGACCGAGCAAATGTTGCGTATTTTGCTGGGCGAGTTGCCATTGAAACAGGCGGTGCAGCTGGCTGTGCAAATCAGCGGTGTGAGCCGGAACGTGCTTTACCCGCGTGCACTGGCGATTAATACCGGTGTTGACGCGGTTGATTCCGTCACGGGCGTTTGATACGCTCCGACGACTTTGAAACTGCCTGTCACCGGTTCTTGCGAGGGATCGAAATGTCACTGCTGAAATATGTAACTGTGCCGCTGTTGCTGGGACTTGCGGCTTGTAGCGGCGGAGAAAAATCCGCTCCGCCCGGGGGCGCAGGTGGCATGCCGCCGGCCGAGGTCGAGGTGGTGACGGTGGAGCGGGGCTCCGTGACCCTCACGCGCGATTTGCCGGGCCGGGTTCAGGCTTATCGCACCGCTCAGGTGCGCGCCCGTGTTGACGGGGTTGTCGAGCATCGTCTGTTCCGCGAAGGTAGCGAGGTCAAGGCCGGGGATGCGCTGTTCAATATTGATGCGCGGGTATATCGCGCCTCGGTCGAGGCTGCGCGGGCCGAAGTGAATGTGGTCAGGCAGACGCTGGCGCGCTATCAGCCTCTGCTGGAAATCAAGGCGATCAGCCAGCAGGAATACGATCTGGCGGTGGCCAAGGCCAAACAGGCGCTCGCCGCGCTGGCGATTGCCCAGGAAGATCTCGACAACGCTTCGGTGCCCGCACCGATTGCCGGACATATCGGTCGTGCGATGGTGACCGAAGGCGCACTGGTCAAAAAGTCGGAAGCCAATTTGCTGGCCACGATCGAGCAACTTGATCAGGTCTATGTGAATTTCACCCAATCCGGCAGCGAGGTGCTGCAATTGCGCCGTGACATGGCGGAAGGCAAACTCAAGCGCAGCGACAGTCTGGAAGTCCGGTTGTTGCTTGAGGATGGCAGCGACTATGCGAAAACCGGACGCATTTTCTTTACCGATATGGCGGTTGATCCGGAAACGGGCTCCGTTTCCCTGCGCGCGCAGTTTCCCAATCCCAAACGGGAGCTGCTGCCGGGTATGTTCGTGCGGATTCGCTTCCCCGAAGCGGTGACGGAAAATGCCATTCGCGTACCCCAGCGCGCCGTACAGACCAGTGCGGAAGGCCAGTTTGTCCTGGTCGCAGGCAAGGATGGCAAGGTTGTACCGAGGCCGGTGCGTACCGGCGGCATGTCCGGCGGCGACTTCATCATTGCCGGCGGCTTGCAGGGCGGTGAGCAGGTCATTGTGAATGGTTTGCAGAAGGCACGCCCCGGCTCGACCGTGAAAGCGGTGCCTCTGGTTCAGCCTGCCGCCGCGCCGGCCGGCAAATAGGATTCCCGAATGTTTTCCAAATTCTTCATTGATCGCCCGATCTTTGCCTGGGTGATTGCGCTGGTGATATTGCTTGCCGGGTTGCTGGCGCTGCGCAATTTACCGGTGGCGCAGTATCCTGCCGTGGCACCGCCCGCCTTGATGGTGTCGGTGAATTATCCCGGTGCCTCCGCGCAGGTTGTCGAGGAGACCGTAATCGCCCTGCTCGAGCAGGAAATGAACGGCATTGAAAATCTGGTTTACATGGAATCGGCTTCCGAACTGGGCAGCGGCAGTATCACCCTGGCATTTGAGGCGGGCACCAATCTTGATCTCGCTTCGGTCGAGGCGCAGAACCGCATCAAGCGCGCCGAGGCGCGTTTGCCGGAAGAGGTTCGCCGGCTCGGCATCACGGTGGGCAAGTCCGCGCGCAACTACGTGATGATCATCACACTGTTTTCGCCGGACAAGCGTTTGGATAGCGTGGCGTTGGGCAGTTACGCCAGCGCCAGTGTGCTGGACACATTGCGGCGCGTCCCAGGGGTGGGCGAGGCGCTGCTGTTCGGTACGGAATACTCCATGCGGCTCTGGCTGAAACCGGAAAAATTGCAGGCTTACGGACTGTCTCCGGCGGACGTATCGAAAGCTGTGCGCGCGCAAAATTCACAGCTGGCAACCGGCGAACTTGGGCAATTGCCTTCAGCGGCCGGGCAGCAGCTGAACGCGGTGATTGTGACCCGCAGCCGGCTGTCCACGCCGGAAGAGTTTGGGGAAATCATTGTGCGCACCAATCCGGATGGCTCGACCCTGCGGGTGAGCGATGTCGCGCGGGTGGAGTTGGGCGCGCAGGATTATTCGCGCCAGGCGCGGATTGACGGTCAGCCGACCGCCGCGATCGCCATTCGATTGACGCCTGATGCCAATGCGCTGGATACCGTCGCCGCCGTTAACGCGAAGATGAACGAACTTGCGCAATTTTTCCCCAAGAGCATCGACTGGATGGTGCCGTACGACACGTCCAAATTCATCGACATTTCAATCAAGGAAGTGCTGAAGAGTCTGGCCGAGGCGCTGCTGCTGGTGTTTCTGGTGATGTACCTGTTCCTCGGAAATTTGCGGGCGACGCTGATTCCGGCGATTGTCATTCCGGTTGCGCTGGTGGGCGCGCTGGTGGGCCTTTATCTGCTCGGGTATTCAATCAATGTGCTGACGTTGTTTGCCATGGTGCTGGCGATTGGTATCGTCGTGGACGATGCGATCGTGGTGGTGGAAAACGTCGAACGCATCATGACGACGGAAGGATTGGCGGCGCGCGAGGCAACGCGCAAAGCCATGGACCAGATCGTGGGCGCGATTATCGCGATCACGCTGGTGCTGTCCGCAGTGTTTATTCCCATGGCGTTTTTCCCCGGTTCCACCGGCGCCATTTACCGCCAGTTCGCCGTGACGCTGGTGTTGACCATGGCGTTTTCGGCCTTGATGGCGTTGACGCTGACGCCCGCACTCTGCGCCACTTTGCTCAAACATGCGCCGGGCAAGGGCGATGTGCTGCCGGCCACCGGCTGGCTGGGGCGATTTAATCGCTGGTTCATGCAGCTCACGCAACGCTACACCGGCAGTGTTGCCAAAATTGTGCGCAAGAGCTCGCGTTATCTGCTGGTGTATGCGGTGATCCTGCTGGCGATGGGCTGGCTGCTCAGCAAGCTGCCCGGCAGCTTTTTGCCGGAAGAGGACCAGGGCTATTTTGTGTCCGTGATCCAGTTGCCGGCAGGCGCAACGCAGGAGCGAACCCTCGAGGTTTTGTCCAAAGTCGAGCAACATTTTCTTGCCCAGAAAGAAGTGGCGCATGTGGTCGGCGTGGCGGGTTTCTCGTTCTTCGGGCGCGGGCAGAATGCGGCAATCGCTTTTGTGCGGCTGAAGGATTGGGACGAACGTCCTGATAAGGAAAGCAGTGCGGCCATGCTGGCGCGCAAGGCCAATATGATGCTGTTCGGGATTAAGCAGGCGATGATATTTTCGATCAATCCGCCGCCGATTCCCGAGCTGGCGGCAGCTGGCGGCTTTGATTTCCGATTGCAGGATCGCGGCGGCATGGGCCGAGAGAAGTTGCTTGAGGCGCGCAACATTGCCCTGGGTATGGCGATGCAGAATCCGGTCTTGGCCGGTGTGCGTCCGGAGGGCCAGGAAGCCGGGCCACAGCTATTCCTCGATATCGATCGCCTCAAGGCCGAGACGCTGGGCGTGTCGATCACCGATTTGAATGAGACTCTGCAATCCGTGATGGGGACGGCTTATATCAACGACTTCGTGCGGCAGGGACGCGTGTTGCGCGTGCAAATGCAGGCCGAAGCAAATACCCGTCGCACGCCGGAAGACTTGCTCAAGATTACGGTGCGCAATAAACAGGGCGGTATGGTGCCGCTGTCCGAACTGGCCACGCCGCGCTGGATTGCCGGCTCGCCCAAGCTGGATCGTTACAACGGATTACCCTCGATGAAAATTGCGGGCGGCCCGGCCCCGGGTCGCAGTACCGGCGAGGCGATGGCGGCCATGCAGGAGATTGCCACGAAGCTGCCGCCCGGATTCGGCTTCGAATGGTCGGGCACTGCGCGCGAAGAAATGCTGTCCGGCAGTCAGGCGCCGCTCCTGTTCGCCGTATCGCTGATTGTGGTGTTTCTCTGTCTGGCCGCGTTGTACGAAAGCTGGTCGATCCCCTTCGCCGTTCTGCTGGCGGTGCCGCTTGGCGTGTTCGGCGCGGTGCTGGCGGTGACGTTGCGCGAGTTGCCCAACGATGTGTATTTCAAGGTCGGTCTGATTGCGATCATCGGCCTTTCATCGAAGAACGCCATTCTGATTATCGAATTTGCGCGCAAGCTGCAGGACGAGGGGCATGGTCTGATTGAGGCCACGCTGGAAGCCTGCCGCCTGCGCTTCCGACCGATTCTGATGACGTCAATTGCTTTCATCGCCGGGGTGACGCCGCTGGCCATCTCTACCGGCGCGGGTGCGCAAAGCCGGCATGCCATCGGCACGGGCGTGATGGGTGGCATGATCGCGGCGACGGTGCTGGCCGTGTTTCTGGTGCCGGTCTTCTTCGTCGTGATGCGGAAAATTTTTCCGGGTCATGCGCGCAATACGGCGCACAGCGGGGAGGCGCATCATGACTAGACGTTTTGCACTGGGCGCGTTGACGCTTGCGCTCGCCGCCTGTTCGCTGGCGCCTACCTATGAACGGCCCGCCGCGCCGGTCGTCGCAAGCTGGCCGGCTGCAGCCAATGGCGTGCGCCAGGTGGCCGATGTCCGTTGGCGCAATTTTTATACCGACCCGCGCTTGCAGGCGCTGATTCAGACCGCGCTGGAAAACAACCGCGATTTGCGCATTGCCGTGGCGCGTGTGGCCGAAGCGCGCGGGCTCTATGGTGTACAGCAAGCCGACCGTTTACCCAATGTTAATTTGAACGTGGCGCGTAATGCCGGGGCCACGCCCGCCAGCACTTCGGTGACAGGGCAGAAATTCAAGACGCAGCGTTATGACGTGAATTTGGGGCTGCTCTCGTTTGAGTTGGATTTCTGGGGTCGCGTGGCCAATCTCAGTGCTGCGGCCAAGGCCCAATATCTGGCGACTGAGGCGGCGCAGACGGCATTCCGTTTGTCCCTGATCGCCGATGTGGCGAATGCCTATTTGAACGAAATCGAAATGGGTGAACGTGTGCGGCTCGCGGAAGAAACGGCGCGGACGCGTGCGGAAATTCGCGAACTGGTGGCGCGGCGGCGTGCGGTCGGTTTGGCCAGCGAACTGGACTGGTTGCAGGCCGAGGGCGCGTACCAGTCTGCTCAGGGAGAGTTGGCGGGCCTGCAACGCCAACATGCGGCCAGCGAAACCCTGCTTGACATGTTGGTCGGCCGGCCGGTGGTGCAGATTGAAAATCTGCCCGCCGCGCAGAGTTTGGCCGATCAGGCGCTTCGTCCGGATTTGATCGCGGGTTTGCCTGCTGAAGTGTTGCTGCAGCGTCCGGACGTCATGGCGGCCGAGCAGCGTCTGATCGCGGCCAATGCCAATATCGGTGCTGCCCGCGCCGCGTTTTTGCCGCAGATTACACTGACCGGCACGGTGGGCACGGCCAGCCGTACGCTTGCCGGATTGTTCGATGCGGGCAGTGGCGCCTGGACGTTTCAGCCGGCGCTGGCCCAGCCGCTATTTGACGCCGGACGCAATTCGTCGAATGTCGATATTGCCGAAGCGCGCAAAGTGATTGCCGTCGCCGACTATGAAAAAACCATCCAGCAGGCGTTCAGGGAAGTGGCCGATTTGCTGACAGATCGGGAGAAACTCGGCGAGCAATTGGCCGCCCAGCAGGCCAATGCGACGGCCCAGCAGCAGCGCCTCAAGTTGGTCGAAGCGCGCTATCGGGCGGGCATCGCCAATCAGCTGGAGTTGCTCGATGCACAGCGCGATGCCTTTGCCGCAGAACAGGGTGCGGTGCAGATGCGGCGTCTGGTGCTGGCCAATGCCGCGCAACTTTACAAGGCGCTTGCGGGCGGGCAGGAATAGACCGTTGGCGCCGCACGATTGAGTATAAGGAAATCACCATGCAGACATTCACCCTGACGCGCCCGGACGACTGGCATTTGCATTTGCGCGATGGTGACCAGATGGCGGCCGTTCTGCCCGACACCGCGCGGCAGTTTGCCCGTGCGATTGTAATGCCCAACCTGCGCCCGCCCGTGACCACCACCGCCCAGGCCGTCGACTATCGTGAGCGCATCCTCAAGGCTTTGCCCGCCGGCATGCAATTCGAGCCGCTGATGACGCTTTACCTCACGGACAACACGAGTGCGGATGAAATCACGCGGGCGAAGGACAGCGGCATCATCCATGCCGTAAAACTCTACCCGGCAGGTGCGACGACCAATTCCGATGCCGGCGTGACTGACTTGCGCAAGACTTACGCCGCGCTGGAAGAAATGCAACGCTGCGGCATGCCGTTGCTGGTTCACGGCGAAGTCACTCGCGCCGATATTGATATTTTCGATCGCGAAGCGGTGTTCATCGAGCAGGTGATGCAACCGTTGCTGAAAGATTTGCCCGGCTTGCGCGTGGTGTTCGAGCACATCACGACAAAAGATGCTGCGCAGTTTGTGGCAAGTGCGGCGGACAACATTGCCGCCACGCTCACGCCGCAGCATCTGCTCTACAATCGCAACGCCATGCTGGTCGGCGGCATCCGCCCGCACTTTTATTGTCTGCCCGTTCTCAAGCGCGAAATGCACCGCGAAGCCCTGGTGAAAGCCGCGACCAGTGGCAGCCCGAAATTTTTCCTCGGCACCGACAGCGCGCCGCACGCGCAACATACCAAGGAAAACGCCTGCGGCTGCGCGGGCTGTTATTCCGCGTATAACGCCATCGAGCTCTATGCCGAGGCGTTTGAAGCTGCAGGTGCGCTCGACAAACTGGAAGCCTTCGCCAGCTTCTACGGCGCGGATTACTACGGATTGCCGCGCAATACCGCGAAGATTACGTTGCGCAAGGAATCATGGCAGGTGCCCGCGTCGGTGGGGTTCGGCGAGTATCGTCTGGTGCCGCTCAGAGCGGGGGAGACGATGTCATGGAAGCTGGAGTTGTAAAAATGGCTAGCGCGACAATCAAAATATTTTTGGTGCATGGCGATCCGAAGCGACTTCGTACAGCCGAGTTGTCGAATTGGACAGGTAAGGCAGTGGCTGGGCCCCGTAGTGAGTTTGAGGAGGTTTTGGCGCGTGAAGAATCCCTTGGCGCGGGAATTTATTTTCTGACAGGTACGGATCCCGAGTCTGGGAGGCCGGCTATTTATATTGGTGAAGCCGAGGCTGTTCGGGATCGGGTCAAAGCGCATTTAGGGAAAGATTTTTGGAACCATATTGCATATTTCATTAGCAAGGACGAGAACCTGACCAAGGCTCACATTCGGTACCTTGAAGGAAGACTAATCGATCAGGCTCGCCAAGCTAATCGATCGGTTGTAACAAATGGACAGGGAAGCGGTGCCAGGTTGCCGGAGTCTGACCGGGAGGATATGGAAATCTTCCTGGAAAAAATCAACCAGTTGTTGCCAGTCCTTGGTATTGAGCTGCTGATGCTGACCCCAATCAACCCGCAGGGGAATGTCGAGCGCGCAATTCTTTATTGTGAGATTAAAGGCCTAAAGGCATTGGGCCATATGTCCCCAAATGGCTTTTTGGTTTTGAAGGGCTCTCAAGCTGTATTAACAGAGCGGGCTGCTGCCCATAAATATCCATGGCCGACAAATATGCGTCAAAGATTAAAGGAAGAGGGCGCGTTTCTTGAAAAAGAGGGCTATTTAATTTTTGCCCAGGATGTCGAGTTCTCTAGTCCGAGTGCGGCAGCGGCTGTTATTCATGGCGGTAATGCTAATGGCCTTACTGCATGGAAAAGTAAGGATGGTAAGACGTTGAAGGAAATTGAGGCGATTGGTTCATAATTGTCGTGAAGCACCAAGACCTCTTGGAACCCTATAACCGAGCCAGATTTAGGAGGGCAGTATGACTACAGCAAACCTTGCGATTCGCCCGGATTTAAAAGATCAGCTTGATCATCTGGCGGAAGCGAGTCAGCGCAGCGAGAGCGAGTTGGTAAATGAAGCGCTGACGCTTTATCTGTTACAGCAGCACCGCATTAGGGCAAAAATTCAGACGGGGCTGGTACAAGCACAGATCGGGGATTTTGTGACGGATGAGGAGATGGAGGAGTTCTTCGCGGGTTACTCACAACAGCAAGCATGAAACTGCGCTATACGCTGCAAGCCAGATCGGACCTTGCGGAGATCTATGAGTATATTTCGCAAGAAAATCTTCCTGCTGCTCGCAGCGTTATTCAAATTATTCGCAAGTCGGCAGAGGCGCTGTCGGAGAATCCACTGGTTGGCAGGGTGGGGCGTGTGGCAGGGACGCGTGAATTGGCTATTGCTCGCCTGCCTTTTTTATTGGCATATCGTGCAGATAAAAATGAATTGCAGATACTGTCGGTGATTCATACGGCCAGAATGTGGCCGGATAATTTTTGATTGTCATGACGACCTCTTCTTTCCTTCATGCTTTTCCCGTTCTCGCCGGAAAGGTTTATCTGCATCCTTCCTGTCAGGTCATCGGCGAGGTGGAAATCGGCGAAGATAGCTCGATATGGTGCAATGCTGTCTTGCGCGGCGATGTGAATCGTATCGTCATCGGATGCGGGACCAATGTGCAGGATTTGAGCATGGGGCACGTCTCGCACAAGACGCCGGAGAACCCCGACGGATCGCCGCTCATCATCGGCGATTATGTGACGGTGGGACATTCGGTTGTTCTGCACGGTTGCCGCATTGGCAATGAATGTCTGATCGGCATGGGTTCCATCGTGCTGGATGATGTGGTGATCCCGGATCGCGTGATGATCGGCGCGGGCAGTCTGGTGACGCAAGGCAAGATTCTTGAAAGCGGCATGCTCTACATGGGGCGGCCGGCCAAGGCGGTACGCAGGCTGACGGACGAAGAAATCGCTTATCTGCGTTATTCCGCCGAAAATTATATACGCCTTAAAAATCACTATTTGTCGGCGGAAATTCCCTAGGCATGTTTACCAAGAATTTTTTGCATACCGACATGCGGGAACTTGAGCATGAAATTCAGTATCGATGTTTTGCATTGGAACTGGATTTTAATGATCCGGTACAGGTACATCGGTTTGCCCACGACATGCTGCAAAACATGGCCGCAATCAAAGCTGCGGCTGAGCGCGGTGAGCATCGTGCGCGGGTACAAGCCGAATTGTTTGGTTTGGCGATGCTAATGCACCGAACCAGTATGGAAATGTTTGGTCCGGCCTACCTGGCGCAGTTTGAAGAATTGACGCAGGAATACAAGGCATGGCCGGCGCTGGCCAAAGCGCTGTGGCAGGAACTCGAAACTCGCAACATCGATAACGAATAAGGAATCACACGATGGACGAAAGCAATCCGCAGGAGATTTATCGCGCCAAGGTGAATCTTGAAACTTCGCGCATTGCCTGGAAGGAACTGCAACGGTTCTTTGCCAGCGGTGCGGCTTTGGCCGTGAGCCCGGCACTTGATCTGGTGGAGGTGGCTTTCCAGATATCGGAAGACAATCGCGAGGCTGTGGCCGGCTGGGTCAGTGCAGGACACCTCGGCCCGGTGAGCGATGCGCAGGCATTGGCCTGGGTCGAGGGTGATGCCGAGGTGTGGGCGGTGGTTGTCAGCCCTTACGTGCTGGTGCAGGGCGCGGAAAGCTTGCAGTAGGCGGCGTTACGCCTGCGCTTTCATGGCGCGCTCGATCTGTTTGCACAAGGTTTTCAGAATCTTGATCCGGGCAAAATTCTTGTCGTTGGCTTCCACCAGTGTCCAGGGGGCAGTTTCGGTGCTGGTGTGATCCACCATGTCGCAGACGGCATGTTCATATGCCTCCCACTTGTCCCGGTTGCGCCAATCTTCGTCGGTAATCTTGAAGCGCTTGAAGCCGATTTTTTCACGTTCCTTGAAGCGCTTTAGCTGCTCTTCCTTGCTGATGGCCAGCCAGAATTTCACTACCAGAATACGGTTCCGCACGAGCTGGCCTTCGAAGTCGTTGATCTCGCCGTAGGCACGCATCCAGTCCGACGCATTGCAGAAATTTTCGATCCGCTCGACCAGCACGCGACCGTACCAGGAACGGTCAAAGATGGCGATGCGACCCCGCCGCGGAATGTGCCGCCAGAAGCGCCAGAGATAAGGCTGTGCGCGCTCTTCTTCCGTGGGCGCCGCAACGGGAATGATCTGATAGCGTCGGGCATCCAGTGCGCCGGTAATGCGCCGGATCGCGCCGCCTTTTCCGGCGGCATCGTTGCCTTCGAAGGCAACGACCACGGTCAGTTTCTGAAACCTTGGGTCGCGGCTTAATAAGGCAAGTTTGCCCTGATACTTTTCCAGTAGCTTGCGATACTCCGCTTTCCCGAGTCTGCGGGTCTGATCCAGCGCATGCAGAAGGTCGCGTTTGTCGATGGCGGGTAGCAGCGGCGCGGCCGTGACTTGTTCGGGTGTCACCGGATTCGTTGATTCGTCGAGGCGCTTGCGCAGGGATTGCAGGACAGATTGCCCAATGGTCAGGCTGCGATAGCGGTGATCCTCGCCCTCGATAATCAGCCAGGGCGCCTCGGCCGTGCTGGTGTGGCGAATCACGCTTTCATTTACGGTCAGAAATTTGTCGTACTGCTTGTAATGTTCCCAGTCGCGCTGGGTCACCCGCCAGCGGGTAAGTGGCGACTTTTCGAGCAGCTTGAGGCGTGCCAGTTGTTTCTCGCGGGACAGATGCAGCCAGAATTTCAGAACCAGTGCGCCTTCATCGGTCAGCATTTTTTCGAAGCGTCGCGCGCGCTCCAGACTTTGCACCAGCTCCGCCTCGTTGGTATGTCCCTTGACGCGGTGCAGAATGGGCCAGGTGTACCAGGAACCCAAAAACAGGCCGATCCGGCCCTTGGGTGGCAATGCGCGCCAGAATCGCCACATCATCGGGCGTTCCATTTCCTCGTCGGAGGGCTCGCCCATGCCGTGGGTCTGGAGAAAGCGCGGATCCATCCATTCATTGAGCAGGTTGACGGTTTCGCTGCGTCCCGCCCCGTCCAGTCCGCCAATCAGAATGATGACGGGAAATTTTGCCTGCTGCGCCAGATCGAACTGGGCGTTCAGCAATGCTTCGCGAAGTTCAGGAACTGCCGCATCGAAAGTGGTTTTGCTGATTTTGTGGCCGAGTTCGGCGGATTCAAACATGGCGGGTCAGAGCTGTTCCGGCGGCATGACCAGTTTCAGACTGGCCGAGAAAACGCCGTCCCGCTCGCGCCCGCTAAACCACCACACGGCACTTTTTCTGACGCTGAGAGAGGTATTTGGAAGCCCCAGTAATTGCGCGGCAACCGCGCCCAGCGTGGGCTGATGACCAACCACCAGCACCGTCCCTTCAGCCTCCGGCCAGCGCGCGGCTTGCAGGACTGCCAGCGCGCTCGCGCCCGGTGCGACGGTCGGCGCAAGCGTGTAATGCGTGGTCAGCGCTTCAACCGTTTGCCGGGTTCGGGTTGCCGGGCTGACGAGAATCCGCACGTCATCCGGCAGTCTCGTTGCCAAAAATTCGGCGGTTTTTTGGGCTTGACGCAAACCCTTGTGCGTAAGCGCCCGTTCAAGATCGGGAAACCCATCCTCAGCTTCGGCGTGCCGCCACAAGATCAACTCCATTACGCGCTCCAAATATTACAGTTGCCAGAACATACACAGTCGCTAGACTGCCCGTGCAACTTTAATCCCGGAGGAGCTCACATGACAACCCGTAAATCTGCTGTCCCTGTTGCAAAACCTGCTGTTGCGAAGAAAACTGAAGCACCGGTCCCGGAGAAAAAGGTAAAACAGAAAATCAAAGTCGTCCGCGACAGCTTCACCATGCCCGCCACCGAATACGAGCAGATTGCCGAGATTAAGGCGGCTTGCCTGGCAGCCGGTGTTCCGGTGAAAAAAAGTGAAGTGCTGCGCGCCGGGTTGCAAGTGCTTGCCGGAATGAGCACAGCGCAAATCAAGCGCCGCCTGACCACGCTGGAAAAGATCAAAACCGGCCGGCCGAAAAAGCATTGAAGCGCGGCACAATTTTGCCGTCCTGATTCCCGCCGTGCGGGAGAGCGGGCATGCTGTCCGTGTTCACCCGATTTGGTATATATTTCTCAGGCCAATCATTCAGGACAGGAGAAATATGATGCGCATAACGACACTTGCCCTTTCGGTTTTCGCTTTTGTGGCCGCATTTCCCGTGGCGGCAGCCGATAACCAGACCCATGCCGGCCGTGCAGTAACGCTTTCCGGACAGGCCAGCGCGGCAACCAGCGGAAGCGCCGCACATGCGATTGCGGCTTCCGGGCAGGTCACTTCCGCCGCGATTGCGGTGCCCCTGGCTATTGGCGGCTCTGCACTCACCTCGGCAGGGTCGGCCAGTACTGCGAGCGCCAACACATTGCTCGATGCGGCGAATGCGCCTATTGGGACACCTTTGCCTGTCACGGATGAGGCTATCACCAGTGTCCCGCCTGACCAGGCACTTAAAGTCAATAAATCTATCGAGCCTACTCAGGCCCCGGGACTTTGAACAGGAGAAAACCAATGCGAAACGCTATACGCTTTTGCGTCGCCTTCGCCGGCTTGGCGCTGGCATCGCTTGC
The DNA here is from genome assembly GCA_028699065.1 of Gallionella sp. GTDB lineage: Bacteria > Pseudomonadota > Gammaproteobacteria > Burkholderiales > Gallionellaceae > Gallionella. The sequence continues at coordinate 1,102,204 of JAQVVH010000001.1, forward strand.
ACAGGGTGCCGGCTTTAGTTCTTCGGCCAGCAGCGCCGGTGAGCAGGCGCACTTTGAGCCGCAACAGATCGTTCAGTTTGCCAAAAAAGTCGAAAGAACGATGGCGTCCAAAGGCGCTCGGGTGGCGATTCTGGGTCGAATGGGCCGACCGCGTGCCGAATTACCCGACGGGATGCATTTCACCCATGTGGCATTCGCCGTGTACTCGGAAATCTCCACTCAGGATGGCCGCAAATTGCCGGGCTATGCCATCTATAACCTTTATCAACTGGATGACAAACCGGATGTGAGCAGGCTGGTGCTCGATTATCCCGTGGACTTTTTCTCTGGCGTGGCCGAGCTGGAGGCGGGAATTATCATCCCGTCGGCGGAGTTGCAGCGACGCTTGCTGGCCACGATTACCTCTCCCACTTACGCCAATCTGCATGACGCGCACTATTCGGTGATTGCCAACCCGTACACGCTGGGGCGCCAGAATTGCACCGAGTTCGTTCTGGATGTGACGAATGCGGCGATTTATCAGACCGACGATGTTAATCGTATCAAGGCAAATGAAAAGCAATACTTCGTGGCTCAGAAAGTGAACGTCAATCCGTTCAAGTTAATGCTCGGCTCAATGTTTAGCGCTGAAGTGTCCACGTCTGATCAAAATGGCACACCCGTCACCGCAACATTCGAGACGATCGGCGAATACCTGAAAAAGTATGACGCCGGTTCGGAAGTGCTGACGGTGCTGCCGGATTAATTACAGGCCCGGTTTTACAGGCGTGGCCAGCTGCGTGAGGAGCTCAAACTGCGCGCTATGCCATTGCGTGCTGCGCGAAATTCTGCGCTTGTAACGCCCCTCGCCGTCCATTTCCCAAGCCTGGGTGTTGTCGCGCATATACGCTTTCAGACCTTCATCCAGAACGCGTTTTTTAAGCTTGCTGTCCAGAATGGGAAAGCAGACTTCCACGCGGCGGAAGAAATTGCGATCCATCCAGTCCGCGCTGGCGAGATACAGATCATGCTTGAGATCGTTGCGGAAATAGAAAATACGCGTGTGTTCGAGGAATCGGCCGATGACCGAGCGCACGCGGATGTTTTCGGAAAGTCCTTTGACACCGGGGCGCAATGCGCACACACCGCGCACGATGAGGTCCACTTTCACGCCCGCCTGTGAGGCCTGATACAGCGCATTGATGGTTTCCGGCTCCAGCAGGGAATTCATCTTGGCAATGATGTGGCCGCGCTTGCCGGCTTGGGTCAGCGCAATCTCGTTGCCGATAGCGGCGAGAATCTGGCTGTGCAAAGTAAAGGGCGACTGCCACAGGTGATTCAATTTGCGCACCTTGCCCAGACTGGTCAGCTGGCTGAAGACTTCATTCACGTCGGCACAGACTTCCTCGTTGGCCGTAAACAGCCCGAAGTCCGTGTAGAGACGTGCGGTGCGCGGATGATAGTTACCGGTGCCGAGATGCGCGTAGCGACGCAGTTTGCCGTCTTCGCGGCGGACGACCATCAGCATCTTGGCATGGGTTTTGTGCCCGACCACGCCATACACCACATGCGCGCCGACCTGTTCCAGTCGCGTCGCCCAATTGATATTGGCTTCTTCATCGAAACGGGCGAGCAGCTCCACGACCACCGTCACTTCCTTGCCGCGTTGTGCCGCGCCGATCAGCGCTTCCATGAGCGCGGAGTCGGTACCGGTGCGGTAAACCGTCTGCTTGATCGCCACCACGTTGGGATCGCTGGTCGCCTGCTGAATAAAATCGATCACCGGCTTGAATGACTGGTAAGGATGATGCAGCAGGATGTCGCCTTTGCGGATGGCCTTAAACATGTCCGCGCCCTTCTTGCGGATCACGTTGGGCACGCCGGGCACAAACGGCGAAAACTTGAGATCGTCGCGCGCCACCATGTCGGGGATGCCCATCAGGCGCACCAGATTGACCGGCCCGTGAACACGGTACAAATCGTCTTCGCCCAGGCCGAATTCGCGCAGCAGCGTTTCCGCGATTTGTGGCGAGCAGTTGTCGGCGATTTCCAGTCGCACGGCATCGCCGAAGTGGCGTTGCGGCAATTCACCCTGCAGGCTCAGGCGCAGATTTTTGATCTCTTCCTCGTCCACGAACAGGTCACTGTTGCGGGTGACGCGGAACTGGTAACAACCCAGCACTTCCATGCCGGAAAAAAGTTCGCCGACATGGGCGTGCAGAATGGAAGACAGAAATACAAAGCCGTGCTCGCAACCGCTGAGTTCCGCCGGCATCAGAATGGTGCGCGGCAGCACGCGCGGCGCCTGCACAATGGCGCGGGCCTGATTGCGTCCAAAGGCATCCTTGCCCTGTAATTCGACGGCGAAATTAAGACTCTTGTTCAGCACGCGCGGGAACGGGTGCGCGGGATCAAGTCCGATCGGGGTGAGCAGCGGCATCACCTCGCGGAAAAAGTAATCCTTCACCCAGGCTTGCTGGGCCTCGTTCCAGTGGGTGCGGCGCAGGAAACGGACCCCTTCCGCGGCCAATGCCGGCACGAGGGATTTGTTGAACAGCAGGTATTGTTGCTCGATCAGCGCATGCGTTTCTTCGCTGACTTTTTTGAAGGCCTGCCGGGCCGTCATGCCATCAGGGTTGGTCGTGAGACCGCCAAGGCGAATTTGTTCCTTCAGCCCGGCAACGCGAATTTCGAAAAACTCATCCAGATTGCTGCTGACGATACACAGGTAGCGCAAGCGTTCCAGCAGGGGAACGCGCTCATCCTGCGCCTGCGCGAACACGCGCCGGTTGAACTCAAGCTGGCCGAGCTCGCGATTGAGAAAATGCTGCTTTGAAAATTTTCCGGGCAAAGTCGGCGGAATCAGTTTTTCGGCGGCACGAATCCCTGCGGCATTTGTGCGCCTTCCCCGAAGAAGTAGTTTTCCATCTGGCTCGCCAGATACTTGCGCGCTTGCAGGTCGGCCAGATTCAGCCGGTTTTCGTTCACCAGCATCGTCTGAAATTTGATCCACCCCTGCCACGCCTCCTTCGACACGTTCTCGAAGATCCTTTGTCCCAGCGCGCCCGGATACGGCAGACGATCCAGCCCTTCGGCTTCGCGTCCCAGTTTTACGCATTGCACCATCCTTGTCATAGTCATTTTCTCCAGCGTTGACGATTGTGAGGCCGGATTATGACATCCATGTGACAAATGTGCGCACCCGGGTGCGCCGATGTGCAAAGCGGGGTGCGACAAAATGCCGCAGGCCAATCAAGAAATAATTCCTTACAATTTCCCCCGTTTTAAATAGGGAGGAAACCATGCAATACAAAAAACTCACGATTTGTCTCGCGCTGGCCTTTGCGCCCAGTGCATTTTCCGCAGAGCCGGAAACGATGCCGCAGGTTGAAGTTAATGCTGCAAAACTGGAGTCATTACCTGCACCGGCCACAACTGGGCTGGACGCCGGGGCATTGGAGCAAAAGCGGGTTTACACCAGCGACACCGCAAAGTTGCTCGACGGGCAGCCCGGAGTGAGTCTTTACGGCGCGGGCGGCGTTTCCAGCCTGCCGGTGATTCACGGGATGGCGGACGATCGCATTCGCACCAAAGTGGATGGGATGGACTTGATTTCTGCCTGCGCAAATCACATGAATCCTCCCTTGTCCTATATCGATCCGGCAAATGTTGGTACGGTGCAATTGCTGGCAGGAATTACGCCGGTGAGTCTGGGCGGGGACAGTATTGCCGGTACCATTCAGATAGATTCCGTGGCGACCGAATTTGCAACTGAAGGTGGTCAGCTCCTCAAGGGCGAAGCCGGAATGTTCTATCGCAGTAACAATGCCGCTCAGGGCGGGAATCTGTCCGCAACAGTGGCAAGCGATACACTATCGGTGCGCTATAGCGGTGCCACGGTAAAAGCCAAAAATTACACGGCAGCGAATGCGTTTAAACCGGGCGCGACTATTGTAGGGTCGTTGACCAACAAGTATGTGGCGGGTGACGAAGTTGGCTCTTCCAGCTATCAGTCCGAAAATCATCAGCTGGCATTTGGTTTGCGCCACGACAACCATCTCGTCGAACTCAAGCTGGGTTTGCAAAATATTCCGTATCAGGGCTTTCCCAACCAGCGCATGGACATGACCGGTAATGACAGCCAGCAGGTCAATCTGCGCTACAAAGGCGAATATGACTGGGGTGCACTGGAGGCGCGTGCTTATAACGAGCATACGCAGCACAGCATGAATTTTATGGAGGATAAAACCTACTGGTACGGCATGATGCTAAACGTTGCCGGTATGCCGATGGATACCAACGGCCGAAATACTGGGGCAACCCTCAAGGCCGATGTAGTCTTATCGGATCGCGACTTGTTGCGCGTGGGTGCCGAGTATCAGAGCTACCGGCTTAGTGATTGGTGGGCGCCTGTTGCCAATTCGAAGATGATGTCACCTAACACGTTCTGGAATATTAATAACGGTCAGCGTGATCGTGCGGCCGTGTTTGGCGAGTGGGAAGCTCGCTGGAATCCCCAATGGATGAGTCAGTTGGGTCTGCGCAGCGAGTCAGTGAAAATGAATACCGGTACGGTGCAGGGGTATGGCATGGATTATAACCCCGCAGCCAGCAGCTTCAATGCGCTTAGCCGCCAGCGCTCGGACAACAATCTGGATATGACCGCTTTAATGCGGTTTACACCCTCTGATAAAGCGACTTATGAAGCCGGTTATGCGATGAAAAATCGTTCGCCTAATTTGTATGAGCGCTTCGCCTGGTCCAATACCAACACCATGGTGATGAACATGAACAACTGGTATGGCGACGGCAATGGTTATGTCGGCAATATCAATCTCAAGCCGGAAACTGCACATACGCTGTCAGCCACGGCCGACTGGCATGACGTTTCAAGCGATGAGTGGCAATTGAAACTTTCGCCGTATTACACCCGCGTGCAGAACTACATTGATGCGGTCACTTGTACTTCCGTGGGGATTGTGTGTCCGGCACGTACCGATGGTTTTCTCAATCTGACCCTGAATAATCAGACCGCCCGTATTTACGGTGCAGACCTTTCCGGAAATGTCATGCTGTCGCGCGGCAGTGATTATGGTGATTTCAAGTTCAGCGGCAAGTTGAGTTATGCCAATGGCAAGAATCTGACGAGCGGCGACAACCTTTACAACATCATGCCGCTGAATGCGATGCTTGCCATCGAGCAGCACACCGGTAGTTGGACCAACATGCTGGCCATCAAGCTTGTGGATGCCAAGACCAAAGTACAGGCAGTGCGGAAAGAGTTGCCCACCAGCGGTTACGGGCTGCTGAATTTGTACAGTAGCTATGAATGGCAGCAGGTGCGTTTTGATTTTGGTGTCGAGAATTTAATGAACAAGTTCTATGTTGATCCGCTGGGCGGTGCTTATCTGGGGCAGGGGGCAACCATGGGCGCCGGCGTGCTTTATGGCACCGGCGTGCCCGGCATGGGGCGTTCCATCAATGCAGGGATTTCGGTTAAATTCTGATCAATGTTCCGCAGGAGTAAAAAACCGCCGGTACTCCCGGCGGTTTTTTGTTGGGCTAAGCCAATAGGGTGCGCTGGTACAATTCTTCTCCTTTTGATATTGCAATGTCGCGTTGATCCACACTGACGTGCACATTTCTGCCGATTCCCTATGAATATCCAGAATTTTTCCGAAGCCAAAACCAACCTTTTGAGCGGACTGACGGTTGCCCTTGCGCTGGTGCCGGAGGCGATTGCCTTTGCCTTTGTCGCTCATGTGCATCCGCTGGTGGGCTTGTATGCCGCTTTCATGGTCGGGCTGATCACCTCGCTGATTGGCGGCCGGCCCGGGATGATCTCGGGTGCGACGGGGGCGCTGGCGGTGGTGATGGTGGCTTTGGTTGTGCAGCACGGGGTGGAGTATTTGTTTGCGACCGTGGTGTTGATGGGGGTGTTGCAAATCGGCTTCGGTCTGGCAAAACTGGGAAAATTTATTCGTATGGTGCCGCATCCCGTAATGCTGGGTTTCGTCAATGGTCTGGCACTCGTGATTTTTCTGGCGCAGCTTGGCCATTTCAAGACACCGGAAGGGGCATGGATGACGGGCATGCCGCTCTACACCATGCTGGGATTGATCGCATTGACCATGGCGGTGATCTACTTGCTGCCGCACTTCACCAAAGTCGTTCCATCCACGCTGGCGGCGATTGTCGCCACATCATTCCTGGTGATTTTTGCGGGGATCGAGACCAAGACCGTCGGTGATATGGCCTCTATCGCCGGCGGCCTGCCGCAATTTCATCTTCCCGAGGTGCCGCTGGACTGGGAGACGCTGAAGATTGTGTTTCCCTACAGTCTGATTCTGGCAGCCATCGGCTTGATCGAGTCGCTACTGACGCTGAATCTGATCGATACGATGACCGATACCCGCGGCAAGCCGAACCGTGCCAGCATCGGTCAGGGCGTGGCGAATGTGGTCACGGGTTTTTTCGGCGGCATGGGGGGCTGCGCGATGATTGGTCAGAGCATGATTAACGTCACCAACGGTGCCGTTAAAAATCTCTCGGGTATCGCGGCCGCACTTTTTTTGCTGTGTTTCATCCTGTTTGCATCCCGCTGGATTGAGATGATTCCACTCGCTGCACTGATTGGTCTGATGTTTGTCGTGTCGGAAAAGACCTTTGAGTGGGGCAGTTTCAATCTCTTCGGCAAGGTGCCCAAAACGGACATTGTGGTCGGCCTGACGGTCGCCATTGTTACTGTGCTCACCGATCTTGCCGTGGCCGTGATTGTGGGTGTGATCATCTCCGCGCTGGCTTTTGCCTGGGAACACGCGAAGAGCATGGGGGTAAATATTGCCACCGAGGAGCATGGCTGGAAGGTTTATGACCTGCATGGCTCGCTATTTTTTGCCTCGGCGCAGAGTTTCCTAGGCTTGTTTACGCCGAAGGATGACCCGGCAGAGGTCGTTATCGACTTCAAGCATGCGCGCGTCAAGGACCATTCCGGGCTGGAGGCCATCGACCAGCTGGCTGAACGCTACACCCAGCTCGGCAAGAAACTGCATCTGCGCCATCTGAGTCCGGACTGTCTTGAATTGCTGGACAAGGCGAAGGATATGGTCGAGGTGAACGTGCTGGAAGACCCGCACTACCACCCCGCGGATAATCGCCTGGGTTGATTAGCCCTGCGACCAGCTCACCGCGCCGCTATAGGCGGTGAGCAGTACGATCAGGCCGAAGGCGATGCGATACCACGCAAAGATCGTGAAATCGTGGCGGCTGATGTAGCGCAGCAGACCGCGCACGGCGATGAAGGCGCTGACGAAAGAAGCGATCGAGCCGACCAGAAAAATCCCCAAATCTTCACTGTGAAACTGGTCGCGGTATTTCACCACTTCATAGAGCGTCGCCATCGACAGCGTCGGAATGGCGAGGAAGAAGGAAAATTCGGTGGCGGCCTTGCGGCTGAGGCCAAAAAACAGGCCGCCGATGATGGTTGAGCCGGAACGCGACGTTCCCGGAATCAGCGCCAGCGCCTGCGCAAAGCCCATCTTCAGTGCATCCTTCCAGTGCATGTCATCCACGCTTTCGATGCGCACGGTGTGCTTGCGCTTCTCCGCCCAGAGGATGACAAAGCCGCCGACAATGAACGCCAGCGCTACTGGAATCGGCGAGAACAGGTGCGCCTTGATGGCTTTGCCAAACAGCAGGCCGAGGATCGCCAGCGGCAGGAAAGCGATGAACAGATTCGTCACAAAACGTTGTGCCGCTTCCTGTTTTTGCAGCAGGCCGTGGCCGACCGAACCCAGCTTGGCGCGGTACTCCCAGCACACCGCCAGAATCGCCGCGAACTGAATCACGATTTCGAACACCTTGCCGCGGTCGTCGTTGAAATTCAGCAGATCGCCCACCAGAATCAAATGCCCCGTCGAGGAGATCGGCAGGAATTCGGTCAACCCTTCAACCAGGCCGAGCGTGGCTGCTTTCAGCAATAAAACGATATCCATAAACTCTTTCAGTGTGGCCCGGGTTAAGCAGCGTCGTGCTGCAAGTTGCGCGCAAGCCGGACGATGCGCAGGTTGACCGCGCGCCGCTCCGCCTCGCTCATCGCCACCCAGCGGGTGATTTCATCAAATGTCCGCAAACAACTGCGGCATACATCATCGCCCAGCACGGTTGTGCAATGCCCAATGCAGGGCGAATCTGCGGTAACGCTGGCGTCTTCGGGGTGTTCGGCTGACATGGCGCGGATTATACCTGCTGCGGCCGCGTCATCTGTTCCAGCGCTGCCAGCCAGTGCAAGGCATGTTCGCGCGATTCGCCGCACATCTCCGGCGAGGGCCGGAGTCCCGCACAGAATTCAGGCCGGCCGGGTTTGCCAAACACTTTGCAGCGCAACATTTCATCCAGCTGCACGCACGGCACACCGGCGGGCTTGCCATTCGGCATGCCGGGCAGCGGCGAGGTGATGGAAGGTGCGATGCAGCAGGCGGCGCAGTGGGGGCGGCAAATCATGCTCGAAGTTGTGCGATACAGCCGGCCGTTAAATTCTGCTCAGGCCTTTTTCACAAACTCGGATTTGAGCGACATCGCGCCGATGCCGTCAATCTTGCAGTCGATGTTGTGATCACCGTCGACCAGGCGGATGTTGCGGACCTTGGTGCCGACTTTCACGACGGATGAGGAACCCTTGATTTTCAGGTCCTTGATCACGGTGATGCTGTCGCCATCCTGCAGCAGATTGCCGTGGGCGTCCTTGACGACCAGAGCATCGCTGGTTTCGGTGTTTGCCGCTTGCGGCCATTCGTGTCCGCATTCCGGACAGATGTAATTGGGATCGTCAGCGTAAGTAAAGTTCGAGCCGCATTGCGGGCAATTGGGGAGTGTATGGGTCATGATTACGCCTTGTGATAAACCTCTGCGCCCTGTTTCACAAACTCCACCGATTTCACTTCCATGCCTTTTTCCAGGGCTTCGGTTTCGCTGAGTCCCTGTTTTGCGGCGAAGTCGCGCACGTCCTGGGTGATTTTCATCGAGCAGAAGTGGGGGCCGCACATGGAGCAGAAGTGGGCGACCTTGGCGGATTCCTTGGGCAGGGTTGCATCGTGGAATTCGCGCGCGCGGTCGGGGTCGAGGCCGATGTTGAACTGGTCTTCCCAGCGGAATTCGAAGCGCGCCTTGCTCATCGCGTTGTCGCGAATCTGTGCGCCGGGGTGGCCCTTGGCGAGGTCGGCGGCGTGGGCGGCGATCTTGTAGGCGATGATGCCTTCCTTCACGTCGGCCTTGTTAGGCAGACCCAAATGTTCTTTCGGCGTGACGTAACATAGCATGGCCGTGCCATACCAGCCGATCATCGCCGCGCCGATCGCGCTGGTGATGTGATCGTAGCCGGGGGCAATATCGGTGGTCAGCGGGCCGAGCGTGTAGAACGGCGCCTCGTGACACCACTTCAATTGCAGATCCATGTTCTCCTTGATCATGTGCATGGGCACGTGGCCGGGACCTTCGATCATCACTTGCACGTCGTGCTTCCAGGCAATCTGCGTCAGCTCGCCCAGCGTTTTGAGTTCGCCCAGTTGTGCTTCATCGTTCGCGTCGTACACCGAGCCGGGGCGCAGGCCGTCGCCGAGCGAGAAGGTGACATCGTAGGCCTTCATGATTTCGCAGATCTCTTCGAAGTGCGTGTAGAGGAAGTTTTCCTGGTGATGCGCGAGACACCACTTCGCCATGATGGAACCGCCGCGCGAGACGATGCCGGTCATGCGATTGGCAGTCATGGGGATGTAGCGCAGCAGCACGCCGGCGTGGATGGTGAAATAGTCCACGCCCTGTTCGGCCTGCTCGATCAGCGTGTCCTTGAAAATTTCCCAGGTCAGGTCTTCGGCCTTGCCGTTGACCTTCTCCAGCGCCTGATAAATCGGCACGGTGCCGATGGGCACGGGCGAATTGCGGATGATCCATTCGCGCGTCTCGTGGATGTTTTTGCCGGTGCTCAAGTCCATCACCGTGTCGCCGCCCCAGCGGATGGCCCAGGTCATTTTCTCGACTTCTTCCTGAATGCTGGAACCGAGCGCGGAGTTGCCGATGTTGGCGTTGATCTTCACCAGGAAGTTGCGCCCGATGATCATCGGCTCGATTTCCGGATGGTTAATATTGGCCGTAATCACGGCGCGACCGGCGGCAACTTCGCTGCGCACGAACTCGGGCGTGATCTGTTTGGGCATCGCTTTACCGAAATTTTCGCCCGGGTGCTGTTTCAGCAACAGATCGGAAAGGCCGTCGCGCTTTTGATTTTCGCGGATGGCGATGTATTCCATTTCCGGTGTGATGATGCCTTTGCGTGCATAGTGCATCTGCGTCACGTTCATGCCCGGTTTGGCGCGGCGCGGTGTGTGCTGAAGGTTAAAGCGCATGTCGGCGAGCGCCGGGTCGTTCAAGCGTTGGCGTCCGTATTCAGAAGTCAGTTGCGGCAGGGCTTCGGTGTCGTTGCGCTCGGCGATCCATCCGGCGCGCATTTCCGCCAGGCCGGAGCGAATGTCGATGGTTACGGCCGGATCGGTGTAAGGGCCGGAGCAGTCATAAACATGAATAGGCGGGTTTTTTTCACCGCCCTGACTTGTGTGGGTGTCGCTGAGCGTGATTTCGCGCATCGGCACGCGAAGGTCGGCACGCGAGCCTTCAACATAAATCTTGCGCGAATTGGGCAGCGGCTTGATCGCGGCTTCGTCGACGTGTGCGGTAGTGGCGAGAAATTCTGGTGCGTTCATGTGGTGCTCCTGAAAATGGGGAGCACCGGCAGTGCTTCCCTACGACGGCATGACCCGTACAGGTTCAAAGGGTATGTCTCACTCCGCCATCGCGGAGACCCCCAGCTGGTGGCGCAAGGTACTGCAAACCCGCCGGAAAATCAAATTTGACCGGATAAATCCCCTACCAGCTTATTCAGGATCAGCGGTTGTTGATGCGCGCGAGGGCTTGCTATACTGCGCGGCACAATACATCGGCCAGGTCCGAACATAATCAGGAGAGGAAAATGAACGTGGAACAAGCGCGCTATTTCATGATTGAGCAGCAGATTCGCCCGTGCGATGTCTCCGATTCCAAAATACTTGCGTTGCTCGCCCATACGCGCCGCGACCAGTTTGTTCCCCAGGATTCCCAAAAGCTGGCCTATGCGGACATTCACATTCCTTTGGGATACGGTGCGGCGATGTGGACGCCCACGCTGGAAGCCCAGGTGTTGCAGGCGCTGCAACTCAAACGCAACGATCAGGTGCTGGAAGTCGGGACCGGTAGTGGTTATCTGACGTCGCTCATGGCTGCGCTGGCGGGGCATGTCACCTCGGTGGAAATCGAGCCGGATCTGAGCCGGACCGCGGGTGAACGTCTAGCCGCGCACCAGATCAACAATGTCACGCTGGCAGTCGGTGATGCCGCACAAGGCTGGCGCGAAGACCAGAAATTCGATGTGATTGTGCTCACGGCATCCACCCCGCTGCTCCCCGACAATTTTCGCAATAGCCTGACGATAGGCGGGCGCCTGCTGGCGATCGTCGGCGAAGGCCCCATCATGAAAATGACGCGCATCACCCGGGTTGCCGAGAATGTCTTCGAGTCGGAAGACATCATGGACACCTACGAAATCGCGCCGTTGCGCAACGCCAAAGTACCCGAACGTTTTGTATTCTGATTTCCGCTGCGGATTGCGATTTGGAGCGGCGGACTGTAGCATTAGAAAACTCTAATATATGAACTGTGCGATTCCAATGAAATTGAAACCATTGCTCCTGGCGCTTTTGATGACGGCGGGTTCTGCGCAGGCAGCGGACCTGCTGGAGACTTTCCGTGCGGCCCAAGCCAACGATCCGGTGTTTGCCGCCGCGCGCGCGACGCATCAGGCCGGCCTGGAAAAACTGCCACAGGGGCGCTCGCTGCTTTTACCCAGTGTGAATCTGAACGCGAACACCACGTTCAACGATCAGACCGTGAGTTACCACAACACGATTCCCGGCATGATCGATGCCAACCGGCCCGTTAACGATCGCTTCAACAGTCATGCCTATGGCGTGACGCTGGTACAGCCGCTATTCCGCCAACAGAACTGGGTTGCCTTCGGCGAAGCGGAGCTGCAGGTGGTGCAGGCCGAGGGGCAGTTTCGCATTGCCGAGCAGGATCTGGTGCTGCGCGTCGCCCAGGCTTATTTTGAAGTGCTGATGGCGCAAGACAATGTCGATCTGGCCGTCGCACAAAAAGCCGCGATTACCGAGCAGCTGGAAATGGCCAAGCGCAACTTCGAGGTGGGTCTGTCCACCATTACCGACACGCACGAAGCGCAGGCGCGCTACGACCTCACCAACGCGCAGGAACTTGCCGCACGCAACGCGCTGGAGATTAAGCAGCGTGTCCTGCAGCAGCTTATCAACCGCGTTCCGGACAAACTTAATGCCCTGGGCGCCGGCTTTACGCTGGCCGATCCCCTGCCGGCCGATATGGAAAAATGGGTGGCGGATGCGCAGATCGGCAATCCGCAACTCGTGGTGGCCAAAGCCGGGGCGGAGATTGCCGATAAGGAAGTGGATCGCAATCGTGGCGGGCATTACCCCACCGTGGATCTCGTCGCAAATTACTCGAAGAATTACGCCAACGGCGGCAGCTTTATCGGCGGCAGCGACAGCACCAACAAGAGCGTGGGCGTGCAGTTGAATATGCCGATTTTCCAGGGCGGTGCGATCAACTCAAAATGGCGTGAAGCCGAGGCGAATCGTGACCGTGCGCGCGAAGAATTGGAAAATGCGCGCCGCAATGTGGCCACACTGACGCGTCAATCCTATCTCGGCGTGGTGAGCGGCATTGCCCAGGTCAAGGCGCTGCAGCAGGCGCTCACTTCCAGCGAAAGCGTGCTGGAAGCGAGCAAGCTCGGGCAGGAAGTCGGCGTGCGCACCAACCTCGATGTGCTCAATGCCCAGCAGCAGCTCTATGCGACACGCCGCGACCTGTATCAGGCGCAGTACAACTACCTGCTGAGCCAGCTTCGTTTAAAAGCCGCGGTGGGTACGCTGGGCGAGGACGACCTGAACAAGATCAATCTGGCGTTGCACTAGGCCGGATTCAAAACTTCCTTCAGACAAACCGCCAAGCTGTCCTGCCAGTCCGGCAGTTGAATGCCGAAAATTTGCCGGATTTTTTCATTCGAGAGTACCGAATTCGCCGGCCGTTTGGCGGGCGTCGGGAATTCGGCCGTGGAGATCGGTAGCACTGAAAGTGTTTTTTGCGCGAGTGCCGGATCCCCCAAGCGGGCAAGCCGAAAAACTTCTGCCGCATACGCATGCCAGCTGGTTTTGCCTGCGGCGGTGAGGTGATAAACGCCGGACAGTTTGTCGTCGAAATTTTTTGTCTGCCACTGTTGTAGCAGTGTATGCGTTGCTGTCGCGAGATCTCTGGCCCAGGTTGGTGCGCCAAACTGGTCGGCAACGACGCGCAGCTCATCACGTTCGCGTCCCAAGCGCAGCATCGTCTTCATGAAATTCCCACCGTGCACGCCATACACCCAGCTTGTCCGCAGGATGAGATGTTTCGCACCCGAAGCGCAAATCGCGTTTTCTCCGGCAAGTTTGGTTTTGCCATAAACGCTTTGCGGATTCGGCGCATCGCTCTCGCGGTAGGGGGCGGATTGCGCCCCATCAAAAACATAATCGGTGGAAAAGTGAATCAGCGCGGCATTCAACCGCTTTGCCTCTTCGGCCAGAACTCCCGGCGCGACGCCGTTCACCGCCATCGCCAATTCAGGTTCCGACTCGGCTTTGTCCACCGCCGTGTAGGCCGCCGGGTTGACGATGATGTCGGGCCGAATTTCCGCGAGCGTCTGCCGAGTCATCTGCGGATCGGCCAGATTCATCTCGGCGCTGCCCAGCGCAATGACTTCTCCCAAAGGCGCCAGCGAGCGTTGCAGCTCCCAGCCCACCTGCCCGTTCTTGCCCGTGAGTAATATCCTCACGCAAACACCTCAGCCTGTTTGAAGGGCGTGCCCGCAGCATCCTTGGCCGAGAGCAGGGGCGTCAGGCCATTCAACTGCCAGTCGATAGCGAGATCGGGGTCGTTCCACAGAATGCAGCGCTCATATTGTGGTGCCCAGTAGTCGGTGGTTTTGTAGATGACTTCGCTATTTTCAGCAAGAGACAAAAATCCATGTGCAAAACCCGGAGGGATCCAAACCATGTGCCGATTGGTTGAATCCAGATGATGCGAAGTCCACTTGCCGAAGGTTGGCGAAGAACGCCGTATATCTAAAGCCACATCGATAATTTTCCCACTAACCACTTCAACCAGTTTTCCCTGTGGTCGCCGAATCTGGTAGTGCAACCCGCGCAAGACATTTTTCCCCGAGATGGAATGATTGTCTTGCACGAAACTTATGGATAGACCGGTGGCATTTTCAAATTTTTGTTGATGAAAACTTTCAAAAAAAAGGCCGCGGTGATCCCGGAAAAAATCCGGCACGATCAATAGGGGACCTTCAATGTCTGCGGCACGAGCAATGCGCATCTGGCTAGGGATTTTGCAGCAGTGTTAACAAATAGTGGCCGTAGCCACTCTTTGCCAGAGGTCGCGCCAAATTTTCCAGTTGTGTTGCATCGATGTAGTTTTTGCGAAAAGCAATTTCTTCGGGGCACGAAATTTTTAAGCCCTGTCGTTTTTCAAGGGTCTGGATAAACATAGAGGCATCAAGAAGCGATTCGTGTGTGCCAGTATCCAGCCAAGCCATCCCGCGATGCAAAATTTGGACATCGAGCTGATTGCCATCCAGATAGTGTTGCATCACAGAGGTGATTTCCAGCTCGCCTCGTGCCGAAGGTTTGATGGACTTTGCGATTTCCACGACATGGGGATCAAAAAAATACAGGCCAGTGAGTGCGAAATGTGACTTTGGCTTTGCGGGTTTTTCTTCAATACTGAGCGCCCGGCCATCGCGATCAAATTCGACAACGCCATACCGTTCCGGATCCGTAACGTGATAGGCAAAAACTGTTGCTCCATCCTTTTTGTTACACGCTGTAGTTAATAAACGCTCGAAACTGTGGCCGTAAAAGATGTTGTCGCCCAGCACCAGGGCGCAGCTCTCATTCCCAATAAACGATTCACCGATCAGAAACGCCTGCGCCAGACCGTCCGGCGAAGGTTGCTCGGCATAAGACAGGTTGATCCCCCACTGACTGCCATCCCCCAGTAGCATCTCAAAGCGCGGCAGGTCATGCGGGGTGGAGATGATCAGGATGTCGCGGATACCGGCCAGCATCAAAGTGCTGAGCGGATAGTAAATCATGGGTTTGTCGTAAATCGGCAACAGCTGCTTGGAGACCGCTTGGGTCACCGGGTACAGCCGGGTGCCGGAACCGCCGGCGAGGATGATGCCTTTCATGAAATGCTCCCGATTAAAGTCAGGCTGCCAGATTTTGCAGCCAAGTAGCGGCATCGGTGATGCGGATGCCGTTCCGGAATTCCTCCTGGCGCAGGTGCTGGACAATCTGCACAGCATCTGCCGAAGAGAATTGTTCCGCAAAGCGGATCAAACTGCGATGCGGCTTATTATCGCCCAGCTTGCATTCAACGAGTTGGGTCAGTTGTTTTCCTTCACTCAGGGCGAAATCAATTTCTGCGCCATCCTTGGTTCGGATGTAGTGCAGGCCGATTTCGCGCCCCGCGCTGTCATGCAGGAAGTGCGCATGCTTCAACAACATCCCGGCGATAGCGTTTTCCAACCGCACGCCCTCGCTGCCGTTGACCAATCCGGTGTCGAAGAAATACACCTTGGCGCTTTGCAGCAACGAGCGGCCCACGTTGTGATGCCAAGGGTGTACGGAAAATACGATATACAAAGCCTGCAGGATATCCAGATATCGTTTCACGGTCGCGGGCGCGACAGCCAGATCGCGAGCGATGGAAGCCAGCGATAAGGGAGAGCCGACTCTCTCCCGCAGCAACTCGACAAACAGGCGCATGCTGTTGATCTCGTGCACACGCGAAAATTCCAGCACATCTTCACGGATCAGGTCATTGAAATATTGGGTGCGCCAGCGGTCGGCCTGTGTGGTATCCGCAGCCAGGCAGGGTTCCGGAAATCCGCCGCGCGCCAGCAAGTGTGCCAGGGAATCGTCAGCCGAAACCTGTTGTTGTTCGCACCATTCGCGTACCGAAAAAGGGTGCAGGCGAAAAGAAAAATAGCGCCCTGCGAGGGATTCGCCACCTTGCCGGAAAGTCTCCATGCGGGCGCTTCCTGTCACCAATAACGATTGCCCGGACGGGCGTCCATCCACCACGCCCTTGAGCCAACCTTTCCAATCCCGCATCTTGTGAATTTCATCCATCACCAGCAACTGCGAGCGCGGATTCCAGGATTGCCGCTGTAATATCGCACGGTCCTGCAGCACATCCCAGTTGAGATATTGCGAAGATTCAAAATTCGCCATGAGCTGCCGCGCAAGCGTGGTTTTGCCTACCTGTCGCGGGCCGGTCAGCACCACCATCTTGCTGGCGAGGTCCTGTTTTACGAAGGCGTCGAGATAGCGTTTCATTTCCGAAACACTACATGAATTTCAAAAAAGTCGCGACTTTTTTGAAATTGGCGGAAATAAAGTCGAGGAGGTGTGGGTCATTTTGACCGGCAATCAAGCGGTGTAGTGTTTCTCCACCCACTTCTGGTATTCCCCGCTGGTCACGTTCGCAACCCAATCCGTGTTGGCCAGATACCATTCCACGGTTTTACGCAGTCCGGTTTCGAAAGTTTCCTGGGGTTTCCAGCCGAGCTCGCGCTCGATCTTGCCGGCGTCGATGGCATAACGCTTATCGTGGCCGGGGCGATCCTGCACATACGTTTTGAGGCGGGCATGCGGCGCGCCCTGCGGGTGCAGCTCGTCCAGAATCGCGCAGATGGCATCGACGACTTCTAGGTTGGTTTTTTCGTTCCAGCCGCCGATGTTGTAGGTTTCGCCCAGCCGGCCTTGTTCGAGCACCAGACGCAGCGCCTGCGCGTGATCATCGACATACAGCCAGTCGCGGATGTTGTCGCCCTTGCCGTAAATCGGCAAAGCCTTGCCGTTGACTGCGTTGAGGATCATCAGCGGAATAAGCTTTTCCGGGAAATGGTACGGGCCGTAGTTATTCGAGCAATTTGTGGTCACCACCGGCAGGCCGTAAGTATGGTGCCAGGCGCGCACCAGATGGTCGCTGGAAGCCTTGCTGGCCGAATACGGGGAGTTGGGCTCATAAGCGGTTTCTTCGGTGAAAAAGCCCGTCTCGCCCAGACTGCCATAAACCTCGTCCGTCGAAATGTGGTGAAAGCGGAAACCGGCCTTCCGGCTGCCGTCCAGTCCGTTCCAGTAGCTGCGGGCAGCTTCCAGCAAAGTGTAAGTGCCAACGATGTTCGTTTCGATGAAGTCCGCCGGGCCGCTGATGGAGCGATCCACATGCGACTCGGCCGCCAGATGCATCACCGCATCGGGCTGGTGTTCGCGAAACACGCGCGCCACTTCGGCCGTGTCGCAAATGTCCACCTGCTCAAAACGGTAGCGCGGATTATCCG
Organism: Gallionella sp.; assembly: GCA_028699065.1. Lineage (GTDB taxonomy): Bacteria > Pseudomonadota > Gammaproteobacteria > Burkholderiales > Gallionellaceae > Gallionella. The sequence continues at coordinate 1,119,746 of JAQVVH010000001.1, forward strand.
AAATGGACGCCAGAGACTGCAGATTGCCCGCGTAAGTCAGCTTGTCGACGTTGACGACCGAATATTCGGTCTCGTTGATGAACTGCCGCACAACTGCGGAACCAATAAATCCGGCACCGCCGGTGATAAGGATTTTTTTCATAGGAATAACTCAGGCAGCGATAGGGATCATGTTTTCGAGCTGATGCTCGATGGCGGCGCGTGCTTCACGCAACTCGAATTCGTCTTGCAAGCCCATCCAGAATTGGACGGAAGTGCCAAAAATTCTAGCCAATCGCAAGGCGGTGTCGGCGGTAATGCCGCGTTTTCCCAGCACGATTTCATTGATGCGGCGGGGCGGTACACCAATAGAATTGGCCAGTTTGGTTTGGCTGATCCCCATGGGGATCAAAAATTCCTCAAGCAGAATTTCGCCGGGATGAATGTTTTGTAGAGTATTCATTTTGTCCTTTAGTGGTAATCGACGATTTCAACCGCGTCGGGCCCGCTGTCTGTCCAGATAAAGCAAATCCGCCACTGATCGTTGATTCTGACGCTATGTTGGCCTTGCCGGTCACGCTTAAGTGCCTCAAGCCGGTTGGCCGGCGGTATTTTCAGATCGCCCAGAACGAAAGCCTTGTCCAGCATAAACAGTTTCCGGAGAGCGACCTGCTGAATATTTCCGGGCAGCTTAAGAGAGACGGAGCCGCGCCAGATTTTTTCTGTTTCTTTCCAGGCGAACCGGATGATCATGGCGAAGTATAACGGCTGTCGTTATGTCCTGCAATCTGCCACAAGATGGTGTCCTATCAGGTCGATTGCACATTCCGTTGCCCCCCGATTTTTCCGCGCAAACGCCAAGCCCGCTTCGCCCATTTGAGTGCATCGATGGGGCTCATTTAGCAGTGCGGCGAGTTGTACCGCCAGCGCTTCCGCATCGTTCACCTGCAGCGCCGCACCACAGGCAATTGCCATCTCCGTGGCTTGGGCGAAGTTGTAAGTGTGCGGGCCGATCAGCACGGGTTTGCCGACTGTGCTGGCTTCGATCAGGTTTTGCCCGCCGAAGGGTAGCAGGCTGCCGCCGATAAACGCCACATCGCAAGCGGCGTAATAGGCGAACATTTCGCCCATGCTGTCGCCCAGCACCACTTGGGTTTGCGCGGTAATCGAGCTGTTCTCGCTGCGGCGTTGCAGGCTGAAATTATTTTGCCGGATGAGCCGCGCGACTTCTTCAAAACGCTGCGGGTGACGCGGCACAATGATCGTGAGCAAGCCGGGGAGGTCGATTTTTTTGAGGGCTTCCAGCAGCAAAGCTTCTTCGCCCTCGCGCGTGCTGGCCGCCAGAAAAACCGGACGGTTGGTGCCAAAACGCTGGCGCAATTCCGCACCCAACTTCAGCATCTCTTCAGGCGGTTCGATGTCGAATTTTAGGTTGCCCATGATCACCGGCGTTGTCGCTCCCAAGGTTTGCAAACGCAGGGCATCGGCTTCGGTTTGTGCGGCGATGCCGGTGAGTTCACCCAGCGCGTTGCGGGTCAGGGTGGCCAAGCGGCGGTAACCCTTGGCGGATTTCTCTGACATGCGTGCATTCAACAGCAGCAGCGGGATGCCGGATTGCTTGCAGGCATGAACCAGGTTGAACCAGATTTCGGTCTCCAGCAGCACGCCGATTTCCGGACGGAAGTGACGCAAAAAACGCCGCACAGCAAACGGATAGTCGTAGGGCAGGTACACGCGCATAACCTGATCACCATAAAGTTGCTCGCTGGCGGCGCGTCCGGTGGGCGTGGTGTGGGTCAGCAGAATCTGGTGATTGGGATAACGGGCTTGCAGCCGTTTCACCAGGGTGGCCGCCGCGCGGGTTTCGCCCACCGACACGGTGTGCAGCCAGATGATTGGTTTGTGACTCCGCGCTGAATAAAAACCGAAACGCTCGCCGATATGCCGCAAATATTCCGGCTGCTTGCGGGCGCGCCAGAGCAGATGAAAAATGACGTAAGGCAGCAATAGCCAGAGCGCGAGGGTGTAAAAGAAGCGCGAGCTAGACATAAAGAGGCACCACGAAGACGGGAAGTTCCAAACTCGTACGCCAAAGGGCTCCAATACGTCTGATGCTGATTTGTCCATGAATGGTTGTTTGCATAATTACGCTACCCAATCACGCCCGATGATTGCGGATGATTTGTCGAGTCCAATAAAAATTGCATCTGATACCTGCTGAGGAAATCCATCTGGCAAGAGGGTTGTGACATCCCGAATGACTGCCGGCGTGGTATTCACAATTTCTTTAAGCATTAAAGAGATTTCACTGCCAAGACCGAGTTTTTTGGCAACAGAATAGAAGTGCCGCGGGTAGATATCCTTAAGCTTGTAATGCGCATTCGTTGATCGAAATGCCATGGCCATTTTGGCCTCATGCCAGCTGAGGTGATTCGCCTCCTCACCAATAATGGGCCACACCGAAAGCACATCATAAATGGGCGTCATTCGAAAACGTCCGGAAACCTCATGAAAAATACTGAAGTTTTTTGCATGCCCATCGGTCGCCGCAAGCATCCAGAAAAGAATCTGGGTTTTGAGAAATGTTCGACGATCCTGGCCGGCGGCACTGGAGCTCCGTAGCAGTTCGAGTATCTGCCGCATCCCCGGCCCGCCATCACTTTCATACTTGCGCGATGGGGGTATGCCCAATGCCTGGCACATATCTTCCTGGGGTAAACGCAACCAGTGGTTGCCACTGTCTGAAAGTTTTCTGTCAAATCGCTCAACGACAAGCGCTTTGGTATTCCCGAATCTCGCCATCTCACAGCAAGCGATTTCAATGCCGTACGCCGCCATAATCCTGGAACACAGCCACTCGTTCTCAACAGAGGTGCTCATGTCTGCCTGCATATTACCCACTTGTCCGAGCGGCAGTTTAATGATGTGTGTTGTTGGTGTGGCTCCGCCAGGTAATTGCCACTGACCCTCATGCCAAAGGAGCGCGGTTTTCTCCTGAGCGCCGGCAATTGAGATGCGAAATGCTTCTTTCTCTTCACCCGGCAGCTGTGAGGCAACAGCTGCATGTAAATATCTTTCAACCTCCGGTTCGGCGAGCGCTCTTGATTCGATGGTGTCCCATCCGGTAGGTATTTTATCCTCTGGCAGTAGCTGGATGGCACCCACGCAGTCCCTGCCTATTTCAGCAAGCAGTTCAAATGGTGATGTGCCGACAGTCCCATAGTTCCTCTGAATTCTTCGCCGAATCTCATTGCTATCCGGCAGCAGATTATCAAAGAAGTTTTCAACGACATCGCCTTCGTGAACCGCATTTCCTGCTTGAAAAGGCATGGAAAGCGAAAGGGCTCGCCGCTGCTCGGAATGCAGCCAGCTTTCAGCATATTGAAATTGTTGGGGGCGGTTCTTATGTGCATGCCAAGCGCCAACCCGTTGCCCGTTCATCCACACATTCAAGGATCGACGGTTCGTTGAGCGTCTGTGACTTGAACTCACCACGTCCCCTTGTTGCCTTTCCCGCTTTCACTGGGGCGTTCTCGAATAACGAGGTCGGCATCCAGTTCAGACAGGATTTGTAATATCCGCTCAAAACGAGCGCTCTCCGGACTGGCTTCAATAGCCGCTACCCTGCGCTGCGTAATACCCAGCCTTGCTCCCATTTCTTGCTGGGTCAATCCGGCTTGCTTGCGCAGGCTTTTTAGCAAAGATGAGAGCTGATGCGCGATTGCAATCTTGTATTCCATATATCACATCGCCCCATGTGCAAAATTAGAATACAAATATTCTACTTCGGATTTAGAATAAAAGTGTGCTTAAATTGGTTGAGACCTCGAAATTCATTACTCTCGTCTTCGCGAGGCGCGCAGCACCGTAGCGACCCCGCGGTTTTGAAGTTCCTAAACATGCATACCCAATGCGGCCAATCGAGCGGCCACTTCATCAACCGAAGGCGGCTTTCCCTTTCCGCCAAGGTTCACGGCGCGCGGGCCGGCATAAAGTCCGGTGAGCCCCGGATCGGTCGCGGTATAAATCCCAATTGTTGGCACGTCCAGCGCGGCGGCAAGATGGCTCAGGCCGGTATCCACGCCAACAACCGCTTGGGCATGCCCCAACAGGGCGGCCGCCTCGCGTAAATCCAATCGCGGCGCGCAAATAGCGCCGGGGATAGCCTGGGCCAGACGCTCACTGCGCGAGCGCTCACTCTCGTTGCCCCAAGGCAAAATCAAGCTTAACCCCGCCCTGTGCAAACGGTTGCCCAAACTGACCCAGTGCGCTTCATCCCACAGTTTGTCGTCACGACTCGTGGCATGCAGCAAAACGGCGTAAGGCGTTTGGGGCAGCCAAGGCAGCGAAACATCGGGCGCATGAATCCCGTAATCCGGCAAACCTTGAGGGGTATAGCCCAAGGCCATCCCCGCCAATTGGCGGTTACGCTCGACGGCATGCAAGGTTTTGGGCACAGAGAATGCTCGGTCATAGAACAAACTGGCCAGCGGCTCGCGTGCGCTATCGCGGGCAAAACCACAACGCAGGGTCTGGGCGCAACGGCTGATCAACGCACTTTTCAGTAGACCTTGCGTATCCAATGCGAGATCATAGCGCCCGGCCCGGATAGCCCCGCAGGCGGCGCGAATTTCATGACGCGACGACCACCAGGCTTTGCGCCACCGGCGCAGGGCAACCGGGATAATCCGGCTAACACCGGGATGCAAGGCAGGAAGTGCAGCAAAACTTTCCTCCACCACCCAGTCGATGCGAGTTCCCGGCAGATGTTGGTGAATATCCGACACGACGGGCAGATTGTGCAGGACGTCACCGAGGGAGGTGGTTTTGATGAGCAGGATATTCAAAATGAGCTTCATCCCAAAGGGGCGTCGAGAGGCCGCCAATGATACATGCGGGGGCGTCGAAGTGCTAAAAATTGGAATCACGCGCAATTAAACTTGAAAAATAGCCTTTATTTTTCAGGTTGATACATAGGCCTATATATTTCAACATATTGTTTTCTTTGGGCTGGGGGAATATAAGTCCGCGCATATTCAATTATTCGCGTGGATTTTTAGATGAAAACCAAAAAGGCGCAACAGAGTTTCGGCATGCCAAAATCCATGCCGATTCGCGTTTTGTATTTTGTAGTTGATGCTGTATTGATTATTATTGCTATTGCCGGAGTGCTGTTTATTTTGTTGGATTGGAATGGCGGCGGGCTGATGGGTTAGCTGGTCGCAAGCATTTAAAAAATGTTCTGTAAGCATAGGAACTACGATGGTATTGGTCGCTTTGTAAACATATATCTGAATGGGATTTAAATGAAAGCCGTGATTCTTGCCGGTGGTTTGGGTACTCGCATAAGCGAGGAAACCTCAACCCGACCCAAGCCTATGGTCGAAATTGGCGGCAAGCCGATTCTTTGGCACATTATGAAAACATATTCCGCTCATGGCGTGAACGATTTTGTCATTTGCTGCGGCTACAAGGGCTATGTCATCAAGGAATATTTCGCCAACTACTTCCTGCACATGTCGGATGTTACCTTTGATATGGCGCACAACAAAATGGAAGTGCATCAGCGCTATGCCGAACCGTGGAAGGTGACGCTGGTGGATACCGGTGACGATACGATGACGGGTGGTCGCCTGAAGCGAGTAGCTGAGTATGTAAAAGATGAGGAGGCATTCTGCTTCACCTACGGCGATGGCGTGAGTGATGTCAATATCACCGAATTGATTGCCTTCCACAAAGCGCAAAACCTCAAAGCTACGCTTACAGCGACCATACCACCCGGCCGATTCGGCGCATTAGATATGGGTGGCAACAAGGTCAACAGCTTTAGAGAAAAACCCCAGGGCGACGGGGCGATGATTAACGGTGGTTTTTTTGTGCTGTCGCCCGAGGTCATCGACTACATCTTGGAAGACAAAACCATCTGGGAGCGTGAACCGTTAGAACGGCTTGCGGAAGAAGGACAGCTCGCCGCTTTCCATCACAACGGATTCTGGCAACCGATGGATACCCTGCGCGACAAGATGTACCTAGAAGAACTTTGGCAGACTGGCAAAGCGCCGTGGAAGGTGTGGAAATGAACGCCGAATTCTGGCGCGGCAAGAAGGTCTTCATGACGGGTCACACCGGCTTCAAGGGAAGCTGGCTGTCGCTTTGGCTGCAGCATCTCGGTGCTGAAGTAACCGGCTATGCTTTACAGCCACCAACCAACCCAAGTTTATTTGAGGTGGCGAATGTCGCCCAAGGCATGACTTCTATCGTCGGCGATATTCGTGATGCTGAAGCATTGAGCAAGGCGATGCAAAAAGCTTCGCCTGAGGTCTTAATCCACATGGCGGCGCAGCCACTGGTGCGCTATTCCTACGTGAATCCGGTGGAGACTTATTCCACCAATGTGATGGGCACGGTACATTTGCTGGAAGCGGTGCGCCAGACGCCCTCGGTGCGCGCCGTCGTCAATGTCACCAGCGACAAATGCTATGACAACAAGGAATGGGTGTGGGGTTATCGCGAAAATGAAGCCATGGGTGGTTTTGATCCCTACAGCAACAGCAAAGGCTGTGCAGAATTAGTGACCTCGGCCTACCGTAACTCATTCTTTAATCCAGCTCAATTTGATAAACATGGTGTGGCCTTGGCATCGGCGCGGGCTGGTAATGTGATTGGTGGTGGTGACTGGGCAGATGATCGGCTAATCCCCGATATTTTGCGCGCTATCAGCGACAACAAGCCGGTGGTTATCCGCAGTCCGCACGCGATCCGCCCCTGGCAGCATGTGCTGGAGCCGCTATCCGGCTATCTGTTGTTAGCGGAAAAGCTCCATACGCAAGGTATTGCCTATGCCGAAGGCTGGAACTTTGGCCCAGCTGATGAAGATGCCAAACCGGTGCAGTGGATCGTCGAGCAACTCACGCAACGGTGGGGTGAAGGCGCGAGTTGGCAACTGGACGGCGGCGAGCATCCGCACGAAGCGCATTACCTCAAACTTGATTGCTCCAAAGCCAGGATGCGCCTCGATTGGCAACCCCGCTGGCACTTGGGTTACACGCTGGAATTGATCGTGGCATGGCAGCAGGCTTGGCTGGCAAAGCAGGATATGCGCAGCTTCACCCTAAAGCAGATTGAACAATACGCACAATGAGAGAGAGCATGAGTACTAAAGAACAACTCCGCAGCCAAATCGCTGACCTCGTCAAACAATATGCCGACCTAGCTTATGCACCCAGCGCATTCGAAGCGGGCAAGAATGTGGTGCCGCCGTCCGGAAAAGTGATCGGCGCTGCCGAACTGCAGAACATGGTGGAAGCCTCGCTCGACGGCTGGCTGACTACCGGTCGTTTCAACGACGCTTTTGAACAGCGGCTGCGCGCGTTTCTGGGCGTAAAACACGCGCTCACCACCAACTCCGGTTCATCGGCTAACCTGCTGGCCTTCTCCGCACTGACCTCGCACAAGCTGGGCGAGCGTGCCATCCAGCCGGGCGACGAAGTCATCTCGGTGGCGGCGGGTTTCCCCACCACAGTGAACCCCATCCTGCAATATGGTGCAGTGCCGGTGTTCGTCGATGTGCAACTCGGCACCTACAACATCGACCCGGCCAAGATCGAAGCCGCCATCAGCCCCAAAACCAAGGCTATCATGCTGGCGCACACGCTGGGCAATCCCTATGACTTGGGCGTGATCGTTGAATTGGCGAAGAAGCATAACCTGTGGCTGATCGAAGACTGCTGCGATGCGCTTGGCTCCACCTACAACGGAAAACTGTGTGGCACTTTCGGCGACATCGGGACGCTGAGCTTCTATCCCGCGCACCACATCACCATGGGCGAAGGTGGTGCGGTGTTTACCAATAATGACCAACTCAAGCTAATTATCGAATCATTCCGCGACTGGGGCCGCGACTGCTACTGCCAGCCCGGCAAGGACAACACCTGCGGCAAACGTTTCTGCCAAAAATTGGGCGACCTGCCCTACGGCTACGACCACAAGTACACCTATTCTCACCTCGGCTACAACCTGAAGATATCCGACATGCAGGCCGCCTGTGCACTGGCGCAGATGGATCGCGTGGAAGAATTCATCGCCGCACGCAAAGCGAACTTCGCTTACCTGAAGAACGGCCTGAAGAACTGCGAAGAATTCCTGCTGCTGCCGGAAGCCACGCCGAACAGCGACCCGTCCTGGTTCGGTTTCCCCATCACCATCAAGGCGAGCGCCGGCATCAATCGCATCGATCTGCTGCAATACCTCGACCAAAACAAGATCGGCACTCGCCTGCTGTTCGCCGGCAACCTGACGCGCCAGCCCTACATGAAAGGCTGCAACTTCCGCATCTCGGGCGAACTGACCAACACCGACACCGTGATGAACGACACCTTCTGGATCGGCGTGTATCCGGGCTTGAGCCGCGAGATGCTGGATTTCGTCATTGAGAAGCTGGAAGCGTTCTTCGGCGTTAATTTTTAGAACAGAACAACAAGGTCAAGCTTTGAAGGCATCCGACGCACTCGCCAAATTCCTGATTGCCCACCGGGTACAGACCTGCTTCGAACTTGTGGGCGGCATGATCACCCACATGCTCGACAGCCTTGCTGAATCCGGGCAGTTCAACATCGTTTCGATGCACCATGAACAGTCCGCTGCCTTTGCGGCTGAGGGGATGGCAAGACAGACCAAGGGCAATACCATCGCTGTTGCCATGGGAACCAGTGGCCCGGGCGCGACCAACCTGATTACTGGCATCGGCAGTTGCTGGTTTGACTCAGTGCCGTGCTTGTTCATTACAGGCCAAGTCAACACGCGAGAACTAAAAGGTGAACGAGCGATTCGTCAGCAAGGTTTCCAAGAGCTGGACATCGTTGAAGTCACCCGTTCGCTGACGAAATATGCGGCGCGCGTGGATCGGGCAGAAGACTTGCTCCCCGAGCTGCATAAGGCATTGTCGGTAGCGATCAGCGGACGCCAAGGGCCAGTATTACTGGATATTCCCAACGATGTGCAGCGAGTCGATATTCCAGATGCGCTCGTTGAACAGTGGGTGAATACTCCGCTGGCGATAGAAGCGGGTCCCGAAGCATCGCCAGTCGCACTACAAGATTTGGCAAATTTGTGCGCCGATGCACAACGACCGCTGATCTGTCTGGGGGGCGGTGCCCGTTGGGCCGAGGCGATGGATGCATGGCTGCGTGCCGCAGAAAATGCCGGCATCCCCTATGTCTCAACCTTGATGGGTCATGAGCGGGTGGTTGCCCGGGATGGGTACTTCAACATGATCGGAAGCTATGGCAACCGCGAAGCGAACTGGGCGGTGCAGAATTGTGATTTGCTGATCGTGATCGGGGCACGTCTTGATGTCAGGCAAACAGGGGCAGATGTGGGCGACTTTGCCCGCAAGGCGCGCATCGTCCAGATCGACATTGATCCGGCGCAACTGAATAACCGTGTGCATGCGGACTTGAACATTTGTGCTACTGCGGAAAGCTTCTTCAATGCATTCACGCCTAGCAAAGCAACCTTCCCCAAGCTGGAATCCACCTGGATGGCCGAACTTTTCCGGCAGCGTCTACAGGCCGGTGAGAATGAATACCCCGACTGGGAAATCAGCCCCAGTGAGTTGTTCGCAGGATTGAATCGCGCGTTCCGTGGGCAAACAGTGGATTACGTCTGCGATGTCGGCAATCACCAGATGTGGGCGGCGCAGAGCTTACGATTGTCTTCTGGGCAGGCTGTTCACTACAGCGGCGGTATGGGCGCGATGGGATTCGCTTTCCCGGCCGCGCTGGGTGTCGCGTTTCAGTCGCGTAGCAAGACGGTCGTGATTACTGGGGACGGCAGCATGCAGATCAACATCCAGGAACTGGATACGCTGAAGCGACTTGACCTCGACTTAACGATAATAGTGATGAATAACGCTGTGCTGGGCATGGTCAAAAATTTCCAGGACATGTATTTCGATGGGCGCAATCAATCGACCCAAAGGGGTTACAGTAGCCCGGATTTTACGGCCATCGCTCAGGCCTATGGCATAGCCGCAAAACGCATAAGCAATGCGGCGGAGATGAATGACATTCTGCCTGCCTTGGCAGATTACAAGGGGCCGCTGCTCATTGAGCTGATGATGGAAGGCGCGACAGAATGCCGACCACGGCTGGCATTTGGTTCTAAGCTGGACGAACAGTATCCCAAACTAGACGATTGAGTGCCGCTGCGATGAATATAGCAATATTAGGTGCTACCAGTCAGATTGCTAAAGACCTGATCCTCGGGTTTTCGGCGGCGACGGGCTATCAATTGCATCTTTTTGCGCGCCGTATTGCAGAATTATCGACTTGGCTAGAATTGAATGGCCTGTCTGGGCGATATCCCGTCAATGCTTATGCCGAGTTTCCAAAAAATGAATTTGATGCCGTTATCAACTTTGTTGGAGCTGGTGATCCAGCACAGATCGCGGCGATGGGAAGCACAATCTTTGACATCACCCTGCGCTTTGACGAGATGGTGCTGGAATATCTTAGGACACACCCGTCATGCCGCTATCTATTCCTGAGCAGCGGCGCTGCGTACGGTTCGAACTTTGAGCAACCTGCCACGCGGGAAACCGCAGCGACTATCAGGATCAACAATCTGAAGCCGCAGGACTGGTACGGTGTGGCAAAGTTGCATGCCGAATGCAGGCATCGCGCACTGGCAGGCCTGCCCATCATCGACATCCGCGTGTTCAATTATTTCAGTCGCACACAGGACATCAATGCCCGTTTTCTGATTGCCGATATGCTGCGCGCCATCCGCGACAAAACGGTGTTGAAGACTTCCTCTGATTACATCGTGCGCGACTATCTGCACCCATCCGATTTCTACCGTCTGGTGACAGCCCTGCTAACCGCGCCAGCAGCCAATGCGGCAGTTGATTGCTACAGTAAGGCCCCGATAGATAAGCCTAGCCTGTTGCAAGCCATGGAGAACGAATTCGGTTTGCGCTACGAAGTGACGGAATCGCCCGTCGCTATCAATGCGACAGGCGGCAAGCCACACTATTACTCTTTGAATATACGCGCTGCAGATTTTGGGTATGAGCCGAGGTTGACTTCTCTGGAGGGAATTTTAATTGAGTGTGGAGCATTGGTTCATAATGTCTAATGACTGTCCTCCAACTAAACAAAAAAACAATCTTCGACCAGCTCTTGTTTTGGGTAGTGGGTTCCATCGCCACGTGTTTGGCTCGACAGATCAGTGGGCGATTAACCCACTGTATGACTGGCACTGTCTAGTCGGGCAGGTGTCGCGTCGGTTGCAAGTGGCGGTTCCTAGTGAAGTCTTGTCGCCCGTGCAGCGATGGGAAACGCTCGTTTTGCGCGCAGTCAGTGAGAGATATAAAAATCACAGAGAACAATGGGTTGGCGAATTCACGCAACAAGCCAGCGTAGTTGAAAACACAGCGCGCCGCGTCGTGGCCAATATCATTGATGAAGCATCTCAAAATTATCCTCAATCAACACGGGCCCAGATTCCGTTGTTGGATCTCTGGGGTGCGGTAATCTCGCTCAATTTTGATGCGGCTTGGCTGCTCAAACAATTTCGGCAGGAGAAATCAGAAGCGAAAATCCGATGGGAAGGCTCGTCGAAATTAAGTTTGCGAGAATATAAGCGACTTACACACCATCTACTGATGAGTGGAGTTGAGGGAGGGGCGTATCGAAGAGTCTGGTTTCCCAACGGCAGCAGCATTGCGCCAGAAACCGTCCGCATGGGGCTGCATGATTACGGCACTGCACCCCATTCAATTCAGGTGGCATTTTCACATCTCAAAAAGTGGGAGCGCGACAATCGATCTCAAGGACAAATTGCTACCTGTGCCGCTGCATTGAGAGAGGCAAGCGAAGGCGTAAATAACCTACCTGAGTTTTTAGGCGAGTCACCCATGCCTCTAAGTTGGGTGGCAGATTTTCTTTACCGCCCATTGATTATCGCTGGCGTTGGGTTGTCAGACCAAGAGTCTGGTCTTTGGTGGTTGCTGGCTCAGCGCGCTAGGAATATCGCAAGAGCCGAGGCGCCTGCAAATGTTTACATCTTGGTCGGCGAAAAAGATCGCCCTGATTTTTGGCGGAGTAAACCATTCGGTATTGAGCCGATTGTTTGTGGAAATTGGGATGAGGGGTGGGAGAAGATGCTGTTGAAAGCTAGGAACTTTTCAAGTTGATTGCCATCGTATTTGGCAAGGTTATTCAACTCCTACTTGTGCTCGCAATGATGTCCATTGCTTGGTTAGTCGCTTTGGTGAATGCGGTGCAAGCTTCGGCCAATATTGGGGGGTTGGGCTATTGCTGGGGTAGGTGTTCTTCGAATTTTCCTGGCGGCTGTTAACCGTGCCTAGTCGACTAGCCCAATTTACCAACCGGATACGCAAGCTCGCAAGCCTTGCCGATCAGGTTCTGATTTCAGGCGGAAATTTCCTAACCATCGCGATCTGCGCACACAGTCTGTCGCTGTCCGAACAGGGTAAATTTACCTACATTTTCGCCAGTTACATGGCACTATTGCTACTGAACGTATCAGGGATACTCCAAGGGGCCGCGGTTCGCGCCCCTGCGCAAAATGATTCATACCAGCCTGCCTTGGCTAGGTTGCAGCTGGTTCAAGCCTTGCTGTTTTCATTCGCGATCTGCGCGGCGTGGTTCGGTGCGGGAGGGCTCTTCGGCTGGCAAGCCACCCTGACCGAGGCGGCATTGCTCTTCGCCTTCCTGATCACACAACAGCTGGCCGATTTTGACCGGCGCTCGGCTTACATATTCTCTGAGGCAAAAAGGGCGGCGTATTCCAGCGCTGCGCTTTATCCGCTTCGCATCATCGCTTTGTTGTTGGTTCGACCAGAGACGGTGAGCCAGGTACTCTGGGTGCTGATTTTGAGCTCGTTCCTTCCTGCGCTTCCTGCGTTGCTCATGGCGGGCAGAAGACGGCCTGTTACTGCGAACTCCTGGTCGAATGAGATTAAAGCGCATCTGGCCTACAGTCGCTTGTTCATCGCAGGAGCCCCTCTGGGTTGGCTGTGGTCGTATATTCCCATCTTCATGCTGGGCATCATGCACGGCAAAGAACAGGCGGCCCTGCTGGCAAGCATACGCGGCATTTCCAACATCGCGAACGTACTAATGGAGCAAATAGAGACCAAGGTGGTCGCGGATTGGGCGAGGATAAGTCACGGCGCCGGTGCCGAAGTGATGGCGGTGGCGGCAGTGCAACTCCTCAAGATCGGCATGGGGCTCTGGCTGCTGGGCTTGCTTGTAATCTCAGCTTTCGGGCGGGAAATCGTGACGCTGGTTTTGGGAAATCTATATTCACCGCATTGGAACTTGTTGTTGATCGGATGGGTCGGATACGGCGTGTATTTTATGGCTCGCGTATACGGTATAAAACACCGTGTCCTAGGTTCTAACCGGGTCGAGTTTGCGGGCAATCTTGGAGGAGTGATTGCGGCGCTGATAGCGGGCTTCACACTGATTCCATCACAGCAAGCGGTCGGCGCGGCATGGGCTTATGTGATAATCGCGGTCGCCATGGGGGGTAGCCAGATGTATTTAATGAAGAGATCGGTACGAGCATGAAAGAACTGTTGTCGATTTATATCCCAACGTTGAATGAAGAGATCAACCTACCGCATTGTCTGGCAAGCGTATCCAAACTGGGGGCCACCATTTTCGTGGTTGATTCAAAGAGCACCGATCGGACTGTCGAGATCGCCAAAGCGGCTGGGTGCGAGGTTGTCACCGGAGATTGGCGTACCTTTTCGGACAAGATGAACTGGGCGATGAAGGAGTTGCCTATCAAGACTCCCTGGATATTGCGAATTGACGCGGATGAATGGATCACAGATGAACTCATTGCAGAGATCAAAGCCAAACTTGGCAGCACGCCGGACGATGTGGGTGCATACAGCATCAATCGCAGGGTCTATTTTTTGAACCGCTGGATACGGCATGGCGGCATGTATCCGCTATGGGGAGTAAGGCTGTGGCGGACGGGCAGGGCGCGGTGCGAGGTCAGAGAGCTCGACGAACACATGGAGATCGACGGGCGCATCGAGAACCTGAAACACGACATCGTCGATGAAGGGCGGCGCGGTTTGACGCACTGGGTACAAAAGCACAATCAGTACACAGATGCAGAGATTCGCGAGATGCTACGCGCCAGACAACCCGATGATTCATCAACCACATTAATTCGCCAAGCGGCGCAAAAGCGCTGGCTGAAGAACAATCTCTATTACAAGCTTCCCAAGTTTTGGAGAGCGCTCATCTTTTGGGTGTATCGGTATTTCTTCAAATTGGGATTTTTGGATGGTGTGCCAGGCTTGATCTACCACACCTTGCATGGGTTCTGGTTCCGATTCCTGATCGACTCCAAGCTTTACGAAATCGAAAGTGGGCAAAGTGGAAAATCTGATAAATAAACTAAATGAATATTGGTCGCAGCGGGATCACATACCCAAGGGGGTATGGGTGTTGCTGCTTTCCTATAGTCTAGTGGCTTTCGGATCACCAATGCCACCCCGTATCACCTGGCTGGAGATCGTTATGGGTAGCGGCCTGCTGATTGGCGGAATCATGTTGACTAGGAATGTGATTCGGCAGGCACGAGAAGATTCTGTATCGAGATGGGTGTTGATACTGGCGCTTGCACTGTTGGTTGTTCCGACTTGTGTTGGTCTGATGCATGGAAACTCATGGAATAATATGGCGCGCGATATCATTCCTGTTGTATTCCTGATATCAATTTCGATATTGCTAATTCATGCAACAACTAATTCCAATCGCGCGGCATTAAGCAGGTTGGCGACGGTGCTGATTCTGTTTGTTGGTGTTGTTACAGCAATTATTTTCTTTGCCAGGGCAATACATACCTACGGAACAATTGAAAATATGGTCGCAGGTGGGACCAATTACATTCAAGCCACTCAGGCCACTCAGGCCACTCAGGCCACTCAAGCCACTCAAGCCACTCAAGCCACTCAAGCCACTCAAGCCACTCAAGCCGACTTTTATATAAAGGAATTGTTTCTTAAGCCATATGATCCTGCAATGCTGTTCGCGACAATATTTATTAGTGCGTGGGGTTTAGTGCTTGCAGCGAAGTCTCAGCGCGCTTGGCTGTTTGGCTGGGTTCTGATTAGCGTCGGCGCATTAATGGCATACGCATTTATGGCATTAGGCTTACGCTCATACGCAGCAGTGTATGTGCTCTCGATAGGGGTTGTATGCCTTACGCTTTATCGAGAACGAGGGTTCTATGTGAGATTGCTGCCACTGATAATTGTGGGAGTTGCCATCTACTGGACTCAGATAGAAGCGGTTCTACATTTGCTTTGGTATAAGCAGCAGACGATAGGGTTCAATGGCAAAGCAAGCGAATGGAAACGGGTAATTGACACAATAAGCAGTTCTACACAACCCGCACTATTTGGGACTGGCTGGGGGGGGGTGTTGGCAAATCCCATTTACGAAGATGGGGAAACGCGGTTTACGCATTCAATTATTTCCTTCTTCTTATTAAAAAGTGGATTGCTGGGTTTGGGCACTCTATTTATTTTGATGGCTACGTTGTTGAGCAAGGTGTTGCGCGTAAATGCAAGCACGGAACTCGAACGTTTTGAACAAATATTGGTAATTTCTTGTTTGCCTCCATTGGCTATCGGTGTGTTGTTTGAGCCAACTTATAAAACTTTGAGTTTCGGAGTAATCCTGGCACTGCTTATTCTTACGATTCCATCCATAAGAATTTTTGGTCCGCGCGTGAGGCAGTAGAGACAGGTTTTATATGCAAACAGAAAATAGCATTGTGCCAATTTGCCCAATTTGCGGCACAGCTTCCAGTTGGAGGCAAGTGGTTGCTCTGCCATCTGCATTATTTGGTAGGAGCGCAAAAATTCTGCAGTGTGCCAACTGTAAAGTCGGCCGTACTTTGCCTCCGCCTGAGGCGGGGCGGGAGTATTACGAAGACAATGCAAGAAATGACGAGTTGTTCACACAGCGCGCAACAATATATAAAAAATTTGCGGAGGAAATATTAACGCACTTGGATGGTCTGCGTTTTCGCAAAGGAAAGCTGCTTGATTTCGGTTGTGGCGGTGGGTTTGTTTTGGAGGTCGCTTTGCAACACGGGTACGATGCCGAAGGGATCGAACTTAATTTGGAAATGTGTAGTTGGTGTGTTGAAAGAGGGCTTAAGGTTACAAGCAAAAACATCGATCAACTTGTTTCAGAAAATGCACTTTACGATGTGATTATATTTAGCTCAGTTCTTGAGCATCTTGAAGACCCTATTGCAATGCTTGAATCTTGCATGCGGATTTTGGCTCCAGATGGCGTGGTAGTTATAGCTCAAGCAAACTTCGAAGGTCTGTTGCCACGACTATTCCCATGGGGTTGGTATGGTTGGCAACCTAAGGAGCATTTCTGGCATTTTTCACCAGTCTCATTGAGGTGCTTGTGTCAGCGCTGCAACCTTCAGGAAATCGAATTAATACAAGGAAGCTTGCATCATCCATGGTTTACAAGAGGGAGTCCAGCCGTGCTGGTCGGTAGAAATTTTGCGGCGCTGTTGGCTCGTCTGGGCGGCAAAGTTGGCATGGGTGATAACAATTATCTTCTTGCAAAGAGAATTCGATAATGGCCGAAAAGGTAAATGTAAGTAATTCCGTTCATGCCGTGAAGTTGTGAAATATCTTCGGTGAAGAACTGAAATGATAGACACGGAAAAAGGACGAGAACAGTTGCAAAGAGTTGATGCTTTGGACTCGGCTCGTGGTTGGGCGATTCTTGGAGTAATTGCGATACATATCTCGCAAGCAGCACAGCTTCAGACTGGCTTATTGCATAAATTAGCTGTGAACGGCGATATGGGTGTGGAATTATTCTACGTCTTGAGTGCGTTTTCGTTGATGATGGTGATGAATGCTAGGGAGGCTGCAGGTTGCCATAACCTGAGGGGGTATTTCATTCGCAGGTTCTTTCGCATAGCCCCCATGTTCTGGATTGTCCTGCTGTTGTCCACAATTTTGTTTTTTGGAAAAAAAAGCTTCTGGGCACCTTCTGGGATAGATGGGACGGATGTTGTGTTGACCGCACTATTTCTGCACGGGGTGACCCCGCAGTCGGTGAATGCTGTCGTTCCGGGGGGGTGGAGCGTCGCGGTGGAGGTGTCGTTTTATCTGCTACTTCCACTATTCTTCAAGTATGCAAAATCGGTAGCAACGACCACTGGTTGGCTAATTGCTAGCCTGATGATTTATTATTGTTTTGGATATATTGCACAGATGCATTTTGATCGGACGCTTCCTGAGGTTGCGCGGCATTTGGCAGATATCTATTCGTGGTACATGTCTCTTCCGGCACAATTGCCAGTCTTTGTGATGGGCATTCTGGCATTTCAGATGGTCAGAGAAGAAGTGCTTGCCCCTGTGTATGGCTATATTTTTTCTGGTGTTGGTGCGGCATTACTACTTTATTTTCCGGTTTCATCGGAAAGCCATTTGTTCGCAAGGCACTTGTTGTGGGGCATCGTGTTTGCGGTCTTCATTGCCTCGAATGTCCGTCGACCTTTATATCTTTTTGATAACCCGCTGCTACGGGCATTCGGGCGTATAAGTTACAGTGCATATCTTTTGCATTTCATCGTGCTGATGTACATAGGAAAGATATTCCGGCATGCCGAAATGTCGGCTGAAGTTAAGTTCGCGCTTCTGTACTTCGTGGTGGGCGGCATCACCTATTTCTTGGCATCATGGACATACCGAGTGGTGGAGTTGCGTTACATGAAGGTGGGGAGCAAGTTTTCGAGGCGATTCGAAATAGAATCGGAAGTTTCAAGGAAAGAGTCATATGCAAAATAATTGCCCGGTATGCCAAGGCCCGCTCACCACATCGGTTGCGAATTTGTTCGATACCCGCTTTGGAATCGACACGGAGTATAAGATAACGAAGTGTGTAAATTGCGGCCTCGAGCAAACGGCTCCCCAGCCCGATCAGGCAGAGCTCAATTCGTTGTACGAGCAGTACTACAATTTCAGCGGCGAGAGCAATACTCGCTATACCAAACTTAGGGCGAAGTTCATCAATTCGTTCCTCTACCGTTTCTGGCTGTTGATCGACGGCGATATCTCTTTCCAGCAGAAGGGCGGTACGGGCAAGCTGCTTGATGTGGGTTGTAATGAAGGGCGTGGGCTGGAATTTTTCCGGAATCATGGGTTTGTCGCGGAAGGTCTTGAACTGAACAGCAAGGCCGCGGAAGTCGCTCGTGCCAAGGGTTTTACGGTGTATGGCAGCACGCTTGAGGGGTTTTCTTCCGGTAATACATACGATGTGATTGTGCTTTCCAATGTGCTGGAGCATTCGCTGCATCCCGGATTGATGCTGCAGCACATTCACCGCTTGCTCAATCCAGATGGCCAGGTCTGGATCAGTTGCCCGAACAGCAGGAGCTGGTTGCGGACCGTGTTTGGCCGCTTCTGGATTAATTGGCATGTGCCTTTCCATGTGGTGCATTTCTCTCCTGAAACTCTGCGTGCTTTGCTTAAGAAGTCGCAGTTTGAAATCTCCGAGATGCGGCAGGAGACCCCGGCATTGTGGGTCTCCCATTCGATCATCGCACGTTTGTTTGCCAAGCCGGGGCAGCCTACTCGACAGCTGCGCTCTGCGCCGTTGGTGGCATCGCTGATTTTGCTGGTGCGCTGTTTGTTCTTTCCGCTCATGTGGCTGGTCAATCTGACTGGCCGCGGCGATTGCCTGGTTGTGGTTGCCCGAAAGATCTGATGCGTATCCTGCTCGTCGGCATCAACTACGCCCCTGAACTTACCGGCATAGGCAAATATAGCAGCGAGATGGCCGAGTGGCTTGTTGGTGCTGGGCATGAAGTACGTGTCGTCACGGCGCCTCCGCATTATCCGGAATGGCGCGTGGCAACGGGTTATTCGGCGTGGTGCTATCAGACCGAAAAGATGCGGGGTGTTTCCATCTGGCGTTGCCCAGTCTGGGTTCCTTCCCGGCCATCAGGCCTGAAACGTTTGCTGCATTTGGCCAGCTTTGCTCTTTCCAGTTTGCCTATCCTGCTTCGCCAGATATTTTGGCGGGCCGACGTCGTGATCGTACTCGAACCTCCCCTGTTCTGTGCGCCTGCTTCCTGGCTATGTGCAAGACTTGCAGGTGCCCGCGCATGGCTGCATGTGCAGGATTTTGAGGTGGATGCAGCTTTTGAGCTCGGCATCCTGCGCTCGCGCTGGTTGCGGAGCGTTGTCAGCGCTCTGGAAGGGTGGCTGATGCGCAGATTCGACCGGGTCTCTACCATTTCTCCCAATATGGTGTACCGCCTAGTACAGAAGGGCGTAGCTTTCGAAAGAACGGTGCTGTTCACTAATTGGGTGGATGTGGATTCGATCTTTCCTTTGGGGAAGGTAAGCCCGATGCGCCTGGAATTGAGCATCCCGCCCGAGACTGTTGTGGCTCTTTATTCCGGGAACATGGGAGAGAAGCAAGGTTTGGAGATCGTTTTGGAGTCCGCCGCTGCGCTAGCAGGCGAGAGCCACTTCCAGTTCGTACTCTGCGGCGATGGTGCAGCGCGCCAGCGTTTGCAGGAGCGGTATGCGGGCTTGCCCAATGTGAAATGGTTGCCGTTGCAACCGCTGGAGCGGTTGAACGATCTGCTCAATATGGCGGATATCCATTTGCTGCCGCAAAGGGCGGGAGCAGAAGACCTAGTGATGCCTTCCAAGTTGACCGGCATGCTGGCCAGCGGGCGCCCCGTCGTTGCCACAGTGAACAAGGGTACGCAGGTCGCCGCAGTGTTGAAGGATTGCGGAGTGGTGGTGCAGCCGGATAGCATTGCGCAGTTCTCGGAAGCTGTCGTTCGCTTAGCGCGGGATACGGTGGAGCGGCGAGTGCTCGGGGCAAGGGCGCGTGATTATGCTCTTGCCCATTGGGCGAGAGAAAATGTGATGTTCGAATTCGACGCACGCTTAAAGGGGCTATGAATGTCTTATCGCAAGGGGATGATTCGCCAGCATGGCAGAGAGTTTGGCATCTTCCATCGCATGCTTGATGCGGCCATCATTCTGCTGGCATTGTTGTGGTGCACCACGGAATATGAAACCACTTTACCTTTGTATTATGAGCTGGCAGGTGTATTGGCAGTGGTTGTGTTCCTGTTCTTTGCCGAATGGCATGGGCTTTATACTTCCTGGCGGGCAGATTCGCTCGGGCATGAGGCTTGGGCGATCTCCTCGATCTGGATATTGACGGTCTGCGTGCTGCTTGTTCTGGCTTTTATGAGCAAGACGTCGATCCATTATTCACGAGTCGTGGTACTTATCTGGACGGTAGCTACCCCGATTCTGCTGGTGCTTGAGCGCATGGTGCTGCGCTTCCTGCTGAGAAAGGCCCGAAGGCTTGGTTTAAACACGAGAACGGTCGCGATTGCTGGTGGCGGCAAGCGGGCATCCGAATTGCTTGCCATCATCATGGGGTCTGCCTGGATGGGGCTCAAGATAGAGGGCGTCTATGATGATTCCGGGGAGTCGGCGTCACAAGGAATGTTGGGCCAGCCAATCCGGGATATCAATACGCTCCTGCAACAGGTGCACGAACGAAAGATTGATTGCGTCTACATCGCTTACCCTATGCAGCAGGAGGGGCGGATACGCCAGCTTATCGAGTGCCTTGCAGATAGCACTGCGTCGGTTTATGTCGTACCCGATGTTCTGGTTTCCGAGTTCCTGCATGCGCGCTGGACCAATCTGGGAGAGATACCGCTGGTCAGCGTGTTTGAGAGTCCCATTTATGGCAGTCATTCTTTTCTGAAACGCGTGGAAGATCTAGTGCTGGGTAGTTTGATTCTGTTACTGATTTTGCCGATGATGCTTTTTATAGCGCTGGCCGTGAAGCTGACTTCACCAGGGCCCGTTTTATTCAAGCAAAGACGCTATGGTTTGAACGGTCAGGTCATCGAAGTTTGGAAGTTTCGCAGTATGTCGGTTCTTGAGGACTGCGAACACATTCCGCAGGCACAGAAGAATGATCCGCGCGTCACCCGGCTGGGGGCTTTTCTGAGGAGGACTTCTCTAGATGAACTTCCTCAATTTATCAATGTGTTGCAGGGGCGGATGTCGATCGTCGGGCCACGTCCTCATGCCGTTGCGCACAACGAGCAATATCGGAAATTGATACATGGCTATATGTTGCGGCATAAGGTTAAGCCTGGGATCACCGGGTGGGCGCAAGTGAAGGGGTGGCGAGGCGAAACGGATACGATAGAGAAAATGGAGATGAGAGTGCAGTACGATTTGGAGTACATCAATAACTGGTCGATCCTCTTCGATCTAAAGATCATTCTGATGACGGTGTTTGGGGGGATGCTGGGTAAAAATGCGTATTGATATGTTGAGTCGACTAGAAAACATTCGGGGGAGGCTGCATCTAGACCGTATTCTTGGGTGGGTCGTCGTTCTTCTGGCGGCAAGCATCCCCGTTTCTGTGTTTGCTGACAATCTACTGTTGGTCATCATGCTGCTGGTTTTACCTCTCTACTGGAAGGATCTGGTGGGGCAGGTGCGCTGGAATAGCGCGGTGAGGGTCGGTTTTCCGTTGTTCTCGCTGTTGTTCGTGTTGGTATGGTATGGGAATGGAACCATAGGATATTCCGTCGACATATTGCTCAAATATGTTGATTTGATGTTGATACCATTTTTTGTTGTGGCGATGACGCTGCCGAATGTGCGTTGGAGAGCGGAGTATGCTTTTCTGCTCTGCTCGGGGAGTATCCTCGTACTGTCTTATATGCTCAAGCTGGGCATTATTCATCAACAGCCTTGGATGTGGTATGGAGCAGAGGAATTTGGCGGCTCCATTTTTCGTCATTATTTAGTGCAGAACTTTCTGATGGCCTATGCGGTTTACCTTGCCATGCTTAAGGCTAGGCATGCAGAGACAGCCTATGCAAGATGGGGTTGGCGGCTATTTGTGTTACTTGGTTTAGTTAATATCTTCGGTGTGGTAATTGGGCGCACGGGGCAAATCGTCATGCTCGTGCTGCTATTGTGGTTCGTGCTAAGTTCGACACG
Organism: Gallionella sp.; assembly: GCA_028699065.1. GTDB lineage: Bacteria > Pseudomonadota > Gammaproteobacteria > Burkholderiales > Gallionellaceae > Gallionella. The sequence continues at coordinate 1,141,824 of JAQVVH010000001.1, forward strand.
TTTTACAAAACTGAATTATCGTTGGAAAGTGTGGGGTGGGCTGGGGCTTGCTTTCGTACTTGTTCTTTTTCCGATAATCGTAGAACGATTGGCACCAGACAGTGCATTTAATAAACGTTTTAGCCTCGCTCTCGTAGAGGCCACCACGTGGCGACCTGGGGTGATGGATGAGAGTTCAGTCGGCGCCCGTCTGGGTTTTTACTACCGAAGCCTTGAGCTATTCAAGGAGAGCCCCATTATTGGATACGGTACCGGGGGCTTTCAAAGTGCCTATGCTTCGAAGGGTAGCGTATCAGGTACTGAAAAAAATCTGGCTAACCCACATAACCAGTATCTGCTAATTGCGGTGCAGGCAGGCATAATTGGGGTGGCTGCGTTGCTATGGTTGTTCATTGCAGCCTGGAAACACTGTCGTTCCGTCACATCCGCATACGACAGAAGTGCGGGGTTGGGATTGCTGCTTGCCATTATGGTGGACGGATTGTTTAATTCGCCGCTGCTGGATCATACCGATGGATTATTCTTCGCATATATGTTTGCACTGTGGATATCTGGCGAAGTAGATGAGGGCAGAAGTGCTTAATCTTTCCGTCATCCTGATCACAAAGAATGAAGCCGAAAATATTCGTGCCTGCCTCGAATCTGTCGGATGGGCTGACGAAATTGTGGTGGTGGATTCCGGCAGTACGGATGAAACGGTGGAAATTGCCCGCGAATTTACCGGCAAGGTTTATCTGCATCCGGACTGGCCGGGCTTTGGGCCGCAGAAAAATCGCGCTTTGGATTACGCAACAGGTGACTGGGTGTTATCGATCGATGCAGACGAGCGGGTGACGCCCGAACTGCATGCTGAAATTGAATCTGTGCTGACCGACACTGGCGCAATTGCTTACCGTATTCCCCGGCTGTCCAGTTTTTGTGGGCGCTTTATGCGGCATTCCGGTTGGCGGCCGGATTATGTGCTGCGTTTGTTTCGGCGTGATATGGGTCGATTCAGTGAGGCGCAGGTACATGAATCCGTGGAGGTCCGTGGCGAAGTAAAAAATTTGCAGTGTGACCTGCTGCACTATAGTTATCGAGACTTTGACGATGTGCTAGCCAAACTGAACCTTTATTCGAGCGCTTCGGCCAAACAGATGGCAGAGCGCGGCAAACGCGGTGGATTGGCGACCGCTATTTTGCATGGGGCGTGGGCGTTTTTTAGGACATATGTTTTACGTGCCGGTTTCCTCGATGGGCGCGAGGGATTTATGCTGGCAGTCATGAATGCAGAAAACAGTTACTACCGCTATATCAAACTCTGGCTGAAGCAAAGACCCTAGCGTTGGATTTTTTCCAGTAAATCCCGGGCCACGATCGAGTTGGCATAATCCGAAAGGTGATCCCCGTAGCTGTAGAGAAATTTTCCATTTTGCGTGACCCGGCAAATCCCGTTGGGGATTTCGCAAAGTAAGGGCGTCGGGTCAACGATCATCAGCCTAGGATGACGTTTCTGCAGTATGTCGACGAAATCACGATAAGCTTTTGTGCCAGCCAAGTGTGCGCTGTAACCCAGTGCGCAACGCGGATTTTCCATGCGCCGCAGGTATTGGTTGAGTTGTGCGCTACGAGTCAGGCCGCCACTGATACAGCTGCGCGGATCCGGAAAGGTCGGGTTGTCGATGACGAAAAACACGCGTTTACCTGTTTTTTCCAGCGCGGCAATTTCCCGGCTGTAGTTATCGAGCAGTGCCGCCGGCATGGTCATATTGCTTATGAAGCCGGTTTCCTTGTCGATCGGAAATATAGCGCGCAGTGCGACCGTAATGCCGACCTGTTTGATATCTGGGTTATTCAGTACTGTTTGCAGCGCAAGGATATTTTTGCGCTGCTGCTTGTCGCTCAGGTCCGGGTGCCCGGTCGGTGGGGAGACCGAGCCAATCATCAGCCACTGCATATTGGCGGGTGCTTCGCGTACTAGGCCGTAGAACAGCGCTTCGGCCTTGCTGTCGCCGAGCAGAGCATATTGCGCTCTGGCCGCACTGCGCAGGCAGTACTGAAAAAGTGGTTTATCGTGCTCGGACAGCCCGCATTCGTGCTGTAATTTGTCGCGATCCGCGCCCAGTACCAGTGTGGTTGGGTCGCCATTCAGCATGTCCAGCTGACGAAATTTCAGGCCATCCAGTTTGCGCACGGCTTCCCCTGCAAACAATATCGCCAGCATCAAAATCGACAGGATAAGAATCATTTTTTTCGAGCGCGGGCGTGAACGGATGGGGCGCTCCAGCCAGCGCCACGTTACCCAGGCCAACAGAAAGCTTGTGCCGAGCAGTATCAGCCGAACAAGGGGTTCCGGAGTGCTCGATTCCATGATGCGGGCGAAGGACAGGAGCGGCCAATGCCACAAATAAAGCGGATAGCTGATCAGGCCGATCCAGACCAATCCACTGCGGGATAACAGTTGGCGATTAAGCCAGGTCGATTCGCCGGACTGAATTAGGGCCGCGGCTCCCAGTGTGGGTAAGAGCGCCCAAGCACCGGGGAAGAGGTCTTTGCTGTTTAACAAAACCGCGCTGGCGACAATTAGCCCTAGGCCGATCCAGGCCAGACATTCACGTATTAAGTTGCTTAACGCCCGTGTACGCAGCGCTTCATGGGCGAGTATCGCTCCAAGCCCCAGCTCCCAGAAACGGGTGAACGGGGAATAAAAATCCGCGACAGTGTTATGTTGCACCAGCCAGATACTGTAAGACAGTGATGCCACCAAAACAGTGGGCAACACCCAGCTCGCGTGACGCGGTTGTCGCCAGAGGAAGGCCAGAATCAGCGGCCAGAGAATGTAAAACTGCTCTTCGATACCGAGCGACCAGAGATGCAGCAAGGGCTTGGTATCCGCTGCATTGTCGAAATAGCCGGCTTCTTTCCAGTAGATGATGTTGGAAACGAAGCCCGCGCCTCCCTCCACATGTTTGCCGAGCTGTTCATATTCTCCGGGCGCAAGGATCCACCAACCCAAGGCGAGGCTGCTCACCAAAACGAGGCCGAGTGCAGGAAAAATACGCCGGATACGGCGTGCGTAAAAAGTTTTGATGCTGAATTTTCCGACGGCGAGATCTTCCCAGATATGCTTGGAAATCAGGTAACCGGAGATGACAAAAAAGATATCGACGCCGATGAAGCCTCCGGGCAATAGAGCCGGGAAGGCATGAAATACCAATACTGCCAAAACAGCTACAGCTCGAAGACCATCGATGTCAGGGCGGTAATCGCCTTTTAGATAGGGAACGTTTGGGGTAGTCGACATGGCCAGCTTATGATCGAACTGGCCGCAAAAGGAAATGCGGTCTGAAATGTTGGGATGGTGTTTCGGGACGCTTTTGCATACCATGCGGCTCTTCAGGATTTGAGCGCAAATTATACGGGCTCCCGGACGTTTTTATGGTGAACGCAAAAAATGGCATATTGCAGGTGGTGCGCCGGTTCGGCCCCGTGGGGGGCATGGAGCGCTACGTCTGGGAGTTGGCCAAGGAGCTTGTTGCGCTGGGACATCCGGTTGAGGTTTTATGCGAACGTTGTTATGTCGAGCCGCCTCTAGGCGTGAATGTGATCTCGCTGGGCGAGATTGCTCCGCGCCCGCGCTGGTTGTCATACCTGCGATTTGGTCATCGTGTTGCGCAATGGCTGGAAAGACATCCCCATCCGGGTTGGTTGATTCATAGTCATGAGCGGCTGGGTGTACATGATGTGACGACTTTTCATGGCCCGCCATTTGCCAGTGTGCGCGAGCGTCCGTGGTGGAAAAAAATATCCCTGCGGATTCGGATGCAATTGTTTCTTGAACGGCGAGAGTTGCGCGTTGCCCGCGCGATCATCCCCAATTCGGAATTTATCCGCCGACAATTAGCGGACTATTACCCGGAATATGCGTCCAAATTGACTCTGCCTGTTGTGCCCGGGGTGCTGCCCGGTATTGTGCGCGAGCTGCGTTCAGTTGTACCGGATGGCGGGGTTGTAGGCTTTGTGGGGCGGGAATGGAAGCGCAAGGGGTTGGCCAAGGCTGTTGCTATTGTGGCAGTACTGCGTCGCCAGCGGCCTGCGCTGGAGTTTTGGGTGGCAGGGCCTTCCCCGGAAGAAATCCAGCATCTTTTTACCCATTGGGATGGTGGGTATCGTTTGTTGGGATGGCGTACAGATAACGATTATTTGCGCGACTTTGATGTGTTGCTGCACCCTGCTTCTGCCGAACCCTATGGCATGGTCATTTCTGAAGCGATGGCTGCGCGTGTGCCAGTAGTAGTGTCGGATGTTTGTGGTGCGGCGGCACAGGTCGGAACTGGCGCGGGTGCGGTGCTTGGCCTCTCGGAACCCAATGACGCGTGGGTTACCGCACTGGATGCCCAGCTTTCGCTCCGGGTGCCTGTGCCACGATTCACTCGCGGATGGGATGAGGTGGCGCGGGAGTGTGAACGGGTCTACTTGTCGATTACTCCAATCGGCTGATAGGCGCTACAAGACGGCCCTCTGCATAATAGATAAGTTTCATCCTTCGCGACTTTGATAGTATCTACCAGAGTGCCCAATTGGGGGTTGTTATTTGAAGAGATAACATATCCACTATCCCAGTTATTGGGGGGATGTATGACGAGGCGATCAGGTTGTAATCGATCAATTTCGCTAACGATATTTAGTCCAATGGATCGACTGTCCGCTGCGTATAAATTTTCTGGTGCTGTGTGTGCCACGATTTCTCGGGCTGCATACGCATAGTTTTCTCCCCGTACTAGTTTTTGATAGAGTGGAAAGGCTATCAAAACCATTACCATTTTGAATACGATCAGGCCAAAAAACCAGTGGAGGGCAAGCATGTGACCATGCTGCCCAGCTCGCCAAAGCAATCGAGCACAAACCAGTGCGATCAGTGGGTAGACAGGCATCAAGTAACGTAAGCCACCTTGTGGTGCCAGCCAATATGGTGCAATACAGGCAGCAGATATTAACAATGCTTTTTGAAAATGCTGTCTCCGAGATTCGGGTTCAAAAATTTTCTTGCGGACAAGAAAATAAATGGCCAATAAGGGTGCAGGTGCCAACCATAGTAATGATTCGAGTGGGTATGTGAATAATCTTTTTGCATAATCAATCCAGTCAACATCCTTAAGTTTCGCAGCAATCTCGCTGAGCATGGAGCTGCTATTTGACGATCCCTCAGAAGTTGCATGAAACCAAGCAATAGGCAAAAGCAAAGAAAAAGCAAACATTGCTATCGGTACTGGATGAAACAAAAATCTTCGATACTCCTTATTCGAAATTAAAACAAACAAAGTCGTGCCATAAAAAACGTAGGCAGTAAAGGCTTTGGTTAACAAGCCACATCCAACCAGAAGCGTAGAAATGAATAACAATGGGTGACTTTTCTTATCTGTGCCAATCCATAGTGTTGCGATAGCACCAAAAGTGAAAAAAGAGAACACCGCATCAGTGTAGGCAAGCCAGCCACGGTAGAGCAACAAATCTGCCAATGACAATAAGGTCAGTGAAGAGAATAAGGCGAATTTTTTGTCTTTGAAAAGTTCATTGTTCAACCAGTAAATCCATAATGCCAATCCAAGAGTCGCTGCAATGCTTACGAGTCTGGATGCAATGAGTACATTCTCCCAGCCAATAATATTCGTGATTGGAACGACAAGCCAATTCATAAGTGGTGGTCGAGCAAGCTTGTAGCCATACAACGTTTGATCAGCCCAGTTGTGGCTTAGTCCCATTTCCATCGAACTGATGGTATAGATGCCTTCTTCACCAACGGTATAAAAGAATAAGGTTGGAATAAAGCTGAGTACGGCTAGGATCAGCAGATTCCTAGTCGTTATGAGCCTATCAATCATCTGCGAACTCCGGGAGTAAAAACTAGCCACCGTGTCAGCGCATACATACAAGCGGTGTATACAATCGCAGCAACCATCTGTGCCACATACGCGTTCCAGTGCAACGTATTGAGTAAATAGCGTAGCACCAATAAATTCAGGAAGAGGCTGGCCGCAAACGCGCCAAGATACCGCAGTACTTCAGCCGTGAGGTGCCCCTGACTGACAAAAACGAATTTTCGCGATACAAAAAAACCTAGCACTAAGCCGACAAGATAGCCTGACACGTTGGCGATGAAGGGGGATATGCCCAATTCCATTAGGGCAAAAATTGTGGCAAATCCAGCTATCGTATTTAGAGCGCCACTTCCCGCGTAGCGACCCAAATATCCAGCCTCCCGGTGCAACGCGGTCACAGAAAATGATCCTTGTCGCGTAACCAGGTCGTTGCCCCGACGACGAATTGCGGTTTTCCATTGAGCTTGAGGTAGGCTCGCCCGAGATATTCGCCGATCATGCCGATGCATAAGGTCTGAATACCGCCGATGAATAAAATGGTCGCAATTAGCGAAGCCCAGCCACGCGGAAATTCCGGATGCAGCATTTTCATGACGATAATCGAAATGATCATTAGCAGGCTGATTGCTGCCAATGCAAAACCCAGATAGGTGGCCAGCCTAAGCGGCGTGACTGAAAAACTGGTGGCCATTTTCATCCACAGCGAGAGAAGATGGCGGAAGGTATACGTGCTTTCACCTTCATCTCGGGCCTGATGTTCGATGTCGATGACGGTGATTGAGCGTGTGACTTCGAGTATTAGTCCGTCGACATAAGCATACGGCCCATCGTACTTGATGACCTCCTGAGCGATTTCGCGGCGGATCGCCTTGAATGATGACAGGTATAAGCCCTTTGGTTTGTCGAGCAGGAGGGTTGCAACGTGGTCGTTAAAGCGGCTCCCCCATTGTTTCCACAATGCATGCCTGCGGTTGACGTAACGTGTGTAGCATACGTCATAGCCATGTTCCAGCGCGCGCACCATATCAGCGAGTGCATGCGGGGGGTGCTGCAGATCATCGTCCATCATTACTACAAATTCGCCACGGGCGTGATTGAGTCCGGCCATGATGGCATTGTGCTGGCCGGCATTGCGCCTCAGGTTCATGCCACGCACGAACCGATGTTGTTCGGCGAGACCGCGAATCACCTGCCAACTTTCGTCCGGACTGGCATCGTTGACTAGCAATAACTCAAAATCATTCTCCCAACCTTCCTCGCGCATGCGCTCACGCACATGGGACGCAAGCTTGGGCAGGATGGCGGCGCTGCGATATACCGGAACGACGATTGAAAGCTTGCACGTGGTTTCAGTCATGTTTGCCATAGTATTTTTCAAGAAGCCGATCCAGATAATCCGGGCCGAATTTTACGCCAGCCTTCCCGATTGCGGACTGTATTGCTGCGATATCGATGATATAACGTGAGCCACGTTCCACACGGTTGATGATAGCGCGCTTGCCGGTGATGCGCTCCATGCCGGCAACAATCTCGGGCAACGTGTAATTTGTTTCGTTGGCTATGTTCAGAGTGATTCGTCGTGCATCGGGAGAATCGATGAATGTTCGGGCGATGGCGACGATATCGCTGATATCGACAATGTTGCGCTGGGCATTTTCCCAAAGGGTAAATGACTCGCTGCGTGAGATGCGTGCATACAAATAATTCAATAAGGTGTGTGGATTTGTTGTCCGTCCGGCAACTTGTGGCAGGCGCAGTATCAGATATTGAGGGTGCCGCTTGATCAGCATTTCCATTTCAAGCTTGTGCTGCACATAAGGTGTTCTTGCTGCTTCGGGATCGGCCACGCTACAGGTGCCGAAATAAACAAAAACATTGGCATCCGAGTGATTGGTTAACGCTTGTCGAAGCCGCTCCTGTTCGCGTGAAAACTCGTACTCATCTGTACAGGAAGAATTAGATACGCCGGCAGCGTAGATGCAAACACCCTTATCCTTTTCATAAAACGCGTTAAAGGCTTGCGCCAATAATCCGGATCCTATGATCATGCCGGTTCCTTTGAGCAGGTTGAGGGGTGATTAAATTTTGGCGATTTCAAACATAGCCAAAGTTGGGCTATTCTACAGGCAATATATTTTATGGACATACGATGGCAACCTACGCCATAGGCGACATTCAGGGGTGTTACAACGAGCTTCAGCATTTGCTGGATCGTGTGGCATTCGACCCGGCCCGCGATCAACTCTGGCTGGTCGGCGATCTGGTGAATCGCGGGCCCGGTTCACTGGAGGTTTTGCGTCTGGTGAAGTCGCTGGGGGACCGCGCGATTACGGTATTGGGCAATCACGATTTGCATTTGCTTGCAGTGTCCGTCGGGGTGGCCGAATTGCATCGCAGCGATACACTGGATGCGATTTTGCAGGCGCCGGATCGCGACGAATTGCTGCACTGGTTGCGGCAGCAGCGGCTGGTGCATGCCGAAGGGAATTATGTGCTGGTGCATGCCGGCTTGCTGCCGCAATGGTCGGTTGCCCAGGCCGCCAGTTTGGCGCGCGAGGCGGAGCAGGCCTTGCAGGGCGACGATTATGTGACTTTCCTGTCGCGCATGTACGGCAACAGCCCTCACCGCTGGAGCGACGACATCACCGGCTACAAGCGCCTGCGCGTGATCGTCAATGCGTTTACCCGCACCCGCATTCTCACGCCGCAGGGGGAGATGGAGTTTAAATTCAAGGGCGAGCTACCCAATATTCCGGCGGGCTATTTGCCTTGGTACGACGTGCCGCAGCGCGCGAGCCGCGAAGCTACGGTGATTTTTGGGCACTGGTCGGCGTTGGGATTGCTGCTGCGCGAGGACGCGATCGCGCTGGATACCGGTTGCCTGTGGGGCGGCCCGATGACGGCAATTCGTCTGGAAGATCGCCAGCTGTTTCAGGTGAGTTGCAACAACCCTGTGGCGAAACACTGGTAAAAACGGCGGCTGTGGTGGCCGCCCGTCCGTCCGGCATTAGGGTCGGGCAGGTTTTTCCTGTGGGGCGGCGCTTGCCTTTTCCGCCTCGACGCGCTGATCGCCTTGTTTGTTCACGATGCGCACCCGGTCGCCGACCTTGAAATCATCCGGCTTGCCGGGCTGCATGATGTAAGTACTTTTACCGGTGTCATCGAGCTTGACCCAAATTTCCAGGCCGGGTTTGGTGGCGACGCCCGCCTGCTGACCGAGTGTGCCGCCCAGCACCCCGCCCAGGATTGAGCCCACGACTGCGCCACGTCCCCCGCCGCTGTTGGCCCCGCCAACCTGGCCGAATATTCCACCCACGTTGGCTCCGGCGTAAGAGCTGGCATCCAGTTCGATCGGTGTGACACTTTCAATCACGCCCAGTTTGGGCGGTGTGTCCGCCTTGGGCGCGGCCGCGCTACCGATGCCCTGCGGATTACTGGCGCAAGCACCGAGCAGCGCAACAGCCAAAATCAGGAATACGCGGCGCATGGTTTACAGCGGCAGATCGAAACCGAAGTGTTCGGCAAACTGCGCCTTCAGCTCATCGCGCGTGGGCGCATGGTTTTGTCCGCCACGGCTGGCGATTTTGATCGTGCCCAGCAGCGAGGCGAGACGACCGGTGGTTTCCCAGTCCCAATCTTGCTGAATGCCGTGTAGTAGGCCGGCGCGATAAGCGTCTCCACAGCCAGTCGGATCCAGCACTGCAGTGGGTTGCGCGCAGGGGATCAGAATTTTCCTGCCGTCCGCATAAATCGTTGATCCTTCACCGCCGCGCGTGATGATGAGTGCGCGCACCATGCCGGCAAGTGCCGCGATGGATTTGCCGGTCTTGTCCTGCAAGAGCTGCGCCTCGTAGTCGTTAACCGTGACGTAGTCGGCCTGTTCGACAAAACGCAGCAGCTCCTCGCCGTTGAACATCGGCATACCCTGGCCCGGGTCGAAAATCCACGGGATGCCCGCTTCGTGAAATTCGCGCGCGTGCTGCAGCATGCCGTCGCGGCCATCCGGCGAAACGATGCCCAGCGTGACATTGCTGGCCTCACTGACCTGATTCAGATGGGAATAGCCCATGGCGCCGGGGTGGAAAGCGGTAATCTGGTTGTCATCCAGATCGGTGGTCACAAACGCCTGGCCGGTAAAGCTGTCGGCGATGTGGCGGATATGGGTTTGCGGTAGGCCGAGCTTTTCCAGACGCAGTGCATAGCTGGAAAAATCTTCGCCCACAGTCGCCATAATGAGCGGGTTGCCGCCCAGGAGTTTGAGGTTGTAGGCAATGTTGCCCGCGCAACCGCCAAATTCCCGCCGCATTTCCGGCACCAGAAAGGCCACGTTCAGTATGTGAATGTGCTCGGGCAGGATGTGTTTTTTAAACTGGTCTTTGAACACCATGATGGTGTCGTAGGCCATGGAACCGCAAATGAGCGTATTCATAGTGATATGTTTCCGGGTGAATTGAGGGTGAAATTATACCTGCCGGCGCCCCAGCCACCACAGCCACAGATAGCCGCTGATGCCGGCGAGGAGTGAGGCCGCGAGGACGCCGGTTTTGGCCATAAGCAGGTTGTGTTCCTGTCCGGCGAAAGCAAGTTCGCTGATGAAAATCGACATGGTGAAGCCGATCCCGCCCAGCACCGAGACGGCGGCAATCTGGCTGAACCGTGTACCGCCCGGAAGTTGGCCGATACCGAGCCTCAACGCAAGCCAGCAGGCGCCGGTGATGCCGATGAATTTTCCGAAAAGCAGGCCGAAGGCCACCCCGAGCATCACCGGATGCGTCAGCGTTTCGCTCAAATTCCCCAGTTGCAAGGGAATGCCGGCGTTGAATAATGCAAAAACCGGAATCACCAGAAAGGCTACGGGCAGATGCCAGATTTGTTCCAGACGCTGCTGCGGGGTTTGTACGCCGCGCACCCCTTTTTCAAGCGCCTGCACGACCGAGTGCAGTTTTTCGTTGGTCAGGATGTTGCTGTCATGACGATGGCTGTCGTCAAAATGCGTGACCAGCTCCTTCAACCGCGCACTGAATAATGAGGGGTCATAGCGCGGGCGCGAAGGCACGGCGAAAGCGCCCAGCACCCCGGCCAGTGTGGCGTGCACGCCGGATTGCAGCAGGGCGTACCAGAGCAGCACGGCGATCAGAAAATACGGGATGATCTTGCGGACGCCGGCAAAATTCAGGCTGAACATCAAGGCTACCATCAGGCCGGAAATCCCCAGCCAGACGTAGGACAGCGTCTGGGTATAAAACAATGCAATGACCAGCACCGCACCCAGATCATCGGCGATTGCGAGTGCGACCAGAAAGGTAATCAGTGCCTTGGGGACGCGGCTTGCCAGTAGCACTAGGGCCCCCACCGCGAAGGCGATGTCGGTCGCCATGGGAATGCCCCAGCCGCGCAGGGCATCACCGTCATGATTGATGCCCAGATAAATCAGAGCGGGCACGACCATGCCGCCAATTGCCGCGATGATCGGCAATGCGGCCTGGCGTATGTCGGCGAGTTCGCCCACCATAATTTCGCGCTTGAGCTCCATGCCAACCACGAAGAAAAAGGTGGCCATCAGGCCGTCGTTGACCCAGTGATGCAGACTCATTTCAAGCTGCCACTCGCCCAGTCGGACCCCCAGGGGTGTGTGCAGCAGATGGAGATAACTCTCCGCCAAAAAGCTGTTGGCGACCAGCAGTGCAATCACGGCCGTGATCATCAGTAGCAGACCGCTGGTGGTCTGGCGATGGATAAATTCCTCGAACGGCGAAAGGATGCGGGTGAAGGCCCGTTCCCAGGGCGCGTAAATAATGCCCCGGTCGGAAGTTGGGTCAGTATGCATGCGGTTTCTCCGGCGCGTTCATTGCGGGCAGGTGGGTGACGCGCAGCGGTGGTGTTGCGATTTGCACTTTACCGGCGGTGGCTTCTATCTGTTCCAGGATTGCGCTGTAAATTTTGTCCTGGGTGCTGCGCCGCACCCGGTAATCGGTGATGTAGCGCAGGGTGAATTCGATCCAGTTGGCGTCGAACTTAAGGGTGACCACCGACTCCAGGCCGGCTTCTCCGGCGCGGTTGTAACGTACGAAGTTTGTCCATGCCTCGTGCGCGGCCTCGGCAATTTGCGCTTGCACCGATTTTCCGACCGATTCGATCAGCGTGCGCGCCAGACGATGGTCAGAATCTCCACGCACGGGAATGACAATTTCGTCCCACAAAAATGGAAAGTCCGGGGTGTAATTGATGACGCTTTCGCGCAAGACCAGATTGTTGGGTACATGAACGACCCGACCGTTGTAAAGATCCGAATTGACCCAGCCGCCGCACTCCATGAGCGTGGTGCTTAGCGGTCCGATATCCATCACATCGCCCATATTGTTGCCGAGCTGGATGCGGTCGCCGGGTTTGTAAAGATTGCCGAAGGAAATGGCACCCCAGCCGATGAGATTCTGTATCAGTTCGCGCAGGGCAAAGCCGATGCCGACGCTAAGTGCACCGATAATCACGGCCAGATTGCCGATCTGATCGCTGAAAATCGCAATGCCGATAACCAGCCCGAGCAGGTAACCGGCAAGCCCCAGCGCTTTGCGGGTTTTGTAGCGCAACTCCCCGTTTTCAATGCTCGCGGTGGCCACATATTGCGCAAAGCGCACCAGCATGAGAATGAGCAGGGCGGCTGTCAAAAAAGCCAGCCCGTTCATGAAGATCGGGTGTGCGGTTAAATCATGCATGCGGTTCGGTGTCCGTAGCTACGGGGGCGGGTGCGCCGGCAGATTTTCCCAAAGTGCGCGCATATATTTTTTGCATGCCGGGTAACGGGAAAGTCATCACCATAATTGCGCTCAGCAGAATGCTGATCAGCACCACCATATAGGTGACATCGCGAATGACATCGCCGCCCGCGATGCCGTACTGCAAGGGCAGCGCTGCCAGCACAGCCGCCGCCAGTCCCTTCGGTGCCAGCATGGAGGTGATGGCAGTGTCGCGCAGACCGAATTCCGCATCGCGAAAGACAAAGCGGGTTAGTCCCAGTCGGGTGGCATATACCAGTAATACCATGGCCAGTGCGGCCAGCGCGAACTGTGGCGCGCCGAAGTGGATGGAAATGCCGAGGTAGACGAAGAAGTAGGTTTTCAGCAGAAACACGGCTTCACGGTAAAAGGTGATGTCCACCTCATTGAGCGGCACGATATTGCGATCCAGACTGGGGATGTGATGCAGACCGAACTTTTCGAAATTGGTGAGCGTAATGCCCAGCGCCAGTGCGGCAATCGCGCCGGAAAATCCCAATCCTTCCGTTGCGCCATAGACGATGAAAACATAGGCGAGCGTGGATGAGATGGTGTTCGGAAAATCACGCACTTTGCCCAGGACCAGAAGCCAGCCGATCCCGCCCAGCACGCCGATGACGGCCGCAAAGACCAGCGCAGCGAGCACGCCGCCGATCAGTTTCCCGGCGGCAACCTCGCCCTGGGTTGCGATTTGCAGCAGCGCAAAAACGCCCACAATACAGAGCACGTCGGTCAGCGCCGATTCCAGAACCAGCACGGTTGAAGGTTTTTCCGACAGGCGCAGAGCGTTGACCATGGGAATCACGACCGCGGATGACGTACCGCCCAGAGTGACGCCCAGCATAATCGCGGGAAGGGTGTCGAGTCCGAGTGTGCTCCATCCGACGAACGTCACGATTAGCGTGGTCAGAATGAAACAGCCGATGGCCAGCAGTCCTGTGGTTCCCAGTGATTTTCCCAACACATTCAAATCCAGCGAGGTGCCGCTTTCAAAAAGAATCACGACCAGGGCGATGGTGGCCAACAGCGAGCCAATCTTGCCGAAATCATCCGGTGATACGATGCCAAGCAGCGGCCCGAGCAGGATGCCGAGCAGCATCAGTACCAGCACATCGGGAATGTTGGTCCTGCGAAATTGCAGGGACAGAAAGTGTGCAAAAAACACCATCAGTCCGATGACGAGTATTGTGGTGGACATTCGTGTACTCCATGGATTTGGTCGCGGATTATACCTGACGCAAAATGACCGCCCGATGACCCCGCCGTGGATCAGATGGATTCCCGGCGATAGATCAGTCCGCGCCGTGTCAGCCATTTTTCCAGCTCTACGGCGACGAAGACAATTCCCGAAAGGAGCAGGCAGAGCAGCAACTCGCCGGCGCTCAGGGCTTCCGTCCGGAAAATCTCATTGAAGAACGGATGGTAAATCGCCATCAGTTGCAGCAGAAATGTCACGATCACGGCGGCCAGCAACCAGCGGTTGGAGAACAGCCCGATCCGGAACAGTGATTCGGTTTCGGAGCGGATCGCCAATACATGCGCAAGCTGGGACAGCGTCAGCACGGTGAAGACCATGGTTTGCCAGTGTGTTGTGCCCATCTGCATTGCCCAGGCCTGGATGAGCAGACAAACGCCGCCCATCAACAAGCCGACCCAGATCATGTGCTGCCACATGCCATGCGCGAACAGGCTTTCCCGCAGCGGTCGCGGACGGCGCTGCATGATGCCGCGTTCGGCCGGTTCTGCGGTGAGCGCGAGTCCCGGCAGTCCGTCGGTGACGAGATTGACCCAGAGAATCTGGATGGGTAACAGGGGAATCGGCAATCCCAGAAAAGGCGCCAGAAAAATCGTCCAGATTTCGGCGGAATTGGTGGTGATCCCGTAGCGGATGAATTTGCGGATGTTGTCGTAAAGTCGACGGCCCTGGCGAACGGCATAGACAATGGTGGCGAAGTTGTCGTCCAGCAGCACCATGTGCGCCGCTTCGCGCGCCACGTCAGTGCCGCCTTTGCCCATGGCAACGCCGATGTCGGCGGCCTTCAGCGCGGGCGCGTCATTTACGCCATCGCCCGTCATGGCCACGATTTCGCCGCGTGCCTGCAGCGCCTGCACGATGCGAATTTTTTGCGCCGGATCCACTCGGGCATACACGCGGGTTTGTGTCACCTCCGCCGCGAGACGTTCGTCATTCAGTGACGCGAGCGCCTGTCCCGTCAGCACGTGGCTGTGCGTGCCGTCTTCCAGAATGCCCAGCTCGCGGGCGATGGCGCGGGCAGTGGCCGGGTGATCGCCGGTGATCATGACCGGCGTGATGCCGGCCGAACGGCACAGTGCAACAGCTTCCTTCACTTCCGGACGCGGCGGGTCCATTAATCCGGCAAAACCCAGGAAAACCAGATTTTGCTCGCACTTGGCCGCGTCCGATTCCGCGGGCAGCTTGGGCCAGTGTCGACAGGCGAATGCGAGTACGCGCAGCCCTGCCGCCGCCATTTGTTCGGCCTCGTGCAGCAGTGCATGCCGATCGATAGGATGTTCTCCGGTGGCAAGCAACTGGCGCTCGCATTGCGGCAGGAGTGTCTCGGGCGAGCCTTTGCTGTAGGCGATGAAACCTTCCGGTGTTGCGTGGAAGGTGGTCATGCGCTTGCGTTCCGAATCGAAAGGCAGTTCGCGTACACGCGGTTGCGGCTGTTCCAATTCGGTTCGGTCATAACCCGCCTGGCGGGCGGTAAGCAGCAGAGCGGTTTCGGTGGGGTCACCCAGTAGATTTTCGGCGGCATCGATACGGGCATCGTTGCACAACGCCATCGCGGACAGGAGCGTCTGCCACGGAGAATTTTCCGGAAGCGCGCCGGGTGTCGCGGCTCGACCGTCGGCAAACAGGGTGCTTACCTGCATGCGATTCTGGGTCAGCGTACCGGTTTTGTCCGAGCAGATATAACTGACCGAGCCTAGCGTTTCGACGGCGGGCAAGCGTCGGATCAGGGCGTTTTGGCGCACCATTTTGTGGGCGCCCAATGCGAGCGAGATGGTGACGACGGCGGGGAGCGCGGAAGGAATGGCGGCAACAGCAAGGCTGACGGCCGTCATGAACATTAGCAACAGCGGTTCGCCGCGCAGAATGCCGGTGACGAAAACCAGCACGCAGATGACCAGCGCGGCGATAGCGAGACGCTGCCCCAGCCGGGCGAGCCGGATTTGCATGGGGGTGCGCAACTCCGGGCTGGCATTCAGCAGAGCCGCAATCCGGCCCAGTTCGGTGCGCATGCCGGTCGCGACGACGACTCCGCTGCCGCGGCCGTGACTGACGATAGTGCCTTTGTAGGCCATGCAGGTGCGGTCACCCAGCGATTGCGTTTCTTCCGGCAGGGGATGAGTCTGCTTTTCGGTGGCCACCGATTCGCCGGTCAGGGCGGATTCGTCGATGCGCAATTGTGCCGAATGCACTAGGCGTAGATCGGCGGGGATGACATTGCCGGCTTCGAGCAGGATGAGATCGCCGGGTACCAAGGCCGAGGCATTCAGTTGCATAGTCCGGCCATCGCGCACAACGCGGGCGCCGGATTCTGCCATGCGCTTGAGGGCGGCCATTGCGCGTTCAGCGCGAAATTCCTGAACAAAGCCGATGACCGCATTCAGAACGATGATGACAATAATCGCCAGCGTGTCTTCAATGTCGCCGACCAGTCCGGAAATGACGGCAGCGACCAGCAAAACCAGAATCATGAAATCAGTGAACTGGTCGAGCAGCATGCGCCAGGGGGATCGTCCGGTTTTTTCTTCGAGCTGGTTGGGCCCATAATCGGCAAGCCGTGTGGCGGCGTCCGCACCTGCCAGGCCTCTTTGCGGATCGCAGCCTAGCTGTCGGCAAACGGCCGCAGCGGATTCGGCATGCCAGTGGGGATCAGCTGCGGGCATGGGCAAACAACAGCCAGGCGTTGAACACGTACAACATGAATAGTCCAAGGCTGATCCAGGTGAGGCCGAGGATGACGCGGTGTTTCGGGCGGAATACCAGACCGAGAACAACCAGCGCGCTCATCATGATGGCCGTCTCGCCGTAGTGCTCCGCGCTCAGCATGTCGCGCTGCGGGAAGGTGAGCGCAAAGATCGGATCGTTGGGCACCTTGTCCCAGTCGATCAACTGGTCGACTACATAGTTGTTCACTTTGAACGGCAGCACATTGCCGACGATCTCGATGTCCAGTCGCTGTTGTTCGGTCAGCCTGGCGATCTGCGGGATGTCGCGGAAGTTATTCAAATTGAAAGAGCGGAACTACGGCTGGCTGGCCGAATAGATGGGGATCTGGGTCTGTCGTGTGTCGGTCACGGTGGCTGCTCCTGTTCGAATGGATGGACGCATCGATGCGCGCGCATCGTGTTTCTCGAATTGGGGTGGTGCCGCGTTTATATCACAGAGCGAGCGCCGCCTCCAAACCTTGGCACGATGACGACAGATGCAAGGGATTGATGCAGCGATCCACAGAATAGGCGGCAATTGCGGCAACGCATGGCCAAGCTTCGGTATAATGCAGGCATCAATCACCAATCAGTTCGTCGCGGAACTCATGTGGCGGCATGTACCAACAGGCCGATGAAAGAAACAGCAGGCCAGACACGAACGATCTTACACCCCCCCCAATCTTCTCGGCGCAGTGGAGCTACCGTTGCGCTGTTCGGCGAGGTCCTCGCCGATGTCTTTCCGGATCGCAGCGTCCTCGGCGGCGCACCCTTCAATGTCGCCAGGCACCTCAAGGCCTTCGGTCTCGATCCCGTCCTGATCACCCGCACTGGCAACGATGCCTTGCGCGACGAGCTGCTGCAGACGATGGCCGCCAGCGGCATGGAGACGTTGGGCGTGCAATGTGACCCGCACTATCCGACCGGGCAAGTGAAAGTCCATTTCGAAGCGGGCACCCATCGTTTCGAGATCCTGCCGGAGCAAGCCTACGACCACATCCACGCCATGGTGGCGCGCATGGTCGCCCTGTCCATCCATCCCCAATTGGTGTATTTCGGTACGCTGGCCCAGCGTCATCCTGTATCCAGAAGCGCGTTGAAGATGATGTTGAACAACAGCAGCGTGCCGACCTTCTTCGATGTGAACCTACGCGCCCCTTGGTATGACGCGCAGATATTGCGCCGCTCCTTGCGCCAGGCGGATACGGTCAAGCTGAACGACGAGGAGATGGCGATACTGGCCGAATCGTTCGCCTTGCCGGGCGACACGCTGACCGGGCATGCGCACGCCTTCACGCAGATGTTCGATATCGGGCAAGTGCTGGTCACCTGCGGCGCCGAAGGTGCTTGGCTGGTGCGGCGTGACGGCGAGGAGTTGAGCATGCAGCCGGACGAGGCGCCGATTACCGTAGTCGATACGGTCGGTGCCGGGGATGCTTTCTCCGCCGTGTTCATATTGGGCAAAATGCGGGGCTGGCCGGCCGGGCTGACATTGGCGCGCGCGCATGGATTTGCGGCGGCGATCTGCACCCTGCGCGGGGCGGCACCGGCGCATGCGGATTTCTACCAACCCTTTCTGAGCGCGTGGCAAGCATGAAGAAGCCGCCGCTTTACATCGTTCTAGTCAGCGTGCACGGCTTGATACGCGGGCATGATCTGGAACTGGGGCGTGACGCCGATACCGGAGGACAGACCAAGTATGTGGTGGAGCTGGCGCGCGCTTTGGGCGAACGCAACGACGTGGAACGCGTCATCCTGCTGACCCGTCGCGTGCCGGACGAGAACGTCAGCGCGAATTATGCGGAGCCGGTCGAGGCGCTGTCGGAAAAGGCGCAGATCGTACGCATCGATTGTGGCGAGCCGGTGTATCTGCGCAAAGAGATGTTGTGGGATTCTCTGGAGAGCTTCTCCGACAATGCCCTTGCGTACCTCAAGGCACAGCCGCGCTTGCCGGATGTGATCCATGGTCATTATGCGGATGCGGGCTATGTGGGCTCGCGCCTGTCACACCAGCTAGGTATCCCGCTGGTGTTCACCGGCCATTCGCTGGGGCGCAGCAAGCGCAAGCAACTGCTGGCCAGCGGCGTGCCGCGCAGCGAGATCGAGAGCACCTATCACATCAGCCGCCGCATCGAGGCCGAGGAAGACACGCTGGGCGTGGCTGAGCGCGTGATCACCAGCACCCGCCAGGAAGTCGAGCAGCAATACGGCCTGTATGATTTCTACCAGCCGGCGCGCATGCGCGTGGTGCCGCCCGGCACCGACCTGAAGCAGTTCTTCCCGCCGCGGGGGGATGAGCGGCAAAGCGCCATCGCCCGGCAACTCAAGCGCTTCCTGACCGAGCCGGACAAGCCCATCATCCTGGCGCTGTCGCGGCCCGACCCGCGCAAAAACATCGTGGCGCTGATCGAAGCCTACGGCCGCTCGCCCGCTTTGCAGTCCATCGCCAATCTAGTGATCGTGGCCGGCAACCGCGACGACATCCGCGAGATGGAAGACGGCTCGGCGGGGGCGCTCAACAGCATCCTGCTCGCCATCGACAGATTCGATTTGTATGGCAAGGTGGCCTATCCGAAACATCACGCGCAGGAAGAGGTGGCCGTGCTGTACCGCTTGGCGGCCAGCCAGCACGGCGTGTTCGTCAATCCCGCGCTGACCGAACCGTTCGGTCTGACCCTGATCGAGGCTGCCGCCTGCGGCCTGCCCATCGTGGCGACCGAAGACGGTGGCCCCATCGACATCATCGGCAACTGTGGCAACGGCCATCTGATCAATCCGCTTGATCGTGCCGCGATGGCACAGACGCTGCTCGATACCTTGAGCGACAGGCCCGCTTGGCGCCGACTGGCGAAGAGCGGCATCGAAGGCGTGACGCGCCATTATTCCTGGCAGGCGCACGTGGAGAAGTACCTGCAGGTGATCCGTCCGCTGGTGGAGAAGTCCGAGCCGGTGGCGCCGATCACCGGCATCCGCCGTTCCGGCATGTTCCGCGACCGCGCAATCTTCACCAGTATCGACCTGAACCTGATCGGTGATGACGGGGCGCTGCGGGAATTACTGCAGCTCATGCAGGCACAGCGCAAGACGACCATCTTCGGCATCGCCACCGGCCGCCGGCTGGATGACGCCTTGGCCAGACTGCGCGACTACGATATCCCCAAGCCGGACGTACTGATCACCGGCCAAGGTACGGAGATCCACTATGCACCGGCTTTGACGCGTTCCGAGAGCTGGGTGCGCCACATCAACCACCGCTGGAACCCGCAGGAGATACGCGACGTGCTGGCCGAAGTGCCGGGGCTGACCCTGCAATCGAAGGTGCATCAGGACCCGTTCAAGATCAGCTATTACGTGGACCATGCGCTGGCGAGCCCGCACGAAGTCCGCCAGACCCTGCTGCGCAGCGAGCAGACCGTGAATGCGGTGTTCTCCTTCGGGCAGTTCCTAGATGTGGTGCCGGTGCGCGCCTCCAAAGGATTGGCCATGCGCTGGTGCGCGGAGCAGCTCGGTTTCGCGCTGGAGCACACCCTGGTGTGCGGCGCGACCGCGGCCGATACCGACATGCTGATGGGCAACACACTGGGCGCGGTGGTGAGTAACCGCCATCTGGACGAGCTGGCCGATGTCGCCGCCATCGACAGCATCTATCAGACTGAGAAGCAGAATGCAGCGGGCGTTCTGGAAGCGATCGCCCACTACGACTTCTTCGCCAAGGGAGGACGTGACGCATGAGCCGTCATTTGCTGTGTACCGACCTCGATCGCACCTTGATCCCGAACGGCGCGCAACCCGAGTCGCCGGGCGCGCGTGAGACCTTCCGGCAGCTGGTCGAGCGGGACGATGTGCAACTGTCCTACGTGAGCGGCCGACACCGCGAACTGATCGCGCAGGCCATCAACGAATACGATCTGCCGCAACCGGATTTCGTCATCGCCGATGTGGGTTCGACGCTGTATCAGGTCGAAGCGGGTGCCTGGTCACGTTGCGAGGAATGGGATGCGCAGATCGCACCGGATTGGGGATATCTGTCGCGCGAAGCGCTGGCGCAGATGCTGCAGGTGTTCGGCGATCTGCGCTTGCAAGAGCCCGCCAAGCAGAACCACCACAAGCTGAGCTTCTATGTCGATCTGTCCGCGGACAGCACGGCGCTGCTGAAACAGATGCGCCGCCTGCTGGCCGGGCATGGCGTCAAAGCGAACCTGATCTGGAGTGTCGACGAGGCCGCACAGATCGGCCTGCTGGATGTGTTGCCCGCCTCTGCCAACAAGCTGCATGCCATCGAGTTCTTGATGCAACAGCAGGGATACGGCCGATTGGATACCGTGTTCGCGGGCGACAGCGGCAACGATCTGGATGTGTTGCAGAGCGATGTGCCGGCGGTGCTGGTCGCCAATGCAGCACCCGAATTGAAGCAGCAGCTCGCGCATCTCCACAAAGCCTCGCTGTACACCGCGCGCGGCGGATTCCTCGGCATGAACGGCAACTACAGCGCGGGCATCCTCGAAGGCGCAGCGTACCATTGGCCGGAGATCGAAGCCTGGCTGCTGGAAACCAACTGAACGGACGACATGTACGAACAAGCCTCACATGCGATGCTGAACGAGATCCTGATGGAGCTGGATCCCGAGATCGGCAAGTTGCGCCTGCGCCATTTCTATACACGGCTGGGCGCGAACTTCTACAACATCCACAGCCTGTTCCATCGACTGTACGGCGAGCGGCCCGACTTCAAGGCGCAGATGGTCACCCTGGTCGAGACGCTGGCGCATCGCTATATCGAGCGCACGCCGACGCTGCGCAGATCCGACATTTCCCGTGAACGCGACTACAACTGGTTCCTCTCCCAGAAGTGGGTAGGCATGGCGCTGTATTGCGACCGTTTCGCCGGCGACTTGCAAGGGCTGCGCAAGAAGTTGCCCTACCTGCAGGAGCTGGGTGTGAATATGGTGCACGTGATGCCCATCCTTGACTGTCCGGAGGGCGCCAGCGACGGTGGCTATGCGGTGCGCGATTTCCACAAGGTGGATGCGCGCTTCGGCACGAATGCCGACCTGGAAGCGCTGGCCGCCACCTTGAAGAAGCGCGACATGTTGCTGGTGCTGGACGTGGTGGTGAACCACACCTCGGACGAACATGTGTGGGCCAAGCTGGCACGCGCCGGCGACAAGAAGTTCCAGGACTACTACTACGTGTACGACGACCGCGAGATGCCGGATGCGTTCGAGCAAGGCATGACGGAGATCTTCCCCAACACCGCGCCCGGCAACTTCACCTGGGACGAGGCGATGGGCAAGTGGGTGATGACGGTGTTCAATACCTACCAGTGGGACCTCAACTACCGCAACCCGGCCGTGTTCATCGAGATGGTGGACATCATCCTGTTCTGGGCCAACAAGGGCGTGGACATCCTGCGCATGGACGCGGTGGCGTTCCTGTGGAAGAAGGTCGGCAGCACCTGCCAGAATGAACGCGAGGCGCACCTGCTACTTCAGTTGATGAAGGATTGCTGCCAGGTCACCGCGCCCGGTGTGCTGTTCATCGCCGAGGCCATCGTCGCGCCGGGCGAGATCACCAAGTATTTCGGCGAGGACGCGATCATGGCCAAAGAATGCGAGATCGCCTACAACGCGACCTTGATGGCCTTGCTGTGGGACGCGGTGGCGACCAAGAACGCCAAGCTGCTCAATATCGGTGTGCAGCATCTGCCCGCCAAACTGGAGCGTGCGACCTGGCTCAACTATGTGCGCTGCCACGACGATATCGGGCTCGGCTTCGATGATAAAGACGCAGTGCTGGCCGGATACGATCCCTATAGCCATCGCCGCTTCCTGATCGATTATTTCACCGGCCGTTTCCAAGGCTCACCGGCGCGCGGCCTGCCTTTCGGCGAGAACCCGAGGACAGGCGATGCGCGCATCTCCGGCTCGCTCGCCTCGCTGGCCGGGCTGGAATCGGCCATCGCGTCCGGCGATGAAGGCGCGATAGATGAAGCGATCCGCACCATCCTGCTGCTGCACAGCATCGTCCTGTCGTTCGGCGGCATCCCCTTGCTGTATTACGGCGACGGCATCGGCATGCTGAACAGCGTGGAATATCTGGCGGACCCTTTGAAGCGCGACGATTCACGCTGGTCGCATCGTTCCAGCTTCGACTGGAGCAAGGCGGAGTTGCGCCACAAGCACGGCACCGTGGAGTACCGCATCTTCAATGGTCTGAAGAAGATGATCGCGCTGCGCAAGGAGCTTGCCGCCTTCGCCGACTTCGACAATCGGCAGCAGGTGTTCGTGGAGGATCCCAATCTGTTGGTGTTCGTGCGCAGCGACCCGACATCACCGCGTAACCGCGTACTGGTGGTGGCGAACTTCAATAACGAGGCCCAGTCACTTTTGCTGGAAGTGCTGAGACCCTACGGCTTCTTCGGCCGCAGCCCGATGCGTGAATTGTGCAGCGGCATACGCCTCGAAGTGGAGGATGAGACCGTCAGCATCCCTGCTTTGACCTGCTGCTGGATGACAGACTAGGCTAAACCAGCCGTCCGCATGTCTCGATGCGTGAACTCGGCAGTGCCTTTCTGGCAAGGGCAGTCAGCTCATCCATGGCATCAGTTCAGCTTCTCGCGGCGGAAGTAGTACCAGAGGGAATAGAAGCCGATCGCAGCCTAGCTGTCGGCAAACGGCCGCAGCGGATTCGGCATGCCAGTGGGGATCAGCTGCGGGCATGGGCAAACAACAGCCAGGCGTTGAACACGTACAACATGAATAGTCCAAGGCTGATCCAGGTGAGGCCGAGGATGACGCGGTGTTTCGGGCGGAATACCAGACCGAGAACAACCAGCGCGCTCATCATGATGGCCGTCAGCGCGGTCAGGGCGTGGGCGAGGCTGACCCGTGCCAGCAGCGGCCCGTCGAGATAGAGCAGGTCATCCAGCGCCAGAATGACGACATCGAACAGGTTGCTGCCGAGCAGGTTGGCAATCGCCATATCCAGCGCACCGATGCGCAGCGCCGACAGGGTAACTGCAACTTCAGGGGCCGAAGTGGCCCCGGCGACCAGCAGCGTGCCGACAAAACTCTGACCCCAGCCCATCATGCCGGCAATATCCTTGGCGATAAACGGGAGCCATATGCCCGCCAGCATGACTGCCGTTGCCGAAACCAGATAGCCGCGAATTGCGGTTTTGAGGCTGACGCCGGGATAGCGTTCGGCCGACTGTTCGGTGTATGCAGTCAGCGTCCGCTGTTCGTAAGCGTACACGGCGCGCATCGAGATAAAGTAAATCAGAATAATCAGCGGGGTGTAAAAGCCGATGTGCGCCACGCCGGTGCTCATGCCCGCATAGTCGAGCAACAGACTGAAACCGGCGAAACCGATGAGCAGGGAGCCCAGTGAGGCTGAAACGATATGTCCCTGTGCCGCCCGGCTGTAAAGACTTTCCTGGCGGTATAGCGCATCCAGCAACACCAGAATCGCAAGGTTGAAAACGGTGCTGCCCAGCGCGTCGCCTACGGCGATATCAGGGGTTTTTGCGAGCGTGACTGAGGAAATTCCGGTCACCAGTTCCGGCAGGGACGTGGCGGTGGACAGCAGGATCAGTCCGATCCATGAGGCCGAGATGCCCGATTTTTCCGCGATGATGTCGCCATAGCGCGACAGAAAATAGCCGGACACGCCAATAGCAACCAGACAAAACAGGAACTGCAGCCAGATCAACATCCGAACCCGGTCCTTTCAGGGGATGAGCGGGGGAATCGGCTTCGATTCTACTGGCAGCCGGGGAAAGCGTCGAGCCGGGCGCTCGCCTGCGTCAGCGGACGCGGTCGAATTTCAAGTAATACCAGAGGTAATACAGGCCGATGACCGTGCCCACCGGAAAGGTGAAAAGGGAGATTGCCGAACACGGAAGACAAAGTTGCGATGACCCGCGGAAGTTGGCCAGCAGGGTAAATCCGGCACTAACAAAAATTGCGCCGATAACGCCGCCGAGCGTCAGCACGAGCGTCTTGTCGCTGCCCAGATTCATCCCGATCACCGAGAGAATCAGCACTCCGAAAACCAGCCAGCTGATGGCGATAATGCGGCGATGCGTATGCATGGCGACCTACCGGAGGACAGCAAGCGCGGCGTCATAGTCCGGCTCGTGGGTGATGTCGTCCACCAATTCGGTATGGAGGATCTGGTCTTGCTCATCCAGCACCAGCACCGCGCGGGCGGTCACGCCGGCCAGGGCGGTGTCGGCGATCTTCACGCCGTAGTTGCGCATGAAGTCACGGCCGCGCATCAGCGACAAGGTCACGACATTTTCCAGACCTTCCGCGACACAGAAGCGGCTCATCGCGAACGGCAGGTCGGCGGAGATCACCAGCACTACAGTGTTTTCGAGCTTGCTCGCGGCCTCGTTGAACTTGCGGGTCGAGGTGGCGCACACTGCGGTGTCCAGACTCGGCACGATGTTCAGCACCTTGCGCTTGCCCGCATAGTCCTTCAGCGAGACATCCTTCAGGTCTTTATCCACCAGTGTGAAAGCGGGTGCGGCCTGTCCGACCTCGGGGAACTTGCCGAACAAGGTGACAGGTGCGCCACCCAGGGTGACTGCGGTTTTGTTGCTAGTGTCTTTGGCCATGATGGTTTCCTTTAGGTGTATGACGCGGTGGGCGGGCAGGCGCAGATCAGGTTCTTGTCGCCGTACACATTATCCACGCGCGCGACTGCGGGCCAGAATTTATTCTCGCGCACGTAAGGCAGCGGATAGGCGGCCTGTTCGCGCGAGTAAGGTCGTGCCCACTCATTGGCACTAACGCTTCGTGCGGTATGCGGTGCATGCTTGAGGATGTTGTCCTTCTTGTCCACCTTGCCAGTGACGACTTCTTCGATCTCTTTGCGGATGGCGATCATCGCATCACAGAAGCGATCCAGCTCCGCCTTCGATTCGCTCTCGGTCGGTTCCACCATCAGCGTATCGACGACA
Organism: Gallionella sp.; assembly: GCA_028699065.1. Lineage (GTDB taxonomy): Bacteria > Pseudomonadota > Gammaproteobacteria > Burkholderiales > Gallionellaceae > Gallionella. The sequence continues at coordinate 1,167,377 of JAQVVH010000001.1, forward strand.
GGAAAGGAGGTGGTCGGCGCGTGGAAGCCGAAGTCCATCAAACGCTTGGCGATGTCCGCCACCTCCACGCCTTCTTTCTTCCATTCGCGGCAGTCGAGGATCATCTCGTGCGCGCAGCGGCCGTTGCTGCCGCTGTACAACGTGGCGTAATGGTCTTTCAGCATTTCCTTGATGTAGTTCGCATTGAGGATCGCTATCCTGGTTGCCTCGGTCAGTCCTTTGCCGCCCATCATCTTGATGTAGCCGTAGGAGATCAGCAGGATCAGCGCGCTGCCGTAAGGCGCGGCAGACACCGCATGGATGCCTTGCGTGCCGCCGACCTTGATCACCGGGTGCGAAGGCAGGAACGGTGCGAGATGCGCCGCCACGCCGATGGGGCCGGCGCCCGGTCCGCCGCCACCGTGCGGGATGGCGAAGGTCTTGTGCAGATTCAGATGGCATACATCCGCGCCGATGTTGCCGGGGCTGGTGAGGCCGACCTGCGCGTTCATGTTGGCGCCGTCCATGTACACCTGACCGCCGTTGGCGTGGATGATGGATGTGATGTCCTTGATACTTTCCTCATACACGCCGTGCGTGCTCGGATAAGTCACCATCAGGCAGGACAGGTCGTTCTTGTGTTCTTCCGCCTTGGCGCGCAGGTCATCCACGTCGATGTTGCCGTGGCTATCGCATTTCACAATGACGATCTGCATACCGCACATTGCTGCGCTGGCCGGGTTGGTGCCGTGCGCGGAGGACGGAATCAGCACCACCTTGCGTTGCGCTTCACCGCGCGAACGGTGATACGCCTGAATCACCAACAGACCGGCGTATTCGCCGGATGCGCCGCTGTTTGGCTGAAAACTCATTTGTGCGAAACCGGTGATCTCGATCAGCGCCGCGTTCAACCCTTCGATCAGTTCCTGATAACCGGCCGCCTGTTCCGGCGGGACAAAGGGATGCAAGTTGGCAAATTCAGGCCAGGTCAATGCCAGCATTTCCGATGCGGCATTCAGCTTCATGGTGCAGGAGCCGAGCGAAATCATCGAGTGCGTCAGCGACAGATCCTTGTTTTCGAGGCGCTTGATGTAACGCATCATTCCGGTTTCGGTGTGATAGCTGCTGAAGACCGGGTGGCTGAGAATGGCGGACTGGCGCGGCACAAAGCGCAGTGCTTGTCCGGCCACTTGCGCGGCCGTAACGCACGGCGCAGCCTTGCCGACCTTTTGCGCAAATAGGGCGAGGATGGCGTTCAGGTCGGCCAGCGTGGTGGTTTCATCCAGCGCGATACACACCCCATCGGCAGCGTAGCGGAAGTTGATCCGCGCGGCTTCGGCCAGCGCGTGCACTTTTACGTTGTCGGTATTGACCAGTTTTATCGTGTCAAAAAACACGTTGTCGGCCACGGTGTATCCCAGGTGGGTCAGTTCGCCGGCCAGCAATGCGGTGGCGCGGTGCACCTGTCCGGCGATGCCGCGTAGACCTTCCGCCCCGTGATAAACCGCGTACATCGAGGCCATGATGGCCAGCAGCGCCTGCGCGGTGCAGATGTTGGAAGTGGCCTTCTCGCGGCGGATATGTTGCTCGCGCGTTTGCAGTGCCATGCGCAAGGCGGGGTTGCCGTCGGCATCCACCGACACGCCGATGATGCGGCCCGGCATCGAGCGCTTGTGCGCATCGCGGCAGGCGAAGTAAGCGGCGTGCGGGCCGCCGTAACCCATCGGCACGCCGAAGCGTTGTGTCGAACCCAGCACCACGTCCGCGCCCCATTCGCCCGGCGGTGTGAGCAGTACCAGACTGAGAATGTCTGCTGCGACGGCAATGCTCATGCCGTTGCCCTTGGCGCGCGCCACGAAGTCGGCATAGTCATGCACCGCGCCGTCGGCCGTGGGATATTGCAACAGCGCGCCGTACAGCTTGTCGTTCAACGTAACGGTCTTGAAGTCGCCGATGACCAGTTCGATCCCCAGTGGTCTTGCGCGCGTCTTCAGCAGTTCAATGGTTTGCGGATAGCATTCATGCGACACAAAGAAGCTGTTTCTGCTGGCCGCCACGTCATCGCGCGAACGCAGGCCGTGCAGCATGGTCATCGCTTCGGCCGCGGCGGTGGCTTCGTCCAGCAGCGAGGCATTGGCGATCTCCATGCCGGTCAGGTCGCAGATCATGGTCTGAAAATTCAGCAGCGCTTCCAGACGGCCCTGTGCGATTTCGGCCTGATAAGGCGTGTAGGCGGTGTACCAGCCCGGATTTTCCAGCACGTTGCGCTGGATCACGGCCGGCAGCACGGTGCCGTAATAGCCGAGGCCAATATGACTTTTGTACAGTTTGTTCTTCGCCGCGATGCCGCGCAGATGATCGAGGAACGCATGTTCAGACATGCCTTCCGGCAAATTCAGCGGTTGCGTCAGGCGGATGCCGGCCGGGACGGTTTGATCGATCAGCGCCTCCAGAGAGGGGGCGTTGATTTTGTTCAGCATGGCCTGCACGTCTTGCGCATTCGGGCCGTTGTGGCGGGAGACGAAGTGGTCGGTGTTCATAGCTGGGCCTGTGCAATAGGTTAGGTGCGGGGAAGCGTCGCGAGTGGCCTGAGAAGAGGGTGCGCGGAGCACGGCGACCGGAACATACCTTGCGAGGTAGGCGAGGAAGCGTGCACCGCGCAACGACGCAATCGGGCTGCGCAGCGGGTTTTTTTAGTGTGCTTCGCTGTCGACGTGCGCCTGGTAAGCGTCGGCATTCATCAGCGCGGCGACGTCGGCGGCATTCTCCGGCTTCATCCTGAAAATCCAGGCGCCATAGGGATCGCTGTTGATGTTCTCCGGAGCGCTGTCCAGATCGGCATTGGCGGCGACAACTTCACCCGCGACCGGCGCGTACACGTCGGCGGCGGCTTTCACCGATTCCACCACGGCGCATTCTTCCTTCGCGCTCAGTGCGCGGCCAACGGCAGGCGCTTCGACGAAGACCATATCGCCCAGCAGTTCCTGCGCGTGTTGGGTGATGCCAACGGTAATGGTGCCGTCCGCTTCGGTTTTAACCCACTCGTGGGATGCGGTGTATTTCAGATTGGTTGGGTTGCTCATATTCAATGTTCTCCGGGTTGGTTATACGAGAGCTTTGCCGTTGCGGGCAAAAGGATACTTGACGACTTGCGCATTGAGTAGCTTGTCGCGAATGGCCACCTGCACGGTGTCGCCAATCTGCACATCCCTGGGTACGCGTGCCAGCGCGATGGACTTCTCCAGTGTCGGCGAGAAGGTGCCGCTGGTGATCTCGCCATCACCGTGCGCGGTGACCACTTTTTGGTGACCGCGCAGTACGCCGCGATCCAGCAGAATCAGGCCGGCCAGTTTTTGTACGGGCGGATTCGCCAGTAGCGCGGCCTTGCCGATGAAGTCGCGCTCGCTCTTTAAATCCACCGTCCACGCCAGACCGGATTCCAGCGGGCCGACCGTCTCGTCCATATCCTGACCGTACAGATTCATGCCCGCTTCCAGCCGCAGGGTGTCGCGCGCGCCAAGGCCGATGGGTTTTACGCCAACCTTGTTCAGCGCGTACCAGAATTCCTCCACTTTCTCTTTCGGCAGCATTACCTCGAAGCCGTCTTCGCCGGTGTATCCGGTGCGGGCGATAAAGTATTCGCCACAGTCGGCAGCCTGGAAATTTACCAGACCCTCGGTGGCAGTCTTGACCTGTGGCAACACTTGCCACACCTTGGCGCGCGCGTTCGGACCTTGCACCGCGACCATCGCCAGATCGTCGCGGGAGGTGATAGTGAGGTTAGGTGCGTGCGTTGTCGCCTGTTCTTTCATCCATGCGATATCCTTATCCGCTGTGCCCGCGTTGACGACGATGCGGAACCATTGCTCTGTAATGTAGTAAATGATGAGGTCGTCAATCACGCCGCCATCCGGGCGCAGCATGGCGGAATACAGCGCCTTGCCGGGGATGGTAATCTTGTCCGCGTTGTTTGCCAGCAGGTAGCACAGGAAGGCGCGCACGCCATCGCCCTTCGCATCTACCACGCGCATGTGGCATACGTCGAACATGCCGCAATCGTGGCGCACCTGGTGGTGTTCGTCGATCTGCGAACCGTAGTTGACCGGCATGTCCCAGCCGCCGAAATCTACCATCTTGGCGCCCATGGCGCGGTGGGCTGCATTCAAAGGGGTTGTCTTCAGAGTCATGTTTGCTTTCAGTCAATAAAAAAGGGCGAGGCCACATAGCCTCGCCCCCATCTGTCCTTGGTACCTGAGAGATTACGGAATATCCGCGTGCCCCTTCGGTGGTCAATTCAATGACACTCTCCAGATTTGCCTGTACCGGTGGTTCCTTGAGCCTGAGCGATTGCGGGTGTTACGCCTTCGGCGGTGCCTGATCAGCACGCTCTCCCATCGGTTTGAACGGCGGTCGGATTATACCGAAACGGCCTAGAACTGTATTTGGGAAAATTAACAATCTGCGGATAACCTTTTTTCCCGAATCTTGCCGTCAATCTGATGTCACAGACTACGGCCGATGACATCCAGCGACAAGTGTTCTTCCCAGCAGCATGTCCAGTGAATTCATTTGTAAGACATATTCCTCGTTGTGTCTGTCCACAGTTTTGAATTTCTTTTTTTCCTTGCGTAGAGTGAGTCCGGAAAAAATCCGGATGGGGAGCCAGAAAAGGACTAACCATGCCATTGAACTGCCCTGTTTTTTATCAATGGCGATTTGAATCTCATTAAATCCGGCATCCAGTAGGGCATGTGACAAGAAAAAAGATGAAACCGGATTGATGTGCCCCCCGGTGGTGTGAAGTTCACTTTCGCTCACGTGCAGCGGACCAAAGAGGTTATAAAAACCAAAGATGAGGAATCTGATGCGAGATTTCAGATTCAGAATGTTAGGTGTTGTAATCACCAAGGTGCCGCCCGGGCGCAATACACGATGAATTTCTCGCAGCGTACCGCGGTAATGCTCCAAATGTTCAATTACTTCGGTGCAAGTGACTAGGTCAAATGAGTTGTCGTCAAAGGGGAGCTTCTCGATACTTAAATTGGCGATTTTGACCTTGACATCAGGCAATCGCATCAGTTTGTCCGTGTAATCGCAGGCAGACGAGTGGAGGTCAAATTGCTGACGCATTAACGATATCAATTCACCATGCCCCGAGCCTATATCCAGATGCTCACAGGGGAATTTTGAATGCAATTTGGAGATCATCCGGATCGCTGCGGTGTGAATTGAATAAGTGCTAAGGCCCATGGTTTTGTCTGGCAAGTTGATCTCGATTTCTGCCGTGGAGTTTATCGTACTCGGTGTTTGAAGTGGGTGCATTCTGCTGCTGGAGCCGATAGTTAGGGCTATTGCGGGTAAAACAGGAACAGACGATAACCGGCGGGATTCAGGTCGGCGACATCCAGATTTAGCGCGATTTCGAGTTCGCGCCGGGCCGCAAGGCCGGTCTCGGCCGGTCGGCTGGCGGGCAGATAATCCTGCGGTCGCAGGATGCGCCGGGCCAGCGGTCGGTCATCCATGTCGTTCAGGCTGAGTTCGAGTTCCGGGTAGGCTTGTGCATACGGTGCATGGTTGCGCAGCAGGGCGTGCAGCGTGATGAGCCGGGCTGCGTCCGGGTGCGCTTCCAGACTGGAGGATTCGATGCCGATCTGTTCGCTGTCGCGCGGCAGGGAAACTTCGCAATTCAGCGCGATGCATGCGCGGACTAGCAGCGGTTTGAGACCGGGCAATTGCGCGGCGAGATCAACCCGGAAGAAGTAGGTACCTTGTAATAGCAGAACGACCAGCAGGGCGGCGTTAGCGAGTGCCCAGGGCCATCGGCGCGGTAAGGTGATCGTGACGGGTTCGTCGTTGGTGAGCAGCTTGATTTGTTCGGCGAGTGTCTGCGGTGCGACCGGTTCAGCGTGTTCGATCGGTTCAGTGGCCATGACTTCATCGACCGACGCATCAGGAATGGGTAGGTCGAGCTGCGGATCGGGTTCGTCGGCAATGAAATCCGCGCGGGCGTCAAAGGCTTGCAGGCAGTGGCCGCATCGGACCATCCCTTCGTGTGCCTCCAGCTGTTCTTCCGCCACGCGGAAGCGGGTCATGCAATGCGGACAAAGTGTCGTGCCGCTCACCGGCGCACTCCGGAAAGACATGTCCAGCCGTCTTCGAAGACCGGCGGATTCAGTGTGAACCACTGCGCGTAAATGCCCATAACTTCCTGCGCCTGACTGTCGAGAATGCCGGAAAGTACGATGCGCCCGCCGGTTTTGGTGGCGTGAGCCAGGAGCGGGGCCAACAGCCGCAGCGGGTTGGTCAGGATGTTGGCGACGACCACGTCATATTGCGCGCTCGGGGCATTGTCCGGCAGGAAGAACCGGGCCTGCGGCACGCCGTTGGCGGTCGCATTGTCGCGGCTGGCGATGATGGCCTGCGGGTCGACATCCACGCCCTCAGCGCTGGTGGCGCCGAGTTTGAGTGCCGCAATCGCGAGAATGCCGGAGCCGCATCCATAGTCGAGCACACTTTCGCCGCCTTGCAAATGGCTGTCCAGCCAGCGCAGGCACAGGCGTGTTGTCGGATGGCTGCCGGTGCCAAAGGCCAGCCCGGGATCGAGCGCGATGTTGATCGCATCCGGATTGCTGGGCGTGTGCCAGGTCGGCACGATCCAGAGTCGTTCAGAGATAGGAATAGGATCGAATTGAGATTGGGTTAAACGCACCCAGTCATGGTCGTCCAGCGGTTCCACGCGATATTGGGGCGGCTGCGCCAGCCCGATCTGTTGCGCGGCTGCCGCAAGGATGGTGGCAACATCGGTGTCCGGTTCGAACAGTGCACTGATCCGGTTGTGCTGCCAGACGCCGGGTGGTGGTTCGCCCGGCTCCCCGAAGATCGCCTGTTCGTCGGGCGTGTCAGCATCGGCATCCAATAAATCAACCGACAAGGCGCCGAGTTCCAGCAGGGCTTCGCTCAGCGCCTCGGCATGTTGGGCATCCGTGTCGGCGGTGAGCGTGAGCCAGGACATTATTTGTCCTTATGCAGTTTGGAGAGGCGCTCTTCCAGATAGTGGATGTTGGTTCCGCCGCGGATGAAAGCGGCGTCCTGCATCAGCTCGCGATGCAGGGCAATATTGGTGTCAATGCCTTCCACCGCCATTTCGGAAAGTGCGGTGCGCATCCGCGCCATGGCTTGCTCGCGGGTGTCGCCGTAGGCAATGAGTTTGCCGATCATCGAATCGTAATGCGGCGGCACGAAGTAGTTCGTGTATACGTGCGAGTCGACGCGAATACCGGGGCCGCCGGGCACGTGCCAGGAAGTAATGCGTCCCGGCGACGGAATGAATTTGTAGGGATGCTCGGCGTTGATGCGGCATTCAATGGCATGCCCACGGAATTGGATGTCCCGTTGGCGGAACGGCAATCTTTCGCCGGCCGCGATGCGGATCTGTTGCTGCACAATGTCGATGCCGGTAATCATTTCCGAGACTGGATGTTCGACTTGTACGCGGGTGTTCATTTCGATGAAATAGAACTCGCCGTTCTCGTACAGAAACTCGAACGTTCCGGCGCCGCGATAGCCAATCTTGCGGCAGGCGTCGGCACAGCGTTCGCCGATCTTGTTGCGCAGGCGCGGATTCAGCAGAGGCGCCGGCGCTTCTTCAATAATTTTCTGGTGGCGGCGCTGCATCGAGCAGTCGCGTTCGCCCAGGTACACGGCGTTGCCGTGCTGGTCAGCCAGCACCTGAATTTCAATATGGCGCGGGTTTTCCAGAAACTTCTCCATGTAGACCATGGGATTGTTGAAGGCTGCCTGCGCTTCGGTGCGTGTCATGGTGACCGCGTTCAGCAGGGCCGCTTCGGTATGCACGACGCGCATGCCGCGCCCGCCACCGCCGCCCGCCGCTTTGATGATGACCGGATAACCGATGCTGCGCGCGATCTTGATGATCTCCTTCGGGTCTTCCGGGAGGGCGCCTTCGACACCGGGTACGCAGGGCACGCCCGCCTTTTTCATCGCCGATTTTGCCGAAACCTTGTCGCCCATCAGACGAATTGTGTCGGCGCGCGGGCCGATGAAAACAAAGCCGCACTTTTCAACACGCTCGGAAAAGTCCGCGTTCTCGGAAAGGAATCCGTAGCCGGGATGGATGGCCTGTGCATCGGTGACTTCGGCGGCGCTGATGATGGCCGGCACGCTCAGATAGCTTTGGTTGGAAGGTGCGGGGCCGATACAGACCGACTCGTCGGCCAGCTTGACGTATTTGGCATCGGCATCCGCTTCGGAGTGCACGACAACGGTTTTAATTCCGAGCTCGCGGCAGGCGCGCTGGATGCGCAGGGCAATTTCCCCGCGATTGGCAATAAGAATCTTTTCAAACATGGTGGAAGTCTCCGGCGGGCTGTCGGCGCGCGGTTTGCGCTCGAACATGGGCATGATGATTAACCGATGACGAACAACGGTTGGCCGAATTCCACGGGCTGGCCATTCTCGACAAGAATGGCCTTGATGACGCCACCCTGATCCGCATCGATTTCGTTCAGCAGCTTCATGGCTTCAATGATGCATAGCGTGTCGCCGCTGTTGACGTTTTGGCCGACATCCACAAACGCCTTGGCGCCCGGAGATGCTGCACGGTAGAACGTGCCAACCATGGGGGATTTGACGATATGGCCCTCGGGCGCGGCGGGTTCTGCAGCTGGGGCTGCAGCAACAGGTGCCGCAGCAACAGGCGCCGCGGCTACCAGCGCTTGTGCAACGGGGGCAACCAGCTGCTGGCTGGCGGCGACAGTGCGGGTGATGCGCACGCGCTCTTCACCCTCGCTGATTTCCAGTTCGGCGATGCCAGAGCCTTCGACCAATTCAATCAGTGTTTTGAGTTTGCGTAAGTCCATAGTGTTCTCCCGGTGAGATTTTAGTTGGGGTAATTCAGTGCGTGACGCACTGCAAATTCGTAGCCTGCCGCACCCAGGCCGCTGATGACGCCAACGGCGAGATCGGAAAAATAGGATTCCCGGCGGAACGCCTCGCGTGCATGGACATTGGACAGGTGCACTTCAATAAAGGGGATGGCAACGCCCGCCAGCGCATCGCGCAAGGCTACACTGGTGTGGGTAAACGCGGCCGGATTGATGACGATGAACTCAACACCCTCTGTCTGCGCCTGATGAACCCGTTCGACGAGTGCGGCTTCGGCATTGCTTTGGAAATATTCGAGTTTTGCGTTGTTCTTCGCGGCTAAATCGACCAATTTGGCATTAATTTCTGCCAACGTGACGCGACCGTAAACCGTCGGCTCGCGTGTGCCGAGCAGATTCAGGTTGGGGCCGTGCAGGACGAGAATATTTTTCATGGCAGGCAGTTTGCCGCAAATCACCTATGTTTGTCTATTATTTCACTGAAATTGTCGGGAATTATGCTCAAGGGCTGCAGCTTGTTCGGTCCGGGGCGGTATGTGCCTCACTGGGCTAGATACCTGCTGCTTTCAGGGAGGCAAGAAAATCATCGGCATTCTGGTACCCGGTGACCCGATGGTCGGTTAATTCCTGCCCCTGCGTATTAAAAAATAGGGTTGCCGGAGGACCGAATAGTCCGTAGCGCTGCAATAACACCTTGTCATCGGTGTTGTTTTCGGTGACATCGGCTTGCAGCAACAGGCTGCGGGAGAGTTTTGCCTGAACCGCCGGGTCGCTAAAAGTAAAGCGTTCCATTTCCTTGCAGGAGGTACACCAGTCCGCGTAAAAATCCAGCATGACGGTTTTGCCCTCGGCTCCGGCCAGTCGCGCATCCAGTTCGGCGATGCTGCGCACACGCTCGAAAGGCAGGCTGTGGGTAGTCGCGGCGACCGCAGGTCGGTCGGTCAGTTCGCCGAGCGGACGCAGGATGTCGCGGGCGCCGGAGAGTCCGCCAATGAGATAGGCTACACCGAGCAGTAGCAGCAGGATCGCCAGCCCTTTGCTTAGTTTGTGACGCGGATGGGCGTTGTGGGGCAGGGGATCCAGCGCGCGCAAATAAATCCCCGAGAAAATCAGTAACGCGGCCCAGAGCAGCATCTGCACGCTGAGCGGAATGATCGGGTTGATGATCCAGATCGCCAGGGCCAGCATCATTACGCCGAAGAAACGCTTGACGGCTTCCATCCAGGGGCCGGCCTTGGGCAGCAGCACGCCCGCCGAACTGCCGATCAGCAACAGCGGCGCACCCATGCCCAGCGCTAGCGCAAAAAGCGCTGAGCCGCCCAGCACCGCATCGTGCGTCTGGCCGATGTAGAGCAGCGCGCCGGCCAGGGGGGCCGCGACGCAAGGGCCCATGATCAGGGCCGAGAGCGCGCCCATTGCGAAAACTCCCGAGAGATGGCCGCCATGCAATTTGTTGCTGGTGGTCGTGAGCCGGCTTTGCAGCGCGTTAGGCAGTTGCAGTTCGTAGAGCCCGAACATGGACAGGGAAAGCAGGACAAACAGACCGGCAAAGCTGCCCAGTACCCAGGGCGTTTGCAGCGCGTTTGAAATCAGACTGCCGGAAAATCCAGCCGCGACCCCAGCCGCTGCGTACGTGAGTGCCATGCCGAGCACATAAGCAAGCGACAGCAAAAAAGCGCGGCCGTGGGTGATCGTGTGGCCGTGCCCGACGATGATGCCTGACAGAATCGGGATCATCGGGAACACGCAAGGGGTCAAGGCCAGCAGCAGACCGGCGCCAAAGAAGAACGAAAGAATCAGCCAGAAGCTGCCTTCGCGAAACAGGCCGGCGATGCGGGTGTTGTCATTTTCGGGAATGGCAACCCGGCTTGGGGCGGCCGCTGGCGCATTGCCAAGGCTGGGCGCCAGATTCAGCGTCAGGGTCTTGTCGATCGGGGGGTAGCAAAGCCCGCCCTCGCTACAACCTTGATAGCGCGCTTTCAGCACCAGCGGTTCGCCGGGCGTGATGTCGGCGAACCGCAATTCGGCCTGAAAGGATTGATGGTAAACCTCGGTCGGCCCGAAGTTCGGGTCGTCCTTGATTTCGCCCGGCGGAAGTTTGACTTCAGTAATGCGGCCGATTGTTCCTTCTGCCAGCTGGAAATGAGTTTTGTCGCGATACAGGTAATAACCCGGAGTAATGCGGAAACTGGCTTGCAGTGTCTGGCTATCCCGCACCCGCACCTGCAGTTCAAACGCCTGGTCGGGCGGCAGAAACGCGGCCTGTTTGCCGCCGATGTCGTCAAGCAATCCGGCCTGCACGGGGGAGGCCATTAGCAGGAAAAAAGCAAAGATAAGTCTCATGGGACGCTATTCTCCGATTCTTGCCGAACCCAGTCCAGATAAGCGGGCAATCCTGCAGTGAGAGGGACGGCCACGATGTCCGGAAGTTCATAAGGATGGGTATCGCGAATGAGTTGTTCCAGTGCCGGGTAGGTTGCCTGCGTGGTTTTGATCAGCAGCGGCACTTCGCTGGCGGTCTCAATCCGGCCTTGCCAGCGATAAGTCGAAGTGCACGGCGCAAGCCGGTTGACGCAGGCTGCCGCGCGTTGGGCAATGATTTTTTCGGCAAGCTGCCCGGCCGAGGTTTCATCCGGAAGATGGGTGATCACCAGCAGCACGTCAGTCATCGTGCGAACCTTAGGCCAAATTGCAGCAGCTCATCCCAGACATCGCCGGAACGCAATCCCTTGATGGTTTTGTCTACCCGTGCGGCGTGCAGGAGGGCGCGCTCCACGATGGGCAGCCGCAAGCGGCGCGCCGCGGCCCCGATCAGCTCCTGGCGCGGCCCCCAGACCCGGGCGTCGCGCAGGGCGTTGGCCGGCTGACTGCCGAGCTGCAGATTTCGCAGGACGCGTCCCAGCGTGCGGGCATCTTCGCTGAGCGCCCAGAGCACCAGCGGGGTGGCCGTGCCTTCCGCGCGCAGCCCGTCGAGAATATGCGCGAAGCGGGCAGCATTGCCGCCCAGCATGGCTTCTGACAGTTTGAAGATGTCATAGCGGGCAACATCCATGACGGCATCCTTGACCTGCTCGAACGATAGTTCGCCCGCCGGATACAGCAGCGCCAGCTTGCGGATTTCCTGGAAGGCGGCGAGCAGATTGCCCTCGCAGCGATCGGCCAGAAATTCGAGTGTGTCGGGCGTGGCAGATTGCGCTTGCCGCTGTAACCTGCCGGAAATCCACCGCGGCAGGGCGTTGCGCGGCACATCATCCGCCGTGATGACCACACCCTCGCGCGCCAGTGCGGTGAACCACTGGCTTTTTTGTGCGGTGCGATCCAGCTTGGGCAGCGTCACGATGGTCAACACGTCGACCGGCAGGCGGGCCGCATAATCCTGCAAGGCCTGGCTGCCGTCCGTGCCGGGTTTGCCGGAGGGAATGCGCAAATCGATAATTCTGCGAGAGGCGAACAGCGAAAGACTTTGCGCCGCTTCACGCAGGGCTTCCCATTTGAAATGCTGTTCCGCAACAAAAACCTCGCGCTCGCTGTAACCGGCTTCGCGCGCTGCACTGCGCAGCATATCGGCGGCTTCGATGGCCAGCAGTGGTGCGTCACCGTGGATCACATACAACGGCTTGAGTGCCGAGCCGAGATGACGGGACAAGTCTTCGCTGGAAATTTGCACGTTGCTTATTCCACGGGCAACGGCTTCGCCCGGCTCAGGCGGCGGATGATTTGCTGCACCATGTCGTCGCGCATGCTTTGCACCAGCATGGCTTCCTCCTGCTGCTTCGCCAGAATTTGAGTGTCATCGTAGTTGTAGTTGCGGCGGATCACCATCTCTTCCGCAGGAATCCAGTCGTGGGCCTGATTGTCGTAGGCGCGCAATGAAACCTTGAAGTACAGCTGGTATTCATTCACCCGGCCGGCGCCGCTGAGCGACAGAATTTGTTTTTCCTGGGATTCCGATTCGATGTTCAGAATCACTTCGGCGTTCTCGGCTGTGTTGCTCACCGTGACATCATTGGCTTCCAGATTGCGGCGCAATTCCGAGACAAGGGGCGTGGCACTCGCAGCCTCCAAATAGATGCTTTGGAACGGCATGCCCGCATGACCGCGCAGCTGGAATCCGCAGGCACTCAGCAGCAGGGTGAGTAACAGGGCGAGCAGGCGCAAGGCGATCTCCTAAATGACGATGTTGACCAGACGGCCGGGCACGATGATAACTTTTTTCGGTGCCGCGCCATTGAGTTGTTTCTGGACGGCTTCGTGCGCCAATGCGGCGTGTTCGATGGTCGCTTTGTCAGCTTCGCGGGCAATGACCAGGCTGCCGCGCAATTTGCCGTTGACCTGAATCACCAGCTCGATTTCGTTCTGCACCAGTGCGGCAGGATCGGCTTGCGGGAAATGCTCGTCCATAAGGTCGCGTCCCGGACACAGCTCGCCCCAAAGGTTTTGGCATACATGCGGGGCGATGGGCGAAAGCATCAGCACGGCACTTTCCAGAACTTCTTGTGCGACGCTGCGGTCGGTGTCCGTCCGGGCTTCGAACTTGCCCAGCGCATTCAGCAATTCCATGGTGGCCGCGATGGCAGTATTGAAGGTTTTGCGCCGGCCGTAATCGTCGTCTATTTTCTGGATGGTTTGATGCAGTTGCAAACGCAACGCTTTTGCCGGACCGTCCAAGTCACCACTGCGGTACGGGGCCGTGATGCCCTGTTCGACGTGGTCGTGCACGGCCTTCCAAGCCCGCTTGAGGAAGCGGAATGCGCCTTCCACACCGGCATCCGACCACTCCAGCGATTGCTCGGGCGGTGCGGCGAACATCATGAACAAACGGGCCGTGTCGGCGCCGTACTCGTCGATGATGGCTTGCGGGTCGACACCGTTGTTCTTGGATTTGGACATCTTCTCGGTGCCGCCGATGATGACGGCTTTGCCGTCGCTCTTGAGGGTTGCGCCAACCGGGCGCGCCTTCGCGTCCAGCTCGACATCCACATCGGCCGGGTTGATCCACAGCTTCTTGCCGCCTTCGAGTTCGCGGTAGAAGGTCGGGGCGATTACCATGCCCTGGGTCAGGAGATTCCTGAACGGCTCGTCGCCCTGCACCAATCCCTCGTCGCGCATCAACTTGTGGAAGAAGCGTGCGTACAGCAGATGCAGAATGGCATGTTCGATGCCGCCGATGTACTGGTCGACCGGCAGCCATTGTTGCGCGGCGGTTTTGTCCACCATGCCGGTGTCGCACTGCGGGCTGGCGTAGCGTGCGTAGTACCAGCTCGACTCGACGAAAGTATCCATGGTGTCGGTCTCGCGTCTGGCCTCGCCGCCGCATTGCGGGCAGCTGCATTTGTAAAATTCCGGCATCTTTGCCAGCGGTGAACCCGCGCCGTCCGGCACCACATCTTCGGGCAGTACTACTGGCAACTGGTCATCAGGGACAGCCACGTCGCCGCAACTCGGGCAATGGATGACGGGGATCGGGCAACCCCAGTAGCGCTGGCGCGAGATGCCCCAGTCGCGCAGCCGGAACTGCGTTTTCTTCTCGCCCAGCCCTTTCGCAAACAGGTCGGCCGCGATGGCATCGACGGCAGCTTCGTGGGTCAGGCCGTCGTACTTGCCGGAATGGACACAAACACCGCGCTCTTTGTCGCCGTACCACTCGGCCCAGACGTCGGTAGAGAAGATTTCGTTCGCAGCCTGAATGGATTGTTTGATCGGCAGGCCATATTTTTTGGCGAAACCAAAATCGCGCTCGTCGTGCGCCGGCACGGCCATCACAGCGCCTTCGCCGTATCCCATCAGCACATAATTGCCGACCCACACGGGTACCTGCTCACCGGTGAGCGGGTGGGTGACCTTGAGCCCGGTATCCATCCCTTTCTTTTCCATGGTGGCGATATCGGCCTCGGCCACGCCGCCGCGTTTGCATTCTTCGATGAACGTTGCCAGCTCTGGATGAGTCTGCGCTGCGAACGTCGCCAGCGGATGTTCGGCCGCCACGGCGACAAAGGTCACGCCCATAATCGTATCGGCGCGTGTGGTGTACACCCACAGCTTTTCATCATCGCCATAGGGAAATGCAAAGCGTACGCCGTAACTTTTGCCAATCCAGTTGCGTTGCATGGTCTTGACTTGTTCCGGCCAGCCGTCGAGCTGGTCGAGGTCAGCCAGCAGCTCTTCCGCGTATTGGGTGATGCGGAAGAAGTACATCGGAATGTCGCGTTTTTCCACCACAGCGCCGGAACGCCAGCCGCGGCCGTCGATGACCTGTTCGTTGGCCAGTACGGTGTTGTCGACCGGATCCCAGTTCACGGTGGCGGTTTTTTTGTAGATCACGCCTTTCTTGAACAGACGGGTGAACAGCCATTGTTCCCAACGGTAATAGTCCGGCGCACAGGTTTTTACTTCGCGCGACCAGTCAATGCCCAACCCGAGCGACTTGAGCTGCTGCTTCATATAGTCGATGTTGGCGTAGGTCCAGGCTGCGGGCGGCACGTTGTTCGCCATCGCTGCGTTCTCTGCCGGCAGGCCGAAGGCGTCCCAGCCCATGGGCTGCATGACGTTATAGCCCTTCATGCGGTGATAGCGGCTAAGCACATCACCGATTGTGTAGTTGCGCACATGGCCCATGTGCAGCTTGCCCGAGGGGTAAGGGAACATCGACAGGCAATAGTATTTGGGGCGATCGGATTGATCCGCAGCGGTAAATGCCTGACGGTTTTCCCAGTGGGCTTGTGCCTGAGGCTCTATGATCGATGGGGGATAATTGGCTTGCATGAAAACAAATTGGGTAAATTTTCAGGAGGCGGCATTATAGCGGCCCTCCGGCACGGATGCGCGGGAGGTGAATTCTGGTATAGAATCCCCTTCCAGAATTTATCCCAATAATTGTTCAGGAGAGAGGCCCATGTCCCGCAAGCACCCCGTTATTGCCGTTACTGGCTCGTCAGGCGCAGGTACGACCACCGTCAAACGCGCTTTTGAGAACATTTTCCGTCGCGAAGACATCTCGGCGGCCGTGATCGAGGGTGATAGCCTGCATAGCCTCGATCGTATGGCGTTCCGTGCCGCCGCGGCCGAAGCCGCCAAGGCCGGCAACAATACGTTCAGCCATTTTGGTCCGGAAGCCAACCACTTCGACAAAATCGAAGAGATGTTCAAAGTGTACGGCGAAACCGGCATGTGCAAGCGCCGCTACTATGTGCACAGCGATGCCGAGGCAGTTGAGCACAACAAGCATTTCGGTCTGACCGACCTGACGCCCGGTGTGTTTACGCCGTGGGAAGACATTGAGTCCGGTTCCGACCTGCTTTTCTACGAAGGTTTGCATGGCCTGGCCAAGGATGACAAGCAGGGCATTGATGCCGGCAAGTTTGTTGATCTGGCGATTGGTGTCGTGCCCGTGGTCAATCTGGAGTGGATCCAAAAGATTCACCGCGACAAGGCTGAGCGCGGCTATTCGGCCGAGGCAACTGTTGACACCATCATGCGTCGCATGCCGGACTACATCAAATACATCACGCCGCAGTTCACCTACACCGATATCAACTTCCAGCGTGTGGCTACTGTGGATACTTCGAACCCCTTCATCGCGCGTGACATCCCGACGCCGGACGAGAGCTTCGTGGTCATCCGTTTCCGTAATCCGAAGGGCGTGGATTTCCAGTATTACCTGTCCATGATTCCGAACTCGTTCATGTCCCGCGCCAACACCATGGTGGTGCCCGGCGGCAAGATGAGCCATGCGATGGAGATCATCCTGTCTCCGATCATGCACGACATGATCGAAAAGAAAAAACAGGGTTAAGCTTCGGCTGGCTCACGGCGGGGAATCAGGCCAGTGGCTTGATTCCCCGTTTTATTTCAGGATGCCATGACACTTCTACAAGGCCTTAATTCCGAGCAGCGGGCCGCCGTCGAACTGCCGCCTCGCTCCGCGCTGATCCTTGCCGGCGCGGGCAGCGGCAAGACCCGTGTGCTCACCACGCGCATTGCCTGGCTGATCAGCACAGGGCAGGCCACGCCGTCCGGCATTCTCGCGGTGACCTTTACCAACAAGGCATCGAAAGAGATGGTGACGCGCCTTACCGCGATGCTGCCGATCAATCCGCGCGGGATGTGGATCGGCACTTTTCACGGACTGTGTAACCGCATGCTGCGCGCGCATTACCGCGAGGCGAATCTGCCGCAGACGTTCCAGATTCTCGACAGCGGTGACCAGCTCTCGGCGATCAAGCGCCTGATGAAGGTTATGAATGTGGATGAGGAAAAATATCCGCCACGCGAAATGCAATGGTTCATCAGCGGCAACAAGGAAGAAGGCCTGCGCGCTCACGAGGTGGAAGCCTATGATCCTTACACGCGGCGTAAGGTGGAGATTTTTGCCGAGTACGATGCCCAGTGCCAGCGCGAGGGCGTGGTGGATTTCTCCGAATTACTGCTGCGCTGTTACGAGCTGCTGCAACGCAATGCGCAGCTGCGCGAACATTATCAGGCACGCTTCCGCCATATTCTGGTGGATGAGTTTCAGGACACCAATCCGCTGCAATATCGCTGGCTCAAGCTGCTGGCCGGGCAGAACAACGCAATCTTTGCGGTGGGCGATGATGACCAGTCGATTTACGCCTTTCGCGGCGCGAACGTTGGCAATATGCAGGATTTGCTGCGCGATTTTCGCATCGAAAATGTCATCAAGCTGGAGCAGAACTACCGCTCCCACGGCAACATTCTGGATGCCGCGAACGCACTGATCAGCCACAATCCCAATCGCCTGGGCAAGAATCTCTGGACCGATGCACACAAAGGTGAACAGATTCGCGTGTATGAGGCATCGACCGATATCGATGAAGCCGGTTTTATCGTGGAAGAGGTTCAGCAGCTGCGGCGCGAAGGCGTGAAGCTTGACGAGATTGCGCTGCTTTATCGTTCCAACGCCCAGTCGCGCGTGCTCGAACACGCACTGGTCTCGGCCGGACTTTCGTATCGCGTATATGGCGGGCTGCGCTTTTTCGAGCGCCAGGAAATCAAGCATGCGCTGGCCTATCTGCGCCTCATGGAAAACAGTGAGGACGACAATGCCCTGCTGCGCATCATCAATTTCCCTACGCGCGGAATCGGTGCGCGCAGCATCGAGCAATTGCAGGAAAGCGCGCGCCAGTTCAACACTTCACTGTTTGATGCGGCCGCTCGCGCGGGGGGCAAGGTTTCAGCCTTCGTTGCGCTGATCGAATCGCTGCGCGGCGCGATCAAAGATTTACCGCTGCCGGAAATCATCGATCATGTGCTGGAACACAGTGGTTTGCGCGGCCATTACGAAAACGAAAGATCGACAGCCTCGAAAAAACGCGAAGCGGAAGAGCGCCTCGAAAATCTGAACGAGCTTTTAAATGCAGCGACGCTATTCGTGCATGAAGCCGAAGATGACGGGTTGACGGCCTTCCTCACGCACGCGTCGCTTGAGTCGGGCGAGCATCAGGCGGGCGACAGCGAGGATGCACTGCATCTGATGACCGTGCACGCAGCCAAGGGATTGGAGTTTCACACAGTCTTTATCACCGGGCTGGAGCAGGGCTTGTTTCCGCATCAGAACAGCATCGACAGCGGTGAGGTGGATGAGGAGCGTCGCCTTATGTACGTGGCCATTACCCGTGCGCGCCGCCGACTGTATCTGAGTTTTGCGCAGAGTCGCATGCTGCATGGCCAGGTGCATTACGGCATGGCGTCGAGCTTCCTGCGTGAATTGCCGGAGGCTTTGCTGCACTGGCTCACGCCGCGCTTTGCGGCTGCAAAACCTGCGACACGTGAGACGGAGAGCTATCTGGCGGCTTTTGGCGCGGCGGCCCCCGCAGCCCCGGCGGCCCTGTGGCGCGCGGGTCAGCGCGTGTTCCACCAGAAATTTGGCGAGGGCACGATTACCGGTGTGGAAGGCGGCGGCAGCGACGGCCGGGTGCAGGTCAATTTCAAACATGCCGGCAGCAAATGGCTGGCCCTGGAATATGCCAAGCTCACGGCCGTGTGAGGGTGTGGCGGAGGTGCGCCTGCGTCTGATTGTCGGGAGTTATGCGCGGCTCACGGGTCGGGCGTTGCTGGACTCCGAGGTCGGCGCGTCGGATTTGCGCGAGGCTTTGTGGCAGGCCCCACGGGCTATCGTCGCGCACGGCACCGAGACCGATCCGGTATTTTTCTATGGCAACCAGCGGGCACTGGAATTGTTTGAAATGAGTTTTGAACAATTCGCCCGCTTGCCTTCGCGCCTGTCGGCGGAGCCGCTGGCCCAAGCCGCACGCGAGAAACTGCTGGCCGAGGTAAGCCGGCGCGGCTATATCGAGGATTACAGTGGGATGCGTGTTGCGAGCAGCGGACGCCGCTTTATGATCACCGGCGCAACCGTCTGGAATTTACTGGACGAGGCAGGTATTTATCATGGTCAGGCCGCGGTCTTTGTTCCGGCTTCGAGCTGCACCGGCAGTTAGACGCTATTCAGCTGGCGGCGGAAATTTAGCTGCACATTTGTCTGAGACTTCGCGGTTGGCCGCCTGTCCGATTGCGCTGAATTCCAGCACGGCCGTCACCAGCACGAAAATCAGCGCGGGGATAACCGCGATACGTGTCAGTGCTGTCCAGAGAATATGGGCCATGCTGGCATTATCTGCGGTCAGACTGACGAGCCAACCGATCAGCACCAGCGTTCCGGAAATCGCATAGCCCAGCAGCAGCAGTTTGGCCCGGTTGAAACACAGGCGCCAGTGCATATTGACGAACCAGCGGGCGGGGCGACGGCTGCGCAGAAAGATATAGGCGATCAGGCTGCCGGTCAGCAACAGCGGGACCAGCAGACCGAGCATGCCGAGTTTGAGTGCAATAACCGCCGGGGTCATCAACAGATTAACCATCAGCACACCGGCGATGTACAAATTATGCGGCTGCTGGGCTTTGCGAACATCCAGAGACGTGGCTTGGGGGTAACGCATGTCAATTTCCTTCGGTTGTGTTTTCCAGCGGGCGAGTGTCCGGAATGAATATTTGCCGATAGCTCGCGTACATGGAGGTGAAAACAATCGGCAGCAGTATTAGCCAGCCCAGCATCATCGGCATACTGGCCAGTACGCCCAGGAACAGCAGAGTGGCCCCATAAACCAGCATCGGGGCAAAATTCGCCAGGAAGCCATGCAGGCTGAGCTTGAGTGCGGCGACGGGCGGGACACCGTTGAAATAAACCAGCATGGGGGCGAATTGCATGGCCATCATCAGGACGGCGAAAAGTGCCAGTCCCACGAGCGCGGAAAGTCCGGCGCCGGTAATGGCCTGAGCCAGGATTTGCGGATCTTCCGGCGGCTGGCCGCTCATCAGCAGACTGACCAGCGTACCCCCGCCGATCAGCATCATGACGCCGAAAATCAGGAATTGGCCAACCAGCGATACGCCACCCAGCGTGACCAGCTGCGCAGTCTGCCGGCGGAAACCGTTCAGCAGATGCGGCAGTTCCAATTCGTCATCCTGTTCCAGTGCCCGACAGCCGCTCATCAATCCGGCAATGACCACGGGCATTAACAGGCTGGCCAGCGGTTCGCCAACGACGGGTACGGCCGACAATCCCGCAGCTGCAAAAAAACAGATCACCAGCAGAACCACCCAGAGCAGCGGCGCTTTCATGAATAGCGCATAGCCCTGTTTCAGCCATTGCCAGCCACTGCCGGCGGGCAAGCGTTGATAGTTCATTCGTTTCCTTCCACGGTTAAATTCAGGGCCTGCGGACGGGCAATGTGCTGCCGCAGGATGCGCTCGAAATGTTCCGGATCATGCGCATTGACCAGCTCGCCGTCGCGCGGCAGGTGCAGATCATACAGGCGCGACAGCCAGAATCGCAGTGCGGCGAGGCGCAGCAGCATCGGCCAGGCGGCTTGTTCGGTGGTTTGCAAGGGGCGCACGGCGTGGTAAGCCGTGACGAGTGCCTGCGCGCGCGCATCGTCCAGACGACTGTTACCGTTGTCGATGCACCAGTCATTTACGGTAATCGCCAAGTCATACAACAAAGCGTCACTGCAGGCGAAATAAAAATCGATCAGACCGCCCACGCGATCGTCTTCCAGCAGGACGTTGTCACGGAACAGGTCGGCGTGGATCACGCCCTGCGGCAGATTGCGCCACTCCTGCCCGGCATGCGCTGCAACTTCGCTGTCGAGCAGGGCGATTTGCATCGCGTTTAGAAAAGGTTTGACCTGTGGGGCGGTGAGTGTGCGCCAGCGGGTACCGCGCGGATTCGGCATCATTTGGTTGAAGCTTTGGCCGGCGATGTGCATCTGTGCGAGCATCGCGCCGACCGCGGCACATTGCGCCGGGTTGGGTCGCGTCACGGATTTCCCCGCAAGCCGCGTGGCAATGCAGACAGGCTTGCCGTTCAGCGAGCTCAGTAGCTGGTTCCGCCGGTTCGCCATCGGGCTGGGGCACGGAATGCCGTGACGCGACAGATGCGCCATGAGATTCAGATAAAAGGGCAATTCGTCCGCGGTGAGCTTTTCAAACAGCGTCAGGACGAAGCGGCCGTTGGCGGTGGTGACGAAATAATTGGTGTTTTCGATACCGGATGCAATGCCCTGCATTTCCAGAAGCCGGCCCAGCGAAAACTCACCCAACCAGGCGGTGAGCTCCGCCTCCGAGACGGGGGTAAATACAGCCATTTCAGAACGTGTGAATAATCCAGCGCGGAACCCGCAATCCGGAATCCAACCCCTCCTGCCGCACAAACTTTCCGTCGCCCCGGTCATCAACCAGATAGTAGGGTACCCCGTGCTTCGGGGTGACTTTGATCATGTACAGCCGGCCGTTGATGCGATATTCCTCGACGGTTTGCTCGGTCTCCTTGGTGATGGTGACCTGCGGTTCCTCGGGGGGCGCCTCATCGGGTTCAAACGCGGGTGGCGGCGCCAGCGGCTCCAGATTGGGCGGAACGGGATCCTGGGCAAACGCGGCCGACGAAAGGCTGCCCAGCAGTATGAAAGTCAGGAGGCGCATCGCAGAAACCCTGCAGAGTTGAAGTGGCTGCATTTTAGCCGATTTTGCGGCATCGCCCGATAATCTATGTGCGAGCGTATCTACAGGTAAAGTTGCCGTTCGCGCTCGGCTTCCGAGGGGCCGAAGCCGCGCGATTCGTAATGCTTGAAAATCGCGCTGACGATGGCTTCGGGATCATCGATGAGCTGCACCAGATCCAGATCTTCCGCACCGATCATTTGTTCTTCCAACAGCGTGTTGCGAATCCAGTCCAGCATGCCCCCCCAGAATTTACTGCCGACCAGAATGATGGGAATACGCCGCGATTTGCCGGTTTGCACTAGTGTGAGCGCTTCCATGAGTTCGTCCAGCGTGCCGAAGCCGCCGGGCATGACGACATAGGCGCTCGCAAATTTCACGAACATGACTTTGCGTGCAAAGAAATGCTGGAAGGTCTGGCTGATGTTCTGATAGTGATTACTCACCTGCTCGTGCGGCAATTGGATGTTCAGGCCGATGCTGGGGGATTTGCCGTAATACGCGCCCTTGTTCGCGGCCTCCATGATGCCGGGGCCGCCGCCGGAGATGACCGAAAACCCGGCATCGGAAAGCTGCCGCGCAATCTCTTCGGTCAGTTTGTAATAGGGGTGATCCGGCTTGGTTCGCGCGCTGCCAAAAATGCTGACGGCGGGATGAATGCTGTTGAGGCGGTCGGTCGCCGCGACAAACTCTGACATAATCCCGAAAACACGCCAGGCTTCTTTTGAATCCCAGGATTCCGGATTGGCCGGTGCGGGCAGTTTTGACAGCGAATTCATGCAATCACCCTCGTGCGGAACACAATGAAAAGATTACTTCTGGTGGACGGTTCATCATTTCTTTACCGTGCCTTTCACGCCATGCCGGATTTACGCAATCGCGACGGGTTTCCGACCGGCGCGATCTACGGCATGCTCAACATGCTGCGCAAGCTACGCCACGACTTTCCGGCGGATTATAGCCTGTGCGTCTTCGATGCCAAGGGTAAAACCTTTCGCGACGATTGGTATCCGGAATACAAGGCCCAGCGACCGTCCATGCCGGAAGACCTTGCCCGCCAGATCGAACCGCTGCAGCAGGCAATCATGGCCGCCGGCTGGAATGTGCTCGCCCAGGAAGGCGTCGAGGCGGACGATGTGATCGGCACCCTGGCACAGCAGGCTGCGCGCGATGGTGTGGCCTGCGTGGTCGCGACCGGCGACAAGGATTTGGCGCAGCTGGTCGATGCGCATGTCACGCTGGTCAACACCATGAATAACGAAGTGCTGGACGTGGCGGGCGTTACCGCCAAATTTGGCGTTCCGCCCGAGCGCATCCTCGATTTTCTGACGCTGACCGGCGACGCGGTGGACAACGTGCCCGGCGTGGCCAAATGCGGTCCGAAGACCGCCGTCAAATGGCTTTCGGAATATGGTTCACTGGATAATCTGGTCGCGCATGCCGATGCCGTTAAAGGGGTGGTGGGCGGCAACTTGCGTGCGGCGCTGGATTGGCTGCCGCAGGCGCGGCGGCTACTCACGGTGAAATGCGATGTCGAATTGCCGCAGCCCTACGATGCGCTGGTCGCGCCGGACAGTGATCCGGAAAAACTGCGCGAGTTGTATGAGCGTTTTGGCTTCAAAACCTGGCTGCGCGAGCTGTCTTCCGGCGTTGCGTCCGCCCAGCCAGAAGTGTTGCCGCCGGAAAATACAGGGCAGCAGGATTTTTTCGGGGAAGATGCGCAGCGCAACGACACGTCCCGGTATGAATTGTTGCTGACCGAAGCGCAGCTTGATGTCTGGATGGAAAAGCTGCTGGCCGCCGATATCGTGTCGCTGGACACCGAGACGACCGGCTTGGACGTGATGAATGCGCAGCTGGTCGGCATTTCATTCGCAATCCAGCCGCAGCATGCCGCGTATCTGCCGCTGGCGCACGTCTATCCGGGCGCGCCGGAGCAGCTCAATCGCGAGGCCGTGCTGCACAAACTCGCGCCCTGGCTGGAAAGCCAGACGCACAAAAAGGTCGGCCAGAATCTCAAATACGATCTGCATATTTTTGCCAACCACGGCATCCGGCTCGCGGGGATTTACGACGACACGCTGCTGGAATCCTATGTGCTGGAAAGCCACAAGCCGCACGAACTGGGCAGTCTGGCGCTACGTCATCTTGGGCTTTCCACGATCAGTTATACCGATGTGGTGGGCAAAGGCGCCAAGCAGATTTGTTTTGATCAGGTCGATCTGGAGACGGCGGGTCGTTACGCCGCCGAGGACGCCGACATCACGCTGCGTGTGCATCGCGAATTCGCGCCGGAAATCGCGGCACATGCGGGTTTGCAATATGTCTACCGAGACATTGAACTGCCGGCGCTGCACGTGTTGCAAACAATGGAGCGTCAGGGCGTGTTGCTCGATACCGCGCTGTTACAAGTGCAGAGCCGCGAACTTGGCGAGAAGCTGCTCGCACTGGAGACGCGGGCGCACGAGGCTGCCGGACAACCGTTCAATCTGAATTCACCGAAACAGATTCAGGAAATTCTGTTCGAAAAACTCGGGCTGCCGGTGAAAAAGAAGACGCCGGGGGGCACGCCTTCCACCGATGAGGAGGTCTTGCAGGAGCTCGCGCTGGATTATCCCCTGCCGAAAATTCTGCTCGACTATCGCGGCCTCGCGAAACTCAAATCCACCTACACCGACAAATTACCGCTCATGGTCAACCGCCGGACCGGGCGTGTGCATACCAGCTATTCGCAAGCGGTGGCGGTGACCGGCCGTTTGGCTTCCAGCGATCCGAACCTGCAGAACATTCCCGTCCGAACCGCCGAAGGGCGCCGCATCCGCGAGGCCTTCATTGCGCCGTCCGGGTGCCGTATCGTCTCGGCGGATTACTCGCAAATCGAACTGCGCATCATGGCGCATCTTTCGGGGGACACCGGCTTGCTGCGTGCCTTTGCCAACGGCGAAGATGTGCATCGCGCTACGGCGGCCGAGATATTCATGGTCACCCCCGAGGAAGTGGACAGCGAGCAGCGCCGCTACGCCAAGGTCATCAATTTTGGTTTGATCTACGGTATGTCAGCCTTCGGGTTGGCGCGCCAGCTGGGTATCGAGCGCGCCGCCGCGCAGGCCTACATCGACCGATATTTTGCACGCTATCCCGGTGTGGCCGACTACATGCAGCGCACGCGCGAGCAGGCCAAGCGTCAGGGCTATGTGGAAACCGTTTTTGGCCGGCGCCTGTGGCTTCCTGATATCAATGCGGCCAATGGCATGAAGCGTCAGGCCGCCGAACGCGCGGCGATCAATGCACCGATGCAGGGTACGGCTGCCGATCTGATCAAGCTAGCGATGATTGCTGTGCAGCACTGGCTGGAAGAGGAGGGATTGCAGAGCCGTCTGATCATGCAGGTGCATGATGAACTGGTGCTCGAAACTCCTGAAAATGAACTGGCGCGGGTGCAGGAAAAACTGCGCGCACTGATGTGTCACGTCGCCTTGCTCGATGTGCCGCTGGAAGTCGGTATCGGTACGGGTAGCAACTGGGAGGCGGCACATTAACCAAGCTGCCGGAATTTATTTATTCCGCGACGATTTGCAGACTGAAGCCCCGGTTTTTCCAAGGTTTGCGTTCGTCCTGCAATGCGGACTTGCTCAGCGGATTTTCCTCCAGCCAGGCAGCATCGAGCAGAATGTGGAATTTTGTTCCGCTAAATTTCCCGCGCAGCACCGGTAGGCGAGAGTTACTGCGGCTTCGGCAGAACAGCACGGCAAGGCGCAGGCTTAGGATGCAGGCGGCATCCTCGGCTGTCAGTGAAACCTGCCCCAGTTTTTCCAAGTTGCCGCGCTGGGCGAGCGCCAGCAGGCTGAGTGCGGCTTGCTCCCTTTTGGAAAAGCCCGGCATATCGGCATTTGCCAAGATGTAGGCACCATGTTTATGGTAACCGCCGTGCGCCACACTGATGCCGATTTCATGCAATTTCGCGGCCCATTCCAGCAGCTGTAGCGCCGATTCTCCGGCATCCTCGCCCAGAAATTCCCGCGCGAAAAACAGAGCGAGTTGCGAGACGCGTTCAGCCTGCGCCATATCAACGTGATAACGCCGCATGAATTGCTGCACCGTAACTTCGCGCATGTCGTTGTGGTGAAAGCGCCCCCACAGATCGTACAGTACGCCTTCTCGCAGGGCGCCCAGCGCGGGCTGCATGCGCTCGATGCCGAGCTCGCAGAATGCGGCATACATGATGGAAAATCCGCCGGCAAGAACGGGGAGGCGTTCGATTTTCAGTCCTGGCAGGCCGGCAAGATTTTGCACATTACCCGCCCGGAGCAATTCGTTGCGCAGCCACTCCAGTCCGTCACGCGTGATGCCGCGTTCGCTGATGCCGTTCTGTTCGAGGATGTCGCACAAAACACGCGCACTTCCGGAGGAGCCCAGTGCAACGTCCCAGTTTTGGCTGGAAAAGTCGGTCGAAATGGTTTGCAGTTCGGCGCGAGCGGCCAATTCGGCTTGCTTCAGGCGTTGTTTGGTGATGTCCCCGCCCGGGAAAAAAATGTTGCTGAAACTTACGCAGCCCATGTACAGGCTTTTCAGATTCAGCGGCGTCAGGCCGTTACCAATAATGAACTCGGTGGAGCCACCACCGATATCCATGACCAGGCGGTTGTCCGAGGATTGCGGCAGGCCGTGCGCGACCCCCAGATAAATCAGGCGGGCCTCTTCAACGCCGGCAATCACTTCGATTGGAAATCCCAACACATGTTCAGCTTGCGGAATAAAGTCGGCAGCATTTTTTGCCACCCGCAGGGAATTGGTGCCGACAACACGTACCGCCTCTCGCGGTAGGCCGCGCAAACGCTCGGCGAAGTGGCTCAGTGCAGTCAGCGCACGTTGCTGGGCTTCCGCGTCGAGATATTTTTCCGGGGTGAGGCCGGCAGCCAGGCGCACATGCTCACGCAGGCCATCCAGCATGTAGAGCTGCTCGCCTTCGACCCTTGCCACCTGGAGCCGGAAGCTGTTCGACCCCAGGTCGATGGCGGCGAGGATCGGCTGATGCTGCACTACTGTTGAATTTCGCGGTCGATTTCGTCGACGGTGACGTGGCGCACGTCGCGTCCCTTGACCATGTAAATCACATATTCGGCAATGTTCTTGGCGTGGTCGCCCATACGCTCAATGGCTTTGGCCACGAAGAGAATTTCCAGCGCGGTGGAAATAGTGCGAGGGTCTTCCATCATGAAGGTGATGAGGTAGCGCATGATGGAGCGGAATTCGTCATCCACCTGTGCATCCATGCGCACGACTTCTGCGGCCAGTACCACATCCAGGCGGGCAAACGCATCGAGCGACTTGCGCAGCATGTCCAGCGCGATGTCGGAAGCATGCTTGATTTCCTGGTAGCGCGGCGGATTGAGGCCGCTCTTTTGCGACAGAAGCGTGGCCATCCGGGCGATTTTCTCGGCTTCGTCGCCGATACGCTCGAGGTCGGTGATGGTTTTTACCACGGTCATAATCATGCGCAGGTCGCCCGCGGTCGGTTGCCGGCGGGCGATCACATGACTGCAGGCCTCGTCGATCTTGACCTCCAGCGCATTGACGCGGTGATCATCCTCGATCACCCGAGTCATCAGCGGAACATCACTGTCCAGCAGGGATTGAACCGCGCTGATGATCTGGCTTTCGACCAGTCCGCCCATTTGCAGCACATTGGCACGGATGGATTCCAGCTCGGCATCAAACTGGCGGGAAATATGTTCGTTAGGCATGCGAGTCTTTCCTGAAAAAATTACGACCTAGTCTAGGTGAGCATTATGACGATTTGATGACGCCGGTTTTCAGGCCGTCATGGTTTTGACGCCTTCGGGCGTGCCTAGCAGCAACACATCCGCCCCGCGGCGTGCAAACAGCCCGTTGGTTACCACGCCGGCCAGCTGATTCAGCGCTGTTTCCAGCTCGACCGGATTCATGATTTGCAGGCCGTGCACGTCAAGAATCACGTTGCCGTTGTCCGTGGTAAAACCTTCGCGCAGTTTGGGTTGTCCGCCCAGTTTTACCAGCTCGCGGGCAATATAGCTGCGCGCCATGGGAATCACTTCGACCGGCAGCGGGAACTTGCCCAGCACATCCACCAGCTTGCTGGCGTCGCAGACGCAAATGAATTTTTTGCTTGCCGCTGCAACGATTTTTTCGCGTGTCAGTGCACCGCCACCACCTTTGACCATGTGCATATGGCGCGTGATTTCATCGGCGCCATCGACATACACAGGCAAGTCACCCGCTTCGTTCAGCGAAACAACCTCGATGCCGTGGCCCTGCAAGCGCTTGGCGGAGGCTTCCGAGCTTGCAACCGCCGCGCGGATTTTGTGCTTGATCTTTGCCAGTTCGTCGATAAAGAAATTGGCGGTGGAGCCGGTGCCCACACCCACGATGGAATCGACCGGTACATATTCAATCGCGGCTTTGGCGACGGCTTGCTTCAATTCGTCTTGCGTCATCATGTTGGCACTCACTTTCATAAATAAGCTTAATCGTGCGCCATTATTGCAGGAATCATGGGGCAGGGAAACTGGCAGGGCGGCTCTTCGCGGGTATAGAATGCCAAAAATTTTGATACGAAAATAAAAGGGAGGCACACATGCAGGTTCAAACCATTGCAACATCCGCTTTCACTGACCAAAAGCCCGGTACATCCGGGCTGCGCAAACGTGTGCCGGTATTTCAGCAGGCGCATTACCTTGAAAATTTCGTGCAATCGATTTTCGACACCATCGCGGCGCCCGCCGGCGCAACGCTAGTGGTTGGCGGGGATGGTCGCTACTACAACCGCGAGGCGATTCAGATCATTCTGAAAATGGCTGCGGCCAACGGTTTTGGCCGCGTGCTGGTGGGGCAGGGCGGAATTCTTTCCACGCCGGCGGCTTCCTGCGTCATTCGCAAATATCAGACTTTCGGCGGCATTATTCTTTCGGCCAGCCACAATCCGGGCGGCCCCGAAGGCGACTTCGGCATCAAGTACAACGGCAACAACGGCGGTCCGGCGACCGAAACGGTGACGGAAGCGATCTTCGCCCGCAGCAAGCAAATTGATACCTATCGCATCATTGAAGCTGCGGACGTTGCGCTCGACACGCTGGGTGAGAGTCAGCTCGGCGGCATGACCGTATCGATCATTGATTCGGTGGCGGACTATGCCGAACTGATGGAATCGCTGTTCGATTTCGATGCGATTCAAGCCATGCTCGCCGGCGGCTTCCGCATCAAGTTTGACGCCATGCACGCGGTAACCGGCCCGTATGCACGCGAGATTCTCGTCAACCGGCTGGGCGCGCCGGCCGACAGCGTAATGAATGCCGTGCCGCTGCCGGACTTCGGCAACGGCCATCCCGATCCCAACCTGACCTACGCGCACGAGCTGGTCGAGATTGTCTATGGCGACAACGCCCCGGATTTCGGTGCGGCCTCGGATGGCGATGGCGACCGCAACATGATTCTCGGCAAAGGTTTCTTCGTCACGCCTTCCGACAGTCTGGCCCTGCTGGCTGCCAATGCCACGCTCGCGCCTGGCTACCGGCAGGGATTGGCGGGGATTGCGCGCTCCATGCCGACCAGCGCGGCGGCCGACCGTGTGGCCGAAGCGCTCGGCATTCCCTGTTACGAAACACCGACCGGCTGGAAGTTCTTTGGCAATCTCATGGATGCCGGCAAGGTCACGCTGTGCGGCGAAGAAAGCTTCGGTACCGGCTCCAACCATGTGCGCGAAAAGGACGGGCTCTGGGCCGTGCTGTTCTGGCTCAATGTTGTTGCGGCGCGCAAGCAGTCCGTCGAAGCGATTGTGCGTGAGCATTGGGCCAAATTCGGGCGCAACGTTTATTCGCGTCACGATTACGAAGGTCTGCCTACCGATGCGGCCAACGGCATCATGGTTCTTCTAAAAGCCGGGTTTGCCACGCTGTCGGGCAAGCAGTTCGGTAGCTATACCGTCAAGCTGGCCGACGATTTCAGCTACACCGATCCGGTGGATGGCAGCGTCAGCACCGGTCAGGGCGTGCGGATTCTTTTCGAGGACGGCTCCCGCATCGTTTTCCGGCTTTCCGGCACCGGCACCGAGGGCGCCACGCTGCGGATTTATCTCGAAAGTTTTGAGCCCGACGTCGGCAAGCACCACCTCGATGCCCAAGATGCACTGGCCGAGTTGATCGGCATTGCGCTGCAACTCACCGAGTTGCGCCAGCGTACCGGACGCGAAGCTCCGACGGTCATTACCTGAGCCGCTATAATTCACCCGCACAAACCGCGCCGCCGGCGCGGTTTCGTTTTGAGACAGGAGCCCTACATGAGCAAACAGATTATCCAGACTGCAGAAGCGCCGGCCGCGATCGGCACCTACTCGCAGGCCGTTCGCGTCGGCGATACCGTTTATCTTTCCGGCCAGATCGGGCTTGATCCGGCCAGCATGCAAATGGTTGACGGCATTGAAGCGCAAATTCACCAGGTCTTTGTCAATATGCGCGCCGTGACCAATGCCGCCGGCGGCAGCCTCAACGACGTCGTCAAGCTGAACATCTTTCTGACCGACCTCGGCCATTTTGCAAAAGTGAACGAGATCATGTCCGGCTATTTTCAGCAGCCCTATCCCGCGCGTGCAGCCGTCGGCGTGGCATCGTTGCCGCGCGGTGCGCTGGTCGAAGCCGATGGCGTGATGTGCATCGCCTGATTTAGGCAAAACGGCGCGTCAGCGCATGCAAAAACTTTCCCCCGCAACGCTGGGCAAACTCGCCAAGTTGGGCATCCGCCAACGCGCGGATTTGCTGTTGCATCTGCCGCTGCGTTACGAAGATGAAACCCGGCTGACGCCGATCACTGCATTGCAGCCGGGTGAAACAGCGCAAATCGAAGGCATTGTGACGCGCTGTGAAGTGGCCTATCGTCCGCGCCGAACATTGATGTGCCGCCTGCGCGATGACACGGGCGAGCTGGTGCTGCGTTTTCTGAATTTTTATCCCAGCCAGCAAAAACAACTCGCCGAAGGCAAACGCATCCGCGCGCTGGGTGAGGCCAGACTGGGCTATTTCGGACTGGAAATGGTGCATCCCAAATGCCGTGCAGTTGAAGCGGAGGCGCCGCTCAATACCGGCCTGACGCCGGTCTATCCCACCACGGCCGGACTTTCGCAAATCCTGTTGCGCAAACTGATCGCCGGGGCCCTGAACACCCTGCCGCTCGAAGATACCGTCCCGGACAGTTTGCTTCAGCGGCTTGAATTGCCGGGTTTCGCCGAAGCCTTGCGGCTGTTGCACAATCCACCGCCGGAAATTTTGCCGGACGCGCTGGAAACACGCAGCCATCCAGCCTGGCAACGCATCAAATTTGACGAGCTGCTGGCGCAGCAGATATCCATGCGCAGGCATCATCGCGAACGTCAGCGCCGCATCGCCCCATCGCTGCAGTCTTCCGGCAGTTTGTCGGTACGCCTGCTGGCAGCGTTGCCGTTCGGTCTCACCGCCGCGCAACAAAAAGTCCGCGCTGAAATCAGTGCGGATCTGGTGCGGGCGCATCCCATGCAGCGCCTGCTGCTGGGCGATGTTGGCAGCGGCAAAACCATCGTTGCGACGCTCGCGGCTTTGCAGGCCATCGAAAGCGGCTATCAGGTTGCGCTCATGGCGCCCACCGAAATTCTCGCCGAACAGCATTTCCTCAAATTGCGTGATTGGCTGACGCCCCTGGGTGTTGCGCCGGTTTGGCTTTCCGGCAGCCTGAAAAAAAAGGACAAACTTGTTGCCACGCAACGCATTGCCTCGGGTGAAACGATGCTCGCCATCGGCACCCACGCGCTGTTCCAGGCGCAGGTTGAGTTCAACCGGCTGGGATTAGTTATCGTGGACGAGCAACACAAGTTTGGCGTGCACCAGCGGCTCTCACTGCGAAATAAAGGCAAGGTTGAGAATTCAATTTCGAAGGTCAAACAAGGCGGCAACGAGCCAGCGACGCAGGCAGTGCAAGTAGTACGGCAAGAAACTGGTGAGGATGCCAACGCAGTTTCACCGATGAAACTGGATTATCAAGAGCCGCATCAGCTCATGATGAGCGCCACCCCCATCCCCCGCACGCTGGCGATGAGCTATTACGCTGATCTCGATGTTTCCGTGATCGATGAACTCCCGCCGGGACGCACGCCGGTAGTGACCAAGCTGGTGAGCGATACCCGTCGCGAAGAGGTTTTCGAGCGCGTGCGTATCGCCTGTCTGGACGGTCGCCAGGCTTACTGGGTTTGCCCGCTGATCGAGGAATCGGAAGCATTACAATTGCAAACCGCGCTGGAAACATTCGAAACGATCTCCGCCGCATTTCCGGAGCTGCGCATCGGGCTGGTGCACGGCAGGCTGGCCAACGAAGAAAAAGCGACCGTCATGGCCGCATTCAAGGCGGGCGAACTGCAATTGCTCGTGGCCACCACCGTCATCGAAGTCGGCGTGGATGTGCCGAACGCCAGCCTGATGATCATCGACCATGCCGAGCGCATGGGGCTGGCCCAGTTGCACCAGCTGCGCGGCCGGGTGGGGCGCGGCGCGGCCGAAAGCACGTGTGTGCTGTTGTATCAGTCGCCCCTGTCAGAACTCGCGCGGGCGCGACTCAAGGTCATTTACGAAAATACCGACGGCTTCGAAATCGCCCGCCAGGATTTACAATTGCGCGGCCCCGGAGAACTGCTGGGCGCGCGACAAAGCGGCGTCGCCATGCTGCGTTTTGCCGACATCGAGGCCGACGAGAAATTGCTCGACCACGCCCGGCAAATCTCGGATACGCTGCTTAACGAAGCGCCTGAAATTGCCCAGGCCCACTTACGCCGATGGATGGCCCACACGCATGACTACTGGCAAGTTTGACACCTATTGGAACGCCGCTGCGCTTGGCAGCCCGCCCGCACTCTTTCCCTGGTTGCGGGATCGGGGGTCGCTCACCCTGCGCATTCAGCAGCGCTGCAACGAATTTGCGGTAAGACCCGTGCGGGAAGGTATGGCGCGGATTGCGCTCGACGAATCGGCGGTCCTCGGCATTGCGCCGCAACAGCGCGCCTGGTCGCGCGAAGTTTTTTTGCTCGCCGATGGAGTGCCCGTTGTATTCGCGCACAGCGCCTGCGCGGCATCGGATTTGCGCGGCCCCTGGGCGGCCCTCCGCAATCTGGGCAGCAAACCGCTCGGCGCACTCTTGTTTGCGCATCCTCTGGTGCAGCGCCTGCCGCTGCATTTCAAGGCTTTATCACCCCACCATCCCTTGTACCGCAGCGCCACGAAGGGGGTGCAAAATCCACCCCGGCGGCTCTGGGCACGGCGCTCGCGCTTCACCCTGCACGGCGCGCCGCTGCTCGTGACGGAAGTTTTTTTGCCGGGGATTTTGTCGCTTTAACCCGTATTTATTGCGATATTGAAATTTTATTTTTTCCGGAACGCTTTGCGTGATACATCGCCTGATCTGCGCCGCGGATAAGATCAGATTCACTACTGCCATGATCCGGAAATATAGCGATTCCTATACTGGAAGAGATTGAATGTTTTCTTTCTTCAATATCGAATACTTCCAGAAGGGATTTGCGAATTTTTTCACCTACTAAAAAAGCGTCTTCCTGAGTAGATATATTTTCGAGTAGGACGATAAATTCATCGCCTCCAATTCTGCAAGCGGTATCCGATTTTCTTATGCAAGCAGAAATTCTTCTTGCTGTTTCTTGTAATATTCGGTCGCCGACATCATGGCCATGCAGGTCGTTGACTTGTTTGAATTGGTCAAGATCCAGGAAAAGAATGGCCAGTTTTTCATCTTTCCGTTTGGCTAGCGCCAGCAACTTTTCAGTAATTTCAAGGAACAGGTTGCGATTCACCAAGCCCGTTAGCGGGTCTCGCTGGCTCATCACTCGCATTTGCTCTTCGGCTTCACGTCGTTCGGTCAGGTCATATATTGTGCCAAGTATGATTGGCATCTGATCGATAATTTGCATCGTCGTTGCCACCTCGACCCACTTGGTGTCGCCGGAACGTGTTTTTATCCTACCCTCACTACGTAAGGGTGCATTTTCAGGCCAATGTGTGCCGTGTTCTAGTATTTCCCAAGGGTTTTGGATATCGGTCTCGAGCAGTTTTGAGAAAGGAAAATTCAGCAACTCATTGTCACCAAAGCCACAGATTAAGCTAAGCGCTCTATTGGTGTAGATGAACTTTCCTTCCGATAATGCAAAAGCGCCAATTCTGGAGGAATTGATCAGTTGTTGAATATGGAGAAAAACATTCTTTGAGTTCATGTTGGTGTCGGTGCTCTATCAGCGTTGGTAATATTCTTGCTCAACGGGAAAAATTGAGCAGAAAATTGTACTGCAGGGGTGGCAAGGCGGCAGACGGTAGATATTGCGAGGCATGACCTATGACCGGATACCGCTCTTAATTTCGTTTGGACGTATCAAAACATTTCAATTGGCCGATATATTGGATTACACTTGGCCGCATGACTGATCCTGTTTTTCATCCCCGATTCTCACTTTCTCACCTGACCGAGGCACTACAAGATACGCCTGTGGTGCTGATTCATGGCCCACGCCAATGCGGCAAGACCACGCTCGCCCGCGCGGTGGGTGATGCGGCTGGCTATGCCTATATCAGTTTCGACGATGATGTGTTGCGAGCATCCGTTTTGGCCGACCCCGTGGGGTTTGTGGCAGATTTGCCTGTCAAGGTGGTGCTGGATGAGGTGCAGCGGGTTCCTGAATTGTTTACGGCGCTGAAAGTCGCGGTTGATCGTGACCGTCGACCGGGGCGGTTCATTCTGACTGGCTCGGCCAACGTGCTATTGGTGCCAAAGTTGGCAGACTCGCTGGCAGGGCGCATGGAGATTTTGCGACTCCATCCACTCGCGCAGTCTGAACTGGCCGCAAAGCAGCCGGACTTTCTGGATGCGTTGTTTGGGGATGGATTCAAGACGAAGCAACAGGCAAGGCTGGGCAAGGAACTCGCCGACCGGATTGCCGCCGGTGGCTATCCCGCTGCGCTTGCTCGACCGTCATCGCGCAGGCGTGCTACTTGGTATCGTGATTACATCGAAACGCTGGTGCAGCGCGACGTGCGGGATATGGCACGCATCAGCTCGCTGGATGTATTACCACGCTTGCTGACATTATCAGCTGGGCAGACGGCGAGGTTACTCAATGTGTCCGATCTGGCATCGCCTTTTCAATTGAGCCGCCCGACGATTCGCGATTATGTGACGTTACTCGCCCGTGTATTTTTGCTGGAAGAGTTGCCACCTTGGCATAACAACCGCTTTAGCAGGCTTGTAAAGACACCTAAGTTGCATTTGGGTGATACAGGGCTTGCCTGTGCCTTGCTGGGGGTGGATGCCGCAGCGTTATGGGCGGATCGCACCTTGCTGGGGCAGTTGTTGGAGACGTTTATTTTCCAGGAACTGCGCCGCCAAGCGAGTTGGCGGGATGACCCGATCAAT
The DNA here is from genome assembly GCA_028699065.1 of Gallionella sp. Taxonomy (GTDB): domain Bacteria; phylum Pseudomonadota; class Gammaproteobacteria; order Burkholderiales; family Gallionellaceae; genus Gallionella. The sequence continues at coordinate 1,202,737 of JAQVVH010000001.1, forward strand.
TTCTATCACTTCCGGGACAAGGACGGTGTAGAGGTGGACATCGTATTGGAGGGGAGTGGTCAACGTGTGGCTGGTGTTGAGGTGAAAGCCTCTGCTACGGTAACGGCAAGTGATTTTCGTGGATTGCGAAAATTGAAGGAAAGCTTAGGAGAGCGTTTTGCTGGAGGTGTTGTTTTGTACGATGGCGAAGTCACAACCCCGTTTGGCGACAAGTTATTTGCTGTGCCAATACGCAGCCTGTGGGATGGTATCTGATGGACTTCCTCATCGCCGACACATTCACCGATACTCGTGCGAGAGATCACCTGCTGGTAACAAGCGTTGATCCTGCTTCTGAATTCCTTGATGACTTGTTGGTTCACCAGCAGTTTGAGTAAAACCAAATTTGATTTTTATCCATGATTTCTGAACGTTTGCATTTGTACTTTCAGCTCCTGCGCTTGCACCGTCCTATCGGCATTTTGTTGTTGCTGTGGCCGACGTTGTGGGGCGTGTGGATTGCGGCCGAGGGGCAGCCGGCCTGGCTGGTGGTGTTGATTTTTACGCTGGGCACGGTGCTGATGCGTTCGGCCGGATGCGCGATCAATGATTATGCCGACCGGCATATCGACAAGCATGTGAAGCGCACGCAGGATCGGCCGCTGACCAGCGGCAAGGTGAGCGAGCGAGAAACGATCTGGCTGGCCGTGGGGTTGGCTTTGCTGGCGTTTGTGCTGATTTTGCCCTTGCATCCGTTGACCTGGCTGATGGCGTTCCCAGCGGCATTTCTGGCGGGCAGTTATCCGTTCACCAAGCGGTTTTTTGCAATTCCGCAGGCGTATCTCGGCATCGCCTTCGGCTTCGGCATCCCGATGGCGTTTGCCGCGACGCTGGGCGAGGTGCCGCCCGTGGCGTGGGTTTTGCTGCTTGCAAATGTGTGCTGGGCAATTGCCTATGACACCGAGTACGCGATGGTGGATCGCGATGACGACATTCATCTCGGCATTCATTCCTCAGCGCTGTTTTTCGGGCGTTACGATGTGCTGGCAGTGATGCTGTGTTACCTGCTAACGCTGCTGTTGCTGGCGTTGGCGGGGAAAATGGCCGGGCTGGGAGCGACTTACTTTGTCGGACTGCTGGCGGCCGCGGCGATTGCGGGTTATCACTACACGCTCATTAAAACCCGCAGTCGAGAAAATTGCTTCAAGGCATTTCTGCACAACAACTGGTTCGGCGCGGCGGTGTTTGCGGGGCTCGCCGCGGATTACGTGCTGCGCTAAAAAATCACTTGCGATGGCTGCCGGCGGTGATTTTGTATTCCAGCAGGCGGCATTCAATCGCGCCATTGAATAGCGGCGTTTTGCGCGAGGGCGACAGGCGCATGAGTTTTAAAATTGCGCGATCTGCGGTGAACAGATAAATCCGCCAGCCGGCGAATTTTTGTTTCAGCGCATCGCCCAGTTTTGGATACAAGACTTCGAGTTCTTCGAGGTCGCCCATGCGTTCGCCATAGGGCAGGTTCGCAACCAGAACGCCTGCATCGGCAGGTGCGGAAATCTCCAGCACATTGGCCTGTTTGAGCTGCACACATTCGACCAGACCGGCTTCTTCCAGATTGCGCCGCGCGGTCTTTAGTGCATCGCCATACAGGTCGCTGCCGAAAATCGGCAGCGGTTGTGGCGGCAGTTGCTTGGCGATGGCCTGCTCGCGCAGGGCGCTCCATTTTGCCGCATCGAAATTCTTGATCTTTTCAAACGCGAACTGCCGGCCGATGCCAGGCGCGATATTCAGCGACATCTGCGCGGCCTCGATCAGGAATGTGCCGCTGCCGCACATCGGGTCGAGCAGGGGGATGCCCGGCTGCCAGCCCGCGATCTTCAGAATGCCGGCGGCGAGATTTTCGCGCAGCGGGGCGATGTTGGTGTGCTGGCGCACGCCGCGCTTGAACAGGGCGTCACCGGAAGTGTCCAGATACAACGTGAACTGATTGCCCTCAAAAAATGCGTGAATACGCATGTCCGGCGCGAGGGTGTCGACGCTGGGCCGGGCATTTTTTTCGCTGCGGAATTTGTCGCACAGCGCGTCCTTGATCTTGAGGGTGATGAATTCCAGACTTTTCAGCGGCGATTTGATCGCGGTGACGTTGACGCGAATCGTGTGCGTGACATCAAACCAGCGCGTCCACGGCAAGGCGAATGTGGCCTGGTAAATATCCTGCTCGTTGCGGTAAGGCATCGGCGCTTGAACGCGCCAGAGAATGCGGGAGGCGAAACGGCTATGCAGATTGGCGTGGTAGCACAAGCCCCAGTCGCCGGAAAAGCCGACGCCGCCATCGGTGACGCGAAGCTCGGTTGCGCCGAATTCGCCCAGTTCTTCAGCGAGTAGTTTTTCCAGGCCGCGCGGGCTGGGTGCAAAAAAGTTCGGCATGTCAGAACGGCTTCAGGACGGCCAGCAAAATGCAGGCGATGAGGCCGAAAACCGGGACCTCGTTAAAGACGCGGTACCAGACGTGGCTGTGTTTGTTGTTGCCGGCGGCAAACTGTTTCAGCAGATGACCGCAGTACAAGTGATAGACCACCAGCCCGGCCACGAAAGCGGTTTTGAGATGCAGCCAGCCGCCTGTAAAACCATAGCCGAACCACAGCCACAAGCCGCTGATCACCGCCAGCGCGCCAATCGGCGTGACGAAGCGGTAGAGTTTGTCCTCCATCATTTTCAGGCGGGCGATGTCGACCGCCTCGGTCGCCATGGCGTGATTCACGAAAATGCGCGGCAGGTAGAACAGGCCGGCGAACCAGCTGACGACCATGAAGATGTGAAACGATTTAAGCCAAAGCATGCTTTTTCCTTTCCAAAATTAACGGGCAAGCCGCCGCCGGAAGAGCACCAGCGCGACATAAAATCCAACTGCGGTATAGGCGCATAGCGCCAGAAGATGTGTTCCGACTGCTGCCGGTGCGACGCCGTTCATCAGCGGCCGTGCCAAGTCCACCGCGTGCGTCAGCGGCAATATTGCCGCCAGCATTTGCAGGGTTTCCGGCAATTGCGTCACCGGAAAAAACACGCCGCATAGTAGCATCATCGGCGTGACCACCAGCGTGAAGTAGTACATGAAAAAGTCGTAGCTGGGCGCCAGCGCGGTCATGATCAAACCCAGCGCGGCGAAGGTGAGTCCGACCAGCAGCGCGAGTGGAATCATCCACAGCGACAGCAGCGAGTGCGAGAGCCCCATCAGCCAGATGACGAGCAGAACGGCGATGCCGGCCATGAGGCTTTTGCTTGCGGCCCAGAGCATCTCGGACAGCACGACATCGTCGAGGGTGACGGGCGTGTTGAGAATCGCCTCCCAGGTGCGCTGTTCGTGCATGCGCGCGAAGCCGGAATACAAGGCTTCGAAGGTCGCGCTGTTCATCGTGCTGTAGCACACCGTGCCGGCGGCGAGAAAAGCCATATAGGACATGCCGTCCATTTCCGGCAGCAGACTGCCGAGGCCGTAGCCGAAGCCGAGCATGTAGATGACCGGATCGGCGAGATGGCCGATGACCGAGGTCGCGGCGACTTTCCGCCAGACCAGCCAGTTGCGCCGCCAGATGGGAATGAAACGCAGACTGAGACGCGGCAGGGAAAAATGGTTCATCGCATTACTCCCGCATCTCGCGTCCGGTCAGTTTCAGAAAAACATCCTCAAGATTCGCCGGGCGATGCAGGTAACGCAGCCCTTCCTCCCGCGCCAGTTCGGCCAGCAGGGGTTGCGCATCACGGACATAACAGAACACGGTTTCACCGCTGATTTCAAAGCGATCGGCAAAATAGGCAGCATGGCGATAGGCCCATTCGGCGGCAGCTTCACCGAATACTTCGACGACCTGCGGTTCGATGTGGCTGGAGATCAAATCTTGCGGGCTGCCTTCGGCGATCAGGCGGCCGTTGTCCATCACGGCGAGGCGATGGCACAGACGCTCGGCCTCGTCCATAAAATGCGTGGTGAGCAGCAAAGTTTTGCCCTGCCGCGTCAATTCGCGCAGGCGTTGCCAGATCAGGTGACGGGCTTGCGGATCCAGGCCGGTGGTCGGCTCGTCCAGAAAGATCACATCGGGATCGTTGACCAGCGCGCGCGCCAGGGTGAGCCGGCGCTTCATGCCGCCGGACAGCGTGGGTACGCGGGCATCGCGCTTGTTCGTCAGACTGGCGAAATCCAGCAGATCCGGAATGCGCGCCTCAATCTCGGCATCGCGCAGGCCGAAATAGCGGCCATAGACGAGCAGATTTTCCGCAACGGTAAAGTCCGGATCGAGGTTGTCCATCTGTGGCACAACGCCAACCCGGATGCGCGCCTCGCGCGCGGCTTGCGGCACTGGCAGATCGAGCAATTCGGCGCTGCCGCCCTCCGGTTCGGTCAAGCCCAGCAGCAGGCGCAGCGTCGTCGTTTTTCCCGCGCCGTTGGGGCCGAGCAGGCCGAAGCATTCGCCCCGCTGAACGTCGAGATTGAGGCCGTCCACCACCCGGTAAATGCCGTAGGATTTTTGCAGATTGCGCGCGCGAATGACGCTCTTCACAGGTCAACTCCGCGGAAGTGATGTAAAACGATCTCGCGCAACTGGGTCAGGCGGCCGTGAAAAAAATGTTCGGCACCGGGCAGAACGACCACCGGCAAATGTTGCGGTCGCGCCCATTCCAGCAGTTCCGTCAGCGGAACAACATCGTCATGCTCGCCATGAATGACCAGGGTATCCGGGGCGACAGCGGCCGGCATGCCGGCGCGTTTGACCGAAGCCCCGGCGAGCACCAGATGTTGCGGGCGCAAGGTCTGCGCGGCGCGCGACGCGACGTAGGCGCCGAAGGAAAATCCGGCGAGCACCAGCGGCAAATCCTCGCCAAATTGTTCGTGGGCATAGTGGACAACTGCCAGCAGATCTTCGGTCTCGCCTTCGCCGTGGCTGAATTCCCCCTCGCTTTTGCCGACGCCGCGAAAATTGAAGCGCAGCGTCGCGCAGCCCAGATCGGCGAACAGGCGCGCGAGCGTGAAAGCGACTTTGTTGTCCATGTGGCCGCCCATGGTGGGCAGCGGGTGTGCGACCACGGCAATGGCACGCGGGTCGCCAGCGGGCAGATGGGCGATGCCTTCCAGCAGGCCGGACGGGCCCGTCAGGGTGTAGGCTTTCTGGGTGACGTGCATCAGAGTTTCAGGCGTTCGACAATGCGGCCGTTTTTAAGATGTTCCTCGATAATCTCGTCGAGATCGCTGTCGTCCACATAGGTGTACCAGGTAGCTTCGGGATAAATCACTATAACCGGGCCGTCATCGCAACGGTCCAGGCAGCCGGCACTGTTGATGCGAATTTTGTTGTGGCGGTCGGAAATGCCGAGTTCGCGCACTTTGTCTTTCATGTAATCGCGTGCGCGTTTCGCTCCGTGATTGTTGCAGCAGTCGCTGCCATCCTCGCGCTGGTTGGTGCAGAAAAATACATGTTTGTCGAAAAAACTCACGGCCGGACTCCGCTAAATTGAACAGGCGGAATTATACGTTCTTGACGCGCCAGAGGTGGCCGAGAAGGAGTAGCGGGAACAACAGCGCGATGGTTTGTGCGAGGCCGTTGTAGTTGAACAAGTGGCCGTAATGCCAGTGATAGATCGACGCGGTGGCCGCGGGCAGGGGGGTATCAAGCAGAAAATTGACCAGCACGAAATATCCCAGCGTAATGACGGCGCCGCTGCCGAGCATCCGCGTGCGGGGTAGGCGCAGCATGACTGCAAGCAACAGCGTGCCGACCAGAATGCCCACCATGGATTCGCTGTTTAGCCATAACAGTAGCGCCCAGGATTTGAGCAGGAAGGCGGCTGTGATGAACTTGGCCAGTGCAACCCCGCACAATACGGCGAGCAGGGTGGTCACGAGGTGTCGCGTCGAACGCAACAGGGTCAGCAATAACAGCCCCACCATCAGCAGATTGAGCATGACGGTCGCGCTAAGCCAGGGATCGAAAGGCGGGGCAACAGGCGCGGCAAACGGTTGGCGCGCAACTTCGCTGATGAAAACATTACCGAGCATGGGCAGCGAGGGATTAATTTGGCCAAACATCCACAACACCAGCAGGGCGAGGCCGAAATCCATTTCGCCGCCGTGATGAAATATCCGGCTGCGCCAGCGGATCAGCCGTTCAAACAATCCGTGCCAGGCGCTGATGCTGACGGCCAGCAAGCCGCCCAGAAAAGTGCCCAAGAGATTTGCGAGCAGATCCATATTCGAACTGATTCGGGCCGGTAGATACATTTGCAGATATTCCATACCGGCGGAAAGCAGGGTTCCGGCGATGAGGCTGAGTCCCAGGCTCGCCAACACCCCCATGCGGGCACGCAGTGCGAGGCCAATCAACAGGCCGAGCGGCACGTAGGACAACAAATTCAGGGTGGCATCAAAAGTGGTGTAGGTGAGATGCAGGGGGGAAGTGAGTACTTCAATAAAATCCAACCCCTGATTTTGCCAGCCCGAAAAGGGTGAGAGGCTGACATAGGCAATGAACAGGACATAGCCCAAGGCTAGCCAGCTGCGCAGGCGCGCGCGGGTTTCGGTGACAAAAATTTCTTTCATGACCGGCGGAGTGTTGGTGAAATCGGAAAATGTGTCAATAAGTGATGGCGCGTCATGACCATACCGGAAGGCATTGTTTCATCGTGCGCAAGACAGGGGATGGACGGATCGGCGCTGAAATAAATAAAATTTAGGGCTAATTCCTGAGATTTACGTATGGGTATAGGCCTATGCATTTAGACATATTGTATTTTTATAAAATAGGTTTATATTCCTTCGTCGCTAATATTATTTAATAAAGTGATATGAATAATTCCCCCCCCCCCCCCCCCCCCAATTAAACATAGGGTTTGGGGGATTTTCCTGGTGATGCTCGGATTTTTTGTGATGGGCGCGTTTGCGCTCTATCTGCGGCGTTTTGTTCCGGTTGAGTGGTGATTTTATGGCGACCATTTGCCCGAAATGTCGAAAAACGATGTCGCGAATTCACCGATTGTCGTGGATGCGAAACCTGCCTATGAGCCGCCATTATTCCTGCTTTTCCTGTAAAGCCAAGTACCTGCGCTTTCTGGGGATGATGTTTCGGGTCTAGGCTTTGCATTACTGAAATTAACTGTGTGTAAGTTACAAAGTGTCGCGGGGCCGACAACGGCCTTCGGGGAGCGGTGATGAGTCAGGAAAATTATTCAACAATGCGTAAGACAAATAACCTGTGCGGCGGCTGCGGAATGCCTCGGGCATCGGCAACCACCCCTTGTCCCTATTGCAAGGAATTCTTGCGTAAGGCTGAACGCCGGTTGTTTCTTGTTTTCCTGGCGCTCGGCGGGCTGGGATTTGCGGTGTATTTCCTCAATGCTTTTCCGGTCCAGAGTTTGTGATGAGCGACTTCCGCCCCGCTGTATGCGAAACAAATTCTTTCCGGACGCATGCCAGAAAAGCTCAAATCGTTGAACTCGAAAGCGGTCGCGTCATCGTGACCTATCCGATAGATCTGCCTGCTCAAAACGGCCCTCATGCGGAGTGGGAGATGATGGAGCGCGCCTGGCGTTATGCGGTGGAAGACGGCATTACCCGCAGCGACGCACGCGGCAGATTTTCCGTGCGAATTGTGCCTGTTGACTGGATGGCCAATGGTGGGGTCGACGCCAATGTGTAACGCGCACGCCACGCTCAGTCCGCGTGAACGCGACGTTTTACTTTGGGTTTATCGTGGGCATACTTCGATCAAGATTGCCGAACAGCTTGGCATTGCCAGGGGAACGGTCGACATTCATATCAACAAGATCTTGCGCAAGCTGGGCGTCGCGTCGCGTGTTCAGGCGGCGGAGTTTTTTCCCGGTGTCCGGCATGTCAGTCTACGCATAGTATTCACGAGGGTAAGGTATGACCGGTTTTTCAGATGTCTATTGTCATGTTTGTCGAAGAGCCCATCCCCGGGAGGATATGCGTCTGGTTATTTCCAATGGCCGGAAAAAGTGGCGCTGCATACACAGCCTCCAAAAGGCTGCGAAAGCGACACTTGCCGAACGCGAGGCTTTTGGCCGGCAGGTGACCGAGATGAACAAGGCCGAATCCCGCGCCAAACTCAACGGCATGATGGCGAATCGCGCATTGCCCCCGTTGGAGTGACGGACTTCCTGTCCGCTCGTTTCTAATTCATCGTGCTAAACTCCGCGCCGAAGCTGGCCAGACAGTCGCTGCGTATGCAAATACGGAGAGGAAAGTCCGGGCTCCGCAGAGCAGGATGCCGGCTAACGGCCGGACGCCGCGAGGCGATGGAAAGTGCCACAGAGAACAGACCGCCGATGAACTGATTTCGGTCAGGGACAGGCAAGGGTGAAACGGCGAGGTAAGAGCTCACCGCGGACGTGGCAACACGGACGGCACGGTAAACCCCATCCGGAGCAAGACCAAATAGGCCGGCTATGACGTTGCTCGCGTCGCCGGCGGGTAGGTTGCTTGAGCGTCAGGTAACGAAACGCCTAGAGGAATGACTGTCCACGACAGAACCCGGCTTACCGGCCAGCTTCACCCTATTTCAACGCAATGAATTCCTTGCGGAACCCCACCACTTTTTGCAGATATTGCCGCGTTTCGGCGTAGGGCAGTTTGCCGCGCAGTTGCGCGTAGACTGCCGGCGCGCTCATGGCATTGATGCGAACCAGCGCAACGTCACGATTTTTGGACGATCCGCCGAAGGTGCGCAGCACGTTGCTAGGCCCAGTGTTGTAGGCCGAGATGACGCAGTATTCGCGTGATACGGGATCGGCGACGGCTTCGAGTTCGTCGAAAGCCAGCACATTGAGATAGGCTGCGCCGAGCTCGATATTGTTTTCCGCATTGAACAGATACTGCTTGCTGGGCGCATGGTCCTCACCCTTGGCGCGGATGAATGCAGCGCGCCCGCCGCTGCCGGGAACGAGTTGCATGAGGCCATAAGCCGGTGCGCCGCTGACCGCAAACGGGTTGAAGTTGCTTTCGGTACGCATGATGGCGAACACCAGGCTGGGGCTGATGCCGTAGGTTTTGGCATAACGCTCGACCAGCGGCCGGTACTTCTCTGCCTGCTTGCTGGAAAAGTTGCTGACCATGCCGAAGCGCACAAAATGTGCCTGCCTGCGACCGGCGTCGGTGGCGACGCCACGTTGCTGCAAAGTGCCCAGTAAGCCGTCGGCAAAACGTTCAGCTTGTTGCGGTGTGGCGATGGACTGGCCATTGTTGTCGATGACGAGTCCGAGCAAATAGGGCTTTTGTTCGCTGCTCAGTCGGATGGACTGATCGGAAAAAAGATCCACGGCGCGCGGGTCGTCCGGGGTCAGCAACGTGGCGACAATGGCATTGCGCAGGCTGCGCTCCGGATTTTGGGTGTCCAGCGTTTCCACGGTGATTTCGCCGAGATCAAAATTGACGATTGCGCGCGAAAGATAACCCTGGGTGTATTTCACGTAATGCGTTCGGTCGGGCAGCCGGGCATCTTTCTTTCCCCATTGCTTGCCGGCCTTGCCGCTGAGAATATCCATCAGACGTTTGAAATCGCGTTGTGCGGCTTTGATATCGTTGGCGAGCTGCAACGGATTGCGTGCTTTGCTCTGAAGGATCGCGCGCGCGGCGGCTTGGGGGCTACTACTGGTGACCACCCGGGCGATGGTTTGGGTCGTACCGCCGGCCGCAACGGAAACGAGATCGCGCGTGGCACGATTGCTGCACGAAGTCAGCAGCAGGAAGGCAGCAAGCAGGACGAGAATGCTGCGCTTCCGCATGCGTTATCCGCTGTTGCGCAGACCGGTGGCGATGCCGTTGATGGTCAGGTGGATGGCTCGCTTCACCAGTTCGGCATTGTCGCCGGCACGGTGGCGTTCCAGCAGTGCGACTTGCAAGTGGTTTAATGGATCGATGTAGGGCGTGCGTGTGGTGAGGCTGCGCGCAAAGGTCGGGTTATCTTCAAGCAGGCACTCGCTGCCGGTTATTTCGAACAGCATTTCCACCGTGATTTCCCATTCGCGTTCAATCGCGGCAAAAATCCGGTCGCCGAGCTCGCGGTCTTCCACCAGCTGGGCATAGCGCGAGGCAATGCCCATGTCGGTTTTGGAGAGCACCATGTCCATGTTCGACATCAGGCCGCGGAAGAAGGCCCAATTTTTGTACATCGATTGCAGCTGTGCGATGCCGCTCTGGCCTTCGCGTTCAACAAAACGTTTGACGGCACTGCCGAATCCATACCAGCCGGGCAGCAGCGTGCGGGTCAATCCCCAGCTGAATACCCAGGGAATGGCACGCAGATCTTCGATGCGGTTGGAGGCGCGCCGGGCCGAAGGGCGGCTGCCAATATTCAGCTCGGCGATCTCGCGGATCGGCGTGGCGCTGAAGAAAAAGTCATTAAAACCCGGTGTTTCATAAACCAGTTCACGGTAGGCCGCAAAGGCTTCCCGACTCAGTGATTCCATGATGCGGTGATATTCCGGCATCGTGCTGTCGTCGCCGTGATGGTGCAGCAGTGTCGCCTCCAGCGTTGCCGCGAGTAGCGTTTCGAGATTGCGTCTTCCGATTTCCGGGTTCGAATATTTGCTGGAAATGACCTCGCCCTGCTCGGTGATGCGGATCTGACCGTTCACGCTGCCAGGCGGTTGCGCCAGGATGGCGTCGTAGCTGGGGCCGCCGCCGCGACCGACGGTGCCACCGCGGCCATGAAACAGGCGCAGCTCCACGCCGTGTTTGGCAAAGACTTTAACGAGTTCCAGCTCGGCCTTGTACAGTTCCCAGTTGGCGGTGATGTAGCCGCCGTCCTTGTTGCTGTCGGAATAACCGAGCATCACTTCCTGGGTATTTCCGCGACTGCGTGCCAGCACGTCGCGATACCAGGGAATCGAAAACAGTTCGTCCATGATGGTGCCGCAGCCGCGCAAGTCCTCAATGGTTTCAAACAGCGGGATGATATTGACGTGCAGCGTGTGGTTGCCTTCAAGCAGTCCGACCTGTTGCAGCATCAGCGCGATTTCCAGCATGTCGCTGACCGCATCGGTCTTCGAGATGATGTGATTCGGCAGCGCGGCGCGGCCAAACTGGCGATGGATATCGGCGGCAGCCTGCATGATCTGCAATTCACTGCGGGCGACATCTTCGTATTGTGCGAGCTCCGTCAGCAGTGGCGTGCCTGCCTGCAATGCGGCGAGCAGAACTTCGCGGCGGCCGGCCTCGTCGAGGTCCTGGTAATTGGCTTTGCCGTTGCTGCGGCCGAACAGTTCGCTGACGGTTTGTTCGTGAATGGCGCTGTGCTGGCGCATATCCAGCGGTGCCAGATGGAAGCCAAACACTTCGGCGGCCCGGCGCAGATTGGCGAGCCGGCCGCGGGCCAGATAAACCGCGCCGTGCTTGAATAGCGAAGCGATGATGATGTCCAGATCGGCAATAAAGGCTTCGGCGTTTGGATACGGCTCGGCACCGGAACCCAGTGGCGGCAGATGGGAAATTGTGTGACCGAGTTTTGCGGCGGTGGCCGACAGGCGCGCATAAACCAGATTCAGTGCGCGACGATAGGGCTCGTCGGCGCGTTCCGGTGCGGTGTCGGGTGAAATATCCGAGAGTCCGCGCAGCTCGTCGCTGACATCGACCAGCCGGTCGGTGAGACTGAGGCGGCGGCCCAGCAGGTAGGTTTCGTTCAAATAATGTTCGAAGGCCAGCGAGGAATGCTCGCGAGCGGCATCCCGCATCACGTCGTGCGTGACAAAGGGGTTGCCGTCCCGGTCGCCGCCGATCCAGCTACCGATACGCAGCAAAGGCGGAACTCGAATGTCCTTGTCGAAGCGCGCTTCCAGCGCTTTCTCGAGATTGGCGTAAATGCCGGGAATTTCGCGGAGGAATGTGTAGCGATAAAACTCCAGACCGTTGCTGATTTCATCGCGCACGGTCAGCTTCGCGGTACGCAACATTCGGGTCTGCCAGAGGATCAGCACAAAGCGGCGCAGCGCTTCCTCGTTGTCGGCCAAATCTTCCGGTGTCATGTCCAGCCGGTCACGGTCGGACAGAAGTTTGGAGATGATGAGCTGGCAGTCCAGGATGCTCTTGCGCTGAACTTCGGTCGGGTGCGCGGTCAGCACGGGAGAAATCAGCGCGCTGTCGAGGAAGGCCTGCAGCGTTTGGGCGGCCACCGGTTTTTTCTCCAGCCGGTCGAGCGCCAGTTTCAGGCTGCCATTCTTGGGTGTGCTCCCCGCCTGCAAATGTGCGCGATGGCGGCGATTGTGATGCAGGTCTTCGGCAATGTTGGAAAGTTGCGAGAAATAACTGAAGGCTCGAACGACGGCCAGGGTTTCAACTGGCGACAGTGCGTCCAGCATCTGTTCCAGCTGCGCGCCGTCACGTTCGTCCTGCGTTTTGCGAAAACGCACGGCAGCGCGGCGCACACTTTCAACCAGCTGGAAGGTTTCTTCGCCTTCCTGCTCGCGCAGGGTGTCGCCCAGAATACGGCCCAGCAGGCGCACGTCTTCGCGCAGCGGCAGGTCTTTGCTGGAAATATCGGCGGGAGCGGAAATCAGGTTCATTACATTCATCTTCCAGGGCGTCAGCAACAACGGGCACTATGGCCCCATGCTAGAATGCGCCTCACCATTTACAAACAGCCATTCAGGCAAACAGACAATCAGGAAATGCTATGAGTCAGACATCCCATCCGGTTCCCGCTCGTTTAATCATCGCGTCACGCGAGAGCGCATTGGCCATGTGGCAGGCGGAACACATCAGGGATAGACTGCGCGCATTATACCCACAAACCGAAGTCAGCATATTGGGCATGACCACGCAGGGCGATCAGATTCTTGACGTCACGCTGTCAAAAATTGGCGGCAAGGGACTGTTCGTCAAAGAGCTGGAAACCGCACTGGAAGACGGTCGCGCCGATCTCGCCGTGCATTCACTCAAGGATGTGCCGATGCTGTTGCCGGAAGGTTTTGCGCTGGCGGCAATCGGTGAGCGCGAAGATCCGCGCGATGCATTCGTCTCCAATCAGTACGCCAGCCTCGCCGAATTGCCTGCGGGCAGCGTGGTGGGGACTTCCAGCCTGCGCCGCGAAAGCCAGCTGCGAGCCCGCTTTCCGCACCTGATCATCCAGCCCCTGCGCGGCAATGTGCAAACCCGTCTGCGCAAACTGGACGAGGGGCAATACGCCGCAATTATTCTTGCGGCGGCAGGATTGAAACGTTTGGGGCTCGGCGACCGTATCCGTACCGAAATTACCTCGGAAGACAGTTTGCCGGCCGTGGGGCAGGGCGCGCTGGGGATTGAATGTCGTGCGGATCGCGCGGATGTCATCGCCGCATTGCAGCCCCTGCATCACGCTGAAACCGCCGCCTGTGTTCTGGCCGAACGCGCGATGAGCCGACGTCTGGCCGGTAGTTGCCAGGTGCCGCTGGGCGGATTTGCCGAGGCGCAGACCGATGGCACGCTGCGTATGCGCGGTTTTGTGGCCACGCCGGACGGAAAGCGGATGTTGCGTTCCGAGGCACTGGGTACGCTCGAAGATCCCGAATACCTTGGCGAGCAGGTGGCCGAGGCTTTGCTGGCGCAGGGTGCCGGTGAAATTCTTGCGGCGCTGAATGACTGACACGCCGCTGAAGGGCCTGCGCATCGTGGTGACCCGGCCACGCGCGCAGGCCTTTTCTTTGGCGCAGGGCATCGAAGCCGCCGGTGGCATTCCGCTGATACTCCCTCTGCTGGAAATCGCGGCAACCGAAATCAACCAGGATTTTTCCGAACGTCTGCACGCGTTGCCTGACGCTAATTTTGTTATTTTCATTAGCCCCAATGCGGTTCGGTTTGGTCTTGAGGCGCTGCGCCGTGCGGGCGTGGTATTTTCCCCTTCAATACAGATCGCCGCTGTCGGACAGGGCACTGTGCGGGCTTTGCGCGAAGCGGGATGCCGCGTGGCGCTGGTACCTGAAACCCAGTTCGACAGCGAAGGCCTGCTGGCTTTGCCTGCGCTGCAGCAGATCGACGGGCAACGGATGATCATCGTGCGCGGCGAAGGCGGGCGCGAGTTGCTGGCCGAAGTGCTGCGCGCGCGCGGGGCCCGTGTGGATTATCTGGAATGCTATGCGCGGCGCCCGGCAACCTTCGATGGGGCGTCTTTGCTGGCGGAACATCCCGATGTGTTGACGGTGACCAGTAGCGAGGCGCTGGATGTCTTGTGGGACGGATTGGATGACGCAGCCCGCGCTGCGATTCTGGACGTGCCATTGCTGGTGATACATCCCCGGATTGCGGCGCGCGCACATCAGCACGGCTGGCGTAATGTTCAGACTACCGCAGCGGGGGATGACGGTCTGCTTGCGGGTTTGATAGCATGGGCGGCACGAGAGAATTGAAATGAGCGAACAGACCCCAAATTCCGACCCCGTTGAGCCGACCGGCGCGCCGACACCGGTAGTCCGGAAATCCGTTCTTGCGGATTTTTTCGACCGGATCAGCATCACCCAGATGACACTGGCAGTGTTGGTCGTCATCTTCCTGTGGCAGTGGCTGTCTGGCTATCAGGCCATCAGCGAAATGCGGCGCCAGCTTGCCGAAAAAATTGCCGAGATGGACGGCAGCAATCAGGCCAATCAGAAATTGCTGGTGCAAAATCAGGAGCAGATGCGGGTGCTGGCGGAAAAACTGACCTCGCTGGATGTGCGCTATGCCGAGTCGCAAAGTCAGCGCGCTGCACTGGAGTCGCTGTACAACGAGCTGTCAGCCAGTCGCGATGAAACCGTGCTGGCGGATGTTGAGCAGCTGTTGCTGATTGCCGAGCAGCAGCTGCAGCTCTCCGCCAACGTGAAAGCGGCGCTGATTGCCATGCAAAGTGCGGATGCCCGACTGGAGCGCATGAATCGCCCGGTTTTCAATAGCGTGCGCAAAGCCATCGCGCAGGATATGGAAAAGCTGCGAGTCCTGCCCGGGGTGAATGTCAGCACGCTTAATTTTGAGTTGGATAGTTTGGTGGGGCGGGTCAGTGAAATGCCGCTGGGTTTTCAGCATCGCATCGGCGCGGCGGCTCCCGTCACGGAGAAGTCCCCGCCGTCCGCGGGCTGGCAAAAATTTCTGCATGAAATATGGCAGGAACTGCGCCAACTGGTGCGGATAGAAAATACCGGCAAGGCCGAGATTCCCTTGCTGATGCCGGAACAGGAATATTTCCTGCGCGAAAATCTCAAGCTGCGCCTGTTGTCGGCACGCCTGTCGCTGCAGTCGCGGGATAGCAAAAGTTTCCGTTTGGACATTGCTTCCGCCCGGACATGGGTGACGCGTTATTTCGATGTCAAATCCGCCAGTGGCGCGCAGATGCTGGAAACGCTGAACAAACTGGCGGTGTCGGAGGTCAGCCTCGAATTGCCCGATACCGGTGCCGGCTTGCAGGCTGTGCGCATATTGCGCGTGTCCCGTCAGAAGGCCGGCTAATGCGCTATCTGCTTTGGATTCTCCTGATTTTTGCAGTGGCAGTTGCGTTGGTGCTGGCATCGCACAATCCCGGCTATGTCTTGCTGGTTTACCCGCCATACCGGATCGAGTTGTCGCTGACGCTTTTCGTCCTCGTCATTTTGGCCGGCTTTGTCTCGGCCTATATGCTGATCCAGTTGTCGATTGCCGTGGTTCGCCTGCCTGCGACGGTGCGGGTCTTTCGTCGCAGCAGGATGCAGAGCCGGCAGCGCAAGGCGCACGATGAAGCGCTGGCGGCCTTTTTTGCGGGTAGCTTTGCCCAAGCGGAACAGCGGGCCGTGCGCGCCATGCGCGACGGGGATGAAAGTCCCCTGTTGCCGGTGGTTGCGGCCCGTTCCGCCCACGAACAGTACGCCCATGCGCGCCGCGACAGCTATCTCGAAGCGTTGCAGGGCAAAACGGGTGAAGCGGGCGCGTTGCATCTGCTGACCGAGGGGAGATTCCTGCTCGACCGCAAGGCGGCGGACGCTGTGCTTGCGCTGCTGCCATCGCTGTACCACATGGCCGGCAAGAATCATGCGGGGGCGTTGGCACTGGAATTAAAGGCCCGCCAGATGGCCGGCGACTGGGCGCGGGTGCTGGTGCTGCTGGCGCAGATGGAAAAGCGGGCCCTGCTCGACAGCGAAGTCGCCGCACGTCTGCGTGAGCAGGCCTGGCTTGGCCAGTTGCGCGCGCAGACCACACCGGAGGCGCTAAATGCCTGCCTGGGCAGTATGCCGGCGGAAATTCGCCGGCAGAAAAAAGTCATCGAAGTGGCTGCTTCCATCCTGATGCGTTTGGGGCAATGCGAGGCTGCGAGCCGCCTGCTGGCTGAGGCGCTGGAAACAAACTGGGAGAGCGATCTGGCGGGGTTGTATGGCGAATGCGCTGCCGGGAGCGAGGACGGTCTGGCGCGCATTGCCCGGGCCGAGAAATGGCTGGCACAACATCCGGACGATGCCCTTTTGTTGCTGGCGTTGGGGAAGCTCTGTCTGCAGCGGCAGCTTTGGGGCAAAGCGCAAAACTATTTGGAGGCTAGCCTCAGTGTGGGGCCGAGCCGTGAGGTTTATACCGCACTGGCCCGGCTGTTCCAGGAAACGCAACAACCCGATCTCGCCGCGCAAAATTTCCAGCGCGCGGCAACTTTCCAGTGAATTGAGCCGCTAGACTTTGGGTGCGAAGGTGAACGCATCCGAGAAGAACGCTGCGTTGGGTAGTTTGCAGCCGGTGGTGAAATCCGTATGCGCGGCTTCCACCATGATGGGCGCGCCGCAAGCGTAGATTTCATGTCCGGAAAGATCGGGGAAGTCCGCCATCACCGCTTCATGCACCAACCCAGTTCTGCCCTGCCAGCAATCTTCCGCTGCTGCTTCGGAAAGCACCGGGACCACGTTTATGCCCTGCGCCTGCCAGGATTCGGCCAGCGGCAGCAGATAGAGGTCCGCGCGTTTGCGCGCGCCCCAGTAGACCTGCATGGGACGCTTTATCCCGATGTGCAGCGCATGCTCAACGATGGCCTTGACGGGCGCGAAACCGGTGCCGCTCGCCACGAAAATAATCGGCTTGTCGGAATCTTCGCGCAGAAAAAAGGTGCCCAGCGGGCCTTTGATGCGCAGGATGTCGCGCGCTTTCATCTCGTCGAAAACGTGCTGGGTAAAGGCTCCGCCGGGAATATTGCGAATATGCAATTCCAGTAGCGAATCGTCATGTGGCGCATTGGCCAGGGAGAAGCTGCGCGGCTTCTGATCTTTCATCAGAATGTCGATGTACTGGCCCGCAAGAAACTGCAAGCGCTCGTTGGCCGGCAAGCGCAGCTTAAGCACCATCACATCGTCGGCGACGCGTTCCATTTTTTCCACGCGGCAGGGCATGATTTTGACCGGGATGTCTTTGACGGCGCTGATTTCACGGGATTCGAGCGTCAGATCAGACAGCGGTTTGGCGCAACAAAAAAGCGCCATGCCGGCGGATTTTTCGTCATCACTCAGCGCGTGTGCCTGCGCGCGGCCGTGATCAACCTGCCCCTGAAGCACCTTGCCCTTGCACGCGCCGCACGCCCCGTCGCGGCAGCTGTAGGGCAGCGTGAAGCCATGCTTGAGTCCCGCTTCCAGGATGGTTTCGTCGGCCTCAATTGTAAAGTTGTGCTGGCTGGGCAGAAGGGTAACTGTGTACGTCATGATGAAAGGTTGCTGTGTTCGTGAGGCGCAATTCTAACGCATAATGTCCGCATGAATCGTTTGCTCATTGTGGGCGCGGGGGATGTGGCGCTGCGAACCATTCCCCTGCTGCTCAAGCGTTATCGCGTTTACGCCCTGATCCGAAATCCGGTCTATTGCAACCGTCTGCGGGCGCTGGGTGCCGTGCCTGTGTTGGGGGATTTGGATGGTCGTGCGAGTTTGTCGCGCATTGTCGGCTTGGCCGATACCGTGCTGCATTTTGCGCCGCCTCCCGCGCAGGGCAGCGGCGATCCGCGCACACGGAATCTGCTTGCGGCCTTGTCGCGCGGTTCATTACCGCAACGGCTGATTTATATCAGCACCAGTGGTGTGTACGGCGATTGCGGCGGAGCGGTTATTGATGAAACCCGGCGGGTGAATCCGCAAACGTCCCGCGCACAGCGGCGAGTGGCGGCCGAACATTTAATTCGCGACTGGGCAAAACGAAAAGGTGTGAACGCAAGCATTTTGCGGGTCCCCGGTATTTATGCAGCCGACCGGTTTCCGCTGGATCGTTTGCAAGCGGGTTCTCCTGCAATTGTTGCTGATGAAGACAGCTACACCAATCACATTCATGCCGACGATCTTGCGCGCATCGCGTTGGCCGCCCTGCGGCGCGGCAGGCCGAATCGGGTGTATCACGCGGTGGATGGCGATGCGATGAAAATGGGCGACTATTTTGACGCTATCGCCGATGTTTTCGGGCTGGCCCATCCGCCACGCTTGCCGCGCGAACAGGTGCGGCAGACCGTATCGCCGATGATGTGGTCATTCATGAATGAGTCGCGGCGCCTGAGCAATCAGCGTCTGCAAACGGAACTGCGGGTGCGACTGCGCTATCCCGGACTTGCGGACGCGCTGGCCGAAATCAGCGGAAACTGTTGCTCACGCTGACAAGCTGATCGAGACGCGCTTTTGCCGCACCGCTGGCGAGCAACGAACTCGCAAGGGCGACGCCCTCAGCGAGCGTGGCAGTTTTACCGGCAACGTAAATCGCCGCGCCCGCATTCAGCTGCACAATATCGCGGGCGGGGCCCGGCTGGTTGTCCAGCACACCCAGCAGCATGTCGCGCGAAGCCTGCACGCCTGAAACACTGATGGACGACGGCTCGGCGGTATTCAGGCCGAACTGTTGCGGATGCACTGTGTATTCCTGCACTTCGCCGTCCTTCAGCTCCGCGACCAGCGTATTGCCGCTCAGCGTGATTTCATCCATGCCGTCTTCACCGTGCACGATCATTACGCGCCGGCTGCCCAGCCGCTGTAACACCCGCGCCTGAATGCCGACCAGATCCGCGTGGAACACGCCCATGACTTGCTGTTTCGCGCCGGCCGGATTGGTCAGCGGGCCGAGGATGTTGAACAGAGTGCGAATGCCGAGCTCCTTGCGCACGGGCGCGGCGTGCTTCATCGCATTGTGATAATTCGGGGCAAACATGAAACCGAATCCCGCCCGATCAACGCAAACGGCCGTTTGTTCCGGTGTCAGGTTGATGTTTACACCCAGCGCTTCCAGCACATCGGCACTGCCGGATTGCGACGAGACCGAACGGCCGCCGTGCTTGGCAATTTTTGCGCCGGCGGCGGCGGCGACGAATGCCGCTGCAGTTGAGATATTGAAGGTGTGTGCACCGTCTCCACCGGTACCGCAGGTGTCCACCAGCGAGCCGTCATCCGGCATGTTCACTTTTGTGGACAGTTCGCGCATCACCTGCGCGGCGGCGGCGATTTCGCCGATGGTTTCCTTTTTTACGCGCAGGCCGGTGATGATGGCCGCAATCATTACGGGCGAAACCTCGCCCCCCATGATCTGCCGCATCAGCGAAATCATTTCATCATGGAAAATTTCGCGATGCTCGATGATGCGCTTCAGTGCGTCCTGCGGGGTCATGGCTTGCCCTCCAGAAAATTCTTCAGCATGTCGTGGCCGTGTTCGGTGAGGATGGATTCCGGATGGAATTGCACCCCGTGGATGGGCAGCGTTTTGTGGCGCACGCCCATGATTTCGCCATCATCGGTCCAGGCCGTGATTTCCAGACAATCCGGCAGCGTTTCGCGTTCGATCACCAGCGAGTGGTAGCGCGTGGCCGTAAAAGGATTGGGCAAGCCGGTGAAGACGCTGTTGTTCGCATGATGAATCAGCGAGGTCTTGCCGTGCATCAGCGTCTTCGCATGGATGATCCTGCCGCCGAAAGCCTGGCCGATGCTCTGGTGACCGAGGCAGACGCCCAGCAAGGGAATTTTGCCCGCGAAATGCTGAATGGCGGCGACCGAAATGCCGGCTTCGCTTGGGGAACAGGGGCCGGGCGAAATGACGATCTGCGTCGGCGCGAGCCGTTCTATTTCGGCAACGGAAATTTCATCATTGCGGTGCACCTCGACCTCGGCGCCGAGCTCGGCAAAATACTGCACGAGGTTGTAGGTGAATGAGTCGTAGTTGTCGATCATTAGCAGCATGATTGCTCCTGTTTCAATGTTTGTCCTGCATGATACTCAGCGCGACGGCCTCGGCAACCTTGATGCCATCCACGGCGGCGGAAAGAATGCCGCCGGCATAGCCCGCGCCTTCGCCGGCCGGATAGAGGCCGCGCGTGTTGATGCTCTGCAAATTGTCGTCATTGCGTTTGATGCGCACCGGCGAAGAGGTGCGCGTTTCCACGCCGGTCAGCACGGCGTCGGCGCGATCAAAACCGTGAATCTGTTTTGCAAAGGCGGGCAGCGCTTCGCGGATGGCGTCGATGGCGTAGTCGGGCAACGCGGTGGAAAGGTCGGTGAGATGCACACCGGGCGTGTAGGACGGTTGAACCTGACCCAGCGCTGACGACGATTTTTCCGCGAGAAAATCACCGACCAGTTGTCCGGGCGCGCGGTAGTCGCTGCCGCCCAGTTCAAAGGCGCGCGATTCCAGCCGGCGTTGCAGTTCGACACCCCCCAGCGGGTTGTCCGGGTCGTCCGGATTGCGCGGAAAGTCTTCCGGCGTGATGCCGACAACGATGCCACTGTTGGCGTTACGTTCGGCGCGCGAATACTGGCTCATGCCGTTGGTTACCACGCGTCCGGGTTCCGAAGCCGCGGCGACCACCGTACCGCCGGGGCACATGCAGAAGCTGTACACCGAGCGGCCGTTTTCCGCGTGATGCACCAGCTTGTAATCCGCCGCGCCGAGCTGCGGGTTGCCGGCATTCGCCCCATAGCGGGCACGATCGATTAGTGACTGCGGATGTTCGATGCGGAAGCCGATGGAGAAGGGCTTGGGTTCAATGTACACGCCGCGTTTGTGGAGCATTTCAAACGTGTCGCGTGCGCTGTGGCCGATGGCCAGCACCAGATGCCGGGTGGCGATGCGCTCACCATCGGCGAGGACGACCGATTGCAGTTGCCCATCGCAAATTTCAATGTCCTCAACTTTGCTCTGGAAACGGATTTCACCGCCCAGCGCAATGATAGTTGCGCGCATCTTTTCGACCATGCTGACGAGCCGGAACGTGCCGATGTGCGGATGGCTGACGTAGAGAATTTCCTCGGGCGCGCCGGCGGTGACGAATTCGGTCAGTACCTTGCGGCCAAGATGACGCGGGTCCTTGATCTGGCTGTACAGCTTGCCGTCGGAAAACGTGCCTGCGCCGCCTTCGCCGAATTGCACATTGGATTCCGGATTCAGCTTGCCTTGCCGCCAGAGCGCCCAGGTGTCCTTGGTGCGTTCACGCACAGCCTTGCCGCGTTCCAGGATCAGCGGACGGAAACCCATTTGCGCGAGGAGTAATCCGGCGAACAATCCGGCCGGGCCCATGCCAATGACAACGGGCCTTGCGCCGGGATGGGCAGTCGCCCGGGTGACGAACTGATAGCAGGTGTCTGGCGCCAGTGAAATGTGCGGGTTGTTCGCGCAACGCTGCAGCACTTCCGCTTCGTTGCGGACTTCGGCATCGACTGTGTAAACAAACAGAATGTTGTTTTTCTTGCGCGCGTCGGTGCCGCGCTTGAATATCGTGTAGTGTAGTAAATCCGTTTCGGCGATCGCCAGCCGCTGTAACAGGGTTGCCTGCAGTGCCGCGGGCGAGTGGTCGAGCGGCAGTTTGATTTCAGTGACGCGCAGCATTAAAACGCCTGCACATCCAGACCGTCGAGCACCATTTCCGCCGCGCGCAATATGGCGCGCGCCTTGTTGCGGGTTTCCATCCACTCGCTCTCTGGCACAGAGTCGGCGACGATGCCGGCGCCGGCCTGCACATAAAGCATGTTGTCCTTAATGACTGCCGTGCGCAGCGCGATGGCGACGTCCATGTCGCCATTAAAACCGAGATAGCCGACCGCGCCCGCGTAGATACCACGCTTGCTGGGCTCAAACTCGTCGATGATTTCCATGGCGCGCACCTTCGGCGCCCCGCTGACCGTACCGGCGGGGAAGGTGGCCTTGAGCACGTCCATTGCAGTCAGGCCGGGCTTAAGCTTGGCCTCGACATTCGAGACGATGTGCATGACGTGGGAATAGCGCTCGATGACCATTTTTTCGGTGAGTTTGACCGAGCCGCTTTGCGCGACCCGGCCGGCGTCATTGCGGCCGAGATCGATCAACATCAGATGCTCCGCCAGCTCTTTGGGGTCGGCCAGCAATTCTTCTGCCAGTGCGACATCCTGCGCCTGTGTTTTGCCGCGCGGGCGGGTGCCGGCGATGGGACGCACGGTGACTGTGCTACCTTCAACACGCGCCAGAATTTCGGGCGATGCGCCCACCACGTGATGATCCCCCATGTCGTAATAAAACATGTAGGGCGAGGGGTTAACGCTGCGCAGCGCGCGGTACAGAGATAGCGGCGAGGCCGGGAAAGGTTGCGACATGCGCTGGGAAAGTACGACCTGCATGATGTCGCCGTCAAAAATGTAACGTTTGGATTTCTCCACCGCGGCCTTGAAAGCCGCTTCGCCAAATTCCGAAGTGGCTTCGGTACGGGGCATGGCCGGCGCGGCAGGAATGGTTGCCGGAAGGCGCAGGCGCGCAATCAATGCGGACAGCCGCGCACGTGCATGGGCATAGGCCTGATCCTGCGCGGGGTTGGCGTACACAATAAAAGTCAGTTTGCCGGAGAGATTGTCGACGACTGCCAGCTGCTCAGTCAGCATCAGCAGGATATCCGGGGTGCCCAGCACATCAGGTTTTTGGGCGTCGGCCAGGCGCGGCTCAATGTAACGCACCGTGTCGTAGCCGAAATAACCGGCGAGTCCGCCGGTAAAGCGTGGCAGATCGGGTAGTGGTGCGACGCGAAACTGCGCCTGATAGTGACTGATGAAATCGAGCGGATTGTCGGCATGCTGCACGGTCTCGTGGCCGCGTTCGTGCAGCGTGATCTGTTTGCCGCGGACGGTAAGATAGGTATCGGCCGGCAGCCCGATAAAAGAATAACGGCCGAAACGTTCGCCGCCCTGTACGGATTCCAGCAAATAGGAAAACGGTTGATTCGCGAGTTTGAGATACAGCGACAGCGGCGTGTCGAGATCCGCAAAAGTTTCCGCAACCAGCGGAATGCGGTTATAGCCTTGCGCGGCAAGCGCGCGGAATGCTTGTTCGGAAATGGGTGACAACATAACGGACCTCTCTAAATAATTTTGATGGCGACAAGCGGACAGATCATCCGGTGATGCAGGATCACCATCGCCAGCAAAATGCTTTTAAAGAGAGGTTGTGATGCGTCATGGTCAGCGCCGGGTGATGAGAGGCAAAACAGCCGTCAGGTCGGGAATGACCGCATCCACATTGAGCGTCTCTACGGGCTCGCCGTGGTTGTAGCCATAAGGCACACAGATGATCGGGCAGCCTGCGGCGCGTGCGGCCTGGGCATCGCTCAGAGAATCGCCGACCAACAGCAGATGCTCGATCGGCACACCGAAAAATTCCGCCGAATGCTGCAACGGTAGCGGATGCGGTTTTTTCTCCGGTAACGTGTCGCCCGCCAGCACGATCTCAAAATAGTCCGCGAGGCCGACACCCTTGAGCAGCGGCTCGGTATAGCGCGCCACTTTGTTGGTGATGCAGCCAAGGCGGTAGCCCGCGGCCTTGAGCGCTTCCAGCCCCGGTAGAACGCCATCGAACGGTTTGCTTTCCAGCAACAGTTCGGTGTAGTGCTTTTCGAAAATCGGCAGCGCCCGGTCGAACAGCGCGGCATCCGGCTCGGCATGCATGTCGCCTGTCAGCGCGCGCTTAACCAGCCAGTGAATGCCGTTGCCGATGTAACTCATCAGCAAATCCTGCGACACGGCAGGACGGCCCATGTCCCGCAGCATGCGATTGGCGGATTCTGCCAGCTCCGGCGCGGTGTGCAGTAGCGTGCCATCGAGATCGATGACGATCGCCGAAACGGGCAGGGGAAAATCCTTGAACGACATTACTTGCCGACCTTGGCCAGTTCCGCACGCATCTCGTTGATGATGCTGTTGTAGCGGTTCGGGTCATTTGCGTTGCGCTTGCCAAACACTGCCGAGCCGGCAACGAACATGTCCACACCGGCTTCGGCGACTTCCTTGATATTCGCCGGGCCGACGCCGCCGTCGATTTCCAGGCGAATGTCGAGGCCGCTGGCGTCAATCATCTTGCGCACCTTGCGGGCCTTATCCAGCACATGCGGTATAAACTTCTGGCCGCCGAATCCTGGGTTCACCGACATCAGCAACACCATGTCCAGTTTTGGCAGGGTGTATTCCAGAATATCCAGCGGAGTTGCCGGATTGAACACCAGACCGGCCTTGCAGCCGCTTTCCTTGATCAGACCGATCGTGCGGTCGATATGCTCGGAGGCTTCCGGGTGAAACGTGATGTAGGTTGCACCCGCTTTGGCGAAATCCGGAATGATGCGATCCACCGGCTTGACCATCAAATGCACGTCGATGGGCGCGGTGACACCGTGCTTGCGCAAAGCCTCGCAGACCAGCGGGCCGATCGTCAGATTGGGAACATAGTGGTTATCCATTACATCGAAGTGCACAACGTCCGCGCCCGAGGCGAGAACATCATCAACTTCCTCGCCGAGCCGGGCGAAGTTGGCGGACAAAATACTGGGCGCGATCTGGTACATGGTTGTGGTCTCCCTGTTGGAATTAAATTACAGGGGGCATTTTAACCGAAACCGTTAAGAAGGTTGCGGGCAGATGCCGGAAAAAAAGCCCGCGAGTTTGGCGGGCGGTGGCGATTGGTGGACCGAAGGAGGATCGAACTCCCGACCTCCGCATTGCGAACGCGGCGCTCTCCCAGCTGAGCTATCGGCCCGTGGCGGAGATTCTGAATGCGTATTTACGCCTTGGGAAGGGGGAGCCCGGTTTTTCGGTAAAAGTCCGCAAGATCGCCGAGATCGTCAAATACGGCTTCCGCACCGGTGAAATCCTGGTTGCGGGTGTAGTGGTTCAGTGTGACGAAAGTTTTGATTCCGGCGGCGAGGCTGGCACGCAGGCCGTTGTTGGAATCTTCCAGTGCAATGCATTCTGCCGCAGGCAGGCCCAGTTTGTTCAGTACCCAGAAATAAATATCCGGCGCGGGTTTTTTGTGCGGGACGATGTCGCCGCAGCCGTTGGCGGCGAAGTAACTTTCCCAGTCCTTGCCGAGGCCGACTTCGAGCAGTCCGCTGACGTTTTCCGGCGAGGTGGTGGTGGAAATCGCCAGCGTGATGCCGGCATTGCGGGCGTCGTCGATCAATTGTTTGATGCCGGGACGCAGCGGAATATGGCCGTCGCGCAGCATGCCGGTGTAGTGCGCGGTTTTGACTTTGTGCAGGTGTTTGACGAAGTCTTCGAAGTCGGCGGGCGGGGTGTATCCGGTCAGAAAATCGGAGACGAAAAATTTGATGCGTTCCTTGCCGCCGGTGACTTTGAGCAGCTTGTCATAAAGCGCCACGTCCCAGTTCCAGTCGAGGCCGTTCTCGGCAAATGCTTTGTTGAAGGCGATGCGATGCGCGTCTTCGGTGTCGGCCAGGGTGCCGTCGACGTCGAAAATAATGGCTTTGATTGTCATGGTTTTCTCCTTGCTGATAGGTTGGGTTAGCGCAGGCCGGGAAACTTGCCGGCCATGCCGCGCATCAGTTTTCCCATGCCGCCTTTGCTGAACATTTTCATCATTTTTTGGGATTGCTCAAACTGGTTGAGCAGCTGGTTGACGTGCATGACCTGAACGCCCGCGCCGGCCGCGATGCGGCGTTTGCGCGAGGCTTTGATGATTTCCGGTTTGCTGCGCTCCAGCGGGGTCATGGAGTTGATGATGCCCTCGATGCGGCTGATCTGTTTGTCATCGACGTTGGCACCTGCCGCGGCTTGGCTGAGTTGTGCGGGCAGTTTGTCCATGAGCGCCGACATGCCGCCCATTTTTCGCATCTGTGCGATTTGCATTTTGAAATCGTTGAGGTCGAAGCCGTCGCCCTTTTTGAGTTTCTTGGCCAGTTTTTCGGCTTCGCCGAGATCGACCTCGCGC
The DNA here is from genome assembly GCA_028699065.1 of Gallionella sp. GTDB lineage: Bacteria > Pseudomonadota > Gammaproteobacteria > Burkholderiales > Gallionellaceae > Gallionella. The sequence continues at coordinate 1,228,853 of JAQVVH010000001.1, forward strand.
TGCGCTTCCTCGATCAGGGAGAGTACGTCACCCATGCCGAGTACGCGCGAGGCCATGCGTTCAGGGTGGAAGGCTTCGAGGCCCGTGAGTTTTTCGCTGACGCCGATGAACTTGATCGGTTTGCCGGTGATCTGGCGCACGGAAAGCGCGGCGCCACCGCGTGCGTCACCATCAAGTTTGGTGAGGATGACGCCGGTTAGTGGCAGGGTGTCGCCAAACGCTTTGGCGGTGTTGACGGCGTCCTGGCCGGTCATGGCATCCACGACAAACAGGGTTTCGACGGGCTTTAATGCGGCATGCAATTGCTGGATTTCGGCCATCATGGCTGCGTCGATGGCCAGGCGTCCGGCGGTATCGACGATCAGGACGTCGTGGTAATGCTTCTTCGCATAGTCCAGGGCGGCCAGCGCGATGTCCTGCGGTTTTTGGCTCGGCTCGGAGGCGAAGAAGTCGATCTCGAGCTGCGCTGCCAGTGTGCGCAGTTGCTCGATGGCGGCGGGACGATAGACGTCACAGCTGACCAGTAGGACTTTTTTCTTTTGCTGGTCGCGCAGCAGTTTGGCCAGCTTGCCGCTGGTGGTGGTTTTGCCGGCACCCTGCAGGCCGGCCATGAGGATGACGGCGGGCGGTGTAATGGCGAGGTTGAGCTCGTCGTTGTGTTCGCCCATCAGGCGGGTGAGTTCGCGGTGCACGACGCCGATGAGTGCTTGTCCCGGATTCAGGTTGCCGATAACGGCTTCACCCAGCGCGGCGGTTTTTACTTGGGCGATGAAATCCCTGACGACGGGTAGCGCGACATCGGCCTCAAGCAGCGCCATGCGCACTTCGCGCAAGGCATCCTGAATGTTGCCTTCGCTCAGTCGGGCCTGGCCGCGCAGGTTTTTGATGACGCCGGAGAGGCGTTGGGTCAGGTTGTCCAGCATGATGACATTAAGTATTGGTGTAGAATTCGCCAAGTCTAAAACATCCCGATGCAAAATGCCTAACCTGATTCTTTCCTGGCTGGCTTTTACCAGCTACAGCATCCTCGCCGTGTATTTCTGGCAGGCGCAAACGCCGAACAAGGGAGATGCGCTCAGTCGCGGCCGACTGGGGCATTGGGTCTCGCTGCCGCTGTTTCTGCATGGATATTTGTTGCTGGAGGGCGTTTTTGCCGGCGGTGGATTTAATTTCAGCTTTGTAAATGCGTTGTCGCTGATTGTTTGGCTGACGCTGCTGGTTTATTGGGTGTCACGTTTTTTCTATCCCGTTGGCGGCCTGCAGGCGCTGGTGTTGCCGCTGGCCGCAGTTTCGGTGGTGTTGCCCGTGATTTTTCCCGCGACTCACCCGCTGGAGAATTCCGGCTTGTTCGCCTTCAAGGCGCATATAGCGGCGGCGATGCTGGCTTATAGTCTGTTCACCATTGCCATGCTGCATGCGGTGTTGATTTCCCAGGTTGAAAAGCGTTTGCATCATGGCAGGTTGCCCAAGGTGCTGCAGAATCTGCCGCCTCTACTGACTATGGAAACTTTGCTGTTCAGGATGATTGGCATCGGTTTTGTGCTGTTGACGTTGACGCTGGCTTCCGGGGTGATTTTTTCCGAGGAAATTTTCGGCAAGGCCTGGCAATTCAATCACAAGGTGCTGTTTGGCTTTATTTCCTGGCTGGTGTTTGCCGTGCTGTTGTGGGGGCATGTGTCCTATGGTTGGCGTGGCCGGGTTGCCGTGCGCTGGACGGTGGGCGGGTTTGCGCTGTTGGTGCTGGCCTATCTGGGCAGTAAATTTGTTCTCGAGGTGCTCCTGCAGCGCTGATTGGCCAAAAATCTCTTGATTTTCCTGTGCTTGCCACAAGCGCGGGATTTGTCGTAGAATTCGCGCCCTTTTGCAGGGCTAATAACTTAAATAGGTTTCGTATGGTAATCATTCGTCTTTCCCGTGGCGGTTCCAAGAACCGTCCGTTTTATAACGTTGTGGTGGCTGATTCGCGTAATCGCCGCGATGGTCGTTTCATCGAGCGCGTGGGTTTTTATAACCCCGTGGCGACAGAAGGCCAGGAGTCCCTGCGCTTGCAGATGGAACGCGTGAGCCACTGGCAGAGCAAGGGTGCGCAGATGAGCGACACCGTGGCGAGGCTGGTGAAGCAGGCGGGTGCCGCTGCTGCCTGAGTTTGCTGATTCCGCGTCCATGGTGATTATGGGGCGCGTGGCTGCCGCGCATGGCATTCGGGGCGAGCTCAAGATCCAGCCGTTTACCGAGTATCTGGATAGCCTGCTGGATTATCCTGCATGGTGGATCGGCAGGGAAAACGGCCCGTGGCGCGAGGTTGAGGTTGAGGCCTGCGATGTGCACGGCAAGATTTTGGTGGCGCGGCTCGAAGGCTGTCCGGACCGCAATGCGGCCGAGTCGCTGCGAGGTCTGTTGATTGCGGTGCCGCGCGACGCGTTGCCCGATCAGGCCGAGGACGAGTACTACTGGGCTGATCTCATCGGGATGCAGGTGGTCGGTTTGGCGGGTGAGCCTCTCGGGATTGTTGCGAAGCTGCTCGAGACCGGGGCCAACGACGTGTTGTGCGTGAAGGGCGAGACCAGTGAGTTGCTGATTCCGTTCGTCGAGGCCGTGATCAAGCGGGTGGATGCGGCCCGGCGGGTGATTGAAGTGGATTGGTCGGCGGATTATCTGAAATGATTTTCGACGTCATTACGCTGTTTCCGCAGATGTTCGAGGCGCTGACGCAATACGGTATCACGCGGCGCGCGGCGGAGCAGGGTAAGTATCAGTTGCGGACGTGGAATCCGCGGGATTTTACGGAAGACAATTACCGCACAATTGACGACCGGCCTTATGGTGGCGGGCCGGGCATGGTGATGCTGGCGGAGCCGCTGGCGGCCGCGATTGCGGCGGCAAAACAGCGACAGGCTGCTGATGGTGTAAAGCGTAGCCGGGTGATTTATCTCTCGCCGCAAGGTCGCTTGTTGAATCACGCTGCGGTGCGGGTGATGGTTGCGCAGCAGGATGAAGGGTTGATATTGCTGGCCGGGCGTTACGAAGGTGTCGATGAGCGCCTGTTGCGCCAGCATGTGGATGCTGAAATTTCCATCGGCGATTATGTGTTGTCCGGTGGCGAGTTGCCCGCGATGGTGTTGATAGACACTTTGGTGCGGCAGCTTCCCGGGGTGCTGGGAGATGCGGATTCTGCCGAGCAGGATTCGTTTGTGCAGGGCTTGCTGGATTGTCCGCACTACACCCGTCCGGAAGTGTTTAGTGGTGAAGTCGTGCCCCCGGTTTTGTTGTCCGGCAATCATGCGGATATACAGCGCTGGCGGCTTCAGCAGTCGTTGGGCAGAACGTGGTTGCGGCGGCCGGATTTGCTGGCCGGGCGTGATCTGACAAAAGAGGAGTCTCGGCTTCTGGCTCAGTTCCAGAAGGAACAAGACCCGATAACCAAGGAGTAATGAAGTGAATTTGATCGAACAACTGGAACAAGAAGAAATCGCCCGTCTGGGCAAGACCATTCCTGCTTTCGCCCCCGGCGACACAGTGGTGGTTGGCGTGAACGTGGTCGAAGGCGAGCGCAAGCGCGTTCAGGTTTTCGAGGGCGTGGTCATCGCCAAGCGTAATCGCGGTTTGAATTCTGCTTTCATCGTGCGCAAGATTTCCGCCGGTGAAGGTGTGGAGCGTACATTCCAGACTTATTCGCCCACGATCGCCAGCATCGAAGTGAAGCGCCGTGGCGATGTTCGCCGCGCCAAGCTGTACTATCTGCGTGAGCGTTCCGGCAAGTCGGCACGTATTAAGGAAAAGCTGCCAAACCGCGCCTGATTCGCGCTTTGGTGATGCAGCAACAACGGGAGCTTCGGCTCCCGTTTTGTTTTGTGCGCTATGATTGCCGCATGCAATATCAAGCCAAAATATCGGCTCCATTCGGAGTGCTCGGCATTCGCTGCGATGACGCTGCGCTTTACGGGATCGATTTTCTCCCGCCCGCTGCCGCATTGCAGCCACCGCAGGACGCGCTCGCCAGGCAAATTTGCGGGCAAATTGAGCGCTATCTGGAAATCCCTTGTCATGTTTTTGATTTGCCGTTGAGATTGAACGGAACAGCACATCAACTCAAAGTCTGGCACGCCATGCAAAGGATTCCATGCGGAGAAACCAGAGCCTATGGCGCCTTGGCCGCCGAGCTTCATTCAGCCCCGCGCGCGGTGGGCCAGGCCTGCGGCGCGAACCCGCTACCGATCGTTGTGCCCTGTCATCGGGTGCTCGGGAAGGCCGGCCTGGGCGGATTCATGCATCATGCGGCAGGGGCGCCGCTGCAAATTAAGCAATGGTTGCTGGCGCATGAGCAGCGTTGAGCTGATCGATACTTTTTGCGATCACCTTTGGCTGGAGGATGGTCTCGCGCGCAGCACGCTGGATAATTACCGGTGTGATTTGGAAAAGTTCGCTGCCTGGGCCGGGCAGCACAATACCTCTGATTTGTTGCTGACCGATCACGCCGATTTGCAGCGCTATCTGGCTTATCTTGTGGTGACCTGTCGGGCGCGTCCGTCCAGTACGGCGCGCGCGATTTCCAGTCTGAAGCGTTTTTTTCGTTACTGGTTGCGGCAGGGGAAAGTCGCGACTGACCCGACATTACAGATTGCTACGCCCAAGTTGCCGCGTGCGTTGCCCAAGTCGCTGACCGAGCAGGATGTGGAGCTGCTGTTGAATGCGCCGGATGTTTCAACCTTGCTGGGATTGCGTGACCGCACCATGTTCGAGGTGCTTTACGCCACCGGATTGCGGGTGTCTGAGCTGGTAACCTTGCGGGTAACCCAGGTCAGCATGGATATGGGTGTGGTGCGGGTGATGGGCAAGGGTAGCAAGGAGCGACTGGTGCCGTTTGGGGAGGAGGCGATGAGTTGGCTGCGTCGTTATTTGTCCGAGGGAAGGCCGCTGCTGTTGTCGGGAAAAGTCTCCAATGCGCTTTTTGTGACGCAGCGCGGTGAGGGGATGACCCGGCAGATGTTCTGGTATCTCATCAAAAAACATGCACGCAGCGGCGGGCTGCATAAGCCGTTATCGCCGCATACCTTGCGACATGCGTTTGCCACCCATTTGCTAAACCATGGTGCCGATTTGCGCGTGGTGCAGATGCTGCTGGGGCACTCGGATATTTCCACGACGCAAATTTATACGCATGTGGCGCGCGAACGCCTGAAACGGTTACATGCGCAGCATCATCCCCGGGGCTAGTTTATTTCTGCTGAAAACCGCGTTCGATGCTGATGCCGACCATTTTGCTGCCGCGAATGGCGTTGAGTTTTGCGATGCTCACTCTGACCCAGGGCGTTTTGAAATCATTGAGCAGCATTTGTGCGATGGTTTCCGCGAGTGTTTCGATCAGATTGAAATGGCGGCTGGCGAGCGCGCGCTGGATATCGCGAACCACGTCGGCATAATTCAGCGCATCTTTGATGTCGTCGGTTTGCGCCGCCTGGTTGTCCGGAACGGCGATGTCCAGGTCGATTTGCAGGGTCTGCGGCACGCGCTTCTCCCAATCATAGACGCCGATGAGGGTGTCGACCCGCAGGTCGCGCAAGAAAATAATATCCATGAGTCGTGTTTGGTTGCCTGAAATGATTCGAGTAGAATGCGCCGCACACATTTTAAGGGATTCGAGCTAATGATGACCGTCGTTTTTGTAGTGGCCGCCTATTTGTTGGGCTCAGTCTCTTTCGCTGTCTTGATGAGCAAGGTGTTCGGCTTGGCCGATCCGCGGACATATGGTTCAGGAAATCCGGGGGCGACGAATGTGCTGCGCAGCGGTAAAAAAGCCGCAGCGGCATTGACGCTGTTGGGGGATGCTGCCAAAGGCTGGCTGGCGGTTTTTCTGGCGATCCATTTTGTGCCGCATGATGCCGGCGGGCTATTGACCGTGGCCTTGGTGTCGCTTGCGGTGTTCCTTGGGCATCTGTTCCCGGTCTTTCTGAAATTCAAGGGGGGCAAGGGCGTGGCCACCGCGCTTGGCGTGCTGTTGGCGATCAGCGGATGGCTGGGCCTCGCGGTGCTGGCGACTTGGCTGCTTGTTGCTCTGGTGTTTCGATATTCTTCACTCTCTGCGCTGTTGGCGGCGGTTGGCGCGCCGATCTATGCGATGGTGCTGCAGTTGCGGCCCGAGCTGGTGATGGCGATCGGCGTGATGTCCTTGCTGCTGATTTGGCGGCACAAGCACAATATCCAGAATCTGCTGACGGGTAAGGAAAGCAGGATCGGCAAAAAGTCAGCCTAGTTTTTCAGGCCGATATCCATTAGCGGCCAGCGCGGATGAATATTGAACCGGTAGTTTTTGTCGCCCTCGTGCCGGTCAAGCCGCAGCGCGCCGGCGAAGGCGATCATCGCGCCGTTGTCGGTGCAGAATTCCATTGCGGGGTAGAACACCTTGCCACCGCGTTTTCCGATTTCCACGTCAAGGCGTTCGCGCAGTAAGCGGTTTGCCCCAACGCCACCCGCGACGACCAATTGGCTGAGGCCGCTTTGCGCCAGTGCTACGCGGGCTTTGTGGGCGAGTACGTCGATGATGGCTTCCTGGGTGGCATGGGCGATATCGGCACGGGTCTGTTCATCTTGCGGTTGTTCGCGCGTTAATGTCAGGACGGCCGTCTTGAGTCCGCTGAAACTGAAGTCGAGATCGCCGCTGTTCAACATCGGGCGGGGTAATTTGAATTTGCCCGGCGTCCCCCGGGTGGCCAGTTTGGCGAGCTCCGGCCCCCCCGGGTAATCCAGGCCGAGTAGCTTGGCGCTCTTGTCGAAGGCTTCGCCGGCCGCATCATCCAATGTTTCGCCCAGTAAAATATAGTCGCCGATGCCGTTGACGCGCATTAGTTGGGTGTGCCCCCCGGAAACCAGTAAGGCAATGAACGGAAATTCAGGGGCCGGATCTGCTAGCAGCGGCGAAAGCAGGTGACCTTCGAGATGGTGAATGCCAATGCTTGGGATATCGAGTGCGCGAGCCAGCGCGTTGGCCACGCTGGCGCCTACCAGCAGGGCGCCGCCGAGCCCGGGGCCCTGCGTATAGGCGATGCCATCGATTTGCGGCAGGGTGAGGTCGGCCAGGTTCAGTGTCTGGCGAATCAGTGGGGTGATGTGGCGGACGTGGTCGCGCGAGGCCAGCTCGGGTACTACGCCGCCATATTCGCTGTGTAGCGCAATCTGGGAGTGAAGGGTATGGGCGAGCAGGCCGCGCCCCATTTGGTAAAGCGCCACGCCGGTTTCGTCGCAGGAGGATTCAATCCCCAGGGTGATTTTTGACATCTTTCGCTTCCTTTCGCAAGCGAGGATTGTAGAGAATTTCTGCGTGCGCCATGTGATCCAGAAAATAATTGCAAAAAAATTTCAAAAAAGTGTTGACGGGAATTTTTCTATCCCTATAATGCGCACCTCTTCGCTGCCACGGCAGCCCGATCTTTAAAAAATATGGAAACAGTCGACGAGTGTAGGTACTTGGTTTTAGGGTAGATTCTGTGCTTTAGGGCATGGGATAGCTTTAAAATAAAAGTAGTACTTACACAAAGTCGAAAAGA